>NZ_PGGV01000009.1 GCF_002798405.1 Glycomyces xiaoerkulensis | reverse complement strand
GCCTGGTCCCGCGAGCTCCCGGCCGCGCCCTCCAGCGTGACCGTGATCAAGGACGCGGCCGGGCGGTACTTCCTGTCGTTCGTGGTCCAGACCGGCCCCGAGCCGCCGCCCGATACCGACCAGCAGGCCGGTGAACCGATCGGTATCGACCTGGGCCTGACCGCGTTCGCGGTCACCAGCTCGGGCAAGCGGATCGACAACCCGCGGTTCCTGCGCCGCGCCGAACGCCGACTCAAACGCCTCCAGCGGGCGCTCTCCCGCAAGCAGCAAGGCTCGAAGAATCGGGCCAAGGCCCGCGCGGCGCTGGCCCGGCAGCACGCCAAGGTCGCCGATACCCGGCGCGACTGGCACCACCAGGTCTCGACGCAGCTCATCCGCGACAGCCAAGCGGTGTACGTCGAAGACCTCGCGGTGCGCGGTCTGGCCCGGACCCGGCTGGCCAAGAGCGTCCACGATGCCGGATGGTCGGCGTTCGTGCATATGCTCGAATACAAGGCCGCCCGGTACGGACGCGCCTTCGCGAAGGTCGACCGGTGGCTGCCATCGAGTCAGACGTGCTCGGCATGCGGGGCGAAGGACGGCCCCAAGCCGCTCAGCGTCCGCGAATGGACCTGCACCGCCTGCGGGGCCGCCCACGACAGAGACGTCAACGC
>NZ_PGGV01000008.1 GCF_002798405.1 Glycomyces xiaoerkulensis | reverse complement strand
GGCAAGGGTTTCGGTGGTTCGTTTTCGGGGCCGGTGTTGGGTCGTCGGGGTGTGTTCGCGTTGGGCGGGTTGTCCGCTGGTGCGGGTGTGTTGTCGGCGTGTGGTGGTAATACCGGGCGTGGGGAGGCCGATGGTGACGGTCCGGTGTTGTCGCAGTGGTATCACGAGTACGGGGAGGCCGGGACGCAGCAGGCGGCGTTGGATTATGCGGCGGCGTATCCGGATGCGCGGGTGGGGGTGGAGTGGATCCCGGGTGATTACGATGCGGCGTTGTCGTCGGGGCTGCTGGCCGAGGACGAGGCGCCGGACTGTTTTGAGAGTCATCTCAATCGGGGGATGGTCGAGGCCGGGCAGTTGGAGCCGTTGGATGACCTGGTCGCGGATGTTATCGATGACATTCCGGAGTCGGATCTGGCGCGGAATACGCTGGATGGGACGGTGTACGGGATTCGGATGATCGATGATCCGCAGTACATCGTGTATCGGCCGAGCATGTTCGAGGCGGCCGGGATCGCCGGGCCGCCGGAGACGTTCGATGAGTTGGTCGATATGGCCGTGGAGTTGGATTCCGGTGAGGTCAAGGGCATCGATTTCGGTGAGGCCAGCGGGGCCGACCGGTTGGGTCAGCACATGATCCACAGTCTGGGGTTGTCGTTCATCGGCGCCGACCGGCAGGCGGGGTTCGATGATGCGCGGATGGCCGAGGGGGCGGGGTCGGTGCGTCGGTTGTCGGAGTCGGGGGCGCTGCTGCTGGGGGCGCCGACCGCGTGGTGGGATCCGTCGTCGATGCTGCAGGGGTTGACGGCGATGTCGTGGACGGGCCTGTGGACGATGCCGGCGCTGTTGGAGGGGTTGGGCGATGATATCGGGATCTTCCCGTGTCCGGGCTTCGCCGGGGGGGCGCCGACGGTGTTCAACGGGGGCTGGTCGGCGTTTGTGAACGCGAACGGCCCGAATGTGGAGGCGGCCAAGGCCTTCACCAAGTGGTTGTGGGTCGATCATGAGGAGTTCATTCTGGATTGGTGCCTGTCGTACGGGTTCCATATCCCCTCGCGGTTGTCGCTGCGGGCCCAGGCCGATGAGTTGACCTCGGGGCCGGCGGCGGAGGCGGTGGCGATCGCCGATGAGTTCGGGTGGGCCGAGGATCCGGATTGGACGCCGGCGATGAACACGGCGGTCAACGACATGATGAGCAACATCGTCATCGAGGGGGCCGATCCGGAGGAGGAGTTGGCCGCGGCGGTGGCGACGGTCAACGACGAGCTCGACGGGATCTTCGGGTAGCGGGGCCGGCGGTGACCGAAACCGAAACCGAAACCGAGACCGGCACCCCCGGCCCCGGCCCCGGCTCCGGCTCCGGCCCTGGTGCTGATACCGGGGCCGGGGCGGGCCGGTCGGGGGTGTCGTGGCGTGCCCGGGTCGGCCGGCGTCTGGGGAGCCGGGGCGCGGCGTTCTGGTATTTCGTGGGGCCGTTCCTGGCCGGGTTGGTGATGTTCACCTATGTGCCGGTGGCCTGGTCGGCGTTTTTGTCGTTTTTCGATGCGCGCAACACCGTGACGCCGGCGGCCGAGGACTTCGTGGGGTTCGCCAATTTCGCCTCGATGTTGACCGATGCGAACTTCCTGCGGAGTCTGTGGACGTTCACCCTGTTCGCGGCGATCATCGTGCCGGTCACGTTCGCCGCTTCGCTGGGGTTGGCGTTGGCGGTCAACCGGGTTCGGGTGGCGCGGGCGTTCTTCCGGTCGGTGTTCTTTCTGCCGTTCGCCTGTTCGTATGTGCTGGCCTCGCTGGTGTGGAAGATGTCGATCTTCACCGGGGTGCATTACGGGCTGGTGAACACGGTGCTGGGCTGGTTCGGGGTCGGGCCGATCGCGTGGTTGAACGGGAATGATCCGCCGTGGTTCTGGCTGGTGATCGCGACGCTGCGGTTGTGGATCCAGTGCGGGTTCTACATGATTCTGTTCATCGCCGCGCTGCAGCAGATCCCCGAGCATTTGTATGAGGCGGCGTATGTGGACGGGGCGAAGCCGGGGCGGCAGACGTTCTGGCATATCACGCTGCCGGGGCTGCGGGCGACGTCGGTGGCGGTGCTGATGCTGGTGCTGATCCAGGCCTATCAGGCCTTCGATGAGTTCTGGAACCTGCTGCCGAACTCGGGGAACGTGCCCTATGGGCGGACGCCGTTGGTGTATTTGTTCCATACCTCGTTGGGGACGGTGCAGGATCTGGGTCGGGGTTCGGCCGGGGCGTTGATCCTGGCGTTGTTGATCGCGTTGGTGACGCTGTTCCAGGGCAAGGTCCTGGGCTTCGGCAAACCGGAAGGACGGTGAGGGCGATGGTGGCGGCTGGTGTGAAGGGCCGGCGGCGGCCGGTGGGCTACCGGCCCGGGGCCGGCTCGGCCGCCTCCCGGGCGGCCAACCTGGTCGGCCTGTCGCTGCTGGCGGCGGTGTTTCTGGTGCCGTTCTATCTGATCGTGCGCAATGCCCTGGCCACGACCGAGGAGATCACCGCGCCGGGGTGGATGTGGTTTCCCTCCTCGCCGGCGTGGTCGAACGTGGCCGAGTTGTTCAACGATCCGAAGGTGCCGATGGGGCGGAGTCTGTGGAACTCGGCGGTGGTGGGGGTGCTGACCACGGTCGGGACGCTGTTTCTGTGTTCGACCGCCGGGTACGGGCTGGCCCGGATCTCCCACCGGCATGCGAACAAGATCTTCTATGCGATTCTGGCGACGTTGATGGTGCCCAGCGCGATCACGTTCGTGCCCAGTTTCGTGCTGGTCTCCAGCCTGGGGTGGGTCTCGGATCTGCGGGGGTTGATCATCCCGCCGTTGTTCAACGGGTTCGTGGCCTTTTTGTGCCGGCAGTACTTCCTGAGCTTCCCCAGAGAGCTGGAGGAGGCCGCCCGGGTGGACGGGTTGGGCTACTGGGGTGCGTTCTGGCGGATCGTGATGCCGAACTCGAAGGGGTTCATGGCCGCGATGGCGGTGATCACGTTCGTGACCTCGTGGAATGCGTTCCTGTGGCCGTTGGTGATCGGGCGGTCGCCTGACTCGTGGACGGTGCAGGTGGCGTTGTCGACGTTTCTGACCTCGCAGTCGATCAATCTGCCGCAGTTGTTCACCGCCGCGGCGGTCGCGATCCTGCCGCTGGTGTTCGTGTTCTTGTTCCTGCAGCGGTATCTGGTCCAAGGCGTCGCCCAAACCGGACTCAAAGGCTGAATCGGCCCTGCCGGATCGCCGGACCCCCGGAGTGGCGGAGCCGTGCTAGTGTGACCTTCGTCATCGCCGCGGTTCCGCACTTGCCCGATCAGATGGGGCCGCGGCGCACCCCGTTCATCTATTGAGGAGCCATCGAGCAATGCCTGAACTCAAGACCCGCAACCCCTTCGGCGTGTGGGTGCTCAACCTCGTCACCATCGGCATCTACGGACTCGTCTGGGCGCACAAGACGTGCCAGCAGGTGCAGGCCGTCAGCCCGCAGAACCCCAAGAACGTCTCCCCGGCCGGCGCGGTGCTGTCGATGATCTTCGGCGGGTTCACCCTGATGATCTGGCCGGCGATCAACTGGTTCAACTTCTGCGCCTCGATGCGGGCCCAGCAGCAGGCCGCCGGCCTGCAGCCGACCTTCAGCACCGGAGTGGCCACCCTCCTGGTGTTCGTGGTCAGCACCCACACCGTCTACGTCCAAGGCCAGCAGAACCTGGTCGTCCAGGCCGTCCAGCAGCGGCAGGGCGCGGTAGCCTGAGCCGTCGCCCGGGTGGGGTCCGGCCGCGGCCGGACCCCACCCGGGCGGGACCCGATAGGCTGGCGCAGTGGACCTGACCGACTACGTGCCCGTCGTGCCCGACTTCCCCGTGCCGGGGGTCGGGTTCCGCGACATCACCCCGCTGCTGGCCGCGCCGGAGGCGTTCCGGGCTTCGATGGACGAACTGGAGCGCCGGTGCGGCGCCCACACCTTCGACGCGATCGCCGCCTTCGACGCCCGTGGTTTCCTATGGGCCGCACCGCTGGCCGATCGGACCGCGAAGCCGCTCATCCCGATCAGGAAGTCCGGCAAGCTGCCTCGCGAAGCGGCGGTGGAGACCTACAGCAGCGAGTACGCCGAGGTCGGAGTGGAGATCCACGCCGACGCGGTCGCACCGGGGGACCGGATCCTGCTGGTGGACGACGTGATCGCCACCGGTGAGTCGATGGCCGCCGGCGTCAGGCTCGTGGAGGGCCTGGGCGGCACGGTGGTCGCCTGCGCCGCGCTGCTGGAGATCGGGGCCCTCGCCGGGCGCGACCGGCTCGAGGGCCACCGCGTGGTCTCCCTGCTCGGCCCGCTCTAGGATGCTTCCCTGATCTGCTCGGCCAGCAGTTCGAGCGATTCGGGTTCGGCCAGGGCCGACCCGACGCCCACGACCGAGGCGCCCGCCCGGAGGTAGGCGCCGACCTCGTTCACGCCGACGCCCCCGGTGGCGACGCACCGCATGTCGGGGAACGGACCGGCCATCGCCTTGAACCAGCCCGGTCCCAGGGTCGAGGCCGGGAAGACCTTCACCCACCGGCAGCCGAGCCGGGCCGCGAGCTGCAGTTCGCTGGCGGTCGCGACGCCCGGCAGGTGGGGGAGCCCGGCGCTGCCAGAGGCCTCGAGGACCTGGGCGTCCAGGCCCGGCGCGACGGTGTAGACCGCGCCGGCCTCGGCCGCCCGTCTCACGTGGTCGCTGGAGACGACGGTGCCCGCCCCGACCTGGTGGCCGCCGTCCCGTGCGGCCTCGACCACGGCGGCCAGGGCCTTCTCCTGGCCGGGCCTGCCGATCGGGACCTCGACGAGGTCGACGCCGCCGGCCCAGGCGGCGCGGGCCATCGCGACGGTCTCGTCCGGCGGCAGGCCGCGCAGGATGGCCATCACGCGTCGGCCGTCGAAGAGGGTGTCGAAGTCGATGCTCATGGTCGGTGCTCCAGCAGGGATTTGACGGTCTTGGGACTCGGGGGCGCGGCGAGGTCGCCTACGGTCTGGAGGGCTCCGGCGGCGAGCCGGTGCCCCAGCGACATGCAAGCGCTTGCACTAACGCCCTTGAGACGACCGTAGAGGAAGCCCGAAGCGAAGGCGTCACCGGCTCCCACCGGTTCGACGATGTCGACCGCATCGGCGGGGGAGTAGAGGCGTCGGTCCCCTTCGTAGCAGGTGACGCCCTCGCCGCCGTCCTTGATCACCAGCGTCTGCACTGCGGGCAGTCGGGCGCGGACGTCGTCG
This sequence comes from Glycomyces xiaoerkulensis, assembly GCF_002798405.1. Classification (GTDB taxonomy): domain Bacteria; phylum Actinomycetota; class Actinomycetes; order Mycobacteriales; family Micromonosporaceae; genus Glycomyces; species Glycomyces xiaoerkulensis. The sequence continues at coordinate 48,228 of NZ_PGGV01000008.1, read as the reverse complement.
GGGGTCTTGCACTCCCACAGCGTCTCGGCCTCGTCGAGGCCGACGAAGCAGATGTCGGCGGCGTCGGCCAGGCCCGCGAGCACGGGGGCGGCCCGCTCGACCGGCCAGAGCGCGGGGCGGTAGTTGACGTCGAAGCTCACCGTCGCCGGGGCCAGCGCCCGGTCGACCACGAGCTCGCGGACCAGTCCGTGGCACGTCTCCGACAGCGCCGGGGTGATGCCCGACAGGTGCAGGATCTCGGGGGGTGCGGTGCCCGCGAGCTGGCCGGGTCCCATGGCGGAGGCGGCCGAGCCGGCGCGGTAGTAGTGGACCTTGGTGCCGTCGCCGGGCCGCGGGTCCTTGAAGTAGATCCCGGTGGGGCGGTCCGGGTCGACTTCCACGCCGTCGCAGTCGACGCCGGCGTCGCGCAGTACGTCGAGGATGCGCTTCCCGAACGGGTCGTCGCCGACCTTGCCCCTCCAGGCCGCGTCCGTGCCGAGCAGCGCCAGGCTGACGGCGACGTTGGATTCGGCGCCGGCGACACCGGCGCGCAGCTCTCCGGCGTGGCGGAGGGACGTCGACGGGGAGGGCGTGAACACGGCCATCGATTCGCCGAGGCAGAGGACTTCCATTGGCGCTCCTTACGGTGGGGAGGCCCCAGACTACCGGCCGGTGTCGGCACATGCGTATCCGCGGCTGTCGATGTCCGCGTTAGACTCGGAGGCGAGCCATCAGCCCACAGGTTCGAGTCGCCGCCCGGTGGCGGCAGGTCGCGGCTCGTGAGTTCCACCGAGAGTGTGATCGATGACCGATCTGCAACTGGGCAAGCTCTTCGCCTGGGTGATCGGCGTGCTGTCGCTGATCTGGCTCCTGGCGCAGTGCATGGGCGGCCCCGTAGCGCCGCCCGAGCCCGACCCGCAGGAGTTCGACCGGGACTCCCAGTTCTACGCTGAGGACTGCCGGCGTACCTGGGAGGCCCTGGAGATGATGGGCGAGCTCGACCACGAGAACGTCGACCAGGTGGTCGACGAGATCGACCTGATCGCCTCCGAGATCACCGATCCCGAGCTGTCGGAGATGGCGTACTCGTTCGGCGCCCGCGTCCAGGAGATGGTCGCCCAGACCGAACCGGGCGACGACGAGCAGCTCCAGGAGAGCTACATGCTGTTCCGCGGCCTGGTCGAGGTCGACCTGTCGATGCGCTGCACGGCTTCCTCGTCGTCGACCGGTTGACCGCGGCCGATCGCCGCATTGACATCCTTCGGGTTTCTGGTTAGCCTCGACACGTTCCGGCCACTTTATCGATATACCATTCCGTGGAGCGACATGAAACCCCTGGTTGAACCCCGCAGGCGCCGTCCCTGGCTCAGTGCGGCCCTCGCCCTGGCCGTGATCGGCGCCCTGCTCGGCACCGCGCCCGCCGCGACCGCCGACGGCCGCCTCGACTGCGAACCCGACGCCCCCACCGGGCCGATGCTCGGCGAGCTCGGCTCCCACGACCCCGCCCTGGTGGCCGGCTGCAAGGACGAGCCCTGGTACGTGCTGGCCACCGGCTGGGGCCCGTTCAACGACGGCACCGTCCCCATCCGACAGTCGCTCGACCGGGGCCAGTCCTGGCGCACCGTCGGCAGCGTCTTCGACTCCAAACCCGCCTGGGTCGAGGAGGCCGTCCCGGGGGTCGACAACCTCTGGGCCCCCGCCGTCCACTACGACAACAAGAGCGCGACCTACTACGTCTACTACAGCGCCTCCACCTTCGGCTCCCAACGCTCCCTGATCGGCCTGGCCACCAACACCACGCTCGACCCGGCCGACCCCGATTACGAATGGGTCGACCGGGGCATGGTGTTCGAATCGCATGAAGGCGACCCCTACAACGCCATCGACGCCGAGATCCTGGCCGACCGCCACGGGGCCCACTACATGGTCTTCGGCTCCTGGTGGAACGGCATCTACGTCCTCGAGCTCGACTGGCCCTCCGGCAAGCCCGCCGCGGGCGCCGAGCCGGTCCACGTGGCCGGCCAGGGCGGCGACGGCATCGAGGGCCCGACCCTGATCCGGCACGGCAAGTACTACTACCTGTTCGTCTCCCTCGGCGTCTGCTGCGAGGGGGCCGACTCCACCTACTCGATCGCGGTGGGCCGCTCCACCTCGCCGACCGGACCCTTCCTCGACCGCGACGGGGTCGACATGGCCGACGGCGGCGGCACCGTCGTACTCGCCGAACACGGCACCAACGTCGCCACCGGCGGTCAGAGCCTCGACAAGGGACTGATCGCCTACCACTCCTACGACCAGGCCGGCGGCTTCGCCTTCGGCATCGAACGGTTCGAATGGAAGCGCGGCTGGCCGGTGCTGTCCGGCCCCGCCGCCGGCGGCGAACCGAGTCCGGCGGTCGACACCGACGCCTGGTACGAGATCACCAGCGCCCATTCGGAGCTCGCGCTGGGGATCGAGGGCGCCTCCACCGAGGGCGGCGCCGAACTCGTTCAGCAGGAGCCCACCGGCGAGGCCCATCAGCAGTGGCGCTTCGTGTACTCCGACAACGGCTTCTACCGCCTGGTGAACCGCAACTCGTCGCTGGCGCTGGACATCTTCGAGTGGAACGACCAGCCCGGCGCGACCATCGTCCAGTGGGACGACCTCAACGGCGTCAACCAGCAGTGGCGGGTCGAGCAGAGCGGCGGAGCCGTCACGCTCCTGAACCGCTTCTCGGCGCTGTCGCTGACCGTGTGGGACGGTGCGACCGACCCGGGCAGCCGCATCAGCCAGGACACGCCCACCGGCGGGGCCGACCAGCAATGGGTGCTGGACCCGGTGAGCGGGAACTGACGAAACCGACCTTCCGCGAGGTTCCGCGGGGCGGACCGCCAGGTCCGCCCCGTTCTCCGATGAAGCACCCAAACCCCCGCAAACCGGCGGCGCGAGTTTGGGAACGAGACCCCACCTGTGGCAAAATGGCTCGTCTGCCGCGAACCAGTAGGAGCCTCGGTGCCACCCAGCCAACTGCACGCCACCTTCCTTCCCGACCACGCAGCACCGGCCGATGGTCGGCTTCTGTTCTTCGGCGGCCCGAACCCGCGCATCGCCGCGGCCGAACTCGGACTGCCCCCCGGTGACCCGCTCACCGCCGAGCTCTTCCTCGACGGCGAACCGCGCACCGTCGACGGCGTCGCGGTCCCGGTCCGCCCCGTCCTGACCGCGCTCACCCGCGTCGCCTCCCGGCCCGACATCACCGAGTCCGTGGCCGCCTGGGCCCGCGTCGCCGGCGCGATCGGCGACGACAAATTCGACGACCTCGACCGCATCGCCGCCGAGCTGCCCCCCGAGGCCCACGCCGCCCCCCACTCCGAGGACCACGTCTGGACCCCGCGGGCCACCGTCGCGGCGTTCGTGGAGTCCTACACCGAGCTCCAGCGCTCCGACTCCGGCCTCAACCTCCGGCTCATCACCGCCCAGCACGCCGACCCCGGCGACGTCCGAGTCAGCGCCGACCTGCGCCGCTACCAGTCGCACGGCATCGCCTGGCTCGAAGCCGCCGCGGAGGTCGGCGCCGGAGTGATCCTCGCCGACGACATGGGCCTGGGCAAGACCCTCCAGTCGATCGGCGTCCTCGTCCGCCGCGCCGGCGACGCCCCGCACCTGGTGGTCTGCCCCACCTCCCTGGTCGGGAACTGGCAGCGCGAGATCGCCCGATTCGCCCCGCAGTTGACCGTTCACCTCCACCACGGCCCGGCGCGCGCCAAGACGGCCGGGGCCTTCCTGGAGGCCGCCGTCGTCGTCACCTCCTACTCGATCGCGCTGCGCGACATCAAGATGATGCGCTCGATCGCCTTCGACACCATCGTCATCGACGAGGCCCAGGCCATCAAGAACCACCGCTCCCGCACCGCCGGGGCCGTCCGCGACCTCACCGGCCGGGTGCGCATCGCCCTCACCGGCACCCCGGTCGAGAACCACCTCTCGGAGCTGTGGTCGATCTCCGAATTCGTCAACCCCGGCCTGCTCGGCGGCCAGACCGACTTCAAGCGCCGCTTCGCCGACCCCATCGAGATCGGCCGCGACCCCGAGTCCGCCGCACTCCTGCGCGCCCGCATCGACCCGGTCGTGCTGCGCCGGCTCAAAGAAGACGTCGCCGCCGACCTGCCCCCCAAGATCGAGTCCACCGTCGCCTGCACCATGTCCGACGAGCAGGCCGGGCTCTACAAGGAGGCCATCCGCGAGGCCTTCGACGAGGGCCTGGGCGACGGCATCACCCGCCGCGGCCGCGTCCTCAAGCTCCTGACCCGGCTCAAGCAGGTCTGCAACCACCCCGCCCAGATTGTCGGCGCAGGCGACGGCGACCTCGCCGAACGGTCGGGCAAGCTCGACCGCGTCACCGAGATGCTCGCCGAGGTCGTCGACGAGGGCGACAAGACGCTCCTGTTCACCCAGTACCGCAAGATGGGCAACCTGCTCTCCGAGCACCTCGAGGCCGAACTGGGAATCGCCGCGCCGTTCCTCCACGGCGGGCTCGACCAGGCCGCGCGCGACCGCCTGGTCGAGGAGTTCCAGACCGCCGAGGGCCCGGCGATCCTGCTGGTGTCCCTCCGCGCCGGAGGCACCGGCCTCAACCTCACCGGCGCCTCCCACGTCGTCCACTACGACCGCTGGTGGAACCCGGCCGTGGAGGACCAGGCGACCGACCGGGCCCACCGCATCGGCCAGGAGCGGACCGTCCACGTCCACAAGCTGGTCACCGCCGGCACCCTCGAAGAGCGCGTGGACGAGCTCCTGGCCCGCAAGCGGGCCATAGCCGAGGCCGTCGTCGGCACCGGCGAGGACTGGCTCGGCGAACTGGACGACACGCAGTTGCGCAAACTGATCGAACTCGACGAAGGCGGCGATCACCGATGAGCGACCCGTACGGCAGGACCTGGTGGGGGCGCAAATGGTGGCGCGCCCTGGAGACGATCGGACTGAACTATCCCGACCAGCGCATCGTCAAGGGGCGCTCCCTGGCCGGACAGGGCGTCGTCACCGACCTCTCGATCGAACCCGGCGTCGTCTCCGGCAGCGTCACCGACGCCAACGGCACCTTCGAGGCGGCCATCCGCATCCCGGTGTTCGACAACGCCACCTGGAACCGGGGCATGACGGCCCTGTCCCTGTCGCCCTCCTGCGTGGCCGGGCTGCTCGCCGGCCGGCTCCCCAAACGCATCGACGACGTCCTGGCCGAGGCGGGGATGCGCCTGCTGCCCAAGAAGCACCTCGCCGAGCCGTACAACCGCCTCACCACCTCCTGCGGCTGCGCCGACAACCGCGACGTCTGCGCCCACATCCTGGCCGTCTCCCTGGTCAGCGCCGCCAGGATGGACGACGACCCGTGGCTGGTGCTGCTCCTGCGCGGCGGCCGCACCCGCGACCTCCCCGGGCTGCTGCGCGCCGCCCGAGTCGCCAGCATGGACGCCGCCCAACCGGTGGCCTGACCGTCCGAGAACGCCGGTTCGGCGCCGTCGCCGGTCGGCCACGGCGCCGCGGGATCGGTGAATGCGCTTGTGGACCCGATCGGCTTCGCTTAGCGTCATGGGCATGCCCGAGCTGATCCGGCCCACCGTGCGCCTCGGCGAATCGTTCGCCGAGGCCATCGACGAGTTCATCGCCGAAGGGCGGGGCGGGCCCGACGACAACAGCCTCACCGGCGACATCATCCGCAACTTCGCGAACCGCCGCGAGGGGTCGACCTGGGTCGCCGACTTCCTGGAATTCGAAGGGCGCTGGGAGACCGACCCGCCCGAATACTTCGTGCCCATGTCCGTCTACTGGTGGGTCGAGGGCGACCGCTACCTGGGCCGCATCTCCATCCGCCACCGGCTCAACCAGCAACTGTCCGACATCGGCGGGCATATCGGCTACGACATGCGTCCCAGCGCCCGGCGCCGGGGCCACGCCACCGCCATGCTCGCCGCCGCCCTGCCCCGCGCGGCGGAACTGGGCATCGACCGGGCCCTCATCACCTGCGACCGGGACAACGTCGCCTCCCGCAAGGTCATCGAACGCAACGGCGGCGTCTACGAGGACCGGCGCGGCAAGAAGCTCCGGTTCTGGGTGCCGACCCGGCCCCGAGGCGGGGGTCGGCCGGACCGTCAGGAGTGGTTGTCAGGGGAGACCAGGCCGGTGTTGTAGGCGAAGATGACCGCCTGCACTCGGTCGCGCGCGTCGATCTTGGCCAGGACCCGCCCCACGTGCGTCTTCACCGTCGACTCGGCCAGGTGGAACCGCTCGGCGATCTCGACGTTGTTCCAGCCCCGGCCGATCGCGGTCAGCACCTCCCGCTCCCGGTCGGTCAGCACCGCCAACTGCTCGGCGGCCTCCCGGTGGGACGGCTCGCCCTCGACCGGAAACTGATCGGCGAACCGGTCGAGCAGGCGGCGGGTCAGCTTCGGGGCCACCACCGCGTCCCCGTCGGCCACCACCCGGATGCCCGACAGCAGCTCCTCGGGCTGGGCGTCCTTGACCAGGAACCCGCTGGCCCCCGACCGCAGCGCCGCGTAGGCGTACTCGTCGAGGTCGAACGTGGTCAGCACCAGCACCCGGCTGCGCACACCGGAGGCGATGATCCGCTTGGTCGCCTCGATGCCGTCCATGCCCGGCATGCGCACGTCCATGAGCACCACCTCCGGAGCCAGGTCCCCGGCCATGCGGACCGCGTCGGCGCCGTTGTCGGCCTCACCCAGCACCGTCAGGTCCGGCTGGCTCTCCACTAGCATCCGGAACCCCATGCGCTGCAGCGGATGGTCGTCGACGATGAGCAGTGTCGTCACGTGTCGCTTCCTCACTAGGCGATGCCGGCGGAACTCATTCGGTGCCGGCCCGGGGCAGCCAGATCGCCACCCGCCAGCCGCCGGACGGCTGCGGACCGGCCTCCATTGTGCCGCCGAAGGCCGCCGCCCGCTCGCTCAGCCCGGCCAGGCCCCGCCGGACGCCCGTGTCCACCTCCACCGGACCGGTATTGGAGACCGCGACCGAAAGCCCGTCCTCGCCGAACTCGATCGCCACCTGCGCCCGCCGCGGCCCGGCGGCGTGCTTGAGCGCGTTCGTCAGCGCCTCCTGCACGGTCCGGTAGACCGCCAACTGCTGATTCTCCGACAACTCCCAGCGGTACCCGGTGGTCTTGACCGACACCGGCAGCCCCGCCTCCCGCACCCGCTCGACCAGCGCCGCCAGGTCCGACAGGCCCGGCTGCGGCGCCAACTCCGGACGCTCCGAACCGTCCTCCCGCAGCACCGACAGGACCCGCCGCAGCTCGCTCAGCGCCTGCCGGCTCGTCGCCCCGATCGCCGTCAGCGCCTCCCGCGCCCGCTCGGGCGAGGCGGTCGCCGCATACGAACCGCCGTCGGCCAGCGCGTTGATCACCGCCAGGTTGTGGCCGATGATGTCGTGCATGTCCCGGGCGATCCGCGCCCGCTCCTCCTGCACCGCCCGCTGGGCCGCCACCTCCCGCTCCGACTGCTGGAAGCTCCGCCTGGTGCGGATCAGCATCGCAATGGCGACGATGAACGCGAACACGAAGGCGGTCGGGAGGATCTGCCCGATGAACAGCTCGAAGAGCGAACGGACGCGCGAGTTCAGCGCCCAGTCCGCCACCGCCGTCGCCAGACCCACCAGGCCCGCCCACCACAGCAGCTTCAGCGGCCGCCGGAGCACCACGTTGTACAGCGCCAGCGTGAACGCGATCGCCGCAGCGCTGTCGGCGATCTCGCCGCCGGCCCCGGTGAGCTCGAACCACAGGACGAACGACATCGGCACCAACTGGCTCAGCAGCACCGCGAACGGATAGCGGCGCCGCCAGATCAGCGGCACCATCAGCGCCGCCCCGAGGATCAACTGCAGGCCCAGGCGGCGCGGCGACTCGGACCAGGAGGTCGCGCCCGCGCACAGGATGAACAGGTACAGCAGCAGGGGGACCAGATTCCACAGCAGCGGATGCCGGGAGTCGAACTCCGACATCCGCTGCCACAGGCCCCGCTTGCGCGGGGCGATCACGGATTGGGCCACGACGGCATTCTCACACGTCCCGGCGCTTCAGGAGCAGGGCCGCGAGCCCGAAGGAGACGGCCGTCCAGATCCCCATCCACAGCCACGAGGCTCCGACCGACAGGGTCGCACCGGTGGTGTCCAGCCACGTCAGCGTGTTGGGCGCGTTGCCGGGCGCATACGGGGTCACCTCGGCGACCCAATCCCACGGAAGCATGGTCGCCAGCTCCGGCAGGAGCAGGACCACGCCGATGTAGAAGCTGATCGACCCGGCCGAGTTGCGCAGGATCGCACCGATCGCCAGGCCCAGCAGGCCCAGATAAGCCGTGGAGACCACGTAGCCGGTCAGGACGCGGAGCACGCCCTCGTCCGACAGGCTCATCCCGCCCAGATGGGTGTCCGCCAGCAGCGCCTGCGTGGCGAAGAACGTCGCGAACACCAGCGCGGCGTAGACCGCGAGGACGATCGAGGCGAACACGGCGGCCTTGGACCACAGCACCCCGGTGCGGCGGGGAGCGGCGGCCATGGTGGACCGGATGGACCCGGTCGTGTACTCGCCGGTGATGAACAGCGCCCCGAGCACGGCGATGAACACCGCACCGATGCCGAACCCGAACAGCACGTCCAGGCCGGTCACGCCGCCCTCGACCGAAGGCTCGGCGCCGAACCGGAAGTCGGCGGCGACGGCCATGCCGATCCCGGCCCCGAACAGCGCCGCGCAGACCAGCACGATCCAGCTCGACCGCAGCGACCAGAACTTGGTCCACTCCGAGCGGAGCAGGCCAGGTCCGCTCACGCGGTACTGCTGCGGCGGTGTGAAGACCGCCGGTTCCTCTGCCATGGTCGCGGTGGTCATCACGCCGCCGCTCCTTCCTTCGTCTGCTGGAACTCGACCGCGTCGGCGGTGATCTCCATGAACACGTCTTCGAGCGAGGCGCGCTGGAGGTGCAGCTCGTGCAGCACGATCCCGTGCGCCGCGGCCGCCTCGCCGACCGCGGCGGCCCCGGCTCCCTGGACCTCCAGCACCCCCGACTCGGGGCTGGTGACGGTGACGCCCGGCCCCTGGATCCGCTCGGCCAGCGACCCCGCCTCGGGCGAGACGACCCGGACCCGGCCGCCGCCGCGGCCGTCCACGAAATCCTCCATCGAGGTGTCGGCCAGCAGCCGTCCCTGACCGATGACCACCAGGTGATCGGCCGTTTGAGCGAGTTCACTCATCAAGTGCGAGGACAGGAACACCGTCCGGCCCTCCCGGGCCAGGTCCCTCAGCAGCTCCCGGATCCAGCGCACCCCGTCGGGGTCGAGGCCGTTGACCGGCTCGTCCAGGATCAGCACCGCCGGGTCGCCGAGCAACGCCACGGCGATGCCGAGGCGCTGGCCCATGCCGAGGCTGAATCCGCCGGCCCGCTTGCCGGCGACGTCGGTCAGCCCCACCAGGTCGATGACCTCCAGGACCCGCCGCTTGGGGATGGAATGGGTGTGGGCCAGCGCCATCAGGTGCTTGTAGGCGGTGCGGCCGGAGTGGACCGACTTGGCCTCCAGCAGCGCCCCGACCTCGGTCATGGGCGCCCGGAATCGGGCGTAGCGCCGGCCGTTCACGCGGACGGTCCCCGAGGTGGGGGCGTCGAGTCCGACGACGGTGCGCATCGTGGTCGACTTGCCGGAGCCGTTGGGGCCGAGGAAACCGGTCACGGTGCCGGGCTTGACGGTGAAACTGAGGTCGTCGACGGCGGTCTTCCTGCCGTATCGCTTCGTGAGGTGCTCGATCTCGATCATGTCCTCGAAGCTACGGACGCGCGGGCCCGATTCCATCGGGCTGCGGCCGGAACTTCGCCGCCGCCGCTGGTACCGGGGTACTAGGCCCGGCGTCCTTCCCGGCGGCGTCTACTTCGCCTCGGCGTAGCTGGAGACGACCTTCGGGCGCAGCGGGAGTCGGACCGGCAGGTCGCCGAACAGGGTGCGGGTGGCCTCGTCGGCGGCCCGCTCGACCGCCGCGCACACGGCCTCGGCGCAATCGGCCGGAGCGTGGACCATGACCTCGTCGTGCAGGTAGAACACCAGCTCGCCCAGGCCCTCGTCGGCGAGGGCGCGGCGCAGCAGCGCCAGCACCACCAGCGCCCATTCGGCGGCGGTGCCCTGGACGATGAAGTTGCGGGTGAACCGGCCCCGCCGTGCGGCGGCCCGGGTGCCGCGCTCGGAGTTGAGCGCGCTCCACCATTCGGCCGGCGGTGCGGGTGCGGTGCGGCCGAGCCAGGTGCGGACGACGCCGCCGCGCTCGCCGGTGCGGGCGGCGGTCTCGACGCAGTCGTAGGCGGCGGGGAACCGCTCGCGCATGAGCGCCGCCAGCGCCGCCGCCTCGCCGGCCAGGCCGCCGTACATGGCCGACAGGAGCGCCCGCTTGGCCTTGTCCCGCTCGCCGCCCAGATCGGGGGCGAGCTCGGTGTAGAGGTCGTCGGCGCCGGTGGCGGCCATCATGGCCCGGTCGCCGCTGATGGCCGCCAGCAGGCGCGGCTCCAGTTGGGCGGCGTCGGCGACCACGAGCCTCCAGCCCGGTTCGGCCCTGATGGCCGCGCGGACGGCGTGCGGCATCTGGAGCGCACCGCCGCCGTCGGTGGCCCACCGGCCGGTGTCGGTCCCGCCCACGGAGTAGACCGGCCTGAACCGCCCCTCGCTCGTCCACTCGTCGGCCCAGTTCCAGCGAACGCGCTCCACACCCGGGCGTGCTCGCGGTAGACCTGGAGCGCCTCCACGGCGGGGTGGTCGACCTGGGACAGTTCCCAGTGGTGGGTGGTCCGCACCTCCACTCCCGCGGCGCGGAAGGCGGCGAGGACCTGTTTGGTCGAATCGGGGTTGAGCCGGTGGCCGAACGCCTCGGCGACCCGGTCGGCCAGGGCTTGGAGCTTGCGCGGCCGCATTCCTCGGGTGGGGCGCGGCCCGAGCAGTTCCCGCAGCAGCTCGTCGTGGACCTCGAGGTCGAACGGGACGCCGGTGCGCATCATCTCGGCGGCGACCAGGCCGCCGGCCGATTCGGCGGCCAGCAGCGTCCCCAGCCCGGCGATGCCGGCCGCTCGCAGCCGCCGCCGCTGGTCCAGCCAGCCCGCCTGGAGCCGGGTGAGCAGCGCCGGGCCGTCGACCGGCTCGGGCTCGCGTTCGAACAGCGTGCCGGCGTCGGGGTCGGGCTCGGCGGCCTCGGGGGCCGGCTCGCGCCCCTCGACCCGGGAGAGGATGCGTTCGGCCAGCCGCAGGTCCCGGCACCGCCCCAGCCGGACCCCGGCCTCCAGGAGCCGGGCGTAGTCGCGGGCGGAGTCGGCCACCACCCAGCGCGGCGCGGCGTCGGCCTCGGTCTCGGCCACGGCCGCGGCGAGGTCGCCGTGACGGCGCACGGGCCCGCCGGGGAGCTCCATCGTCCACCCCTCGGAGCCCCTGCCGGGCACTATCGCGACCGTCACCGTTCCAGTGGAGCACGCACCTGCGACAGCGGGCGTACATAATTCCGGCGCCGGCGGGTAGACAACGGATATGGAGTTCATTCTGTGGATACTCGCGGTGATTCTGGTCGTCTACGGGATCTTTCTGCTGTTCAGATCCAGAATCATGCTCGGCATCCTGTTCATCATCGTGGGCCTCCTGGTAGGCCCCGGCGGCGTTTCGGTCTTCACCTAGGCCGACTCGCGCACCACCAGCTCGGTGGGCAGAATGGTGGCGTGCTGGACGTCGCCGCCACCGAGCAGCTTCAGCATGTGCCGGGCCAGCGTGCGGCCGATCTCGGTGATCGGCTGCCGCACCGTCGTGAGCGGCGGTTCGGAGTAATCGGCCAGGGCGATGTCGTCGAAGCCGACCACGGCCACGTCCTCGGGCACGCGCTTGCCGGCCTCCCGCAGCGCCGAGAGCGCCCCGTGGGCCATCAGGTCCGAGGCGATGAACACCGCGTCGAGGTCCGGCTCGTCGGCCAGAAGCTGGCGCATCGCGTCCGTGCCCGACTCGGCGGTGAAGTCGCCGACCGCGACGATCGCCCGCCGGTCGGCGGCGGCCAGGGCCCGCCGGTAGCCCTCCAGGCGGGCGCGGCCGGCGACCATGTCCTGCGGGCCGGCGACGGTCGCGATCCTGGTCCGGCCGAGAGCCAGCAGGTGCTCGACCGCGGCCTGGACCCCGCCGACGTGGTCGACGTCTATGTACGGCACCGTCGAGTGCGGCAGCATGCCGTTGACCACCACCGGCACCCCGCGCCGGAGCATCAGCTCGGGCAGCGGATCGGCGTCGTGCAGCGAGGCGAACATGACCCCGTCGACGTGGCCGCCGACCGAGTACCGCTCCACCCGCGCCCGGCCCTCGGCCGAGCCGGTGGTCATGAGCACCAGGAGTTTCCCGGCCGCGTCGAGTTCGGTGGCCACGCCCCTGATGACGCTGGGGAAGAACTGGTCGTCGGAGAACACCCGCGTCGGCGACTCGGGCACGATCAGCGCCACCGATTCGGTCCGCTGGGTCACCAGCGAACGCGCCGCGGCGTGCGGCACGTAGCCCATCTCGGTGGCGGCGGCCTCGACCGCCGTGCGCAGGTGCTCGGCGACCGAGCTCTGCCCGTTCACCACCCGCGACACGGTCGCCCGCGACACGCCCGCCCGTTCGGCCACCTCTTCCAGCGTCGGTCGCCGCCTGCTCGGTTCCGTCAATCCCATTCGCTCAGCCTCAGCCCTTTACCGCACCTTGCATGATCCCGGCGATCATGTATTTGCCCAGCAGCGCGAACACCGCCAGTAGGGGAAGGGTAGCCAGCATCGTCGCGGTCAGCACGAGCGAGTAGTCGGTGACGTAGCCGCCGCTGAGCGAGGACAGCGCCACCTGGACGGTGTACTTCTCGGGGCTGGAGAGCACGATCAAGGGCCAGAAGTAGTCGTTCCAGGCGGTCAGGAAGGTCAGCACGCCCAGCACGACCGCGGCCGGGCGGGCGACGGGGAAGACCACCTGCCAGAAGATCCGGAACGTGCTGGCCCCGTCCATGCGGGCCGCCTCGATCAGGTCGCCGGGCATCGCCCCGCGCAGGTACTGGGTCATGAAGAACACACCGAAGGCGTTGACCAGGCCCGGGGCGACCACCGCCCACAGGGTGTCGGTCAAGTGGAGTTCGACCATGAGCATGTACAGCGGGATCACGCCCAGTTGCACCGGCACCATCATCGTCGCCACGACCGCCACCAGCAGGGCCTTGGAGGCGCGGAACTCGAGTTTGGCGAACGCGAACCCGGCCAGGGTCGAGAAGAACACGACCGAGGCGGTGACGCTGAGGCTCACGATCGCGGAGTTGAGCAGGGCGAAGTCGAACGGGACGGTGTCGAACACGCGCCCCACGTTCTCGACCAGGTTCGCACCGGGCAGCACCGGTGGCGGGACCTGCGCCAGCGCCGAGTTGTCCTTGGAGGCGACCACGAGGCTGTAGTACAGCGGGAACCCGGAGAAGAACATCACCGCGACCAGCGTCAGGTAGGCGAGCCTGCCGGGCCGGTTGCGCATCAGGCGGAGGTGGGCGCGCCGCTTGCGCGCGCTCGGTATCGACGTCACGAGGAGCTCCGGATCCGTTTGACGAGTAGATAGTTCAGCAGGGCGATCACCACGATGACGGCGAACATCGTCCAGGCCACCGCCGAGGCGTAGCCGAATTCGAAGCCGCGGTTGAACCCGTGCTCGTACAGGTACAGCGTCAGCGTCTGGAACTGCCGGGACGGTCCGCCGGTGACGCCGCTCGCCCCGGCGCCCCCGAACAGTTGGGGCTCGGCGAAGATCTGGAGGCCGTAGATGGTCGACACGATGACGGTGAAGACGATCGTGGGGCGGATCATCGGCACGGTCACTCTGAACAGTTGCGAGAGCCGCCCGGCGCCGTCCAGGCGGGCGGCCTCGTAGACTTCGCGCGGCACCGCCTGCATGGCCGCCAGGTAGATGAGGGTGTTGTAGCCGGTCCACTTCCACGCGACCATGACCGCGATGGCCACGTGCGAGGAGGCCCGTCCGGCCTGCCAGTCGATGCGCCCGGCGCCGAGCGCCTCCAGCACCCAGTTGATGAGCCCGAAGTCCCTGCCGAACAGTTGGCTGAAGATGACCGCGACCGCCACCACCGAGGCGACGTTCGGCAGGAGCATGCCCATGCGGAAGAACGTCTGCCCGCGGAGCCGGAAGGTCAGCAGGTGGGCCAGGCACAGCGCTGCCAGCAACTGCGGCACGGTCGCCAGCGCCAGGATCGACATGGTGTTGACCAGGGCGTTCCAGAAGTAGCCGTCGGTGAGCAGGTTGGCGTAGTTCTCGGCGCCGACGAAGACGTGCTCGTCCGACAGCAGGCTCCAGTCGTGGAGCGACACCCACGCGGTGAACGCCAGCGGGAACAGGCCGAAGGCCGCGAACAGGACGAAGAACGGGGCTATGTAGAGGTACGGGGAGGCGTGCAGGTCGAGCCGGTACCGAAGCCGGCCCGCCGTGGCGGGTTTCCGGGGGTTCGGGGCCCGGCCCTTGGTGGCGATGGCCATGGGGTCGCTTTCGAGCTCGGAGTATCGGGACGGGACGGTGCGAAGGGGCGGCTCCCCGGGTCGGGGTCGGTCGTCGGGGGAGCCGCCCCCGTCTCTGGGGCTAGAACGACTCGAGGTCGCTCAGGACCTGCTGCCAGGCCTCGTCGGGGGACTGGGCGCCCTCCTCGATGCGGCCGAGGCCCGCGCCGATGGTGGACAGGACGTCGCCCTGCAGCGGCCCCTGGTACTGGGGCTCGACCGACTCGGCCGAGTCGGTGAAGATCTCGCCGACCGGCGCCTCGTTGAAGTACTCCGCGGTCATGCCGGTGAACGCCTCGTCCTCGTACAGCTCGGGCGTGGACGGGAAGTTCCCGGTCTCCTCGAAGACCTTGAGCTGCTGCTCGGGCGCGGTGAGCCACTCGATGAACTCGTAGGCCTCCTCGGGGTGCTCGCCCTGGGCGGGCAGCACCAGGTGCGAACCGCCCATGTTTCCGGCCCCGCCCGGCACGGTGGCGATGTCCCACAGGCCGGCCGCGTCGGGCGCGTTGGTCTCGATGTAGGTGGTCATCCACGCCGGGCAGATGATGGTCGCGAAGGTGCCCTCGGTGAAGCTGGCGTTCCACTCGGGGGTCCAGGCCTCGAGCTGGTTGGACATGCCCGCCTCGACCGCCTCGACCGTCAGGTCCCAGGACTCCTTGACGGCCGGGTTGGAGTCCACGACGATGTTGTCGTCGCGGTCGTAGACGCCCTGCTCGGCCTGCTCGACCATGGCGCGGAACATGTTGCCCGAGGACTCGAAGAAGTACTCGCCGCCGGTGGCCTCGACGTAGTCGTGGCCGACCTCGACGTAGTCCTCCCACGACTCGGCCCACAGTGCCGAGACCTCGTCGCGCTCGGTCGGGAGCCCGGCGGCCTCGAACAGGTCGCGGCGGTAGCACATGGCCATGCCGCCGACGTCGGTGCCGAGGCCGATCTGGGCTCCGCCGTCGGTGGCGAGGCCCTGCTGCCATTTCCAGTCGAGCCACCGGTCCTCGAGGTCGCCGGCGCCGTAGTCGAGCAGATTGTGGAAGCGGTCGGGCTCGGCGGTGTACTGGCTGATGTAGCCGACCTCGACCGCCTCGATGTCGGCCGCGCCGCTGCCGGTGGCCAGGTGGGTGGTGAGGTTGGTGTGGTGATCGGCGAACTCGGCGATGCGCTCCTCGATCACGATGCCGGGGTTGGCCTCCATGTACTCCTCGTACAGCGGGCCGAAGCCGAAGTCGCCGAACAGGCCCACGGTCAGGTTCACGGTGTCGTCCTCGGACTCGGAGGAGCACGCGCCGCCGGCGGCTGCGAGCGCCGCGGCCGTGCCGACCGCGAGGGCCGTGCGGAAGGGGTTGCGTTTCAACATCGGGTTGCTTTCCTTTGCTGGTGATGAGGGATCCGGCTCCCGCAGCGTCCGGCTGCGGGAGCCGGGAGGGGCGCTACCGCCGCTCGGCGGCCGCCTTGGTGCTTCCTCCGCTGGTCAGCGTCGGCTGTGCACACGCTTCCTCCGCTGGTCAGCGTCGGAAGTTGAACCAGTTGACGTTGACGAAGTCGTCCGGTTGTCCACTGGTGAATGTGAGGTAGACGGTGTGGGTGCCGGTCACCGCGCTCACGTTGCCGGGGATGCTCTGCCAGCTCTGCCAGCCGCCGGTGTCGCCGACCGCGAAGCTGCCGATCGGTTCGGACGACCGGCTGTCGATGCGCACCTCGACCAGTCCGCTCACGCCCGCGCCGGCTCCCGAGGCCACCCTGGCCACGAAGTCCGCCGGGGCGCTGGAGCCGAAGTCGACCTCGTCGAAGCGGACCCAGTCGCCGTCGCCGATCCAGCCGAGGTTCTCCCCGCCTCCGGAATCGGAGGTGGCCTCGACGCCGACGCCGTTCTCGGCGTCGAACGATTCGGCTTCGATCCTGGAGTAGGCGTCGCGGCCGTCGCCCGGTTCGCTCGGCTCCGAAGTGGTCGGCTCGGTGGTGGTCGGCTCCGGTTCGGGGTCGCCGCCACCGCGGGTGTGGACCCGCACGTAGTCGACCAGCAGGCTGTGCCCGGGTTCGGTGCCGGCCACCGGGGTGGCCTGGCCGGCGACGCCGTCCGGGAACGCCCCGCCCATGGCGAGGTTCAGCAGGATGAAGTAGCCGGCATGGGAGGTCATGTCGGCCCAGGTGTCGGCCGGCAGGTCCGTCTCGCTGATCGAGTGGAACCGCTGGCCGTCGACGTACCATCGCAGCTCGCCGGTCGCCCCGGAGTCGTCCCATTCGAACGCGTAGGTGTGGAAGCCGTCCTGGCAGTCGCCGCCGCAGGTGGTGGTGTCGCCGATGCCCATGGTCTCGTTGCACGGACCGCCTTCGGAGACTCCGCAGTGGAGGACGGCGTGGACGTCGCCGAGGCCGTTGACGTTCTCCATGATGTCGAACTCGCCGACGCCGGGCCAGTTCCAGTAGTCGCCGCGGTAGGGCGAGCCGAGGGCCCAGAACGCCGGCCAGTAGCCGAGCGCGGCTTCGCCGGAGACCTGGGGGAGCCGCAGGCGGCCCTCGATGCGGAGCGAGCCGCCTTCGGGCGCGCGGAAGTCGCCGCGTTCGGTCTCGATGCGCGCCGAGGTCCAGTCGCCGGCCCCGTCGCGGAGCGCGGTGATCTCGAGGTTCCCGTTGCCGTCCATGGAGATGTTGGCCGGATCGTCGGTGTGGTAAGCGATCTCGCCGGTGCCCCAGTTGGCGGGGCCGCCGGGGTAGCCGTGGCCGATGTCGAATCGCCACTTGTTCCCGTCGGGCATCTGGCCGGCGCCGCCGTTGAACTCGGCACTCCAGATCTGCTCCCATTCCTGGGAGGCCTCGAGGTCCTGGGCGCCCGCGGTGTTGATGCTGAGCGCCGCGGCCGCGAACACCGCGGCCGCGGCCGAGAGGGCGGCGACGGCGCGGACCGGGATGCGCCGCCACCGGGGTCTGGTTCTGTCCGGGGTCATGATGGGCTCCTTTGCCGGAGAGTAGAGAGATCGCTCTCCCAGGTAGGTCAAGGGCTCGGATGTCTTGTAGAGAGCGCTCTCTCATCGAACTACAAGAAGTGTTCTACCCAAAGGATCAATGCGTGTCAATCGGCCGTGACCGAACCGTTATCCGCCGTCGCTTCCGGCGAGCGCATTCCAGAACCGGTTCACCCCACGTTGCGGGGCAGTGGGATCAGCGCGGGAAAAATTCGGGCGCCGACCGCTCCGGCGGCCGATCGGCGCGGCTCAGAGGCCGGGGCCGTCGGCCCCGGGGCGGTGCCGGTGCCGTTCCCGGGTGTGCTCGCGGAGCTCGTTGAGGCGCTCCCGCCGCTCGGCGCTGAGCCGGTCGAGCCGGTGCTGGCGGTCGCGGAGCTCCTGGGGCGACTCGGTGCCGCGCAGCATCCGCTTCTCCAGCCGCTCGATGTGCTCGGCGTGGGCGGCGGCGTTGATCGCCCGCACGTCCTGGTAGGTGTCCCGCAGCGACTCCATGCGCCCCAGCGCGTCGTGACACTGGGCCAGCAGGATCTCGATGTCGGCGTTCTCGGAGGTCGTGGCGTCGGTGCGGCGGGCCTCCAGCCACGCGATCCCCTCCCGGAGCTTCTCCCTGGCCCTGAGGTTGTGCATGGCCAGGTCCTCGACGATCTGGTCGGTGAGCTCCAGAAAGTTCAGATGCGGATCGGGGCGGTCGTCGGTGCCCATCTGGGGCTGTCCTTCCGTGCGGAGCGGATGCCTACCTCCTCTACCATACGGCTGAGCGTCCGCAGCGCGTTCACGCGCGTCCGATCCCTCCCGAGAACCGAGGCCCCGTGGAAGAAATACTCGACACCGTCATCGACCACCTGACCCGGATCCAGCAGGCCCCTCCGGCTGGCGTCATGCTGGCCTGCCTGGCGGCCGCCGCCGCGATGGTGCTCTACACGCCCCTGTGGCGGTGGAGCAGGGCGCTGGTCACCATCGCCCACGAAGGCGGGCACGCCCTGATGGCGGTGCTGATGCGCCGCCGACTGACCGGCATCCGGCTCCACGCCGACACCTCCGGGCTGACGTTCTCGCGCGGCAAGCCGACCGGTTTCGGCGCGGCGATGACCCTCCTGGCCGGATACATCGCTCCGGCGGCGCTCGGTCTGGGCGCGGCGGCGCTGACCGGTGCGGGCCGCATCGTGGCGCTGCTGTGGATCACGCTGGTGGCCTTGGCGATCATGCTGGTCTTCATCCGCAACTGGTACGGGGCGCTGGCCCTGCTGGCCGTCGGCGCCGGCGTGTTCCTGGCGACCTGGTACGGGACGGCGATCGTCCAGACCGTCGCGGCCTACCTGGGCGCCTGGCTGCTGCTGTTCGGTTCGGTCAAGCCGGTGCTGGAGCTCGCCGGGCGGCGCCGCCGCCGCGGCGGCTCGGGCGCGTCCGACGCCGACCAGCTCGCGGGCATCACCCCGCTGCCGGCCGGGGCGTGGGTGTTCCTGTTCTCGCTGGCGACGATCGCCGCGGCCGCCTACGGCACCTGGCTGCTCCTGCCGTTCGAGGACTGGGACCTTTTCAGCGCTCTCGCCGCTTCGTCCTAGCGGTGGGCTCGGCGCAGAACGGGTCGTCCGGCCAGGGGTGCTTGGGGTAGCGCCCCCGCATCTGCTTGCGCACCTGCCGGTAGGGGCCCTCCCAGAACGAGGACAGGTCGGCGGTCACCGCCAGGGGCCGACCGGCCGGACTGAGCAGGTGGAGCGTCACCGGGCCTCCGGCGACCTCGGGCGCCTCGACCTCCCCGAACATCTCCTGGAGCTTGACCGCCAGCACCGGGCTCTCTCCGGAGTAGTCCACGCGCACCCGGCGCCCGCTCGGGACCGGCAGCGTCTCGGGTGCGGCCTCGTCGAGGCTCGCCTGCCACGGCAGGAGGCTCCGCAGCGCCCGCGCGACCGGGACGGCCTCGAGGTCGGCGCGTCGGCGCGCGCGTGACCACCACGGCTCCAGCCAGTCGGTGCCGCCCAGCAGCGCCGCCTCGCCCACGTCCGGCCACGGATCGCCGATCCGCCGGTGGCAGAACGCCATCCGCTCGCGCAGCCGCCGCGCCTCGGCCGACCACCGCAGCAGCCCCGTGCCTTCGGCCCGCAGCCCGTCGGCGAGCGCCGCTTCGACCAGCGACGGGTCGGGCGCGCGCAGCGGCTTCGAGGCGACCTCGATCGCGCCGAGCTTCCTGACCTCGCGCGCGGCCACGTCGCGCCGCTCGGGGTCCCATTCGACGAGCTCGACGACCTCGTCGCCGACCAGCTCGCACGCCAGTTCGCCGTCGATCGGCACCGCCGCCCGGACGATCGCGGCGGCACTGCCGGGGGAGCGGTCGGCGTCGGCGATCGCCAGCCACCGGCTGCCGGCCAGCGACGAGCCCTCGGCGGTGACCGCTCCGGTCCCGGCGGCGGTGAGCCACTGGCCGCCGCTGCGCCCTGCGACCCGCTCGGGGAAGGCCAGCGCCACCACGACGGCGGCCGCCTCGTCGTCGCCGGCCTGCCGGTCGACCTCGGGTGCTGCGGCGGTGAGCCGTCCGACCTCGGCGCGCCACCGCCGGTCGGGTCCTGAGCGCAAGCGCCGCCATTCGGCGAGCAGGTCGTCGCCCCGGCCGCGCCGGTCGAGCCCGAGCAGCGCCGTGACCTCGGCGGCCGGGGCGGTGCCGACCCGCTCGGCGCCGTCGAGCAGCGCCCGCGCCAGCCGCGGATGCAGTCCCACCTTCGACAGGGCCCGGCCGCGGTCGGTGGCCGCGCCGCCGGAGTCGATCGCCCCCAGCGACCGCAGCGTGTCCCGGGCCGCCGCCATGGCACCGGCGGCGGGCTGGGCGGGGAGCGCCAGGTCGGCGACCGGGGTGCCCCAGCACGCGGCCTGCAGCGCGAAGCCGGTGAGGTCGGAGCATTCGACGTCCGGTGTCGGCTGCGCGGGGCGGCGTCCGTGTTCGGCCTCGCTCCAGCACCGCCACACCGCTCCGGGCGCTTCGCGTCCGGCCCGGCCGGCGCGCTGGTCGCAGGAGGCCCGCGAGGCCGCGACGGTGGTCAGTCCGGGCAGTCCGCGCGCGTGGTCGATGGTCGGCCGCCGGGCGAGGCCGGCGTCGACCACGATCCGCACCCCGGGCACGGTCAGGCTCGACTCGGCGATGTCGGTGGACAGCACGATCCGGCGCCGCCGACCGGGCCGCATCGCAGCGTCCTGCGCGGTCGGCGGCACCGAACCATGCAACTGATGTATATCGACATCGAGGTAATCGAGCTGTTCGGCCACCCGGCGGATCTCCCCGGCTCCGGGCAGGAAGCACAGCAGGTCGCCCTCGTCGGCCGCCAGCGCCCGATCGATCACGTGCGCGACGTGAGCGAGGAGCCTGGGGTCGACCCGCAGCCCGTCGGGCGGGGCGATCCGCTCGCGGGGCGGGGACCAGTGCATCGCCACCGGGTGGCGCATGGGTTCGGAGGCGACCACCGGCGCGTCGTCGAGCAGCCGCGACCACAGGTCCACGTCGGCGGTGGCCGAGGCCGCCACGAGCGCCAGATCGGGCCGCAGGACCTGCCGCGCCTCGATCAGGAAGGCGCACGCGGTGTCGGTCTCGAGGTGCCGCTCGTGGCACTCGTCGAGCACGACCGCGTCGACGCCGGGCAGTTCCGGGTCGGACAGGAGCCGGTTCAGCAGGACACCCGTGGTCACCACTTCGACGCGGGTCGCCGCCGAGCGGCGGGACTCCCCGCGGATCCGGTAGCCGACCCGGTCGCCGACCCGTTCGCCCAGGAGGTCGGCCATGCGCCGTGCGGCGGCGCGGGTCGCGAGCCGTCGGGGCTCGGCGACCAGGATCCGCCGCCGCGGCGAGGCGTCGTCGAGCAGCCCGGCGAGCGCCGGCGGTGCCAGGGTGGTCTTCCCGGTGCCGGGAGGCGCGGCCAGCACGGCCGTCCCGGTCCGGTCGACCGCGCGGAGCAGTCGCGGGAGGGATTCGCGGATCGGCAGTTCGGGAAGCTCGGGCATGGGCACCATTCTCGCCCCTCGCCCTGATTCGGGCGTGTTCGGATGACAGCGCATCCGAGTGCTTATAGCGTCGAAGGCATGGAACAGCAATCGAAACTGCGCAATGTCCGCACCGGCGCGGTTGCGGCGCTCGTGGGCGCCTTCGCGTTCACCGCCTGCGGCGACGGAGGCGACGGCGAAAGCGGCGAGGAGACCGACCCCGGCCCCGGCTACGGGGTGGAGACCGAGGAAGAGGAGTCGCCCCCGGCCGAGGACGACGCCGACGACGGCAACGGTGACGACGGCGGCGAATGGGATGCCGAATCGGACCGGATCGGGCTGGCCGAGACCAGTCTGGGCAGCGTGATCGTCGACGACGACGAGCGGACCCTGTACCTGTTCACGGCCGACGAGGGCGGCGAATCGACCTGCTACGACCAGTGCGCGGAGAACTGGCCGCCGCTCCTGGTCGAGGAGGGCGACGACGACGCCCCGGTCGTCGACGTCGGCGAAGGGCTGGACGCCTCGCTGGTCGGCTCGGTCGAGCGCGACGACGGCAGCGAGCAGGTGACCTACAACGGCCACCCGCTCTACTACTGGATCAACGACGCCGCTCCCGGCGACGTCGACGGCCAGGGCGTCAACGACGTCTGGTACGTGCTGGACGCCGAAGGCGAAGCCGTGACCACCAGCGGCTGAGGCGCCGGGTCAGGTCAGGCAGTCCGGATGGTTGGCCGCGTACTCGAGGGTGATCGGGGTGTCGTAGCCGACCTCGCTGCCGGGCTCGGGATTCTGGGCGGTGACTTCGCACTGGCCCAGCTCGGCATCATCGCTGGTGGCCTCAGTGGTCACGTTCGTGAAGCCTTCATCGGTGAGTGTGGCCTCGGCTTCGGTCACGTCCTGGCCGATGTAGTCGTCCAGGGTCACGATGCCGGGATCCACGGGCTGCGAGGTCGTCTCCCCGCCCTCGTC
This sequence comes from Glycomyces xiaoerkulensis, assembly GCF_002798405.1. GTDB lineage: Bacteria > Actinomycetota > Actinomycetes > Mycobacteriales > Micromonosporaceae > Glycomyces > Glycomyces xiaoerkulensis. The sequence continues at coordinate 25,808 of NZ_PGGV01000008.1, read as the reverse complement.
CTCGGTCGGCTCCTCGTCGGCCTCGTCGTCCGTGGAGTCGTCCTCCGGTTCGTCCTCGGTCTCCTCGTCGTCGGGCTCCTCGGTGGCCTCCTCGGACGTGGCTTCCTCGGCGGGCCCGGTGGTCGAGTCGGCCTGCGCGGGATCGTCCGGCCCGCCGTCGTTCCAGGGGCTCCAGATGATGAACGCCACCACCAGGACGAGCACGCCCAGGACGGTCAGGGTGATCGGCACGGCCGGGCTGCGCTTGGCCTCCTCGGGCTCGCGCGGGGCGGGCCAGTCGTTCTGCGGCGGCTCGTCCCGGCCGATCCCGGGGGCCCCGGCCGGGACCGCGCCCTGCGCCATGACCCGGGTGGATTCGGTCGGCGGCGAGGCGGCCTGCCCGGGCCGGCCGTCGCGGCAGGCGGCGGCGAGCTCGGACGCCGAGGCGAATCGCAGGCGCGGGTCCTTGGACAGCAGCCGCATCACGATCTGCGACACGCCCGGCGGGACGTCCTGCGGCAGCGGCGGGGGCTGCCCGGTCAGGTGCGCGGTGATGACGGCGGTCGGTTCGGTGCCGGGGAACGGCAGTGCGCCGGCCAGGCATTCGTAGGCGACCACCCCCAGCGAATAGAGGTCGGTCGCGCCGGTCAGCTGGGCGCCCTGGAGCTGCTCGGGCGCGGCGTAGGAGACGGTGCCCATCACGGTGCCGGTCTCGGTGAGCCCGGCCTGGCCGCGGGCCGAGGCGATGCCGAAGTCGACGATCTTCGCGGTGCCGTCGTCGGCGATCAGGAGGTTCCCGGGTTTGATGTCGCGGTGGATGATCCCGGCCCGGTGCGCGACGTCGAGCGCCTCGGCGGCGGTCCCGACGATCTTCATGACCTCGGTCGGGGCGAGGCGGCCGCGCTGCCGGATGAGCTTGTCGAGCGAGGTGCCTCTGACCAGCTCCATGATCAGGTAGGAGATGACGCCCTCGGGTCCGGCCTCCTCGCCGTAGTCGTAGAGCGCGACGATGCCGGGTGACTGGAGGGCGGCGACGGCCTGGGCCTCCTGGTGGAAGCGGGCGCGGAACCGGTCGTTGCCGGCCAGCCCGGAGTGGAGCACCTTGACGGCGACCACGCGGTTGAGACGGGTATCGGTGCCGCGCCACACCTCGCCCATGCCTCCGGCGGCGAGGCGGTCGTCGAGTCGGTAGCGGCCGGCGATCAGTGTCCCGAGTTGCACCTCGGCCCTCTCTTCGCTTCGGGGGAAGGGTTGGGGTCCGAGCTTAGTCGGGCGCTGCCGGGGCCGTTCCCTCCGGTTCCAGGGTCAGGCTGACGGAGTTGATGCAGAACCGGGCGTCCTCGGGCAGATCCCAGCCCTCGCCGTAGAAGACGTGGCCCAGGTGCGAGCCGCAGGCGGCGCAGCGCACCTCGGTGCGCTCCATGCCGAGGCTGCGGTCCTCCAGCAGTTCGACCCGGTCCCCGGCCAGCGGCGTCCAGAACGACGGCCAGCCGCAGCGGGAGTCGAACTTGGTGTCCGAGGAGAACAGCTCGGCCTCGCAGGCCCGGCACCGGTAGACGCCCCGGCGCTTCTCGTCCACGTACTCGCCGCTCCACGGCGCCTCGGTGCCGCCTCGGCGCAGCACCCGGTACTCCTCGGCGTTCAGCTTCTCGTGCCACTGCTGCTCACTCATGGGTTCGAGTCTATGCCGAGGTCGGCGGTGACGCCCTTGCCGAACGCTTGCGGATCTATGATGAGCCGATGCGTTATCTGCTGGGGGACTACACGACCGAAGGCGGACCCGGACTGGTCGTGGCCGGTCCCGACGGGCTGGCCCCGCCGGGGAAGACCGCGAACCCGTCGTGGGTGGCGACCGGCGGGCCGGAGGGCGCGGTCTACACCGTCACCGAATCCGCGACCGGCTCCGCCGCCGCCTGGCGGATCGGGGAGTCCTTCGAGCCCGAGGAGGTCGGCGCGGGCCGGCCGACCGGGGGCGCCAACCCGTGCCACGCGGCGGTCCACCCGTCCGGCAAGTGGCTGCTGGTGGCCAACTACGGCGACGATTCGGGAGGCGGCTCGGTGGCGGTGCTGCCGATCGCCGCCGACGGCTCGCTCGGCGATCCCGCCGACGTGTTCGAACTGGTCGGTTCCGGGCCCGACCTGGAGCGCCAGGCCGGGCCCCACGCCCACCAGGTGGTCTGCCACGCCGGGCGGGTGCTGGCGGTCGACCTGGGCGGCGATCGCGTCCACGCCTTCGACCTGGGGCCGACCGGCGAACTGGAACCGGTGGGCTTCACCGCGTTGGATCCGGGCTTCGGCCCCCGGCACCTGGCGTTCGCCGGCGAGGTGGCGGTCATCGTCGGGGAGCTGGCCAACGCCGTGGTCACCGGGTCGTTCGACGCTCGTTCGGGGCGGTTCGTGCTCGGACCGGCCCTTCCGCTGCCGGGCACCGACCCGGCCGACCTGGCCGCGCTGCCCGACATCGGCCTGCCGGAGGACGTCCCGACCCCGCTTCCGGCCGCGATCGTGGCCGACCCCGGCCGCGGCCTGGTGTACGTCACCGTGCGCGGCACCGACCAGGCGGCGGTGATCGACCCGGCCCGCCCGGCCCTGATCCGCTCGGTCCCGGTCGGCGGCTCCTGGCCCCGCGACGCCTGCCTCGCGACCGACGGCTCGCTGCTGGTCGCCTGCCAGTTCAGCGGCGCGGTCACCCGGGTCGACCCGAGCGGCGACGAAGCCCCAAGGGTCGCATGGGAATGCGCCGGCGTCAGCCGTGTGACACCTCTCACCTAGGAAACTTGCGCTTCGCGCAAAATTTCTCTGTACGAAGCTTGTTAACGGCGGCAACCCTGATTAGGGTTGCGATCATGACCGACCAGACCGGGCTGCGCGAACGCAAGAAGGCCGCCACCAAGGCGGCCCTCGGCGAGGCCGCCTTCCGGCTGGCGGTCGCCGAAGGCGCGATCGACGCCGTCAGCGCCGACGACATCGCCGCCGAGGCCGGCGTGTCCACCCGCACCTTCCACAACTACTTCCACAGCAAGGAAGAGGCCTTCCTCCACGACTTCAACGAGCTGACCAGAGCGCTCCTCGACGATCTCCGGGAGCGCTCCAAGGTCCAGCCGATCTGGGAGGCCCTGCGCGACTCCTGCGTCGGACTCCGCCTCAACGAGCGCTACGACCTCCACGTCCTCCAATGCAAGGACGAGCTCGTCCGCAACTCGCCGACCCTGATCACCCACCAGGCCGGCCAGTTCATGGAACTGTTCACCGACGCGGTCGGCATCGTCGCCGAAGCGACCGGCACCCGCGGCGACGACCTCTACCCGCGGCTCGTGCTCGGCAGCGCCCTGATCGCCATGAAGGCCGCCAACGAGCACTGGCTCGCCCACCCCGACCAAGCCCCCCTCGAAGACGTCATCACGAGGTCGTTCGCGCAATTCGAGGCCGGGATCACCAGACCCATAACCGCATAGCGACAAAACCAGGAAACCCGACGCCGAAGACGTCGGCCGATCACCACCCGGCCACCCGGCCCGCGGCACCCGAAAACCAGGCGGGACGGGTGGCACACCACGAACGGAGCACCCACTGTGGCTACCTTCCTCTACCGGCTCGGCAGAGGCTCCTACCGGCTGCGCTGGCTCGTCCTCGCGCTGTGGATCCTCGTCGTCGGCGGCGTCGGCGCCGCCGCCTCCGCGCTCCAGCAGGAGACCAACCCCGAATTCGAACTGCCCGGGACCGAATCCCAGGAGGCGTTCGACCTGCTCGAAGACCGCTTCCCCGAAATGAGCGCCGACGGCGCCAGCGCTCAGATCGTGTTCGCCGCCGACGAGGGCGACACGCTCACCAGCGCCGAGAACACCGCGGTCATCGAAGCGATCACCGCCGAGATGACGGCCTCGCCGGAGGTCGTCGAAGGCGGCGTCATCAGCCCCTTCGCCACCGACCCCGAGGGCAACCCCATCGGCCTGCTCTCCGAGGACGGGACCATCGGCGTCCTGCAGGTCGACTACACCGAGCCGACCATGGAACTCGAAGACCGGACCGTCGAACACCTCGAGGAAGCGGTCGCCGACGCCCGCGACTCCGGCCTGACCGTCGAGGTCGGCGGCGACGTCCTCCAAGACTTCCCGGTCGAGGGCCTCACCGAACTGATCGGCATCGCCGTGGCCCTGCTGGTCCTCATCGTCACCTTCGGCGCGCTGCTGGCGGCCGGACTGCCGATCGTCACCGCGGTCCTGGGCGTCTCGCTCACCACCGCCGGCATCATGGCGGCCACCTCGTTCATGAACGTCTCCGAGGACACCGGCACCCTCGCCACCATGATCGGCCTCGCCGTCGGCATCGACTACGCCCTGTTCATCCTGTCGCGCTACCGCAACGAACTCGCCTCCGACGGCCGCGTCGAGGACAGGCCCGCCCGGATCGACGCGATGGGCCGCGCGGTCGGCACCGCCGGCTCGGCGGTCTTCTTCGCCGGCCTGACCGTCATCGTCGCGCTGATGGGCCTGTCGGTGGTGAACATCCCGTTCCTCACCGAGATGGCCGTGGCCGCCGCGATCGCCGTGTTCATCGCCGTGACCATCGCGGTGACCCTGCTGCCGGCGCTGGCCGGCTTCACCGGCAAGCGGATCTTCACCCGACGGCAGCGGCGCCGCATCGCAGCGGGCGAGCACGAGGACAAGCCCGCCGGCGGCCGCCGCTGGGGCCGCTTCGTCGGCCGCCACCCGATCCTGGTGGGCCTGGTCGGCGTGATCGGGCTGGGCGTGGTGGCGTTCCCCTCCTCCGACCTGGAACTCGGCATGCCCGACGCCGGATCGTTCTCCGAGGACAACACCTCCCGCCGCGCCTACGACCTGGTCAGCGAGGGCTTCGGCCCCGGCTTCAACGGCAGGCTGCTCATCGTCGGCGACCTCCGTGCCGGGACCGACCCGATGGCCGCGGCCCAGAACGTCACCGAGGACCTGAACGGCGTCGACGGCATCGCCGTGGTCGGTCAGGCGTTCCCGAACGAGGCCGGCGACACGGTGATGGTCTCGGTGATCCCCGAGACGGCCCCGGCCGACGAGGACACCAACGACCTGGTGCACGACATCCGCGGCGTCCTGGGCGACAGCGGCGACGCCGACTGGGCCGTGACCGGTCAGACCGCGGTCAACATCGACATCTCCGACAGCCTGAACGACGCGCTGGCACCGTACATGCTCGTCGTGGTGGGCCTGGCGACGCTGATCCTGCTGCTGGTGTTCCGCTCGATCCTGGTGCCGATCACCGCCACCCTCGGGTTCGTGCTCAGCGTGATGGCCGCGCTCGGCGCGCTCGTGGCCGTCTTCCAGTGGGGCTGGCTCGCCGACGTGTTCAGCGTCGAACAGCCCGGACCGATCATGTCGATGATGCCGATCATCATGATCGGCCTGGTCTTCGGTCTGGCCATGGACTACCAGATCTTCCTGTTCACCCGCGTCAGGGAAGCCTACGTCCACGGCGACTCGCCGAAGCGGGCGATCGAGGACGGCTACGCCCACTCCGCGCGGGTGGTGGTCGCGGCCGCGCTCATCATGATCAGCGTGTTCGCCGCGTTCGTCTTCAGCGGCGAGCAGTTCATCGCCGCCATGGGCTTCGGCCTGGCCGCGGCGGTCGCGTTCGACGCGTTCGTGGTCCGCATGGCGATCATCCCGGCGGTCATGGCCCTGCTGGGCCGCGGCGGCTGGTGGATTCCGCGGTGGCTCGACCGAGTCGTGCCGAACGTGGACGTCGAAGGCGAACGGCTCCGGCGGCATCTGGCCGAGGACGAGGCCCCGACCGACGACCACGATCTCGTCGGCGCCTCCTCCAAGTAGCGAGACCGGAGGGCGGGGGCCGTCCCCGCCCTCCGGGCCGACCGCATACGAGCAGAACAATGAGTCTCGCACTGCCGATCGTGGCCTGCATCGTGGTCGCGCTCGTGATCGCCGACTTCTTCGTCCCGATGGTCCCGAGCGCCACCACGATCGCCACCCTCGCCGGGTTCGCCATCGGCGACTCGACCCTGATCGCCGGCCTCATCGCCTGCGCCGCGCTCGCCTCCTGGGCCGGAGACGTGCTCGGCTACTACGCGTTGTGGCACGCCCGGGGGCGGATGCGCCGCCCCATCCTCGGTTCGGCGCGGATCGTCCACCTGGAACTGCGATTGCGTTCCACCCTGCGGCGCCGTCCCCGCCTGACCACGGTGGTCGCCAGGTTCATGCCGGCCGGCCGGACCGCGCTGGCGTGGGCGGCGGTGGCCACTCCCGAGTATCCGCACGCGCGCATGGCGATCGTCGCCGGCGCGGTGTGGGCGTCCTACATGGTCGGCGTCGGGCTGCTGATCGCCTGGATGTTCGGCCCGGGCCTGCTGTCGGCGGTCACGACGGTGACGTCGGTCGCCGCCCTGAGCGTGGCCCTGGGCTGGTGGTTCCGCGGCGCGCCGGCCGCCGCGGCCGCGAAGCGTTGAGGGGCGGCCCGCCAGGGCCGCCCCTTCCCCTCCTAAACCTGTCCGGAACCTTCCGGCTCCTCCCAGGGGTCCTCGGGATCGGGTGCGTACTGGCGCCCCTCGGTCCCGGCGGGGACCTGCCCCATGCGGCCGGCCTGGAAGTCCTCGACCGCCCCCACGATCTCGGCCTTGGTGTTCATCACGAACGGGCCGTAGCGGGCGACCGGCTCCCCGATCGGCTCGCCGCCGAACAGGAGCACCTCCATCTGACCGGTGGTGTGGTGCTGGTCGGGGCCGGCGGTCACCGTGATGTAGTCGCCGCCGGAGCCGAACAGGGCCAACTGCGATTCGCGGAGCGGCCGCCGCTCGTCGCCTGCGGTCCCGTCGCCGTGGAGGGCGAACGCCATCGCCGAGTACGACTGCTGCCATGGAATGCGGACCTGGGACCCGGGTGCGAGCGAGGCGTGCACCAGCGTGATGTCGGTGTGGGTCCGGCCGGGCCCGGCGTGGCCGACCACGTCCCCGGCGATGATGCGCGCCAGCGCCCCGCCGTCGGCCGAAGCGACCAGTTTCAGGCCCCGGCCCTGGATGTCCTGGTAGCGGGGCGGGTTCCACTTCGCCGACTTCGGCAGGTTGACCCACAGTTGGACGCCGTCGAAGACGCCGCCGGTCATGACCAGCTTCTCCGACGGGAGCTCGTCGTGCAGGATGCCGGCTCCGGCGGTCATCCACTGGGTGTCTCCGCCGCGTATGACCCCGCCGCCGCCGTTGGAATCGGTGTGGACGAACGTGCCGTCCATGAGGTAGGTGACGGTCTCGAACCCGCGGTGGGGGTGCCAGGGGGCGCCCTTGGCCTCGTGGGGTTCGTAGGCGGCCACCATGTGGTCGAGCAGCAGGAACGGGTCGGCCCCGTCGGCCAGGCCTGCGCCGGGGAACGGCCGTCGGACCGGGAAGCCCCCGCCTTCGAGTGTGCGCATCGAGTCGACGGTCTTGGCCACCGTGCGCGGCCGGGATTCCAGGGCCGGAGCCCCGATGCGCGGGAGCGCGAGGATGTCGGGCGCGGTCACTGCTGGCATGGGGACCTCCTCGAGTCGTCCAGCCCGAAAAACTTGGCCAGCCAACAATAACATTGGTCGGCCAATGATTGCTAGGCTTGACCCCATGGACACCGACGGGGCGGCCGAGCCGGGGGCCGGCATCTGCGACGACCGGGACCGCGTGGGGGAGATCGGGCACGCGATCTTCCGCGTCGCGCGCGCCCACCGCGCCGCGGCAGGCCGGCTGCTGCGCGAGATCGGCCTCTACCCGGGGCAGGAGATCATGCTCGGCCACCTCGGCGACCACGGCCAGACCCGACAGTCGCGCCTGGTCGTCGAGCTCGGCATCGACCCGTCCACGGTCACCAAGATGCTCCAGCGCCTCGAACGCCAGGGCCTGGTCGAGCGCCGAGCGGACCCGACCGACCGGCGCGTGGCGGTCGTGGCGATCACCGAGGACGGCAAGGACCTCCTGGGCCGCATCGAGGACTCCTGGCGGCGCCTCGACGAGATCACCTGCGCCGGGTTCACCGACGACGACCGCGACCGGCTCAAGCGCATCCTCACCCGCCTCGAAGGCAACCTCGCCCCCTGCGAAGAGAACTGACGCGGTCCGCGTCGCTCCGGTGCGGGTTGAACCCGGCATGCGGCGTTGATAGCGTCTGCCGTTGTGACTTCTCCTTTGCGAATCCACGGCCCGTTGGAGCACACCCACGCCGGTTGGAGCGCGGCCGCGGTCGCGATCGGGAGGCCCGCCGTCGAACTGGCCTCCCGGGGCCCCGAGTCGATGCCGGTCACCATGTCCAACCACTCCCACGCCGAGAACTGGTTCGAACTGCTCACCAGGCCGCTGTGGGGCATGGCGTCCGCCCCCGAGACGGTGCCCGAACCGATGTGGACCGCCGCCGCCGAGACCCTGGCGCGGGCGCTCGACCCCGGCGACCCCTGGTACGTCGGCGCGGTCACCGACGCCGGCCAGCGGTGCGTCGAGGCCGCCGCGGTCGGATGGGGCCTCGCCCTCGCCCCCGAACGTCTGTGGGACCCGCTGCCGCCCAAGGCGAAAGACAACGTCTCCGCCTGGCTGAGGTCGGCCTACGCCGCCGACGTGGCCGACTGCAACTGGCATTACTTCCCGGTCTTCGCCGGCCACGGGCTCGAGCGCGTCGGCATCGAGCACGACAAGTCGATCAGCCGCGCCCACCTCGAGCGCATGGGGGAGTGGCTGCTGGGCGACTCGGTCTTCGAGGACGGCCCCGGAGGCCGGGTCGACTACTACAACCCCTTCGCGTTCCACACCTACGCGCTCCTGCACTACCGCCTCAGCGGCGACGACCGCTACGTCGGGCCGGCCTCGGCGTTCGCCCGCAGGTTCCGGTCGTGGTTCGCCGCCGACGGCCCGGCCGTCCCCTACGGGCGCAGCCTCGGATACCGCTTCGCCCAGGCCTCGCTCTGGGGCGCGCTGGCCGCGGCCGACGTGGAGGCCGTGCCGTGGGGCGAGGCCGCCGGGTTCGCGCGTCGGCACCTGGAGTGGTGGTGGGACAAGCCGATCCTCGACCCCGAAGGGCGGCTGACGGTCGGCTACGGCTACCCCAACGACGCCCTGGTCGAGCAGTACCTCACCGCCGGATCGCCCTGGTGGGCCTCGAAGGTCTTCGTCGGCCTGACGGCCGGGGCCGATCACCCGTTCTGGACCGAGCGGGCGACCGAGCCCGAAGCGGTCGTCGAGCCGCACAAGGCCGCCCGCGCGGTGCATGTCCGCGACCGCGGCGGGAACGTCACGCGGCTCAACGGCCAGGGCTGGCGGGCCTGGGCGCGCGGCGGCCAGGAGATCTACGCCAAGTTCGCCTATTCGACCCTCGCGGCCTTCTCCCATTCGGTGGCCGGGCCGGGCCTGGAGTGCGCCGTCCCCGACGGGGCGCTCATGCTCTCCGAGGACGGCCGCCACTGGCGGGGCCGCGAGGACTCCGAGGAGGGCGACATCGACGACAAGGGCGTCCTCACCGTGACCTGGCAGCCGTGGGAGGACGTGTCGATCACGACCTCGCTGGAGGCGGCCGTCGACGGCTGGCACGCCCGCATCCACATCGTCGAGACCGAGCGGACGCTTCACACCGGCGAGGGCGGCTGGTGCGTACCGCTGGAGGGCCACGCCGCCGACGTGGCCGACCACCGGGCCTCGGTGACCGGTACGGGCCTGCGCAGCGAGATCATCGACGGCGACTCCGGCCGCGAGGCCGGACTCATCTCGCCGATGCCGGGCACGCACCTGTACTGGCCGAGCACGGTGCTCCCGGTGCTGCGCGGGATGCTCGAACCTGGACGGCACGTCATGAAATCTTTGATATATATCGGACGCGAGTTATTCGGAAGGGGCCCGATCGGCGGCCGGATGTCACAGCCGGGCCGCCCCGGCACTCTCGGGTCGGTGACACTGGAATCGCCGACCGAGGAGGATCCCGTGGAGTCCGACGCGACCGAACAGTCCGCCATCGAGGTGTTCACCGAGCACCGGGAGCTGCTGTTCGCCATCGTCTACAACATGCTGGGGACCGTCGCCGACACCGAGGACGTGCTGCAGGAGACCTGGCTGTCCTGGGAGCCGCGCTGGCGGGCCGGACGGATCGAGCACCCGCGCGCCTACCTGGTTCGGGTGGCGGTCAATGCCGCGACCTCGCGCCGGAAGGCCGTCAGCCGCCGCCGCGAGACCTACATCGGCCCGTGGCTGCCCGAGCCGTTCCCCACCCCGCCCGGGGCGACCGAGCCGGACGCGTCCGAGGGGGCCCTGCTCACCGAATCGGTCTCGATGGCGCTGCAAGTGGTCCTCGAATCGCTCACTCCCGCCGAGCGGGCCGTCTTCGTCCTCCGCGAGGTGTTCGCGTACGGGCACGATGAGATCGCCGAGATGGTCGAGCGGTCTCCGGCGGCGGTGCGGCAGTTGGCGCACCGGGCCCGCTCGCACGTCCACGCCCGGCGGCCGCGCCACCGGGTCGATCCGCGAGTCCACCGCGAGGTCACCGAGCGGTTCATGAACGCCGTGCGGGACGGCGACCTGGACGGCCTGCTGGCCCTGCTGGCACCGGAGGCCACGCTGATCTGCGACGGCGGCGGCCGCGCCCCGGCAGCCGGACCCAGGCCGATGCACGGGGCCGGCAAGGTCGCGGACTTCCTGCTGCGGCGCACCTTCAGACTCGGACTCGGCCGGGTCGAGTACCGAACGGTCAACGGCGAGCCGGCGGCGCTCCTGGTCCGCGACGGCACCGCCGTGAGCGTCATGGTCCTCGACCCGACCGGCGAGGGGGACCGGGTGACCGGCGTCTACGCGGTCACCAACCCCGCCAAACTCGCCAATCTGCGCTGACCACGCTCCGAGTCCGATCCTTCAAGGGAAGACCATGAAACTCACCGTCATCGGTGCGACGGGCGGAATCGGCGGCGCCATCCTGAACCAGGCCCTCGCCGCCGGCCACGAAGCCACCGCCGTCGTCCGCGACCCGGCCGGACTCGAACTCGACGTCCCGACCGTCCGAGTCGACCTCGCCGACCCGGATCACGCCGCCCTGCGCGAGGCCATCGGCGGAGCCGACGCCGTCCTGTCGGGCCTCGGCCCGCGCGCGCTGCGGCTCGGCCGCGCCGACGCGGCCCACTTCATGCTCGCCGCGGTCGAGGACCGGCGGACCTTCGGGCGCCCCGTGACCGTCGCCTACTGAAACCCGAGTCCTGGAGGGCCCATGTCCGCGCTGTACTTCACGCTCGCCGTGGTGACCGTGGCTTTCAACGTCTTCTCCGGCACCGCCTCGATGCTGCGCCTGGCGATCATCTATCCGCTCCTGGACGGGGCGAACGTCCCGCGGTCGTGGCTGGTGTTCCCCATCGGCGTGCTGAAGACCGCCGGCGGCCTGGGGGTCCTCGCCGGACTGCTGTTCGCCCCCTGGATCGGAACCGTGGCGGCGGCGGGCCTGGTCATGTTCTGGGTCTGCGCGCTCTACACCCACGTCCTGGCGAACTTCTGGCCGCGCGAGACGATCCTGGCCCTCGTCTTCCTCGCCCTGGCGGCCGGAACCCTCGCCACCGACCTCCTGCGAGCTTGAGCCCGCCCGACGGGCCCCACGCTCCTGACAGGGCCGGTGCCGCGAGCCCGGAGACACGCCCCAGGGCCCGCGACACGGTCTCAGCGGTCCATCAGTGCGAAGACACCCCAGCCGAGGTATTCGCGCTGGTAGCGGACGTGCTTTACCGGCGCGGTGTCGAGCTCGGCCCGCATCTCGGGTGCCAGCACGTCTTCTGGGTTGGCGTCGAGCCAGCGCCGGATGTTCAGCCACTGCGCCGCCACGTAGCGGTCCCAGCTGTCCTGGTCGGCGAGGACCATTTCGACGACGTCGCAGCCGAGGGCGCCGAACCGCTCGATCAGGTCGGGCAGGGCGAGCAGGTCCTCCTCGCCGCCGATGTGGCACCCCTCGACGGTGGCCCGGTCCTCGGGTTCGCGGCGCCAGTACGGTTCGCCGATCAGCATGAGGCCGCCGGGGGCGAGACTGCGCCGCAGGAGCTCGACCGTGCCCGGAACACCGTCGCCGATCCAGGTGGCGCCGATGCAGGAGGCGATGCCGACCGGTTCGGCGGCGACGTGGGCCGAGGCGTCGGCATGGATGAACTCGACCCGGTCGGCGACGCCCAGCTCGGCCGCGCGATCCCGGGCGGCGCCGAGGAAGACGGTGCTGATGTCCACTCCCGTACCGGTGACGCGGTGGTCCCGGGCCCAGGTGGACAGCATCTCGCCCTTGCCGCAGGCGAGGTCGAGCATGCTCGTGCCCGGCTCGGGGTCGATGGCCGCTCCCAGTGCGGCCAGCTTCTCTCCGGTGAGCGGGTTGCAGATGCGATGGCTGCTTTCGCGGATGGTGAAGCTACGTGGCAGATCCACTTCGATGGTTCCTTCGGTCGGAAGAGGTGATGACGGACGTGACGGGCGGCCGATCAAGGTCGACCGCGACTGCCCGGACCGGCATGGAAGCACCTCTTCCGACTCGTGGACGCTCGAATTCCGTGAGACTACCGCCGCCCCGGTCCTCCCGTCGACCGGATTTCAGAGGTGCCGGGAGGCGACCGCCGGGCGAGTCCTGGGGCCCGGCCCGATGTGGGCGGTGGCGGGTTGCGCGGGCAAGCTCTGCGGCCCAGCCGCATCCGGAAAGAGATCGACATCCTTGAATCTTAATGCGGTCTGGTGGATAATCGTCTGCGTCCCTGCAAATCCGCGGAACATCGATCCGCCGTCACCCCCTCATGACGCCTTGGGCCCTCACCCCGCCTGCCCGTCGACGCCGAACGATGGGCCGCACCGTCGGCCGCTGCCACCGGCACCCTCGGCCGGGCACCGCCGACCGCACTCCAAGGAAGGGCATACCCTATGCACGGCAACCGCCGCCGCAGATCCGCCATCGCCGTATTCACGGCCGTCATCGCAACCCTGGGAGCCGCATTGGCTTTCACCTTCTCCAGCAGCCCGTCCCACGCCCAGAACTGCAACGGGTACGTGGGGCTGACGTTCGACGACGGCCCCAACCCCAGCACCACCGCAAGCCTGCTGAACGCGCTCCAGTCCTCGGGGCTGCGGGCGACCGTGTTCAACACCGGCCAGAACGTCGCGAGCAATCCGGGCCTGGCCCAGTCGCAGCTCGACGCGGGCATGTGGATCGCGAACCACTCGTGGTCGCACCCGGACATGACCCAGTTGAGCCGCCAGGAGATGGCTCAGGAGATCGCCGACACCCAGCAGGCGATCGAGCAGGCCACCGGGGTTACCCCGGACCTGTTCCGGCCGCCCTACGGGTCGACGAACGCGACCCTGCGCGACGTCGAGTCCCAGTACGGCCTCACCGAAGTGCTCTGGGACGTGGACTCGGAGGACTGGAACGGCGCCTCCACCCAGCAGATCGTCCAGGCGGCCCGGCAGCTCCAGGCCGGCGACGTCATCCTCATGCACGACAACTACCAGTCCACGATCGACGCGATCCCGCAGATCGCGTCCGACCTGCAATCGCGCGGCCTGTGCTCGGGCCGGATCTCCCCGGCGACCGGCCGGGCCGTGGCCCCCGACGACGACCCGGGGCAGCCGACCACCCAGGCGCCGACGGACACTCAGTCGCCGACCGAGCCCCCGCCGACCACCGAGCCGCCCGGCGGTGACTGCTCGGCGGTGATCGAGGTGGTCAACGACTGGGGCTCCGGTTGGCAGGCCAACGTGTCGGTGACCGGCCCGACCGACGGGTGGACCCTGAGCTGGAACTGGCCGGGGAGCCAGGGCATCTCCAGCTCCTGGAACGCCCAGATCAGCGAGTCCGGGTCGTCGGTGACCGCCTCCGACGTCGGCTGGAACGGCGGCATCGCCTCCGGCCAGACCCAGCAGGTCTTCGGCTTCATCGGCAGCGGACCGGCGACCGAACCCACCGTCACCTGCAACTCCAACTGACCGAACCTCCCCACCGATCCTGCGGCGCCCGGCCGGGACCACCGGCCGGGCGCCGCTTTCGTGCGTGCCCGGCGGCCGGTGAAGCCTTCGGTGCACGTAGATACCTTTCGGACACCCTTGGTGGTCGTGCGGGCCTTTTTACGGCCGAGAAACGACAGTTCACATCGCTGTACTTGACAGGCACAGCGGGGAAACATCCCGGACCTAGCTTGGCCTGGAAGCGGATACGACGTTGTATACGCGCTCGTACACCGCCGCTGCCAGCGCCGGTGCCCTGCAGACCCGCCGCCCGCAGCGGCCGGACACTCCTCTGCGAAAGGTCGACAACCGAATGCCACACCGCTCCACACCCCGCGCCGGGCGCACCGCCCGCGCCCTCGCCGCCGCCGCGGCGGTAGCCGTGGCCGCCGCGACCGCCGCGTGCGGCAGCCGCGCCGGCGACGAGGCCACCGCCGCCGAGTCCTGTCTCGACACCTCCGGCGACACGGTGAAGGTCGGCGCGCTCAACTCCCTGTCCGGCACCATGGCCATCTCCGAGACCACCGTCCGCGACGCCATCTACCTCGCGGTCGACCAGATCAACGCCGACGGCGGCGTCCTGGACAAGCAGATCGAGATCGTCGCCGAGGACGGGGCCTCCGAGCCGACCGTCTTCGCCGAGAAGTCCGAGAAGCTCATCCGTGAAGACTGCGTCGCCGCCGTCTTCGGCGGCTGGACCTCCGCCTCGCGGAAGGCGATGCTGCCGGTCTTCGAGGACAACGACTCGCTGCTGTACTACCCGGTCCAATACGAGGGCCTGGAGGCCTCGGAGAACATCTTCTACTCCGGTGCCACCACCAACCAGCAGATCGTGCCCGCCCTCGACTACCTCGCCGAGGCCGGCGTGGAGTCGATGTACCTGGTCGGCAGCGACTACGTGTTCCCACGCACCGCCAACGCCGTCATCAACGCCTACGCCGAGGCCCACGGCATCGAGATCCTCGGCGAGGACTACGTCCCGCTCGGCTCCACCGAGTTCTCCACCATCGTCCAGCAGGTGGACTCGGCCGGTGCCGACGCGGTGTTCAACACCCTCAACGGCGACTCCAACGTGGCCTTCTTCCGCGAATACACCAACGTCGGCCTCACCGCCGAGGACATGCCGGTCATGAGCGTCTCCATCGCCGAGGAGGAAATCGGCGGCATCGGCATCGAGAACATCGAGGGCCAGCTCGCCGCCTGGAACTACTACCAGACGATCGAATCGGACACCAACGCCGCGTTCGTCGAGGCGTTCAAGGGCGAATACGGCGACGACCGGGTCACCTCCGACCCGATGGAGGCCTCCTACAACTCCGTCCACCTGTGGGCCGCCACCGTCGAAAAGGCCGGATCGTTCGAAGTCGACGACGTCCAGGAGGCCGCCGGCGGCGTCTCCTTCGACGGACCCGAAGGGACCGTCGTCATCGACGGCGACAACAACCACCTGTCCAAGACCGCCCGCATCGGGATCATCGAGTCCGACGGCCTGCTCCACACCATCTGGGAGTCCGACGGGCCCATCGAGCCGGATCCGTTCCTGGAGGGCTACGACTGGGCGGCCGACCTGAGCGTCGGCGAGTAGCCGACCGGCGATCGGGAAGGAGACTCCGCAATGGAAACCATCGTCGGGCCGCTGTTCACCGGTCTGAGCACCGGATCGATCCTGCTGCTGGCGGCGCTGGGCCTGTCGCTGACATTCGGGCAGATGGGCGTGATCAACATGGCCCACGGCGAATTCATCATGGCCGGCACCTACACCGCCTACGTCACCCAGCAGATCGTCGGGGACGCCGGCGTCTCCCTCCTGATCGCCCTCCCGATCGGCTTCGCCGTCGGCGGCGCGATGGGGCTGGTCCTGGAGACCCTCCTCATCCGCCACCTCTACCACCGGCCGCTCGACACGCTCCTGGCGACCTTCGGAGTGGGGCTGATCCTCCAGCAGGTCGCCCGCGACGTCTTCGGCGCCCCCGCCGTCAACGTCACCGTCCCGGAGTTCCTGCGCGGCGGCGTCGACGTCCTCGGCACCACCGTGCCCAAGACCCGCCTGTTCATCATGGCGCTGGCCGTGGTCGCGGTCGCCGCGGTCGCGCTGGTCCTCCGCTTCACCTCGGCCGGGCGCCGCATCCGCGCCGTGGTCGGCAACCGCGACCTGGCCGAGGCCTCCGGGATCGCCTCCCGCACCGTCGACGCCGGGACGTTCTTCATCGGATCCGGCCTGGCCGGCGTCGCCGGCGTGGCCCTGACGCTGATCGGCTCGACCAGCCCCACCACCGGCCAGTCGTACCTGGTCGACGCCTTCCTGGTCGTGGTCGCAGGCGGCCTGGGCCGCATCAAGGGCGCCGTGGTCGCCGCGGTCGCCCTCGGCTCGCTCCAAGCGGTCTTCGAGACCTACTCGACCGCCTCGCTGGCCAAGGTCGGCGTCTTCGTCGTCATCGTCGTCTTCCT
The DNA here is from genome assembly GCF_002798405.1 of Glycomyces xiaoerkulensis. Classification (GTDB taxonomy): domain Bacteria; phylum Actinomycetota; class Actinomycetes; order Mycobacteriales; family Micromonosporaceae; genus Glycomyces; species Glycomyces xiaoerkulensis. The sequence continues at coordinate 9,433 of NZ_PGGV01000008.1, read as the reverse complement.
GCAGTTGCGGCCCCAGGGCCTGTTCACCCTGCGGACCAGGAGCCTGGCATGAGGAACTTCGCCCAATCGAGACTCGGCACCCTGAGCGGCTTCGCCGCCGGCGCGGCCGTCCTGTTCGGCCTCGCCCCGCTGGTCCTGTCCGGATTCCGGCTCGGCCTGTTCGCCCAGTTCATCTGCTACGCCATCGTCGCGGTCGGCATCGGTCTGGCCTGGGGCCGGGGCGGCATGCTCACCCTCGGCCAAGGCGTGTTCTTCGGCATGGGCGCCTACCTGATGGCCATGCACCTGAAGATGGCCGACGCCGAATTCCGGTCCGGCCCCGGCGCCGTCCCCGACTTCATGGAACTGGCCGGCATCCGCGAACTGCCCGCCTACTGGGTCCCGTTCGCCTCCCCGGCCTTCACCATCGCCGCCGTCCTACTGCTCCCGACCGGCCTGGCCGCCGCGCTCGGCCTGGCGGTGTTCAAACGCCGCGTCAAGGGCGCCTACTTCGCGATCCTCTCCCAGGCGCTCGCCGGCGCCTTCGCGATCCTGCTGATCGGCCAGCAGACCCTGGGCGGATTCAACGGCCTGAGCTACTTCCGCTACTTCTTCGGCTTCACCCTCAACGACCCGGTCAACCAGCGGATGCTGTACTTCATCACCGCCGCGGTCCTGCTGGCCGTCGTCGCCCTCGCCCTGCAACTGCGGCGCTCGCGCTACGGCGAACTGCTTGTGGCCGTCCGCGACGCCGAAGCGCGCGTGAGATTCCTCGGCTACGACGCCGCCAACGTCAAAGTGGTCGCCTACGCCGTCGCCGCCCTGTTCGCCTCGGTCGCCGGCGCCCTGTTCGTGCCGGTGGTCGGCATCATCTCCCCGGCCAGCATCGGCATCATCCCCTCGATCATGTTCCTCCTCGGCGTCGCCATCGGCGGCCGCGCCACCCTCCTGGGCCCCGTGGTCGGCGCGCTCGCCGTCGCCTGGGCCCAGACCACCCTGTCCGAGCAGTTCCCCTCGGCGTGGACCTACGCCCAGGGGCTGCTGTTCGTCCTCGTCATCGCGCTCCTGCCGGGCGGGATCGCCTCGATCCCCAAGCTGGCCGGGCGCGTCCGCGCCAAGAACCAAGCCCGAACCCTGGAGGCGACCGCATGAACGACACCGCGCTCTCCCGGCCCGCACCCGACCCGGTGCTGGTGTGCCGCAACGTCGAAGTCGACTTCGACGGCTTCAAGGCCGTCGCCGGGGTCGACCTGGAGCTGCGCCGCGGCGAGGTCCACTTCCTCATCGGACCCAACGGCGCCGGCAAGACCACCCTCGTCGACGCCGTCACCGGGCTGGCCCGGTACACCGGCTCGATCACCAAGGACGGCGAAGAACTGCGCGGCAAGAAGGTCCACCGCATCGCCCGCAAAGGCGTCGGCCGCACCTTCCAGACCGCCACGGTCTTCGAGAACCTCACCGTCGCCCAGAACCTCGACATCGCCGCCGGCGCCTCCCGCGGCCCGCTGACCCTCCTGCGCCGCCGCAAGACCCTCCCGGAGACGGTCACCGACACCATGAAACGCATCGGCCTCGACGACGCCGCCGACACCCTCGCCGGCGTCCTCGCCCACGGCCGGAAGCAGTGGCTCGAGATCGGGATGCTCCTGGTCGGCGACGCCGACGTCCTCCTGCTCGACGAACCCATCGCCGGCATGGGCCACGACGAACGCGAGACCACCGGCCGCCTCCTCCACGACATCGCCGCCGAACGCGCCGTCGCCGTCGTCGAGCACGACATGGACTTCATGCGCGCCAACGCCTCCCGCGTCACCGTCCTCCACGGCGGCGCCGTCCTCGCCGCCGGCGGCGTCGACGAGGTCTCGGCCGACCCCCGCGTCCAGGAGGTCTACCTCGGCACCAGCGACCACCAGGAGACCGCCGATGCTGCGGCTGCATAACCTCACCTGCGGATACGGCCGCTCCGCGGTCGTCCACGGCATCGACCTCGAGGTCGGCGCCGACGAAGTGGTCTCCGTCATGGGACACAACGGCGCCGGCAAGACCACCCTCCTGCGCGCCGTCGCCGGACTCCTGCCGGCCATGGCCGGCACCGTCGAACTCGACGGCCGCGACGTCACCGGCAGACCCACCAACAAGCGCGTCAAGGCCGGCATGGCCTACGTACCCCAGGGCCAGCAGTGTTTCGCCCACCTCACCACCGCCGAGAACCTCCGCCTGGTCGCCGACGGCCGCCGCCGCGGCAAGACCCTCGTCGACGAGCAGCTCGACCGGTTCCCCGCCCTGCGCGGACTCCTCGGCCGCCAGGCCGGGCTGCTGTCCGGCGGCCAGCGCCAGCAACTGGCCATCGCCCGCGCCCTGATCGGCCAACCGCGGCTGCTGATCCTCGACGAACCCACCGAAGGCATCCAGCCCACCGTCGTCGCCGAGATCGAATCGACCATCGTCGACCTGGCCGCCGCCGGGGGCCTGTCGGTGCTCCTGGTCGAACAGCACCTCGGATTCGCCATGCAAGCGGCGCACCGCTACTACGTGCTCCGGTCCGGCCGCGTCGCCTCCGAAGGCGAGACCGGCTCCGACGCCGACACCCGAGTCAGAGAGGCGATGGCCATATGACACACGGATTCTCCTCCCTACCGGAGACCAATGACCCGCTGGCGGCGCGCGTCTACATCGCCCTGCGCGCCGACCTCATGGCGGGCCGCTACGAACCGGGCCGCCGCCTCGGCGAGGAACGCCTGGCCGGCAACTACGGCATCTCCCGCACCCCCGTGCGCGAGGCCCTCAGCCGGCTGACCGCCGACGGCCTGGTCGCCCGCGAAGCCGACGGCCTCTACCCCTACCGGCCCCGCATCGACCAGCTCAACGACCTCTACGAGGTCCGCCTCACCCTGGAACTGCGCGGCCTGGCCCGCGCCGCCGCCGACCCCGGCACCGCCCACGACCCCGACCTGCTCGGACCCGAACTCGACCGCTGGTACGCCCTCCGCCGGACCCCGCCGCGACCCGACGCCGGTTTCGTCGACGCCGACGAGCACTACCACCTCACCCTCCTGGCCGCCTCCGGCAACCGGGAACTGGCCGAGGCGCTCGAGGCCGTCAACAACCGCATCCGGCCCGCCCGCATGTTCGACTACTTCACCGACGAGCGCATGGCCACCACCATCGCCGAGCACATCGGCATCGCCGAAGGCGCCCTCGACGGCCGCTACGAGGAGGCGACCAAGATCCTCACCCGGCACATCGAAACCTCCCGGTCCATCGTGGTCACCCGCGCCGAGGCCGCGCTGTCATGGGCGCCCTTCGCCAACGCCGTCCGGCCCTGACCACCGCAGCGAGTAGGAGCCCTCAGTGTTCGACCGCATCCTCATCGCCAACCGCGGCGAGATCTCCCGCCGCATCACCGGCACCGCCCACCGCCTCGGCATCGAGACCGTCGCCGTCTACTCCGAGGCCGACGCCGCCTCCCTGCACGTCCGCGAGGCCGACCGGGCCGTGTGCGTCGGACCGGCCGCCCCCGCCGAGTCCTACCTCGACATCGACGCGATCCTGGCGGCCGCCAAGGACACCGGCGCCGACGCCGTCCACCCCGGCTACGGGTTCCTCTCCGAGAACGCCGAATTCGCCCGCCGCGTCGCCGAAGCCGGACTCGTGTTCATCGGCCCTACCCCCGCGCAGCTCGAACTGTTCGGCGACAAGGTCACCGCCCGCGCCGAAGCCGAACGCGCCGGGGTCCCGCTCGCGGCCGGCACCGCCGCGCTCGCCGACACCGACCAGGCACTGGCGGCCGCCGAGCGGATCGGCTACCCCGTCATCGTCAAGGCCTCGGCCGGAGGCGGCGGCATCGGCATGCGCACCGCCGACGGCCCCGCCGAACTGGCCGACGTCTTCGCCTCGGTCAAGCGCCTGGCCGCCGACAACTTCGGCGACGACGCGGTCTTCCTCGAAAGATACGTCCGCCGCGCCCGCCACGTCGAAGTCCAGGTCTTCGGCGACGGCGCCGGACGGGTCGTGAGCCTGTCCGACCGCGACTGCACCCTCCAGCGGCGCCACCAGAAGGTCATCGAGGAAGCCCCCGCCCCCGGACTGCCCGACCGCGTGCGTGACCACCTGCACGCCTCGGCCCGCGCGCTGGCGGCCGGAGCCGACTACCGCTCGGCCGGCACCGTCGAGTTCATCTACGACGCCGACCGCGACGAAGCGGCCTTCCTCGAATGCAACACCCGCCTCCAGGTCGAGCACCCGGTCACCGAGCAGGTGCTGGGAATCGACCTGGTGGAGTGGATGATCCGCGCCGCCGCAGGCGACACCGCCTTCCTCGACCGCGTCCCCGACACCGGCCCGCCCCCCGGCGGCTGCGCGGTCGAGGCGCGCGTCTACGCCGAAGACCCCGCCCGCGACCACCTGCCGAGCTCGGGGCTGCTGACCTGCGCCGACCTGCCGGAGTCCGCGCGCGTCGACACCTGGATCGAACGCGGCATCGACGTCCCGGCCGCCTACGACCCCATGCTCGCCAAGGTCGTCACCACCGGAGCCGACCGCGCCGAAGCCTGGGCCGCGCTGTCGGAGGCGCTGGCCGACACCAGGATCGAAGGCGTCCACACCAACCTCGGGCAGCTCCGCGCCGCCGCCGTCGACCCGAGCGTGGCCGCGGTCGAACACACCACCGGCACCGTCGCCGGCATCGCGGACGCCTCGCCGCGCATCGACGTGATCGCCCCGGGCGTCCTGACGACCGTCCAGGACTGGCCCGGCCGGGTCGGCTACTGGCAGGTGGGCGTGCCGCCCTCGGGCCCCATGGACGACTACTCCTTCCGACTCGGCAACCGCGCGCTCGGCAACGACGAGGGCGCCCCCGGCCTCGAATGCACCATCGCCGGCCCGACCCTGAGGTTCGGCACCGCCGCGACCGTCTGCATCACCGGCGCCCCCGCCCCGGTCACCGTCGACGGGGCGGCGGTCGACCAGTGGACGCCGGTGGCGGTACCGGCCGGTGCCGAACTGGCGATCGGGTCCATATCCGAGGCCGGCGCCCGCACCTACCTGCTGTTCGACGGCGGCCTGGACGTTCCGACCTTCCTGGGCTCGGCCTCGACCTTCCCGCCCGGCCGCATCGGCGGCTACACCGGCGACCGGTTGCGCCCGGGCGACCGCCTGATCCCCGGCCCGGCCACCGGCACCCCCGCCGCCGCGGTGCCGGAGGCCGACCGGCCCGAATTCGCCCACGAATGGACCCTCGCGGTCACCCCCGGACCCCAGCCGGCCCCGCACTACTTCACCCGCGAGGACATGGAAGAGCTGTACCGGGCGACGTGGACGGTCCAGGTCCACGCCGGCCGGTCAGGTGTCCGCCTCGACGGGCCCCGTCCCCAATGGGCCCGCACCGACGGCGGCGAAGCGGGCCTGCACCCGTCCAACCTGCACGACAACCCCTACTCGGTCGGCACGGTCAACTTCACCGGCGACACCCCGGCGCTGCTGGGGCCCGACGGGCCGAGCCTGGGCGGCTTCGCCTGCCCGTTCACCGTCACCACCTCCGACCGGTGGAAGCTCGGCCAACTGCGCCCCGGCGACACCGTCGGGTTCCTGCCGGTCGGCGAGGCCGAGGCCGACCGGCTGCGAGCCGCACCGGTCTCGGCCCCGGCCCTGCTGACCGGCGCGGCCGACGACGACGCCACCCTGGCCCGCATCGACGGCGACGGGAACCGGCCCGCCGTCGCCTACCGGCGCGCCGGCGACGACGCGATCCTCCTCGAATACGGACCCATGCACCTCGACCTGGGCCTGCGGATGCGTGTCGGCGCACTGATGAACGCCCTCGCCGAGGCCGCCCCCGCCGGCATCGTCGACACCACTCCCGGAGTGCGATCCCTCCACCTCCACGTCGACCCCGACCGCCTGCCGATCCGGACCCTCACCGGCCTGCTGCTCGAACTCGAGGCCGACCTGCCGGCCGTCGACGACATGGTCGTGCCCTCCCGGGAGGTGCGGATGCCGATCTCCTGGAACGACTCCGTGGTCGACGAGGCGATCGCCCGCTATACGACCAACATCCGCGACGACGCGCTCTACAACCCGTCCAACATCGAGTTCATCCGCCGCATCAACGGCCTGGACTCGGTCGCCGACGTCGCCCGCATCACCACCGACGCCGAGTGGCTCGTCCTCGGCTTGGGCGACGTCTACCTCGGCGCCCCCGCCGCGCTCCCGATCGACCCCAGGCACCGGCTGGTCACCACCAAGTACAACCCCGCCCGCACCTGGACCGCCGAAGGCACTGTCGGCATCGGCGGCTCCTACATGTGCATCTACGGCATGGACTCGCCCGGCGGCTACCAGCTCGTCGGCCGCACCGCCCCCATCTGGGCCGGCCTGCGCGACCTGGCCTCGTTCAAGGACGGCCTGCCGTGGCTGCTGCGGTTCTTCGACCGGGTGGTGTTCGACCGCGTCAGCGAGGACGAACTGGCCGAGATCCGCCGGGAACTGGCCGCCGGCCGCCGCGAGGTCGACATCCGCGACGGCGAGTTCGCCTACGCCGACTACCGGCGCCTGCTGTCGGACAACGCCGACTCGATCGCCGCCTTCGGCGAACGCCAGTCCGCGGCCTTCGAGGCTGAACGGCAGCGGTGGGCCGAGGCCGGCGAGTTCGACCGCGACCTGGCCGAACCGGCCCCCGCCACGGCCGAGGTGGCGCTCGCCGAAGGCGAGGCCCTGGTGGAGGCCCCGATGGCCGCGAGCGTGTGGCGCGTCGGCGTCGACGAAGGCGACCGGGTCGAAGCCGGCCAGCCGGTGGTCGTGCTGGAGGCGATGAAACTGGAGATGCCGGTCCCGGCCCCGGCTTCGGGGACGGTCACCCGGGTCCTTGCCGAACCCGGAGACCAGGCGGGCCCGGGGACCCCGCTGCTCGTGATCGCCCAATAGCGTTGGAACTGAAGGAGACAGGGGACCACGTGAACCTCATCGAACGGGTCGGGGCCGCCTATGCCCGGATCGCCGAACTCGACCGGCCCGAAGCCTGGATCACCCTGCGCGACCAGGCCGAAGTGCTGGCCGAGGCCGAGCGCGTCGCGGCGGCGGGGGAGGACCTGCCGCTGGCCGGGCGGCTCTACTGCGTCAAGGACAACATCGACGTCGCCGGCCTGCCGACGACCGCCGGCTGCCCGGCCTTCGCCTACCGGCCCGACCGGGACGCCACCGCCGTCGCCCGCCTCCGCGAGGCCGGGGCCGTCTGCCTGGGCAAGACCAACCTCGACCAGTTCGCGACCGGCCTGGTCGGCACCCGCAGCCCGTACGGGGCCGTGCGCGGGACCGCCGACCCCGAACTGATCGCCGGCGGCTCCTCCTCGGGCTCGGCGGCGATGGTCGCCCTGGGCGTGACCGATTTCGCGCTCGGCACCGACACCGCCGGATCCGGTCGGGTCCCGGCCGCGCTCAACGGGATCGTCGGCATCAAGGCCAGCCTGGGCCTGGTCCCGGCCGACGGCGTGGTCCCGGCGTGCTTCTCCTACGACTGCGTGACCGTCTTCGCCCCCGACCTGGCCGGTGCGGTCGAGGCGATGCGGGTGATGACCGGCCCGACCGAAGCCGACCCCGGTTCACGGGACTGGCCGGCCGACGTGGCGCTCGCGGCCCCGCCGAACCCGCGCGTGGCCGTCCCGCGCGAGGGCGACCTCGCCCCGGTGGACGAGGCCCTCCGGCCGCTCTTCGCCGAAGCCGTCGCCGGGCTCGAGGCCGAGGGGGTCGAGTGCGTCGAGATCGACATCCGCCCATTCCTCGAAGCCGCGCTCCTGCTGTACGAAGGCGCCCTGGTGTCCGAGCGGTTCGCCGCCTTCGGCGAGTACATCGACGCCTGGCCCGACGAGGTGGACCCGACCGTCGCCGAAATCGTCATGGGCGCCAAGAAGTTCACCGGCGCCGACCTGGCCGTCGACCAGCAGCGGCTGCGCGAGGCCCGGGTGGCGACCCGCGCGCTGCTGACCGGCTTCGACGCCCTGCTCCTGCCGACCGCCCCGGCCCACCCCACCATCGCCGAGGTCGGCTCCGACCCGATCGGCGTCAACTCCCGCATGGGCGTCTACACCAACTTCGTGAACCTGCTCGACATGGCCGCGGTCGCCGTCCCCGCCGGCGCCAAGGGCTTCGGCGTGAGCCTGATCGTCCCGGCCTTCGCCGACCAGGTCGCGATCGACCTGGCCGCCCGCCTGACCGCGAGCGAGGCCCCGCTACTGGCTCCGGCCGACGCCGAACTGGTGGTCTTCGGCGCCCACATGAGCGGGATGCCCCTGAACCACCAACTCACCGACCTCGGCGCCCGCCCGGCCGGACCGGTTCGCACCGCCCCGGCCTACCGCATGTACGAGCTCGACACCGCCCCGCCCAAACCCCTGGTGGTGCACACCGGTGACGGCGTCGGACTCCCGGGGGAGCGCTGGCTGCTGAGCCCTACGGCCCTGGGCCGGTTCCTGCACGACTTGCCTGAGCCGATGACCCTGGGCAAAGTGGAACTCGACGACGGCACCCGGGCCACCGGCTTCGTCGCCACCGAACCGACCGGCGCCGACATCACCGGCTCCGGTGGCTGGCGGAACCACATCCGTCCCGACCGATGAATCTCGGCCCGCATCTCGTCGGTACTGGGGAACGCACCCTACCGACGAGGACAGAACACGACCGGGCTCGCGATCGACTTCCGGAACGTCACCGATCAGGTCTCCACACTGCTCAAAGGCGTCGACGACGCCCACCTGCCCGGCCGCAGTACTACTGGGGACCCCAAATGGGTGCCAGGCCGACCCGCGCCTTGATCGTCTTGTCCGCCCGGGGCCATTGTGCTCTGGGAGGTTGGGGCCAGATCAAGGCGGCCCAGGCTCGCAGCCTCGCCCAGTCGTCGGGATCGGCCAGCGTGCAGTTGAGGTTCACCCGTTCGTACCCGCCTCCTCCCGATCGCCAGATGAACAGGCCGTCGTCGGTCACGACCATCGAATCGCCGTAGTAGAGGTCCACCTTGGATTGATGATTGATCGGTATATATCCGAGCATCCAGCGGTAGATCACCCGATGCGGCGTCACTCGCACATATGTGATGCCGCCTGCGCGGTACAGCACCGCCGTCAGAACGATCATCGCGATGATGCCGCAGGGAACCAGGACGAGGAAGGACCTTGAAAAGGTCGCGACCATGAAGAGCGCCGGGAGGCTCATCGCCCCCATGGCGCCGACGTTCACGGCGGTGCAGTTGCGGGAGAACCGTACGTGGATCGAGTCGGGCATGGCCCATATTCTCACGGCGTGAAGGCTGTTCGTGTCCCTGACCGTGTGCGGGGATACGTTCTATGGACTCCGGTTCGGCGGTCGGCCTGGGGCGGGCATGGGGAGGTGCCCGACCGGGTGTTCCCGGTTCGGGCTCGGCGGTATCGGCCTTGCTCCCCGCCGCGGTTGCCCGCGGCGGGCGGCC
>NZ_PGGV01000007.1 GCF_002798405.1 Glycomyces xiaoerkulensis | reverse complement strand
CCCGGCAGGCGCCGGTAGGCCCCGACCTCCACCGCCTCACCGGTGGTGTAGTCGAACACGATGGGGACGACCCCGGCCTCGCACGCGAGCAGGCGCGCCTTGGCGACCGAGACCGGTCGGCCCTCCATCAGCGGCACCCGCCCGGTGTCCTCGCCCCGGAGGGTGGCGAGGTCGACCGTCAGATTCAGCGTCGCGGTGTGGCCGTGCCGGGTCGGCGCGGCCGGACCGGCCCCGTAGGCGGCGATCATCTGGTGGAGGGCCTCGGCCCGGCGGTTGGCCGCCGGAGGGAGCACCCCGTCCTCGTCGGTCTCGTCGGCCCGGGGCGGGGGCACGGCCGTCTCCAGCAGCTTCGCGAACAGCCGCCCGGTCTGGCCGTCGAGCAGGCCCTCCAGCGACCACATGCCATTGGGCAGCTCCACCAGATCGACCCGCTGCAGCGACTGCTCGGAGAGCCCGTCCAGCAGCTCTTCGCCCGCATCGAGGGCGGCCTCGATCCGGTCGAGGTAGCCGATCAGCTCAGCCCGGGTGGCATGAGCGCAGTACTCGGCAATCAAGTGCTCAGGGGTGGAGCAGGTGACGTCGCCACCCCACGGGGAGGGGACCGCCTCGCCGTAGGGCACCCGGGCGTAGACGCGCAGGGCCTTCGTGCGCTCCAGGCGGCGGACGGCGACCGCGACCAGATCGATCCGGGCCCGCTCGGCGGCCGCCGCCTCGGCCAGCACCGCGAACTTCCGGGCGCACTTGGCGACCACGGCGATGTCGGCGGCCACCTTAAAGTGGAATCCGAACCCGGTCCGCAGCCACTCCAACGGCGAGGCGAACCCGTCCAGGTCGCGGTGGACCTTCCAGTCCAGCGCCTCGATCACCCGCCCCAAGACCTGGGCATGGACCGAGTTCATCAGCGCCGCCGCGTCGTCGAGGTCGGTGCGGAGGGCTTCGGCCCTGGTACTGCGGGTCCCGGTCGCCGCCATCGCACACCCCCTCATCGAGATTCGAACAAGCAGACCGATTCAGATCGCCTGTGCTACTACTCAATGTTACGGAACGATGACGGATATGGCATCACCCGTACGAGTGAGAGAGTCTTCATGTTCGGCACCGGACAACTTGGGGCCCAACCGGATACGAGGATCATTCACACTCGACGCCGACCCTCCCGCCACGGCCCCACCGCAACCGCCGACCACCCGGCCACGAACACCCACCCGCAACCGCCCACCCGCTCCTTCGTAGCCGCCTCAGCGCACCGCAGCCACCCGGACGCGGCACCCCGCCGGCGCACCCGCGACCAATGCCGGGCCCATCAGGCCACACCACACCCGCCCCGACCGATGAATCTCGGTCCCCGACCTCGTCAGCACTGGAGAACGCACCCTAGAGATGAGGAACGGACATGACCGAGCCCGCGATCGACTTCCGGAACGTCACCGACCAGGCCGCGACCCTGCTGAAAGGCATCGAAGACGCCCACCTGCCCGGACCCACCCCCTGCGAGGGGATGACCGTCGCCGGGCTGGTGAACCACATGCTCGGTCTCACCGTCGCATTCACCGGCGCGGCGAAGAAGGAACGTGGGCCGCACACCGACACCCCGCCCGGGACCCCGCCGCCCGAGATCGAGCGGGACTGGCGGACCCTCCTGCCGGGACGCCTGGCCGCGCTCGCCGACGCCTGGGCCGACCCGGCCGCATGGGACGGCGAGGCCACCGCAGGCGGTGTGACCATGCCCGCCCGAGTCACGGGCCTGGTCGCGCTCAACGAAGTGGCCGTCCACGGCTGGGACCTGGCCCGCGCCACCGGCCAGGACTACCTCATCCCGACCCCGGTCGTCGAGACCCTGCTGGAGCACAACCGCGCCTTCGCCGAGGACCCGGCCGCCCGCGAGGGCCTCTACGGGCCCGCGGTCGACATCGCCCCCGAGGCCCCGTCGCAGGACCGGCTGCTCGGCCTTACCGGACGCGACCCCGCGTGGCGCCCGTGACGGCGACGACATACTCGTGCGCATGTCGCGGCGCCTTCTGCAACGACGCGAGTCTGCGCGTGTCCGCCCTCAGATTTTCGAAGGAGTCATCATTAACACCGAAACGACGTCACCCGAGGTCAGGACCGGCTGGGCCGAAGGCCGAGGAGCGAACCTCTACTACGAGACACGAGGGTCCGGGCCGGTGCTCGCGCTGCACGCGGCGCCGATGGCCGCCTCCTCGTTCGAGCAACTCGCCAACGAACTCGCCGCCGAGTACACCGTGCTCACCATGGATCCACGCGGCATCGCGCACAGCACCGTCGCCGACCGCGGCGCGGACGTGACCCCCGAGACACGAGCCGACGACCTGGCGCGGGTGATCGAGCACGTGGACGCCGGGCCCGCCGCGGTACTCGGATCGAGCGGAGGCGCGGTCAGCGCACTCGCGCTAGCCCAGCAGCGGCCGGACCTGGCCCCGACCGTCATCGCGCACGAGCCCCCGCTGGCCGAGCTCCTTCCCGACCGCCTGGAACTGCGGCGCTCGCACGAGGCGAACCGCGAGACCTATCTATCAGGGGACCGGCTCGGGTACTGGAAGCAGTTCCTCGCCACGGCGGGCATCGAAATGCCCGACGAGGCCGTGGAGGAGATCTTCGGCGGCGACCTACCGGAGGCCGACGCGCGCGACGAGCGCTATTTCGTGGAGCGTATGGAACTGCCCGCGACCTATTGGCGCCCGGACATCGCGGTCCTGCGGGAGACGCCCACCCGCGTGCTGATCGGCATCGGCGGCGAATCGGCGGGGCAGTTCTGCGATCGCACTTCGAGAGCGCTCGCCGAAGAACTGTCCACCGAGCCGGTGCTGTTCCCCGGCGGCCACACCGGCTTCGTGGACGAACCCGGAGCCTTCGCCGCCTGCCTTCGCGAGGTGCTCGCGAAGGCATCGTGACCGCGACGCGGCAGCCCGCGGCGTCCGGGTGGCGGAACGACCTGGCAGCCCGCGCACAGGTGTCCCAAGCTTGCGCTACGGTGCGCAGATGAGCGATCCCCAAGAGCTTCACGACCTCGCCGACCGGCACTTGCCGCCGGATGCGGCCGAGCGGTGGAAGGCTTTGCTCCGGCCGGCGATCCAGTTCGACTGGGCCGCCGGAATCGATACCGTTGCGGCCCAACTCGGCGGCGACCCCGAGTTGCCGATCGGGCAGGCGTGGCCGGAGTGGGAGGGCCACGGCCCGTTGACCTTCATCGCCTCGTTCGACTGCGCCCGCCTGTCCATCGACCGGATGCCCCTGCCGGAGTCCGGACACCTGCTGTACTTCTACTTCGACGGCCAGGTCGACGGGGGAGTGGAGGTCGTCGGCCCTTGGGAGCCCGGCACTCAGAGCGGCGCCCGCGTGCTCTACGTCCCGGACGGCACGCCGGTCGAACGCCGCAGCGCACCGGATCCGCTCAAGCCCTATCCCCGGCAGTTGCTGCGCGCCAAGGCGGTCACGACCGCGCCCGAGCCCGAGAGCCCCGGCATCGCCGCGGCCTTCGGCGGCACCGCCGAGCGCGGTCCCGGGCACCCGGTCGATGCCGATTCCTTTGTCGACGCCGTCTACGAAGAGGTGTCGGTCAGCGTCTGCCACCAAGTCGGCGGCCACCCGCTGTCGATCCAGCGCCCGGTCGGATACGAAGCGGCCGGCGCCGCCGCCGACGTTCCCGGTACCGGCGGCGCGCCCGAATACGCCGACCCCGAACGCTGGCTCTTGCTGGCCCAGATCGACACCGACGACGGCTCCAGCATGACCTGGGGAGACGCCGGCATGCTCTACTGGCTCATCCAAGAGGCCGACCTCGCCGCGCACCGTTTCGACCGGGCGGTGTTCACTTGGCAGTGCGCGTGAACGGCCGACCCGTCCGGCCGGTGTGGCAAGATCTCGGTCATGGAACCCGCATCCCTCCGGTCCCACCTCATCGCCGAGGCCGACCGACTCAAGACCGCCGTCGCCGGGGCCGGCCCCGACGCACGCGTGCCCACCTGCCCCGGATGGACCGTCGCCGACCTGCTTGAGCACGTCACCGAGGTCTACGACCACAAGCTCCAATGCATCCGGCTGCTGCGAGAACCCGACGACTCCGAGCGGCTCAAGCGCACCGGCAGCCCGACCGAGCGGTTCGAGGCCGCACTGGCCGAACTGCTCACCGAGTTCGACGAGCGCGGGCCCGAGAGCCTGGCCTACACCTGGTACGGCCCCGACCAGACCGTCGGGTTCTGGATCCGCCGCCTGGCCTGTGAGACGGTCGTCCACCGGGCCGACGCCGAACTGGCCGCGGGCGGGCGCATCGGGCCGGTCGACGACGAGCTCGGCGCCGACGCGGTCGACGAGACGCTCGCGATCAAGCTCGCCTGGGGCAGCCGGGTCGGCCGCGAGCGGCTCGCCGGGCCGCTGGCGCGCCATGGCGGCCTCCGTGTCGGCATCGACGCCCACGGCCGCACCTGGACCGTCCACGTCGCCACCGGCCGGATCGACATAGAGGACTCGCTGGCCGCCGGTGCGCAGGCGACCGTCTCGGGCACGCCCGGCGAGATCCTCATGTGGCTGTGGCGGCGCTCGCCGGTCGGCGCGGTCGCCGGCCGGGGCGACCGGGACAAGGCCGCCGAACTGTACGACCTGGCCGGCCACTTCACCCGATAGACGCCGGCGGCCCGAGCGCACGTCGCCCGGGCCGCCGCTCCGATCGTGCCGCTACGGCAGGATGCGGATCGTGTTCCAGCTCATCGCCGGCAGCTCGACGCTGATCTTGCCGTCTTCGACGGCGACCTTCGTGTTCTCCTCGGGCGTCACGCGGTCGGGGTGCTCGAGCGTGTTGCGCGCGTCCGGATCCGCGTCGTGCAGGGTCGAGCAGGTCACCTCGCCGGTGCCGGGCGGCGGGCCGGCGTCGATCTCGACGGTCATCGGGGTCTCCAGGCTCCGGTTGACCGCGAATACCGTGATCGAGCCGTCCTCGCCCGCGACCGCCACCGAGTGGAGCGAGTCCACCTCGCCGTACTTCTCGGTCGCGAACGACGGCGAGTCGGCGTTGACCCGCAGCACCTTGCCGCGTCCGTACCTGCTGGCGTCGGAGAACGGGTAGAACGTCGTCTGACGCCAGGCCGGCCCGCCCGGTTCGGTCATGATCGGCCCGATCACGTTCACCAGTTGCGCCAGGCAGGCGGCCCGCACCCGGTCGCTGCGGCGCAGCAGCGTGATCAGCAGTGACCCGAAGACGACCGCGTCCATCGCCGAGTACCGGTCCTCGAGCTGTCGCGGCGCGGTCGACCACGGCTCGTGCGGCGAGTCGGCCATCTTCGACTGGTACCACACGTTCCACTCGTCGAAGGAGATGTCGATCTTCTTGGCGCTCTTCAGCTTGGCGCCGACCGCGTCGGCGGTGGCGGTGACGCCGTCGATGAACAGCTCCATGTCCTGGGCGCTGGCCATGAAGCTCGCGAGGTCGCCGCCGACCGGCTCGTAGTAGGCGTGCGCGGAGATGAAGTCGACCGACTCGTAGCAGTTGGCCAGGACCTCGGCCTCCCACTCCCCGAAGGTCGGCATGGCGCGGCTGGAGGAGCCGCAGGCGACCAGGTCGAGCTCGGCCGAGTCGTCGAACATGCGCATCGCCCGCGCGGTCCGGTCGGCGAGCCGCCCGTACTCGTGGGCGGTGAGCTGGCCGATCTGCCACGGGCCGTCCATCTCGTTGCCCAGGCACCACAGCTTGATGCCGTAGGGCTCCTCGTCGCCGTGGGAGCGGCGCAGGTCCGACCAGTGGGTGCCGCCGGGGTGGTTGGCGTACTCGAGCAGGTCGAGGGCCTCCTGGAGCCCCCGCGTGCCGAGGTTGACGGCCATGTTCGGCTCGACGCCGGTGGTGCGGCAGAACTTCATGAACTCGCCGAGGCCGAACCGGTTGGTCTCGGTCGTCTGCCAGGCCAGGTCGAGACGCTTGGGGCGCTCGGCCTTGGGGCCGATCCCGTCCTCCCAGCGGTAGCCGGACACGAAGTTCCCGCCGGGGTAGCGGATCATCGTGGGTCCCAGTTCGCGCACCAGGTCGAGGACGTCGCCGCGCAGCCCGTCGGCGTCCGCGGTGGGGTGGTCCGGCTCGTAGATCCCGGTGTAGATGCACCGCCCCAGGTGCTCGGCGAAGGAGCCGAAGAGCCGCTCGGGCACGTCGGCGACGGTGAAGCGGGGATCGAATTCGATGCGTGCTCGGTGGTGTTCCGCCATGCTTGCCTCTCAGAGGGGGATGCTTTATCGGTAAATACCGACGACATCCTACAGGTTGACCGCCGTCGACGCACGCGCCACCAGTTCCGGCTGGAAGACCACGTTCCGGTGCGTGTGCCCCGGCCCCTCCGAGATCTCGTCGAACAGCAACTGCGCGGCGGTGCGCCCCAACTGGGCCCGGGGCTGCCGGACCGAGGAGAGCGGCACCGCCGCCGCGGCCGCGAAGTCGATGTCGTCGTAACCGATGATCGCGCACTCCTCGGGCACCTTGATCCCGCGCATCGTCAGGCCCTGGAGCGCGCCGAGAGCGATGAGGTCGTTGGCGCAGAAGACCGCCGTCGGCGGCCGCGGCAGCGCGAGCATCTGCTCGACCGCCTCCCTGCCGCCGGTGACGTTCAGGCTCACCGAGGTGAGCACCTCCAGTCCGGCCCCGGCTCCCTCGCACACCTCGCGGCAGCCGGTCAGGCGGTCGTCGACCTGCGGGATCGAGGTGGGGCCGCCGGCGAAGGCGATCGACTCGTGCCCCAGCTCCAGCAGGTGCCGGGCGGCCATCCGGCCGCCGTGGACGTCGTCGACCGCCACCGAGCAGTGCGGGTGCAGCCCCGCGCCGCGGTCGACCAGGATCACCGGGATCTCGTGCGCGGCCAAGCGCGCCAGCCGCTCGGCCGAGGAGTTGTCGACCGGCGTGATCAGCAGCCCCAGCACCCGCTGCTCCTCGAGGATCTCGAGCTGCTTGGCCTCGCGTCCGACGTCCTCTCCGGAGTCGCACACGGTCACCACGCCCCCCGCGGTGTCGACCAGCGGCTCGGCGCCGCGCACCACGTCGGTGAAGAACGGGTTGGCCACGTCCAGGACTACGATGGCGACGTTGCGGCTGCGTCCGGCGCGGAGCTGCCGGGCCGAGTCGTTGCGCACGTATCCGAGCCGGGCGATCGCCGCCTGCACGCGCCGCCGGGTCTCCTCGGCGACGGCGTCGGGGCGGTTGAGCACGTTGGATACCGTTCCGACCGACACGTCGGCGGCCCGCGCGACGTCTTTCATGCTGGTAGTGGTCATCGTCACCTCATCGAGTCTATCCGGGGCGGGGCGGCGGCCTGACTCTCGCGCGCGGGAGCCGGACCATGAGGTTGAAACGACTCAACCGATTGCCGGAAGCACTCGGAGCATATCGCGTACCAGCTACGGAAAAGTAACGGGACGGTTCTTGACAGCGCTGGCCAGCGCGTTCTATGTTGACGAGACCCCACGTGAAACGATTCAATGGCGCCGATGTAATAATCGTGACCACGACCTCAAGGAGGTACCCCTGTGACACAGCGAGTGTGTTTCACCCTACGAGTACGGCCCGACCGGCTCGCCGAGTACCGCGAACGCCACGCCGCGGTCTGGCCGGACATGCTCCGCGCCCTGTCGGAGACCGGGTGGGGCAACTACTCGCTCTTCTTGTCGGACGACGGACTCCTCATCGGCTATCTCGAGACCGAGGACTTCGACGCCGCCCGGGCCGCGATGGCCGAGCGCGACGTCAACGCCCGCTGGCAGGCCGAGATGGCGCCCTTCTTCGAAGGGACCGACGGGGCCTCCGCCGACGAGTCGTTCAACGTGATCCCGGAGGTGTTCCACCTGGAGGACCAATTGGCAGCGGCCGAGGCAGAGGAGTTTGCTGGTGAGTGACCCCGTGAGAGACGCCAAGTCGGTGTTGGCGTCGCAGAACATCGAGACCCCGTCGTGGGCGTTCGGCAATTCGGGCACCCGGTTCAAGGTGTTCGCCCAGGAGGGCGTGCCGCGCGACCCGTACGAGAAGATCGCCGACGCCGCGCAGGTGCACCGGTTCACCGGCACGGCCGGATCGGTGGCGCTCCACATCCCGTGGGACAAGGTCGACGACTTCGGCGAGCTGGCGGCCTACGCGGCCGAGCAGGGCGTGCGGATCGGCACCATCAACTCCAACACGTTCCAGGACGCCGACTACATGCTCGGCAGCGTCTGCCATCCTGAGCCCGGCATCAGACGCAAGGCCACCGACCACCTCCTGGAGTGCATCGGGATCATGGAGGCGGTCGGCTCCGACGATTTGAAACTGTGGTTCGCCGACGGCACCAACTACCCGGGGCAGGACTCGATCGCGGCCCGGCAGGACCGGCTCGCCGAGGTCCTCGCCGAGGTGTACGGCAAGCTCGGCGAGCGCCAGCGGATGCTGCTGGAGTACAAGCTGTTCGAGCCGTCCTTCTACCACACCGACGTGCCCGACTGGGGGACCGCGTTCGCCCACTGCGCCGCCCTGGGCGACAAGGCCGAGGTGGTCATCGACACCGGGCACCACGCCCCCGGCACCAACATCGAGTTCATCGTGGCGGTGCTGCTGCGGGCCGGGAAGCTCGGCGGGTTCGACTTCAACTCCCGGTTCTACGCCGACGACGACCTCATGGTCGGCTCGGCCGACCCGTTCCAGTTGTTCCGCATCATGCACGAGCTGGCCCTGCGCGGCGCGGTCGGCGCCGGATCGGGCATCGCCTACATGCTCGACCAGTGCCACAACATCGAACCGAAGATCCCGGCGGTCATCCGCTCGGTGATGAACGTCCAGGAGGCGACGGCGAAGGCGCTGCTGGTCGACCACGGCGCCCTCGAGGCCGCCCAGTCGGCCGGCGACGTCCTGGGAGCCAACGCGGTCCTGATGGACGCCTACAACACCGACGTCCGGCCGCTGCTGGCCGAACTGCGCGAAGAGCAGGGCCTGCACCCGGACCCGGTCGCGGCCTACGCGGCCAGCGGCTACGCCGACAAGATCAAATCCGAGCGCCAGGGCGGCCAGGCCGCCGGATGGGGGGCCTGACGTGAGCGAACCGGTCAACGAACTCATCGCCCGGTCCAACCGGATCGGCGCCGACAAGCGCAACACCAACTTCGCCGGCGGCAACACCTCCGCCAAGGGCACCCGGGCCGACCCGGTCACCGGCGAGGACGTCGAACTGCTGTGGGTCAAAGGCTCCGGCGGCGACCTCGGCACCCTCCGGCCCGAGGGCCTGGCCGTGCTGCGCCTGGACCGCATGCGCGCCATGGTCGGCACCTACCCCGGCGTGGAAGCCGAAGACGAGATGGTCGGCCGCTTCGACTACTGCCTCCACGGCCGCGGCGGCGCCGCCCCCTCCATCGACACCGCCATGCACGGCCTGGTCGAGGCCGACCACGTCGACCACCTGCACCCCGACTCCGGGATCGCCTTCGCCACCGCCGTCGACGGGCCGCGGCTCACCCGGGAGTGCTTCGGCGACCGCGTGGTGTGGGTCCCGTGGCGCCGCCCTGGCTTCCAGCTCGGACTCGACATCGCCGAGATCAAGCGCGCCAACCCCCAGGCGATCGGCTGCATCCTCGGCGGCCACGGCATCACCGCCTGGGGTGAGACCTCCGCCGAATGCGAAGCGAACTCGCTGGAGATCATCCGCGGGTGCGAGGCGTTCATCGCCGAGCACGGGAAGACCGACCCGTTCGGCGCCGCCGTCGCCGCCTGGAAACCGCTCGGCGAACCCGACCGCGCCGACCGCGCCGCCGCTCTGGCACCGATCATCCGGGGCCTGGCCTCCACCGACGCCCGCCGGGTCGGGCACTTCTGCGACGACGAGGCCGTCCTCGAATTCCTCTCCGGCGAGAGGATGCCCGAACTCGCCTCGCTCGGGACCTCCTGCCCCGACCACTTCCTGCGCACCAAGGTCCGGCCCCTGGTCCTGGAGACCGCCGCCGACGCCCCGCTCGAGGAGGTCGTCGAGCACCTCCGGGAGCGCCACGCGGCCTACCGGGAGGACTACGCCGCCTACTACGAGCGCCACGCCGGACCCGACAGCCCCCCGATGCGCGGGGCCGACCCGGCGATCGTCCTGGTCCCCGGCGTCGGCATGTTCTCCTTCGGCGCCGACAAGAAGACCGCCCGCGTCGCCGGAGAGTTCTACCTCAACGCCGTCAACGTCATGCGCGGCGCCGAAGCGATCTCCACCTACGCCCCGATCGACGAGTCCGAGAAGTTCCGCATCGAGTACTGGGCCCTCGAAGAGGCCAAGCTCCGGCGCCTCCCGGCGCCCAAACCCCTGGCCGGACGCGTCGCGCTGGTCACCGGCGCCGCCGGCGGCATCGGCAAGGCCACCGCGGCGCGACTGGCCGCCGAAGGCGCCTGCGTCGTCATCGCCGACCTCAACGCCGACAAGGCGATCGACGCCGCATCTGAGATCGGTAACACCGACGTCGCGGTCGGCATCGCCGCCGACGTCACCGACGAGCAGGCCGTCGCCGCCGCGGTCGACCGCGCCGCCCTCGCCTTCGGCGGCATCGACCTGGTGGTCAACAACGCCGGCCTCTCCCAGTCCAAACCGCTCACCGAGACCACCGCCGCCGACTGGGACCTCCAGCACGAGGTCATGGCCAAGGGCTCCTTCCTGGTCTCCCGCGAGACCGCGAAGCTCATGATCGCCCAGTGCCTGGGCGGCGACATCGTCTACATCGTCTCCAAGAACGCCGTCTTCGCCGGCCCCAAGAACATCGCCTACTCCGCGACCAAAGCCGACCAGGCCCACCAGGTCCGCCTCCTGGCCGCCGAACTCGGCGAGCACGGCATCCGCGTCAACGGCGTCAACCCCGACGGCGTCGTCCGCGGATCGGGCATCTTCGCCGGCGGCTGGGGCGCCGAGCGCGCCGCCGTCTACGGCGTCAAAGAGGAAGAACTCGGCCGCTACTACGCCGGACGCACCCTGCTGAAGAAGGAGGTCCTCCCCGAATCGGTCGCCGACGCCGTCTACGCCCTGGTCGGACCCGACCTCGGCCTCACCACCGGCGTCCACCTCCCGGTCGACTCGGGCAACCCGCAGGGGTTCCTCCGATGAGCGCCCCGATCGCCGCGGTCGACCTGGGCGCCTCCTCGGGCCGGGTCATGGCCGGCGCCGTCGACGACGACCGCATCACCCTCACCGAGACCGCCCGGTTCCCCAACCGCGCCGCCGAAGCCGCCGGACGCCTCTACTGGGACCTGTTCGGACTCTGGCACGGCCTCCGCGAAGGCCTCCGCACCCTCGGCGAAGCCGCCTCGATCGGCGTCGACTCCTGGGCGGTCGACTACGCCCTCACCGACGCCGACGGCCACCTGCTCAGCAGCCCCGTGTGCTACCGCGACGGCCGCACCCGCGACAGCCGCGAACGCGTACTCGCCACGGCCGGCGCCGAACGCCTCTACGCCCGCACCGGCATCCAGCACCAGCCGTTCAACACCCTCTTCCAGCTCGCCGCCGAACCGGCGGCCAAGCTCGAAGCCGCCGACCGGCTGCTGCTCATCCCCGACCTGTTCGGCTACTGGCTCACCGGCCAGGCCGCCTGCGAGGCCACCAACGCCTCCACCACCGGCCTGGTCGACCAGGCCACCGGCACCTGGGACGAGACCGCCCGCACCGCCGCCGGCATCCGCCCCGGACTGCTCGGCTCCATCACCCCCACCGGCACCGTCCTGGGACCACTCGCCGGCGCCGTCGCCGACGACACCGGCCTCGGCCCCGACACCCGCGTGATCGCCACCGCCACCCACGACACCGCCGCAGCGGTCGCCGCCGTCCCCTACGAGACCGAACGCGCCGCCTACATCTCCTGCGGCACCTGGTCCCTGGTCGGCACCGAACGCGCCCGCCCGGTCCTCACCGCCGAGGCACTGGAAGCCGGATTCACCAACGAACGCGGCGCCGACGGCTCGACCCGCTTCCTGCGGAACGTCGCCGGCCTCTGGCTCCTCCAGGAGTCCCTGCGCACCTGGGCCAGGAACGGCCACGAATTCGACCTGCCCGACCTGATCGAACAGGCCGGGGCCGTCCCGCGCCGGCAGTCCCTGGTCGACCCCGACGACCCGGTCTTCACCGAACCGGGCGACATGCCCTCGCGCCTGCGCACCTGGTGCGAGCGGACCGGACAGACCGTCCCGGCCACACCGGCCGAGATCACCGCCTGCGTCCTCGACTCGCTCGCGCTGGCCCACCGCCGCGCCGTCGAGCACCTGGAACGACTGGCCGACACCGAGTTCGACCTGGTCCACATGGTCGGCGGCGGCTCCAACAACGACCTGCTGTGCCAGTTGACCGCCGACGCCACCGGCCGACCGGTCCTGGCCGGACCCGACGAGGCCACCGCCCTCGGCAACGCACTCGTCCAGGCCCAGGCGATCGGCCTGCTCGAACCCGGGCCCGAGGCCCGCAGGCGCGCCGCACGCGCCTCCGCCCGGCCGCGCCGATACGAACCGGCCGGCCCGCCCGGGCCGTGGCGGGACGCCGCGGCCCGGCTCCAAGACCTCCCGTCCCCGGGCGGAGCCGACCGACGGCTCGCACGCCCCGACGAGGCGGGAAGAACCGAATAGATCCTGAAGGCCCGCGCGAGCGGGACCCCTCATCAAGAAGGAGAACATCCACGATGATCCGCAACCCATACCGCGCCAAGCGGCGGACCGTGCTCACCGGCGCCTCGGCGGCCGCCGCCCTCGGCGCCGCCTCCGCCTGCGGCGACGACGGCGGTCCCGCCGGCACCGCCGACGACCCGATCGAGCTCAGCTTCGAGTGGTGGGGCAACGAGGACCGCGCCGAGATCACCCAGCAGGCCGTCGACCTCTTCCAGGAGAAGAACGAGGGCATCAAGATCCAGACCAACTTCGCCGACTTCCCCGAGTACTGGGAGTCGATGACGACCCGCATGGCCTCCCAGGACCTGCCCGACGTCTTCCAGATGGACTACTCGCGGCTGCGCCAGTTCGGCGGCAACGGGATGCTCCTTCCGCTCGACGGAGTGGTCGACACCTCCGATTTCATGGAGGGCTTCCTGGACACCGGCTACGTCGGCGACGAACTGCTGGCGGTCCCGATCGCCGGCAACACGCTCGGCATGCTCTACCGCGCCGACTGGTTCGACGCCGCCGGCGTCAGCCTCGAGGCCGGCTACTCCTGGGACGACTACCACGAGTACATCAAGACCGTCACCGCCGACCTGGGCGAGGACGGCAAGTGGGGCGGCGGCGACTACGCCGGCCAGTACCACTTCATGGAGCTGTGGCTGCGCCAGCAGGGAGGCAGCTTCTACACCGACGACGGCACCGCCCTCAACTTCGACAAGGGCCAGCTCACCGAGTGGTGGTCCAAGACCGAGGAGCTCAATTCCGGCGGCCACGTCGCCCCGATCGACGTCACCACCCAGTGGGAGGAGGACGGCATGGTCCTCGACGCGATCGGCTCGGAGATCACCTGGGACAACTTCCTGCCCTGGCTGGCACCGACGATCGAGGAGAACGGCGGCACCCCGGCCCTGGCCGCGCCGCCCACCTCCGACCCGAGCAACCTGGGGCTGTACCTCAAGCCGTCGATGCAGTTCGTCATCGCGGCCAACACCCCGAACGCCGACCCGGCCGGCAAGCTGATCGACTTCATGCTGACCGACCCGGAGGCCATCAAGATCCTCGGCACCAACCGCGGGGTCCCGGCCACCAACGTCGGCCGCGAGAACGTCGAGATCGACGACATCTCCCAGCAGGTGCTCGACTACGAGGCCAGCGTGGAGCAGTACCTGACCACGCCGCCGCCGGCCCCGCCCGCGGCCACCGGCGCCATCGAGAGCAAGTTCGGCGAGGTCTACGAGCAGGTGCTGTACGGCGAGCTGCCGGTCGCCGACGCGGTCGACACCTTCTTCACCGAAGCCGAGACCCTCCTCCAGGCCGAGCAATAGATCCGACACCGAGACAGAGGAATCAACAGCCGTGTCAGCGTCTCCCCCCACCACCGCCGAGTCGAAGCCCGGCGCGGCCGGTGAGGCCGGAGCGCCACCGGTCCGCGGGCCCCGAGGAGCGGCAGGCCGCCGCTCCTCGGGGATCCGCGGAGGTGAGCGCCTAGCCGGCTATACCTTCATGCTCCCGTGGCTGATCGGGACCGCCGTGCTCACCATCGGCCCGATGGCCTGGTCGCTGTACCTGTCGTTCACCGACTACCACCTGATCCGCGGCGGCGAGTGGACCGGGCTCACCAACTACCGGGCCGTCTTCGACGACCCGATGTTCTTCCGGACCGTGCGGGTCACGCTCATGTACGTGGCCGTGTCGGTCCCCATCAAACTGGTCGCCTCGCTGTTCGTGGCGATGCTGCTGTCGCAGCGCCGCCGCGGCATGGGCTTCTACCGGGCCGCGTTCTACATGCCCTCGCTGATCGCCATGAGCGTCGGCGTCGCACTCATCTGGAAGGCCCTGTTCTCCAACGACGGCGTCCAGGACTCGATCATGAGCTCGTTCGGCTGGGAAGGCGGCGGCTTCCTCGGCAACCCCTCGGTCTCGATCCTGATGCTGGTGCTGCTGGCCGTCTGGAGCTTCGGCGCGCCCATGGTGATCTTCCTGGCCGGCCTCATGCAGGTGCCCCAGCAGCTCTACGAGGCCGCCGAGGTCGACGGCGCCGGCAAGTGGCGCAAATTCGTCCACATCACCCTGCCGATGCTCTCGCCGGTCATCTTCTTCAACGTCCTGATGGAGACGGTCGGCGCTTTCCAACTGTTCGGACCCGCCTACATCATCGGCGGGGAAGCCGGGGCGCCGGCATGGTCGACGCTGTTCTACACCGTCCGCATCTACACGCTCGCCTTCACCGACTTCCGCATGGGCTTCGCCTCGGCCTACGCCTGGATCCTGGTCCTGGCCGTCGGCATCGTCACGATCATCATGTTCCGGGCCGCCAAGCAGCTCGTCTTCTACGCAGGGGAGGACCGATGACGGTCAAGACGGCAAGCGGCCGCACCATCGAACGCAACCGCCCGCCCGCCTCCGAGCGCGCCAAGTCGGCCCTGTGGCACGGCATCATGCTGCTGGTCCTGGCGATCGTGCTGTACCCGCTGCTGTGGCTCATCGCCGCCTCGATCAAGGGCAACGCCGACATCATCAGCGACACCTCACTGTGGCCCGAGACGGTCACCTGGGACCACTTCGCCGGCGCCTTCGACGGTCTGGCCGGGATCCCGCTGTGGCGGTTCTTCTGGAACTCCTTCGTGATCTCGGCGCTGTCGGTGATCGGCGTGACCGCCTCCTGCTCGATCACCGCCTACGCCCTGGCGCGGCTGCGCTTCCCAGGCCGCACGGCGATGTTCGGCGTCGTCATCGCCACCCTCCTGCTGCCCTGGCAGGTCATGCTCATCCCGCAGTACCTGATCTTCTCCGAACTCGAGGTCACCAACACCTACTTCCCGCTGGTGATCGGCAAGTTCCTGGGACTGGACGCGTTCTTCGTGTTCCTGTACATCCAGTTCATGCGCGGCATCCCCCGCGAACTCGACCAGGCGGCCAAGATCGACGGGGCCGGGCACTTCCGGGTCTTCTTCAGCATCCTGCTGCCCCTGCTGCGCCCGGCGATCGTGACCTCGTCGATCTTCACCTTCATCTGGGCGTGGAACGACTTCATGGGACCGCTGATCTACCTCTACGACATGGAGAAGTTCCCCCTGCCCCGGCTGCTGCAGGCGTACTCGAACACCGAGGGCGTCACCAACTGGGGTGGCATGATGGCCATGACGCTGCTGTCGCTGGTCCCGGTGGTCCTGTTCTTCCTGGTGTTCCAGCGGTTCCTCATCCGCGGCATCGCCACCTCCGGCGTCAAGGGGTAGCCGCACGATGGAAAGGCCGGTGAGCGTGGCCGGGAAGAGCCGGAAGGACCCGACCGACCGGACGCGGCCGTTCGCGCTGTTCGCCGAGTGCATCCTGACCGGGCTGTGGTTCACGCTCGCCGCCCTGCCGGTGGTGACCGTCCCGGCCGCCCTGGCCGCCTCGACCCGCCACCTGGCCGCCTTCCTCGACGGCACCCCCTCGTCCCTGGGCGAGTTCCTGCGCGACCTGCGGACCGCCTGGCGCGAAGGATGGCCGGCGGGCCTGGCCGTCCTCGGCGCGGCCGTGCTGCTCGCGCTCGACCTGGCCGTCCTGACCGTGGAAGGCGTCCCCGGGCGGCCCCTGATGGCGCTGCTGACCATGCTCGTCGCCGCCGCGGCGGCGACGGTGCTGCTGCGGGCCGCCGCGGCCTGGACGCCCGGCTCGAGCTGGCGGTCCCTGGCCGCCGCGGCGGCCGAGGACGCCCGCGGCGACTTCGGCGGCACCGGCATGCTCCTGGGCGGGCTGCTGGTGCTGGCGGTCGCCACCTGGGCGCTGTGGATCCTGCTGGTCCCCATGAGCGGCTGCGTGATCGGGGCCGCGCTGGCGGTGCATCGCCGGCTCGGCCGGTGAGCGGACGCGGCGGGGCGCTCGTCCTGCTGGAGTAGGACGTCTGTTCCTCCCTGAGAAGGTGGAGCCGGGTTGGTAGCGTATGCCCATCCGAACCTTGGAGGAGACCATGACCAATCCGCCCCAGGCAGATCAGAGGAAGCCCCGCCCAGGCACCGTGACCCTCGCCGTCTGGCTCCAACTGCTGCTCGCCGTCGGCATGGCCGTCTCGACCATCACCGGTTTCGTCTACGGCGCCGACGCCGACCAGGCCCTGGTCGACGAGCTCGAGCGGCAGGGGACCGATGTCGGCGAGCTGCCGGAGGAGTACGGCGTCACCGAACAGACCTTCGAACCGGCCGGCGCGGACCTGATCCTGCCGCTGGTGATCGTGGCCGGCCTGGTCCTGCTGGCCCTGTTCAACCTCGCCGGCAACCGCGTCACCCGGATCCTGACCTGGGTCTTCCAGCCCCTGGTGCTCATCTGCGGCGGCTTCGTTCTGGCCCTGCAGGTGTTCCTGGCCAACTTCATGCAGATGGGCTTCGACGCCGCCGACCCGCCGATCGATCTCGACGCGCAGGCCCTGGTCGACGCCGCCATGGACGCCTACCCGGCCTGGGCCACGTGGGTCGACTACGCCGTGTTCGCCTTGGCGACGCTCGGCTCGCTGCTGGTGATCATCCTGCTGGCGGTGCCGGCTTCCAACGCCTACTTCCGCAAGGAGGAGGCCCCGCCGGACATCCCGGGTGCCCCGCCGCAGTAGCGGCCGCCTGAAAGCGACCCGGGCCGGGATCGGCCCGGGTTGTTTTCTATCACTGTTTGGTTTAGATATATATCGACATCGAGGTTTTCAACCTCCGCCAAACCGGACGCCGTCACCGCCCCAGAGCCCCATATCGTCGGGCTTCGCCCGGCGGCTACACAACGGCAGCGCGCTGCTACAGGCTTACAGTGTCGGTCCCCTGAGGCTAGAATCGCGGTACACCCACCGCGGCGACGTCGAGAACCAGGCTCGCGCCGGTCGAGCGAAGTGGAAACCAACGGCTACAGGAGCCGCCGAGAGGACCCGCCTTGAGTAACGCAGCAGCGCCCACCGGCTGGGGGGTCTGGACGTGGCCGAACCTGGTCACCGCGATCCGTCTGGCCGGTATCCCGCTGTTCTGCTACCTGCTGATGGCCACCGAGTACTACTGGCAGGCGGCGGCGGTCCTGGCCATCGGCGGCGGCACCGACTGGGTCGACGGGCAGTTGGCCCGCCGCCTCAACCAGGTCTCCAGGCTCGGCCGCCTGCTCGACCCGCTGGTCGACCGGCTCTACATCCTCACCGCGCTGCTCGCCCTGACCTTCATGGGCCTGCTGCCGTGGCTGTTCACCATCGCGGTCCTCGCCCGCGAGACCGTCCTGGTCAGCCTGGTCGTGCTCCTGCGCTGGTACGGCTACGCCCCGCCGCAGGTCCACTTCCTCGGCAAGTGCGCGACCACCGTGGTGTTCATGTCGTTCCCGGTGCTGGTCGTCGCCGGCCTGGGCGACGACGCCACCACCTGGGCCGCCCCGCTGGGCTGGGCCCTCGCCTGGTGGGGCCTGGGCCTGTACTGGCTGGCCGCGTTCGTCTACCTCCGCCAGGCCGGCGGCCTGCTCCGCTCCGGGCGCGCCCGCGCCCGCGCGGCCGCCTGACACGGCGAGGCTCCCGAAGCGTGGCAACGCCACCGGCTAGATTGGCATGATCACCCTGAAGCGGACCCGCCGACGGCCGCATCCGGGTGAGCGATACGGTCATGTGCGTCCGGCCCGCCGCTCGGCGGCCTTCTCAGAGGGGAGCACCAGGTGATTCCGGAGCAGTTGCGCTACACCGCCGAACACGAGTGGATCGAGCAGCGCGAGGGCGGCACCGTCCGCGTCGGCATCACCGACTTCGCCCAGAACTCGCTCGGCGACGTGGTCTTCGTGCAGCTCCCGGAGGCCGGCGCCGAGGTGCGGTCCGGGGACGTGATCGGCGAAGTCGAATCGACCAAGAGCGTCTCCGACGTGTACGCTCCTGTCACCGGTAAGATCCTGACATGTAATGACGAACTGTCGGAATCCCCGGAATTGGTGAACAGCGACCCCTATCAGGCGGGCTGGATGTTCGACATCGAAGTCGAGGATTCGGGCTCGCTCGCTGCTTTGCTCGACGCTGGCGCGTATGCGAAGCTTACGGAGTGACCAGAGGGTCCAGACTTGTAGAAGGTGGCAATCCATGACGCGTTCGAATGACGAGTTCCCTCCGCCGGATGTGACGGCCACGATGAACCTCTCCGCTCTGCAGGAGAGTGGCGAGGTCGACGCGGAGCTGAACTCTGCTCGGCTGGCAGATTCGCTGCCGGCGGGAACCGCGCTGCTGGTAGTCCGCCGTGGACCGAACGCCGGCGCCCGCTTCCTGCTGAACACGGAAGTGACCACGTCGGGCCGGCATCCCGACTCCGACATCTTCCTCGACGACGTGACCGTATCCCGGCGCCACGCCGAATTCCACCGCGACACCCCCGGATTCACCGTCCGCGACGTCGGCAGCCTCAACGGCACCTATGTCAACCGTGAACGCGTGGAGACGGCCACGCTCGGCAACGGCGACGAGGTGCAGATCGGCAAGTTCCGCCTGGTCTTCATCAGCGGCCCGAAGCCGGCCGCGGCCTGATCCCCGAGGTCCGATGCCGTCCGCTCGGTTCACATCGAATGTTATGCGAGTAGGCTGAGAGACATGGGGCCCGTGCGGCGACACCCGGCACGGGTCCGGTCGGCGACGAGGCACCCGTTGGAGGCGAACAGGTGCGGATGATGACCGTAGTCGGGGTCCGCGTGGAACTCCCGAGCAACCAACCGGTAGTCCTGCTCAAAGAGAACGACGGCAACCGCTACCTGCCGATCTGGATCGGCACGGTCGAGGCGGCGGCGATCGCCTACCAGCAGCAGGACGTCCAACTGTCCCGCCCGCTCACCCACGACCTGATGCGCGACATCCTCAAGGCGCTCGAGGCGACGCTCACGGCCGTGGAGATCATCGAACTCCGCGACACGATCTACTTCGCCGAACTGCTGCTGAACGACAAGACCCGCGTCCCCTCGCGCTCCTCGGACGCGATCGCGCTCGCGCTGCGGGCCGACGCCCCGATCTGGTGCGCCGAGGAGGTCCTCGACGAGGCGGGTGTGGTCCTGCCCGACACTCAGGAGGACGAGGTGGAGAAGTTCCGGGAATTCCTCGAGGAGGTCTCGCCCGAGGACTTCGACGAACACCACTGAGCCGCACCCCCCGCCGACCGGTCGAGCAATATTCTGGTTCGGCCCATTGTGCTGTGTTCGGGCGTTACGCTCCTTCGAAGAGCCCAGTTGGCGTGCGGAGGACGCGATGGATGCCCACAGTGAATCGATCGGCCGGAACCAGGTGCCCCTCTCGCAGATCCGCGGCTGGCGCGGCACCGCCGCCTGCCGGGTGGTCGGCATCTCCTATCGGCAGCTCGACTACTGGGCCCGCACCGGACTGGTCGAACCGAGCGTGCGCCCCGCGGCCGGTTCGGGATCGAACCGGCTCTACTCCTTCCGCGACATCATCGTCCTGAAGGTCATCAAGCGCCTGCTGGACGCCGGCGTCTCCCTGCGGAACATCCGCAAGGCCGTCAATGCACTGCGCCGCCGCGGCGTGAAGGACCTGGCCGAGATCACGCTCATGTCCGACGGATCCACCGTCTACGAGTGCCGGTCGGCCGGCGAGGTCATCGACCTGCTGCGCGGCGGCCAGGGCGTCTTCGGCATCGCCGTCCGTTCGACCGTCACCGAGGTCATGGGCCGCCTGGCCACCCTCCCCGGGGAGGCGCCGATCACCGCGCCCACCCGGCTCCACCCGCCCGAGCAGGCCCACGGGACCGGGCGCGCCGGAGGCGGCCCCGTGCCCGATCGACGACGCACCGCATCCTGACATACGATGTGCGCAGAGCCGGAAAACCGGACGGGAGAGACCGCAGCCGGGCTGACGCTCGCCGAAGCGCAGGCACGCGGCACCGAAGGGGCAAGTCCCTCTCCGAAGCTCTCAGGTACCAGGACCGCCCGGATATGGCCGCTCTGAAGCCGCGCCGCAGCGCCGGTGACAGATGAGGGGACGCCAACGCAGCACTGTCACCGGAGGTCGTCTTCGTGTACCCGTCATCTTTCTCCGAGCGCCACATCGGCACCAGCACCGCCGACCGCGACGCCATGCTCAAGGCCGTCGGCTACCCCAGCGTCGAGGCGCTCATGGACGCCTGCATGCCCGACCTGATCCGCTCCGACGACGGACTCCACCTCCCGCAGGCCGCCTCGGAGGCCGAGGCGCAGGCCGAGCTGCGCGCCCTGGCCGCACGCAACCGCCCGATGCGGTCGATGATCGGCCTGGGCTACCACGGCACCCACACCCCGGCGGTCATCCGGCGCAACGTCCTGGAGAACCCCTCCTGGTACACCGCTTACACGCCCTACCAGGCCGAGATCAGCCAGGGCCGCCTGGAGGCCCTGCTGAACTTCCAGACGATGGTCGCCGACCTGACCGGGCTGCCGGTGGCGGGCGCGAGCCTGCTGGACGAGGCCACCGCCGCCGCCGAAGCGATGCTGCTGGCCCGGCGCACCGCCGCCCGGCGCCGGCGGCCCTCGGCGGGACCGCCCTCAGAGGTGTTCGTGGTCGACCGCCGCGTCCTGCCCCAGACCAAGGCTGTCCTGGCGACCCGCGCCGAGCCGGTCGGGATCGAGCTGGTGGAGGCCGACTGCGCCGACCCGGACGCGCTGCCCGAGGCGATGTTCGGGCTGCTGCTGCAGTACCCGGGCGCGGACGGCGAGCTCCGCGACTGGAGCGCGGTCGCCGACGCCGCCCGGGAGCGGGGCGCGACGGTCGCGGTCGCGGCCGACCTGCTGGCACTGGCGCTGCTGAGGCCGCCGGGGGAGTTCGGGGCCGACATCGCGGTGGGGTCGACCCAGCGGTTCGGCGTGCCGATGGGCTTCGGCGGGCCGCACGCCGGCTACATGTCGGTGCGCGAGGACCTCAAGCGCGGGCTGCCGGGCCGGCTGGTGGGGGTCTCCCGGGACGCGAGCGGCGCCCCGGCGCTGCGCCTGGCGCTCCAGACGCGGGAGCAGCACATCCGCCGCGAGAGGGCCACCAGCAATATCTGCACCGCGCAGGTGCTTCCGGCCGTCCTCGCCTCCTCGTACGCGGTCTGGCACGGTCCGGACGGACTGCGGCGGATCGCCGAGGGCACCGCCTCGGCCGCCGCCCGCCTGGCGGCCTCGCTGCGGGGCGCCGGGATCGGGATCGTCCGGGAGGCGGTCTTCGACACCGTCGTGGCCGCGACTCCCGGGCGTGCCGACACCGTGGTCGCGTCGGCGGCGGCCTGCGGGATCAATCTGCGCCGCGTCGACGCCGACCACGTGGCGGTCGCCTGCGACGAGACCACCGGCGAGTCCGACCTGCGGATCGTGTGCGAGGCGTTCGGCGCCCGGCTGCTCGGGGCGGCCGAACCGGCGGTCCCGGACCGGCTGCGCCGCGAGAGCCCCTACCTGACCCACCCGGTGTTCTCCTCGCACCGCTCCGAGACGGCCATGATGCGGTATCTCAAGCGGCTGGCCGATGCCGACTACGGGCTCGACCGCGGCATGATCCCGCTGGGGTCGTGCACCATGAAGCTCAACGCCGCCGCCGAGATGGAGCCGATCAGTTGGCCCGAGTTCGCCGACGTCCACCCGCTGGCGCCGGAGTCGCAGACCGAGGGGTGGCGGCGCCTGATCGACCAGCTCGAAGGCTGGCTGGCCGACGCGTGCGGTTACGCCGCGGTCAGTGTCCAGCCCAACGCCGGCTCCCAGGGCGAGCTGGCCGGGCTGCTGGCGATCAAGGCGTGGCATGAGGCCCGCGGCGAAGGGGAGCGCGACGTGTGCCTGATCCCGGCCAGCGCGCATGGGACGAATGCGGCGTCGGCGGTGCTGGCGGGTATGCGTGTGGTGGTGGTGGCCTGTGATGAGGCGGGGAATGTGGATGTGGCGGATTTGGAGGAGCGGATCGGTGAGCTCGGTGGTTCGCTGGCGGCGCTGATGGTGACGTATCCGTCGACGCACGGGGTGTATGAGTCGTCGATTGTGGAGGTCTGTGGGCGGGTCCATGATGCGGGTGGTCAGGTGTATGTGGATGGGGCGAATCTGAATGCGCTGCTGGGTTGGGCGAAGCCGGGGCGGTTCGGGGCGGATGTGTCGCATCTGAATCTGCATAAGACGTTCTGTATTCCGCATGGCGGTGGTGGTCCCGGGGTGGGGCCGGTGGCGGTGGCGGGGCATTTGGTGCCGTATTTGCCGTCGGATCCGCTGGCGGGGGAGTCGGGTCCGGTGGGGCCGGTGTCGCAGGCCCGGTGGGGTTCGGCGGGGATCTTGCAGATTCCGTGGATGTTTTTGCGGATGATGGGTGCCGAGGGGGTGCGTGCGGCGACGTCGTCGGCGGTGTTGGCGGCGAATTATGTGGCTTCGCGGTTGCGGGGGGTGTTTCCGGTGTTGTATGCGGGGGAGCATGGCCTGGTGGCGCATGAGTGCATTTTGGATTTTCGGGGGTTGTCGCGGGAGACGGGGGTGACGGTGGAGGATGTGGCGAAGCGGTTGATCGATTTCGGGTTTCATGCGCCGACGATGTCGTTTCCGGTGGCGGGGACGTTGATGGTGGAGCCGACCGAGTCGGAGGGTTTGGGGGAGTTGGATCGGTTCTGTGGGGCGATGATCGCTATTCGGGGCGAGATCGATGCGGTGGCGTCGGGTGCGGTGGCGCTTGAGGATTCGGTGTTGCGGGGGGCGCCGCATACGGCGGCGGTGGTGTCGGCCGAGGAGTGGGGTCGGCCTTATGGGCGGTCGGTGGCGGCGTGGCCTGCTGGTGTGGTGGGTTCGAAGTATTGGCCGCCGGTGGGGCGGGTGGATAATGCGTGGGGTGATCGTCACTTGGCGTGTACGTGTCCGCCGGTCGGGTCGTACGGGGGTTGAGGAGCCGTTCGGCCGGGGTGGGGCTGGGTCTGTCGGGTGGTTCTACACTGGCTGGCGACAGTTCCCCCAGGAGTGAGTGATGGTTTTCGGGCACACGCGTGCAGTGAAGTCGCACCGTACCGGTCGGCGGCGGAAGAGAGGCGGGTCGCGGTTGCCGGTGGCGCCGTGGATCGTGATCACGTTGGTGTGCGTGTTGGTGGCCTCGGGGTTGACCACTGGTTTCGTGCTGTTGTTGCGTGCCGGCTGCGGTGGGGATACGCATCGGGTGTCGGTGGCGGCGGCTGAGAATATCGCGGGGACGTTGGAGGATTTGGCGCTGGAGTGGGAGCGGGGGAATCCGGAGCTGGACGGTCAGTGCGTGGGGGTGGAGGTGAACCCGGTCGGGGCGGTGGAGGCGTCGCAGAACCTGACGGGAGATTGGAGCACGGTGTCGGTGGGGCCGTTGCCGATTGCGTGGGTGCCGGATTCGGATGTGTGGCCGGAGTGGGTGTCGGGCACGGAGGTGACGGCGGATTATTTCTCGTCGGAGCCGGTGGTGCTGGGGGAGTCGAAGTCGGTGTTGGCGGTGCCGGAGCCGACGGCTGCGGAGTTGGGTTGGCTGGGTGGTCAGCCGCCGTCGTGGTCTGAGGTGTTGGAGGCGGCCGAGGCCGGTTCGGTGACGTTGGCGGGTGCGGATCCGCGTGCGTCGACCGAGGGGTTGCAGGCGATGTTGAATGCGGTCAGCGACGGTGCCGGCGGGGTCGATGGGGAGGCGATGCGGCGGTACGGTGCGGCGGTCGATGCGGGTCGGTGGGGTGACAGTGCCCGGCAGTTGTTTTCGGAGGCGCTGGATTCGGATGATCCGTTGGGGTTCGCCGATGTGTATACGGCGTTGGATTACCAGGTGGAGGCTGTGAATGCGTCTTCGGATCTGGATTTCCAGTTCGTGCCGGTGACGCCGGGTGGTGCGGAGTTGGATGCGGTGTATCCGTATCTGGTGTTGGACGGGGCCGGTTGGGTGTCGGCCAGTGATGCGTCGATCGCGCGGATGTTCGGGGAGTATCTGCAGTCTTCGGAGGCGTTGTCTCAGTTCGAGGGTGCGGGGATTTCGCCGGTGGAGCCGGGGGTGTCGTCGGCGGGGGCGATCACCGGTGAGACGGTGCGGGAGGCGGTGTGGCAGTGGCGGTCGATGCGGCGGGATCTGCATGTGCTGATGGTGGTGGACCGGTCGGCGTCGGTCGGGTCGGAGTCGGTGGAGTACGGCGGTGAGTCGGTTTCGGCCGGTGATGCGGCGATCCGGGCGGCGGTGTCGTTGTTGTACGAGTTCGAGGACTCGGCCCGGGTGGGGTTGTGGGAGTTCGGGGTCGGTGCCGGTTCGGAGGACCATTGGCGGGAGGTGGTCGAGCCGGCCGAGTTGTCGGGTGATGAGCGGGTCGGGTTGGAGGATCAGCTCTGGGCGTTGTCGCAGAATTCGCTGTATCCGGGGGGTTCGCCGCTGTTCGACACGGTGATGGATGCGCACGAGTTCATGAGTGAGCGGGCCGGTGACGGTGGCGGTGAGTATGCGGTGGTGGTGCTGACCAATGGCGGTGTCGATACGGTCAGTGCGCCGACGATCGAGGAGACGGCCGAGACGCTGGCGGAGCGGCCGGGGTCGGTGCGGGTGCACACGGTGGGGTTCGGGTCGGCCGATGCGGGCAATCTGTCGGCGATCGCCGAGGCCACGGGGGGTTCGTACATCGAGGCGGCGGTGTCGGAGGATCTGGTGGAGGTGCTGCGTTAGCGGCTGGTGAATTGCGGCACTCGGGTGGGCGGTGCCGATACCCAGGGGCTTGAGTGGCGCTCACACTTGGGGTATGGCGAGCTTCTCGACGGTGCGCAGTGCTCCTCCGGGTGTGGCCGAGGACTGCCGGGACCGCCTGGTCGAGATCGAGCGGTGCGAGTGGCGGCTCGGCGAGGGCGGGGATCCGGCCCGGTTGGTGGCCGATTTCTGCGAGCGTTTCGATCGTCCGCATACGGGTGCGGACGGTTCGGTGTGCGGGGTGGCGGTGATGGTCTCGGCGGCGGCCGGGGCGGCGATGGTCGGGGCCGAGACGGGGGCGCCTTCGCCGGTGCCGGCGGTGCCGGATGTGGCGCTGATCGCCTATGCGCACGGGGAGCGGCGTGCCCGGTCGGTCGGGGGCGGGTTCGCCGCCGGGCCGTGGCGGCGGTCGTGGAGCGAGGCCGATCATGCCAAGGCGGTCGCGGCGGTGCAGGAGGCGATCGGGCGCGGTGATGTGTATCAGGCGTGCGTGGTCGGGCACCGGTCGGCGGCTTGGGCCGGCGATCCGGGTGCGGCCGCGGCGGCGCTGGGCGCGGTGGAGGGTGCCGCCTGGGGCGGGGTGGTCGCCGGGGAGGACTGGATGGTCGCCTCGGGTTCGCCGGAGTGCTTCCTGCGTCTGGAGGAGGGCCGGGCTTCCACGTTCCCGATCAAGGGCACCGCTCCGGCCGGGGCGGCCGGGCGGGCGGCGCTGGTGGGGTCGGTCAAGGAGCGCGCCGAGCATGTGATGATCGTGGATCTGGAGCGCAATGACCTGGCGCGGGTGGCGGTGCCGGGTTCGGTGGCGGTCGAGGGGCTGTTCACGGTGCGGCGCTGGGCCGATCTGTGGCAGGCGGAGTCGACGGTGACCGCCCGGGTGGCGGCCGGGCTGGATCTGGCGGCGGTGCTGCGGGCGATGTGCCCGCCGGGGTCGGTGACCGGCACCCCGAAGCTGGCGATGCTCGACCTGGTCGGTCGGCTGGAGCCGGTGGGGCGGGGTCCGGCGATGGGGGCGCTGGGGTTCTTCTCGGGCGGGCGGCTGGGTCTGGGGCTGACGATCCGCACGGTGGCGGTCGATGCGCGCCGGGTGCACGTGTGGGCCGGGGGCGGCATCACGTGGCGTTCCGAGCCGGCCGCGGAGGTGGCCGAGGCGGAGGCGAAGGCGTCGGGGGTGCTGCGGGCGCTGGGCCGCGCCGCCTAGCGGGGCGCGGCCCAGCCTGTTCATCCGGTCGTGCGGGCGGTTTTCCAGACCGCTATGGTGCGTTCTTTGGCTTCGTCCCGGATCGTGTCGGACCATTCGGCCCGGTAGAGGCGCAGCCGGGGGGTCGGGGAGCCGAGTTCGACGACGCATCCGAGCGCCATGGGCGGATCGGGATGGACGCGTTGGAGCCATACGGTCCCGCCGCCGGCGTCGCCGCTGACTTGGATGGTGCGGTGCTCTAGTTGGAATTGACCCAGAATCTTCGGCTCGTTCATACGCGAGTCCTCACCATGTTGTGTCCCACCGTGACGGCGCGTCCGCGATCGAGTGCCGGCTGCTCGCCGGGCGCACCGGAGCCTCCATCTTTGCCAGCACTCGTAGCGATGTCAATACCCCACCCGACATCCTGGAGGGTGAAACCGCAGGACAGCGCCTTCCTGACGCCCGGGTGTCGGGTAACGGCGAGTACGGCGACGCACCGGCGGCCCCCTCGGCGGTGTGTCAAGCTGTCTGGCGTGAGCGATGAAGAGGATTTCCGGCAGATCGCCGAGGCGGCCTTCGACCTGGCCCGGACCGGGCGGACCGAGCGGCTGATGCGGTTCGTGGAGGCCGGCCTGCCGGTGGACCTGGTGAACGGGTCGGGCGATTCGCTGCTGATGCTGGCGGCCTACCACGGCCACGCCGACACCGTCCGGGCGCTGATCGGGGCCGGCGCCGATGTGGACCGGCGCAACGACCGGGACCAGTCGCCGCTGGCCGGGGCGGTGTTCAAGGACTTCGGAGCGGTGGCGGCGGCACTGCTGGAGGCGGGGGCCGATCCGGACGCCGGCACGCCGTCGGCGCGGCAGACGGCGGCGATGTTCGACCGGGACTGGCTCTAAAGCGCCCGCATGCCCTCGGGCAGGCGCCCCCAGGCGTGCAGGTCGGTCAGGTGGGCCTCGAGACTGGCGGCGAACGCGTCGGCGGCCCTGGTGAGCGGGGTGTCGGCGCGGGCGGCGAGCGCGATGGTGCGGCTGGCGCCGGGCGGGGCGATGGGTGCGGCGCGCAGGCCGGGCGCGTCGGCGGCAATCATGGCCGGCAGCAGGGCGATGCCGAGGCCGGCGGCGACGAGGCTGGCGACGGCGTCGGTGGCGCCGCCGTCGACGGCGCTGGCGGGGGTGAACCCGGCGGCCTCGCAGGTGGCGATGGTGAGGTGGCGCAGGTCGTAGCCGTGTGCGGGGAGGACGAACGGCTGCTCGCGCACCTGGGCGAGGTGGAGGTGGTCGCGGTCGGTCAGGGGCGGCAGGTCGGCGGCGGAGGCCACCACGAGCGCCTCGGCCAGCAGGGGCCGGACGGCCAGGCCGGTCTCGGCGGCGACGTCGCCGATGGTGAAGGCGAGGTCGAGGTCGCCGGCGGCGAGGCGTTCGGTGAGCTGCACCGAGCCGCCCTCGGTGAGGGCGACGGTGACCCCCGGATGGGTTTCGCGGTAGCGGACCAGGAGCGGGGCGATCAGCCAGGAGCACAGGCTGGGGGTCGCCCCGAGGCGGAGGCGGCCGGCCCGGACGGCCAGGACGTCGTCGATGTCGGCGCGGGCGGCTTCGTGGGCGGCGGTGATGCGGCGGGCGTGGCCCAGGAGCGTGTGGCCGACGTCGGTCAGCTCGATGCGGCCGCGGGAGCGGGTGAGGACGGCCGCGCCCAGTTCGGATTCGAGCGAGCCGATCCGTTTGCTCAGTGACGGTTGCGTCACACCGAGGTTTTCGGCCGCCTGCGTGAAATGACGGGTTTCGGCGACGGCGAGGAACGCCTGGAGCTGCTGCGGACGCACCTTCATAACCTATCGGCATGCAAAGTGCCGCGTCCATGAATTGGACTCGTGACGAGGGTCGCCTCTAGCTTGAGGCCGTGTCTACCGAACTCAGATCGCGCCCGGCCGCCTCCGGCCCGGCGGCCGGGGCCGGCCATGCACCCCGGTGGCGCTCCTCGATCGGCCTGAAGATCATCATGGCCGTCTCCGGGATCGCCCTGGTCGGCTTCATCGTCGCGCACATGGCCGGCAACCTCCACGTCTTCGAGGGCCCGGAGCGGATGAACGAGTACGCCGAGGGCCTGCGCACCTTCGGCGAGCCGCTGCTGCCCCGCGAGAGCCTGCTGTGGGCGATGCGGCTGGGCCTGATCGCCGCCGCCGCCGCGCACATCGCCTCCTCGGTCGCGCTGACCCGGCGCGCGAGCCGCGCCCGCCCGGTCAAGTACGCCTCCCGCAAGGCCGCCCGCGGCGAGGCGGCCCACGCGGCGGCCACCATGCGGTGGGGCGCGATCGTGATCGCCGCCTTCGTCGTCTGGCACCTGCTGGACCTGACCTTCCGGGCGGTCAATCCGGTCAAGGACGTCCCGGACGCCTACGGCGCGGTGGTGGCCACCTTCGCGCCCGAACGCTGGCCGGTGACCGTGTTCTACCTGGCGGCGCTGGTCGCGCTCGGCTTCCACCTGCGGCACGGCATCTGGTCGGCCGTCCAGACCATCGCCGGGCCGTCGGCGGTGTGGCGGCGCCGCTGGCGGGCCGCCGCCCTGGTCACGGCCGTGACCGTCGTGGCCGGATTCGCCGCCGTCCCCCTGGCCGTCTCGTTCGGACTGGTGAGTTGACATGACCGACCACGCGCACTTCCGCACCGGCGACCCGATCGCCGACACCGCCGCCCCCGCCGGGCCGATCAGCGAACGCTGGCAGCGGCGGCGCTTCTCCGGCCGCCTGGTCAACCCGGCCAACCGGCGCAAACTCCGCGTCATCGTCGTCGGCACCGGCCTGGCCGGCGCCTCGGCCGCCGCCACCCTCGGCGAACTGGGCTACCGGGTGGCCAACTACTGCTTCCAGGACTCGCCCCGGCGCGCCCACTCGATCGCCGCCCAGGGCGGGATCAACGCCGCCAAGAACTACCGCAACGACGGCGACAGCGTCCACCGGCTGTTCTACGACACGGTCAAAGGCGGCGACTTCCGGTCCCGGGAGTCGAACGTGCACCGCCTGGCCGAGGTCTCCACCGAGATCATCGACCAGTGCGTCGCCCAGGGGGTCCCCTTCGCCCGCGAATACGGCGGCCTGCTCGACAACCGGTCGTTCGGCGGTGCGCAGGTCTCGCGCACCTTCTACGCCCGCGGCCAGACCGGGCAGCAGCTCCTGCTGGGCGCCTACCAGGCCCTGGAGCGCCAGGTCGCGGCCGGCGCGGTCGACCTGCACACCCGCCACGAGATGCTCGAGCTGGTCGTGACCGGCGGCCGCGCCCGCGGCATCGTCGTCCGCGACCTGGTCACCGGCGAGGTCACCACCGAGATCGCCGACGCGGTGGTCCTGGCCACCGGCGGCTACGGCAACGTGTTCTTCCTGTCGACCAACGCCAAGGGCTGCAACGTCACCGCCTCTTGGCGGGCCCACCGCAAGGGCGCCTACTTCGCCAACCCCTGCTACACCCAGATCCACCCCACCTGCATCCCGCAGTCGGGCGACCACCAGTCGAAGCTGACGCTGATGAGCGAGAGCCTGCGCAACGACGGCCGGGTCTGGGTGCCGGCCCGGCGCGGCGACGACCGCGCGCCCGGTGACGTCCCCGAGGCCGAACGCGATTACTACCTGGAGCGGCGCTACCCGGCGTTCGGGAACCTGGTGCCGCGCGACATCGCCTCCCGGGCGGCCAAGGCCGTCTGCGACGAAGGCCGTGGCGTCGGCCCCGGCGGACTCGGGGTCTACCTCGACTTCGGGGCCGCGATCGACCGCCTCGGCAAGGACGCGGTCGAGGCCAAGTACGGCAACCTGTTCACCATGTACGAACGGATCACCGGCGAGAACCCGTACGAGCGCCCCATGCGGATCTACCCGGCGGTGCATTACACCATGGGCGGGCTGTGGGTCGACTACGACCTGCAGTCGAACCTCCCGGGCCTGTTCGTCGCCGGCGAGGCCAACTTCTCCGACCACGGCGCCAACCGGCTCGGGGCCTCGGCGCTGATGCAGGGGTTGTCCGACGGGTACTTCGTGCTGCCCAACACCATCTCCGACTACCTGGCCGACGGCCCGTTCGAGGAGGTGAGCGACGACCACGAGGACCTGGCCGCCGCCCGCGCCGAAGTCGACCGGCGCCTGGCGTTCTTCCTCGGCAACGACGGCGACCGGACCGTCGACTCCTTCCACCGCGAACTGGGCGGGATCATGTGGGAGTACTGCGGCATGGAGCGCACCGACCAGGGCCTGCGCAAGGCCATCGGCCTCATCGCCGACCTCAGGGACGAGTTCTACCGGCGCGTCAGGGTGCCCGGCACCGGCGCCGAACTCAACCAGCAGCTCGAGAAGGCCGGCCGCGTGGCCGACTTCTTCGAGCTCGCCGAGCTGATGTGCATCGACGCGCTGCACCGCGCCGAATCGTGCGGGGGCCACTTCCGCGCCGAGTCCCAGACCGCCGACGGCGAGGCCGCCCGCGACGACGAGCGCTTCTCCTACGTCGCGGCCTGGGAATGGGCCGCCGAAGCACCGGTGCTCCACAAAGAGGAACTCGCCTTCGAATACGTCAAGCCCACCCAACGGAGCTACAAGTGAAACTACGCCTGCGAATCTGGCGGCAGCCCGACGCCGAGGCCGCCGGCCGGATGGTGCCCTACGAGATCGACGGCGTCTCCGAGGACGCCTCGTTCCTGGAGATGCTCGACGTGCTCAACGAGCACCTCATCGCCGACGGCGCCGACCCGGTCGCGTTCGACCACGACTGCCGCGAAGGCATCTGCGGGGCCTGCTCGCTGGTCATCGACGGCCGGCCGCACGGCCCCCAGGCGGCGACCACCACCTGTCAGCTGCACATGCGCCAGTTCAGCGACGGCGACACCATCGACATCGAGCCGTGGCGGGCCGGCCCCTTCCCGGTGGTCAAGGACCTCGTGGTCGACCGGACCGCGTTCGACCGGATCATCCAGGCCGGCGGCTACATCTCGGCCCCCACCGGCACCGCCCCCGACGCCCACGCCGCCCCGGTGCCCAAGGCCGACGCCGACGCCGCGTTCGCCGCCGCCGCCTGCATCGGCTGCGGCGCGTGCGTGGCCGCCTGCCCGAACGGGTCCGGGATGCTGTTCATGGCCGCCAAGGTCGACCACCTGGCGCGGATGCCGCAGGGCCAGCCCGAGCGGAGCACCCGCGTGCTCGGCATGGTCGAGGCCCACGACGGGGCCGGATTCGGCGGCTGCACCAACACCGGCGAATGCAGCGCAGCGTGCCCCAAGGAGATCGGCCTCGACGTCATCGGCCGGTTGAACCGCGACTTCCGCAAAGCCGCCGCCGGCACCGCCTGAGACGGAGCCGAAAGGTGGCTCCGGCTCCGCCGGTGCCGCCGGCTCCTACCGAACGACGAGCCGCGAACCCCGAGATCACCTCCGGCGGTTGTGACCGGTGCCGCACGATTTCCTCGTTGCCGTTGACGCAGCGTCAGCCGCTAGCTTCGAAGGCACATCGACAAGAGGGGAACCCGATGCGCACCTGGTCGACTGCCGAAGTGGCGAAACTGGCCGGCGTCACCGCCCGCACCCTGCGGCACTACGACGCGGTCGGACTGCTGGAGCCGGCCGCGACCGGCCACGGCGGCATCCGCCGCTACGGCCGGGCCGAACTGCTTCGGCTCCAGCAGATCCTGCTGCTGCGCCGCCTCGGCCTGCGCCTGGAGACCATCGGCGACATCCTCGACGGCGGGCTCGACCCCGTCGCCGCCCTGCGGCACCACGCCGACCACCTGCAGGCCGAGCGCGACCGGATCGACCGCCTCGCCGCCACCGTCGATGCCACCATCCGACAACTCGAAGGAGGCGGCCCCATGGCCCCCGAAACCTGGTTCGACGGCCTCGACGCGGCACAGCAGGCCGAATTCGAAGCCGAAGCGCGCCGCCGGTGGGGCGACGAAGCCGTCGACGCCGGCGACGCGGCGATCAAGCAGATGGAGCCGACCGAGCGGGCCGCCATCCCCGGCAGGTTCGAGGACCTCCACCGGCGCCTCGGGGCGCTCCTCGCATCCGGCGAGGATCCCGAGGCCGAAGCGGTCCAGCGCATCGCCGACGAGCACTACCGGTTCATCGCCCGCCTGTGGGGCACCGAACCGACCGCCGAGGCCTACCGGGGCCTGGGCGAGCTCTACACCGACGATCCGGCCTTCACCGCCACCTACGACCGGGTAGCGGCCGGTCTGGCCCGCTTCCTGCGAGCGGCCATGGACCACTACGCACAGGCCAACCTCTGACACCGGCGGCCGTCGTCTCGTCCACGGACCGAGCGCGGCCGACCGGGTCACCGGTCGGACCGATACCGGTCGATGAACCGCTCGGCCGCCGACGCCAGCGGACCGTGCCCGTCGGCCGCATGCCGCAACCGCAGCCGCTCGAGCAGTTCGGCCAGCACCGAGGCCAGATCCGCCGCCAGGGCCGGGGTCCGCGCGGCCGACTCGGCCAGGCACAGCAGCATCGTCATCCACACCGGCCCGTGGTCGCGGAAGTTCAACCGCAGATTCCGCTCCCCCTGCCGGTCGGCCGCCGTCAGCAGATAATGGATCTCGGTGGCCATCCGCCAGGCGATCGACGGATGCGAAGCCCGGAGCGCCTCGACCGCCCCCTGCACCGCATGCAGCGCCACCGGCGCCAGCCCCGGGTCGCAGCGCGCCGACACCGCCGGCGGCGCCGAATGCGAGGCCGGATCCGGACACAGCCGGT
Source organism: Glycomyces xiaoerkulensis (assembly GCF_002798405.1). Classification (GTDB taxonomy): domain Bacteria; phylum Actinomycetota; class Actinomycetes; order Mycobacteriales; family Micromonosporaceae; genus Glycomyces; species Glycomyces xiaoerkulensis. The sequence continues at coordinate 91,107 of NZ_PGGV01000007.1, read as the reverse complement.
CGACCAGCTTCGGATCGCTGAAGGCCCGCAGCCGCCCGGCCGAGGCCAGCGCCGACCGCAGCGTCAACGGCCGGGCCGCATCGGCGGCCGGCCAGGGCGGCTCCTGGGACGGGAAGTGCTCGGCCAGCAGCCGGGCCGCGCCCTGAGCGAACGACGACCGCCCCGCGGCGGCGTGCAGCTCCACCGCCAGCGCCAGCGCCTGCCGCAGGTGGACCGGGCGGGCCGGGTCGGATCCCAGGTCCGGGATCGCCAGCAGCATCCGGGCGGCCTGGTCGGCCGCGCCGACGGCCAGGTCGGGGTCGGCCGCTCGGCAGAGGATCCGGGCGTTGCGCGACAGGGCGCAGGCCAGTTCGCTGAAGCCGGGCTCGGCCGGGTCGGTCGCTTCCCGATGGTCGTAGGCGCGGACGGCGCCGTCGGCGCAGGTGGTGGCGGTCAGGAGGCGTCCGGATCTGAGGTAGGCGTCGGCGAGGTCGAGTTCGGTGGCGGCGATGCGGCCGCGGTCGGCCTCGAGCTGCCGCAGGTGTTCGAGGCGCTCGGTCAGGGCCTTGGCGGTGCGGGTGTGCTCGCCGAGGGCGGTGTGGACGCGGGCCTGTTCGGCGAGGAGGTCGGCCAGTTCGTCGCGGGCGGTGTCGTCGCCTCGTGCCTCGAGGTAGGAGCGGTATGCGGCGGCGGCGCGGCCGAATCCGGTCAGTGCGGTCCGAAGGCTGCCGGCGGAGGCCAGCCGGGTGGCATCACGGTGGTGCTTGCGAGCGTGACGCTTGTTGGGCATGGCTGCTCCTCGGTGGAGGGGGATCAAAGGAGGCTCTTCGGTTGTCGGGTGCGGCGGCCCGGCGGTGCGCGGGTGCCGGCGGTGTACCGCTGGGCTGCGGAGTGCTCATGGTAGTCCGAGGCTCGGTCGGTGCCGGTCGCGGCCCGCGCCCGATGGGAGCGGTAACCTGCGGGGTCGGGGTGGTTCAGGCGCCGTCGACGGTGATCTGCAGCGGCCGCTGGTGGGCCAGGAAGCGGTCGTGGGAGATCTCCCAGCCGTAGGCGCCGGCGTTGGCGAACAGGACCCGGTCGCCCACGGCCACCGCCTCGACGCGGCGGCCGGCGTGGAGGACGTCGCGGGGCGTGCACAGCTCGCCGCACACCCGAAGGTCGACCTCCTGGAGGCGGGGGCGCGGCCACGGGTGGGGCCAGTGGTCGACGGCCACGAGGGTGAACGGGTGCGAGTAGCCCCAGGCCGCCGGCAGCCGGAAGTGGTGGGTGCCGCCGCGCACCAGCGCGAACGCCTGCCCGGCGACGGTCTTGAGGTCGACGATCTCGGCGAGGTACCAGCCGGAGTCGGCGGCCAGGTACCGTCCGGGTTCGAAGACGAGTTCGGCGCCGGCGGTGTCGATGCCGGCGATGCGTTCGCCGAGGCGTTCGAGGTCGATCGTCTCGCCGCGGGGGTCGGCGCCCAGGCCGCCGCCGACGTTGACGTACCGCAGCTCGATGCCGGCCTCGTCGGCGGCGCGGGCCGACCAGGCGAGGCCGTCGGCGACGTGGTCGGCGTAGGCGTCGGCGTCGAGGCAGCCCGAGACGGCGTGGAGGTGGAAGCCGGCCACGTCCAGGCCGAGGGCGCGGGCGTGGGCAGCCGCGGCGGCCACCTGGTCGGGGTCGATGCCGAAGGGGGTGGCGGGGCCGGTCATCCGGTGGGTGCCGGGCACGGGGCGGCCGCGGTTGACGCGCAGGGCGACCGGGCCGAGGTAGCCGGCGGCGGCCAGGCCGTTGAGTTCGCCGAGGCTTTCGGCGTGGACGCACAGGGGCGTCTCGGTCGCGGCCGCGGCCTGCCAGTCCTGGTCGGTCTTGGCCGGGCCCGAGAACGCCAGGCGGGCAGCGCCGGCCTCCTCGGCGAGGGTCAGCTCGCCGCGGGAGGCGCATTCGACGCCGTCGACGGTCTCGACCGCGGCGGCGAGGACCGCGGGGTTGGCGCAGGCCTTCATCGCGTACAGCACGGTGTGGGGCGCCAGGGCCCGGCGCAGCGCGGCGGCGCGTTCGCGCAGCCGGGCGGGGGTGTAGATCCAGGCGCATGCCGGGGACGGCAGGCTGCGGGCGAGTTCGGCGACCTCGTTCATCGGCCTCTCCCTGCCAGGGGGTTGTCCACGTACGTTTCGACTTCGGCGCCGGGGCTCAGCCGCATGGTCAGCAGCGCCTTGGTCGGCATCCGCGGCCCGAGGTAGGCCTCCCGGTCGGCCCGCGGCAGGTCGAGGCCGGCGACCAGGTCGGCCAGGTCGGCCCAGAAGCGCCCGGCGTCGAGGCCGCAGTCGCGGGCCAGGACGTCGGCGACGGCGGCCAGTTGGTTCTGGAACAGCGTATAGGCCACCTTGGCGCGCACCTGGTCCCAACTCGCCGCTGCCACCGGGCTGGACTCGGGCACCTCGACGTCGAACGGCAGGGCCGGGCGCCACAGCCGGACGCCGCCCAGGTCGCGGGTGATCAGCCGGACCGGGGCCGGGCCGTCGAAGGCGATCAGGCTGTTCTGCAGGTGGGCTTCGAGGCCGATCCCGTGGTGGGCGGCCAGGCGCAGCACCGGCGGGGCCACCAGGCCGGCGTAGTCGCGGATCCAGGCCTCGGGGTCGCCCGACCAGGTCGCGTATTCGGCCGCGAGGCTGAGGCCGGTGACCGGTGAGCGGGCGGTGAGCGCGACGGCGGGGACGACGACGGCTCCGGGCGGGGCCGCCTCGGCCAGGCCGCTGCGGGCGATCGCGGTGAGGTCCCTGGTGCCGGGCAGCCATACCCCGGCCTCGTCGGCGGCGACCGCATGGCCGGGGTCGGTTTCGATCAGATCGGCGAGCGCGGCCGTCAGGGCGGGGGCGAGGGCGGCGGTGGCCGGGGCGATGTCGCGGCGGCTGGAGGTGATGTGGATGCCGAGGGCGAGTTTGAGGTAGCCGGGGCGCTGGGCGCCGGTGACGGTGCGGATGGCGGCGGTCGGCCAGGCGGGGACGGTGTGGTCGAGCAGGATGAGGCGGTGGTCGGCGAACAGGTCGCGGTAGGCCGGCAGGATGCGGTGTTTGAGTTGCCAGGGGTGGACGGGCACGACCGGGTCGGGCAGGTCGAGGCCGGCGAGCATGGGGTGGTCGCGCAGGTCGGTGCCGGAGCCCGAGAGCATCCGGGTGGGGTCGGCCAGGAGGCGTACGCCGATCGGGCGTGCGGCCTCCAGGTCGTAGCGGGTGCAGTCGTGGCTGCTCCAGCCCAGGCGGGTGCGGGCGCAGGGGTGGAGTTGGTGGCCGTCGGTGGCGAGGGTTTCCAGGAGGCGGGCGGTGGTGTCGGGGCCTTTGGTGCAGCGGGCGATGAGGGCGGCGAGGGTGGGGGTGCCGGCGCGGGCGGCGAGGGCGGCGAGGTGTCGGGCGCGTCCGGCCGCTCGGGCCTCGGCGATGCGGCCGCCGAGGTCGGCGCTGGCGATTTCGGCGGCGAGGTGGGTGGGGGGCGGTGCGCCGAGGATGGTCTCCAGTAGTGCCAGGGGGGTCTGGTGGGGTGGTTCGGTGATGGTGAGTTGGTTGAAGGGGCCTTCGGTGGCGGTGTAGGGGGCCTCGAGGCGGCGGGTGCGGGTGTCGGCGAGGTTTTCGCGCCAGGCGGCGGCGAGGAGTTTGGCGGTGAGGTTCACGTGTCCGCCAGGGGGTTGTCGACCCGGGTCCACAGGTCGGTGGTGGGCCGGTCGGCCAGGCGCATGGCGGTGGTGGCTTTGACCGGCCAGTCGGTTTTGAGGGCAGCCCGGTGCAGGGGGGCGGAGCCGGCGGCGGCCTCGGCCGCGGCCCGGGCGACGGTGCGCCACCATCGGGCGGGGTCGGTGCCGGTCCAGGTCGCGAGCGCGTCGACGAGGGCGGTGAGGGTGGTGGGGAAGAGGGCGGCGAGGAGTTTGCGGATGCGTTCGTCTTCGTCGTCGGTTTGGAGGTCGCCGTGGAGGGCGGGCCGGTTTCGGCGTGGGAGGCGGAGGCTGCCGAGATCGCGGTAGATCAGGCGGGTGGGCCGGTCGCCGTGGAAGGCGACCAGGAGGTTCTGGCCGTGGGCTTCGAGGGCGATGCCGGTGGCGGCGTAGAGGCGCAGGGGCGCCAGGAGGTGGTCGACGAGGGCGGGCCACCATTGGTCGAGCGGGCGGTCGGCGATGGCGGCGGCGATGGGGCGGCCGGTGGCCGGGCATGGTTCGGCCAGGGCTGCGACCGGGACGGTGCGGTCGCCGGTGAGGGTGGCGGGGGCCGGTCGGATGATGGCGGCCAGTTCGGGTCGGGGCCGGTCGCCTCCGGTGGCGATGGCGGCCTGTTCGTTGAGGACGGTGATGCCGCAGCGGTCGGCGGGGCCGGTCAGGAGCGGGGCGAGTGCGGGTCCGTTGTGGGCGGCGGCGGCCGAGACGTGGCGGATCGCCGAGGTCAGTTGGAGGTCGACGGCGCATTTGATGTGGTGGCGGCCGGTGGAGACGGTGCGCAGGCTCATCAGGGGCGCGGTGTCGGGCCAGGTGCGGGCCGGTGGGTCGAGTCGGTGGCGGTGGGCTTGCCAGGGGTGGACCGGCAGGAGGGGGCCGGTGGGCCAGTCGGGGCTGGTGCGGAGGGGCCCGGCCTGGTAGAGGCCGAGGTCGAATCGGGGGCGGTGTTCGGGGGCGTAGGCGCGGGTCTGGTCGGGGTCGAGGGTGCCGCGGCTGCGGGCGAGCGGGTGGGTGGGGTGGCCGAGGAGGACGGCTTGTTCGAACCAGACGGTGGGGTCGGGGTGGGCGGCGGCGGCGTGTTCCCAGATTCGGTCGGGGTCGGGGTGGGGTCGGGCGGCGTCGAGGGCGAGGGCGGTGCCGGTGACGGCGGCGTCGATTTCGGTGCGGAACCGGGCTTGGTGGGCCGATCCGGCGCTGATGGAGGCGGCCAGTTCAGCGGCGGTGGTGCCGCGGGGGGTGCCGGGGAGCGGTTCGCGGGCCGCGGCCAGGCGCAGCCGGTCGGCGACGGCCCGGTCGGCGCGGCGGGTGGATTCCATTGTCTTGCACTGTACTCACTTGGAGGCGCGGCGGTCGGGTGTGCTCGGTCACGTTTGGACGGCGGGGGTGGGGTTGCCGGGTCGTTGGGCCGGGACCGAGGCCAGTTTGGTTCGGAGGGCCTGCAGGATCGGCAGGTCGTAGTAGAGGCCGCCCGCGGCCAGCCAGGGGCCGATGTCGGCGGCGGCGGTTTCGGCCGGGGCGTGGTCGATGTGGGCGGGGGTCTCGACCGGTCCGCCTTCGGGGAGGGTCGGCCACAGGACCCAGCCGTGGACGTGTCCGTGGGGGAGGTATTGGTGGAGGTGGGTGACGGCGTCGGCGAGGCCGTCGGCGTCGACTTCGCCGTCGCCGCGGCCGACCGGCGGGGCCAGTAGGGCCACGCGGTCGCCGCAGACGATGGCGTGGGAGGCGCGGCCGGGGCCGCCGACCGGGAGGGTGACGAACAGCCGCGAGGCGGGCAGGTTGGTGAGGATTTCGCGGAGGAGCTTGCCGGTGCGGCGGTCGGCGGTGGGGCGCGATCCGGCCGGTCCGAATGCGTTGTATTCGCGCAGGGCGGCCCCGACGGTGCGGCGCAGTCCGGCCGCCCAGCGGGAGCGGCGGGCCGGCCAGATGACCGCGGCGCCGGCCAGCGCGTAGAGGCCGAGCCACCAGCCGAGGGGTTGGGTGGGTCCGGCCAGCCAGACGGCGGCGGTGGCGGTGGCGCCGGCGGCGGCGAGGCGGGCTTTGGGGATCGGTGGCGGGTGGTGGTCGGTTTTGCGGCGGCGGAGGAGTCCGCCGACGACGGTCAGTCCCCAGGCGAGGGCGAGTGGGATGGAGAGGGCGCGGACGGCGATGTGGGCGTCGGTGGCCATGGCGGTGGCGCAGAAGGCGTATCCGGCGGTGCCCCAGAGTACGAACAGGGTCATGAATATGGACAGTTCGATCGATTGGGAGGGGCGGGTGGTGACGCGTTTGCGGCGCAGTCGGGCGTACCAGGGGACGGCGACGAGGGTGCCGGTGGAGTGTGGGGTGCTGGGGGTTTGGGGCGGGGGTTTGACGTTCCAGCTTCGGACTTTGCGGTGGGCGGGGCGGGCGGCGGCGCGGCCGTAGCGTCTGGCGGCGCGGCGGCCGAACCGCAGGAGGTCGTATTCGCGGCGGAGTGCGGGGTCGGAGAGGGTTTCCCAGGCGGTTTGGAGTTCGTGGAAGGCCGTTTCGGTGCCGCCGCGGTCGGGGTGGGCCTCGCGGAGGCGCCGGCGGTAGGCGGCTTGGATTTCGGTTCGCGGGGCTTCCGGGCTCACCCCGAGGATGCGGTAGTGGTCTGGTTCGTTCACCACACGGCTCCCGGTCGGTCGGTCGGGGATGGTGCGGCGCGGCCTCGGGGCCGGCCGCGGCCAGTCGACGGTATGGGAGCCAATCTACCGCCGACGCCGCCGGTGTGGTGTCGCACGGTCGGAGATTTTCATTGGACGTCGACGGTGACTTGGTGGAGGCCGGTGGCGCCGTCGGGTTTGACGCCGGTGACCGCCTCGGTCTGGGGGTTGCCGTCGCCGTCGGTGGCGCGGACGGTGAGGGTGTGCGGTCCGGGTGCGGCTTGCCAGTCGGTTTTCCATTGGCGCCAGGTGTCGTCGGTGGCGACTTGGGACAGTTCGCATTCGGTCCATTCGCCGTCGTCGATGCGGAGGTGGACGGCGCTGATGCCGCGTTGCTGGGCCCAGGCGACGCCGGCGACGGTGACGGTGCCGGGTCGGGCGCCGCGGCGGGGGGTGTCGATGCGGGAGGCGGTTTTGATCGGTGCCGGGCGGGACCAGCCGCGTTCGATCCAGTAGGCGTCGTAGGCGTCGAAGGTGGTCAGTTCGAGTTCGGTGAGCCATTTGGTGGCCGAGACGTAGCCGTAGAGGCCGGGGATGACCAGCCGGGCCGGCCACCCGTGTTCGTGGGGGAGGGGTTGTCCGTTCATGCCGATGGCGATCAGGGCGTCGCGGCCGTCGAAGACGGCGGCGGTGGGGGAGCCGGCGGTCCAGCCGTCGGCGGAGCGGGAGACGAGTTGGTCGGCCTCGGGGTCGGGGTCGGATTCGGCCAGCAGGTCGGGCAGGGAGACGCCGAGCCAGCGGGCGTTGCCGACGAGGTCGCCGCCGATGGGGTTGGACACGCAGCACAGGGTGAGGTCGCGTTCGATCAGTTCGCGGCCGAGCAGGTCGTCGAGGGTGTAGGTGTGTTCGCGGCCGACGCGGCCGTGGACGCGCAGCCGCCAGGTGTCGGCCTCGACGGTGGGGGCGGTGATGGCGGTGTCGATGCGGTAGAAGTCGTCGTTGGGGGTGTGCCAGGGTTCGAGGCCGCGCACGTCGAGGTCGGCGGCGGGGCCGGGGTCGGCCGCGTCGATGTCGGGTTCGGGCAGGTCGAGGGCGGCGCGGTCGGATTCGACCGAGCCGGGGCCGATGCGGCGGGCGATGAGGGCGCCGGCGAGGGCGGCCAGGCCGGCGCCGGCGGCGAGGGCGAGGAAGGTGCGGCGGCCGGTGACGGTCGCGGCCCGCCCGCGGCCGGCCCACCAGTGGAGGGCGGCGGCGGTCCAGGCGGCGGCGAGGATCGCCGGGACCGCGGCGGCGGGCCCGAGGCCGGGTCGGGTGGCGGCGGCGAGCGCGCCGACCGCGGCCAGGGCGGCGATGAGGGCGGCGGCGGTGCGGGGCCGGTGTCGCCAGGTGAGGCCGGCTCCGGCTCCGGCGGCGGCGAGCGCGGCGATGATGCCGGCCTGGAGGAGGGGTTTGTCGGCGGTGCCGAAGGTGTCGATGGCCCAGTCGGTGAAGCCGGCCGGGGCGAGGCTGATGATGAGGTCGCTGACGGCCGAGAGCGGGGCGGCGCGGGGAGCGGTGAGGGCGGCGAGGAGGTGTCCGGCCGCGAGGCCGGAGAGGGCGGCGAGGAGGCCGGCGGCGGCCCAGGCGCGTCCGCTCGCGGGGTGGGTGTCGGTTCGCTCGGTCACCTCTCCATGGTCCACCTGCGGGGGAGCGGTGGCCGCTGCTGCGGGCTTACGTTCTGCTTACGTTTCGAGGCCGGGACCAGGGGCGTCCGGCCGAGCCGGGGCAGGGGCGGCGTTCACTGCTGCCAGAAGCGGGCCAGGGCTCCGGCGGCGGGGTCGTCGAGGTCGGTTTCGGTGAACATGGAGTCGGCTTCGGGGTTGACCCACGGTTCGGTTTCGGTGGTGCCGAGGACGTCGAGGTCGACCCACGGGTAGCCGTCGATCGGTTCGGGGGCGTCGAGGTCGAGTTCGGGCGGGAACGCGGGCGGGTTGTCGGCCTGGTCGACCAGGGTCTGCTCGTAGGTGGCGCCGTAGGCGGTCTCGTCGGTCTCGGGTGCCGGCTGGTCGGGTTCGGCCCCGAGGTCGAGCCGGTCGTCCAGGTCGGTGTTGAACTCGCCGGCATCGGTGTCGTCGGTGTCGGTGAGGGCGAATTCGTCCAGGCCGGTCTGGTCGGGATCGTCGAGGCCGTCGAGGGCGTCGAACTCGGAGGAGGGCTCCGGTGTGTCGCCGAAGGCGGCGTCGTCGAAGGGGCCGCCTTCGTCGCCGGGGTCGTCGCCGGTGGGGAACTGGTCGAACTCATCCATCGGCATCCTCCTCGCCTGGGACGAGCGACCTGGCTTTGGCCAGCACCTCGTCGAGTTGTTTCACCTTCTGCGCCATGGAGTCGCGGCGTTTCTTGAGCGATTCCTTCTTCTTGGCGCGGGCGGCCTGGTCGGCCTTGGCGGCCGATTCGGCCGCCTGGATGCGGGCGTCGTATTCGGCGCCGCGCCGCTCGAGGGCGTCGTCGAGGGTGGAGTTGAACACGAATTCGACCTCGGTGAAGCGGAACCCGACCTCTTCGTTGAGGTTGGCGCGGGCCTCGCCGATGACGCGCTGGACCCACTGCTTGGCCGCCTGCCGGTTGCCCTGGGTCTTGCGGCGGTAGAGCAGGAACGCCGCCGCGGCGACGCCGACGCCGAGCCCGGAGGCGGTCAGGGCCGCCGCGCCGATGCCGCTGACCGCGCCCAGGCCCACCATGGCGGCCCCGCCGGTGACGGCCCGGCCGCTCATCATGGCGACCCCGGCGCTGGAGGCGACCAGGAGCGCCCCGTCGTTGCCCGCGTCGCGGCGGGCCCGGCCGGAGGCGGCCGCGCGCAGCCCGGCCGAGATCGAACCGGTCGCCTGCCGCAGTTCCTCCTCGGTGAACACCTGCCGCAGGACGCGTTCGGCCAGCAGCACGAACCGCTGGTGGAGTTCGCCCGACAGCCGGGAGGCGATCGCCTGCAGGGCGATGTCGACCCGCTGCGGGAGGGTCTCCAGCGTCGACTTGTTGGCCTTCTCGATCTCGTCGAGCAGGGCCTCCTCGAGCTGCTGCAGGTGGGTGCGGACCCGGCCCTGCACTTCGATCTTGGCCCGCTGGGTCTCCACCCGCAGCGCCAGGTTCGCCTTCTTCGTCTCACCGCGCTTGGCGGCGATGACCTGCTTCTTCTCCTCCTTGAGGCGGTTGGCCGACTCGGGGTCGGGGTCGTAGGCCTTCATGTCGGCCTGCGCCGAGGCGGCCAGGCGCGCGAATTCGCTGCGGGCGGCGCGGACGACGTTGGCGGCCACCAGCGCCTTGCCGGCGGAGGCGACGCGCACCATGGACCGCTGGAGCCGGCCGACGCCCGACTCCTTCGCCAGCGCCTGGCGGGTCGGACCCGAGGAGTTGAGGGCGTGCTCGGCGAGCATCGGGGAGACCGGGAAGTGCGGGGCGTGCCGAAACCGGGGGGCGTGGGCCTCGATCAGGGCCCGGTTCTCCTCCAGCACCGTCCGCCACCCCGGATAGGTGTCGGTCTTGGTCAGGGCGAACACCACGAAGTTGACCCGCTTGGACGCCTCGGTCAGGAAGTCCAGTTCGGTCTTGGCCATCGGGGAGGAGGCGTCGGTGACCATGATCAGGCACGTGGCCCTGGAAACGGCCTCGAGTGCGATCTGGGCGTGGTCGGGGTCGAGCCCGCCGGTGCCCGGGGTGTCGACGACCGACAGGTGCTTGAGCAGCGGCGCCGGGTGGCCCACGAGCATGCGGCGCGGCGGGGCCATGCCCTCCGGCAGCGTCCCCAACCGGGTGGCCCAGTTGCGCAGGTCCCCCACACCCAGCAGCATCGGCTCGGCCGCACCGGGCTGCCAGGCCCGGACGCTGGCCTCCTCGGCGTGGGCGAACTCCAGATAGGCGCTGGTGGCGACCTCCGCGGCCACCGGCGACAGACCCGGCGTGCCCAACATGGCGTTCACCAGCGACGACTTGCCGCGCTTGGTCTCGCCGACCACCACCGCGACCGGCTTCTCCGGCTGCCAGCGGGCGACGTCGTCGACCTCGGCGGCGGCCTTGGCGTCGACCGACCGCAGCGACGCCGTCCCGGCCTTGGCGGCCTTGGCGCACAGCTTCGCGATCTGCTGGGCCTGGTCCGGCTTCGACTTGGTCTCGGTGCCCGCGCTCATGCCCGCACCTGCCCGCGGTAGACGGTCACCACCGGGTGGCGCAGCAGCTTGCCGCGGTCGGAGTAACCGGGCGTCTCGGTGCGGGCGATGATGCCGTCCTCGGACGGGCTGGCCGCCGCCACCGTCGCGCCCGCCTCGTGCGCGGTCGGGTCGAACCGCTGCCCGGTCGCGTCGATCGCGGCCACCCCCACCCGCTGGAACGTCTGATCGAGCTGCGAGGCCAGCGCCGGGGAGGTGGCGCGGTCGCGCATCCAGATGCACGCCTCGACCAGCACCGCCCGGTCGGCCTCGGCCTGAGCGCCGCCGTCGGCCGGACGGTCGACCGGGACGCCTCCGGAGTGAGCGCCGGTACCGGGCGCCGGGGCGGGCGTGATCGACCGGTTCGCAGCGAAGGCCGCCGCCGAGGCGACCACGACCGCACCGGCGGCGACCGCCAGCGTGCGCCAGTCGAACCCGTCGGCGATGAACACGGCGCCCAGGCCGGCGGCGGCGAGGCCGACCAGCGCCCCCACCAGGGGCCCGCCGAGTCGAATCGTCACAATGCTCTCCTTAGTCGTTCTCAGCCGAGGCGTTGGGCCAGCAGATGGAATCCACGATGCACCACGTTCGCCACCCGCGCCTGCGCCGGTGTGGCCCCGCCGTTGGCGAACGCCCGCCAGCGCGCGGCCGCCTCGATCGCGGCGCGCCGCTGCTGCGGGCGCGGCGCCTCCTCCAGGCCGAGCACGACGTTGGCGTCGTCGGTCAACGCCAGGCGGGCGACCTCGGCCTCCATCTGCTCGGGGAGGGGGACCCGGCCGGTGGTGACCTGCGCGGCCGCCTCCAGCAGCGGCAGCCGATGGTACTCGGGCCGGGCCACGACCGACTCGACCGCGCCGCGCAGCAGGTCGCGGTCGGCCGGCGGCCCGGAGGCGGCCGCGGCATCGAGCCGGGACAGCGCCCACCCGGCCTTGATGACGTCGGCGCGGACCCCGAAGATCTGGTGGAGGGTGGTGCGCAGCCGCGGGAACCCGGAGGCGGCGAACAGCAGCCGCACCAGCTCACCGGTCGCGATGTGCGGGTTGGTCTGGAGGTGGGCGAGGGCGAAGTGGATGCCGTACAGGTCCAGCCGCTCCAGCAGCCGCCGCCGCTGCCCGACCTCGACCGGCCCGTCGGTGGAGGTGAACAGGTCGGCGCTGGCGAGCATCAGGGCCCGCTTCTCCTCGTCGAGTCCGGCGAGGGTGCGCAGGGCTTCGCAGTCGGCGGCGGTCAGCAGGCCGGCCTCGGCGGTCTCGGCCAGGAGCCCGACCACCGGCACCACGTCGCACACGGCGCGTTTGAGGACGCCGGCCTGGTCGGCGGCGATCGGACCGGCCACCGGCCACGGGTCCTGCCCGGGCCCGGGGGCGAGCTTGTCGACCTTGTTGTACAGCGCCAGGGAGTTCATCGGCGAGCTCGACAACTGCTGGGAGGCGTTGGCGAACGCCTCGAGCGCTTCGACGTCGTCGCCGCGGACCTGCTGGGTGAACACGTAGATGATCGCCTCGGCGCCGGCGACCGCCTCGCGGGAGTCGTCGTCGACGTCCTCGGCGATGGGGGCCTTCAGCATCTGGCGGGCGGCGTCGGAGATGTCGGTGTTGACCGACTGGAGACCGGGCGTGTCGACCACGGTGAGGTCGCGGAGCCGGTCGCTGGACAACTGCACGTCGATCAGTTGGGCGTCGTCGGCCGGGATCGGCAGGCTGGTGGGGATCATGCCGCCCGCATCCAGCGGCACCGGGTGCTTCGCGCCGGTCCGGTCGATCACGTCGATCCGGTCGGCCGGGCCGTACCGGAACTGGGTGACCACGCGGGTGCACTCGCCGGCGGCGGTGGGGGCGACCCGGCGGCCGATCAGCGCGTTCACCAGCGTGGACTTGCCGGCTTTGAGCCGGCCGGCCACGGCCACGCGCAGCGGCTGCGCCAGCCGGGCGGCCACGTCCTCGACGACCGTGCGCGAGGAGTCGGAGACCTTGCCGGTCAGGTCCTCGCACATGCCCGCCACACTCGTGGTGAGTTGCCCTGCCACCATCCTCGCGCGTCCGCCCCTTCCGGTGAATCTCGTGCCCTGTGGCGCCGACGCCGGTCTGCGGCATCGAAGCTTCCGCAATATCATGAAGGGCGTCGGCGCATCGTCGACTGATATTGACGATACAAACCAGCAGGCGAACGTCGCCTCCCCCATTCGTGCCAGAGCGTAAGGAGCCCCTATTTTGGCCGCCCCGTCGTCTCCCACTCCAGGCCTGCAGCGGCCCCGGCCCGACGATGCGGCCGCGCCGGCGCCACCGGCGCCCGGGCCGCGAGACGAGGCGATCCGGACCGCCGCCGCGGCGCTGGCCGACGGCACCGGCCTGGCGGTGTTCACCGGGCCGCCCGGCTGCGGCCGCAGCCACCTGCTGTCCCAACTGGCGTCGGCCTCGAAACGGCCGGTGCACGCCGGCGGCGGACTGGCGATGCTCTCGAGCACGCCGGCGCTGGCCCTGGAGCGCGCCACCCGCGCCCGCATGCCCGGCGACGACCTCGCGCTGCTGGCCGAAGCGGTCTACTCCCGGACCCGCGGCGGCGTCCTGCTGATCGACGACCTGCAATGGTGCGACGCGGCCACGGTGGCGGTGCTGCCGATCCTGGCCCGGCGCCTCCCGGTCGCCGCAGCCCTGCGCACCCCCCACCGGCTCGCCCCGGCCGCCGCCGACCGGCTGCTGGAGGCGGCCACGGTCATCGACGTGCCCGACCTGTCCGAAGCCGAAGCGGCCGCCCTGGTGCGCTCGGCGGCCCCGGCCCTGCCGGGACACCGGGTGGCCGCCATCTGCGCCCGCGGCGGCCGCAACCCCCTGGCACTGACGGCGCTGGCCCGCCGCGCCGGCGAGACCGACGCCGAACCGGACTTCGAAGCCGTCGCCGACCCGGCCGCCGCGGCGGCGGCGGCCATCGCCGACCTGCCCCGGCCCGGCCGCACCGCCCTGGCCGCGCTCGGACTGCTGGGCCGCCCGGCCCACCCGAGCCTGCTCGGTGAGGGCGCGGCGCTCCTGCGCGAGACCGGCCTGGCCGCCACCGACGGCGCGCACCTGCGCCCGGCCAGCCCCTGGATGGCCGAGATCGCCGCCGGCCTGCTCGACCGCGAGGCCCGGACCGCGATGCACACCCGCCTGGCCGAGGCCACCGCCGGCACCGAATCGGCCCGGCACGCCCTGGCCGCCGGCGACACCGACCGGGCCCTGACCGAAGCGGTCGCGGCGGCCGAGGCCGCCACCGGGCCTTCGGCGCGGGCCGAGGCGCTGCTGCTGGCGGCCGAGGCCGACCCGGCCCACCGCGTGGACGCCGCCCGCGCCGCACTCGCGGCCGGCCGCGGCCGAGCCGCAGTGACCGTCCTCGAAGGCGCCGACGGCCCCGAAGCGGCCCTGGCGCGGGCCTGGGCACTGCTGGCCACCGGCGACACCGCCGCCGCGGCGGCGGCACTCGAATCGGCCCCGGACGGGCCCGAACGCGACCAGCTGCGGCTGCTCACCGCCGACCCGGCCGACCGGCCGGCCCTGACCGAGCGGCTGCGGGCCGCCCACGGGCCCGCCCTGGACCACCCGGGACTGGCCGCGGCCCTGGCCGGCGACGACCCCGAAGCGCTGGCGGCGGCCGAGGCGCTCGCCTGGGACGCCGGCGACCAGACCACCGCCCACTGGTGCGCCTGGGCCCGCGTGATCGCCCTGGCCGACGCCGCCCGCATCCTCGAGGCCGAGGCGGCCGCCCGCGACGCCGCCGCCCGCTGCGCCGAAGCCGGCGCCTACTCCTGGCAGACCCGGTTCCTGGCCGGCGCCGCCTGGTGCCTGGTCCTGTCCGGCACCGGCCTGGACCACCTCATCGCCACCGCCCAGACCCTGGCCGACCACACCCTGCCGGCAGTGGCCGACACGCTCATCATCGCCGCCATCGCCCTGGCCGAAGCCGACACCGGCGCACTGGGGACGGCCCGGGCGCGCCTGGCGCGCCTGTCCGACCCGCCGGCCGCGCTCGGGGCCCTGGTCGACTGGCTCGAACACGAGACCGCCTGGCTCGACGGCCAACCCGACCCCGAGCCGCCCGAAGGCGACGGCGGCCTGGTCGGCGGCCTGGCCCACATCACCGGCCGCTGGATCGCCTACGACACCGGCACCGAACCGGCCGGCACCGACCATCCCGCCTGGCCGAGGCCGATCGAGACCACCCTGGCCGCCTGGGACGCGGCCCGCGCCGAGGCGTTCGCCGACGCCGCCGACGCCTGGGACGGCCTGTCCGCCCGCGAACAAGTCCGATGCCTGCTGGCCCTGGCCGCCCACAGCGCCCGCCCCGACCAAGCCATCGCCGCCCTCGAAGCGGCCGAACGGGTCGCCGAGACCCACGGCCTGACCGTCCTGGCCGGCCGCGCCAAACGATCCCTCCGCCGCCACGACATCCGCCGCGACCGGCGCAGCGCCCGCGGCACCGGCGGCCTGACCGACCGCGAAACCCAAGTGCTCCGCCACGTCGCCGGCGGCCACCCCTCCCGCCGCATCGCCGAAATCCTCGGCATCACCGCCGAGACGGTCGAAACCCACATCCGCTCGGGCATGCGCAAACTCGGCGCCCGCACCCGCACCGAAGCGGCCGTCCTGCTCGACGGCGACGGCGGTGAGGCATGAACGACACGCCCCCGCTGCACGTGGTGGCCGCCGGCGCCGACGCCGACGCGATCGTGCGCCGCTGCACCGCCGCCGGATGGAAGGCCCACCGCGGGTTCGCCCTGCTGGAGACGACCTGGGACCTGGCCGAACGCCGCCTGATCGCCCACGGCACCGTCGCCGACGACCACACCGCCTCGCAGGCGGTCCTGGCCGCCGCCCGCGGCGCCGGCGTGGTCGCCGTCGCCGCCGGCGACATCGCGCTCGCGCTGGCGGCCGACCTGCGCCGGGTCGGGCCGCTCGGCCACACCCCCGGCCGGCCCGAACCCGACGACGGCCTCGACCTCGACCCCGAGCAGCGGGCCCTGCTCAACCGGCTCGCCGCCGGCTCGACGATCGCGGCCGCAGCCGAGGCCGAGTTCGTGTCCCTGCGGACGGCCAACCGGCGCATCGCCGCGGCCCGAGCGACCCTCGGAGTCAAGACCACCCGCGAAGCGGTGATGATCTACATCAAGCACGCCCGCCGGTGAACTACTCGCCGAGCTCGGCCAGCTTGGCCTCGGCGGCCTCCAGCCGCTTGCGGAGCGCCTCGGCCTCCTCGGCGGCCTCGGCCCGGATCTTCTCGACCACCTCGGTCACCACCTCGTCGACCTCGGCCGACTCGGCGGCCTTGCACATGGCCAGCGCCGCCGAATGCCCGACCTCGACGCCCTTGACGGTGGCGCGGGCGCCCTTGGCGGCCGACACCGCCCACCGGCCGTCCTCATAGGTCAACGTGATCGTCAGCTCCGGATGCTTCTCCCGGCGCTGCCGCGGCGCGCGTTTGCGCGCCGGCGCCGGCTCGGGCTTGCTCGCATTCGTCTCGGGCACGGTCACTCGCTTCCTCTCGGTCGGCGCCGGCGGGGCCGGCTTGGCGGGCTCGGGGCTCTCCGGCAGCAGCCCCGGCCCGGACGGGGCCCGCTGCCGGGACCGGCCGCCGCCCTGGCGCGGCGCCTTGGCGCGGGAGGCCTCGCCGCGCTCGGGCAGACGCAGCTCGGTGGGGGCGAACGGCAACTGGTCGGACCCGAAGGCGACCTCGACGAAATCGCCCTCGCGGGGCGAGGCCACCGACACGACCTTGCCCGACCGGCCGGCCACCTGCCCCGCCGCATCGGTGAACATCACCCTCGGTTTCTTGCCTTGGGCCAGCACCGATTCCAGATGATCGATGTCGGCACTGGACAGTGACATCACGGGGCTCCTTCCAATGACAACGGCTGCATCCTCCAACACCTACCGCTAGCCTGTGACACCGACCCCGGGAGGCGAACATTCCGATCCGGTTCAAGCCCCCGCCACGTCGGGTTCGCCCCGGCGCCCCACAGCCCCCATACGCTGCGACTATGAAGGTCGCCCTCGTCACAGAGTCGTTCCCGCCGCAGGTCAACGGCGTCGCCCGATCCGTCGCCCGCACCGCCGAGCACCTCCACGACCGCGGACACGAACCGGTCGTCATCGCCCCCTCTCCCGGCCCCGCCGACGCCCCGCCGACCCCCTGGCCGGTCGTCCACGTCCGATCCCTGCCGGTCCCGGCCTACCGCAACTTCCGCGCCGGCCTGGCCACCCGCGCGGTCGACGAAGCCCTCCAGGCCCACCGGCCCGACGTGATCCACCTGGCCTCCCCGTTCGGCTACACCGGCCGCGCCGCCGACTGGGCCACCGCCGCCGGGGTCGGCGCGGTCGCGGTCTGGCAGACCGACCTGCCCTCCTACACCCGCGCCTACCACCTGACCGCCTTCGAACAGCTCGTCTGGCGGCGCCTGCGCCGCATCCACTCCCAGGCGGCGGTCAACCTCGCCCTCAGCCGGTGCACCGCCCGGTCCCTGGCCGCCCAAGGCATCGCCGGTGTCGAAGTCCTCCCGCACGGGGTCGACACCGACCGGTTCGACCCGGCCCGGCGCGACCGGTCGGTCCACGACGCGCTCGCACCCGACGGCGAACTCCTGGTCGGCTACGTCGGCCGCCTGGCCCGCGAGAAGCACCTCCACCTGCTCAAGGCCGCCTCCGAACTGCCCGGCGTCCGAGTGGTGATCGCCGGCGACGGGCCCCGCCGCAAGGCCCTCCAACGGCACCTGCCCCAGGCGGCGTTCCTGGGCAACCTCCACGGCGCGGAACTGTCGCGCCTGTACGCCTCCCTGGACCTGTTCGTCCACACCGGCCCGTTCGAGACGTTCGGGCAGACCATCCAGGAGGCCCACGCCTCCGGGGTCGCCGTCCTGGCCGTCGACGCCGGCGGCGCGGCCGAACTGGTCGACCCCGGCGTCGACGGCACCCACTTCCCCTCCGGCGACCCCGACCGCCTGGCCCAGGCGGTCGCCGCCCTCGCCGGCCGGCGCGAGCTGCTGCGGCAGTGGGGGCGGCGCGGCCGCGCCAAAGTCCGCGGCCGCACCTGGGAGGCCGAAGGCGACGCGCTCATCGGCTACTACGAGCGGGCACGCGAGGCCGCGCGGTCGGCCGGGGCCGCCCGAGCGCTCCCCACGGCTTGAGGTAGGACAGCGCGATCGCGCCGATGAAGATCGCCGAGGACACGATCGGCCCGGCGACGGCGTCGCCGTCGACCGCCACCAGGCGGTCGGGGGAGAGGTCGGCGGCCAGCGCGGCCAGTCCGGGGCGCAGCAGCACCAGCGTCAGCGCGAACGCGGCGGCGGTGGCGACGAATTTGACCAGCACCCACCGGTAGCGCAGGCTCCAGCGGGTCCCCAGCGACAGCGCCAGCCCCGAGGCCAGGGCGGTCGCTCCGAGCGGCACGGCGAGGGTGCCGGCGAGCATCGCGGCGGCCTGCCCGGCGGCGAACTGGGTCGGGGCCCGGTCGGCGGCCAGGACGGTGGCGGTGAGCACCAGCAGCGACAGGCTCAGTCCGAGCCAGGCGACCGAGGCGGCGACGTGGACGATGATGAGCAGCCGGTAGGCGGGGCGCGGGAGTCTCATGGCCCCACCGTCGCGGCCGCCGGCCCGCGGGCGCATCGCCGCGGCGGCGTATTCGCGCCTACGACCGCGCGCCGAGGCGGATGCGGTCGCGGTCGCACTGCGCACCAAGACCCTACCGGCCGGTAACCGAAGTCGCGTATCGTTCAGGCATGGACACCGCGCTCGACACACGTCCGCGCCTGCGCGGCTGGCTGCACCTGGCGGCCTTCCCGGCCGCCCTGGTCGCCGGACTGATCCTGGTCGCCACCGGCCCCACCCTCGCCGCCCGGGCCACCGCCGCGGTCTACGTGCTCACCTCGGCGGCCCTGTTCGGCGTCTCGGCGCTCTACCACCGCGCCCGCCTGAGCCCGGCGGCCACCGCCCGCCTCAAACGGCTCGACCACGCCAACATCTACCTGATCATCGCCGGCACCTACACGCCGGTGGCCGCGCTCGCGCTCGAGGGCGCGGCCCGCATCGGCCTGCTGGCGGCGGTGTGGACCGGCGCGGTCGCCGGAGTCGCCTTCCGGACGCTGTGGCACGGGGCGCCGCGCGCGCTCTACACCGGCCTGTACATCGTGCTGGGCTGGGCGGCGGTGTTCGTGATCCCGCAACTGGTCGCCGGCGCCGGCCCCGCCGCGACGGCGCTGATCATCGCCGGCGGCGTCCTCTACACCGCCGGCGGGGTCGTCTACGCGCGCAAGCGGCCCGACCCAAACGCCCGCTGGTTCGGCTTCCACGAGGTGTTCCACGCCTGCACCGTGGCCGCCTACGCCGCCCAGTTCGCGGCGGTGGCGCTGGTGGTCTACTCGGCCGCCTGACCGGGGCCCAGGCTCCGGACCGGCCGCAGCCCCAAATCGTCGATCCGGAGGGTGGGCATCGTCCGGCGCCGCACCGAGGCCCGGCAGCTCCAGTGCTCGTCGAACCAGCCGCCGCCGCGCAGCACCCGGTAGTCGCCGTACACCTGCTGGTCGTAGTGGTCCCAGCACCACTCCCACACGAGTCCGATCATGTCCGACAGGCCCCACCGGTTCGGCCGCTTGAGGCCGACCGGCCGGATCCGTTCGCCGGAGTTGCCGCGGTACCAGCCGATTTCGTCCAGCGGCCCGTAGCGCGGCCGGTCGGTGCCGGCCCGGCAGGCGTACTCCCACTCGGCCTCGGTCGGCAGGCGGTATCCGGCCGAGGCGGCCCGCCGGTCCACCCGATCGCCGTCGATCCGGTAGGCCGGGTCCAGGCCCTCGCGTTCGGACCGGGCGTTGCAGTACCGGACCGCATCGAACCAGGAGACCTCGACCACCGGCAGGTCCGAGGCGCCGCGACCGGTCCCGCCGGCGGCCTCGGCCCAGTCGGCCTCGGTCACCGGCGTGGGCGCGATGGCGAACGGCGCCAGGTCGACCCGCCACGACCGGCGGGTGCGCCGGTCGCTGACGGTGACCGATCCGGCCGGCAGTTCGACCAGGCCGTCGGGCCGCGGCGGGCTGGGGGAGTCGGCTTCGAGGCTCACCGGGCGGACTCTACCGGCCGGCCCGGTGGGCGGCAATCGGATAAGGACTCGGCCCGGGACCACCGCCGACACCGAATTCCTATCGATAGATGTGGATATATGAGGAATGTCGGGTTTAGAATGTTCACGTGGAGTTCACCCTTAAGACACCAAGGCCGGACGGATCCGACTCCACCCTCACTAGGATCCTCACCGCCGACCCGGACGCCAACGTCCGCGGCATCCTCGAGACCGCCTGCCGACTCGAAGGCTGGGAGGCCATCCCCGCCCCCGACGGCGAAACCACCCTGGGCCACCTGCGGGACCACCGGCCCCACCTGGTCGTCACCGAGCTGTCCCTACCCGACATCGACGGACTGGCCCTCCTGGGCCGCATCCGCTCGGCGTTCCCCGACCTACCGGTGATGGTCCTGGCCGACACCGACGACACCGGGCACCGCATCGGATGCCTCGCCGCCGGCGCCGACGACTGCGTCGCCAAACCGTTCAACCTCGAAGAAGTCATGCTGCGCCTCAAATCCATCCTCCGACGGACCGCCAACGGCACCGAAGACCCGCCGCCCCGACTCACCGTCGGCGACCTCGAACTCGACGAGACCACCCGCGAAGTCAGCCGCGACGGCCGACCCGTCCACCTCACCGACACCGAGTTCCGGCTCCTGCGCTACCTCATGCGCAACCCCCGCCGCGTGGTCAGCAAGACCCAGATCCTCCGGCAGGTCTGGAGCTACGACTACCGGGGCCGAAGCAGCATCGTCGAGCTCTACATCTCCTACCTGCGCCGCAAACTCGACCACCGCTCGGCGCCGATGATCCACACCGTCCGCGGCGTCGGCTACGTACTCAGACCCGGCTGACCGGCCACCGGAACCGGACGCTGCGGCCGCCACCCGAAATGCCGCCGCAGCGTCCGGTTCCACTTGTTCGCCGGCAGCTCCGGACGCAGAAACGCCATGCCGGTGCCGTACTTGCTGATCGAGCACGGCCGGTACCCCGCCTCCCACAGCCGGCGGTCCACCGGCACCGACCGGCCCGGACTCTTCACCTCGACCACGGCCACCTCCGGACTGATCGCCCCGACCCGCCCGGCGAAGTCCTCGAACCCCAACTCGGTGTCGCAGGTCAGCCGCGCCCCCGAGGGCACGTGCAGGACCGTCGCCCGCAGGTACCGGGTCACCAGCACCGGCTCCAGCGCCTCGGCGCCGACCGGCACCTGCCCGGAGGCCTCGATCCGCCGCCGGCCCTCGGCGGTGAGCCGGTGCCGGTCGGCGGCGGCGTAGTCGAACCGGCGCTTGACCGTGGCCCGGCCCGAACGGGTCTTGATCTCGAGCATGCACCGGCCCGAATCGAGGTAGGTGCGGGTGCGGACCTTGAACCGGCGGCGCCGCGAGCGGGCCGCGGACAGGTAGCTCGACAGGTCCGGGGTGTCGAAGTAGACCGACTCGTAGTCGAAGCGGCGGCCGGCGTCGATCTCCAGCACGGCCAGCTCGCCGCGCAGCGCCTCCAGCAGCGCCTCCAGGTCGGCCCGGTCGACCAGGTACTTGCGGTCGACGCGTGTCTGGAGCTCGGCGGCCTCGAGCAGGTCGCCCAGGCCGATGGGGGAGAGGCCCGCGAACATGTGAATCGCTCCCAACCTCAGCGTGCGAGGACCGGACGGCGCCGCAGAGACCGGTCCCGCGGCCCGGCGACCCGATAGGTCACATCGACCGTCTGCGAATCCCGCACCAGGTCGGTCACCGTCGTCTCGATCCGCGTGATCGACTCGGCCCCCAGGTGCTCGATCAGCCGCGCCTCCAGCTCCGGGCGCGAGGGGTAGATCCGCTCCAGCACCACCCGCTGCTGGCGGTACCGCTGATGCCACACCGGCTGGTCGATCACGGCCATCACCGCCACCACCAGCAGCCCGAGGGCCGGACCGGTCCAGAACGGGTCCAGCGGGATCCCGCAGACCAGTCCAATGGAGAGCGAGGCGAAGTAGTAGCACACGTCGCCGTGGCTGATCTCGTCCGACCGCAGGCGGATAATGGACAGCACCCCGAACAGGCCGATGCCCACCCCGATCCCTATCTCCGCACCCAGCAGCGCGGTCACCACCGCATACACGCCGACGTTGATCCCGATATAGGGCACCACCATGTGGCGCCGGCGGTGGCGCCGGTAGTACACGCCGAACACCAGGGCGGCGATGAGCGCCAGATCCGCGACCAGTCCTGTCCATCCGAATGCTTCCATACAGCGATTTATAGAAGCCCAACCTATGAATGCGCTATGCGGAACCTATGCGTCGGCAAGCGTTTCCATAGTTTTTCCATAGACGACGTTGCTACCGTTCCGGGCATCCAAAGAGAACGGAACCAGATTCCGTGGCCATGGAGGTGCCACACATGAGACCCATCACGCGGACCCTCGCGGCCGTCGCGGCGACTCTCACACTCGCGATCGGCCTCGCAGGCAGCCCCGCCGCCGCCCAGCATCCCGAACCGGTCCAGACCCTCCCGCTCTGGGACTCCGGCACGATCCACGACGTCCAGGTCTCGATCGACGACGCCGACTTCACCGAACTGGTCGAGGCCTACCTCGAGTCCGAAGACAAGATCTGGATCACCGCCGACGTCACCATCGACGGCACGACCATCCCCGGAGCCGGCATCAAACTCAAAGGCCAATCCAGCCTCATGGGCTTGAGCACCGACTCCTCGCCGTCCTCACTGCCCTGGCTGATCCGCCTCGACAAGTACACCGAACAGGACTACCAGGGCTACAAGCGAATCGTCGTCCGATCCAACGAAACCGAATCGGCACTCAACGAAGCGGTCTCCCTGCGCATGCTCGAAGGAGCCGACCTGGTCGCCACCAAGAGCTTCCCGACCGCCTTCAGCGTCAACGGCGAACCACCGGTGCTGCGCCTGATCGTCCAGGAACTCGACAAGACCTTCGACAAAGAGAACTTCGGCGACCCCGACAGCAAGGACGGCGGCACCCTCTACAAGAAGAAATGGGACCGCGGCTTCGACTACTACGGCGACGACCCCGACGACTACGACGGCGCCTGGGAACCCAAAGGCGGCGACGAGAGCGAATGGCAGCCGCTGCTGGACTACCTCGACTGGATGAACAACGCCACCGACGCCGAATTCGCCGCCGAACTCGACGACCGCATGGAAACCGAGGAATTCGCCCGCTACCTGGCCGTCCAAGACCTCATCCTCAACTGGGACGACATCGACGGCCCCGGCCAGAACGGCTTCCTGCGATACACCCCGAGCACCGGCAAGATGACCGTCGTCGCCTGGGACCACAACCTCGCCTACGGGATCTACCCGCCGCCGCCGGACCCCGTCGACCCCCCGCCGCAGACCGATCCCGACCAGCGATTCACCTGGGGCTGCCCCTGCGTCGAACGGGCACTGGAGATACCGCAGTTCCGCGAACTGTACGAGCAGACGTTCTTCCGGCTCAAATCCGAGCTGTACGACTCCGGGTACGCCCAGACCGCACTCGATGAACTGGCCGCGCCGCTCTACCGGTCGGACCTGATCGACAACGCCACCCTCGACCAGGAGGCCGCGCAGGTCCAAGAGGTCTTCACCCAGGACATCACCCCGCGCACCGGAGCCACCGAACCGCCGGACGGCTCCGACCCGCCCGACGACGGCACCGACCCCCCGCCCGCGGGCGACGACTGCACCGCCCGGATCGAGGTGGCCGGCGACTGGGGCTCCGGCTGGCAGGGCAACGTCCTGATCACCGCTGGCGACAGCGGCCTCGACGGCTGGCGGCTCGACTGGACCTGGCCCGGCGGCCAAGGCCTCAGCAGCCACTGGAACGCCGACGTCACCGCCTCGGGCTCGTCGGTCACCGCCACCGACGTCGGCTGGAACGGTACCGTCGCCGCCGGCCAGACCGTCGAAGCCTGGGGCTTCATCGGCTCCGGCTCCTCGGCCTCACCCGAGGTGACCTGCACCGCCGACTGACGACCCCGGACCGGGCCCCGCACCACCCCCAACCGGTGCGGGGCCCTCCGCCTCCCACCACCCGGGCCCGGCCCACGGCAGGGGAGCGGCACCACCGAACCGCCATCCGTGCCGCCCGCCGGCGGTCTCACCGGTCCCGATCGCGCTCCAAGCGCGGGGGCCAACAGGTACGTCTGAAACCCGCCATACTCCCTAATGGATTGCCTAGCTGAGGCGAGTTCTCCCTGGTGGAGGCTGTCCAATGCGGCATGCGGCTACGACGAAGGTCGCGCGAGCGAGAAGGGAGGACGTGAAGTAGCAGAACCAGAAGGGGCAGGTCACAGGCGTCGCTTGCATTGTGGAACATGAGCCGCCCGGCTGGTATCGGGAATGATGAACGTCATTGATTGACACTGAGCGTCATGCAGGCAGCAGTCAGCCGACCGTATAAGCTGCCAAGGGTGCCTTCGGATCCCGAGTATTGCGATGATGTGAGGGTGAACCTCGAGCAGCTCATTACCGCACTCCTGACTTTCGCTGGAACCGTGCTCGTGACCGCCGTCGGATTCTGGCAGTGGCGACGCTCGCAGCTCCGCGAAGAGCGAAGCGAATACCGTGCCAGCCGCATCAACGCCCTGCGGGAGGTATGGGAGGCATTGGCCGACGCCGAGGCAGACCATCGCAAGAACCTGCGGCGCAGCGACAGGGAGGCGGCCCAGGACCTTCGGAGGCACCTCATCGAGGCGAACCTGCTGATCTTGCGACGCTCGCCATTCCTGCTCCCCGAGGAGTTGGAGATGGCCCAGCAGTTCACTCAACTCTTGACTGAGGTCAACATCCTTTTCAGGGCTGAACCGAGGCAGTCTGAGGACTCAATCCTCTGGGAGACCTCCCGAAAGGTATCGGCAGGCGAGACGATGGCGGCCCAGGCTGCGAGCGACCTGGAGTCGCTGCGTGAAAAGCTCGCCGACCGTTACGGCGCAGTGGTCGGAGGAGATATCCAGTAGTCGGTGTCGACCTCGATGGCAACTCGTAGAAGGTCGGCTGATCCCGCTCCTGCCAGTGTCTGTAGTCAGCCCACCATGGCAAAGACCATCTGCCCTGGTCGAAGACTTCTACAAGTCCCTCCGGCCGATCCGGCTCGTCCCCGGAGCACTCCTCCCATCAAGCGCATAGACCGCTCACTGGCGGAAACACCATCAGGATCCAACAGTCCATTAGGGTTCATGGCGGCTTTCAGGCGTATTCTGTTGGCCATCGAAGCGGGCCTCGGCCGCCAGCGCCCGCTCCCGCCAGGCCTCGACCTCGCCGGCGACCGCAGCGACCCGCGAATCGGCCGACTCCAACCGCGCGGCCAGGACCCGCTTGTCGCCGGCCAGCGCCTCGGCCTCACCGGCCTTGACCGCCAGCGCCTCCCGCGCCTCGGCCGCCTCGCCGGAGGCCAGGTCCGCCTCGCGCCGCGCGACGGCCAGATCGGCCAGCAGGGCCTCGACCCGGCCGCGCTCGCGGTCGCGTTCGGCCGCCAGCGCCGAGGCCCGCTGGTCGGACCGCCGCAGCGCCGCTTCGGCCGACCGGACCGCCTCCTCGGCCTCGGCCTCGATTCGGTCGGCCCGCGCTCGGGCCTCCTCGGCGTCCCTGCGGGCGGCTGAGGCGGCGGCGTCGGCGACCGCCTCGGCCTCGGCCGCCCGGTCGCGTTCGGCCTGCGCGGCCTCGGCGGTCTCGAGCGCCGCAGCCCGCTCGTGGGCGGCCGCGTCCCGGTCGGCGACCGCGGCCGCGGCTTCGGCCCGGGCTGAGGCGGCCCGCTCGTCGGCGGCTTCGGCGCCGCGGACGGCCTCCAGGCGCGCCTCGACCGCTTCGGCGGCCCGGTCCTCGGCCTCGCGGGCGGCGCCGGCGGCCTGATCGAGCTCGGCCCGCAGCGCGGTGAAGTCATCGGCGAGGGTCTCGGCCCGGCGGAGGGCCTCGTCGCGTTCGGCTCGGGCGGCGGCGACCGCGGCCGCGGCCTCGGAGCGGATCTCGGCGGCGCGGGCCTCGACCTCGGCCGGGTCGGTCTCGGCGCGGAGGGCCTCGGCCAGGGGTCCGAGTGCGGCCGACATGGACTGCTCGATCTGCTCGTAGAGCTCCTCGGCGCGCGCCAGCGCCCCTTCCAGGCCCGGTGTGGCCCGCCGCAGTTCCCGCTGCCGTTTGGCCTGCGAGGCGCAGTCGCCGTCGGTGCAGTACAGCCGCGGACGGCCCCGCCCGGACTGCTGCGGCACCGGTTTCCCACATCGCTTGCAGAGCGTCGCTGTTTTCGACATGCCCACAGCCTACATTATTTATTTCCGTTTATTAGAAATATAAAAGCGGAATAACCACTTCCCTCGGCCCGAGCGATAACTCACGAGAAGTGACGTTCCCGCAAGCTATGTGTCGTAGGGGCCGCAGAGGGGCCAAGGAACGGATTTCGAGTGACGGCCACCGTGCGGCCTCAGGTCGGCCTCACCGCCGACCGCCGGTCAGTCCGGCAGGCCCGCCAGGGTCGCGCTGTCGCGCCAGAGCGCTTCGGCCGCCTGGTCGTCTCGGGCTCGGGCCGAGGGTTCGGGCCAGGTGATTCGTCCGCGGCGCAGCGCGGCGTAGACCTCCCCGTCCGGGACCGGCTCGGTCCCCAGGGCCAGATCGGCGAGGCCGTCGGCGGCGGCCTCGCGAGTGTTGAGGAACCGGTTGAATCGGCGCAGCGGCCACCCCAGCGGGGTGCCCAGCACCGACCAGGCGATCCGCATCGGCAGCGGCAGGTCCCCCACCAGGCCGGTGCCGAACACCTGTCCCGGGCAGTAGGCGATCACGCTCAGACGCCGCTCCCGGGCCTCGGGGCGGGCGGCCAGCGCCCGGGCGGTGAGCAGGACGCACAGTTTCGAGGCGGTGTAGGCGTGCTGGCCGGCCTCCCTCGCGTCGGTGTGCAGACCGGGGTCGCGGTCGGGGCGGGCCAGGAGGTCGGCCTCGGCGTGGCGCGGGAGCGCCAGACCGGCCTTGGTGGCCGGGTCGTGGGTGCCGCTGGTGGTCACAACGACCGTCGCACGGTCGGCCAGTGCCGGCAGGAGCAGCCGCAGCAGCAGGTAGTGGGCGAGGTGGTTGACCGCGAAGGTCGTCTCGTAGCCGTCGGCGGTGCGGCCGGCGGCGTCGGCGCGAATGCCTCCGGCGTTGCAGACGAGGGCGTCGATGCCGGCCGGGTCGAGTCGGTCGCCGAGAGTGTCGGCGAAGGCGCGTACGGAGTCGAGTTCGGCGAGGTCGAGCGGGATCGACTCGGCCGGTGCGGTCGGGCGGCGTGCGGCGAGGATCAGGCGGGTGCCTGCCGAGCGCAGCCGGTCGGCGGTGATCGCGCCGAATCCTGAAGTGCCGCCGGTCATCACGATGGTGCGCACACGGCCTCCTCCGCTGGGGTCGGTCTCCACATCATCGCATCGGTCGAATCGGCCGCCGGTGTCGGACCGCGCTGGCAGGATGAGCGGTAGCACACCGATCCCTATCAAAGGAGCTGGCGATGGCATCCGTGCTCAGCCCGTACCTGAACTTCGACGGCAACGCCCTGGAGGCGATGGAGTTCTACCGCGACGCGCTCGGCGGCGATCTGGAGATCAACACCTACGGCGAGATGGGTGAGACCGGCCCGCTCAAGGACAAGATCATGCACTCCCGGCTCCAGACCGGCGCCGGGTTCACCATCATGGCCTCCGACCTGCCTCCGGGGATGGAGCACGATCCGGGGCAGAACGTCACCCTCAGCATCACCGGCCAGGCCGCCGACGCCGAGGAGATCCGCGGCTACTGGAGGCGCCTGTCCGAGTCGGGCACGGTCACCATGCCGCTGGAGAAGCAGGTGTGGGGCGACGAGTTCGGCTCCTGCATCGACCGGTTCGGCATCCCCTGGATGGTCGACTTCGGAACCGAGGAACCACAGTAGCGTCCGGGCCGGGTGCCGCTCCCCTAGCGGCCCCGGTTCCTCGGGTGGTTCTTGGCCGCCCGCTCGTTGCCGTGCTTGTAGGCGCCCGTCCACCGGGCCATGACCTGCTGGTCGTCTCCGGCCGCGACCTCGTCGAGGAACTTCGCGGCCCTGGCCCCGCGCAGGACCGTCGCGTGCCGGCCGCGGTGGGTGATGACTACGGCGCCGTCCCCGCGCTCCCGGTAGGCGAATCCGCTCGGTGCCGCCACCACTCAGCCCGCCCCGGGGGCGCCGCCGCGGCGGCGGGTCTCGTTGCCGGACCGGGCCAGCGCGAACGCGGTCGCCAATCCGCCGAGGAAGCCGAACAGGTGGGCCTGCCACGAAATGTGGGGCTGGCTCGGGAAGATGCCCCACACCATGGAGCCGTAGACGAGGACCAGTAGGACGGTGATGGCGATGTCGCCGAAGCGGCGCAGGAAGACGCCGCGGCCGAGCAGGTAGCCGAACAGGCCGAACACGACGCCGGAGGCGCCGACGGTGGGGCGGCCGGTGTCGGTCAGGAGCCATACGCCGATGCCGGAGGCGACCACGATGACCGCCAGGGCGATCCACATGGCGCGCCAGTCGCGGAGCGCGGCGATGGTGCCCATGACCGCCAGGGGCACCATGTTGGAGATCAGGTGGCCGCCGCCCGCGTGGAGGAACGGGGCGGCGATGAGTCCGGGGAAGATCCCGTCGGCGGTGCCGGCGACGATCCCCCACTGCGTCAGGGCGGTCGGGGTAATCCAGTCGATGAACAGCAGCACCCACATGGCGGCGATGACGGTGCCCCACAGGGCGAGGGCTCGTATGAGGGGGTGGGCGGGGCCGGTGGCCCGGTCGGCGGTCATGGGACTCCTTGCTCGCTGGCTGGGGTGCCTGGCTCTCCTCTGCATCGTAGCCGTGTCCGGGGGCGCGGGCGTCGATGTGTGTGCTGCTCCCCTGGCGGCGAATCGGCGGCGGCTCCGGGTCGCGGCCGGGCTCGGGGGTGGTAGGTTCCTGCGATGGCAGTCACCGGAATGTTGAGTCGTGTATGGAGGCCGGCGGGCCTGTGGTTCGCGGGTGCGCTGATCCTGGCCGGGTGCGGTTCCGGCGGCGATCTCGACCGGGTCGAGGTGGCCGACGGTTGCGAGGTCGGGGTCTCGACCGAGACCGACCGGGCCCCGGAGGTGTCGGCGGCCGATTGCGATCCGCCGTCGTCGCTGGTGGTCGTCGACGTGGTCGAGGGCGAGGGCGGCGAGGCCGCGGCCGGGGACGCGGTGACGGTGCAGTATGCGGGTTTCCACTGGGACGACGGGGAGCGGTTCGACGCCTCGTGGGGCGGCGGTGAGCCGTTCGAGGTGGCGCCGCTGGGGTCGGCCGGGGTGATCCAGGGCTGGAACGAGGGCCTGATGGGCGCCCAGGCCGGTGACCGGCGGCTGCTGGTGGTCCCGCCCGATCTGGCTTACGGCGCCGAGGGCGCCGGCGATGCGATCGGCCCGGACGAGACGCTGGTGTTCGTGGTGGATGTGGTGTCGGTCGGTTAGCCTCCGGCGATCGAGGGCAGGATCTGGACCGGCTGCCCGGCTTTGAGGGGTGTGGCTTGGCCTTCGAGTCGGCGGCTCTCGTCGTCGCCGACGTAGACGTTGACGAACCGGCGCAACTGTCCGGCCTCGTCCCGGACGCGGCGGGCCAGTCTCGGGTAGTCGGCGGCGACCGCGTCGAGCAGGTCGCCGAGGTTCGCACCGTCGGGGACTTCGACGGCGATGGCGCGGGCCCCGCCGCACTCGCTGGCCAGCGCGGCGGGGATCTTGAGGTCGATGTGCATCAGGCGGTCTCCATCGCGCGCACGCACAGTACGTCTGGCAGGTGCGCGGCGACCTGGTGCCACCGGCCGTCGCTGTCGGCGGCGGCCCAGACGTCGCCGCAGCGGGTGCCGAAGTACCAGCCGGGGTCGCCGGGTGCGGCGTCGGTGCAGGCGCCGTCGCGCAGGATGCCGCCGAAGTAGGGGTCGGTGGGCAGGCCGTTGTGCCAGGGCTGCCAGGTGTCGCCGGAGTCTTCGGTGCGCCAGGCGCCGACTTGCCGGTCGGGCGGGGTGCGTTCCATGGAGGCGGTGACCGGCCAGGCCATGACGGTGCCGGCTTCGGTGGGGTGGGCGACGATGGCGAATCCGAATTTGCTGGGGAGGTTCGCCGAGATGTCGGTCCAGCCGCCGTCGGGGCGGGTGGAGCGGTAGGCCGGTCCGTGGCTTTGGGTGTAGAGGGTGCCGTCGGTGCCGCGGGTGACCTTGTGGATGCATTGGCCGGAGTCGGGGGTCTCGTCGGGTGCGTAGTCGACGGTGATGCCCTTGGTGATGCCGGTCCAGGAGTGGCCGTCGTCTCGGGTCTGGTATATGCCGCCCGAGGAGATCGCGACCGTCTGGGTCTTGGGGTCGGTGGGGTCGGGGACGATGGTGTGGACGGCCGGTCCGCCGGCGCCGGAGGCCCAGGTGGTGTGCTCGGGGTGCTCCCACAGGGCTCGGTTGAAGGTGAAGGTCTGGCCGCCGTCGTCGCTGGTCCACAGGCTGGTGGGTTCGACTCCGGCCCAGACGCGGTCGCCGGGGCCGAAGGTGAGTTGCCAGATGCGTTTGACGGTGTTGGTCTGGTCGGATTCGGGTTGGTCGATGCCGGCGGTCTCGGAGAAGTCGAGGGGCCGGTAGGGCAGGTCTTGGGGGAAGGCCATGGGCGCTTCGATCGGTTCGGACCAGGTGGCGGCGTAGTCGTCGCTGCGCCAGATGCTGGGGCCGAACCAGGTGGCGGCGCCGACCAGGATGCGTCCGGTGTCGGGGTCGGTGCCGATGGCGTAGATTTCGGCGACGGCGGTGAAGCCGTCTTCGTCGAGGATGACCGGGCCGTCGAGTCGCCAGGTGCGTCGGTCGTCGCTGGTGGCGGTGAACAGGCCTTTGCGGGTGCCGATGAGGACGAGGTATGCCATGGTTCCGGGCCTCCTTGCCGGGATGTGGGTCGGTGCTGGTTCTCATCTTCGCGCGCTGGTGTGACGTTTTCCGGATCTTGGCCCGAATCGTCGGCGGGTGTCGCCGCCGGGCGGTGGTTTCGGCCCTGTCGCGGCGGCGGTATTCGTGCTAGGTTGCGTTCGCTCCCCCGAGCGCGCCCCTGCCCCCTTTTTTTAGACGGAGACTGGATTCCGACGATGGCCAAGAAGCAGTCCCGGCTGGCCGGTACGGTCGCGGTCGTCGCCGCGCTGGTGGCCGGCGCCTATTGGGTGTACACCGAGTACGTCGAGGATGGTTCGGGCCGGTCGGGCGGTGATTTGGGTGAGTATGCGCCGTTCACCGCCTCGTTCACCGGCCGGGAGCTGGTCGCCTTGATCGAGGCGCTGCCGGTGGCCGAGGAGGTCGGCGAGGGTTACGACCGGAGCCTGTTCCCGCATTGGAGCGACGCCGACGGCGACGG
This sequence comes from Glycomyces xiaoerkulensis, assembly GCF_002798405.1. Taxonomy (GTDB): domain Bacteria; phylum Actinomycetota; class Actinomycetes; order Mycobacteriales; family Micromonosporaceae; genus Glycomyces; species Glycomyces xiaoerkulensis. The sequence goes on along the minus strand of NZ_PGGV01000007.1, from coordinate 60,260 downwards.
CTGCCATGCTCGGCATGAGACGCTGCTGGCCGAGGACCGGTCGGAATCGCTCGGTGAGGCCGACTGCGGTGCGGACATGACCGGCCGGTGGGTGTCGATGTTCGACGGTGAGACCGTCACCGAGGCGGGTGATCTGGACGTCGATCATTTCGTGCCGCTGAAGGAGGCGTGGGATTCGGGGGCGCACGGTTGGTCGACCGAGCGGCGGGAGTCCTACGCCAATTCGCTGGAGCGGCCGTGGCATCTGGTGGCGGTGACCGCCTCGTCGAACCGGTCCAAGTCCGATCAGGATCCGGCCGATTGGATGCCGCCGCTCGACCAGGTGCGGTGCGGTTACGTGTGGGCGTGGGTCGAGGTCAAGACCGAGTGGGACTTGACGGTGGACCCGGCCGAGGCCGAGGCGCTGCTCGACCACGCCGGCGACTGCTAGCCGAGCGTGAGAGGGGTGAGGCCGAGCCGCTCGGCCTCGGCTCGTTCGGCGTCGGTCATGGCCTCGCGGCCGGTGGCCTTGGCGATGAATCCGACCGGGTTCCAGCCGAGCCGGTCGAGCCGGTCGCCGTCGCCGAGCAGGAGGTCGGCCACGACTCCGGCGGCCGGGGCGGTCGTCCAGCGCGGCAGTCCGACCGCGTCGGCCAGGTCGATGCCGTGGACGGCGACTTCGACCACGCGAGTGGTCAGGAAGTCCGCGAGGGTCATCGGGTCGCCGTGCCGGGTGGTCACCGTCCGCCCGGCCGGTTCGCGGGCGCACCGGCCGGCGACCTGGGACCGGGTCCGGTCGAACGCCGCGGTCAGCGCCGCCGGCCCGGCGGCGGCGCGCTCGGCGGCGGCGTCGATGCGGATCGCGTTGGTCTCCGGGGCGTACCGGTGGTCGGGCCGGTAGTATCCGGCGGCGTCCACTTCGGCTCGCGCCGGCGGGTCGGCATCGAGCATCGGGCCGAGGCGCTCGAGCGTCATGGTGATGTGGGCTACCAGGGCGGCGGCGTCCCACGGAGTGCAGCGGGTCGGTGCGGTCCACTGGCGGTCGGTCAGGCCCCGCAGGATCGCCGCGAGGCGGGCGGACTCGGCGCGGAGCGCCAGCAGCGGAACGGATGCGGCCATGCACCGATCCTATGGGGTGCGTTCGGTTCAGGCATCGCCGGCGGTCCGGCGGACGTGAGATCGATGATCCGTGCCGCAGAGTATGGACCGCCGCCCGGACCGGTCAAAGCCGTTCTACGGCTCCGACCGGTAGTAGTCGATTTTGCCGACCAGGTAGCGCCGTTTGGCCTCGAAGTCGGCGATGCGTTCGTCCACGGCCGTCTTGTGGGCCTCCAGCAGCGCGATCCGCTCGGCCGTGGTCGACTCGCCCTGGCGCACCAGGTCGGCGAACCGGCACATCTGCTCGATCGGCATGCCGGTGTCGCGCAGGCACTTGAGCGTGCCGAGCCACGCCAGGTGCGCGTCGGTGAAGCGACGCTGCCCGGTGCGGGTGCGCTCGATGCCGTCGATCAGGCCGATCCGCTCGTAGTAGCGGAGGGTGTCCATCGAGAACCCCGACCGGCGAGCGCATTCGCCGATCGGGTACCGGCCGGCCGTTTCCGCCTCTGTCACCACGCCCTCAAGGATAGAGCCCGGCCCCGACTAGCGTCGGCGCTGGTTCAGCCCGGTCACGAAGTCGAAGTAGTCGCCGAAGGCCCGCTCGACCGCGTCGTGGTCGAGCCCGTACCGGGCCAGGGTGTACTCGTGGCGGCGCTGGTCGACCGGCCGCGCCAGCGCCGCCTCCAAGCGGTCCTTGTCGGCCACGGTCCACTCCAGGTCCAACTGGGCGAACAGTTCGGGCACGAACGTCTGCGGGTCCGACATCAGCCAGTGGTAGCCCACGTCCCGGATCGCGCCCCGGTCCATGCGGGTGCGCTGCCGCCGCGCGTCGGCGACCCCGTCGGCCAGCAACTGCAGCCACATCCGGCCGATCTCGTCCAGGTCGACCCGCCCCGGCTTCAGGTACAGTCGGTGCAGGCTCTCGGCCATCGAGCACATCGACCCCATCACCGTGTCGGGGGCCCGGTGGGTCCACACGATCTGCGCGTCGGGGAACACCTGGCCGATCGCCTCGATGCTGAACAGGTTCCCCGGGTGCTTGAGCACCCAGCGGGCCGGCCGCCGCCCGTACGACAGCACCTGGAGGGCCTCCTTGAGGAACCGGTAGTCGGCCCGGAAATCATGCGTGCGGAGAAACTCCAGGTAGTCCCACATCGGCGCCGCCGCGCAGTGCATCGCCGAATGGTCTTTGAGGAAGTAGTCCTCCTCCTCGGCGTCGGCCGCCACCGGATGGATCACGTCCCAGTCCGGGCTGACGTCCAGGACCTGGTCGATCCGCTTCTGGGTGGCCCGGATCCACTCGCTGCGGGTGGCCTCGTCGGCCGCCGTCCCCAGGTTGTACATCTCCCACAGCTTCGGTCCCCGGCACCCGGTGGCGCGGGCCAGGATGCGGTGGGTCAGCGTCGTGGCCGTCCGCGGCAGCCCGACCACGAAGATCGGCCGCTCGATCGGCTCGGCCTCGATCGCGGGGTGGGCCGCCTGGAGCCGCCGCACCTGGAACCGGTTCTCGATCCGGGCCTTCACCAGGTCCTTCGCGCCCGCCCAGCCGATCCCCGACAGGCCGTCGAGCTCGGCGAAGCAACCCAGCAGGACCCGCAGGTCGTCGAAAGCAGCCGTGTCCTCATCGGACAGGACGACCGGTTCGCCGGCGTCGCGGGCGGCCCGGAACATGCGGTCGAACACCGCCGCATGGTCGCGCCGCCGACGCAGCGAGGGAGCCAGCATGGCATTGGCGATGTGGAGCCGGACGGTAGTGCGTCGCATGGATTCCTCGGTGATAGTCGCGGTGACGGACGGCGGACGAACTAACCCAGGAACGTCAGCCGGACCGTCCGGTCGGGATTGTCGCGGTTGGTGTCGACCAGGCAGATCGACTGCCACGTGCCCAACGCCGCCCGACCGGCCACCACCGGCACCGTCGCATGCGGCGCCACCAGCGCCGGCAGGACGTGGTCCCGCCCGTGCCCGGGCGAACCGTGCCGGTGCCGCCACCGCTCATCGCGCGGCAGCAGGTCGGCCATCGCCGCCAGCAGGTCCTCCTCGGACCCGGCCCCGGTCTCGATCACCGCCACCCCCGCCGTCGCGTGCGGCACGAACACGTTCAACAGCCCGTCGCCGGCCCCGGCCGCCCGCAAGAACGAACCGCACTCGCCGGTCAAGTCCACGACCGTCTCCCGATGCCCGCTCGGCACCTGCAGCACCTTGGTGTGAAAGTCAGCGCCCATGCCTACCGATCCTGCCATGACCGCCGATCCCGTTCACCGGGCCCGCCCCATCCGGGCCGCAACACCGCCACCGGCGACTATGGTGGGAGGCATGCCGCCCACCGAGATCGCCGCACCCGACTGGCAGGCCCACCCGGCGCCGGCCGGCCCCGCCGCCGACCCCTACCGGATCTACCTCGACTCCCTCGGCTCGGCCGAATCCAGGCGCACCATGCGCGGCTGCCTCGACCGCATCGCCGCCCTCCTCGCCGACGACCCCGACACCACCGGCGAAGGCCAACCCTGGCACCTGCTGCGCTACCAGCACACCGCCGGCCTCCGCGCGGCCATGCTCGACCGCGGCTGGTCCGGCGCCTACATCAACAAACACCTCGCCGCCCTCCGCCGCGTCCTCAAAGAAGCCTGGCGGCTCGACCTGATGGCGGCCGAAGACTACCAGCGCGCCTGCGACATCGCCCCCGTCAGAGCCGGACGCCTCCCGACCGGCTCGGCGGTCGACGCCGACGCCCTCGGCGCCGCCCTCTACGCCTGCGACATCGACCCCACCCCCGCCGGCGCCCGCGACGCCGCGGTCCTGGCCACCCTCTACTCCACCGGCTGCCGCCGCTCCGAGATCGCCGCCATGCGCCTGAGCGACTACGACCCGACCGAACGGGCCATCCGCATCATCGGCAAAGGCAACAAAGAACGCGCCGTCTACCTCACCGAAGGCGCCCGCGAACGCCTCGACCGCTGGACGGCCGCCCGCGGCACCGGCCCCGGCGCCCTGTTCTGCCCGGTCAACAAAGCCGGACGACTGCGCCGCAACGGCAACCGACTGGCCGGCATGACCGGCCAAGCCATCGCCGACCTGCTCACCAAACGACTGGTCGAAGCCGGACAGCGCCGCCACACCCCCCACGACTTCCGCCGCACCTTCATCGGCGAACTCCTCGACGCCGGCGTCGACCTGGCCATCACCCAATCCCTGGTCGGCCACGCCTCCCCGGCCACCACCGCCCGCTACGACCGCCGCCCGGCCCGCCGCAGCCGCGACGCGGTCGACCGCCTCAACCTCCCCGAACCGTGACGTCGCATTCCGGCTAGCCGCCGTCGCAACCGCCGGGCACGCTTGTGCACATGCACCTCGACACCGACCGGCTCACCGCCGCCGTCGCCGGACGCGACGCCCGCTTCGACGGCTGGGTGTACCTGGCGGTCACCACCACCGGCATCTACTGCCGCCCCTCCTGCCCGGCGGTCAAACCCAAACCCCGCCACATGCGCTTCTACCCCTCGGCCGCCGCCGCCCAAGCAGCCGGCTACCGGGCCTGCAAACGCTGCCGCCCCGACGCCGCCCCCGGCTCCCCCGAATGGAACCACCGCTCCGACCTGTGCGCCCGAGCCATGCGCCTCATCGGCGAAGGCGTCGTCGACCGCCACGGCGCCACCGGCCTGGCCGACCGACTCGGCTACTCCCTGCGCCAACTCGAACGACTCCTCACCGCCGAAGTCGGCGCCGGACCGGCCGCCCTGGCCCGCGCCGGACGCGCCCAGACCGCCCGACTCCTCATCGAATCGACCGACCTCGACATGAGCCGGATCGCCTTCGCAGCCGGATTCGCCTCCCTCCGCGCCTTCAACCGCACCATCGCCGACATCTTCGCCTGCGCCCCCACCGACCTCCGCCGCCGCGCCCACGGCCGGACCGCCCCCGCCCCGGACGGCCCCATCCGCCTCCGCCTGGCCTACCGCCGACCGTTCGAACCGAACCACCTCTTCGACCACCTCGCCGCCGCGGCCGCCGACGGCATCGAACAACACCGCCACCGCACCTACCGCCGCACCCTCCGCCTCCCCCACGGCCCGGCCATCGCCGCCCTCACCCCCGCCGACGACCACATCGCCGCCCGCCTGCACCTGACCGACCTGCGCGACCTCACCGCCGCCGTCGCCGCCTGCCGCCGCACCCTCGACCTCGACGCCGACCCGGTCGCCGCCGCCGAGGCCCTCGAGGCCGACCCCGCGCTCGGCCCCGCCGCCAAGCGGACCCCGGGCCGCCGCGTCCCCCGCCGGCCCGACGGCGCCGAATACGCCCTCCGCGCCGTCATCGGCCAGCAGATCTCGACCGCCTCGGCCGCCACCGTCGCCGCCGGCCTCGCCCGCACTCTGGGCGAGGCGATCACCGACCCCGAAGGCGGCCTCGACCGGCTCTTCCCCACCCCGGCCGCGCTGGCCGCGGCCGACCCGGCGGCCCTGCCGATGCCGGCCTCCCGCGGCCGGACGCTGCTGGCCCTGGCCGAGGCGCTGGCCGAGGGGCGGATCGACCTGGGGCCGGGCGCCGACTGGGAGCGGGAGCGGGCGGCCCTGGCCCGCCTGCCGGGGATCGGCCCGTGGACGGTGGAGATGATCGCCATGCGCGCCCTGGGCGACCCGGACGCGTTCCCGGTCTCGGATCTGGGGCTGGTCCGGGGCGCGGCCGAGCTGGGGCTGCCGACCGGGCCGGGGGCGCTGGCGGCGGCCGCCGAGTCGTGGCGGCCGTGGCGGGCGTATGCGGCGCAGTACCTGTGGGCTTCGGACGGGCATCCGGCGGACCGGTTGCCCCGGCAGTTGAAGGAGTGAATCGATGGAGACCAGGCATATCAGGATGGATTCGCCGATCGGGCCGATCGCGGTGACCGCGACCGAGGCGGGGGTGGCCGGGCTGCATCTGGCCGCCGACCGGACCGACCCGGCATGGGGGCCGCGGGAGTCGACCGGCCTGCTGGAGGAGGCGGGAGGCCAGTTGGAGGCGTATTTCGCCGGCCGGCTGCGCCGGTTCGATCTGCCGCTGGCCGCCGACGGGACGGCGTTCCAGCATCGGGTGTGGTCGGCGCTGCGCGAGGTGCCGTACGGGTCGACGGTGTCGTACACCGATATCGCCGACCGGATCGGGAACCGGTCGGCGGTGCGGGCGGTGGGTCTAGCGAACGGGTCGAATCCGATCGCGATCATCGTGCCGTGCCATCGGGTGATCGGCGCGGACGGGAGGCTGACCGGCTATGCCGGCGGGCTGTGGCGCAAGGAGCGGCTGCTGGCGCTGGAGCGGGGCGAGGTGGGCCTGTTCGCGGCTTAGAGGACGGTCAGGTGGAGTTCGACGGTGACGGTGTCGTCGTCGACGATGAAGGTGGCCGCGTAGCAGACCTCGCGGGTGCAGCCGCCGGGGATGATGCCGGTGGCGGCGCCGGCGGGGGTGGTGCCCGACAGCAGTGGGGCGTCCATGTCGTTGTCGGCGATGAAGGCGCCGAAGTCGGCGGTGGGGACGGCGACGGTGACTTCGGCGCGGGCGCCGGTGGTGGGGGTGTGGAGTTCGGCCAGGTCGGCTTCGACCACTTCGGTCGAGTCGGGGTAGCGCAGGTGGGTGGCGCCGGCGACGGTGGTCAGGCTGGGGGTGCTGCCGCCTGACAGGGCCCAGCCGACCGCCCAGACGGCGCCGACGAGGCCGGCGAAGGTGGCGGTGAGCCAGACCGCGGCGATGGCCGCGCGGCGGCCGCTGGTCGGAGGTGGCGAGACCATCCGGCGACTTTACCTGAGCGGCTGCGGGTGTCCGTTGCGCACGATCGGTCCGGCCCGTTCACAGGGCGGTGATGTCGACGGGGGCGCGTTCGGCGCGGGCCAGGGCCCGCACCAGCGCCGACTGGCCGTGGCGGCGGGCCGACAGGCGGGTGAGGACGGCCGCGGCGGCCGCGAAGGCGTCCTCGTCGAACTCGGGGGTGGCGATGCCCAGTGAGACGGCGAGGTCGTCGGCGTGGACGACGAGCTCCATGATGCGGGTGGTCAGGAAGTGGTCGTAGCTGGTGGTGTACGGCCAGGCGGGGTTGCCTCCGATCGCCTCGGCGCCGAGGTCGGGCAGTCGCCGGCGGAGGTCGGCCAGGGTTCGGTCGGCCTCGGCCGCGACCGCGGCCGGGCCGGCTTCGGCGGCCTGCTCGCTCCGGTCGCGGATGCGGGTGTTGGCTTCGCCGGCGATGTCGGCGGCCAGCCAGGCGGCGCGGTCGTAGTGGTCGTACAGGCCGATCACCTCCTTGCCGGTGTGGTCGGCCTCGAGCGCTTCGGCGGCGGTGGTGATCTGGGAGGCCAGGTGGGCGGCGAGGCCGCCGACGGTGAACGCCTCGAGGGCGGACTGCTCGTCCCAGGCGTCGGCGAGGTCGGGTTCGGCCAGGAGGCCGGCGGCGACCTCGGCGGTGTGGAGGAAGCGGGTGCGGACTCCGGTCACGGCGGTGCCTTCCTGGTCAGCGGATCGAGACGTGGACGTGGTTGGTGTGGTCGGCGGCGGGGGTGCCGTTGGCGCCGGAGTAGGACCGCCACCCGCTGGAGGGCGACCAGAACTGGCGGTACCAGATGACGTACTGGACCGCCAGGGCGTCGGCGTTGTTGACGTACCAGGCGGCGAGGCGGTCGCCGTAGTCCTTGTCGGCGCCGGTGGCGTCGTAGTTCTGGAAGCCGCTGGCGTTGGCCGAGAAGTCGCAGGCGCGGCCCTTGGGGTGTTCGCCGCTGCCGCCGGAGCGGTAGCAGGAGACGTAGTTGGTGAATCCGGCTTCGCGGGTCTCGTGGTAGACGTGCAGGGTGCGCGGGGTGAGGCAGCCGTCGGTGGTGGGGTCGGACTCGGTGCACGATTCGCTGGGCAGGCTGCCGTCGGAGTTGCGGGGTACGGGGTCGGGGGCGGCCGCGCCGCCGTCGCCGGACGGGCCGGCCGCTTGTTCGGCCCGGAGTTCTTCGAGCTGGTCCTCCAGATCGTCGGCGGCTTCTTCGGCTTTCTCGAGGGCCGCTTCGGCTTCGGCGAGTTCGTCGGCGTGGGCCGCTTCCTGGGCGCGCAGTTCGGCCAGCAGGGTGGAGGCCTCGGCGACCAGGGCGGCCCGTTCGTCGGCGAGGTAGCCGGTGAAGGTGAGCGAGTCGACCATCCGGTCGGGCGTCTCGGCCGACAGCAGCGCGGCGGTGGTGCGCAGGTCGCCTTCGGTGTGGAGGTAGACGGCGTATTCGTTGAGGTCGCTCGACAGTTCCTCGAGTGTCGCCTCGGTGTCCTCGATCTGTTCGGCGAGTTCGTCGGCGCGGTTCTCGGCGGCCTCGACCTCGTCTTCGGCGTCGGCGACCGCTTCGATCGCGTCGGAGAGGTCGGATTCGAGGGTCTCCTCGTCGGGGTCGGCGTTGGCGGGGGTGGGCGTCAGTGCCAGCAGCACCGCGACGCACACCGTCGGGAGGATTCTTCGGCGCACTTGGTGTGGTTGCCCTTCCTGGGGTCAGCGGTCGGTCGTATCGAGGTCGAGCACGACGGGGGCGTGGTCGGAGGCGCCTTTGCCTTTGCGGGCGTTGCGGTCGACATAGGCGTCGGTGCAGGCGGCTTCGAAGGCGGGGTTGGCCAGGGCCAGGTCGATGCGCATGCCGCGGTTCTTGGGGAAGTCCAGGTTCCGGTAGTCCCAGAAGGTGTAGGGCCAGTCGTGTTTGAGCGGCCGGGGGAACAGGTCGGTCAGGCCGGCCCGTTCGACCTCGGCCAGGGCGTCGCGTTCGGCCGCGGTGACGTGGGTGGTGCCGGGCCATTCGGCGAGGTCCCAGACGTCGTCGTCGGTGGGGCAGACGTTGAAGTCGCCGAGCACGGCGAACGGTTCGGCCCCGGCCGCGCCGGGTCCGACCGTGGCCGCCAGCGCGGCGAGGAAGTCGAGTTTGTACCGGTAGTGCCGGTGGCCGACGTCGCGTCCGTTGGGGACGTACACCGACCAGAGGCGGATCGGTCCGCAGGTGGCACCGATCGCGCGGGGTTCGGCGGCGTCGTCGAATTCGGGCTGGTCGTCGAGGCCGACGGCGACCGATTCGAGGCCGATGCGGGAGAGGATGGCGACCCCGTTCCAGCGGCCGGTGCCGGCGGCGGCGGTTTCGTAGCCGGCCGCGGCGAGCGCGTCGGTGGGGGCGTCGTCAGCGGCGCATTTGGTCTCCTGGAGGCACACGACGTCCGGGCCGGTCTCGGCCAGCCAGGTCAGGAGCCGGTCGAGGCGGGCGTTCAGGGAGTTGATGTTCCACGTCGCGACGCGCATGGGCCTCACGATACCGGTCGGGGCGGGGCCGGTGGCGTCCCAGGCCAGGGCATCGGCGGTGTCACCTGTCGGTGACGGTGTGGCGGCGGGCGGGTCCGGTGCGGGCCGGGGCGGGGCCGGCGGCCTCGGCCGGTTCGGGGCGGGGGCCGACGGCGACCGCGAGCAGCCCGAATCCGATCGAGACGGTGAAGGCGGGGACGGCTATGCCGGAGTCGTTGACGGCGAAGCCGACCGTGGCGACCGCCAGCAGGCCGGTGGCGGCCGCGGCGGTGCCGGTGGCGCGGACGGGGGCGCGGGTTCGCCAGATCCAGGCGGCGGCGATGGCCGCGGCGAGGACCAGGTAGGTGAGGGGTCCGCCGATGGTGCCGATCGCGGCGAAGGCTTTGCGGAGGAGGACGGCGCCGGCCTCGCCGTCGAGGACGGTGCCGACGAATCGGCCCAGGTGGGTCTGGTCGGCGGCCGGTCGCAGGTAGTCGAGGAGGCCGGCGACGGTGAGGACGCCGGCGGCGGCGGCGCCGGCGATGCCGATCGCGGCGAGGTTGAGTCGGCGGCCCCACAGCCGCATGGCGGCGAGGACGAGGGCGGCGACCAGTGCGAGGGTGCCGCCGACGTTGCGGCCGAGGGTGGGGGCGCCGACGATGGCGACCGCGGCCGCCCCGATCACCACTGGTCCGATATAGACGGCGCGGCCGCGCCAGGGGGTGAGGGTGATCACCAGGATGACCGCGGCGGCGAACACGGCGAACGCGTAGTTGCCCAGACCGGAGAAGCGGGCCCCGGCCGCGGCGGTGTACCCCATCGGGGTGTGCAGGGGCCAGGTGGCGCCGGTGAACTGGTCGACTGCGATCAGCGCGGCCGTGGCTGCGGCGACCAGGAGCGCCGGGCGGGCGCCCTCTCGCAGCCACGGCAGTCGGGCCGCGACCGTCAGCGTCCCGGCGACGGCGGCGATGACCAGCCAGAACGTCAGTTCGGGGTGGTCGGCGCGCCACCAGGGCGCGATGCCGGCGGCCACGCCGCCGACCGGGATGGCCGACACGGCGATGCAGGCGGCGGCGGCCGGGCCGCGGCCTCGGGCCGGGCCGGTCAGCAGCCATGCGGCCGCGCCCACCGCGACGATGCCGAGCACCGACAGCGTGGTGTAGAACTTCCAGCCGACCTGGGCGACGGCCGAGGCCGCCCGGGTCTCGTCGACGCCGGTCTCGACGGCGCCGGCCGGGTCGTGATCGGGGTCGGCCTCGACCGTCGCCGGGCGCCCGGCCATCGCCGCCGGGATGTCGGCGCCGATCACCTCGAGCGCGGTGGGGCCCAGGTCGACCAGTTGCATGTAGCCGGTGCGGCCGGTCGTGGCCGAGGTCAACTGGCCCGGTTCGATGCCGTGGCCGGCGTAGATGACCGGATGGAGCCCGGAAGGGGCGGCCGAGTCGGCGATGCCGGCCACCAGGACCCGCCACCGCTCGGGCAGGGCCGCGGCGATGTCGGTGATCGCCGCGTCGGCCTCGGAGGCGGCGGCGATGCGGATCGGGTCGGGCTCGGCGGCGGCCCGGTCGTCGCCGGCCTGGTCGTCCTCGCCGGTGGCGACGTCGGTGTCGGTCTCGCCGATCGCGTCGTAGTCGGTGCTGACGTCGTCGGCCTCGGCCTCGTCGCCGACGATCACCCCTGGGTCGACGATGACCACGTCGCAGGTGTTCATCGCCTCCGGGAGCGCCTCCAGGTCCGGACCCCAGAACGCCAGGTTCCCTTCGGGGTCGGAGGCGGCCAGGGCCGCGCCGACGCCGATCGCGGCCACGCACAGCCCGTCGTCGACCTCGACCGGTTCATCGGCGGCCGCCTCGGCCGCCTCGGCGGCGGCGATCTGGTCGGACTCGAGTTGGGCGACCGCCTCGGCCAGCGACCCCAGCCGGGCGCCGTAGTTGTAGGCGGCGTTGGCGCGCTCCAGTTCGGGCCACCACGGCAGCGTCCACTGCCCGCCGTCGGCCACCGGCGCCGGGATGCGGGACTGGGCCATGCAGTGGGCGTCGCGAGCGGCCAGTCCGCCGGCGCGCGCCCCGGCGCCCAGGGTCACCCATCCGGCCTCCGAACAGGTCCACGACCCGATGGTGCGCACGCTCATCGACCCGGTCGCGCCCCGGCCCGCCAGGTCCCACAGCGCCGGCGTCTCGGCGGGGTCGACGTCCGACCAGGACAGGCCCGGCACGCCCACCACCACGATGCCGCCGGGGTCGCCGGGGTCGCCGCTCTCCTCCTGCGCCGCGGCCGGGGCGGATCCGACGGCGAGGACGGCGGCCAGCCCGGCCGCGGCGGCCGCGAGCACGCCCCGCCACCGCCGCCGGATCCGCTTCGCTGGTTCGGCCGCCACAGTCATGCCCCGTAGTCTATGTGGTCGCCGCACCGGCGGCGGCGCATCCCTGTCCGCCGAACGGGTGTGCCTCGCCACGGGGATGCCGGTCACCGCCGCCCCGACCGGTTAGGCTGGGCCGGTGATCACCATCGCCACCGTCAACGTCAACGGCGTCCGGGCCGCCGCCAAGAAGGGCCTGGTCCCATGGCTGGAGCAGACCAAGGCCGATGTCGTGCTGCTCCAGGAGGTCCGCGCCACCCCCGAGCAGGTGCCCGCCTCGGCCAAGGACGCCGGCGGCTTCGAATGGCTCATCGCCCCCGCCGAGAACGACGGCGCCAAAGGCCGCGCCGGCGTGGCCGTCCTCACCCGCTCCGCGCCCGAGGCCACCCGGATCGGCTTCGGCTCCGACGAATTCGACAACACCGGCCGCTACGCCGAAGTCGACCTGCCCGGCCTGACCGTCGGCAGCCTCTACCTGCCCTCCGGCGAGACCGGCACCACCCGCCAGGAGGAGAAGGAGCGGTTCATGGACGCCTTCGCCGACTACCTCGCCGCCGCAGCCGACCGCGCCGGCCGCCGGAACCGGGAACTGCTCGTCTGCGGCGACTGGAACATCGCCCACGCCGAAGCCGACCTCAAGAACTGGAAGAACAACAAGAAGACCGCCGGGTTCCTCCCCCACGAACGCGACTGGCTCACCGGCCTGTACGAGCGGCACGGCCTGGTCGACGTCGTCCGCGCCCTCCACCCCGACACCACCGGCCCCTACTCCTGGTGGTCCTACCGCGGCAAAGCCTTCGACAACGACGCCGGCTGGCGCATCGACCTCCACGTCGCCACCCCCGGCCTGGCCGACCGCGCCGTCGAAGCCCGGGTCGAACGCGCCGACGCCTACGACCGGCGCTGGTCCGACCACGCCCCGGTCACCGTCACCTACCGGACCTGACCCGATTGGCGGCCCCGCACACGAACGGGCACCATTGACCGATGTGAGCCTGATCGACTACCTGCCCCGGACCGACGCCCCCGACGACGACGAGGTCTACACCGCCTTCGCCACCTGGGCCGAGGACGAGGGCATCGCCCTCTACGACCACCAGGAAGAAGCCCTCCTGGCCATCTGCTCGGGCGCCAACGTCATCGCCGGCACCCCCACCGGCTCCGGCAAGACCCTCATCGCCGCCGCCGCCCACTTCAATGCCCTCGCCCACCAGCGCACCTCCTTCTACACCGCCCCCATCAAAGCCCTCGTCTCCGAGAAATTCTTCGAACTGTGCGCCCAGTTCGGCACCGACAACGTCGGCATGCTCACCGGCGACGCCGCCGTCAACCCCGACGCCCCCCTCATCTGCTGCACCGCCGAAATCCTCGCCAACCTCGCCCTCCGCGAAGGCCCCGACCTCGACTGCGACTCGGTCGTCGCCGACGAATTCCACTTCTACGCCGACCCCGACCGCGGCTGGGCCTGGCAAGTGCCCCTCCTCGAACTCCCCCGCGCCGCCTTCACCCTCATGTCCGCCACCCTCGGCGACACCACCTTCTTCGAAAACGACCTCACCCGCCGCACCGGACGCGAAACCACCCTCATCACCGGCGACACCCGCCCCGTCCCCCTCGAATACGAATACCGCAAAACCCCCCTCCACGACACCGCCGAAAACCTCGCCGACCACGACCGCACCCCCGCCTACATCGTCCACTTCACCCAAGCCGCCGCCCTCGAGACCGCCCAAGCCCTCTCCAGCCTCAAACTGGTCGACAAAGACACCAAAACCGCCATCAACGCCGCCCTCGGCGGCTTCCGCTTCACCACCAAATTCGGCGCCACCCTCGCCCGCCTCGTCCGCTCCGGCATCGGCGTCCACCACGCCGGCATGCTCCCCAAATACCGCCGCCTGGTCGAACGCCTCGCCCAAACCGGCCTACTCAAAATCATCTGCGGCACCGACACCCTCGGCGTCGGCATCAACGTCCCCATCCGCACCGTCGTCTTCACCGGCCTGGCCAAATACGACGGCCGCCGCACCAGGCGCCTCCGCGCCCGCGAATTCCACCAGATCGCCGGCCGCGCCGGCCGCGCCGGATACGACACCATCGGCTACGTCGTCTGCCAAGCCCCCGAACACGTCATCGAAAACGAGAAAGCCCTCGCCAAATTCGGCACCGACCCCAAAAAACGCAAGAAAATGGCCAAAAAGAAACCCCCCGAAGGCTTCATCGGCTGGTCCGAAGACACCTTCAACGGCCTCGCCGAAGCCAACCCCGAACCCCTCACCAGCCGCATGCACATGAACCACGCCATGCTCATCAACCTCCTCGCCCGCCCCGGCAGCGCCTTCGACCACACCCGCCACCTCATCGAAGACTCCCACGCCGACCGCCCCACCCAACTGCGCATGGCCCGCACCGCCCTCACCATCGCCCGCACCCTCCGCGACGCCGACATCATCGCCATCGAAGACGGCACCATCAAACTCACCGTCGACCTACCCGACCACTTCGCCCTCAACCAACCCCTCGCCCCCTTCGCCATCGCCGCCCTCGACCTCCTCGACCCCCAATCCGACACCTACCCCATGGACATCGTCTCGATCGTCGAAGCCACCCTCGAAGGCCCCGGCCAAATCCTCGCCGCCCAACGCAACAAAGCCAAAACCGACGCCATCGACGCCATGAAAGCCGACGGCCTCGACTACTACGACCGCATGAACCGCCTCGAAGACGACGACATCGACTACCCCAAACCCCTCGCCGACCTCCTCACCGAAGCCTTCGACGCCTACCGCCTCAGCCACCCCTGGGCCGCCGACTACCAACTCCAACCCAAATCGATCCTCCGCGAAATCTGGGAACAGCACATGACCTTCGGCGAATACATCGGCGCCTACCGGCTCCCCCGCGCCGAAGGCCTCCTCCTGCGCTACCTCACCAGCGCCTACAAAGCCCTCACCCAAACCCTCCCCGCCGGAACCGGCGGCACCGGCGGCACCGAACTCGACGACCTCACCACCTGGCTCGGCGAAACCATCCGCCAAACCGACTCCTCCCTGATCAACGAATGGGAACAACTCACCAACCCCGCCGACCAAGACGACGACATCGACATCGGCCGCCCCTCGACCGCCTTCACCGCCAACGAACGCGCCTTCACCATCGCCGTCCGCAACGCCGCCTTCCGCCACATCGAACTGGCCGCCGCCGACCGACCCGACGCGCTCGCCGCCCAGGACACCGGCTGGCCCACCGCCAAATGGGACACCGCCCTGGAGCGGTACTACGACACCCACGACGACATCGGCACCACCACCGCCGCACGATCCGACCAATTCCTCGACATCGACAAGCACGACCGCACCTGGACCGTCCGCCAAGTCATCGACGACCCCGCCGGCAACCGCGACTGGGCCATGACCTTCACCGTCGACCTCGACGCCAGCGACGCCGCCGGCACCGTCAAAATGACCATAGAGGACTTCACCGACTGATCGGCCAATCCACGCAAGACGCCGGGATTGATAGCATCGCGCGGTGCCACCACTCCTCCCCCGCCACGCCCTCGACGGACCGCCCACCCGCACCCGCTGGACGATCATCCTCACCGCCGCATGCGCCCTCCTCGCCTGGCACACCGACTGGACCGATCTCTACGACCACCTCCGCGACGCCGCCACCCCCACCCTCAGCGAACAATACGAATGGGGCACCACCGACCTCGCCGACAGCGACGCACTCGACGATCCCGGATACCTCCTCGACGGCATCGACGACCCCACAACCCGCCGACTCACCGCACCCGGCCTCACCCTCGACCTGGCCTGGGACCCCGACCTCACCATCACCACCGTCCGACTCCAGGCCTACCGCGACGCCTTCGGATCCGGCCACCGACTCGGCATCGCCGCCGATTCCACCACCGAAAGCGGAACAAACTGCCTCACCGCCCGCATCAACCTCCCCGACCGGTTCAACGCCGTCCGAACCTGCACCCGAACCGATCAGCACCCCCCGGTCGACATGGCCGAATTCCTCGGCAAGGAAACCAACGACCGCTGGCGCCCCGACTCCCTGTACGTCACCCAGACCGCCAACCTCGACGCCGGCGGCTACCACGCCCCCACCCACATCGACTACTACGGCCTCGGCGTCGACCTCGGCGACTCAAACGAATCAGCGCTCTGGGGACCCCACTGGTCTTGGCCGATGATGGGCGACAACTACCAGCACTGCGACGCCCTCGACCAGACCCTCAGAATCGAAGACCTGCACCTGACCGACCGATACAACGACCCGGCCGAACATCAAGGCCGGCTCCTCGAACCGGCCGACGACCGGCGGCCCGCCCGCCCCACCGAAGGACAACTGCGCACCCCCGCCTGCATACCCGTCCTCGAACGCGGCAGCCCGAACCCGCAGACCTACCACCACTTCGCCGCCGAACCGTTCCAGAAACAGACCAGCACCCCCATGTCCGGATGGACCCGCTACAACGCCGCCACCCGCACCCCCCAGCCCATGCGCACCGCACTGGTCACCGACATCCGAAGCTGCGACTCCACCGTCCACCACTGCACCGCCGACCATGAAATCAGCGAACACTCGCTCAACAATGGACCCGGCGCAGCATGGATGACCGACCTACTCGGCATCCGCCCCCAGTCCTGACACAATCGAACCGAACCCCACGCCCGCCGCACCCGAGAGGAGCCAGCGCGTGCCAGTCCGAGTCACCGACGACATCCTCATCCCCGACGCGGAGCTGACCTGGCGCTTCTCCCGCTCCTCCGGACCAGGAGGCCAAAGCGTCAACACCACCGACTCCCGCGTCGAACTCTCGTTCAACCTGCGCGACACCAAAGCGATACCGGCGCCGCTGGCCGACCGCGCGCTGGCCCGCCTGGACCGGCACCTGGTAGACGGTACGCTCACGGTCACCTCCGCGCAGTTCCGCTCGCAGCTCCAGAACCGCAAGGCGGCCACCGAACGGCTCGCCCGGCTGCTGCGCGAAGCCGTCGCCGCGCCGCCGCCGAAGCGGCGCGCCACCAAACCCTCCAAGGGCGCCAAGCGGCGCCGCCTGGAAGCCAAGCGCAAGCGCTCGCAGACCAAGCGGCTGCGCCGGGACCTGGGCGACTGAGGCGCCGGGCTCAACCGGCCGGCAGCTCCACCCGGACCGCGCCGCGCGGCTCCACCAGCACCGCCCCCGACGTCTGCACCAGCAGCCAGTCCTCGAATACCTCGGCGTCGGCGCAGGCCAGATCGAACTCCACCACACCCCCATAGACCACTTGCAACAGACGGACGTCGCCCCGGGCCCGCAGCAGCCCCTCCAGGCTCCCGGCCCGGCCGTAATCGGCGGTCACCACCAGCCGCGGCCAGGACGCCAGCGCCACCACGCCCGCCTGTTCGACCGCCGCCGTCACTGCCGCTCCGTAGGCGCGCACCAGACCGCCCGCGCCCAGCTTCACCCCGCCGAAATAGCGCGTCACCACCGCGAGCACATCGGTCAGATCACGGCCGCGCAGCACTTCCAGCATCGGAGCCCCCGCCGTCCCGGCCGGCTCGCCGTCGTCGGCCGACCGCTGCACTCCCCCGCCGTCGAGTACATGGGCGGTGCAGTTGTGGGTGGCGTCCCAGTTCGCCTTCCGGTGAGAGGCGATCCGCTCCCGTGCTTCGGCTTCGGCCCCCACCCGGTAGAGCGTGCAGACGAACCGGGACCGGTTCACGACCGTCTCGCACGTGTACTCCTCGACGGCGATGGTGCGCACGGTGATTCAGCCTACGACGCCGTGTTCCCAGGCCCACACGGCGATCTCGGTGCGGTTGCGCGCTTGCAGCTTCATCCGGGTCGCCTCCATGTGGGTCTTGACCGTGGAGACCGACACGAACAGCTTCTCGGCGATCTCGGCGTTCGTCCGGCCCCGTGCTACCAGCTCGACCACGTCCAGCTCCCGTTCGGTCAGGACCTCCTCGGGCGGCGGTCCCTGCGAGGCCGGTTCGCTCAGGCGCTCCAGCAGCCGCACCGTCACCGAAGGCGAGACCAGCGACTCGCCGTCGGCGGCGGCCCGCACCGCTTCCACCAGCAGCGTCGGGCCGGAGTCTTTCAGCAGGAACCCCGTGGCGCCCGACCGGAGCGCCCCGTAGACGTACTCATCGGTGTCGAAGGTGGTCACGACCACGATGCGCGGGCCGGAGTCGTTCGCGCCCGACAGCAGCGTCCGGGTGGCCTCCAGTCCGTCCAGCCGCGGCATCCGGATGTCGAACAGGCACACCTCGGGCCGGAGCCGCCGCGTCAGGGCGACGGCCTCGGCCCCGTCGGCCGCGTCGGCGACCACCTCCATGTCGGGTTGGGCGTCGATGATCGCCCGGAAACCGGCCCGCACCATCTCCTGGTCGTCGGCGATGAGCACTCGAATCGTCACACGTGCAGACTATCGCCGACCCCGACCAGCTCCAGTTCACCGGTCGAGGTCATCGCCGCCGGACTCGCCGCGGTCGGCACGGTAGCGGCGGCGACCGCCTCGCGATGCCGCACGATCAGGGTGACGATCACCATCACCAGCCACGACACCTCCAGCAGGATCAGGCCCCAGTCGCCGCCCATGATCGCCGAGGACAGCAGGATGAGGCCGCCGAAGGCGACGATGATCAGCGACGAGGGTTGGGTCGCCGCCAGTCGCCGGGTCTGGATGAGGACGTAATTGACGATGCAGAGCAGCGCGCCGCTGATCTGCAGAAACATGCGCAGGTCGAACTCCGGCATTGCAGGTGAACTTTCTTTCGTCTCGCGGCAGGGCAGCAGGGAAGGAGGGCACGACGAAGGCCGCCGCACCAGGGCGGCGTTCGTCGGAGAATCCGGAGAGATCGGCCGGGGGCCGGGCCTAAGCGGTGGCGGCCTGCTTCGTCGGGCGGCTGCGAGCGGTCACGATCGCACGGGACCCGCGCAGCACCCTGGTCTGAAGTGACCCGCAGGCGCAGCGGGTCCACAAGGTGACCCCCGACGGCGTCGGATGGACCGAGACGGTCGCAACCGGTTCTTCCTCGGGCCAACCGCAGTACGGGCAGCGCAGCATGGGCCTTCCTCCTCACAGGGTGATCGGGATTCGACGAGTCCGGGGCGCGATCGCGCCCGTGCATCGAATGTACGGCTGGATTGGCGCGGGGGACAATACGGCTGCGGCTTGAGTTTGCGAAACTCATCGTGAAGTGAAGGCTTAAGCGTCGGGAGGGGCCACGCCGTGATCGATCTGCGCCGACTCCACGTGCTGCGCGCCATTGCGCACCACGGGACCGTCTCGAGCGCGGCCAAGTCGCTGCACATGTCGACTTCGGCCGCCTCCCAGCAGATTCGCCTGCTGTCCAAAGAGCTCGGGGTACCCCTGCTCGAGCCCCACGGCAGGCGCGTGCGGCTGTCCTCGGCCGCCCAGATCCTGCTGGCCCACATCGATGCGATCGAGGCGATGTGGCGCCTGGCAGAGGCCGAACTCCAAGCCACCGAGGGCGAACCGTCGGGGCTGCTGCGCCTGTGCGGGTTCCCCACCGCCATCTCCACGCTCCTGGCTCCGCTGGTCGATCGCGCCCGCGACCGCTTCCCCGCCATGGAACTGCGGCTGCGGGAGACCGAGGCCTCGGAGAGCTTCGATCTGCTGTTCGCCGGCGAGGCCGATCTGGCGCTGGTGGAGGCGACGCCGGACAACCCGCCGCCGGAGGACATCCGCTTCGACTCGCAGACGGTGTTCACCGACCCGTTCGACCTGGTCGTGCCGGGCGGACACCACTACGTGGAGGACGAGTCGGTCGACCTGCGGTCGCTGGAGCGCGAGCCGTGGGTCCTGGGGGTGCCGGGGTCGATCCACCGCAGGCACGTGCTCACCGCCTGCTCGAACGCGGGGTTCCGGCCCACCGTGGTGGGTGAGGCCCGCGAATGGGCCGTGATCGCGATCATGGTCGCCCACCAGATGGGGGTCGCGCTCATCCCCCGCCTGGTCGATCTGCCGCCGCACCTCGACCTGGTGCGGGTGCCGGTCAGCGGGCCTTTCACGCCGTTCCGGCACTTCCGGGCGGTGACGCTGCGCGGCGGGGAGGGCCGCCCGTCGGTGGCGGCGGTGTTGGAGCTGCTCAACGAGCTGGTCCGGGAGGCCGAGGGCATCGGTCCGGCGCAGGAGTATCCCGAAGCGTCCTGAAACCGATAGGCTGTCGCCATGTCCGATACCGAGACCGGCGTGGCGGCGGCGCCGGCCCCGATGCACCTGCGCGTCCGCGGCGGCACCACGTTGTCGGGGTCGATAGACGTCAAGACCTCCAAGAACGCCGGTGTCGCCCTGCTGTGCGCGAGCCTGCTGAACCAGGGGACCACGACGCTGCGGCGAGTGGCCCGGATCGAAGAGGTCAACCGGATCCTGCGGGTCCTGGACAGCATGGGCGTGCGGCACCGCTGGCTCGGCGACGACGGGGATCTGGAGCTGACCCCGCCCGAGCGGCTGGACCTGTCGCGCATCGATGCCGAGGCGGCCCGGCGGACGCGTTCGATCATCATGTTCCTGGGGCCGCTGCTGCACGAATACCCCGAGTTCGAACTGCCGTTCGCCGGTGGGTGCGACCTGGGCGACCGGACGGTCGAACCGCACATGGTGGCCCTGCGCCGGTTCGGGCTGTCGGTGGAAACCTCCCACGGCTGCTACCACGCCTCGGTCAAGACCGAGGTCGAACCGCCGCGGTCGATCGTGCTGACCGAACGCGGGGACACCGTCACCGAGAACGCGATCATGGCCGCCGCCAGGTTCCCGGCCGTGACCACGATCCGCAACGCCTCCTGCAACTACATGGTCCAGGACCTGTGCTTCTTCCTCGAGCGGCTGGGGGTGCGCATCGACGGGATCGGAACGACCACGATCACCGTCCACGGCCGCGGCGAGATCGACACCGACGTCGACTACGCGCCCTCTGAGGACCCGATCGAGGCCTGGAGCCTGATCGCGGCGGCGATCGTGACCGAATCGGAGGTCACGGTGGGCCGGGTGCCGATCGAATTCGTCGAGATCGAGCTGGCCTGCGCCGAGGAGATGGGGCTGCGCTATTCCTGCGGCGAGGAGTACCTGGCCGCGAACGGCCGCACCCGGCTGACCGACGTCACGGTCCAGCCCTCCCGGTTGCGGGCCCCGACCGACAAGATCCACCCGATGCCGTTCCCGGGTCTGAACATCGACAACCTGCCGTTCTTCGCGCTGATCGCCTCCTGCGCCGAAGGATCGACCCTCATCCACGACTGGGTGTACGAGAACCGGGCGATCTACCTGACCGAGCTCAACCGGCTCGGGGCCCAGGTGCGCCTCCTCGACCCCCACCGGATCTATGTGGATGGACCGGTGCGGTGGTCGGGCACCGAGGTGGTGTGCCCGCCGGCGCTGCGCCCGGCGGTCGTGCTGCTGCTGGCGATGCTCCGCGCCAAGGGCACCTCCGTGCTCCGCCACGTCAACGTGATCCACCGCGGATACGAGCAGCTCGTCGAGCGCCTCCAGAAACTCGGCGCCGAGATCGAGGTCTTCTGGGACGAGTGAACCCCGCTGGCATGTGAGGCGTCCGGCTCCCTAGCCTCGCCTGCTTTGAACCTGAGCGCCGGAGGCTGTTGGTGAGGGCGCGGGCGCAGCCCGCGTTCGTCAGTCGGGTTTCGGGTGAGCCGGTGCGGCAACAAAGATGCATTGTAATCAATATATAATCTGTTCAATGCTCAGATTTTCTCCGAATGCACGGAAATTGTGCACGACCCTGGAATCGTCGTCCGGCCGCATTCACCTGGAGCGGTTACGGGGATTGTTCCTTCAGCCGCTCTGCCCTAAGCTCCTCCCCAACGGTCGCGAGTATGAAGTCCGCCAGCCGGCTCCAGACCACGACTCCTCCCCTATGTCATATGTCGCGCATACTTCCTGAACCGTGCTTCCGGAACCGTGTGCCCCCATATGACCGGCAGACCCGGCGACACCACGAGTTTCAGACCGCAAAGGAATGAGAGATGGACTTCAACGAGAAGATCTCGGCACTCACTACGAAGGTGCGGAGCGAGTGCGAGATGATCGAGACCGAAGAGGCGGCGAAGACCGCCTTCATCCTGCCCTTCATCTCCAACGTCCTCGGCTACGACGTTTTCGATCCCCTGGAGGTCATCCCCGAATTCACCGCCGATGTGGGGATGAAGAAGGGCGAGAAAGTCGATTACGCGATCCTCCGCGACGGGGAGGTGCAGATCCTCTTCGAGTGCAAGCGGTCGAAGGAACGGCTCACCGTCGAGCACGCCTCACAGCTCTATCGGTATTTCGCGGTCACGAACGCGAGGATCGCGGTCCTCACCAACGGTGAGGTGTACCAGTTCTACACCGATCTCGAGGCGTCGAACCGGATGGATTCGAAACCGTTTCTCGTGCTCGACTTCGGCGACCTCGACGAGACCCTGCTTCCGGAGCTCCGCAAGCTCACCAAGGAGGCGTTCAATCTCGATTCGATCATCAGCGCCGCCGAGGAACTCAAGTACATCGGACAGATCAAGCGCACCCTCGCCGACCAGTTCAAGGAGCCGGACGTCGAATGGGTCCGGTTCCTCACCACGCGCGTCTACGACCGGGCCTTCACCCAGAAGGCCCGCGAGCAGTTCACCCCGCTGGTCATGAAGGCCGCCCGCCAGTTCATCAACGATCAGGTCAACGCCCGGCTCCAATCAGCGC
Source organism: Glycomyces xiaoerkulensis (assembly GCF_002798405.1). Lineage (GTDB taxonomy): Bacteria > Actinomycetota > Actinomycetes > Mycobacteriales > Micromonosporaceae > Glycomyces > Glycomyces xiaoerkulensis. The sequence continues at coordinate 37,870 of NZ_PGGV01000007.1, read as the reverse complement.
TGGGTTCGAACTTCCCGGAGTCGGCCGAGCCCGAGACCTCTGAACCCGTGAAGCAGGAGACCGAGAACGACACGGACGCCGAACGCGAAACCGGAGTCGAGACGACACTCGAAGAGATCGGCGGATACCAGATCGTGAAAGCCATCGCGTGCAGCCAGGTCAAGCCGCATCGGATCGTCCAGCGAGACGCCAAGTCCTATTTCGCGATCATTCTCGACGACAACAACCGCAAGCCGATCGCGCGCCTGCACTTCAACGGGAAGCGGAAGAAGTACATCGGCACCTTCGACGCCGACAAGAACGAGTCTCGCCACGCGATCGACTCCCTCGACGACATCTACCTGTACGCCGACCCCATCCGCGAATCCGTCCGCAGGTACGTGGACTGACCGAGCCGCCGGAGGTCTTTGGTGAGGGCGCGGGCTTAGCCCGCGCTCCTGTTCTGCGGTGCCTGCGGCGGTGGGGACCCGGAGAGGTCTAAAACCTCGGTGTCGATATATATTTGCTGTTGTGTCATGATGGACGCATGCTGAAGATGGCGATACTCGGGTTCCTGCGCGACTTCCCGCTGCACGGATACGACCTCAAGAACCGGGTCGCGGCCCTCGCCGGGCACGTACGGCCCATCGCCGACGGGACCCTCTACCCCACCATCAAGAAACTCGAAGAGGCCGGATGCCTCACCCGCCGCACCGCCCCCGGCTCGGTCGCCGCCCCGCGGCACATGCTCGAGATCACCCAGGAGGGCACCGACCAGCTCCGCCGGTGGCTGCGCAACCCCGAACCGGTGTTCATCACCGACGACAACAAGTGGTACGTGCTGCTGGCGTTCCTGCACCACCTCGACAACCCCCGCGAACAGGCGATCGTCCTGGCCCGGCGCCGGGAGTACCTGGACCAGCCCACGCAACTGTTCTACGACGAAGCCGGCCGACCGGTGCCGCCCGAACGGCTCGAGTCGCCCTTCCGGAAGGGCCTCATGCAGATCCACCGCTCGGTCAACCTCACCGAGATCGACTGGCTCGACCGGCAGACCGGCGAACTCAACCGCCGCGCCGGCTACGCTACCGGGCCCCGAGCCTTAGCCGGCGGCCTCCCACTCGAACCCGTCCGGGTCGGTGAACGGCCCGGCCTCGCCGACGATCACGATCCGGTGCGAACCCGAGCCCTCTGCGGAGACGCCGGCGACCTTGGCCAGCGCGCGGCGACCGTACAGGGCCAGATTGACCGGGCTCGACGGCGTATCGAACTCCACGTACTTGCGGCCGAAGCTCTTTCCCACCGCCAGGCCGCGGTCGACGTAGAACCGCTTCGTGGCGGCCACGTCCGCGACGCCCAGCAGGAGCACGATCTGGTCGAACTTCCGGCTCGCCGGTCCGGAGTTCTTCTTCTTCGAGGTCGAGACCTGCCAGATCGTGCCGTCCGGGGCCCGCACGACGCCCCCGTAGCCCCAGAACGACTTCGCCGCCGGCTTCAGTTCCTCGGCGCCGGCCTCGAGGGCGGCGCCGACCAAGGCGTCGGCGTCCGCCGGCTGGGCGACGATCAGCGACAGCGTGAACCCGCGGAAGCCGGTCGTCGGCGCCTGCGCCGACCGCAGGCGCACCTGCCGCTCGTCCAGCCCGAAGGCGGTGGTGTAGAACGCTTCGGCGGCCGCCGGGTCGTCGGCCTCGATGGTGATCGATTCGATGGAAGTCATGGCCACCAGGCTATGCGCGCCGGCCGGGCCGCGCTTCTCGATTCCTGACCGTTCCGGCCGCCGGTCTCAGTTCAGGATGGTCGCCAGCAGCACGAAGAACACCACGAATAGGATCACCACGGTCGCGCCGGTGAACAGCACCGCCGGCTCTTGCAGCAGCGGGCGCCTGCCCGGCTGGACCTGCTGCGGACGGGCCATCGTCTGCGGCGCCGACTGCTGGGGCTGCACCGGCGTCTGCGGCGGCAGCATGTTCGGCGCCGGGGCCGGCGGCCGCGGCCCGCCGCCCATGGCTCCCGGGGCCGGCGAGGGCGAGACCGGGCCGCCCGAGGTCGGGCCGGACGGGGAGGACTCGGCCGGGGACGGACCGGTGGAGGCGCGCACCGCACCCTCGACCACGACCGTCTCGGGCTGCTCGAACGTCTGCGGCGGCACGCCCAGCTTGGTGTGGATCAACTGGGAGATCATCGGAATGCGCGAGGAGCCGCCCACCAGGAAGATGCCCACCAGGTCGGCCGCGTTCAACCGGGCCGCCGAGTTCGCCCGCTGCAGGCAGTCGACGGTCCGCTCCAGCGGCGGCCGGGCGATGTCCTCGAACTCGGCGCGGGTCAGGTGGGCGTCGACCTCGAGCGCCGGCAGGTGGATGTCGGCGCTGGCGGTGCGCGAGAGGGTCTCCTTGGCGCCGCGGACGTCCTCATAGAGCATGCGCCGGTAGCGGCGGTCGCGGTCGTCGGCGGGGCTGAGCAGGCGCCGCCAGTCCTCGGGGTGGGACTTGCCGTAGGTCGTGCCGAGGTGCTCGACGATGCCGTGGTCGAAGTCCAGGCCGCCGACGTCGCCGATGCCTTCCTCCGCGAGCACCTCGAAACCGGTCTGGGTGCGGCGCACCACGGTCGCGTCGAAGGTGCCGCCGCCGAGGTCGTAGATCGCCAGGCTGCGCCCGGGTGGGACCGCGGTGCCCAGCACGGAGGTGAAATAGGACGCCGCGGCGACCGGCTCCGGGATGAGCTGCGGCTGCGGCAGTCCGGCCAGGCGCGCGGCGTCGGCCAGGATCGAGCGGCGGCGTTCGCCCCACCGCGCCGGGTGGGTCAGGCGGACCTGCCCGGGCATCTGCCCGGCCTGGCGCTGCGCCTCGACTGCGACTTGCTGCAGCACGTAGGCGAACACCTGCGGCACCGGGATCTCGGAGGTGCCCAGGAACACCGAGCCGTCGTCGATGCGGCGCTTCGGGTTGGGCTCGAACCGCGCCGGGTCCATGCGGGCGTTGCGCTCGGCGTCGCGTCCGACGAGCATGCGGCCGTCGGAGTTGTAGTAGACCGCCGAGGGCAGGATCGGGGCGCCGTCGAACAGCAGCGGTCGGACGCGGCCGTCGGCCGAGCGGAGCACGGCGACGGTGTTCGAGGTCCCGAAGTCGATTCCAAGCACGTGCATGTGAGAACTCCTTGTCTGCCCACACCATACTGGTCACCGACACCGCCGTCGCGACCCGTTCGGCGTTCATCCGGTCGTCGGCCCGCGTTCACGGCCGCAGTGGCAGGATGGTCGGCAGCGCGGCGAGCTCGGTCGGCCCGCCCACCGCCTGGACTTGGAAAGCGAGATCCACCTTGCCCCTGCCCTCGGACTCACAGTTCGGTTCGACACGCCGCGAACGGCTCGGCTGGTACGCCTATGACTGGGCGAATCAGCCGTTCATCACCACCGTCATGACCGTTCTCGGAACGGTCTACCTCACCCGTCTGGCGTCGGTGGCCGCCGGGTGCGCCGAGGACTGCTCCGGCGTCCAGGTGGACATGCTCGGCGCGGCGGTGCCGATCGGTTCGCTGTGGGCCTACACGACGTCGGCCTCGGTGCTGATCACGGTAGTGCTGCTGCCGATCGTGGGCGCAGCGGCCGACCGCAGCCCCCGCAAGCGCCGGATGCTGGCCGGCTTCGCTTTCACCGGGTCGGCGCTGGTGTTCGCGTTCGTCTTCATCGGCGCCGGCTCGGGCCAGTACGGACTGGCCGCGTTCCTGATCCTCGCCGCCAACATCGCCTACGGCTGCTCGATCGTGGTCTACGACTCGTTCCTGCCGCAGTTGGCCGCCCCGGACGACCGCGACCGGATGTCGTCGGTGGGCTGGGCGTTCGCCTACCTGGCCGCGGCCGTGTTCCTGCTGCTCAACCTGGTTTCGATCAGTTTCGCCGAGCGGCTGGGCGTCTCGGAGCTGACGGCGGTCCAGTACGGGATGGCGGCCACCGGGCTGTGGTGGGCCGGTTGGACGGTGTTCGTGCTCGTGCGCCTGCCGGACCGCAGGCCGGTGGTGGACACGAGCGTGTCGCTGCTGCGGCAGTTGGGATCGACGCTGGCCGAACTGCGGCACTACCCGTACACGCTGCTGTTCCTGGCGGCGTTCCTGCTGTACTCGGACGGGATCTCGACGGTGCTGGCGCTCGTGGGCACCTACGGGGACCAGGAGCTCCATCTGGGGGCCGACTCGCTGGTCATGGCGATCCTGCTGGTCCAGTTCGTCAACTTCGGCGGGGCGCTGGCGATGAAGCAGATCGCCGTCCGCATCGGCGCCTACAAGACGGTGATGCTCGGCCTGGTCGGCTGGTGCGGGGTGGTGGTCGGCGCCTACTGGCTGCCCGAGCGGGAGGTGCTGCCGTTCCTGGCGCTGGGGATCGGCCTCGGCTGCGTCATGGGCGGCACTCAGGCGCTGTCGCGGTCGCTGTACTCCCAACTGATCCCGCCGGGCAAGTCGGCGGCCTACTTCGGCGTATACCAGATCGCCGACCGGGGCACCTCCTGGATCGGTCCGCTCATGTTCGGCCTGGTCGTGCAGATCACCGGCAGCATGCGGGCCGGCGTGGCGGGTCTGGTGGTCTTCTTCGCGCTGGGTTTGGTGCTGCTGGCGCTGGTGCCGATGCGCCGCGCGATCGAGGCGGTCGGGAACGTGCCGCCGCACCGGCTGTGAGGCCACGCGATCGCCGTGACGGCGATGAGGCGGTGCTGTGTCACACTTCAAGGGGACGACCATGGCGGTCGCGGCCCCGCCGCGTCACACTTGAGGGTCGACGCCGGGATGGAAACGGCCCGGCCGCGGCGTCGACACAGTGCCAACCCCGCAATTCGGCGTGATCGGCGGGGAGTCCGACCAGGACAAGAGCGTTGTCAGGGCTACAAAGTGCTCGAGGAAAGTGCAGGGGAACATGGGCGACAGAATGCTGAGGGGCTCGCGTCTCGGCGCCGTCAGCTACGAATCGGACCGGAACACGGAGCTGGCACCGCGCCAGACCCGCGATTACGTCTGCCCGCGGGGCCACCGCTTCGAGGTGCCCTTCGCCGTCGAGGCCGAGATCCCGCTGACGTGGGAGTGCCGCCTGGACGGGACGACGGCCAAACTCGTCGACGGCGACGAGCCGGAGTCGAAGAAGAGCAAACCGCCGCGCACCCACTGGGACATGCTGCTGGAGCGCCGCTCGATGGAGGAGCTCGAGGAGATCCTCGACGAGCGACTGCAGGAGATGCGCGCCCGCCGCGGCGAGAACTGACGAGGCGTCGCCGTGGCAGGCCACGGCTCGCGGGCCCCGGTCACTCGATGGTCCGGGGCCCTTTTTCGTGTCCCGGGCCGCCCCCCGGTTCGTCGTCGCGTTCGTCGACCACCTCGCCGTCGATGACGTCGCCGCGCTGGCCGAACCGCACCTGCGGGGTGCGGGCGGCGAGGTACCGGCCCAGGCCGCGGAACAGCAGCCGGGTCGGCGGGAACAGCAGGAGCAGGCCGAGCAGGTCGGTCACGAAGCCGGGGACGATCAGGGCCACCGCCCCGCCTACGGCGTAGCCGTTCGGCGGTTCCCGGGTGGGGTCGCCGCCGGAGTTGAGGTACTCGCGCGCCGCCGCCAGGGACCTGGCGCCGGCGTACTGGAGCACCACGAGGCCGACGAAGGTGGTGGCGACGAAGACCAGCGCGGTGTACCAGAAGCCGATCAGATAGGCCAGGCCGAAGAACGCGGCGGCCTCGGCGACCACCCAGGCCGCCAGCGCCACCCGGATCGGATAGGGGGCCCGCGGTGGTTCGGTGGGTGGCCGTTGGTCTGTCACCGTTCCATCCTGCCACGGCCGAAGCGGTGCCGGAGTCGGCGAGCGCGGTGGGCGAGCCCCCACTTGGTCACGTTGCGCAGTGCCTCGACGGTGATGGCGCGGTTCATCTTGGAGGCGCCGGCGCGGCGCTCGGTGAAGGTGATGGGGATCTCCCGGATCTCCAGGCCGGAGCGGGCCGCCCGCCAGGTCAGGTCGATCTGGAAGCAGTAGCCGACCGAGGTGACCGTGTCGAGTTGGAGCTTGTGCAGCGAGTCGAGTCGGTAGGCGCGGTAGCCGGCGGTGACGTCCCGGACGTCGAGTCCGAGCATCAGGCGGGTGTAGATCCCGGCCCCGCGCGAGAGTGCCAGGCGGTGGAACGGCCAGTTGCGGACGCGGCCGCCGGGGATGTAGCGCGAGCCGATCGCCAGGTCGGCGTCGGCGAGCGCGGCCAGCAGGCGCGGCAGGTCGGCGGGGTCGTGGGAGCCGTCGGCGTCCATCTCGACCACGGCGCGGTAGCCGTGTTCGCCGGCCCAGTCGAAGGCGGCCAGGTAGGCGGCGCCGAGGCCGCGTTTCCCGGGGCGGTGGAGCACGTGGACGCGGTCGTCGGCCGCCGCGATGCGGTCGGCGATCTCGCCGGTGCCGTCGGGCGAGTTGTCGTCGACGATCAGCAGGTCGGCCTTGCCGGTCGCGGTCAGTGCGGCTTCGATGGTGGTCTCGAGGTTGTCGCGCTCGTTGTAGGTGGGTATGGCGACGATGGCCGGGCCCGGCTCGGTGCCGGTCGCTGGGTCCGGTGTGGTGGTCATGGTGCTTCCTATGGCTCGGGCCGGCGGTCGGCTCGACGCTGCCGGAGGTGCGGTGCCGCCGCTGCCGCCAGGGCGGCGAGGGCGGCGCCGGTGAGGACTGCTTCTGGGAGGATACCGGCTTGCGTGGCCGGTGTGGACCGCTCTGAGAGGGTGAGGTCCTGTTGGATCACCGCGGCGGTGTTGAAGTCGGTGGCCTGGTGGGTCTCGCCGGTGTGGTCGGTGAAGGCCGACACGCCGACGGTGGAGGCCATCAGGCCGTCGCGGCCGTGCTCGATCGAGCGCAGCCGGACCATCGCGAGCTGCTGGTGGGCTTCGGCGTTGTCGAAGGTGGCGTTGTTGGTCTGGACGGCCAGGAGTCCGGCGCCGTCGCGGACCGAGGCGGTGGTTTCGGCGTCGAAGGCGATCTCGAAGCAGATCAGGCCGGAGAGGGTGAGGTCGCCGACTTCGACGACGCCGGGCTCGTCGCCGGGCTCGAACCCGGCGACCGAGTCGATGCCGTCGGCCATGCGCGGGTCGATCCAGCCGGCGACGGTGCGGAAGAAGCCTTTGTGGGGGACGTATTCGGCGAACGGCACCGGGTGGCGTTTGGCGTAGGTGTGGACGGGGCCTTCGGCGGGATCCCAGACGATGCTCATGTTGTAGCGGTGCTCGCCGTCGTCGACGATGGCGCCCAGCACGATGGGGACGCCGATCTCGGCGGCGGCCCGGCTGATGAGGTCGTAGGCGTCCTGGTTGGCCAGCGGGTCGATGTCGGCGGCGTTCTCGGGCCAGACGACCAGGTCGGGGCGTTCGGCGCGGCCTGCGGCGACGTCGTCGGCCAGGTCGATGGTGGCCTCGGCGTGGTTGTCGAGTACGGCGCGGCGCTGGGCGTTGAAGTCGAGTCCGAGGCGGGGGACGTTGCCTTGGACGACGGCGACGTTCACCGGTTCGCCGTCGGGGGCGGTGGTACCGATGGGGAGTGCGGCGGGGGCGATGGTGGCGGCCGCGGCGGCGGCGACGAAGGCGGTGGTCCGGCGCCGGTCCGGGCGGCGCCACAGGGCGGTGAGGAGGAGGCCGCCGGTGAGGGCGGTCAGGAATGTGACCAGGGGGGCGCCGCCGAGCCAGGCCGCGGCCGCGGTGGGGGCGTCGGCCTGGCTGAAGGCGAGGCGGCCCCAGGGGAAGCCGCCGAACGGTTGGCGATCGCGCAGTGCTTCTTGGGCGACCCAGGCGAGGCCGGTGATCGGCGCCCAGGTCCACCGGTGCCGGTCGATCAGGCGCGAGCAGGCGGCGAGCGCGGCGCCGAGCAGGGCGGTGCCGATCGCTTCGAGGGCGGACAGGAAGATCCAGGGCCACTGGCCGACCTGGGTGGAGGTCCACGCCAGCAGGGGCAGGAAGAACGCCGCGCCGTAGGCGAATCCGAGGCCGAGGCCGGCGCGGGCGCGGCGGCGGTGGACGGCGGCGCCGAGTCCGGCTACCGAGAGTGCGGCCAGCGGCCACCAGCCCAGCGGTGGGAACGCCGGGACCGCGAGGCCGCCGGAGGCGGCGGCGAGGGCCAGGGCGACCGGGAGGGTCGGGCGGGGCCCGAGCGGCGAGTCGGTGGTGAGTCCGCGGCGGCGGCTGGGAGCGTCCTGCGGTGGTTCGGCGGCGTCGCGGTCGATGACGGTGGCCAAGGAGGTGCTCCTTCGTGCTGCGGCTCGCGGCGCCGAGCGGGCCGCGAGGGAGGGGCTTCCAGCCTACCCGCGGGGACGGCAAAGGGGCGTAGCCGTGTCTGCGCTACGCCCCTCGCACGGGTTTCTCCCAGTCCCTGTACGGCCGGTGTCCCCTGCGGCGTCGGCCGGTGATCTTCGGACCAACCCGCAGCCCTCTGGCTGAGTGACGGCGAGTTGTTGTCTAGGGATCACCTGCGTCTGCTGCGGGTCCACCACCGGCGACCGGCTCGCCTCCTCCGCCGACCCCCGCGATCTGGACCTGGCCGCCGACGGCAATGCGGCCGCGTTGCCGTCTTGTCCAGTCTGCGTGGGAGCAAAGCAAGTCGAGTCGCCCCCGACGTTCGGCGAGCGCCCGGTTCCGGGTCGATCGCCGAGGACGAGACCACCGTAAGCCAATCGGTGCCGTCGGCGTCAACCGGGTCGGAATTTTGGCCCGGCAATTTTTCTCGCATCCGCTGCGGTCGTTGCGAATTCGCAGGTCACAAGGTGGCGTGCACCGGGTGTCCGTCGGCGACGGTCAGCACGCACTCGGGTACGGGGAGTTCGGGGTCACTCAGCTCGGTGAGTTCGGTGGCGGGGGTGTCCCAGGCGGCGAGGTGGGCCCGCATGCCGGGGGCGAGGGCGCCGGCGTCGTCGATGCCGAGTGCGCGCCAGCCGCCGCGGGTGGCGGCGGTGAACGCCGCGGTCGGCGACAGTCGCGATCGGGGGTTGTGGTGGCCGGTGGCGGCGCGGACGGCGCCCCAGGGGTCGATGGGGGTGACCGGGGCGTCGGAGCCGAGGGCGAGCGGGACGCCGACGCCGGCCATCGCGGCGAACGGGTTGGATTCCCAGGCGGCGGCGACGCCGAGACGGGCGGCGTACATGCCGTCGTGGCCGCCCCAGGCGGCGTCGAAGGCGGGCTGGACCGAGGCGTGGGTGCCGTAGTGGACCATGCGGCCGGTCAGGGCCGTGTCGGGCAGTTCGGCGTGTTCGATGCGGTGGCGGGCGTCTCGGAGGTCGTCGAGGCCGATGGTCGGCTCGGCCAGGTCGAGGCCGTCGAGGACGGTGGCGATGGCGCCGTCGCCGATGGCGTGGAAGGCGGCCGGCAGGCCGTGGCGGTGGCAGTCGGCGAGGTGGTCGCGGACCTGTTCGGCGGTGAGGTATCGGGCGCCGCTGGTGGAGGGCCGGTCGCGGTAGGGCTCGCGGAGGTAGGCGGTGCGGGCGCCGAGGGAGCCGTCGATCGACAGGTCGCCGCCGCAGCCGTGGGCGCCGAGTTCGCGGGCTTTCTCGGCGGCGCACAGTTCGCCCCACCAGCCGTGGACGAGGGGGTTGCCGGGGCGGGCGCCGAGGTCGATCAGTCCGGTGAATTCGGCTTCGACGCCCGGGTCGGTGGCGACCGGGACGGCGTGCTCGACGACGGCGGCGACGCCGAGGCTCGCGGCGCGGTCGAGGGCGGCTTGGACGAGGTCGAGCCGCTGGGCGAGGGGTGTGGCGGCGCCCAGCAGGCCGCGGGCGGACCGGTGCGCTTCCCGGGTGAGTACGCCGTCGGCGTCGGCGGCGATCCGGGGATGTTCGGCCAGGACGCGGGGGCCGGCGATGCCGGTGTGCCCGCAGGCTCGGGACAGGTAGGTCAGGCGCCCGCCGGCGGCGTGCTCGATCGCTTCGGGGCTGGGCAGGGCGGGGTCGTCCCAGGTGGTCTCGTCCCAGCCGCCGGCGAGGACGACCGCGTCGGTCGGCAGGCCTGCGGCGTGGTCGGCGACCCGTTTCAGCAGTTCGGAGGCCGAGCCGACGTCGGCCAGGTGCAGGCCGGTCAGGGAGGCGCCGGTGCCGGCCAGGTGGGTGTGGGAGTCGATGAATGCGGGGGTGACCAGGGCGCCGGCGAGGTCGACGGTGCGGTCGGCGCTCGGGGCGTCGCGGTCGGTGCCGATCCAGGCGACGGTGTCGCCCTCGATGAGGAGGGCGGTGGCGTCGGGGCTGGTGGGGCTCAGGACGCGGCCGCCTCGCCACAGGGTCTTCTCGAGGCTCATGCCTCCCATTGTCTCAGTCGGCCGGATGGAGCACGCGGTGGAGGAAGCTCTGAGCGCGTTCGGTCCGGGGGCCGGTGAGGACTTCGGCGGGCGGGCCTTGTTCGACGATGACGCCGCCGTCGATGAACACGACCCGGTCGGCGACCTCGCGGGCGAAGCCCATCTCGTGGGTGACCACGATCATCGTCATGCCGTCGGCGGCCAGGCCCTTCATGACCGCGAGCACGTCGCCGACCAGTTCGGGGTCGAGGGCGCTGGTGGGCTCGTCGAACAGCATCAGCTTCGGGCCCATGGCCAGGGCCCGGGCGATGGCGACGCGCTGCTGCTGGCCGCCGGAGAGCCGGCCGGGCCGGTCGTGGTCCTTGTCTTCGACGCCGACCTCGTGCAGGCGCCGGCGGGCCTCGTCCTCGGCGGCCTTGCGGTCGCGGCCGAGGACGCGGCGCTGGGCGATGGCGACGTTGTCGAGGATGGACAGGTGGCTGAACAGGTTGAAGTGCTGGAAGACCATGCCGATCTCGCGGCGGGCGGCGTCGATGTCGACGTCGGGGTCGGTCATGTCGTGCCCGGCGGCGCCGATGGCGCCCGAGGTGGGGTCTTCGAGGAGGTTGATGCAGCGCAGGAGGGTGGACTTGCCGGATCCGGACGGCCCGATGACGCACACGACCTCGCCTTCGGCGACCTCGAGATCGATGCCGCGGAGGACCTCGTTGCCGCCGAAGCGTTTGTGGAGATCTCGGATGGACACGAGCGGCTCGCTCATCCGCGGCCCTCCTTGTCTTCGAGGCGGCGGGCCAGGGTCGACAGCGGGACGGTCACCAGCAGGTAGAGCAGGCCGCCGATCAGCAGCGGGGTGGCGTTGGCGTTGGCGGTCAGTTCGGCGCGGGCGAAGCGGGTCAGTTCCATGGTGCCGGTGGTGACGCCGAGGACGAACACGAGCGAGGAGTCCTTGGTCAGCAGCACCAGTTCGTTGGTCAGCGGGGGGACGACGATGCGGATCGCCTGCGGCAGGACGACGGTGACCATGGTGCGGGTGTGGCTCATGCCCAGCGACCTGGCCGCCTCGACCTGGCCTCGGGGGACGGCCTGGATGCCGGCGCGGACCGATTCGGCGATGTAGGCCGAGCTGGTCAGTCCCAGGCCGAGTGCGACCTGGCCGTAGACGCCGCCGGGGTACTGGAGGCCCGGGAACGCCTGCGGGACGCCGAAGCCGACCAGGAACAGCACCAGCAGCGCCGGCAGGCCGCGGAAGAGTTCGACGTAGGCGGTGGCGAACCAGCGGTACGGGCCGAACCCGGAGGTGCGCATGAGCGCGATGGGGACGCCGACGACCATGCCGGACGCGAACGCCAGCAGCGTGTAGGCGACGGTGTTGCCGAAAGCGGTCCACACCTGCGGGAACATCGCCGCGGCGATGTCGGCGCGGAGGAAGGACTCGGCGATGCGCCCCCAGTCGGCCAGCGCGGCGGCCACGGCGATCGCAGCCATGACGACGGTGTACTGGGTCGCGCGGGCCAGGCGGCGGCGCCCGCGCGGCGTGAGCCGGCCGCGGGTCTGGACGGCCACTAGTCCACGCTGCCCTCGGTGTAGGGCTCGCCGATCCACTGCTCGTAGAGTTCGGCGTAGGTGCCGTCCTCGAAGGCCTGGTCGAGCATGGCGTTGACCTCTTCGAGCAGTTCGGTGTCGTCGCGCTGGACGGCGAAGCCGTAGTGCTCGTCGGTCTCGATGGCGTCGACCAGGACCAGTCCGGAGTCGGATTCGACCATCCGGGTCCAGGTGGCGAGGTCGGCGATGGAGGCCTGGGCGCTGTCGGAGCTGAGGGCCGAGGCGATGGCGCCCATGGTGTCGAAGCGGACGACTTCGAAGCCGTACCGGTCGGCGATGGAGTCGGCGTACGCTTCGCCGGTGGTGGCCGATTGGACGGCGACGCGGGTGTCGGCCAGGTCGTCCAGGCTCGCGATGTCGGCGTCCTCGGTGGTGACGAAGGCCTGGTCGGCGCGGTAGTAGGCCTGGGACATGCCCATGGCCTGCTGCCGCTGCTCGGTGATGGTGATGCCGGCGGCGGCGATGTCGCAGGTGCCGGAGTCGAGCGCCGAGCCCGACTGGATGGAGTCGAAGTCGATCTCGACCACTTCCATCCGCTGGTCGAGGCGGTCGGCCAGCAGTTGCATGAGGTCGATGTCGAAGCCGACGTATTCGCCGTCCTCTTGGGATTCGAAGGGGACGAACGGGGTGTTGGTGCAGACGGTCAGGGTGTCGTCTTCGGCGCCGGTAGAGCAGGCTGCGGCCAGGCCGGTGCCGATCAGGGCGATGGCGGCCGCGACGCGGCGGGCGTTGGTGTTCACCGGGTTGCTCCTTGTTCGCTGCGGACGGTTGCCGGTGTCCGGGCCGGACGTCTCCATCGTCTTGCAGCTCGGCGCTGTTTTGGCCGGTTTCGCGTTTTATGCAGTGCTCTTGGCCTCCGTCGGCGCGGGTGGTCGGTGTGCTGTGGGACAGTGTTCGGCATGCTGATGCTCATCGACGCCGCGTCCCTTTGGTATCGGGCGTATTACGGGCTGCCGTCCTCGATCAAGTCGCCCGCCGGGGTGCGCTCGGGCGCGGTGCGGGGCTTCTTCGACGGTTTGGCGGTGCTGTCCAGGCGCTACTCCCCCACGGGGATGGTGTGCTGCCTGGAGGGCGATTGGCGGCCGGGCTGGCGGACGGCGCTGCTGCCGGAGTACAAGTCGGCGCGGGCGCTCCCGGACGGTTCGGAGGACACGCCGGAGGGTCTGGACGAGCAGGTGGCGGCGATCGAGGCGCTGCTGCCGGCGCTGGGGGTGGCGACGGCGGCGCATCCGGGTTTCGAGGCCGACGACGTGATCGCCACGTTGGCCTCGCGCGAGTCCGGGCCGGTGCGGGTGGTGACCGGTGACCGGGATCTGTTCCAGTTGGTCGACGACGAGCGGGACCACCGAGTCGTATACCTCGCGCGCGGGATATCCAAGGCGGAATTGTTCGATGCGGCGGCGGTGACGGCCAAGTTCGGGGTCGACCCGGACCACTACGTCGACTACGCGGTGCTGCGCGGCGACCCCTCGGACGGGCTGCCGGGGGTCAAGGGCGTCGGGGCCAAGACCGCGGTGAGCCTGGTCAACACCTTCGGGGGCGTGGGCGGCATCAAAGCCGCCGCGACCGACGACGGCTCGGACCTGCCGGCGCGCCAGCGCCGGGCGATCCTGGATTCGGGCGACTACCTCGACCGGGCGCTCCGGGTCGCGACGGTGGTCGAGGACGTGCCGGTGCCGCCGGTCGACCCGGCGCTGCCGGCCGGCCCGGCCGACCGGTCGCGGGTGGCCGAGCTGACCGAGCAGTGGGGCATCGCCTCGGCTCTCGGGCGCTTCGGCGAGGCGATCGCCTAGAAGTCGGCCACCACGCCGCGGCGGATCGCGTCGACCGCGTCGAAGGCGGCGTCGGCCAGGTCGTTCGACTCGGCGGTGCCGATCTGGCGGGCCGCGGTGCCCATCTGGTGCAGCAGGTCGGCGGTGCGGCGGGCCCAGCGCACGAAGTCGCCGCCGGGCATCGGCCACGGCCCGTCCGAGGCCTCCAGGGCTTTCGACAGCTCCTCGCCGCGGGTCCAGCGGTACATCGGCCAGGCCAGGCCCAGTTGCGGCTTGGCCGTCAGCGACAGGCCCCGGGAGTTCTCGGCGCGCCGGATCGCCTCCCAGCGCCGGCCGGTGGCGGCCACGGCCTCCTGGATGGGGCCGGGCACGGCCACGTAGTACTCGTCCTCCTCGAAGCGGGAGTCATAGAGCACCGTGCAGGCCATGGCCGCCAGCGCGGGCGCGTCCAGTCCTTCCCAGACGCCGTCGCGCAGGCACTGGGCCACCAGCAGGTCGGTCTCGCAGAAGATGTTGCGCAGCAGCCGCCCCGGTTCGGTGACCGCGTCGGCCTCGAGGTAGCCGAACTCGGTGAGCACTTCGCGGACGGCGGTGAACTGTCGGGCCAGGGAGTGCTCGCGGCGGCCGGCTCGGCGGCGCAGGTGCTCCTCCTCCCGGTGCAGGCGGGACCAGCGGGAGGCGTGCACGGTGTGCTGGGAGGTGTCGGGGCAGGATCGGCACGGGTGGGCCTTGACCTCCTCGCGCAGGCGGGCGATCTCGGGGGTCTCGGGGGCGCCGCCGCGGCGGACGGGGCGGTCCAGGCCCCGGGTGGCCTCGCGCACGGACGAGGCGACGTCGGAGCGCTGCCGGGGGTCCTTGCGGTTGAAGTGCTTGGGCAGCCGGATGCGGGTGGCGACCTCGACGCCGCCGTCGAAGGCGGAGGTGTCGAGGCTGCCGGTCCATCCGTCGGCGGTGACGACCGACCAGCGCGGCTCGTGCGAGGCCTTGCGGTGGCTGGTCGAGCGCAGGAAGACCGCCCAGCCGCTGCGTTTGCCGCGGCCGATCCAGATGACGTCGCCGGGGCGGAGCTGCCCGAGCGTGGACCGGGCCTCGTCGCGGCGCCGGCCCTTGCGGCGCTTCTGGGCGGTGCGCTCGGTCTTGGACAGCCGCTGGGTCAGCTCGTAGTACTCCAGGAAGTCGCCCTGGTCGCACCGGGCGGCCTCGGCCGATTCGGCGGCCTTGCGGCCGACCGCGCGGGCCTGCTCGGCGATGTGCACGGCCTCGGTGTCGGACTGGAACTGGGCGAACGAGGAGGCCAGGACCTCGAAGGCGCGGTCGACGCCGGCGGTGTGGATGAGGTTGACGGCCATGTTGTAGGAGGGGGCAAACGAGGAGTTGAGCGGGTAGGTGCGCTTGGAGGCGAGCCCGGCGACCTCCTTGGGGCGCACGTCCTCGGCCCAGATGGTGACCGCGTGGCCCTCGACGTCGATGCCGCGGCGGCCGGCCCGGCCGGTGAGCTGCGTGTACTGGCCGGGGGTGAGCATGACGTGGTCGGAGCCGTCGTATTTGATGAGCCGTTCGAGCACCACGGTGCGGGCGGGCATGTTGATGCCGAGGGCGAGAGTCTCGGTGGCGAACACGACCTTGAGCAGGCCGCGTTCGAACAGCTTCTCGACCACTTCCTTGAACACCGGCAGCAGCCCGGCGTGGTGGGCGGCGAGGCCGGAGGCGAGCCCGTCGAGCCACCGGTCGAAGCCGACCGCCCGCAGGTCGCGCTCGTCGATGTGGGCGGTGGCGGCGGTGGCGTAGTCCAGGATCCGGTCGCGTTCGGCCTCTCCGGTGAGCCGGAGGCCGGCGCGGACGCATTCGTCGACGGCGGCGTCGCAGCCGGCGCGGGAGAAGATGAAGTAGATCGCCGGCAGCAGCGCGGCCCGGTCGAGTCGGGAGACGGCCCGGCCGCGGTCGACGAACTGGCGGCCGCGGCGGCGCCCGTGCCGTTCGGTGCGCTCGCGTGCCCGCTGGTCCTTCTTCAGCAGCTCCTTGGAGACGCGGTCGCCGTCGGGTTCGAACAGGTCGAGCAGGGCCCCGCCGACCATCATGTGCTGCCACAGCGGCACCGGGCGGGTCTCGGAGACCACCACCTCGGAGAAGCCGCGGACGCTCTTGAGCCAGTCGCCGAACTCCTCGGCGTTCGAGACCGTGGCCGAGAGGCTGACGACGCGGACCTCCTGCGGCAGTTCGATGATGATCTCCTCCCACACCGCGCCGCGGAAGCGGTCGGCGAGGTAGTGGACCTCGTCCATGACCACATAGCGCAGTCCCTTGAGGGTGGGGGAGGCGGCGTAGATCATGTTGCGCAGGACCTCGGTGGTCATGACCACGATCGGGGCCTCGCCGTTGATGACCGTGTCGCCGGTCAGCAGGCCGACGTTGCGGGCCCCGTGCACCTCGACCAGGTCGTGGAACTTCTGGTTCGACAGGGCCTTGATGGGGGTGGTGTAGAAGCACTTGTCGCCCTCGGCCAGTGCCAGGTGGACGGCGAACTCCCCCACCACGGTCTTGCCGGCGCCGGTGGGGGCGCACACCAGCACCCCGTGGCCCTCTTCGAGGACGCGGCAGGCGCGGACCTGGAAGTCGTCGAGCTCGAACGGGTAGTCGCCGGAGAAGGCGGTCAGCTCGGGCCAGCGCCGTCGTGCCACCGCGGCGGCGTGGCGCTGGGCCGGGGATCGGTCGTCGCCCTCGGGCACGTCGCCGGTGGTAGCCATGGGCCCAAGCCTAATGCCTTCGGCCAGTGCGCGGCGACTCGTAAACGGTCTCGGGCGGCGGTGTCGGCCCGGGGCGGACCGCGCTTGTCCGGCAAGGGCATTCCGCGTCCGGGCCGCTCACCCGGTTGTGACGACGCCTACACGGCCGGGTATCGTCCGGTTGTGCATCAGGATTCCTCACCCGGCGACGATGCGACGGGCCGCGGCGTGGAAGCGGTCCTGTTCGACTTCCACGGCACGCTCGCTCAGCTCGAGCCTTTGACCCGGTCGGTCTCGCTGGCGGCCGAGGCGTGCGGGAGGCATCTGAGCCCGCTGGCGGTGACCGCGCTGGCCGACGCGATCGGCGCGCAGGGATGGCTGGGCTCGGGTCTGGAGGCGCGGGTGCGGCCGAACTTCGCCGACGCCTGGGCCGACCGGGACCTGGACCAGGACGCCCACCGGGTCGCCTTCACCTCGCTGGCCGAACAGGCCCACGGGGTGTTCGAGGGCCTGGCCGAGGCCCTGTACGACCGCCTGTCCTCGCCGGAGGGCTGGGTGGCGTACGCCGACACGCTCGCGACGCTCGTGGCACTCAAGGCGCAGGGCTACCCGATCGCGCTGGTCAGCAACATCGGCTTCGACGCCCGCCCGGTGCTGCGCCACCTGGGCATCGACCGGTTCATCGACGCGTGGGTCCTGTCCTACGAGGTCGGGTTCTGCAAACCCGATGAGAAGATCTTCTACGCCGCCTGCCACGCCCTGGACGTGGAGCCGTCGCGGGTGCTGATGGTGGGCGACTCGGTCGCCGACGCCGGGGCGGGCCGGATCGGGGCCCGCTGCTACCTGGTGCCGCACACCGAGGCCGGCCGCGCGGTCGGCCTGGAGGCGGTGCTCAGGCTCGTGCGGGCCGGGTGCTGAGACCCGGCCCCGCACTCCTGCTTAGGTGATGTCGTCGTAACCGTCGACCCTGCGTCCGAGCCGGTTGCGGCGGACCTCGCCCTCGTCATCGTCGTCGGTCGAGGCGCCGACGCGGTCGGAGCCGCCCACGTCATCGGGCGAACCGATGTCGCCGGCCTCGTCGTCGGCCCACTCGGGGTCGTCGTAGACCCCGCGCCGCTTGTCGTTGAGGTAGGCGATGCCGACCGCGGCCATATAGAGGATGAGCATGGATATGGCCAGCGCGGTCATGCCGAACGGGTCGGGCGTGGGGGTGAACACCGCGGTGAACAGGAAGCTCATGAACACCACGATCCGCCACCAGCGGAGCATGCGCTTGGCGGTGACCAGGCCGAGCACGTTGAGCATCAGCATGATCAGCGGGAACTCGAAGCCGAGCCCGAAGACGATCATGACCGCCAGATAGAAGTTGATGTAGTTCTCGAGGTTCAGCACCACCTTGAACCCCGTGCCCTCCTGTAGCAGGAGGATGAATTGCAGGCCGTGGCTGACCACGAAGTAGGCCAGCGCCGCGCCGCCGATGAACAGGGGCGCCGCGACGCTGATGAAGGTGTAGGCGTAGCGGCGCTCGGCGCGGTGCAGGCCGGGGGCGATGAAGGCCCAAAGCTGGTAGAGCCAGACCGGGGAGGTGGCGACCAGCGCCATGTACAGCGAGACCTTGAGGTAGAGGCCGATGTGGGAGACCGGCGAGTTCAAGGCGAAGTCGCACAGGACCTCTTCGCTCTCCTGGACGTTCGCGCCCTCGACCTGGGCGTTGCAGTAGGGCTGGGAGAGGAACTCGATGACGTCCTTGGAGATCATCATCGCCAGCGCGGTGCCGGCCAGGACCACCAGGATGGCGATGACCATGCGCGTACGCAGGTCCTGCAGGTGCTCCATGAGCGTCATGGAGCCGTCGGCCGCGCGCTGGAATTTGCTCTTGCGTCTGCCTTCGCGCCGGGGTTTCAGAGCCATATGCGTGGGGCGGTGGGGGCGGGCCTACCGGGACTTCTTACGCTCGGTCTCGACCGTCTCCCCGTCGATCACCTCGTCGTCGGCAGAACTCGACTTCGAGTCCGAGCCTTCCAGCGGCTCGCGCTTGTGCTTGGGCTCGGCACGGTCGTCGCCCTCGGCCTCGGGGTTGCTGGCCTCGGTCTTCATCGCCTCGGTCTCGGACTTGAGGATGCGCATCGACCGGCCCAGTCCCCTGGCCATGTCCGGGAGCTTCCTGGAGCCGAACAGCAGCAGGATCACAATGACAAGTACGACGATGTGCCAGGGTTTCAATGCGCCCATTGTTCGATCCCTCCGGGAATATGTCAGTGACGTCATCCATGGTATGCCCCGCCGATCGCCGGCGGCCACCGACTCCGTCGGTGGCCTCGGCCGGTGGCGGGCCGATAGGGATCGTCGAGCCGCACAAGCATGCATGACGCTCGGCACCTCCGTCAACACGGGGGCGCCGGCGGCGGCGGATCTTTACGAGTTCGTGCTCGAACGGAGCCGCTGCTGCAGCTCCTGCGCCTCCTCGGCGCGCTCCTTGATGCGGTCGACGCCGACGTTGAGGTCGCCCACGCGCGAGAGCAGCTTCGCCGCGGCCACCGCGAGCAGGATGAGCCCGGCTAGCGCCAATGCGCCCGATATCGCCCAGATGGTCATGGCGTCAGTCTAGCCGCGTCCTGATATCGCGCAAGTGCGGCCCGCGCGGTGGTCCTGACCGCCTCCCGCAGCTCGGTCGGGGCGATGACCTGGGCTTCCCCGCCGAGGCCGAGGACGAAGCGGCGGGCCCAGTCCATGTCGCGGACCCGGAGTTTGACGCGCCGGTAGCCTTCGCTCTCGCCGACGACCTCCTCGCAGGGATAGGAGTCGATGATCCACTTGCCGCCGGGGCCGAGACGCAGCTCGACCAGCGGCAGCTCGGCCTCCAGGAACGCGGTCGGAGCCGGGTCGGCGGCCCGGTCGGGAGTGCGGGCCGGCTCGTCGATCCGGGTGCAGGCGTCGATGCGGTCGATGCGGAACTGCCTGACCTCGCCGGCGGTGCGGCACCAGGCGCGCAGGTAGGCGTGGCCGTCGGCGACGAGGACCTCGATGGGGTCGACCACGCGCTCGCCGGTGGAGTCGCGGCTGGCCGAGTAGTAGGTGATGCGGGCGGCCCGGCCGGACTCGACCAGGGACGCGTAGCGCTCCACGTCGCGTTCGGCGACGGTGTCGCGGACGGGCACCTCGGTGGCGTCGGCGCCGGCCGCGGCGGCGATCTTCTCCAGCGCCGAGCCGATCGCGGCCCGGTCCCCCACGCCGGGTGTGTCGGCCAGGACCCGCAGGGCCACCGACAGGGCGAGCGCCTCGTGGCCGGCCAGGCGCACCGGCCGCTCCATACCGGCGGAGAAGTTGATGCGGACGGCGTCGGCGTCGAAGGCGATGTCGATCAGGTCGCCGGGTCCGTAGCCGGGCAGGCCGCACATCCACAGCAGCGTCAGGTCGGCGCGCATCTGGGCGGCCGAGACGCCGAACTCGGCGGCGAGCCGGCCGATGGGGGCCCCTTCGGGGCGGGCGGCCAGGTACGGCACCAGGTTGAGCAGGCGCGCCAAGCGGGTGTTGCCGCTCATTTCGGGTCCTCCTCGGCCAGGTTCTGCAGGCACGCGACGGTCTCCTTGACCAGTTCGGGCGGCTCGAGCACCACCACGTCGGCGCCGAACGAGGCCAGCCAGGAGGCCGTGCGGGGGGTGTCGGTGTACGTGAAGCGCACTTCGTCGCCCTCGGACCGCCGGGGGCCGATCTGGTCGGCGCGGCGGCGCACGCCCCAGGCGCGCCGGGGCCGGGCCAGGACACGGGCGCGGCTGGGCAACTGCGGGGCCTCGGCCTGCGAGGCGAAGGCGAGCACGTCGACGTCCTCGGGGATGGCGTAAGCGTCCTCGGGGCCGGTCAGGCGGACTTCGCCGACGATGCGGGAGAGCCGGAAGACCCGCTGGGCGTCCCGGCCGAGGTCGTAGCCGGCGGCGTACCAGCGGCCCCGCCAGGCCGCGCAACCCCACGGCTGGAGGCGGCGCCGCCGGGCGGTCGCGTCGCGGGCGCCGAGGTAGTCGAAGGTGACCGCGCGCCGGGAGGCGATCGCCTCCAGCAGCGGCGACAGGGCCGCTTCGGTGCCCGGCAGGGCCTTGACCGGCATGGACGCGGCGTGGGAGTCGACGTCGATACCGGCGGCGCGGAGCTTGCGCAGCGCCTGGGCGGTGCCGGTCTGGAGTTCGGGCTGCTGCCACAGCTTCGCGGCGGCGGCCACGGCGGCGGCCTCGGCGTCGGTGAACTCGATCTGCGGCAGCTCGAAGTCGCCGCGGGCGATCCGGTATCCGGGCTCGGTATCGAAGTAGGCGTCGGTGCCGGACTGCAGCGGCACGCCGATGCGGCGCAGCTCGGCCTTGTCGCGCTCGAACTTGCGCTGGAACGCTTCGTGGGCGCGCTTGTCCTCGGGGTCGTGCTCGTAGCCGGGCACGGTCCTGGCGATCTTGGTCGCCGTCTGGTACCGCCGTGACGACAGCAGGCACAACACCAGGTTCACCAGCCGTTCAGTGCGTTCGTTCGACACCTGCCCAGATTATGCCGTCGGCGCGGTGCGCGCCACACAGGCCGCCCGAAAGGGGCCGGCCCGAGGCAGGCTCTGATAGCGTCCGCTCGTGATCAGATGGCGGTACGGGACCGTTCGGGCGGTTCGCGGCGGTTGGCGGGGTTGCACCGAGTTGGACCTCGACGTGGAGGCGCGCGGCGGCGAGGACGCCTTCACCTGCAAAGGCCTGGCCTACGACGAGCTGGTCGGGGCCCCGCGTGCCGGGGACCGGGTCCTGCTCAACTGCAACGCCATCGCCAAGGGCCTCGGGACCGGCGGGTACGCGCTGGTCATAGCCGTGCCCGACCGGCTGCCGGAGGACGCCGCCGAAACCGGGCACATCGTCAAGGCCCGCTACACGCCGATGCAGGCGATGCGCCTGGCGGTCGACGAGGACGACTCGCCGCACCGGGCCGCGGTCGAGGGCTGCGAGGACCTCGGCGGCATGCCGGTGGTCGTGGCCGACCTGCACTCGGCGCTGGCGCCGATCCTGGCCGGCATCGCCGCCACGGTCCCGGACGCGAGGGTCGCCTACGTCATGACCGACGGCGGCTCGCTCCCGGCGTGGTTCTCCCGGCAGCTCGACCAGCTCTCGGACCGGCTGTGCACCGTGGTGACCGCCGGGCAGTGCTTCGGCGGGGACCTGGAGGCCACGAACGTGCACAACGCGCTCATCGCCGCCCGCGTCGTCGGCGGGGCCGACGTCGCAGTCGTCGCCCAGGGGCCCGGCAACCTCGGCACCGGCACCGTCTGGGGTTTCTCGGGCACGGCCGCCGGAGAGGCGGTCAACGCCGCCGCCGTCCTCGGCGGCCGACCGGTCGCGTCCCTGCGGATCAGCGAAGGCGACGCGCGCGACCGGCACCGCGGGATCTCGCACCACTCGATGACCGCCTACGGGAAGGTCGCGCTGGCCGGCGCCGACGTCCCGGTGCCCGACGAGCTGCCGGCCGAGCTCGAACCCAGGATCAAGGCCCAGCTCGGCGTGCTGCCCGACCGCCACCGGCTGGTCGAGACCGACTGCTCGGGCCTGGTGGAGGCCATGGAGGCGCTGCCGGTGCGCCTGTCGACGATGGGTCGGGGCCTGGATCGCGACCGGGCCTACTTCGTGGCCGCGGCCGCCGCCGGCCGACACGCCGGACTGCTGGCGCTCTCGCGGGACTAGATCACGAACAGGACCAGCACCCACAGCCCGACCATGCCGGCCAGCGCGAGCGCGAGCACCCAGGTCGGGACCGTGTAGTCGCCGCGGCGGTTGCGGGCGATCTCGTCGCGGATCCGGGCGGTGCGCCGGTGGTACAGCTCGACCGGGTCGAGCGAGCCCCGGCGGCGCTGCCGGGCGCCTTCGTCGCCTTCGCGGGCGGGGCGGTCGTGCCGGCTCACCGTGTCCTCACATGCTGGCGATGAGCTTGTCCACGCGCTCATCGCGGGAGCGGAAGGGGTCCTTGCACAGCACCGTGCGCTGGGCCTGGTCGTTGAGCTTGAGGTGGACCCAGTCGACGGTGAAGTCCCGGCGGCGCTCCTGGGCCCTGCGGATGAATTCGCCGCGCAGGCGGGCGCGGGTGCTCTGCGGCGGCACCTCCTTGGCCTCGAAGACCTCCACGTCGTGGGTGAGCCGCTCGGCGTCGCCGCGGGACTCCATCAGGTGGTGCAGGCCGCGGCCGCGGCGGATGTCGTGGTAGGCCAGGTCGAGCTGGGCGACGCGGGGGCTGGACAGGGCCAGGCCGCGCTTCTCGCGGTAGCGCTCGATGAGATTGAACTTGGCGACCCAGTCGATCTCCCGGGAGACCGGCTCCAGGTCGCCGGTCTCGACCGCCTGCAGCACCCGGCCCCACAGTTCCAGGACCCGCTTGGTGATCGCGTCGGCGCCGCGCTGGTCGACGAAGTCCATGGCCTTCTCGAGGTACTCGCGCTGGATCTCCAGCGCCGAGGCCTCGCGGCCGGAGGCGAGGCGGACCAGGCGCTTGCCGGTGATGTCGTGGCTGATCTCGCGGATGGCGCGGATCGGGTTCTCCAGGGTGAGGTCGCGCATGGTCACACCGCTCTCGATCATGCGCAGCACCAGGTCGGCCGTGCCGATCTTGAGCATCGTGGTGATCTCGTTGATGTTGGAGTCGCCGACTATGACGTGCAGGCGGCGGTAGCGCTCGGCGTCGGCGTGGGGCTCGTCGCGGGTGTTGATGATCGGCCGCGACCGCGTGGTCGCCGAGGAGACGCCCTCCCAGATGTGCTCGGCGCGCTGGGACAGGCAGTAGCGGGCCCCGCGCGGGGTCTGCAGGACCTTGCCGGCCCCGCAGATGAGCTGGCGTGTGACCAGGAACGGGATGAGGACCTCGGCCAGGCGGCCGAACTCGCCGTGGCGGCTGACCAGGTAGTTCTCGTGGCAGCCGTAGGAGTTGCCGGCGGAGTCGGTGTTGTTCTTGAACAGGTAGATGTCGCCGGCGATGCCCTCGTCGTGGAGGCGCTTCTCGGCGTCGATCATCAGGCCCTCGAGGATGCGTTCGCCGGCCCGGTCGTGGCGGACCAGGTCCTCGACCGAGTCGCACTCGGGGGTGGCGTACTCCGGGTGGGAGCCGACGTCGAGGTACAGGCGGGCGCCGTTGCGCAGGAAGACGTTCGAGGAGCGGCCCCAGCTCACCACGCGCCTGAAGAGGTACCGGGCCACTTCGTCCGGCGACAGGCGGCGCTGTCCCCTAAAGGTGCAAGTGACCCCGTATTCGGTCTCAAGTCCGAAAATGCGCCTGTCCATGTCGAAACCCTACCCCGATTCGGTTGAGGACAACACCCCTCGCGATCAAACGGTGCCTGACCGCGACGGGCACTATGGATACCTTGGAGACGTCCTGCGGCGACATCGGCCGGGCCGCTGCGCCGCTCCGCGGGGACGCTGCCCTGCCAGGGCACGGTCCCGGTCGGCGAGCCGACCACGGCGACCGTCCACAAGAGTGGTACCGGTTGCCGTGCCGGGCCCGATCGGGCCGCCCGAAAGCGACCTTCACGGCCCTTTCCGTGGTTTCCCGCCGCCGGTCCGCGGAAACCGCGGACCGGCGGCCGGATGCGTCGTTTCCGCGTTCAGGACCCGGACCCGCCGGAGTCGGACTCCTCGTCGGAGGACCCGGACTCGTTGGACGACTCGGCCGAGGACATGAGCGTCTCCAGCGCGAGCCCCTGGATGCGGCGGAAGGACCGGCCGGGCCGGGACCGCTCCAGCACCGCCACCTCGAGCACGTCGGTGGTCAGCTCGCGCTGGGAGCCGTTGCCGTCGTTCGAGAGCGCCCGCAGCGCCAGCGCGAACGAGTCCACCAGCGGCGCATCGAAGTCGTGGCCCTCCTCCAGGACGCCGAAGAGCTGGTCGGCCTGGCCGCCCATGGCCAGGTAACCGGGCTCGTCATTGATGGAGCCGTCGAAGGTGAGGCGGTAGAGCTCGTCGTCCTGCGGGCTGGTGCCGACCCCGGCGACGCAGATCTCGACCTCGAAGGGCTTGGTCTGCTCGGAGAAGATCGCGCCGAGGGTCTGGGCGTAGGCCTTGGCGAGGCTGGCGGCGTTGACGTCGCGCCGGTCGTAGGAGTAGCCGCGCAGGTCGGCCATCCGGACCCCGGCGGTGCGCAGGTTCTCGAATTCGTTGTACCGGCCGACGGCCGCGAAGCCGATGCGGTCGTAGAGCTCGTAGAGCTTGTGCAGGGCCGAGGAGACGTTCTCGGCGACGAACAGGACCCCGTCGGCGCACGAGAGCGCCACGACGTTGCGGCCGCGGGAGATGTTCTTCCGGGCGTACTCGGCCCGGTCCCGCATGATCTGCTCGGGACTGGTGTAGAACTGCATAGCCATGTCCGTGGTCCTCCCTCTCAGCCGTAAGGTTGCTCGCTGCGGGACGCGACGAGTTCGCGCGCGGTCTCGGCCACCCGCTCCTCGTCGACGCGCTCGGTGCCCTCGGCCGTGGCGGTCATGACCACCGGGTAGAGGTCACGGGTCGGGTCGGGTCCGCCGGTCGCGGAGTCGTCGTCGGCCGCATCGTAGAGGGCCTCGACGGCGATCTTGACCGCCTCGTCGGTCTCCAGGCCTCTGCGGTAGCGCTTCTTCAGCGAGCTCTTGGCGAAGATCGAACCCGAGCCGATCGAGTCGAAGTCGCGTTCCTCGTATACGCCGCCGACGACGTCGAAGCTGAAGATCCGCCCCGCCCGTGACAGGTCTTCGGCGTCGTTGTCGAAGCCGCCGAACAGCGGCACGACCGCCAGGCCCTGCAGCGCGATGCCGAGGTTGCCCCGCAGCATCGTGGCGAGCCGGTTGGCCTTGCCGTCCAAGGTCAGCGACGAGCCCTCGATCTTCTCGTAGTGCTCCAGCTCGAGCTGGTAGAGCTTGACCAGCTCGATGCCGATGCCGGCGGTACCGGCGATGCCGATCAGCGAGTAGCCGTCGGCCGCGAAGACCTTCTCGATATCGCGACTGGAAATGTAATTGCCCATTGTGGCCCTGCGGTCGCCGGCCATCACGATGCCCTCGGCGGACTTGAGCGACACGATCGTGGTCGCGTGGGCGCTGATCTCGGCGTGCTCCCCCGGGGGCAGCGGGCGCCTCCCCGGCAGCAGTTCCGGTGCCGCCTGCGTCAGAAACTCCGAGAACGAGGAGGTCCCTGCCGTCATAAACGCGTTCGGTAGTTTGCCTGGGAATCCTTCACCTGTCACGACTTGACCTCCCTATTTCCCTATTCAATAGCGCGGCCCGGGAACAGGCCCGTCGGGGCCGGAGGGCCGTCGATGGTATAGAGCACCTGGTGCGCCGTGTCAACCGACTGCCCGCAACCTGCGTTGCGGGCGCGCACCAGGCAACCCTATGTCCACGGGTCAGGGGGCCGTTTACTGGCCGCCCTTTTGCACGAACGAGCGAACGAATTCCTCGGAGTTGGTCTCCAGGACCTCGTCGATCTCGTCGAGCAGGTCGTCTACTTCCTCGGTGATCTCTTCGTGACGTTCGGCAACCTCGGGGTCGACAGCGGCCTCGGTGGTCTCGGCATCTTCTTCCTGCCGCGACCGCTGTGACTGCGACTGCCCGCCGGAGTCCTTCGCTGCCATCGCTTTCCCTTCTACCTTCGACCGTCGGTGCATAAACCGTACCCCGAAGGCACGACACCGCGCCAGCTACGACGCCGTACCCACACGTAATATTCCGGGCGGCCGGCCGCCGGCCGGCCGGGCCGATACGCCCGGAGCGAACACCGGCGGTGCGGACGCGATCACGACGGGGAGCGGCCGCGGGCGGCTACTCGGCGGTGATGACGTCGAGGAGGTCCTTGGCGGCCACGCAGCGGTCGAACAGCTCCCCCACGTGCTCCTTGGTGCCCCGCTCGGGCTCCATCATGGGCACCCGCACCAGCGAGTCGGCGCCGACGTCGAAGATGACCGAGTCCCAGGACGCGGCAACCACCTCGGAGGGGTAGCGGGCCAGGCACCGGCCCCGGAAGAACGCCCGCGTGTCCGCCGGAGGCTCGACCATCGCGTCCATGACCTCGGCGTCGGTCAGCAGCCGCTTCATCGAACCGCGCTTGACCAGGCGGTGGTACAGGCCCTTCTCGGGCCGCACGTCGTGGTACTGCAGGTCGATCGCCTGAAGCTTGTGGGAGCCCCAGTCCAGGTTCTCCCGGTCGCGGTAGCGGTGGAGCAGCCCGAGTTTGGCGGGCCAGTCGAGCATGTCGGCCACCTCGAACGGGTCGCGGGCCAGAGCGTCGAGCACGAACGCCCACTGGTCGAGGACCTCGCGGGTGGCCGGGTCGGCGTCGGCCCCGCAGTAGGCCTCGGCCTGTTCCAAGATCGACTGTTGCAACTCGACCGCGGTCATGCGCTTGCCGTTGCGCAGCTCGACCTTGTGGGTCAGGGACGGGTCGTGGCTGATCGAGCGGAGCTCGGCGACCGGCTCGCTGACGGCCAGGGACCCGTCGAAGGCCCCGTCCTCGATCATCGACAGCACGATCGAGGCGGTGCCGACCTTCAGGAAGGTGGCGTACTCGGCGACGTTGGCGTCGCCGATGATGACGTGGAGGCGCCGGTACCGCTCGGCGTCGGCGTGGGGCTCGTCGCGGGTGTTGATGATCGGCCGCTTCAGCGTCGTCTCGAGCCCCACCTCGACCTCGAAGAAGTCGGCGCGCTGGGAGATCTGGAAGCCGTGCTCGGAGGCGTCCTGGCCGATGCCGACCCGCCCGGCCCCGGCGAACACTTGCCTGGTGACCAGGTACGGCGTGAAGTGGGTGACGATGTCGGCGAACGGGGTCCGCCGGCTCATCAGGTAGTTCTCGTGGGCGCCGTAGGAGGCGCCCTTGTTGTCGGTGTTGTTCTTGTAGAGGTTGATCGCGCCGATGCCGGGACTGTGTGCGGCCCGGTGGGCGGCCTCGGCCATGGTCATCTCGCCGGCCTTGTCGAACAGGACCGCCTCGCGCGGGTTGGTCACCTCGGGCGTGGAGTACTCCGGATGGGCGTGGTCGACGTACAGGCGGGCGCCGTTGGTGAGGATGACGTTGGCCAGCCCGGTGTCCTCGTCGGCGAGGTTCTCGGCCGGGTCGTAGAGCGCCCCGGTGTAGGTGAAACCGCGCGCATCGCGCAGGGGCGTCTCCTCCTCGTAGTCCCACCGCGCGCGTCCGCCCTTGGAGATCTCGGGGCGCGCGGCATAGGCGTTGACGATCTGTGAGGAGGTCACCATGGGGTTGGCCCCCGGCTGGCCGGGCACGCTGATCCCGTATTCGATCTCAGTGCCCATAATGCGGCGTACGGTCATGCCTTCGAGCGTAGTCCGTTCGGCGCTGCCGTTGCGCCTCCCGGCGCAGGCCGAACCGAACGGATTCGGCGCGGGACGCCGGAATGCGCGATCCACCGGCCCTATCGGGCGGCCTCCGCATACGATCACCCCGGTGGGGATGAGTAGCGGTGAGGTCCGGGACCAGGGCTCGACCCGGTCCTATCTGGCGAACGGCGGCCCCTGGTCGCGGATCACCGGCGGCGACCCGGGCTCGGTGCTGTGGCTGCGCCTGCTGCCTCTGCTGGCACTGCTGCCGCTGGTGCTGTTCGCCTTCGACCCCGGACTGGTGCGGTACACCTTCCTGATCTTCACCCTGCCGGCACTGACCGCGCTGGTCAACGGCCCGATCGCGACCGGGTGCTCGGTGCTGGCGGTGGCCGCGTTCGTCGCCGCCGGCGGGGAGGCGCTGGGGCTGCTGGCCCTGCCGGCGAGCAACTGGTACGACGTGGTGGCGGTCCTGATAGTCGGCTCGCTGTCGGTGCTGCTGGCGTGGATCCGGGACCGGGTGGTGCTGCGGTTGCTGCGCATGACCAACGTCGCCGAGGTCGCGCAGCTCGCGATCCTGCCCGAGCCGCCCGAGCGGGTCGGCCCGATCCGGGTCGCCTCGGCCTACCGGACTCCCGAGGGCAGCCCCGGACTGGTCGGCGGGGACTTCTTCGACCTCCAGCACACCGACTTCGGGGTCCGGGTCGTGGTCGGCGACGTCCAGGGGCACGATCTGAACTCGGTGCGGGTGACCGAGGCGCTGCTGGGCAGCTTCCGGGAGGGCGCCCTCGACGACCCGACCCTGCGCGACCTGGCCGCCCGGCTCGAGCGCCGGGTGGTCCGCGACAACCGGGACCGGGGCGAATGGGAGGAGACGTTCGCGACCGCGGCGCTGGTGGAGATCCCACCGGGCGAGCGCCTGGTGCGGGTGGTGCTGTGCGGGCACCCGGCGCCGCTGCTGGTGCATCAGCGGGCCCAGCAGCTCGCACCGAGGCCGGGGCCGCCGCTGGGGCTGACCGAGTTCGCCCAGGGCCCCGCCGAGACGCTGGAGGCGCCGCTGCTGCACGGCTCGCTGGTGGTGATCCACACCGACGGGCTGGTCGAGGCCCGCAACCGCCAGGGCAGGACGTTCCCGCTGGTCGCCCGGATCAACGCCCACCGCGCCGAGGGCGTCAGCGACCCCGAGGAGCTCCTGGTGAGGCTCCGGACGGATTTCCGGAGCGGCGGGTACGTCCGCCGCGACGACCTGTCGGTGCTGATCCTGCAGGTGCCGTAGGCGACGCCGAGCGGCCGGCGGTCGCCCGCCGGCCGCTCGTCCTCACTCGGCACCGGGTTCTGCCCCGGTGTGCGGTATGCGTTTCGCTACAGGTACTGCCCCGTGTTCGACACCGTGTCGATGCTGCGGCCCGAATCGGAGCCCTTGCCGGAGACCAGCGTCCGGATGTAGACGATCCGCTCGCCCTTCTTGCCGGAGATCCGCGCCCAGTCGTCGGGGTTGGTGGTGTTCGGCAGGTCCTCGTTCTCCCGGAACTCGTCGACGGTGGCGTCGATCAGGTGGTTGAGTCGCAGTCCCTTGGAATCGTGCGTCAAGTAGTCCTTGATGGCCATCTTCTTGGCGCGGGCGACGATGTTCTCTATCATCGCCCCGGAGTTGAAGTCCTTGAAGTACAGGACCTCCTTGTCGCCGTCGGCGTAGGTCACCTCCAGGAACCGGTTCTCCTCCACCTCGGAGTACATCCGCTCGACCACGGCCTGGATCATCGCCGACACCGTGTCGTCGCGGTCCTTGCTGTGCTCGGTGAGGTCGTCGTCGTGCAGCGGCAGCTCCGCGGTGATGTACTTCGAGAAGATCTCCTTCGCCGACTCAGCGTCGGGACGCTCGATCTTGATCTTGACGTCCAGGCGGCCGGGCCGCAGGATCGCCGGGTCGATCATGTCCTCGCGGTTGGAGGCGCCGATGACGATGACGTTCTCCAGCCCTTCGACGCCGTCGATCTCGCTGAGCAACTGCGGGACGATCGTGTTCTCCACGTCGGAGGACACGCCCGAACCGCGGGTGCGGAAGATCGAGTCCATCTCGTCGAAGAACACGATGACCGGCATGCCCTCGGAGGCCTTCTCGCGGGCCCGCTGGAAGACCAGGCGGATGTGCCGCTCGGTCTCGCCGACGTACTTGTTCAGCAGCTCCGGACCCTTGATGTTGAGGAAGTAGCTCTTGGTCGACGAGGCGTCGTCGCCGCGCATCCCGGCGACCTTCTTGGCCAGCGAGTTGGCGACGGCCTTGGCGATGAGCGTCTTGCCGCAGCCGGGCGGGCCGTACAGCAGCACGCCCTTGGGCGGGCGCAACTGGTGCTCGCGGAACAGGTCCGCATGCAGGAACGGCAGCTCGACCGCGTCCCGGATCAGCTCGATCTGCCCGTCGAGGCCGCCGATGTCGTAGTAGTCGACGTCGGGGACCTCCTCGAGGACGAGCTCCTCGACCTCGCTCTTCTGAATCCTCTCGTAGGCGTATCCGGCGCGCGGCTCGATCATGATCGAGTCGCCGGCCCGGAGTGGCTGGTTCATCAGCGCGTCCGACAGGAGCACCACCCGCTCCTCGTCGGCGTGGCTGGTCACCAGCGCCCGGTCGGGCGGGCCGCCGTCATCGGTCTCGATGAGCTCCTTGAGCGTCACCACCTCGCCTATGCGCTCGTATTCGAGGACCTCCACAACGTTCATCGCGTCGTTGAGCAGGACCTCCTGTCCGCGTTCGAGCTCGTCGGCGTCGATCGACGGCGCGAGCGCGACGCGGAACTTCCTTCCAGAGGTGAAGACGTCGATGGTGCCGTCCTCACGGGCCCCCAGGAACACGCCGTATCCGGACGGCGGCTGGGCGAGCCGGTCGATTTCCTCCTTCAGCGAGACGATCTGCTCGCGGGCCTCCTTGAGAGTCGCCACGAGCCGCTCGTTCTGCTCCGACAGCCGGTCTATCTGGGATTGGGCGGCGGCGAGCCGCTCTTCCAGAATGTGGACGTGTCGGGGCGTTTCGGTGAGTCGACGCCGGGCCGCGGCCAGTTCCTCCTGGAGCTCGTCGACCTGTCCTGACAGTTCGTCGTGCTCTGAGTCCCGACCCAGTCCCTGTCGACGGTCATCACTATTGCGTGCCACGGGTCACACCTCCCGAGTGAGGGTCCTACTCCAACCGTAGCTGGCTGGGGACGCCAATAGTAAGACTCGACACCGACATTGCGCTACATTCTCGGCGGCAATTAATGTGGGGGACATGGCTGAGGAACGTGAGCTCGAAGTGTCCATCGACCAGGACGCCTGCACAGGCGACGGGTTGTGCGTGCAGTACGCCCCGGATGTCTTCGAGTTCGACATCGACGGCCTGGCCTACGTCAAGGATGCGGACGGTGAGATATTGAACACCGAAGGTGCGCAGGCCGCCGTGCCGCCGAAACGGCGACTGGACATTGTGAACGCGGCACACGACTGCCCCGGGGAGTGCATCTACGTTCGCGACCGCGCCGACCGGACCCCGGTGGCCGGTCCGGAAGCCGATTAGGACGGTCCGCCGGGCGGCCGCCCGGATCGGCGGGCCTCGCGCTCGCGCAGCGCCTGCTGCCCCTTCGAGGGCTTGAACTTGCGCGTCGGCGCCACGGTGCCGGGGGCGAGCCTGCGGGTGGTGACCAGGAACGCGGTGTGGGCGACCATCCGGTGCTCGGGGCGGACGGCCAACCCCTCCAGGTGCCAGCCCCGCAGCATCGTCTCCCACGACTCCGGCTCGGTGAAGGAGCGCCGCTCCCGCAGGGCCTCGACCAGGTCCGACATCTGCGTGGTGGTGGCGACGTAGCCCACGAGCACCCCGCCGGGCCGCAGGATGCGTTCCACAGTGTCCAGCGCGTCCCAGGGGCTGAGCATGTCGAGGATCACCCGGTCGGCCTCGGCGAGGTCGGCCTCGGCGACGTCGCCGACGGTGAGGGTCCAGTTGTCGGGATCGGCGCCGTACCAGCCGGTGACGTTCCTCCGGGCGATCTGGGCGAAGTCCTCGCGCAACTCCCAGGAGTGGACGTGTCCGGTGGTGCCCACCGCGCGCAGCAGCCAGTTGGTCAGCGCCCCCGAGCCGGCGCCGGCCTCGACTACGCGGGCACCGGGGTAGATGTCGCCGAAGGTGAGGATCTGGGCGATGTCCTTGGGGTAGATCACCTGGGCACCGCGGCGCATCGACAGCCCGTAGTCGGGCAGGAGCGGGCGCAGCGCCAGGTAGGCGGTGCCGCCCGAGGTCGTCACCGTGATGCCGTCGGGGCGGCCGATGAGCTCGTCGTGATCGATCACGCCCCGGTGGGTGTGAAAGGCTCCGCCCTCGGCGAGGGTGATGGTGGCCTTGCGGCCCTTCGCGTCGGTCAATTGGACGCGGTCGCCCGCCTTGAGCACGTCTTGATCCACGGTGTTCGGTCTCCTTCCGGTAGGACCGAAGCATCTTAACGGAGAGCCTTGACCACGTCGGCGGTGTAGAGCAGCCCTGTCAGACGGCCCTCCTCGAGCACGAAGTACTGCTCGGCCCGGCCGCGGCCGACGGCGTCGACCAGGGCCTGGCCGCGCAGCGGGGCCTCCAGGCGCCCGATCCGACCGGCCGAGCGCAGCAGCCCGTCCAGCGGCATCGCGCCTACCTGGTCGGGCGGCACGGCCTCGGCCGAGGCGCGGTCCAGCACCCCGACCGGCCGTTCGGCGACGGCCACCACCTCGCGGCCGTCGGCGGCGGCCTCCAGGGCCTCGGCGAGGGTCGCCGAAGCCGGCACGAGCGCCACCGGGCGCGCCAGCGCCGCGGCGTCGAGGAGCCTGATCCTCGGCCCCATGCGGCCGGCCCGGATCGCCGCCCCGGCCCCCCGCCACAGCTCGAAGCCGACGAATAGCAGCAGGACCAGCCCGATCCAGGAGAACCAGCGGTTGGAGAACAGCCACAGCCCGGTCCCGGCGGTCGCGAGCGCTACCGCGCGACCGGCCCAGCCGGACACGCGGTAGCCGGTCCAGCGGTCGCCGGTGGCGGCCCAGATGCCCGCCTGGACGGCCTTGCCGCCGTCCAGCGGCAGGCCCGGCAGCAGGTTGTAGACGGCGACCAGCAGGTTGGCCACGCACACCTGGAAGGCCAGTTGCCAGGCGAGCGAGCCCGGTGCGGTGATCGCGAGGCCGAGGATGCCGACCGCGCCGAGGGCCGCCGAGACGGCGGGCCCGGCCAGCGCGATGGCGGCGGCGGTGGCCGGGCGGGCGGCCTCGCGCTCCATCTCGGTGAAGCCGCCGAGGGCGTCGAGGTTGATCTTGCGGACCGGGATGCCGGCGCGCAGGCTCACCAGGGCGTGGCCGAGTTCGTGGAGGAAGACCGACAGCAGCAGGGTGACCGCGAACAGCCCGGCCACGATGTAGGCGGTGTTCTGCCCGATCGAGGGCACCGAGCGGCGCACTATGGGCGCGTAGACGGCGACGACCATCGCCGCCAGCAGCAGCCAGGTGTAGCCGAGCACGATGGGGATGCCGCGCACGCGTGCGAGCGTGAGTCCGGTGCGGCGGAGCGGGGAGGCGGTCGACACCGGCGCTATGCTACGCGGCGCCGGTCGGGCCGGGGGTCGGAGCGGTCGGGTTCAGGCCGGGCGGGCGCGGTAGGCGTGGGTCGTGTACGGCATCTCGAAGGTGTCCCGGCCTGCCAACCGGGGGTGGGTGTCGACCAGGTATTCGACTGCGGCGATGAGTCTGCCCTTGGTGTCGTCGTCGGCGGTGAGGTAGAGCGAGCGGGACTGGATCAGGCCGATCAGACCCGCTCGGTCGAACGTCTTCGATCCGCGGACGATCTTCGATTCGGCCTCGGTGAAGTAGGGGCCGTAGTGCCCCGGCCGGGCCGCGGCGGTGGCGGCCAGTTCGCCGGTGGAGGCGCCGATGATCTCCGACAGGGCCCGGACCCAGTCGACCGATTCGTCGCGGCCGTTCCATACGGGCGCGAAGAGGCCGTCGGGGCGCAGGACGCGGCGGATCTCAGGCAGTGCCCGCTCGCGGTCGAACCAGTGGTAGGCCTGTCCGGCGCAGACGACGTCGGCCGAGCCGTCCGGCAGCGGCAGCTCTTCGGCGCTCCCCTGGCGGTGGCCGGCCAGGCCGGGGCTGGAGGCGACGAGTTTGTCCAGCATCTGCCGGTCGGGTTCGACGGCGGTCACCCGGTGGCCCAGGGCGACCAGGCCGCGGGTAAGCAGTCCGGTGCCGGCGCCGAGGTCGACCACGTCCAGCGGGGCCGGGCCGGTCATCCAGGTCAGGGCCTCGGCCGGGTAGGTCGGCCGGACGGCGTCGTAGAGGTCGGCAGCCCGCCCGAAGGAGCGGGCCGGTGTCGCTGAAGGCGTCTGGTCGCTGCGCATCAACCCCGACGGTATCGGCGGGCCGCGCGCGGGTCCGAGCCGGTCGGCCATATGATCGGAGGATGCCGCAGGCCACCCGCCCGACACAGTTGTCGCCGTCCAGGGCGCTGGACTTCCAGCAGTGCCCGCTCCTCTACCGGCTCCGAGCGGTCGACCGGCTGCCCGAGGAGCCCTCCAAGGCGCAGGTGCAGGGCACGCTGGTGCATTCGGTCCTGGAGCGGCTCTACGAGATGGACGCCGGCGAGCGCACCCCTGAGGAGGCGCTGGCCATGATCGAGCCCGAGTGGGTCCGGATCCAGAGCGAGGGGGACCTCGGCGGCCTGTTCGACGGCCTCGACGACGAGTCGTCTTGGCTGCGCGGGGTGCGCCGCCTGGTTGAGACCTATTTCGGTATGGAGGACCCGACCCGGTTGGAGCCGCATCGCACCGAGTGCCTGGTGTCGACCACGCTCGACGACGGCACCCGGCTCAAGGGGTTCGTCGACCGCGCCGACGTCAACGGGGACGGCCTGGTCCGCCTGGTCGACTACAAGACCGGGCGGCGCCCCTCGGACCGGTTCTGCGACAAGCCGCTGTTCCAGATGAAGTTCTACGCCCTGGTCTGGTGGCGCACCCGCGGGACGGTGCCGAAGCTGCTGCGGCTGATGTACCTGGGCGACGGCCGGTTCCTCGACTACTCTCCCACCGAGGCGGAGCTGGAGAGCTTCGAGAACGGGATCAAGGCGCTGTGGGGCACCATGCGCGAGGCGATCGCCACCGGGCGGTTCCTGCCCCAGCGCTCGAAGCTGTGCGGGTGGTGCTCGTTCCAGGATCGGTGTCCCGAGTTCGGCGGCGAGCCGCCGGACTATCCGCTGCCGACGGTCCTGCCGGGACTGGAGATGCCTCCTACCTGAGGCGGAGACGGTAGTCATTCTCGCGTTCGATGAGGTCGGCGCCCGGAACCGCTACCGTTTAAGGCGTGCAATCCACCTCCAGGTTCGGCCGGCTCCGGCAATGGCTGCGCGGACGCGCCCTCCTCGTCGACGCGCTGTTCGCGGCGACCATGTGGGCGATGTGCGCGACGATCCTCGCCGTCTCCAACACCACGGCGCTGGCCGGATTCGAAGGCCAGCACTTCGGGTGGCCCCAGGCCGCGATGCTGGCCGCGGGGATGTCGCCGATCGCCCTGCGCCGCCGGGCGCTCTGGCCGGCGGTGGTGCTGTGCAATGCCGCGATCCTCGCCTGGGTGGGGTTCGATCAGGTGTGGTTCGTCGCCGACAGCGGCATCACCTGGTTCACCCTCATCTACAGCGCGGGTGCGCACCGGACGCCGCTCCGGGCCGCCGCCGTGGGGATCACGCTGTGGGGGCCGGCGTCGGTGGCGATCTTCTTCAACATCCAATCGGACGCGAGCGGCGGGTTCACCGTGGCGGCGCTGAACGCTTCGGTGAACCTCCTGCTGGCCTGCACGGCGTTCTTCATCGGCTGGGTGATGCGCAACCGGCGCCTGAAGGTCCAGGAGCTGTCCGATCGCGCCAGGGTGGCCGAGGAGACTCAGCGGGCCCTGGCCGCGCAGGCGGTCTCGGAGGAGCAGCAGCGCATCGCCCGCGAGCTGCACGACGTGGTGGCCCACCACATCTCGGTCATCGGCGTCATGTCGGAGGGTGCCAAGCGGGTGCTGCGCGCCGATCCCGACGCCGCCGAGGAGGCCCTGACGACGGTCAACCACACCGCCCGCACGGCGCTGCGTGAGATGCGCGACATCCTCGCGGTGCTGCGCCAGAGCCAGGACGAGCCCGACGAGGCCGAACTGGAGCCGCAGCCGACGGTCGAGTCGCTGCGCGCGCTGGTCGCCCAGACCAAGGAGGCGGGCCTGCCGGTCCGC
This sequence comes from Glycomyces xiaoerkulensis, assembly GCF_002798405.1. Classification (GTDB taxonomy): domain Bacteria; phylum Actinomycetota; class Actinomycetes; order Mycobacteriales; family Micromonosporaceae; genus Glycomyces; species Glycomyces xiaoerkulensis. The sequence goes on along the minus strand of NZ_PGGV01000007.1, from coordinate 1,989 downwards.
TACAGCGTCCGGGGCGAAGAGTACCCGCTGCCGACCGGCGTGAGCATGGCCGCCTACCGGATCGTCCAGGAAGCGCTGACCAATACCATCAAACATGCAGGGCCTAAAGCGAAAGCGAGTGTCGTGGTCGACTACGGCGAGACGGAGTTCAAGGTTTCGGTGGGCGATTCGGGACGGGGCGCGCCGGTGGTGAGCGGATTCTCCGGCGGCCACGGCCTGATCGGGATGCGCGAGCGGGCGACGCTCTACGGCGGCACGCTCCAGGCCGGTCCGCAGCCGGGCGGGGGCTACCTCGTCGAGGCCCGATTCCCGCGCAGCGCCCACCTCCAGGGGGTGGCCGCGTGAGCGAGCGGCCCATCCGGCTCCTGCTGGTGGACGACCAGCAGCTCCTGCGCGCCGGGTTCAAAATGGTGCTGGGCGCCGAGCACGACATCGACATCGTCGGCGAGGCCGGCGACGGGGTCGAGGCGTTCGACCTCACCAGGCGCCTGGTGCCCGATGTGGTCCTGATGGACATCCGCATGCCGCGCCGCGACGGCGTAGCCGCCACCGCCGACATCGTCGAGGCGTCACTTCCTAGCAGAGTGCTGGTATTGACCACATTCGACCTCGATGAGTACGTAGTCGGAGCGCTCAAATCCGGGGCGGCCGGGTTCCTCACCAAGGACGCCCCGGCCGGCGATCTGGTCGAGGCCATCCGCACCGTCCACCGCGGCGGTGCCGTGGTCGCCCCCCACATTCTCTCGACGCTGCTGGGACGCTTCGCCGAGCACCGGCCCGATGAGGACGACCGGCCTCCGGCGGAGCTGGAGTCGCTGACCTCCCGCGAGCGCGAGGTGCTGATGCTCCTGGCCAAGGGCCTGACGAACGCCGAGATCGCCGACCGGCTGACGGTGGGCGAGACGACCGTCAAAACGCATGTGGGGCATCTGCTCACCAAGCTCGGCGTCCGCGACCGCGTCCAGGCGGTGGTTCTCGCCTACGAGAGCGGCCTGGTCAAACCCTCGCGGTGAGGCCGGGATCCGCCGAGCGGCGTGGTTGGCGAGTAGTACCGGGGTACCGGTTCCTACGCCTGAGGTCGGAGACCCGAACCATTCTGAAAGCCGATGCAAAGCCGGGCACCGTCGCTTAGGGTCGGACCATGATCGCGGGAGTCCTGCGATGCAAGATGACGTCATGTATGATGTCATCAGTCGGTATATCGATGTCATTTCAATGCACCCAACGGAACACCGCCACCACATCGAAAGAGAGAGCGTCGTGTCCACCGCATCCCCTGTCAAGACCACCGCCGTCGCCGCCGAGGGCGTATGGAAGGCCTACGGGTCCGGCGAGGCGCAGGTCGTCGCGCTCCGCGACGTCTCGGTCGAATTCACCTCCGGCGTCCTCACCGCCATCATGGGCCCCTCCGGCTCAGGCAAGTCGACCCTGATGCACTGCCTCGCCGGCCTCGACACCACCGACCGCGGCTCGGTGAGCATCGGCGAGTCCACCATCACCGGCCTCAACGACAAGGCCCTCACCAAGCTGCGCCGCGACAAGATCGGCTTCATCTTCCAGCAGTTCAACCTCCTGCCCACGCTCACCGCCGAGGAGAACATCACCCTCCCGGCCGCCATCGCCGGCACCAAGGCCGACCCCGAGTGGGTCCGCCGCATCATCGACACCCTCGACCTGGCCGACCGCCTCGACCACAAGCCCACCGAGCTGTCCGGCGGCCAGCAGCAGCGCGTGGCCTGCGCCCGCGCCCTCGCCTCACGGCCCGAGGTCGTGTTCGCCGACGAACCCACCGGCAACCTCGACACCCGCTCCGGCGCCGAAGTCCTCCGCTTCCTGCGCACCAGCGTCGACGAATTCGGCCAGACCATCTGCATGGTCACCCACGACCCCAACGCCGCCGCCTACGCCGACCGCGTCGTGTTCCTCGCCGACGGCCAAGTCGTCGACGACATGCAGGACCCCACCGCCGAGGCGATCATCGACAAGATG
>NZ_PGGV01000006.1 GCF_002798405.1 Glycomyces xiaoerkulensis | reverse complement strand
CATCTTGTCGATGATCGCCTCGGCGGTGGGGTCCTGCATGTCGTCGACGACTTGGCCGTCGGCGAGGAACACGACGCGGTCGGCGTAGGCGGCGGCGTTGGGGTCGTGGGTGACCATGCAGATGGTCTGGCCGAATTCGTCGACGCTGGTGCGCAGGAAGCGGAGGACTTCGGCGCCGGAGCGGGTGTCGAGGTTGCCGGTGGGTTCGTCGGCGAACACGACCTCGGGCCGTGAGGCGAGGGCGCGGGCGCAGGCCACGCGCTGCTGCTGGCCGCCGGACAGCTCGGTGGGCTTGTGGTCGAGGCGGTCGGCCAGGTCGAGGGTGTCGATGATGCGGCGGACCCACTCGGGGTCGGCCTTGGTGCCGGCGATGGCGGCCGGGAGGGTGATGTTCTCCTCGGCGGTGAGCGTGGGCAGGAGGTTGAACTGCTGGAAGATGAAGCCGATCTTGTCGCGGCGCAGCTTGGTGAGGGCCTTGTCGTTGAGGCCGGTGATGGTGGACTCGCCGATGCTCACCGAGCCGCGGTCGGTGGTGTCGAGGCCGGCGAGGCAGTGCATCAGGGTCGACTTGCCTGAGCCGGAGGGGCCCATGATGGCGGTGAGGACGCCGGAGGTGAATTCGACCGAGACGTCGCGGAGCGCGACGACCTGCGCCTCGCCGGACCCGTAAGCCCTCCACAGGCCCGTGGCGGTGACGGCCGAGCGAGTCGCGGGTGGCGCCGGGGGATTTGCTAGTGGCACTGGTTTGCCTCTCTGGGACGGCGTTCCATTCAGGTGCGACCAAGGCTATGAGTTCGCGGCTCCGGGGACTTCGGCCTGCGGACGGGACTTCGGCTCCTACCGAAGGGGGAAGCGCCGCGTCGGCCTCGGCCGAACGGCGGAGCGGCGCGCGGCCGGACGCGCGGAGGGGCGGCGCCGACGGCGCCGCCCCTCGCTCTTCCCGGTTTCCTTGATTTGGTCGGTTACGGGCTGGACTACTCGTAGGCGATGGCGCCCAGCACGTTGAGTTTGGCCGCCCGTGCGGCCGGCGCGATCGCGGCCAGCAGGCCCACGATCACGGCCGCGATCAGATAGATCGCCATCAGGCCCCAGGGCAGGGCGAACGACGACAGTCCTTCGGACTCCAGCGCCTGCTGGACCGCCCAGCCGAGGCCGACGCCGACCCCGATGCCGAGCACCGCGCCGAACACGCAGATCAATACGCTTTCGACGGTGATCATCCGCCTGGCCTGGCCGCGTGTCATGCCGACCGCCCGCAGGAGCCCCAGCTCGCGGGTCCGTTCGAGAACGGACAGCACGAGCGTGTTGACCACGCCGATGATCGCGATGATGATCGCGAGCGCCAAAAGGATCTGGACGCTGAGCAGCAGGAAGTCCAGTTGGCTGGACTGCTCGTCCACGAACTCGGCGTTGTTGGCCACATTGACCTCGGGTTCATCGGCCAGAACGTCGCGGACCCGGTCCTGGACCGCCGCCACGTCGGCGTCGTCGGCGACGTCGAGGTAGGCCTGCATCGGTTTCGGCAGTGTGAAGTGCTCGATCTGCTCCGGTGAGGTCCACCAGCCGTCGGTCAGCGCGTAGTCGTCGAGGATCGCGTCGACGCGCCCGGTCATCGTGCTCCCGTCGCCGAAGGTGACTTCGACGGTGTCGCCGAGCGCCAGGTCGCGATCTTCGGCGACGGAGTCGTTGATCACCAGTGAGTCGTCCTGGAGACCGGTGACGGAGCCTTCGGCGACCGTGCCGCCGAACACCTCCAGACTCGTCTCCAAGTCCTCACTGGCCGCCAGCGCGACGTCGCTACCGTCGACCTGAGGGCCCATGAAGTCGACGTAGACGTCGCCGACCCGATCGACCTCCGGCAGTTCCTTCAGCTCGGCGAGCGTCTCAGGGGAGAACGACGGTACGTTCGCACCGGTCTGCGAGCCGCTGACGATCAAGTCCGAATTGAGGTTCAAATCCAGCACTTCGGACATGGTCGATTTGAAGCTCGCCACGATCGTGGCGATACCCGTGATCAGAGCGACGCCGATCATCAGCGCCGACGCGGTGATGGCGGTACGCCGCGGATTGCGGCCGGCGTTGATCTTGCCGAGCCTCCCGGGGAAGGTCCACGACATCAGCACTCCGAGGCCCGCCACGATCGGCCGGGCCAGGATCGGAGTGAGCATGGTGACGCCCACGAATGCGATGCCGACCCCGACCAGGATGCCGGTCAGCGAGCCGTCGCCCAGGTTGTCGGTCAGTCCCAGCCCGAGCAGCGTCCCGCCGGCGGCGGCGACGAGCGCCCCGGCGATGGTGATGCCGCGCAGCGGTTTGGGTGGATTGGCCGCATCCCGCATGGCCGCCACCGGCGGCACTCGGGCCGCTTTGAGGGCGGGAATGAGCGCCGAGAGCACCGTCACGCCGATGCCGACCGCCAGGGCCCACAGCGTGGTCGGCGGGATCTGCAACTGCACCGGCATGTCGTCGAACAGCGACGAGCCGACGATCTGCGACAGCCCCCAACCCAGCAGGATGCCGAGTCCGAAGCCGATGGCGGCGGCGACGGTTCCGATGACCACCGCCTCGGTGAGCACCGAGCGGACCACCTGGCCGCGGCCGGCGCCGATGGCGCGCAGCAGCGCCAGCTCGCGCTGGCGTTGGGCCACGATGATGGTGAAGGTGTTGATGATCAGGAACACCGATACGAAGACGGCGACCAGACCGAAGCCGAGGAAGATGTATCCCATGACGTCGGCGAGCACCGCCAGGCCTTCGGCGGCCTCGTCGCTGGCCTCTTGCCCGGTCTGCACCTTGTAGTCGTCTCCGACGGCCGCGGCGATGGCGTCGGTGTCGACGTCGCCGTACGCATAGAGGGTGAGGTACACGTCCTCGCCCCCGGTGAGCAGTCGCTGCGCCGCGGCCGTGGTGAAGCCGACCTGCGTCTCGCCGGCGAGCGAGTCGCGGTCTCCGGTGAGCCCGTACACGCCGACGATGGTGTAGTCGGCCCGGTCGGCGGTGTAGGAGTAGATGGTGACGGTGTCGCCCAGTTCGTAGCCGGAATCGGTGATGAACTTGGCCGAGACGGCGATCTCGTCGTCGGCCGTGGGCCCGTGCCCTTCCCTCAATTCAATGTACTCGTCGTCATCGGCGTTCGCCTCCCAGTTGAGGCCGATGGTGGGCTGGAAGGCGCCGACGAGTTTGCCGTCGGGGTCGATGGCGTTGACCTGGCCGCTGACCTCGCCGGCCACGCGATCGACGCCGTCGACCGATTCGACGGTGTCGATCAGGTCGTGGGGGATGCCGTCCGTTTCGGGCTGGAACGTGTCGTCCTCGAAGCCTCCGTCGGAGCTTTCGCGGGTTACGACGGCGTCGACACCCGAGTAGGCGTCGGAGATGAGGCCACTGACGGAGTTGGCCATGGTGGAGGTGAGGATCATTGCCGCCGCGACGAACATGGTGCCGAGGACGACGGCGAGGCTGGTGAGGACAAGCCGGGCTTTGCGGCTTGCCATTCCCTTCAGGGTGGCGCGGAACATGGATTAGGCGGCCTTCTGGTTCTCGGCGGCGGCGACCAGCTCTTCGAAGTGCTTCATCTTGTCGATGATCGCCTCGGCGGTGGGGTCCTGCATGTCGTCGACGACTTGGCCGTCGGCGAGGAACACGACGCGGTCGGCGTAGGCGGCGGCGTTGGGGTCGTGGGTGACCATGCAGATGGTCTGGCCGAATTCGTCGACGCTGGTGCGCAGGAAGCGGAGGACTTCGGCGCCGGAGCGGGTGTCGAGGTTGCCGGTGGGTTCGTCGGCGAACACGACCTCGGGCCGTGAGGCGAGGGCGCGGGCGCAGGCCACGCGCTGCTGCTGGCCGCCGGACAGCTCGGTGGGCTTGTGGTCGAGGCGGTCGGCCAGGTCGAGGGTGTCGATGATGCGGCGGACCCACTCGGGGTCGGCCTTGGTGCCGGCGATGGCGGCCGGGAGGGTGATGTTCTCCTCGGCGGTGAGCGTGGGCAGGAGGTTGAACTGCTGGAAGATGAAGCCGATCTTGTCGCGGCGCAGCTTGGTGAGGGCCTTGTCGTTGAGGCCGGTGATGGTGGACTCGCCGATGCTCACCGAGCCGCGGTCGGTGGTGTCGAGGCCGGCGAGGCAGTGCATCAGGGTCGACTTGCCTGAGCCGGAGGGGCCCATGATGGCGGTGAGGACGCCGGAGGTGAATTCGACCGAGACGTCGCGGAGCGCGACGACCTGCGCCTCGCCGGACCCGTA
>NZ_PGGV01000005.1 GCF_002798405.1 Glycomyces xiaoerkulensis | reverse complement strand
GTGTCGGGTGTGGTTGGTGTGTTGTTTGAGATTTGTATAGTGTGCGTGAGTGTCTTTGTTTCTGCCTTGACTGACAGGGCTGCGCTGCCGTGTGGGCTGTGGGTGGTTGATCTTCGGGTTGATGGTCTGCGGTTCGGTTGGGGCGCTGGTTCGTTTTCGGGCTGGTGTCCCTGGTGGTGTGGTTTGTGGTGTTGGTTAAGTTGTGTAGGGCGCATGGTGGATGCCTTGGTGCCGGATGGCCGATGAAGGACGTGTGAGGCCGCGTTAGTCCTGGGGGAGTTGTCAACTGTGCTGTGATCCCAGGGTTTCCGAATGGGGTAACCTGGCCGGGTTGGTGCCCGGTCGCCGCTTTCTGAATGTATAGGGGAGTCGGTGGTGTGGCGGGGAAGTGAAACATCTTAGTACCTGCTGTGGAGAAAACAAGAGTGATTCCGTGAGTAGTGGCGAGCGAAAGCGGAGGAGGCTAAACCGGGTTCGTGTGATAGCCGGCAGGTGTTGCGGGCTCGGGGTTGTGAGGCATGGGCGTTGTCCGCTGCCGCGGGCAGGTGTCTGGTGTGTTGGTTAGCTGAACGGTCTGGGAAGGCCGGCCGGAGTGGGTGAGAGTCCCGTAGGTGAAGGCTGATGTGCTGGGTGCGGCTTGTGTGCTCGAGTAGTGCGGGGTTCGTGGAGTCTCGTGTGAATCTGCCAGGACCGTCTGGTAAGCCTAAAGTGGTCCGGTGACCGATAGTGGAGAGTACCGTGAGGGAATGGTGAAAAGTACCCCGGGAGGGGAGTGAAAGAGTGCCTGAAACCATGTGCCTGTAAGCCGTCAGAGCCCGGTGTGGTGGATTCGTCTGCTGCGGGTGGGTGATGGCGTGCCTTTTGAAGAATGAGCCTGCGAGTCGTGATGTGCAGCGAGGTTAACCCGTGTGTGGGGGAGCCGGAGCGAAAGCGAGTCTGAAGAGGGCGTTGAGTTGTGTGTTGTGGACCCGAAGCGGGGTGATCTACCCATGTCCAGGGTGAAGCGGCTGTAAGAGGTCGTGGAGGCCCGAACCCACCTAGGTTGCAAACTGGGGGGATGAGGTGTGGGTAGGGGTGAAAGGCCAATCAAACTCCGTGATAGCTGGTTCTCCCCGAAATGCATTTAGGTGCAGCGTCGTGTGGTGCACCGGGGTGGTAGGGCGCTGGTTGGGTGATGGGCCGTGTCGGTTACTGAGCTCAGCTAAACTTCGAATGCTCTGGTGTTGAGTGCGGCAGTGAGTCCGCCGGTGAGAAGATCGGTGGTCGAGAGGGAAACAGCCCGGATTACCGGCTAAGGCCCCTAAGGGTGTGCTGAGTGGAAAAGGATGTGGGGTCGCGTTGACAGCCAGGAGGTTGGCTTAGAAGCAGCCATCCTTGAAAGAGTGCGTAATAGCTCACTGGTCGAGTGGTTTCGCGCCGATAATGTAGCGGGGCTGAAGTACACCGCCGAAGCCGTAGCAGCGCTGGGCAGGTTTTGCTTGTCCGGTGTTGGGTAGGGGAGCGTCGTGCCAGAGGTGAAGCCGAGCCGTGAGGTAGCCCTGTGGGGTGTGTTGGTGGATTTGGTGCGAGTGAGAATGCAGGCATGAGTAGCGTGACGGCTGTGAGAATCAGCTGCGCCGATTGACTAAGGGTTCCAGAGGACGGTTGTTCCGCTCTGGGTTAGTCGGGGCCTAAGGCGAGGCCGAGAGGCGTAGTCGATGGTGAACCGGTTGATATTCCGGTACCCGAGTGCCGCGATGGACGCGATAGCGGTTGTGCTAACCGGTCGGTTGCTGGTGCCGCTGCCATTTCGGTGGTGGTGGTGTTGGTTGCTGGTTGGGGTCCCTGCCGTGTGTAGTGTAGTGATGGGGTGACGCAGTGGGGTAGCCGTACCGTCTGGTGGATCAGGCGGGGTAAGGTGGTAGCCCGTCCTCTCAGGCAAATCCGGGGGGATGTGGGGTGAGCGCTGAGGCGTAGCCCGTCAGGGTGAATTCGGTGATCCCGTGCTGTCGAGAAAAGCCTCTAGCGAGTGGTGTCTCGGCCCGTACCCGAAACCGACACTGGTAGTCAGGTAGAGTATACTGAGGCGTTCGAGTGATGTGTGGTTAAGGAATTCGGCAAATTGCCTCCGTAACTTCGGGAGAAGGAGGGCCCTCGGTCGTGGCCGGAAGCCGGCGGAAGCGGTTGGGGGTTGCAGAGGCCAGGGAGAAGCGACTGTTTACTAAAAACACAGGTCCATGCGAAGCCGTGAGGTGAGGTATATGGACTGACGCCTGCCCGGTGCTGGAACGTTAAGAGGATCCATCAGCCCTTCGGGGTGTCGTGGTGAATTGAAGCGCCAGTAAACGGCGGTGGTAACTATAACCATCCTAAGGTAGCGAAATTCCTTGTCGGGTAAGTTCCGACCTGCACGAATGGCGTAACGACTTCTCCGCTGTCTCAACCACATGCTCGGCGAAATTGCAGTACGAGTAAAGATGCTCGTTTCGCGCGGCAGGACGGAAAGACCCCGGGACCTTTACTATAGCTTGGTATTGGTGCTTTGTCTGGTTTGTGTAGGATAGGCGGGAGCCGTGGAGTCCGCCACGCTAGTGGCGGCCGAGGCGTTGGTGAAATACCGCTCTGGTCAGGTGAGGCTTCTAACCTGCGGCCCTGGATCGGGTCGGGGGACAGTGCCTGGTGGGTAGTTTAACTGGGGCGGTTGCCTCCTAAATGGTAACGGAGGCGCCCAATGGTGCCCTCACGTCGGTTGGAAACCGGTGTTTGAGTGTAAGCGTAGAAGGGTGCTTGACTGTGAGACTGACGGGTCGAGCAGGTGCGAAAGCAGGGGCTAGTGATCCGGCACCGGTGTACGGATGCGGTGTCGCTCAACGGCTAAAAGGTACCCCGGGGATAACAGGCTGATCTTCCCCAAGAGTCCGTATCGACGGGATGGTTTGGCACCTCGATGTCGGCTCGTCGCATCCTGGGGCTGGAGTTGGTCCCAAGGGTTGGGCTGTTCGCCCATTAAAGCGGCACGCGAGCTGGGTTTAGAACGTCGTGAGACAGTTCGGTCCCTATCCGCCGCGCGCGTTGGAGATTTGGTGGAGGGCTGTCCCTAGTACGAGAGGACCGGGATGGACGAACCGCTGGTGTGCCAGTTGTCCCGCCAGGGGCATGGCTGGTTGGCTACGTTCGGGAGCGATAACCGCTGAAAGCATCTAAGCGGGAAGCGTGCTTCCAGATGAGATCTCCGTCAACGAACCGTTGGTGAGGCGCCCGGGAGATGACCGGGTTGATAGGCCCGACATGGAAGCGCCGCAAGGTGTGGAGTGGACGGGTACTAACCGCCGAGGACTTAACCCAACATGCAAGCAAACCCGCGAAAGGCGGGCCCTGCGCAGTCTCCGCTGGTGGGGACGGGGGCGCTCACGCACGCTATGCGATTCTGAGGCAACACACCGCCCGCCTCGGGCGGCCCCGCTGGGCGGGGCCGACCGGAGGGGGGCGGGGCTCACTGGTTTGTTTGGTGGTGAGAGCGGAAGTGGCACACCCGGTCCCATTCCGAACCCGGTCGTTACGGCTTCCAGCGCCGATGGTACTGCACTCGCGAGGGTGTGGGAGAGCAGGACACCGCCAAACAACACAACACGAAACAAGGAGGGCAGGACACCGTGTAGCGGTGCCCTGCCCCTTTTTTTGCACGCACCACAAAAACGGAACGCAATACGGCTGAGGGCCGCAGCAGTAGATGCTGCGGCCCTCAGCCGTACGTCTTGAATCGACGAACTCAGGGATGTGTGGGGATCAAGGGGCACGCCCCTAAGAAGTCAGGGCGTCCCGGAGCTTGTAGACGCCGGCGCCGACTCCGAAGATCGCTCCTACCACCAGGAACGCCATCAGCGACACACTGACGAGCAGGATTGCGACTCCGACAGCTCCCGAGACACTCAAGAATGTGCTCACTCGGCCTCCTCCATTGCAGGCTAGGGTGGGCGGTCAGCCCCTTGGCGACATTGTCGCACATCGATGCAAAGCTCATAATTCGCATCACAAGTTAGACAGGTCACACTAGTGAACAAGGCTATCTCGCGACTCCCGGTTGTGCCACTCCCAGACGAGGTGCTGCAGAAACTGGCCCAAGTCGGCCGTGAGCCGATCAATCTGCACCGAGCCCTCGCGCACGCACCCGCGATGCTCGGCCCGCTGCTCGACCTCATCCACGCGGTCCGATACGAAGCGGCCGTGTCGCGAACCCACCGGGAGCTGCTCATCTGCAGGGTCGCCCACCTGGAGGGTTCGGAGTACGAGCTCGCCCACCACCTGCCGATGGCACGGGACGCGGGCGTGCCGCCCCGGAAGCTCGAGTCGCTCGCGGACTGGCGGTCCGCCGATTGCTTCGACGGCGCCGAAAGAGCGGTACTGGCCTACGCCGACCACCTTGCCGCCGGAACCGAGCGCGACGACCGGCAGCTCGCCGAGCACTTCGGCCCGAGCGAGCAGACCGAGTTCACCGTGGCCGGATCGACCTATCTGGCGGTGTCGAGAATCCTGCGGGCGCTCGAGGTCGAGATCGATGAGCAGCTCCACTGAGCACCCGGCGTTCCGACACTGAAGATTGCGTCGTTCCATGACGGATACCCGCCTCCGAGGCTTACGATTTCCACGCCTCTGCGCGCATAGATTCGTTTCTGGGGGACGCCATGCCGAAGGACCACGAGGAGCTGGTCGACTCCGACGCCGCCAAGCCTTCGTCGGCGGTCTTCGTCTCCGTAGCGGCCGCGCTCGGCGGATTCCTGTTCGGGTACGACACCGCCGTCATCAACGGCACCGTCGAGGCCATCGAGCGCGCCTTCGACCTCGGCGGGGTGCAGGTCGGATTCGTCGTCTCCTCGGCGCTCCTCGGCTGCGCGGTCGGCGCCTGGTTCGCCGGCGCCCTCGCCAACCACTTCGGCCGGCCCCGCGTAATGCTCATGGCCGGCGTGCTGTTCTTCGTATCCGCGCTCGGCAGCGCCCTGTCCGCCGGGCCGGTCGACCTCACCTTCTGGCGAGTGATCGGCGGGCTCGCCGTCGGTGCCGCGAGCGTCATCGCTCCCGCCTACATCGCCGAGATGGCCCCGGCGAACCTCCGCGGCCGACTCGGCTCGCTCCAGCAGTTCGCGATCGTGCTGGGCATCTTCTTCTCGCTGTTGGTCAACTTCGTCATCCAAGGTGTGTCCGGAGGCGCGAGCGAGCCGGCGCCTTGGGGCGGCCCGGCCTGGAGGTGGATGTTCGCCGCCGAGGCGGTCCCGGCCTTCATGTACTTCATGATCGCCCTGCACATCCCCGAATCGCCGCGCTACCTCGTCGCCACCCGCCAGGTCGACAAGGCCAAGGCGGTGCTGCGCAAGTACGTCGGCGGCGATGTCCGATTCCGTATCGAGGAGATCCAGGAGTCCCTGCACACCGACAAGCCGATGCGTCTGTCGGAGATCCGGGGCCCGCGCCTGGGGCTGCTCCCGGTCGTGTGGGTGGGCATCCTGCTCTCGATGTTCCAGCAGTTCGTCGGCATCAACGTCATCTTCTACTACTCGACCTCGCTGTGGCAGTCGGTCGGATTCAGCGAGAGCAACTCGTTCCTGACCAGCGTCTTCACCTCGTTCGTCAACATCGTCGGCACCATCATCGCGATCCTGCTGATCGACCGGCTCGGCCGCCGGAGGCTGCTGCTGTCCGGCTCCTCGGTCATGCTGGTCACGCTCGCGACCATGGCCGTCACCTTCTCGACGGCCACGGTCGACTCTGAAGGGGACCTGGCCCTGAGCACGGGCGCCGGCGCGGTCGCACTGGTCGCGGCGAACCTGTACGTGCTCGGTTTCGCCTTCACCTGGGGCCCGGTCGTCTGGGTCCTGCTCGGCGAGATGTTCCCCAACCGCATCCGCGCCTCGGCGCTCGGCGTGGCGGCGGCGGCGCAGTGGATCAGCAACTGGATGATCACCACCACCTTCCCCGAGCTCGCCGAGATCGGGCTCAGCCTGGCCTACGGCCTCTATGCGACGTTCGCGCTGCTGTCGCTGCTGTTCGTGTTCAAGGCCGTCCCCGAGACCAAGGGCATCGAACTGGAGGACATGGAGGATCTCGAGAAGATCGGGAAGGTCCGGCCCTCGGAGCCGTGACGCCGAGGCAGGGAGGGCCCCGCGGGGCCCTCCCTGCCTCTTTCCGGGTTTCCTTGTTATGCCTACTCGTAGGCGATGGCTCCGAGGATGTCGACCTTCGAGGCCCGCACCGCCGGCGCGATGGCCGCCAGGAGGCCGACGACGACCGCCGCGGCCAGATAGCCGACGATCAGACCGGTCGGCACGGCGAACACGTCCACGCCGGTATCGATCAGCGCCCGCTGCAGCACCCAGCCGAGGCCGATTCCCACACCGATGCCCAAGACAGCGCCGAACAGCGCGATCGTGACCGACTCGACGGTCACCATGCGGGTCGTCTGCCCGCGGGTCATCCCGATCGCCCGCAGCATCCCCAGCTCGCGGGTCCGCTCCAGGACCGACAGCACCAGCGTGTTCACCACGCCGATCACCGCCACGATCATCGCCAGGCCCAGCAGGAGCTGGATCGCGATGATCGCGAAGTCGAGGAATACCGTCAACTGCCCGATGTACTCCTCGTAGTTCTGTACGCTCACCTCCGGTTCGTTCGCCAGGATCGACTCCAGCTCGCCGGTCACCGCCTCGACGTCGCCGCCGTCGGCCACGTCCACCAGGGCCGTGGTCGGCTTCGGGGTGAAGAACTCGTCCACATAGGCGGTGGTGACGTACCAGCCGTCGGTGTTCTCGTTGTCCTCCAGGATCGCCACGAGCGTGAACTCGTGCGGCTCCTCGCCGCGGCTGAACGTCGCGGCGACCGAGTCGCCGATGCCGACCCCGAGGTCCTCGGCCGCCGAGGCGTTGGCGGCGATCTCGCCGTCGGCCAGTTCGCTGATCGACCCCTCCTCGACCCGGCCGCCGAACAGCTCGAGGATGCCCTCGAAGTCGGTGGTGGCGTTCATGAACTGCTCGGTGCCGTCGACCTCGGCGGGGTCGTAGTAGAGGTCCACGGCCGCGTCGACGTCGTCGACGTGCCGGATCCGGTCCATCGCGGCCGGGTCGAACGCGGGCGGCACCGGTGCGGTCACCGGGCCGGTCACGAACAGCTCCGCCTCGACATTGTCGTCGAAATAGGACTCGATGCTCGACTTCACGCTGGTCAGCATCGTCGCGGTCGCGGTCACCAACGTTACGCCGATCATGAGCGCGGCGGCGGTGACGGCGGTGCGCCGCGGGTTGCGGGCCGCGTTCCGGCGTCCGAGCCTGCCCGAGAAGTTCCACGACCACAGCATCCCGATCAGGCCCACCAGCGGCCGCGACAGCCAGGCGGTCAGCAGCGCCATGCCGATGAACACCAGCCCGGCGCCCGCGGCCGCGCCCAGGAGGTTCCGGTCGCCGAGGTTCTCGGTCAGGCCCGACGCGATCAGGAGCAGGCCGACGGCGCCGACGAGCAGGCCGGCGAGAGTCAGACCGGTGATCGGCTTGTCGGCCCTGACCGCTTCCCGCATGGCCTCGACCGGCGGCACTCGGGACGCACGCACTGCCGGCACCAGCGCCGCGAGCACCGTGACGCCGATGCCGACCGCCAGCGCGGCGATCACCGCCGAGGCCGGTACGGCCACGGCCACGTCGGCGGTGTCGAGGAGCGCGTCCGAGGCCAGTCGCGTCAGGCCGACACCGCCGCCGACGCCGATCGCGGCGCCGATGAGTGCGGCTATCGAGCCGAGGAGGAATGCCTCGGCCAGCACCGAGCGGACGACCTGGCTTTTGGCGGCCCCGATCGCGCGCATCATCGCGATCTCCTTGAGCCGTCCGGCGATCACGATGGAGAAGGTGTTGGCGATCAGGAAGGCCGAGACGAACACCGCCACTGCGCCGAATCCGAGCAGGAAATTGCCGATGATGCCGACCGTCTCGGCGGTCTCGGCGCTCTGCTCGGCGGTGTATTCGGTCTGGGTGATCACCTGGCCGCCGTCGCCGACGGCGGCCGCGAGCGTCTCCCGGAGCTCGTCGGCGCTGGTGCCGGGATCGGCGTGGACGGCGACCGCCGAATAGGCGTCCCGGCCGTCGAACACGAGCTCCTGGGCGGTCGCGGTCGTGAACGCCAGCTCGGTGGCGCCGTCGACCGAGTCGCGGCCGCCGGGGTAGCCGTATACGCCGACGATCTCGTAGGCGACCTTGTCGCTGGTGGGGGAGTAGGCGGTGACACTGTCGCCGAGGCCCAGGCCGGCGTCGGTGACGAACTTGGCCGAAACCGCGACCTCGTCGTCCGCGCTCGGAGCGACGCCCTCGCGCAGCTCGCGCCGGCTCCGCTCGTCGCCCCAGTTGACGGCCGTGGTCGGGGCGAAGCCGCCGACGACCTTGCCGTTCGAGTCGAGGGCGTTGATCATCCAGGAGACGCTCACCGAGGTGTCGGCGACCCCGTCGGCGGTCTCGACGTCCGCGAGCGTGTCCGCGGTGACGCCGTCGCGGACCATCCGCTCGCCGCGGGTCTCGGGCTCGACCGGCTCGACCAGGACGTCGACGCCGGCGTACCGGTCCTCGTTAAGCTCGTCGACCGTGGCCTCGATCGAGGCGGTGAGCACCAGGGCGGCGGCGATGAACGCCGAGCCGAGCACGATGGCGAGGCTGGTGAGGACGAGCCGGGCCTTGCGGCTTGCCATTCCTTTGAGCGTGGCGCGCAGCATTGCTAGGCGTCCTCACCTTCGGTGGAGGTGTAGGCGAGCCTCTCGAACCCGCGCATCTTGTCGATGATCGCCTCGGCGGTGGGGTCCTGCATGTCGTCGACGACTTGGCCGTCGGCGAGGAACACGACGCGGTCGGCGTAGGCGGCGGCGTTGGGGTCGTGGGTGACCATGCAGATGGTCTGGCCGAATTCGTCGACGCTGGTGCGCAGGAAGCGGAGGACTTCGGCGCCGGAGCGGGTGTCGAGGTTGCCGGTGGGTTCGTCGGCGAACACGACCTCGGGCCGTGAGGCGAGGGCGCGGGCGCAGGCCACGCGCTGCTGCTGGCCGCCGGACAGCTCGGTGGGCTTGTGGTCGAGGCGGTCGGCCAGGTCGAGGGTGTCGATGATGCGGCGGACCCACTCGGGGTCGGCCTTGGTGCCGGCGATGGCGGCCGGGAGGGTGATGTTCTCCTCGGCGGTGAGCGTGGGCAGGAGGTTGAACTGCTGGAAGATGAAGCCGATCTTGTCGCGGCGCAGCTTGGTGAGGGCCTTGTCGTTGAGGCCGGTGATGGTGGACTCGCCGATGCTCACCGAGCCGCGGTCGGTGGTGTCGAGGCCGGCGAGGCAGTGCATCAGGGTCGACTTGCCTGAGCCGGAGGGGCCCATGATGGCGGTGAGGACGCCGGAGGTGAATTCGACCGAGACGTCGCGGAGCGCGACGACCTGCGCCTCGCCGGACCCGTA
>NZ_PGGV01000040.1:3809-5779 GCF_002798405.1 Glycomyces xiaoerkulensis | reverse complement strand
TTGTGGCGTGTTGTTTGAGAACTCAACAGGGTGTTTGGATGGTCAGCGTGCGGGCTGGCTGGGCTGTTCCTGGTGTTGTGCTGGGGGTGGTTTGGTTGGTTTGTTTGACTGTCTTTTCCTTTTGGAATCGGTCAGGTCTGCTTCGATGCATGCTTTGATGCTGGCTGCTGCTGCGGTTGTGGTGGTGGTTGGTGTTGTTTGGTTTTGGTTGGAGAGTTTGATCCTGGCTCAGGACGAACGCTGGCGGCGTGCTTCACACATGCAAGTCGAACGGAAAGGCCTGCCTTTGGGTGGGTACTCGAGTGGCGAACGGGTGAGTAACACGTGGGTGACCTGTCCCTGGCTCTGGGATAACCGTTGGAAACGGCGGCTAATACCGGATGTGACTGCTGGATGCATGTTCAGTGGTGGAAAGCTTTGGCGGCTGGGGTGGGGCTCGCGGCCTATCAGCTGGTTGGTGGGGTGATGGCCTACCAAGGCGGTGACGGGTAGCCGGCCTGAGAGGGCGGTCGGTCACATTGGGACTGAGATACGGCCCAGACTCCTACGGGAGGCAGCAGTGGGGAATTTTGCACAATGGGCGGAAGCCTGATGCAGCGACGCCGCGTGAGGGATGACGGCTTTCGGGTTGTAAACCTCTTTTGTTCGCGACGAAGCCGGTCGTGTTCGGTCGGTGACGGTAGTGTTCGAATAAGCGCCGGCTAACTACGTGCCAGCAGCCGCGGTAAGACGTAGGGCGCGAGCGTTGTCCGGATTTATTGGGCGTAAAGGGCTCGTAGGCGGCTCGTCGCGTCTGTCGTGAAAAGCCATGGCTTAACTGTGGTCGTGCGGTGGATACGGGCGGGCTTGAGGCAAGTAGGGGAGACTGGAATTCTACGTGTAGCGGTGAAATGCGCAGATATGTGGAGGAACACCGGTGGCGAAGGCGGGTCTCTGGGCTTGTGCTGACGCTGAGGAGCGAAAGCGTGGGGAGCGAACAGGATTAGATACCCTGGTAGTCCATGCTGTAAACGGTGGGCGCTAGGTGTGGGGGCACGTTTGTGGTCTCTGTGCCGTAGCTAACGCATTAAGCGCCCCGCCTGGGGAGTACGGCCGCAAGGCTAAAACTCAAAGGAATTGACGGGGGCCCGCACAAGCGGCGGAGCATGCGGATTAATTCGATGCAACGCGAAGAACCTTACCTGGGTTTGACATCACCCCGATGGCTGTGGAGACGCAGTGTCCTTCGGGCGGGGTGACAGGTGGTGCATGGCTGTCGTCAGCTCGTGTCGTGAGATGTTGGGTTAAGTCCCGCAACGAGCGCAACCCTTGCCCCATGTTGCCAGCACGTAGTGGTGGGGACTCGTGGGGGACTGCCGGGGTTAACTCGGAGGAAGGTGGGGATGAGGTCAAGTCATCATGCCCCTTATGTCCAGGGCTTCACGCATGCTACATTGGCCGGTACAGCGGGTGGCGATACCGTGAGGTGGAGCGAATCTCTGTAAAGCCGGTCGTGGTTCGGATTCGAGTCTGCAACTCGGCTCGATGAAGGTGGAGTCGCTAGTAATCGCAGATCAGCAACGCTGCGGTGAATGCGTTCCCGGGCCTTGTACACACCGCCCGTCACGTCATGAAAGTTGGCAACACCCGAAGCCTGCGGCCCAACCGCTTTGTGCGGGGGGAGTGGTCGAAGGTGGGGCTGGCGATTAGGACGAAGTCGTAACAAGGTAGCCGTACCGGAAGGTGCGGCTGGATCACCTCCTTTCTAAGGAGTCCGTTGGCCCTGCTCGTGGCGTTTGATGCGCGGGTGTGGGTGCACCATCCGAGTGCCGCCGGCTGTGATGGCTGGCGGGTTGCAGGGCGTGTGTTCTGCGGGTGTTGCTCGGGTGTGGACTGATTGTTTTTTTGGTGTGTCGACTGCGCGCTGTTTTCCATCCTTGAGGCCTGCTGGGGGCTCGGTCGTGTTGGCGCGGCGGGGTTGCCGGTGGGTC
>NZ_PGGV01000040.1:0-3759 GCF_002798405.1 Glycomyces xiaoerkulensis | reverse complement strand
GGTGGGTCGGCACCCTGTTGGGGTTCTGAGGCAATGGGTCTCGGAGCCTGGTCATGCTGCGGGCACGCGGTGGTGGCTGCTGGTGGTTGCCGGTTCGGTCGGTCGTTTTCGGCTGGTTCGTCTCGGTGGGCTGCTGGTGGTTGGTGTGTCGGGTGTGGTTGGTGTGTTGTTTGAGATTTGTATAGTGTGCGTGAGTGTCTTTGTTTCTGCCTTGACTGACAGGGCTGCGCTGCCGTGTGGGCTGTGGGTGGTTGATCTTCGGGTTGATGGTCTGCGGTTCGGTTGGGGCGCTGGTTCGTTTTCGGGCTGGTGTCCCTGGTGGTGTGGTTTGTGGTGTTGGTTAAGTTGTGTAGGGCGCATGGTGGATGCCTTGGTGCCGGATGGCCGATGAAGGACGTGTGAGGCCGCGTTAGTCCTGGGGGAGTTGTCAACTGTGCTGTGATCCCAGGGTTTCCGAATGGGGTAACCTGGCCGGGTTGGTGCCCGGTCGCCGCTTTCTGAATGTATAGGGGAGTCGGTGGTGTGGCGGGGAAGTGAAACATCTTAGTACCTGCTGTGGAGAAAACAAGAGTGATTCCGTGAGTAGTGGCGAGCGAAAGCGGAGGAGGCTAAACCGGGTTCGTGTGATAGCCGGCAGGTGTTGCGGGCTCGGGGTTGTGAGGCATGGGCGTTGTCCGCTGCCGCGGGCAGGTGTCTGGTGTGTTGGTTAGCTGAACGGTCTGGGAAGGCCGGCCGGAGTGGGTGAGAGTCCCGTAGGTGAAGGCTGATGTGCTGGGTGCGGCTTGTGTGCTCGAGTAGTGCGGGGTTCGTGGAGTCTCGTGTGAATCTGCCAGGACCGTCTGGTAAGCCTAAAGTGGTCCGGTGACCGATAGTGGAGAGTACCGTGAGGGAATGGTGAAAAGTACCCCGGGAGGGGAGTGAAAGAGTGCCTGAAACCATGTGCCTGTAAGCCGTCAGAGCCCGGTGTGGTGGATTCGTCTGCTGCGGGTGGGTGATGGCGTGCCTTTTGAAGAATGAGCCTGCGAGTCGTGATGTGCAGCGAGGTTAACCCGTGTGTGGGGGAGCCGGAGCGAAAGCGAGTCTGAAGAGGGCGTTGAGTTGTGTGTTGTGGACCCGAAGCGGGGTGATCTACCCATGTCCAGGGTGAAGCGGCTGTAAGAGGTCGTGGAGGCCCGAACCCACCTAGGTTGCAAACTGGGGGGATGAGGTGTGGGTAGGGGTGAAAGGCCAATCAAACTCCGTGATAGCTGGTTCTCCCCGAAATGCATTTAGGTGCAGCGTCGTGTGGTGCACCGGGGTGGTAGGGCGCTGGTTGGGTGATGGGCCGTGTCGGTTACTGAGCTCAGCTAAACTTCGAATGCTCTGGTGTTGAGTGCGGCAGTGAGTCCGCCGGTGAGAAGATCGGTGGTCGAGAGGGAAACAGCCCGGATTACCGGCTAAGGCCCCTAAGGGTGTGCTGAGTGGAAAAGGATGTGGGGTCGCGTTGACAGCCAGGAGGTTGGCTTAGAAGCAGCCATCCTTGAAAGAGTGCGTAATAGCTCACTGGTCGAGTGGTTTCGCGCCGATAATGTAGCGGGGCTGAAGTACACCGCCGAAGCCGTAGCAGCGCTGGGCAGGTTTTGCTTGTCCGGTGTTGGGTAGGGGAGCGTCGTGCCAGAGGTGAAGCCGAGCCGTGAGGTAGCCCTGTGGGGTGTGTTGGTGGATTTGGTGCGAGTGAGAATGCAGGCATGAGTAGCGTGACGGCTGTGAGAATCAGCTGCGCCGATTGACTAAGGGTTCCAGAGGACGGTTGTTCCGCTCTGGGTTAGTCGGGGCCTAAGGCGAGGCCGAGAGGCGTAGTCGATGGTGAACCGGTTGATATTCCGGTACCCGAGTGCCGCGATGGACGCGATAGCGGTTGTGCTAACCGGTCGGTTGCTGGTGCCGCTGCCATTTCGGTGGTGGTGGTGTTGGTTGCTGGTTGGGGTCCCTGCCGTGTGTAGTGTAGTGATGGGGTGACGCAGTGGGGTAGCCGTACCGTCTGGTGGATCAGGCGGGGTAAGGTGGTAGCCCGTCCTCTCAGGCAAATCCGGGGGGATGTGGGGTGAGCGCTGAGGCGTAGCCCGTCAGGGTGAATTCGGTGATCCCGTGCTGTCGAGAAAAGCCTCTAGCGAGTGGTGTCTCGGCCCGTACCCGAAACCGACACTGGTAGTCAGGTAGAGTATACTGAGGCGTTCGAGTGATGTGTGGTTAAGGAATTCGGCAAATTGCCTCCGTAACTTCGGGAGAAGGAGGGCCCTCGGTCGTGGCCGGAAGCCGGCGGAAGCGGTTGGGGGTTGCAGAGGCCAGGGAGAAGCGACTGTTTACTAAAAACACAGGTCCATGCGAAGCCGTGAGGTGAGGTATATGGACTGACGCCTGCCCGGTGCTGGAACGTTAAGAGGATCCATCAGCCCTTCGGGGTGTCGTGGTGAATTGAAGCGCCAGTAAACGGCGGTGGTAACTATAACCATCCTAAGGTAGCGAAATTCCTTGTCGGGTAAGTTCCGACCTGCACGAATGGCGTAACGACTTCTCCGCTGTCTCAACCACATGCTCGGCGAAATTGCAGTACGAGTAAAGATGCTCGTTTCGCGCGGCAGGACGGAAAGACCCCGGGACCTTTACTATAGCTTGGTATTGGTGCTTTGTCTGGTTTGTGTAGGATAGGCGGGAGCCGTGGAGTCCGCCACGCTAGTGGCGGCCGAGGCGTTGGTGAAATACCGCTCTGGTCAGGTGAGGCTTCTAACCTGCGGCCCTGGATCGGGTCGGGGGACAGTGCCTGGTGGGTAGTTTAACTGGGGCGGTTGCCTCCTAAATGGTAACGGAGGCGCCCAATGGTGCCCTCACGTCGGTTGGAAACCGGTGTTTGAGTGTAAGCGTAGAAGGGTGCTTGACTGTGAGACTGACGGGTCGAGCAGGTGCGAAAGCAGGGGCTAGTGATCCGGCACCGGTGTACGGATGCGGTGTCGCTCAACGGCTAAAAGGTACCCCGGGGATAACAGGCTGATCTTCCCCAAGAGTCCGTATCGACGGGATGGTTTGGCACCTCGATGTCGGCTCGTCGCATCCTGGGGCTGGAGTTGGTCCCAAGGGTTGGGCTGTTCGCCCATTAAAGCGGCACGCGAGCTGGGTTTAGAACGTCGTGAGACAGTTCGGTCCCTATCCGCCGCGCGCGTTGGAGATTTGGTGGAGGGCTGTCCCTAGTACGAGAGGACCGGGATGGACGAACCGCTGGTGTGCCAGTTGTCCCGCCAGGGGCATGGCTGGTTGGCTACGTTCGGGAGCGATAACCGCTGAAAGCATCTAAGCGGGAAGCGTGCTTCCAGATGAGATCTCCGTCAACGAACCGTTGGTGAGGCGCCCGGGAGATGACCGGGTTGATAGGCCCGACATGGAAGCGCCGCAAGGTGTGGAGTGGACGGGTACTAACCGCCGAGGACTTAACCCAACATGCAAGCAAACCCGCGAAAGGCGGGCCCTGCGCAGTCTCCGCTGGTGGGGACGGGGGCGCTCACGCACGCTATGCGATTCTGAGGCAACACACCGCCCGCCTCGGGCGGCCCCGCTGGGCGGGGCCGACCGGAGGGGGGCGGGGCTCACTGGTTTGTTTGGTGGTGAGAGCGGAAGTGGCACACCCGGTCCCATTCCGAACCCGGTCGTTACGGCTTCCAGCGCCGATGGTACTGCACTCGCGAGGGTGTGGGAGAGCAGGACACCGCCAAACAACACAACACGAAA
>NZ_PGGV01000004.1 GCF_002798405.1 Glycomyces xiaoerkulensis | reverse complement strand
AGCCGCGACGTGCTCCTGACTCAGGTCGGGGGGCGGGTCTTCGAACGGCTCGATCCCGGGTCCGAGGCGATGGGCGAGTCGCTTGCGTTGCCGCGGACGCGCGAGTCGGTGGACCGGCTGATGCAGGAGCTGGTCGGGCGGATCACCGCCTTCCGGTCGGGCTACCTCGCCATGATGGAGCTGCGCCTCGAAGCCACCCGCCGCCCCGAGCTGCGGGCGGTGCTCACGGAGCAGATCCGCGCGAACCTCCAGGACAACATCGACTTCCATCTGCAATCGGGCATGCCCGGGGACGCCGATACGGTGGTTGAGCTCTACTTGGCCCTGAACTGGCTGATCGTGGAACGGCTGACGCTCCCCGACCTCTTCGACCAGGCCAGGGCCGAGGCCCTCGTTACTGCGCTGGTCCACCGGATCGTCCCACCGGAATGACCCCCCATACGAAGCGAACGGAACACGGTCGCCCAAGAGCCGATGGCCGTGCAGGGCCAGAGAATGTTCATCACCCTGGACACTGGTCGAGATGCTCCCCGTAATGGAGACACCCCCCACGTACGGTCACGCGTGATCCGCTATGCGCCACCAGCCTCGGCCACGGGGGTTCACGCGCGCCCGATGAGAACAGTTCCGCCGAACGACTCCGATCCCCGCCTGAAATGAGTGCCACCACTTCAAGGAGATCGTATGAACCTCCGCAAATCCATGTCGGCACTGGCGATGACGGCGAGCGCCGCACTCGCCGTCGGGTTGGCTTCGCCGGCCTCGGCATCCGCCCCACCGACCCCGCACAACTTCTACGTCAACAACGTGACCTCCTCCAGCGTTTCCATGCAATGGTCACCGGGTCACCTCACCGAACCGACCCAGTGGCGGGTGTTCCAGAACGACGAACTCGTCGCCACCACCCCCGGCAGTGCCTACACCGCCCGTGACCTGACCCCCGGCGACACCTACTCCTACCGTGTCGTCGCGGTCGACTCCACCGGTGACACCGCCGAACCGACACGGACCATCACGGTGACCGCGCGCGGCCCCGGCATCGCTCCCGGCTCACCGTCCAATCTTCGCGCCACTGAGGTCGCACCCGCTCGAGTCACCGTGGAGTTCGACCGTCCGGGCGATGAATTCGACGTCTCCGTGTATAAGGTCTTCGACGGCTCCACTCCAGTGGCCACCGTCGGGAAGACCCCGTATGCAGGCCCGACGGCCACGGTCGACGTCCGGAACCTGGAACCGGGAACCGTGCACACGCTCACCGTGCGGGCGAGTCGAGTGAGCGGCCTGTCCGAACCCTCTGACGAGCTGGTGGTGACGACCCCGCCCGCGACCGACACCGTCGCCCCAACCGTCCCGAGCGGGCTGAACGCCGAAATCGCGCCCTACACCTGCGAGCTCGCCGACCTGACCTGGAACCAGTCGGCCGACGACACCGACGGCCCGGGCGACCTCGACTACGAGGTCTTCGTCGACGGCAGCCTGATCACGGACGTGCGTGCTGACAACACCGCCTCCACCCTCCTGCCCGGCCCGGGCGGCTACTCATTCACGGTGCGGGCGGTCGACAGCTCCGGCAATGCCTCCGACCACAGTCCGGCGACCACCTTGACCGTCGGTACGTTCTGCAGGAGGTGACGACCGCGCGATGCCGACCGCATCCCAACTCCATCGGGTGCGGTCGGCATCGCGGTCTCAGGCGACCGAGCCGACACGTGCTCGATAGCATGAGGTGATGGGCAAGAAGCTCGACAAGCACCTCGCGCTCGCCAAGGAACGGCTGGAGACCGGCGAGGTCGTCTTCGCGGCGATCTTCGGGTTCGCAGGCAGCAGCGCCTTCAAGGACGACCTGAGACAGGGTTCCGTCTTGGCCGCCACCGATCGGCGCATCATCCTCTACGCCAAGAGTTCCCGCAGCCATGAAATGGCCGAGTTCTCATACGACCAGATCACCAACCTGGAGGTCGTCAAGCGCAAGCTGGAGCTTCACGCCTCCGGGCAGTGGTGCAAGATCACCCTCGTCGACGGCGACCTGGAGGCGTTCGAGCTCGCCGTTCGCGACCGGATGAACGACCGGGCCGCCCGGCCCGCCGCCGATTCCGAGGTGTCCGAGCAGTCGGTTGCCGACGAGTTGACCAAGTTCGCCGCGCTGGTCCAGCAGGGCCTGATGACCCGCGAAGAGTTCGAGCGCCAGAAGGCCCGCCTCCTGGGATAGTCCCTCGTCGAGGCGATCACCGAGCCGCGGCGAGGGTCCGGTCAGGCGGTCTTGATGTCGACCAGTTCGGCCGACTTGTCCCAGAACCGCTGGGCGAGTTCGGCGTCGCGAGCCTGAGGGTTGACCTTCCTGGCCGGTTTGCGGCGCTCGTAGTAGACACCGGAGCGCCAGTCCTCGCCCGGAGTGCCTTCGGCGAGCCAGACGAGCTGGCCCGCGGCCTTGTCGGCGCTGGTCATGAGGGCGCGGGCGAAGCGACTGGTGTAGAAGCGCTGCATGAAGCTGTCGCTTTCGGTGGCGAAGTTGGTGGCGACGCCGCCGGGGTGGAAGGCGGCCGCGGCCAGGCCGCGTGCGTGGTAGCGGCGGTGCAGTTCGGTGGTGAACAGGATGTTCGCGAGCTTCCCGGTGCCGTAGGCCCGCTGGGGAGTGAAGTCGCGTTCGTGTTCGAGGTCGTCCATTTCGATGTGCCCGAACCAGCGGGCACCGAGGCTGGAGGTCTGGATTACCGAGGCGTGGCTCGTGATGAGCTTGTCCATCAGCAGGTTGGTGAGCAGGAACGGGGAGAGGTGGTTGACCTGGAAGGTCGTCTCGAACCCGTCGGTGGTCTTGGCGGCGTCGCCGAAGATCCCGCCGGCGTTGTTGGCCAGGACGTCGATCCGCTCCAGGTCGCGGTCGAGGCGGTCGGCGAGCTCGCGGACCTGGTCGAACTCGGCGAAGTCGGCGATGTAGTGATCGGCGTCGAGCGCGGCGGCGACCTTCTCGGTTTTGGACGGGTTGCGGCCGACGATGACGACGCGGTGCCCGGCCCGGTGCAGGTGCGCGGCGGCGGCTGCTCCGATGCCGTCGCTTGCACCGGTGATAACGATGGTCTTGGACATGGACGTGCGGCCTCCTCAGGGGGCGTGTCCGCCCGGTTCGACAGATCGTGGACGGCGAGGTTTAGTTGCGGTCCGCGGCTCGAAGCAGGCCGGTGAAGTCGGTGGCTTCGAGATCGAAGATCGGGGAGGCGTCGCCGAGCTTGCTGTCGCGGACCTGGAAGCCCTCGGCGGTGACGCGAGCCTCGACACAAGCGGAATCCGACTGGTCGCTGCTCCTGCTGGCCTTACGCCATCCGCTTCGCCTCATGGTCTGAACTCCTTAATCGACCGCGCCTGGTCATCTGCCTTGTCGAGGCAAGTGCGATAGTGCCGCACCGAACTTGACTCCTCGAAGTATAGGTGGGAGTCCTGCGCCTCGACATAGACGATATCCGGGTCGGATTCCTCTTCGAAGGAGAGCAGGGCGAAGGGTACGTGCAGGCCGGAAGGCGGTCCGCCATCGAACGGCAGATAATTGACCGTGGCGTGCTCAAGCGCATCCGCCGCTTTCAGGTGATCGAGTTGCTCCTGATCGCAGCCGAAACGAAGGACGGCTTCGCTGAGCAGGAAGTAAGCTCTCCGGTCGGCGCCGTGCCAGAACGGCCGTTGCCATCTCAACCGCTCGTTCACGTTGCGTTCGACCTCTTCTGGCTCGAGGTCGCGATTCCTTGAGAACAGGCCGCGCATGTGGCGTTCGGTCTGAAGGTGTCCGGGGATATAGGTTGACTCATATCGATACACCTCGCTGGCGTGGAGTTCCAGCTCGCGGTACGCGTCGAACCCGAAGACGCTCCTGTCGCGCGGCTGCGTCCAGGTGGTGGCCGGTCCCAGCCGCCACAGCCGCTGGAGTTCGAACCGCTCCTCCGCCGGAACGCCGTACAGGTCGCACAGCGCACCGATGATCGGGAACGTGAGCTGAGTGGCCTCGCCGGACTCCAGCCGGTTCTGGGTCCGCGTGGATCCGACGATCGCTATGACCTCGGGATCGGACGCCGGAAGCCCGGCCTGTTTGCGCCGGACTCGGAGTTGGCGACCGATGAGTTTGCGGCGCATCGGTGTCTGACGGTTCGAATCCTGGCGTGGTGGGACTTTACGCATCGTTTCAGTAAAGCAACCATCTCCGATTTCGCAACCCTCAACAGTGGTCGTTTCGGGTAGGCGTACGGGCGTGGCGTGTGGGCGCGGCCCAGGCGCCGCGCCCACACGCCCAGGCACCTGGCCGCGCCCGAACGCGCAGCTCTGAACTGGGGTTTGCCCTTGTGTCGCTTCGGTTCCCGCCCTAATGTCGACCGCATCGCGAGCCGCGCCAGAGCGCTCGTGGTTGGTGGGGATAAGCCCGGAGGCCGCGGCCTCCCGAACCGTTCGCGGTCTTCGGGCGCTACCCCTCCGAGAAAGCCGAGAATCCTTATTGGAGGGAACGCGGTGGATTATCCGAACGCGCGACCCGACCGGTGGGAGCCGGCGCCCGAAGACATCGAAGTCGGCGTCACCGTCGTCGGTGCCGTCCGCCTCCGCTGCCTCCTCGACCCCGACTGGGGATCGGTCCTCTGCTTCCGCGTCGCCCCGGGCGAACTTGCCCAATACGTCGGCGTCGTCACTGGCCTCGAGACCGGCACCCCCGGCCTCTACCTGACCGATGCCGGACGCTGGAGATTCCCGACTCCCGAGAAGCGAAGCGAACTGCGCCGGACGGTCATCGACCTCTACGGCGACTGGAAGGCGAGCGCACCGACCAGGTAGCGCGGACTTCCCTCGGCAGGTCCCCGCACAGAGTCCCTGGGCCGAGGGAGGCGCGGGGCCGGTCGATCGGTGGGATCGACCGGCCCCGTCGCGGTCAGCGGATCAGTTCGTAGTCCTCGTCCAGGACCGCGCCGCGGTCCGGCTTGTAGAGGTCGTAACCTCGCGAGTCGCACTGGAGCCCGCCGTTGATGCAGTGCTCCACCAGCGCATCGAGCGTCTCCGGCTCCCAGGCGTTGATGAAGTCGTAGTGCCACGACGGACCCTCACCGCTGGCGAGGCTCACCTGCGACATGTCGCCGTTCACCGGCCAGTGGATCTTGAACTCCAGCATCGGCACCGGAACCGGGTGCGACGCCGGACAAGAGCCCTCCACCGGATAGGACATGTGGCTCTTGTGGTCGGCCGAGTCCAGGTTGACCCCGTCCCAGCAACTCGGAGCCTGGTACCGCAGGTTCAGCCACGAGTAGTCCGGGCAGTGGTCGGGAAAGGTGTAGTTGTGGAAGCTCTCCCCGCACTCGTAGCCCTCCACGGCCCCGGGAGCTTCCTCGAACTCCGCGGCGGTCGCGTCCGGATCGCCCGCGATGAAGCGCAGCCCCTCCGGGAACGGCTGCACCGCGGTGTAGTCCTCGATCCCGGACTTGTAGTAGACCACCTGGTGCCAGGTCGACAGCGCGGCCTCGTCGCCGTTGGACAGCGTCGGGAACCAATAGGCCGAGCGGTCGGCCGGCACCAGGCAGGACGTGTCGCCGTCCCGCAGCGACCCGAGCGTGGAGTCGGCGTCGGTGCCGGTGTTGCCGAGGAACGTGTGGTTGTGCGACGCCCCCGACTGCCCGGGCAAGACGATCGGATCGTCGTTCCCGGTGTGGCTGATCGTGCAGTTGGCTTGGAACTCGTGGTGCGTGACCTCCTGTGCGGCGGCGCTCGTGGTCGTCGCGGCCGCCACGAGGCCCGCGGCCAGCGCCAGCGCGGCCGCTGCGGCGCCGGCGAGTTGTCGTTTCATGTCGGAATCCCTTCTGCGCGGGGGCGGGCCGCCGGTGCGGCCCGCCCGGATCGTCAGGCGTAGACGCCGAACTCGTAGAGCGAATAGCCCCACTCGGTGGCGCGCTCCTGGCAGAGCACCCGCACGTAGCGTCCGGCGCCCTCGGCGCCGATCGTGTCGGCGCCGCCGTTGCCGTCGGAGGTCTGGTGGACGGTCGTCCAGGACTCGCCGTCGTCGGAGGTTTGGATCTCGTAGCCGGTGGCGTAGGCGTCCTCCCACACCAGTTGGACGGTGTCGAAGGCGGTGCGCTCGCCCAGGTCGACCTGGATCCATTCGGTGTCGGACCACTCGCTGGCCCAGCGTGTGGACAGGTCGCCGTCGGTGGCCTGGCCGGGGCCGTGCCCACCCCATTCCTGGAAGGTCGAGGCGGTGGTCGGTGCGCCTTCGGTGAGGTTCTCGCCCTCGACGTCGGCGAGGGTCACTTCGAACGAGCGGCTCTCGACGCCGACGTTGCCCTGGCCGTCCTCGGCCCACACGTACAGCTTCCAGACCCCGAGGATCTCCGGGGCGGTGACGGTGATCGTGCCGTCCGCGTTGACCTCGTGGTCGGCCAGCAGCATGTCCCAGGAGTCGTTGATATAGGCGCTGTTGACCATCGGGATGAACTCGATCGAGTCCCCGTCGGGTTCGGCGACGTCCATGGTGACGGTGAACTCCTCGCCGCCGACCACGGGACCGTCGAGCCCGAGGTCCATCGCCGAGATCACGGGGGCGGTGTTGGATCGCGGCGTGCCGCCGTAGGCCTCGACCACCGCGTCGTAGGCGAGGCGGCGGTTGCCGCCGGGGATCAGGTTGAACCACACTCCGCCGAAGTCGCCCTCGGTGCCGAAGTGGAACATGGTCGCGCCCAGGGCCACGCCCTCGTGTCCGGTGATGCAGTCCCAGGCGTCCAGGTAGGCCTGGGCCTTTTCGACGTCGCCGGGCTCGTCCGGCACGCCGTTGGCGTCGTCGGGCACCTCCCATTCGCCGATCGGGCCGGTCTCGGTGATGATGTAGGGCCGGTCGTAGCCGCCGTCGGCCCAGTCCTGCTCGACGCCGCAGACGTCGCCGTAGGCGTTGACCGACAGCAGGTCGAGGTCGGGGGAGTTGGCCTGGTAGTACGGCCAGGCGCCGGTCCAGGCGTCGGTCGAGGTGACCGGGTGCCGGTCGTCGACGCCGTGGATGGCGACGGCGACGTCGTTGACGTAGGTGGTGTAGGCGTCGCGCTGCGCCTCGAGTTCGCCGCCGTCGTAGCAGTCGCCGAGCCCGAGTACGGATTCGTTGCCGACGTTCCACATCAGCACGCCCGGGTGGTCGCGGTAGGTCTCGACCCAGCCGACGATGTCGGCGAGGGTGTCGTCCTTGTACTGCTGGTCGGCGGTGTAGTCGATGCAGCCGCCGGAGCCGGGGCCGCCGCCGGGCATCAGCCAGAAGCCGAGCATGACCTTGATCCCGTGCGCGGCGGCGCTGTCGAGCAGCGGTTCGGTGGAGGCGTCGGTCCCCCAGGTGCGGAGGGTGTTGACGCCCATGTCGGCCAGTTCGGGCATCCACTGCTCGGCCTCGGCGCTGGACGGCCCCCAGGTGAGGCCCTTGACGGTGAACGGCTCGCCGTCCACGTTGAGCTGCCAGTCGCCCTGGCCGCCGGTGACTTCGACCGCGGCCGCCGCACCGTCCCCGTTTCCGTCGCCGTCGTCGCCGCCGTCGGCGGTGCAGCCGTACACCTCGAGGCTCCACAGCGAGTAGCCGTAGCCGGTGGCTCGCTCCAGGCCCATCATGCGGACGTAGCGGCCGGGGACGTCGATGCCGACCGTCTCGGATCCGCCTTGGCCGTCGTCGGTGCTGTGGGCGGTGGTCCAGGTTTCGCCGTCGGTCGACACCTGGATCTCGTAGGCGGTCGCGTAGGCGGCCTCCCAGACCAGTTCGACGCGTTTCAGGTCGAAGACGTCGCCGAGGTCGACCTCGATCCATTGGGGGTCACTGAACTCGCTGGCCCAGCGGGTGTCCGGGTCGCCGTCGAAGGCGGCCGAGGCGGGCGTGTAGTCGGGGTTCTCGACCGAGGAGGCGGTGGCCGGCCGGTCCTGCGACAGCAGGGCCACCTCCTCGGTCTGGGCGTTGGCGCCGGTGACGGCGAAGGCCCAGGCCGAGAGCGCCGTGGTCGCCGCGAGGGCGAGCACGGCGGCCCGGCGGGCCGTCATTCGCAGAGGTGATCGCATTGGACGCTCCTTGGGGGATCACGGGTAGCTGACGACGTAGCTGACGAGGTTGGACTCGTCGGCCTGGTCGCCGGTGTCGTTGATGACGTTGCGGATGGTGCCGACGCCTCCGAGGGAGACGGCGGCGAGACTGGTGAAGCGGACCCCGTCGCGGTCGGGGACCTCGAAGACGCGGTCGGCGACCACGCCGGGGTTGTCGTTGAAGAAGCAGTAGCCGCCCACGCCCCAGGCGGCGTGCTCGGTGACGCCGTCGTCGACCTTGTAGGAGGCCCATCCGTCGGCGCCTTCGCGCCAGGTGGCGTTGTCGGGCGGGTCGTAGGGCATCTCGTTCTGGAAGAAGTAGGTCCGCCCGCGCTCGCCGGACCAGATGACCTGGTGTTCCTGGTAGTGCTCGGCGAACAGGCCGTAGGCGGTGACGTCGTCGCCGTTGACGATGAGGCCGTTGGCGGCGGTGTTGACCGTCCAGCCGATGCCTTCGCCGTGGTCGCCGCGCCACAGCCACAGGTGGTCGGCGATCACGCCTTGGCTGTTGATCTCGAGGCTGACGGCGGCCTTGCCCGGGTGGGCGCCGCCGATGCGGGCGAACAGGTCGTGGACCGAGGTCGGGTCGGCGGTGTGGTCGGCGGCGGACCCGGGCGGTCCGATCTGGACGAGGACGTCCGATTCGGTCTCCCCGGCGTCGATGAGGAGTCCGGCGAGGGCGACGCCGTCGACGTCGGCCACGGTGACGGCGGTCTGGCCGGCGGTGGGGATGATCGTGGCCAGTCCCAGGCCGAGCACGACGGTGCCGGGGGAGGTGACTTCGATCGTCCGGTCGAATTCGTAGACGCCGGGGGTGAACAGCAGGTGGCGGCCCTGTTCGAGGGCGGTGTTCACGGTGGCGGCATCCGTTCCGGGGGTGACGGTGAAGAACTCCGCCAGGGAGATCGAGACGCCTTCGGGTTCGCCGCCGGCCCAACTGGTCCCGGCGGCGCCGTGGCGCAGCGCGGGCTTGAACACCCGGTACTCGCCGTCGTCGGCGACGTACAGGAAGGGTTTCTCCCGCAGCGCCGGCGCGGTGTCGACGACGGTGTGGGAGGGGTCGGGGAAGTGGTGGCTCGGGGCGCCTTCGACGCCGACGAACGTCATGTTCCAGACCGAGCCGGACCAGCCGCCGTCGAGGCTGCTGTTGCGGGTGAAGAACTGCTGCTGGGAGCCGGATACGACGGTGCCGGAGATGCGGGAGTCGGCGATGTAGCCGCCGGAGGCCCAGCCTTCGAAGCCGTCCCACAACTGCATCTCGAGCGTGCGGAGGTCGACGCGGCGGAACGGGGCGGCCTGGGAGACCGCCCAGCGGGCGATCGCCCCGTCGGGGTTGTGGACGGCGAGGTTCTCGGCCGACCGCCAGAAGTTCTGGGTGGCGTTGCCGAGGTAGTCGGGGTCGTCGCCCTGGCTGAGCCAGTCGGCCTCGACGCGGAGGTGCCCGTTGAGGACCACGTCGCCCGGCAGCAGCCCGAGGCCCGCCACCTGGGTGTAGAAGCGCAGGTCGATGTCGGCGGAGTAGGTGCCGGGCTTGAACAGCACGGCGTGGCGCTCGGTCCCGAACTGGTTGGTGCGCATCTGGTCGGTGATGGCGTCGGCGGCCGCCTGGATCTGGTCGGCCGGCGTCGATTCGTCGAACACGAGAGTGTTCGGTCCGAAGTCGGGGTCGTAGGCGTCGGTGGGCGGGAGGAGGTCGGGTGGCTCGCCGCAGTCGCCGGCGGTGGCGCCGGGCTCGGCGCGGGCGATGCTCACGCCGACGCCGGCCCCGGCGGCGAGGGCCACGGCGGCGGCCCCGCCGAGGGCGGCGCGCCGTCCCAGCGCCGGGCTCGGAGGGGAGTGTTCTTCCTGCATAAGAGACTCCTGTGAGGGTCGTTTCCGGGGTGGATTCGGAGTGATTCGGACTGGATCAGATGGGAGAGCGCTCTCCCAATGCGGTCATAGTACGGCGAGGATTTTCAGGTTGTCAAGAACTTCGATATGTCGACCTGACCGGCGGGTGCCGTAGGCGGTCGAGAATCGGTACTGCGTCGGACAAAACACGCGCAGTGTGAGGCGCACTCGAGCCGGATCCGGAGGCGGCGGTTCGGCGTCGGTGAGCGCTCTCCAAAACATGCTATAACTGGCCCATGAGCGAAGAGCCCACCCCCACCTTGGAAGACGTCGCGCGCGTCGCCGGCGTATCGCGTGCGACCGTCTCCCGGGTGATCAACCGGACCCGCAATGTCGACCCCGAGATCCAGGAGGCGGTGCGGCGGGCCGTGGCCGCCACCGGATACGTGCCCAACCGGGCCGCGCGGTCCCTGGTCACCCGCCGCAGCGACACGATCGGCGTGGTCGTGGCGGGCGCGGGCTCGGGCGAGAACCCCTTCGCCACCGAGATGTTCACCGACCCGTTCTTCGGGCGCATGCTCTCCGGCATCATCGCCGCGCTCCGGCCGCGCGGCATCTACCCGGCGCTGATGCTGTCCGAGACCGAAGTGGACGAGGCCGAGATCGCCGGCTACCTCAAGCAGGGCAACGCCGACGGCGCCCTGCTGATCTCGGTCCACGCGGTCGACCGGCTCCCGGAGATGGTCGCCGCCACCGGGAAACCGGCGGTCCGCTTCGCGCGCCCGCCGCAGCCGGCCCCGGTCAGCTACGTTGACCTGGCCAACCGCGACGGCGGCGCCCTGGCCGCCGGGCACCTGGCCTCGCTGGGGCGGCGCCGCCCGGCGGCGGTCTCCGGGCCGCTCGACGTCCTGGCCGCGAGCGAGCGGCACGCCGGCTACCTCGACGGATGGGCCCGCCGCGGCTGCGCCTACGTGCCCTCGGCCGAGGGCGGGTTCACCTACCGCAGCGGCGAGCGCGCCATGTCGGCCCTGCTGGCCGACCACCCGGAGCTCGACGCCGTCTTCGCCGGCAGCGACCTGATGGCACAAGGGGCGATCCACGCCCTCCACGACCACGGCCGCCGGGTGCCCGAGGACGTGGCGGTGGTCGGCTTCGACGACAGCGCGCCGTCCCGCACCAGCCGCCCGCCGGTCACCACCGTCCGGCAGCCGCTGGAGGACATGGCCGCCGAGATGGTGCGCCTGCTGCTGGAGCGGATCGACGACCCCTCGCTCGAACCGACCTCGTCCATCTTCGACCCCGAGCTGATCGTCCGCGGGTCCGCCTGAGAGGCCCGCTTGCGGCCACTCGGCACCGCTCTCATACCGCTCGGCGCCCGCCGCCGAGGAAGTGCTCGATCACCAGGGTCGCGCCGCCCTTGGCCACGGCGTCGGCGCCGAGCCTGCCGGGGACGATGCGGGCGCGCTGGAACGGCTGGGACAGCGCGTAGGAGCCCGCGGCCGCGGCGATGTCGTCCATCCAGCGCTGCGACAGCCGCAGGCCCGCCCAGCCGCCGATCACGATCAGCTCGGGATTGAACAGGTTCAGCAGGTCGGCCAGGCCCGCCCCGAGGTACTCCACGGTCTCGGCGAGCACCGACCGCGCCGCCTCCGAGCCGTCCTCCAGCAGGCACTCCAGCGCCGCCTCCTCGTCGTCGGGCAGCGCGGGGCCGCCGCGCTCGCGGTAGCGCTCGATCATGCCCTCGGCGCCCACGTACGACTCCAGGCAGCCGCGGCAGCCGCACCGGCACAGGCGCCCGCGCACCTCCATCGTGGTGTGGCCCCACTCGCCCGCGCTGCTGGCCGAGCCCCGGTACAGGCCGCCGCCGGTCACGATGCACGAGCCCACGCCCGAGCCGATCAGGGCGATCACCGCGTTGTCGGCCCCCCGGCCGGCGCCGAACCACAGCTCCGCCTGGCCCATCGTCATCGCGCCGTTGTCGACGTGCACCGGCAGCGGCTCCAGCCGCTCCATCAGCAGCCGACCCAGCGGGACCTCGTCCCAGCCGAAGGTCTTGGCGTGGATGACCCCGTCCGGGCCGTACTCGACGATGCCCGGCATGCCCACGCCCACGCCCAGCACCTGGGTCCCGTCCGATTCGTCCAGGACGGAGCGGACCCCGCTCACGATGTACTCGATGACCGTGTCCGGATCGTGCCGGCCCGGCGCCACGGCGTACCGGGCGCCCGCCCGCACACCGAGGCGCAGGTCCATCAGCTCCACCTGCACGTGCGTCTCGCCGACGTCGACGCCCACCACGTGCGCGTGGCCGGGGTCGACCTCGAGCAGCACCTGCGGGCGTCCGCCCTCGGATTCGAGCTTGCCGGCCTCGCGCAGGAGCCCGTCGGCGAGCAGCTCGGAGGTCACATTGCTGATGGAGGCCGTGCTCAGGCCGGTCGCGGGCGCCAGGTCGCGGCGGGTGAGCGGGCCGTCGAAGTACAGCGTCCGCAGCAGCCGCATCCGGTTGCCGAGCTTGAGGTCTCGAGTGGTCTTGTGCCGAGGCCGTTCCATCGTTCCACCAGTCTGTCGTTCCGGGGCCGCGACCATGCCGTTATGTCGAGAGGGGTTGACGGCACGATCCGTATTACTTAATCTAAGTCTTACATTTAAGTCGTGTACGGCGATACAAGCTTACCGCTCGGCCGCCCCGGGCGCACCGGAATCCGGCGGCGTCCCAGGTGGCAGCGGTTGTGAGCTTCGCAATCACCCCATCAAATCTACAAAGGAAACTTTCAAAATATCCCTCCCGAGCCGCCGCCGACTGCGGCGGCCTGGACCTAGGAGTATCCTATGAGGACCAAACCTCTCACACGCGCCCCGCGCACCACCCGGCTGCGCAGGACCGCCGGGGCCGTCGCCGTCGGTGCCTGCACCGCGCTGGCCGCCGCGGCCTGCCTCGACGGCGGGGGCGCCTCCTCGACGGCTTCCGACGCCGTCGAGATCCGCTGGTTCGTCGGCATGGGGGCCGGGTCGGACGCCCCGACCATCCCCGCCCAAGAACAGGTCGTCGAGGAGTTCAACGCGAGCCAGGACGAGATCGAGCTGGTGCTCGAGGTCGTCGACGCCGATCAGGCGCCCGACATCCTCAGCACCCAGATCGCCACCGGCGACGCCCCGGACATCGTCGGCCCCATGGGCATCCGCGGACGCTCCACCTTCCCCGGCGCCTGGCTCGACCTGACCCCGCACATCGAGCAGAACGACTACGACCTGTCCGACTTCGACCCGGCGCTGGTCGACTTCTACCAGATCGAGGAGGAAGGCCAGATCGGCCTGCCGTTCGCGGTCTTCCCCTCGTTCCTCTACGTCAACCTCGACCTGTTCGACGAGGCCGGACTGCCCTACCCGCCGCAGGAGTACGGCGCCCCCTACGTCGACGCCGACGGCACCGAGCGGCCCTGGAACATCGAGACGATGACCGACCTGGCCATGCGGCTCACGGTCGACGCCGAAGGCAACGACGCCACCGACCCCGCCTTCGACTCCGACAACATCGTCCAGTTCGGATTCGGCAACATCTTCGCCGACATCCGCGCCCAGTCGACCCTCTTCGGCGCCGGCAGCCTGGTCGACGAGGACGGCGACGCCCGGATCCCCGAACCCTGGGTCGAGGCCCAGCAGTGGTACTACGACGGGATGTGGGAGGACCACTTCATGCCGAACGGCCCCTACGGCGACTCGGACATGATGGGCGCCGGCTCCTGGTTCGAATCCGGCAACCTCGGCATCGGCTACACCCACCTGTGGTACGCCACCTGCTGCATGGGCGGCTTCGAAGGCGACTGGGACACCGCCGCGGTCCCGGCCAGCGGCGGCGAGGTCACCGCCAAGCTCCACGCCGACACCTTCTCCATCACCAAGGACACCGAGCACCCCGAAGAGGCCTTCGAGGTCCTCACCCACCTCATCGGCGACGCCGCCGAGGAGCTGACCCAGACCTACGGCGGGATGCCCGCCCGCATCAGCCTGCAGGACGGCTACTTCGACCGCGTCGGCGATGAGAACTTCGAAGGCCAGGACATCAACTGGGACGTCGTGGTCGAGGGCATGTCCCACGTCGACAACCCCTCCCACGAGGGCGGCATGCCGAACTTCCTGGAGGCCGAATCCGTGCTCGGCGAGTACGGCACCAGGTTCTCCCAAGAGGACGACCTCGACATCGAGGCCGAGCTGGAGGCGCTCCGCGAGGACCTGCAGGCGGTCTTCGACGCCGCGTGACCGACGCCGCTCGATCCGCCGGGCGGGTCCCCGCCCGCCCGGCGCCTCCTCCGAAAGGAAGCCATGTCCGACCTCACCGCAGCGGTTCGCCGGGCCCGGCGCGGCAAGCGCCCGCCCAAGCGTCCCGCCAGCCCCATGGAGCGGCGCGAGGCCCGCTGGGGCTACGCCTTCATCGCACCGTGGATCATCGGATTCGCCCTGTTCTGGCTCATCCCGATGCTCGCCTCGCTCGTGTTCTCCACGCTCGACTTCCAGCTCACCGACCCCGAAGCGACCAGCTTCGTCGGGATGAGCAACTGGGAACGGGCCATGTCCGACCCGCACACCTGGCAGTCGCTGCTGGTGACGCTCCGGTTCACGGTCCTGTTCCTGCCCCTGAGCCTGGTCGTCGCCCTCGGCCTGGCCCTGCTGCTCAACTCCGCGCACCTGCGGGGCGTCGGCTTCTTCCGGCTGCTGTTCTACGCGCCCTCGATGATCCCGCTGGTGGCCGGCATCCTGATCTGGCAGCAGGTGCTCAACCCGCAGACCGGCTGGCTCAACAAGATCATCGGCCTCACCGGCGTCCAGGCCACCGGCGCGGGCGGCATCCGCTGGTTCGACAACCCGGTCCTGGTCCTGTTCGCCTTCAGCTTCATCGGCCTGTGGGGCGTCGGCAACGCCATGATGATCAACCTCGCCGGCCTCCAAGGCATCCCCACGCAGTTGTACGAGGCCGCGGCCATCGACGGCGCCGGCTGGTGGCGCCGCCTGCGGACGGTGACCCTGCCGCTGCTGTCGCCGGTCATGTTCTACAACCTGGTCATCGGCAGCGTGCTCATCATGCAGTACTTCGTCCAGCCGTGGGTCCTGTTCGGAGCCACCGGCCACCCCGAGGGCGGCAGCCGGTTCCTGCTGATCCACTTCTACCAGCAGGCGTTCGTCTTCGGGAACATGGGCTACGGCGCCGCCCTGGCCTGGTTCATCTTCCTCGTCGTCGCGGCCCTGACCGCGGTGCTGTTCGGCACCGCGCGCTTCTGGGTCCACTACGGATCGGAGCGGTAATGTCCGTCGCAGCCCCCGAACGCCCCGAGGCGGCCCAGACGCCCGCCCGAACCCACGAAGAGGCCCGGATGCGGCGCCGCCGCAAGCGCATCCTCTGGGGCGGCGGCGTCACCCTGGGCGCATTCCTGCTGGTGAGCCTGTTCCTGATGCCGCTCGGGTACGGGATGGTGACCGCCCTGAAGGACAAGGACGGCGTCTCCGACCCGAACTCGCCGATCCTCCCGGTCTCGGCCGAGGTCTTCGAGTACGAAGGCGAGGAGCACGAGGTCTACGCCGTGCCGATGCCCGGCGGCGAGGTCCGCGAACTGGCCCTGATCGAGCCCGGCCGCGAATCGAGCGTCTTCATCGACCCCGGCGACCCCGGTGCCGGACCGATCGAATGGGAGGGCCGCTGGCGCACCCTCGACCCCGTCCGCGGCTTCAACCCGCAGTGGGGCAACTTCGCCGAAGCCTGGAGCACCATCGACTTCGTGCGCCTGACCGCATGGACCCTGTTCTACGCGCTGACCACCGTGTTCGCCACCGTCGTGTCCTCGGCGATCGTCGCCTACGGCTTCGCCAGGTTCCGATTCCCGTTCCGGAAGGCGCTGTTCGGGCTCCTGATGGCCACGATCCTGCTGCCGCCGGCGGTGACCCTCGTCCCCAAGTACGCGGTGTTCCTGCAGATGGGCTGGATCGGCACCTACCTGCCGCTGATCGTGCCGCACTTCTTCGCCAACGCTTTCAACGTGTTCCTGCTCAGGCAGTACTTCCTGACCATCCCCAAGGAACTCGAGGAGGCCGCCCGCATCGACGGGGCCGGACCGATCCGGACCTTCGCGCGGGTGATCGTCCCGCAGGCGATCCCGGCCCTGACCGCGGTCAGCCTGTTCCACTTCTTCTACGCCTGGAACGATTTCTTCGAACCATTGCTGTACCTGGCCGGCAACCGCGACATCGTCCCGATCGGGGTGGGCCTGAGCTACTTCAGCGGGGTCTACAACACCGAGCCCCACCTGATCATGGCCGCCTCGCTCCTGGCGCTGGTGCTGCCGGTCGCGATCTTCCTCGCGGCGCAGCGGGTCTTCGTCCAGGGGATCGTCGTGACCGGAGTCGACAAGTGAACCACCCAACCGAGGAGCAGACGCACATGACCGACGCCAGCCCGTTCCCCGAGGACTTCCTGTGGGGCGCCTCCACCGCCGCCTACCAGATCGAGGGCGCCGCCGACGAAGGCGGCCGCGGACCGTCCATCTGGGATACCTTCGCCGCCGCGCCCGGCAGGACCCGAGACGGCGACACCGGCGCCGTCGCATGCGACCACTACCACCGGTGGCGGGAGGACTTCGACCTCGCCGAGCGGCTCGGCCTGCGCGCCTACCGCATGTCGGTCTCCTGGGCCCGATTGCAACCGGACGGCCGCGGCGAACTCAACCCCGAGGCCGTCGCCTTCTACCGGGAGCTGCTCGGGGACCTCCGCTCCCGCGGCATCACCCCGCTGGTGACGCTCTACCACTGGGACCTGCCGCAGGTGCTCGACGACGAGGGCGGCTGGCCGGAGCGGCGGACGGCCCACCGGTTCGCCGACTACGCCGCCCGCACCGCCGCCGCCCTCGGCGACCTGGCCGAGGACTGGATCCCGATCAACGAGGCCTGGTGCATCGCCTTCCTCGGCCACTACGAAGGCGTCCACGCCCCCGGCCGGCGCGACCTCACCCAGGCCCTGCGCACGGTCCACCACCTCAACCTCGCCCACGGGCTCGCCGCCGCCGCCATCCGCGATCGGCGGCCGTCGGCCCGGATCGGCACCGCGGTCATCCTCACCGACATCGAGCCGGCCAGCGACCGGCCCGAAGACCAGGCGGCCGCGATGCTGGCCGACGGCGCCGGCAACCGGATGTTCCTCGACCCG
Organism: Glycomyces xiaoerkulensis; assembly: GCF_002798405.1. Classification (GTDB taxonomy): domain Bacteria; phylum Actinomycetota; class Actinomycetes; order Mycobacteriales; family Micromonosporaceae; genus Glycomyces; species Glycomyces xiaoerkulensis. Next base: position 238,795 of record NZ_PGGV01000004.1, on the reverse strand, counting down.
CTGTTCAAGGGCGCCTACCCCGAGGACATGCGCTGGCACTACCGCGGCTCGGGCGCCTTCGACGCGATCGAACCGGGCGACATGGACACCATCGCCGCCCCGCTCGACTTCGTCGGCGTCAACCACTACCACCGCTTCCGCATCGCCGCCGACGAATCCGACCCGCACCTGGGCACCCGCGCGCTCGAGCCGGAGGGACCGGTGACCGACTTCGGCTGGGAGATCCACCCCGCGAGCCTCCGCCGCGTCCTGGAACGGCTCAGCGCCGATTACACCGACCTGCCGGTGTACGTCACCGAGAGCGGGGCGTGCTTCGACGACGCGGTCGGCCCCGGCGGCGAGGTCGACGACGCCGACCGCATCGAATACCTCGACGGCTACTTCCGCGCCGCGGGCGAGGCCATCGAGAAGGGCGTGAACCTGCGCGGGTACTTCGTGTGGTCCCTGCTGGACAACTTCGAATGGGCCGAGGGCTACTCCAAGCGGTTCGGCCTGGTGCACGTCGACTACGACTCCCAGCGGCGCACCCCCAAGCGCAGCGCCGACTGGTACCGGCGGGTCATAGCCTCGGGAGGCGCGAACCTCGACTGGAACTGACGACCCCGGCGCCTCCCCGGGAGGTCCGGCCCGCGGACGGCCCGTCCGCGGGCCGGACCGCGTCAGTGCTGCTGCATCCCCAGCAGGGTCTGCTGGAGGCGCTGGACGTCGGCGGGCTCACCGGACCCGGTACCGACCCGCTTCTGCTTGCCGTCGGGCTTGAGCCGCATGATGTTCGAGCCGTCGAAGTACAGCCGCTCGCCCTTCGGCGCGCCGAAGGTGCGGACCCGGTTGCCGAACGGCCCGTGCATGATCAGCGTCGCCGTAGCCGGCTGGAAGCGGATGAACGGCACGAAGCGCGAGACGATGCCCGCGGCCAGAATCACCGGACCGAGAATGAGCCACACCGCCGGCCCGTCTCCCGTCAGCGCCAGGACGCCGAGCAGCAGGAACAGCGCGCCGCAGACGATGAACATGACCGAGGCCACGGTCCGGTGCCGGACGGTGATCTCCTGCGCCTGCGGCGCAGGGTGGGTGGGATGCATGGTCGCTCCTGCCGTCGGAGGGTTCGGGCGAGCGGCGGGCCGCTCAGTAGTGGCGCCACTCGCTCTGGACCCGGTCGAGGATAACCGGGTGCATCAACGTCGACGGCTCCATTTCGAGGCGGGCGCGGTCAGGCGGGAAGACCTGGGCCGACTCCAGCAGCTCCGGCGTCAGCGACTCGAACGGACCCGCCTCGGTGTCCAGCGACACTTCAGGCGCCTCGCCCGAGGCGTGCACCGCGTGGAAGCCCCAGTCGCCGAACGAGGGCACCGACACCTGGTACGGCGTCGTCCCGTAGCCCGCCTCCTCGATCGAGGCCCCGACCGTCCAATACGTCTTCGGGGCGAAATAGGGCGATCCGCCCTGCACCACCATGCGGCCGGAACCGTTGAGGCGGCCGGCCGCCATGGCGTAGAACTCCACCGAGTACAGCTTCGCCGTCTCGGTCGCGTCCGGGTCGGGCATGTCCACCACGATCACGTCGTAGGCCTCGGACCGGTCCCGCAGCCAGGTGAAGGCGTCCCGGTTGACCACCTCGACCCGCGGGTCGCTCAGCGCGCCCCCGTTCAGCTCCGCCAGCCGGTCGAAGTCCCGCGCCAGTTCCGTCACCGTCGGGTCGAGGTCGACCAGGGTCACCGACTCCACGTCCCGATAGCGCAGGACCTCCCGCACCGCCAGCGCGTCGCCGCCCCCGAGGACCAGCACGTCGGCCCGCGGGCCGTCCATCACCGGATGGACCAGCGCCTCGTGGTACCGGTACTCGTCCACCGACGAGAACTGCAGGTCCCCGTTCAGGTACAGCCGGAAGTCCTCGCCGCCGAACGGCGAGGCCGACTCGGTCATCACTATCTGCTGGTACTGCGTGTCCTCGCTGTAGATGATCGGGTCGGCGTACAGCGCCTGGCGGGCGGCCACCTCGAACCGGTCGGTGTAGGCGAACGCCGCCGCCAGCACGATCGCGATCGCGGCCGCGCCGAGCGCCAGGAGCTGCCTGCCGGCCTTCGGCAGGTCCCCGCGGAAGACCAGGAACACCAGCACCACCCCGGCCACGGCGTTCACCGCGCCGACCAGCAGGGCCCCCCTGATCTGGCCGAACAGCGGCAGCAGCAGGAACGGGAACGCCAGGCCCCCGACGAGCCCGCCCAGGTAGTCGGCCGCGTTCAGGTCGGCGACCGCGCTGCCGGCCGCCTGCCGGCGGATGCGCTGCAGCAGCTCCATGAGCAGCGGGATCTCCGCGCCGACCAGCAGGCCGATCGCGAACGCGATCGCGATCAGGGGCAGGTTGTACAGCGCCGTCCACGCGAAGGCCGCGTACAGGACCAGGACGCTGAAGCCGCCCAGCACCGCCAGGGCCAGCTCGATCGCGGCGAACGCCAGCGCCGGGCGCTTCTGCAGCGGTTTGGCCGCCAAGGCGCCCAGGCCCATCGCGAACACCATCACGCTCAGCACGATCGACGCCTGCGTGGCGGTGTTGCCGATCAGATAGGCGCCCAAAGTGATGAGCGCCAGTTCGTACACGAGCCCGCAGGCCGCCACCACGAACACCGTCGCCAGGAGTCCGGCCCGCGCCGGACGGATCCGCCGCGGCGGCGTCCGCTGCTCGTCGGTGGCGGCCGGGGCCCTCAAGACAGGGCCATCGCGATGACGCCGCCCAGCGCCACGTGCATGGCGGAGTTCACCCACACCGCGGGCTGGAACTCCTCGGAGGTCACTGCCTCGCCGGGCTTGCCGGGCGTCAGCAGGTCGAGGACCAAGAACGCCACGGCCATCGCGACCAGGCCGATCACACCGAACACCAGGGTCGAGACGATCCCCTCGACGAGGTTGCCCTCGGAGGCCCAGATCGCGCCGACCACGATCAGGCCCACCCCGAGGCTGTTGGAGGCCAGCAGGAGCGCGGCGTTCCGGTTGCGGTTGGTCCAGATCATCTCGCCCAGCGGGGCGGGGGTGAGCCAGTCGACGATGAAGTATCCCAGCACCATCAGTGCGATACCGACGCCGCTGTAGGCGAGTGCGCCGAGAACGGCGTTGCCGAAGTCTTCGAACATGGAGGCTGCCTTTCAGGTCTCGTTGGTCGGGCGGGTCGGGCTATTTGCCGCTGCCGGGTCCGCCGCCCCGGAACGGCGGGAGCGGGGACGACGACCATCCCCACCCGATGAACACGGGCGAGTAGTGCCGGTAGCCGTCCCGGTAGTTGAACAGCAGGATCTTCGACCCGCCCCGGTGGGGTTCGACCGACACGATGTGGCTCTTGTACTGCAGGAAGTGCTTGTTGCCGTCCCGGCGCTGCTTGCGGGCGCCGTCGGCGTCGTCGATGGAGTTGGCGACGCTGGCCGGCGGCAGCGACGAGGTGTAGGCCCGGCCGCGCCCCTCGTCGAGGTTCGCGGCGCGCTCGTAGTTGCTCTGGATGTGGCCGGTGGGGTTACTGAAGTCCAAGGAGGACACGAGCCAGCCGCCGCAGCACAGCACCACCACCAGGCCGATCGCCAGCCAGTGCTTCCAATTCATGCCGCCGCCGTAGCGGGGGAGTTCGTGAGACGGGTTCTGCTGCATAATCCGGGCGGGTCCTTCGTTCGGGGATCGGGTTCAGCCTAGATGCTCGACGCTTCCGGTGGTGGTCACGACCTCGCCGTACTGAGGGTAGGTGTGCACCGTCCGCCACGTCAGCGGCGCGGTACCGGTGACCTCGAGGGCGGTGAGGGCGTCGGGCCGGTCGCCGAACACGCCGATCAAGAGGTCGGGTTCGCCGCCGCGGGCGCGGAGCCCCCGCACGCGGTCGCGCAGTTCGGGGACCGCCAGCCGCTCGGTCCGGCTGGTGAACCGGTGCCGCCAGGTCCCGGCGCGCCGGCTGAACGCCTCGGGCAGGTCGGGGGAGAGGTCGCCGCGGTAAGCGAGGGTCTCGGCGACCAGGCCGTCCGGGGTCGCCACCACCGCCTGGTGGCTGGCCCCCAGCAGCCGCAGTGACAGGCGCAGCTTCCCGGCGTCCCGGTCGAGCTGGTCCAGGACGGGCATCGACGGCGCGTCCGGCCGGAACGTCAGCTCTCGGGCGGAGACGTCGATGAAGGGGATCTCGAGTGCGCTTATCACGATTCGTTCTGGTGGTAGATGGTGACCTGGTTGCGATCCAGCGTAAGACCCTTCGCCAACTCCCACTTGGCGCCGTCGCCGAAGGCCTCGAAGGAGAGCTTCTGGCCGCCGGGGCCCTCGTAGTCGTGGTAGCGGAGCGTGCCGGTCGGCGCCAGACCGGTGGTGGCCTCGCTGGTGTAGTCGGCGGTGCCCTGCTCGTCGGAGCGGTAGGACTCGCCCTCGAAGCTGAGCTCGCGCGGACCCGGCTTCAGGTCGGCGCCCTTGACCTCTTCCCACAGCACCAGTTCGACATCCGGGTCGGCCTCGACCGACAGCCAGCGCCTGACGCCCGTGCCCGTGTCGAGGAAGTGCTCGGCCCAGGAGTAGTCGCCCTCGCTCAGCCGCAGCGTCCCGCGCACGGCGAGGGTCTTGCCGTAGGCCTCGACCATGTCGCCGGCCTTGACCCGCTTGGGATCGCCGCGCAGGATGTCGGTGTCGCCGTCGGCGAAGGGGTCGGCCGGTCCCGGTGGCACGTAGGCTTCGTCTTCGCGCCGCTGCCGGTTCCGCCGCCACAGCCACCAGGCCACGACGGCGAGGAGGAGCACGATCACCAGGACCGCAACCATATGAGGTCACCTTCAAAATCGGGGGACGTTTCCGATCTTGACTCTACCGTGACGCCGCGATGACTGCTATCCAGCGCCCTTGCCGCGGGAGCCGGCCGCTCTCCCTTAGCTCGCTGCAACCCACCGGACGCATCGGCCCCGTAAGATCTAGCCTGGAAGCGGTCCACGACGAGGTGGGTCGAGTCGATTCGAGCTGGAGACGAAACGTGTTGGCGTTCATCGGTGACGAAGAATTCCGCGAAACCCTCCCCGACCGGGGGGAGCTGCTCACCGAAGCGGCCGGACTCGCCGGATCGGACGAATCGCTCGCCAGGCTCGTGGAGCTGTACTGGAGCCTGGTCGCCGACGACGACATCGTCGGCCGCAGCGCCGAGCATCTGTTCGAGACCACCGCCAGGCACCGCCGGCTCGCCCGCCGCCGCCGTCCCGGCGAGGTGTGCCTGGAGATCGACTGCCCCGCCGACTCCGACGGCCCCGACGCGGCCGCGAACACGCACGTCGACATCGCCTGCGAGGACTCGCCGTTCCTGGTCGACTCCCTGATGGGGCTGTTCGGCAAGCACGCCATCGACATCGTCGTGTTCGTGCACCCGATCGTCCCGGTCCGGCGCGAGGCCGGCGGCGAACTGGCCGAGGCCCCCGCCGACGACGGACGGCACGAGTCGTGGATGCACATCGAACTCCAGCGCGTGTCCGATCCGGAGTTCCTCACCACCCTCGAATCCGAGATCCGGGCCGTCCTCGACGACGTCCGCGTCTGCGTGGGCGACTGGCAGCCGATGCGCGCCAAGGCCCTCGAGATCGCCGCCGACCTCGAAGCGGGCGAGGCCCTCCCGGTGCCCGAGAAGGACATCAGCGACACCGTCGAGCTGCTGCGCTGGCTCGCCGACGACAAGTTCACCTTCCTCGGCTTCCGCCGGTACCAGCTCACCGGCGCCGGTGAGCACCGGGCGCTGACCCCCATCGAGGAGACCGGGCTCGGACTGCTCAAGAAGGCCCCGGCCGCGTCCCGCCCGCTGTCCTCGTTCAACGCCGACGCCCGCTCCCAGATCGGCGCCAAGCGGCTGCTGGTCATCACCAAGTCGAACGCCCGCTCCACCGTCCACCGGACCTCCTACATGGACTACATCGGCGTCAAGACCTTCGACGCCGACGGCGAACCCGACGGCGAGCTCCGTTTCCTCGGACTGTTCACCTCCGCCGCCTACCTCTCGTCGGTCACCGACCTCCCGGTGGTGCGCCGCAAGGTCCGGGACGTGCTGGACCGCTCGGGCGTCACCCCGTCCTCCCACTCCGGCAAGGACCTGGTCACCGCCCTCGAGACGTACCCGCGCGACGAGCTGTTCCAGGCACGCACCGACGACCTGTACGAGACCGCGATGGGCGTGCTGCGCCTGGCCGGTCGCCGCCGCCTGCGCCTGTTCCTGCGCCGCGACGTCTACGGGCGCTTCTACTCCTGCCTGGTCTACCTGCCGCGCGACCGGTTCAACACCGAGAACCGCATCAAGATCCAGGACATCCTCTACGATCGGCTCGGCGGGGTCGGGGTCGACTACGACACCCGCGTCACCGAGTCGGTCCTGGCACGCCTCCACTTCGTCATCCGCATCGACCCGTACGCCGAGTCCGACCCGGTCGACGTCGAGTCGGTCCAGACCGAACTGGCCGAAGCCACCAGGTCCTGGGACGCCGACTTCGCGCTGCAACTGGACCACCACGTCGGCGAGGGCCAGGCCCGCGGCCTCTTCCGCTCCTACGTCAACGCCTACCCGGCCGCCTACAAGGCCGAGCACACCCCGCTCGACGCCGCCAAGGACATCGCCAAGCTGGAGATGCTCCACGAGCCCGGCGACATGGAACTCCAGATGTTCCGCCGCCGCGGCGACGACGAGGACGTCCACTTCAAGGTCTACTCCTTCGGCAGCCCGGTCGGGCTGTCGGAGGCCCTGCCGGTGCTGAAGTACCTCGGCGTGACCGTCGGCGAAGAGCGGCCCTACCACATCGACCGCCGCGACGGGAAGGTCTACCTGCACGACTTCGGGCTGCGGCTGCCGGGCCCGACCGCCGAATCGGTGCCGCAGATGCGCGTCCGCTTCGAGAACGCCTTCCGCGCCGCCTGGACCGGCGAGGCCGAGTCCGACCGGTTCAACGAACTGGTCATCGCCGCCGGCCTCAACTGGAGGCAGGTGGCCGTCCTCCGGGCGCTGGCGAACTACCTGCGCCAGTGCGGCTTCGTGTTCTCCCAGGACTTCATCGCCAGCACCCTCATCGCCCACCCGACGATCGCCTCCTCGCTGGTGCGGCTGTTCGAGGCCCGCTTCGACCCGCGCGTGGGCGACGACCGGGCGACCGCGGTCGAGCGCATCGACCGGTCGCTGGCCGACGGGCTCGCCGAGGTCCCGAGCCTCGACGCCGACCGCATCCTTCGATCGTTCCTCACCCTGATCCGCTGCACGCTGCGCACCTCCTACTTCCAGCGCGGCGAGGCCGGGCGGCCCAAGAAGCACATGGCTTTCAAGTTCGACGCCCGCGAGATCGACTTCCTGCCCAAGCCGCGCCCGGTGTTCGAGGTCTTCGTCTACTCCCCGGAGTTCGAGGGCGTCCACATGCGGTACGGAAAGGTCGCCCGCGGCGGGCTGCGCTGGTCGGACCGGCGCGAGGACTTCCGCACCGAGATCCTCGGCCTGGTCAAGGCCCAGGAGGTCAAGAACACCGTCATCAGCCCGGTCGGCGCCAAGGGCGGGTTCGTGCTCAAGCGGGACGCCTTCCCCGACCGCGCCGCCCGACAGGCCGAGGGCGTGGCCCGCTACCGGGAGTTCATCTCGGCGCTGCTGGACATCACCGACAACCGCGACGCCGACAACACCGTGATCACGCCCCCGGACGTGGTCCGCCACGACGGCGACGACCCCTACCTGGTGGTCGCCGCCGACAAGGGCACCGCGACGTTCTCCGACATCGCCAACGAGGTCGCCGACTCCTACGGGTTCTGGCTCGGCGACGCCTTCGCCTCCGGCGGCTCGGTCGGCTACGACCACAAGAAGATGGGCATCACCGCCCGCGGCGCCTGGGAGTCGGTCAAGCGGCACTTCCGCGCGATGGGGGTCGACACCCAGAGCGAGGACTTCACCGTCGTCGGCATCGGCGACATGGGCGGCGACGTGTTCGGCAACGGGATGCTCCTGTCCGAGCACATCCGACTGGTGGCCGCGTTCAACCACCTGCACATCTTCGTCGACCCGGACCCCGACGCGGCGACCTCGTTCGCCGAGCGCCGCCGGCTGTTCGAGACGCCCCGCTCCACCTGGGCCGACTACGATCCCGCACTCATCTCCGAAGGCGGCGGCGTCTGGAAGCGGTCGGTCAAGTCGATCCCGGTCTCGCCCCAGATGCGCGAGGCGCTGGACCTCGACCCCGATACCAAGGACGTCACCCCGCCGGAGCTGATCCGGGTGATCCTCAAGGCACAGGTCGACCTGCTGTGGAACGGCGGCATCGGAACCTACGTCAAGGCCTCCTCCGAGACCCACGCCGCCGCCGGGGACAAGGCCAACGACGCCGTCCGCGTCGACGGCGCCGACCTGCGCTGCAAGGTCGTCGGCGAGGGCGGGAACCTCGGGTTCACCCAGCTCGGACGCATCGAGTACGCCCGGGACGAGGGCCGGATCAACACCGACTTCATCGACAACTCCGGCGGGGTCGACACCTCCGACCACGAGGTCAACATCAAGATCCTGCTGCGCTCGGCCGCGCTCGCCGGCCGCATCGAGCCCGAGCGCCGCGACCAACTGTTCATGGACATGGCCGACACCGTCGCCGACATGGTCCTGACCGACAACTACGACCAGAACATGGCGCTCGCCAACGCCTCGTACCTCAACTTCCGGCTCCTCCCGGTCCACATCAGGCTCATGAAGCACCTGGAGAGGCGCGTCGGGCTCGACCGCGAGATCGAGGGCCTGCCCGACGACAAGGAGTTGCGGGAGCGCAGCGCCGCCGGGGTGGGCCTGACCGAGCCGGAACTGGCCGTGCTGCTGTCGTACGTGAAGATCTGGGCCAAGCGCGCCGTCCTCGACTCCGGCCTGCCCGACGAGTCCTGGACCGAGCCGGTGCTGCGCGAATACTTCCCGCGGCCGCTGCGGGAGCCCTACGCCGACCTCATGGCCGAGCACCCGCTGCGCCGCGAGATCATCACCACCGCCGTGGTGGGCGAGGCGGTCGACCGGGGCGGCACCACCTTCCTGTTCCGCGTCTCCGACGAGACCAACTCGGACGTGGTCGACGTGGTCCGCGCCTATGTCGCGGTCCGGGACGCGTTCGGCCTGCCCGACCTGTGGCGGCGCATCGAGGAGCTGGACAACCGCGCTCCGCAGACGGCCCAGATCTCGGCGCTGCTGGTGATCCGGCGGCTGCTGGACCGGGGCGTGCGCTGGATCCTCCAGCACCGGCGCGGCACGGTCGACGTCGCCGGCGAGACCGACCGGCTCCGGCCCGGCCTGGCGCTGCTCCAGCCGAAGCTGCCCGAGCTGCTCATCGAGTCCGAGGCGGTCGGCTTCGAGCGGTACTGCACCGAGCTGGCCGAGCAGGGCATCCCCGCCGAGCTCGCCGTCGACGTCTCCGGCCCGATCTTCGGCTTCGGCCTGATCGACGTCGTCGACTGCGCCCGCCGGCTCGGCACCGACCCGCTGGAGACCGCGCAGGTCTACTACGGCATCGCCGCCAAGATCCACACCGACGAGGTCCTCAACCAGATCTCGGCGCTGCCGCGGCGCAACCGCTGGCAGACCCTGGCCCGCTCGGCGCTGCGCTACGACATGTACGGGGCGATGGCGGCCCTGACCACGGCCGCCATGCGCGCCGAGCCCGGGGCGAGCCCGGCCGCGGCGGTCGAAGCCTGGCACGAGCGCAACGGCGAGGCGGTCACCCGCATCCACGCCGCCACCGAGGAGGCCGGGCGCTCCGAGGAGAAGCTCGCGGTGCTGTCGGTGGCCCTGCGGGAGATCCGGAGCCTGGTCACCACGGACACCGATTGAAGGCACGGCGCACCTGGTGTGAGCACGGGGTGCACCGCTTGTGGATAATGTGGGCTCGGAGGAACTGATCTGATGCCGAAGAGCCACACCCCGGGGGTGCCGAAGCTGCTGCGGGTCCTCAACGACCAGGCGGCGCTCCAACTGCTGCTCGACGACGGGCCGCAGACGCGCGCCCAGCTCGCCGAGCGCACCTCGATGTCCAAGGTGACCGCCTCGCAGATGATGGAGCGGCTGCAGGGCCGCGGCCTGGTGGAGGTCGTCGGATCGAAGTCCGGCGGCCGCGGACCGAACGCCTCGCTGTACGCGGCGGTGCCGTCGTTCGCCTACGTCGTGGGCGTCGAGATCGGACCGTCCAGTGCGCACGGCGCCTGCGCCGACTTCACCGGCCGGATCGTCGGCCGCGCCGAGGCGACCGTGGAGGGATCGACCGACCCGGTCGCGGTGGTGCGCCGGGTCGTGCTCGACGCGGTCGATGCTGCCGGGGTCGAGATGGGCAAGGTCGCCCGGATCGAGCTGGGCACGCCCGGCGTCATCGACCCCGCCACCGGTGAGATCGGCTTCTCCTGGGACCTGCCGGCCTGGCACCGCGGGCTGCTGTCGGCCCTCAACGAGGAGCTGCCGCCCGAAGTCTCGATCGAGAACGACGTGAATCTCGCCACCGTCGCCGAGCAGCGCTCCGGCGCCGCCGGGGGCGCGGGCGACTTCGTCTACGCCTGGTACGGGCGCGGGCTGGGCCTCGGGGTCATCCTGGGCGGCCAGCTCCACCGCGGCGCCACCGGGGCGGCCGGAGAGATCGGCTTCCTGCCCGTGCCCGGCGGGGAGCTGCCCACCGGCGGGGTCGTCACCCGGCTGTCCCAGGGCTCCTACCAGCGCGTCATCGGCGGCCAGGCGGTGGTCGAGGTCGGCGCCAAGCACGGCTTCGAGGGCACCGACCCGGCCGAGGTTGTCGGAGCGGCCGTCGCCGCCGGCGAGGAGGGCGCGGCCTGCCTCGACGAGGTCGCCAAGGGCATCGCCCTCGGCATCGTGGCCTCCTGCGTCCTGCTGGACCCGACCGTGGTCGTCCTCGGCGGTCCGGTCGGCTACGCGGGCGGACTGGACCTGGCCGGGCGCGTAGCCGCCCAGACCGTCCAGCTCGCGCCGGTCAACCCGAGCGTCGTGGCCGGCGCGGTCGCCGACGAACCGGTCATCCGCGGTGCGATCCTGCTCGGACTCGAAGCCGTCCGCGCCGGCCTGTTCGACTAGGAGGCGTCCCTGCGGGCGAACGACCACGTCGCCAGGGCCGTGAACACCAGCACGATCCCGCCCAGCAGCAGCCCGGCGTCGGTCGCCGTCAGCGTCATCGTCTCCTCGAACCGGCCGGACCAGTCCCGGAGCGTGACCCGGCCGCTGATCCAGGCGTCGACCCAGGTGTACAGGGAGAACCGGTTGGGGAACTTGACGTTGAGGGCGAACCCGGCGAGCCGCACCAGCAGGTCGCCGACGACGAGGTAGCCGGCGATGACGCCGCCGGCGATCGCGGTGTGGCGTCCCAGCATCGCCAGCGACGAGCCGAGCACCGTCATCCCCATGGCCAGGGCCAGCGACCGGGTGAGGCGTCCGAGCGCGTCCTGCCACCAGGCCGCGTCGAGCGTGCCGGTCTCGCCCCGGAGCGCCGCCACCAGGTACAGCAGCACGAACGCGAGCGCCACGACCGCGACCACGGCGGCGGCGCAGACGGTCAGGCCCGCGGCGAGCTTGGCGCCCCAGACCCGCATGCGGGCCGGGTGCCACACCAGGAGGTTGGCCATGCCGCCGCTCGACCACTCGGCGCCGACCACCGAGGAGGCCAGCAGCATCGCCAGCAGTCCGACCAGGACCGCGATGCCGGAGATGATGCCGGTGCCCTCGTTCTCGAAGTGGAAGGTGTAGACGTAGAGGAAGTCCTCCTCCTGGGCCTGGGCCGGGAACAGCTCCGCGCAGATCTCCTCGTGGGTCATGTCGTCGAAGTGCGGTTCCTCGGACACCCAGACGTGCTCGGGGTCTTCGAAGAACTCCTCGTCCTCGGCGCACCGGTCGTAGTCGGCGTTGAGGTTGTCGGCCATTTCGCGCGCCTCGGCCCGCTCGGCCTCGGTGGGACCGGTCTGGGAGTTGAAGGCCAGCACGGCGCTGAACAGCAGCAGGCCCGCGAACCCGCAGATGCCGAAGATCAGGCTCAGGCGGCGGCGGGCGAAACGGTGGATCTCGGCTTTGTACAGGTTCACCGGTCGGCTCCAGTCGGGACGGTCATCTCGGGATCGGCGGCCGGGGCCGACTGGCCCACCTGGACGGCCCGGCCGGCCTGCGGGGCGGTGCCGGTCAGCTCCAGGAAGACCGACTCGAGGTTCTTGGTCTCGGTGACCAGCTCGGTCAGGTACAGCGACCGGTCGGCCAGGGTCTTGGTGATCCACGCGGGGTCGGAGGCGCCGGACACGAGCAGCCGGTCGCGCTCGGCGGTGACCGTCAGGTTGTCACCGGCCTCCATCAGCACCTCGACCGCTTCGGAGACCTCGGCCGGGTCGGCGAAGCGGACGCTCATCTGCGATCCGGAGTGCCCGGCGAGGATGTCGGCGACCTTGCCGTCGACGATGCGCCGCCCCCTGGAGACGATCGTCATCGAGTCGCACAGTTGCTGCACCTCCGACAGCAGGTGCGAGGAGACCAGGACGGTGACGCCCTGCTCGTGGGCCAGCCACTGCAGCAGCGCCCGCATGTGGTGGATGCCGGCCGGGTCGAGTCCGTTGGCCGGCTCGTCGAGCACCAGCAGCTCGGGCCGCTTCAGCAGCGACTGCGCCACCGCCAGCCGCTGGCGCATGCCCAGGGAGTAGCTCTTGACCGTCTGCCTCGCCTGGTCGCGCAGGCCCACCTGCTCGAGCACCTCGTCCACTCTGGTGGCCGGGATGCCGGCGCTCTCGGCCAGGATCCGGAGGGTCAGCCTGCCGGAGAAGTGCTTGAAGAACTGGGGGGACTCGACCACCGCGCCGACGCGGCCGACCACCTGCGGCAGGCGCCGGGGCACCTCCTCGCCGAGGATCCGCATGGAGCCGCCGTCGGTGCCGATGAGCCCCAGCAAGGCCCGCAGCGTGGTGGTCTTGCCGGATCCGTTTGGACCCAGGAAACCGTGGACCTCTCCGGGGCGGACCTCCAGGTCGAGGCCGTCCAAAGCGTGATGGGGCTGGCGCATGAGCTTCCGATAGGTCTTGCGCAGCCCCGATATCTCGATGACCGGGGCCATGGGCTCTCTTTCTGTGCGGGCGTCGCCGGAGCGCGGGAGTCACCCGGAGTATACCCGGTATAGTGTCGTGCCCCCGACCGGGCCGGTTGCGGACGAACCCCCAGATCGCACCCGTGGTTTCATTGATCCCGTGGCACAGTCAGAACGCGTTCTCGACCTTTCCGGCGTCACCGTCGTGCGCGGCGGCAACCGGCTCCTCGACAAAGTCGACTGGCACGTCGACGCCGACCAACGGTGGGTCGTCCTCGGTCCGAACGGGGCCGGCAAGACCACCCTGCTCAACCTAGCGGCCGCCCGGAACCACCCCACATCGGGAACGGTCGACGTCCTCGGCGAACGCCTGGGCGCGGTCGACGTGTTCGAACTGCGCCCCCGCATCGGCCTGACCACCACCGCGGTCGCCGAGTCCCTCCCCGGCGAGGAGACCGCCCTCGACGTCGTCCGCACCGCCGCCTGGGGCCGCGTCGGCCGCTGGCGCGAGGACTACGACCCGATCGACGACGAGCGCGCCATGTCGCTGCTCGGCTGGCTCGGCGTCGCCCAGCTCGCCGACCGGCAGTTCTTCACCCTCTCCGAAGGCGAGCGCAAGCGTGTGCAGATCGCCCGTGCCCTCATGACCGACCCCGAGCTGCTCATGCTCGACGAACCCGCCGCCGGACTCGACCTCGGCGCCCGCGAGGCCCTGGTCTCCACCCTCTCCGGGCTCGCCACCGACGAATCCTCGCCGGCCTTGATCCTGGTCACCCACCACGTCGAGGAGATCCCGCCGGGATTCACCCACGCCTTGATCCTGTCGGCCGGCAGCGTCGTCGCAGCCGGCCCGCTCGACCAGGCGCTCACCTCCGAAACCCTCTCCAAGGCCTTCGGCCTCCCGCTCACGCTGAACGCGAGCGGAGGCCGGTACACCGCGGTCGCCGTCTAGGGCCATGGGACGCGCCAAGGGCTCGCACACGGCGCGGGCCTCGGCTACCCTATTGCCCGTGAGAATGCGGTGGTGGCGGGCGTCCAGCCTGCTCGCGGTGAGCTCGATGGCCCTGGTGTACCTCGCCGGGGTCACCCAGCTCGGCGAGGCCGAGGCCGAACCCGCCCTGCCCGTGCCCGCGGTCGCCTCCGACCCCGGCGCCGAGATCGCCGACTTCCGCGCCGACGCGCCGGTAGGCGCCGACGACCCCGAGGCGCTCCTGACCGCCGCGCTCGACGACGCCGACCTGGCCCTCGACCTGGTCGAGGCCCGCCCCGACCCGGACGCGGGCGAACTGTCGGCCGCGCTGGCCGCGTTCGCCGAGGACGCCGGCGAGTTCGACCCGGTCGAAGTGGGGGAGTTCTTCACCGGCCTCGGCGAGGAGCACACGGCGTGGCTGTCGGTGCTGTACCCGTCGGTCATCGGCGATCTGCCCGGGGCGCCGTTCGAGGCGCGCGCGACCGCCAACCGGCTCGTCATCGAGGCCGCCGGCGAGGCCTCCACCCGGTTCGACGGCCCGGAGCGGCCCTGGACGGCCGGCGCCGAGCGCCCGCCGCGCGAGGAGATCGCCGAGCTTGCCGGCGGCGACCGCGAGTTCCTCTACTTCGACCCCTACAACAACTCGGGGGACGGCTCCTGGATCGAGGTGGTCGGCGACCTGGCGACCGCCGAGACGGTCACCGTGCTCGTGCCCGGCGGCTCGGCGGTGCTGACCAGCGCCAACTTCGACATCTACTACCAGCGCGCCAAGTCGTTCTCCGAGGCCTCGGACGGGCGGCTGGCGGTCGTGGTGTGGGCCGGCGCCTCCTGGCCCTCGGGCTGGATAGAGGAGTCGTGGGCCTCCTGGGCCGCGGTCGCGGCCGCGGGCCTGTCGTCGTTCACCGCCGACCTGCGCGCCCAGGTGGGCGAGGACGTCCCGATCACCCTGGCCGGGCACTCGTACGGCGGGGCCGTGATCGGTCTGGCCGAAACCGACGAGCTGGCGGCCGACCGGATCCTCCACATCGCCTCGGCCGGTATGGGCAACGACGTCTACGAACCCGCCGATCTGGCCGAGCCGTGCCGCCCGCGCTATTCGATGACCGCGCCCGGCGACCCGATCGAATGGATCCAGGGCGCGCCGTACGTGCCGCTGCTCGGCCACGGCGCCGACCCCGACGACTTTCCGGGCACGAAGACCCTGTTCACCGGTAGCCTCCCGGACTCACCGGACGCGACCGACGACGTCGGCGTGAGCCTGGTCGACCGCGGCATCTCCGGCAAGGAGGTCGAGGGCGTCCACTCGCACTCGGAGATCTTCTACCCCGAGTCGGACGCGTGGGACAACCTGCTGGCGGTGATGCTCGGCGAGCGGCCCGAACCGGCCGAGGAGCAGCCGCCCCCCATCGGGGGCTGCTGAGGCTCAGTCCCCCTCGAGCAGCATCGGCAGGTGCTTCTCGACCACCGGGGTCACCTCGTCGACGGTGACCTCCCGGCCGAGTTCGGCCGACAGGCTGGTGACCTCGGCGTCGGTGATCGCGCACGGCGCGATCCGGTCCCAGGCGCCCATGTCCGGGTTGCAGTTGAGCGCGAAGCCGTGCATCGTCGTCGCCCACCGCACGCGCACCCCGATCGCGCAGATCTTGCGCTCGGGTCCCCGATCGTCGGCCGGGAGCCATACGCCGGTGCGGTCGCGCAGCCGGCCCCGCGCGGAACCGACCCCGAACTCCCGGCACACCTCCGAGATCATGTCCTCGACCCGGCGCACGTAGGCCACCACGTCGACCTTCTTGCGCAGCTTGACGATCGGGTAGCCGACCAGTTGCCCCGGTCCGTGCCAGGTGATCTGGCCGCCCCGGTCGACGGTCACCACCGGGGTGCCGTCCCGCGGCAGCGCCCAGGTCTCGGTGCGCCTGCCGGCGGTGTAGACGCTCGGGTGCTGGAGGAGCAGGACGGTGTCGTCGATCTCGTCGTCGATGCGTCGGCGCTGCAACTCCTTCTGGTAGTCCCAGGCCTCGCGGTAGTCGATCAGGCCGAGCTTTCGGACGGTGATCTTCCCCGGCTGTGCGGACACGCTCATGTCGACGACAATAATCCCGATCGGCGCGGAGGACCAGCGACGGGAAGAACATAACGGTTCGGATACTATGCGGCCTCATCACGGCGCGTACTGCTGTCTGTGTGGTTCCGGCGTCGTAGAGTGCTTTCATCCCACCCCTACGGCGGCGTTTCCAGCCGTGGATTAAGAACAGCCCGTGCCCGCCGCTGTGCGGCGCGTACACATCTCGATTGAACGGAGTAACAGATGCTGAGGAGGATCGCGCGTATCGTCGCGCCGGTCGCCGCGACCGCGCTGCTGGCCACCGGCTGCGGCGTCGGGTCCGATGGCGGCGACGACGGTGGCGGCGGCGACGACGGCGAGCGCATGTCGTCCATGGTGCTCGGCACCGGGTCGGTCGGCGGGACCTACTACCCGCTGGGCGGCGCGATCGCGCAGATGTGGTCGTCGAACTTCGACGACCTGCGGGTCTCGACGATCTCGACCGGCGCCTCCGTGGAGAACATCAGGCTGCTGCAGTCGGGGGACATCAACCTGGCCATGGCCGTCAACGGCACCGCGACCCAGGCGGTCAACGGCGAGGGCGAGTTCGGCGACACCGATGTCGAGCTGTCCATGCTGGGCAACATCTACCCCGAGGTGATGCAGATCGTGGCGCGTGAGGACGCCGAGATCGAGACCATCGCCGACCTCGAAGGCATGCGGGTCGCCATCGGCCCCGACGGCTCGGGGACCCAGGGCATGACCCAGCAGATCCTCGACGCCGCGGGTGTGGAGCCCGGTGACACGTTCGCCGACAGCTTCGGCGACGCCGCCGCGAAGCTGCGCGACGGCCAGATCGATGCGGCCTTCGGCATCCTCTCGCTGCCGGCCGCCTCGCTCACCGAGGCCGCCCAGGGCACCGACCTGACCATGGTCTCGATCCCCGACGACGTGCTGAGCACGCTGACCGAGGACGACCAGACCCTGTCGAGCCTGGACATCCCGGGCGGCACCTACGACGGGATCGACAACGACGCCACCACCGTCACCGGCTGGGCCACGCTGTACGCGCTGCCGAGCCTGAACGAGGACCAGGTCTACGAGCTGGTCCAGTCGATGTACGAGAACGCCGATCAGATCGACCACTCGGTGGCCGCCTCGATCTCGCTCGACACCGCCCTAGACGGCCAGGTGGACGTCGAACTGCACCCGGGCGCGGAGCGCTACTTCGAGGAGCAGGGCGTCCTCTAGCGTTCGACCTGGCGTACGATTCGCGTAAGCAAGACCACACTTGCGGCGAGCCGGCCTCGTGCCGGCTCGCCGCAAGTGCCATCAGCCCAGCTCGTCGCCACCCCCGAGGTCGACATCCCGAAAGGCACCAGCACCCGATGAGCGCCCAACCACCACGCTCCGACACCGCGGTGGCCTACGACACCGACCAGGCCGCCGCCGACATCAAGGCCATGCGCGAGGCCGAGCCGATCACCGCCTCGGTCGGACCGGTCCGCAGCGAGTACCACCCCGCCTGGCGGTGGATCGTCGGCGTCATCGCCCTGTCGATGTCGCTGTTCCACCTCTACACCGCCTGGCAGGGCACCCTGGCCACGCCCCGGCAGCAGGTCGTCCACCTCGCGTTCGGCCTGGCGCTGATCTTCCTGATCTACAACAGCAAGCGCCGCGCCGAGAAGGAGCGGCGCAACGGCCTGATCTGGACCGCCGCCGGCCTGGCGGTCATCGGCTACTTCTACGCCGTGGGCGTCTCCGACCCGGCGATCATGCTCCCGGCGGCGGCGCTGCTGGTGCTCGTTCAGATCACCCGCTACATCCGACTCGACGTCGGAGGCGTGCCCCTGCCCGACGTGGTGCTCGCCGCGCTCGGCGTCTGGGCCTGCTGGTGGGTCTACGCCAACGCCGGCGACTTCAACCAGTTCGTCGGCGGCACCTGGCCGACCGCGGGCATCGCCGCGGCGTCGGTCGGCACGCTGCTGGTCCTGGTGGCCGCCGCCCGCGCGGTCGGCATGGCGCTCACCGTCGTGTGCGTCCTGATGATCGCCTACATGCTGTACGGCTCGTACATGCCGGGCTTCCTGAACTTCGGCGGCCTCGACCCCGACCGCATCCTCTCGGACGCCTGGCTCGGCACCAAGGGCGTCTTCGGCATCCCGCTCGGGGTCTCCTCGACCTTCATCTTCCTGTTCATGATCTTCGCGGCCCTGCTGCAGCGCACCGGCATGGAGCGGTTCTTCACCAACCTGGCGCTGGGCCTGGCCGGCGGCCGCGTCGGCGGCACCGCCAAGGTCGGCATCATCACCTCGGTGTTCTCCGGCACCATCACCGGCTCCTCGGTCGCCAACACCGTCTCCAACGGCGCGTTCACCATCCCGATGATGAAGCGCTCGGGCTACAAGCGCGAGTTCGCGGGCGCCGTCGAGGCCTCCTCCTCGACCGGCGGCCAGATCATGCCCCCGGTCATGGGCGCGGCGGCGTTCATCATGCTCGAGACCATCGGCAAGGAGATCTCCTACGCCAACATCATGGTCGCCGCCCTGATCCCGGCGATCCTGTTCTTCGGCTCGCAGTTCATCGTCGTCCACTACGTCTCGCGCCGCGAGGGCATTCTGGGCCTGCCCCGGTCGGAGCTGCCGAAGCTCGGCCCGCTCCTGGTCTCCAAGGGCTACCTGCTGCTGCCGCTGATCGTCATCTTCGTGCTGCTGTCGACCGGCCTCACGCCGATGACCGCGGCCTTCTACGCGGTCCTGGCCACCATCGGCCTGAACATCACGGTGCAACTGCTGTTCCTGGCCTTCAAGGGCATCGACGGCTGGAAGAGCATGGCGGACAAGCTCACGATCAAGACCCTCGGCGAGGGTCTGATCGACGCCGCCAGAATGGCGCTGCCGATCGTGGCCGCCACCGCCGCGGCGGGCATCATCTCCGGGGCGATCAACAACACCGGCCTGGGGCTGAAGATCGCCGACGGGCTCATCAACCTCGGCACGAACCTGTCGGCGTTCCTGCCGTTCGAGCGCTCCGAGCTGATGATGGTCATGTTCTTCACGATGATCGCCTGCCTCATCCTCGGCATCGGCCTGCCGACCACCGCGAACTACGTGGTCATGGCCGTGGTCGCGGCCCCGGCGATCATCGCCCTCATCGACGGCCAGTACGTCGGCCTCGGCCTGCCGGAGGCCGGCGGCTACTTCGGCCAGCCGACCTGGGAGTACACGCTCATCGCGCACATGTTCGTGCTCTACTTCGGCGTCCTGGCCGACATCACCCCGCCGGTGTGCCTGGCGGCCTTCGCCGCCTCCGGCATCTCGGGCGGCAACCCGATCAAGACCGGCGTGCAGTCGGTGCGCCTGGCGATCTCCGGCTTCATCGTGCCCTACGCGTTCGTGTTCGCCCCGCAGTTGCTGCTGCTCGGCGACGACTGGGCCGGGACGATCCTCGCCTGTGCCACGGCGGTGCTGGCGGCGTTCCTGCTCGGCGGCTCCGTGGCCGGGCAGCTCCAGGCCCGCCTGCACTGGTGGGAGCGGATCGGACTGTTCGTGTCCGCGCTGATGCTGCTCAGCGCCGACACCACGACCGACCTGGCCGGCCTGGCGCTGGCGGCGGCGATGCTGGCGCTGCAGTACCGGCGCCGCGACCGGACCCCGGCCCCGCCCGAGCCGGAGAACGCCGGGGCGGCCGCCCCGGCCGACTGACTCCGAGCCCCTGCGGCCCCGCCCGGACACGGTTACGGGCGGGGCCGTTCTGCATGTGAGACACCGTCGTCTCGCGGCACTGGTAGCCTCCATCTGAAATCAACAATCATTATCATTACCATCTGGAGGCTGCACCAGTGAAACTCGCCTTCGTCGGCAAGGGCGGATCCGGCAAGACCACGCTGGCCTCGCTGTTCGCCCGCCGGGCCGCCGGGCTCGGGCACCCCGTGATCGCCGTCGACGCCGACATCAACCAGCACCTCGGCGCCGCCCTCGGCCTCGACCCCGAGGCCGCCGCCATGGGGCCCGCGCTCGGGGAGAACATGCCGCTCATCAAGGACTACCTGCGCGGATCCAACCCGCTCGTGCCGTCGGCCGACCTGATGCTCAAGACCACCCCGCCCGGGCCGGGCTCGCGGCTGCTGACCGTCCGCGAGTCGAACCCGATCTACGATCGGGCGTTCACCGAGATCGACGGCATCCGCTTCGCAGCCACCGGCGGGTTCGTCGACGACGACCTGGGCGTGGCCTGCTACCACTCCAAGGTCGGCGCCGTCGAACTGCTGCTCAACCACCTCATCGACGCGCGCGACGAATTCGTCGTGGTCGACATGGTCGCCGGAGCCGAGGCCTTCGCATCGGGGATGTTCACCCGATTCGACCACACCTTCCTGGTGTGCGAGCCGACCCTGCGCAGCGTCGGCGTCTACAAGCAGTACGCCGGATACGCCGCCGACTACGAGGTGAACATCGCCGTGATCGGCAACAAGATCGACGACGACGAGGACGTGGCCTTCCTGCGCGAGCACGTCGGCGACGCGCTCATCGGCTGGTGCTCGCGCTCGGGGTACGTCAAGGCCGCCGAGCGCGGCCGGGTGGGACCGATCGGGGAGCTGGAGCCGGAGAACCTCGCTGTGCTCGACGCCGCCCGCGAGCGGGCCGCGGCCGCCGGCAAGGACTGGGAGAAGTTCACCCGGCAGGCCCGCGAATTCCACCGCAAAGCCGCCGCTGCCTGGGGCAACGACCGGACCGGGATCGACCTGGCCGAGCAGATCGTCCCGGACTTCGAGCTCGGCGAGCACTTGCTGGGCGCCCAGACTGTCTAGACGAAATGCATCTGAGAACTGCCTGCGTCGACTATCCGACAGCGGAGGGTGACCGATCGGCGCAGACTGAGTGATCCGAACCGAGAGGAGATACGGCATGTCCCTTGACGTCTCAGAGGACCTGCTCGCCAAGGCCGAAACCGGCGATATCGGCGATGCGGACTTCGTCGACTGCGTGAAGCAGTCGCTGCCCTACGCCTGGCAGCTCATCAGCAAGGTGGTGGCCGACCTCAAGCAGGGTGTAGCGGCGTCGACCGGGTCGACCCGGTTCGCCGACAACACCACGCCGCCGCCCGATGAGCAGGCCCGGGGACAGCTCCTGCGCGTGCTGGCCTCGGACTCGATGCGCGGGGCGCTCGAACGCCACTTCGGAGTGAAGCTGGCCTTCCAGAACTGCCACCGCGTGGCCGCCTTCCCGCCGACCGAGGTCGACTCCGACAGCTATCGCAAGTTCATCTCGCCGCGCGGCCAACTGCTCAACCAGTCGCCGGAACTGCGCGACTGCTGAACCTGCCGCCCGAAGTCGAAACGGCCGGTGGGGCCGGAACCGGCTCCGGCCCCACCGTTCTCGCAACCTGAGTCGTAGTGTCCGCCCACGGATCGGACGCGCATCAACACGCCGAGCCTTGTACGCTTATCGCGTGTCTGTTGCCGTGCGCGTGATCCCCTGCCTCGACGTCGACGCCGGGCGGGTCGTCAAGGGTGTGAACTTCCGGAACCTCCGCGACGCGGGCGACCCGGTCGAGCTGGCCGCCGCCTACGACGACGCCGGGGCCGACGAGCTCACCTTCCTCGACGTCACCGCCTCCTCCGACGACCGCGCCACCATGTACGACGTGGTGGCCCGCACCGCCGAGCAGGTCTTCATCCCGCTCACGGTCGGCGGGGGCGTGCGCACCCCCGACGACGTCGACCGGCTGCTGCGCGCCGGAGCCGACAAGGTCGCCGTCAACACCGCCGCCATCGCCCGCCCCGAGGTCATCGCCGAGATCGCCGACCGCTTCGGCAACCAGGTCCTGGTGCTCTCGGCGGACGTCGCCTCCGGATCGGACACCGACTCGGGCTGGGAGGTCACCACCCACGGCGGCCGCCGGCGCACCGGCATCGACGCCGTCGAATGGTGCGAGCGCACCGCCGAGCTCGGCGCCGGGGAGATCCTGCTCAACTCCATCGACGCCGACGGCACCAAGGCCGGCTTCGACCTGCCGCTCATCGTCGCCGTCCGCGACGCGGTCGACATCCCCGTCATCGCCTCCGGCGGCGCCGGCAAGGCCGCCGACTTCGCGCCCGCCGTCGAAGCCGGCGCCGACGCGGTGCTCGCCGCCTCCATCCTCCACTTCGGCGAAGTCTCCATCGCCGAGATCAAACGGGATCTCGACGAAGCCGGACACCCCGTGCGCCTTCCGCCGCCCGCCTGACCGGGCCGAACACGCCCGTCTCACGGCACGACCGTGAGAAATTCACGGCCGATCGGTGACAAACCCGTCTATACCAGCTCTCGCTCACCCGTCACGATGAGAACCGGACCTTCCGGACTCGATGGGAGCGGCAATGGGCGACCACTACGAGAAGTACAGCATGGCCGATCGGACCTTCTACGACGCCATGCACTCGGCGACCTCCGCCGGCCCCTCCTTCGCCATCGCCGAGCGGCCGCTCCCGGACGGCTGGGAATGCGCCGAACAGGACGACTGGATCACCGTCCGCTCGCACCGGCCCCTACCCTCACAAGGCTGGAAGATCCACGCCTCGGCCGCCGCCCACAGCGCCGAACGCGTCCTCGAGACGGTGTGGAACTACTGCGTCGACCACGGTGTCCAGTTCAAGTTCCTGCGCTCGCCCAACGCCCTGACCGCCAGGCTCTCCAAGTACGCACCGCGCGACTCCAGCGGCAAACTGGCCACCGTCTACCCGCCCGACGAGGACGCCTGCGAGCGGATCCTCCACGAACTCGGCGCCCTGCTGGAGGGCGTGCCGGGCCCCTACATCCTCAGCGACCTGCGCTGGGGCTCCGGCCCGCTCCACGTCCGCTACGGGGCCTTCGCCGACCGCTACACCGTCACCGACGGCGGCGACGTGGTCCCCGCGATCACCGACCCCGAGGGCCTCCTCGTTCCCGACATCAGGGAACCGGTCTTCCGGACCCCCGAATGGGTCGACCTGCCCGACTTCTTGGTCCCGCACCTCAAGGCCCGCAACGAAGTCACCGTGACCGACCTGCCCTACGAGATCGAGCGGGTCCTGCACTTCTCCAACGGCGGCGGCATATATCTCGCACGCGACGAACGCTCCGGCGACCAGGTGGTGCTCAAGGAGGGACGCCCGCACGCGGGCATCGACGCCAGGAGCCATGACGCCGTCCAGCGGGTGGAGCACGAATACGACATCCTGCGTCGGCTCGAAGGCATCGACGGCGTGCCCCGCGCCCACGAGCTGTTCTGGCTCGGCGAGCACCGGTTCATGGCGATGGAGCACGTCGACGGCGAGGTCCTCAGCTCGGCCCTGGTCGACCGCTACCCCTTGGCCGACCCCACCGCGACCCCCGAGGACTACCGCCGCTTCACCGAGTGGGCACGCTCGACTCACGATCGCGTCGCAGGCGTCCTCGAAGCGATCCACCGGCGAGGTCTCGCCTACGGCGACCTGCACCTGTTCAACGTCATCGAACGAGCCGAAGGCGGGATCTGCCTGCTCGACTTCGAGGTCGCCGGACCGGCCGACGCCACCCGCCCGGCGGGCCTGGGCAACCAGGGCTTCGCGGCCCCGCGCTCGATGGCCGGAGCCGAAGCCGACCGCTACTCCCTGGCGTGTCTCAAGCTCGCCCTGTTCCTGCCGCTGACCAACCTGCTCGGCCTCCACCGGCCCAAAGCCAGGCACTTGGCGGCGATCATCCGGGAGCGCTTCCCGGTGGCCGCCGACTACCTCGACGAGGCGGTCGAGCGCATCGCGCCGTCCGGCCTCCCGGCCGAACCCGCCCCGAGCATCGAACCGGACACCGGACGCTGGCCGGCGCTGCGCGACCGGATCGCCCGCTCCATCGTCGCCAGCGCCACCCCCGAACGCGACGACCGGCTCTTCCCCGGCGACATCCGGCAGTTCTCGACCGGCGGCCTCGGACTCGCCTTCGGTGCGGCCGGTGTGCTCTATGCGCTGGCGGCCTGCGGGGCCGGTCGTTGGGAGCGCTTCGAGCGCTGGCTGCTCGACCGCTCCCTCGCCCCGCCCCCGGGGACCAGGCTGGGCCTGTACGACGGCCTGCACGGCGCGGCGTTCACCCTCGACCACCTCGGCCACCGCCAGGCGGCGCTGGATATCGTGGATCTCTTCCTCGACGAGCGGTGGGAGACCCTGAGCGCCGATCTCGACGGCGGCCTGGCCGGGGCGGGTCTGAATCTGCTGCACCTGGCGCGCACGGCCGACGGCGATGAGACCGAGCTGCGCGAGACCGGACTGCGGTGCGCGGAACTGGTCGCCGAACGGGTGCCGTTCGAGGCGGTCGGCGAGGTCAGCGGCGGTGACGGCGCCTACGCGGGGCTCATGCGCGGCGGCGCGGGACGGTCGCTGCTGCTCATGCGCGCCTACGACGAGACCGGCGACGGCGCCTACCTCGACGCCGCCGAAGCGGCCATCGAACTCGATCTGCGGCGGTGCACCGTCCGCGGCAACGGCTCCATGGAGGTCGACGAGGGCTGGCGCACCATGCCCTATCTCGAAGTCGGCGCCGCCGGCGTCGGCATCGCGCTCGACGCCTTCGCGGCCCGGCGCCGCAGCGAGTCCTTCGCCGCCGCCTCGGACCGCATCGCTCGAGCCGCCGAATCGCCGATGTACATCCTTCCGGGCCTGTTCACCGGCCGCGCCGGCATGCTGCTGTACCGGGCCGGTCGCAGCGCCGAGCCCTTGGCCGACCCGGTGGTCCGCGACCAGGTCCGCGCGCTGTCGTGGCATGCCCTGCCCTACGAGGGCGGCGTCGCCTTCCCCGGCACGGGCCTGCTGCGGCTGTCGATGGACCTGGCGACCGGCGGCGCCGGTGTCCTGCTCGCGCTCGGATCGGTCCTGCGGTCCGATCCGGTGGCGATGCCCCTGCTCCCGGCCTCCTGGCCGGCGAGCCCACAGGCGTCGGCGCCGACGGCGCCGATGAAGAAGAGATTCCCCTGACCCGAAGAAAGGAGAGGCGATCATGGCACTTCTCGACCTGCAAGGCATGGAGAGCAAGGACGAGCTGTCCAACGACAAGGGCAAGGACAGCAACCTGAGCGTCACGCTGTGCGACGGAACGAGCCGCCTGAGCGTGCTGCTCTGCGAGTAGCCGAATCGAGCGGGTCCGGGCGCGGACTGTCCTTCGGGGCGGCCGTCGCCCGGGCCCGCCGCTGGCTGCCGCTCATCGGCGGCTCCTCGGTGCTCGGCACGCTGTCCATGCTGGCGCTGCCGCTCGTACTGGCCGAGACCGTCGACGCGGCCGTCGCCGGCCGCGGTGTGGCCGCGCCGATGGCGGCGGCGGCCGGACTCGTGATCGTGAGCGCCGCCTGCGAACTGGTCGACGCGTTCGCCGGAGCCGCCTGCACCGCCGCCACCACGGCCTGGCTGCGCCGCGGGATGGTGCGCCACGTGCTGGCCCTCGATCCGCATCGGCTGCGCCGGTTCGACACCGGCGACCTGACGGCGCGGGTGTCGGCCAACTGCGCCGACGCCGCCCGTGCCGGGCCCGCCGCGGTCGGGGCGGCCACGGGACTGCTCCCGTCGATCGGCAGCCTGGCGATGCTGGCCTATCTGGACTGGTGGCTCGCCGCCGCCTTCATCGCCGGGCTCGCGCTCGTGGCGGTCGTGCTGCGGGTGTTCACCTCCCGCACTACGGCGGCGGTCGCCGCCTACCAGCGGATCCAGGGCGCCATCGCCGCGCGCCTGTCCGAGGCCCTGGCCGGCAGGCGCACCATCGCCGCCGCCGGCACGGTCGAGCGGGAACGGCACCGGGTGCTGGCCGAGCTGCCGCGGCTCAGAGAGCACGGGGTCGAGACTTGGCGGGTGCTGGCGGCGACCGGTGCCCAGTCCGCGCTGGTAGGTCCCCTGACCACCGTCGGCGTGCTGCTCGCGGCCGGTCTGGCGCTGTCGTCCGGGAGGCTGAGCCCCGGCGAGATGCTGGCCTCGGCCCAGTACGCGATGAGCGGCGCCGGAATCGGTGCGCTGACCGGCGTGTTCGCCACCCTGGCGCGGTCGCGCGCCGGGGTGAGGCGCCTGTCCGAGGTCACCGGTGTCCCGGTGGCGGAGTACGGCGAGCTCGACCTGCCCGACGGCGACGGCCGCCTGGAGTTCCGGGCGGTCTCGGTCGAGGGCCCGCTCGACGGCGTCGACCTGATCCTGCCGGGCGGAACGGTCGCGGCGGTGGTGGGCGCCTCGGGGGCCGGAAAGTCGGTCCTCGCGGAGCTGGCCGCCGGGCTGCGCGCCCCGGATGCGGGCGAGGTGCTGCTCGACGGGGTGCCGCTGCGCCGCTTGCGGCGCGAAGCGCTGCGCCGGGCCGTCGCGTGGGCTCCCGAGCGCCCGGTCCTGGTCGGCGCCACCGTTGCCGACGCGATCGCGCCGGGGCGCTCGCCGCGGCCGGCCGCGCGGGCGGCGGACGCCCACGATTTCATCCGCCGCCTGCCCCGCGGCTACGGCACCCCGCTGGACCAGGCCCCCATGTCCGGCGGCGAAGCCCAGCGGATCGGTCTGGCCCGGGCTTGGCACGCCGAACGACTGCTGGTGCTCGACGACGCCACGTCGAGCCTCGACACCGTGACCGAGCGGCGGATCGTCGACGCGCTCACCGCCCCCGAGGCGGCCCGCACCAGGCTGCTGGTCACTCACCGCGCCGCCACCGCCGCCCGCGCCGAACTCGTCGTCTGGCTGGAGGCCGGGCGGGTCCGCGCGGTCGGGCCGCACGAGCGCCTGTGGGCCGAATCGCCCGCCTACCGGGAGGTGTTCGCATGAGACGCGAGATCCGATACGGCCTGAGCGGTCTTCGACGGCGCCCCACGGCCGCCGTGATCGGCTGGTCGGTCCCGCAGACCCTGCCCGCGACAATCTCGGGGATCGTGGTCGCCAGGGCCGTCGACGACGGTTTCGGGGCCGGTCGGCCGTGGACCGGCGCGGCCTGGCTCGCCGCGCTGCTCCTGGCCGCCGTGCTCGGTGCGGTCGGCGGCCGAATGGTCTTCCTCCGCATCGGGGACCTGGTCGAACCGTTCCGCGACCGGCTGGTGCGGCGGGTCGTGGGCGGGTCGTTGAGTGCGGCCGTCGCCGGAGAGGCGAAAGAGGGGGCGGTCGCGCAGTTGACCCGCCAGGTCGAGATCGTCCGCGACTCCTACGCCGGGCTCATCGTCGCCGTGCGGGGATTCGTCGTCACCTCTCTCGGCGTCACCGCGGGTCTCATGTCGCTCTCGCCCCGGCTGGCGATGATGATCCTTCCGCCGTTCTTCCTGGGGCTTCTCCTGTTCGTCGCCACGCTCGGGGTCTCGGCGGCGCGGCAACGGCGGGCGGTGCGGGCCGACGAGCGCCTCGCCGACCGGGCCGCCTCCGTGCTCGCCGGCACGGTCGACCTGTCCGGCTGCGGCGGCGAGGTCCACGGCCGCTCCCTGGTCGCCGGGCCGATCGCCGAACAGGCCCGCGCCGAGCGAGCGTTGGCATGGGTGGCGGCACTGCGATCGCTGTGCTTCGTGGTCGGCGGCTGGCTGCCGCTGATCGCCGTCCTGGCCGCGAGCGGCCGGCTCGTCGAGGCCGGCTTCAGCGCCGGCACCATCACCGGCGGGCTGCTGTACATTCTGTACGGACTCCAACCGGCGCTGAACAGCTTCATCTCGGGTGTCGGCGGCAGCGGCCTCCGATTCGTCGTCACCCTCGGCCGCATCCTCGACTCCACCGGCCCCCCCGAACCCGTCCGGTCGGCCGCGGCGGCGCCGACCGCGCCGCCCGACCTGGAGGCCCGGGGCCTGACCTTCGCCTACGGGCCGCACTCGGAGCCGATCGTCCACAACCTGGACCTGCGCATTCCAGCGGGCGACCACCTTGCGATCGTGGGCGCCAGCGGCATTGGAAAGTCCACACTGGCGGGACTGCTGTGCGGCCTGCTGCCGCCCGACTCGGGCACCGTCTCGGTCGGCGGCCGCGACGTCGCCGGACTGTCGCCGCTCGAACTCGCGCGGTTCCGCGTACTGATCCCGCAGGAGGCGTACGTCTTCGCCGGCACCGTCCGCGACAACCTGGCCTACCTGCGGCCCGAGGCCGGTCCGGGGCAGATCGCCTCGGCGGTCGACGCGGTGGGCGCCTCGGATCTGGTCGAGCGGATCGGCGGGCCGGCGGCGACGGTCGAACCGTCGGAGTTGTCGGCGGGGGAGCGGCAGCAGCTCGCGCTCGTCCGCGCTCACCTGTCGCCGGCGCCGATCTGCGTGCTCGACGAGGCCACCTGCCACCTGGATCCGGTCGCCGAGCGGCGGGCCGAGGCCGCCTTCGCCGAGCGCCCGGGGACCCTGATCGTCATCGCCCACCGCACCGGCAGCGCCGAGCGCGCCCGCCGCGTGCTCGTCCTCGACGGCGCGGCCGTCGGCGAGCGCGAGCCCGCTCAGATCCAGCCGGCCTCCTGAGCGATCCGGATCGCGTCGATGCGGGTCCGTGCTCCGGTCTTGCCGATCGCGCTCGACAGGTAGTTGCGGACGGTGCCGACGCGCAGGTAGAGCAGGTCGGCGACCTCCTGGGTAGAGGCGCCGGTGAGCATCAGGGCGAGGGCTTCGCGTTCGCGTTCGGTCAGCGGATTGTCCTTGGCCTTCAGGGCCGCCAACGCCACATCGGGGCCGATCACCGCGCCGCCGCCTGCGAGGCGGCGGATCGCGTCGGTGAAGCGCTCCCAACTCTCGTCGGTGGTAATGAAGCCCACGCGCGGCGCCATCCGGGCCAGGTCCGGCTGGACCGCCGGCCCGTCCGCGGGGATCATCACCAGCAGGTTCGCCGCCGGCAGCGCCTCGGACAGCGCCCGGCATTCGGATTCCACCTTCTCGGCCTTGCGGGCGTCGAGCACGACGACGTCGGGCGGCGGATCGCCGCCGGCCGGCTCCAGAGCGTCGCTCCACGTCAGCCTGCCGACCACGGTCATATCCGGTTCGAAGGCGAGCACGCGCTCGAGCGCGGTACCGAGCAAAGACGGACCGTACTTCATGAGTACCTGGATCATCGGGCCACCTGCCTGTCGCTCGACGGGGTTGACTTCGAGCTGCCCGCGAGAGGCATACACTTTCGATATGTCCAGGTCAAAGTGCCGTTAAACCGACAAACGACTTATGTCGCAATGGCGACACCAGGTTGTCGGAAACCTCCCGCCGACCGGCCGCGGAGGCGGGTTGGCAACCGTCGCACCCGCGAGGCATGATTGCAGGCGGTTCCTTGCCGCACGGCAAGGGCGGAGCCGAGCACCCACCTCCGGAGAACCCCATGACAGACGCTGCCGTCGATTCCAGCATCCTCCGCCAGGGGCTGCGCAACATCGGCGACATGATCCGGATCGAGCCCAAGCGATTCAGCGTCGCGGTCACGGGCGCGATGGTCAACACCGCCATGCATCTGTCGGTCGCCTTCATCGTCGGCTGGGTCGTCTCCCGCGTCGCCGTCCCGGCCTACGAGGACGGCCGGGTCACCGTCGGATCGGTCGCCCTCGGCATCGGCGCCCTCCTGGGCATGTCCGCCCTCCGGTTCTCCTCCATGTGCGCCCGACGCATCGGCTCGGGCACCCAGATGTTCCGGGTCCAGGCCCACTGGCGCCGCCGAGTGACCCGCCGGTACCTGGCCCTGCCGGTCTCCTGGCACCAGAAGCACCCCACCGGCACCCTGCTGTCCAACGCCAACGCCGACGTCGAAGCCGCCACCCGGCCGCTCGCCCCGCTCCCGTTCGCCTGCGGCACCCTGTTCATGATCCTGGTCTCCATGGGCGTCTTCTTCACCATCGACTGGGCGGTCGCCCTGGTGGCGCTCGCGATGTTCCCCATCCTGCTCACCCTCAACGCCGTCTTCGCCTCCAAGATGGCCCCCCGCGCCAAACGCGCCCAGGAGCTGCGCGCCGAAGTCTCCTCCGACGCCCACGAATCCTTCGACGGCGCCCTGGTCGTCAAGGCCATGGGCCGCGAAACCGAGGAGACCGAGCGGTTCACCCGGACCGCGGGCGAACTGCGCGACGCGATGATCGGCGTCGGGCGCCTCCGCGCCGCCTTCGAACCGGCCATCCAGGGGCTCCCCGAACTCGGCACCCTCATCGCCCTGCTGGTGGGGCTCGCCCGCTACCAGGCCGGCGCCATCGATCTGGGGCAACTGGTCACCGTCTCCTTCATGTTCTCCATCCTCGCCTTCCCCATCCGCGCCATCGGCTGGGTCCTGGGCGACCTCCCCACCTCCGTGGTCGGCCGCCGCCGCATCGACCACGTCCTGACCTCCACCGGCGACATGTCCTACGGCGACCGCGACCTCCGCGCGGCCGGACCGGCCCGCCTCGAATTCGACTCGGTCGCCTACCGCTACCCCGGCGGCGGCGAAGCCATCCGCGAGGTCTCCTTCACCGTCGAACCCGGCCGCACCGTCGCCCTGGTCGGCGCCACCGGCTCGGGCAAATCCACCCTCGCCCACCTCGCCGTCCGCCTCACCGACCCCACCGGCGGCGCGGTCCGCCTCGACGGCACCGACCTGCGCGAGCTCGACCACGCCAGCCTTGCGGCCACCACCGCGCTCGTCCCGCAGATCCCCTTCGTCTTCGACGACAGCGTCCGGGCCAACCTCTCGCTCGACCGCCCCGGCCTCGACGACACCCGGCTGTGGGAGGCCCTCGCCGCCGCCGGGGCCGACAAATTCGTCGGCGACCTCGAACACGGCCTCGACACCGAGGTCGGCGAGCGCGGCACCACCCTCTCGGGCGGCCAGCGCCAGCGCCTCACCCTCGCCCGCGCCCTCGCCGGCTCGCCGCGGCTGCTCCTGCTCGACGACGCCACCAGCGCCGTCGACCCCAAGGTCGAGTCCCGGATCCTCGCCGGCCTCAAGAACTCCTCGGACTCGGCGAGCGTCCTCGTGGTCGCCTACCGGCGCGCCACCATCGCGCTGGCCGACGAGGTCGTCTTCCTCGAAGGCGGCCGCATCACCGCCCGCGGCACCCACCGCGAGCTGCTGGAGCGCCACCGGCCCTACGCCGATCTCGTCACCGCCTACGAGCAGGCCGAGGCCGAACGCGAATTCGACGAGGAGCCCGCCGCATGAGCCTGGACGCCAAGACCGAACCCGGACCGTTCGAGACCCTCGGACGCGGCCTGAAGCTCTCGCCGGAGCTGCGCCGCGGGCTCGCGTTCACCATCTTCCTGGCCGCGGTCACCGCCGTCGGCCGCCTGGTGGTGCCGATCAGCGCCCAGCAGGTGCTCGACAACGGCCTCTTCGCCGACGGGGGACCGGACCTGCCGTACGTGTTCGGGGTGACCGCCCTCGCCGTCGGCGTCCTGGGGCTGACCACGGCCGCGAACTTCTGGATGAACCGGCGGCTGTTCATCGTCACCGAGACCTCGCTGGCGAATCTGCGCAGGCGCACCTTCCGCCACATCCACGACCTGTCGATGCTGCACCAGCAGGGGGAGCGGCGCGGGGCGCTCACCGCCCGCGTGACCACCGACGTCGACACCATCAGCCAGTTCCTCCAGCAGGGCGGCATGATGCTGGTCACCTCCAGCGCCCAGATCCTGGTGGCCACGGTGGTCATGTTCGTGTACTCCTGGCAGTTGGCGCTGGCGGTCTGGGTGGTGTTCGTCCCGGTGACGTGGCTGATCAAGTGGCTCCAGACGCACCTGGCCGCCGCCTACACCAACGTCCGCAGGAGCGTGGGGAGGATGCTCTCGGCCGTGTCCGAGGCGGTCGTCGGCGCGGGCGTGGTGCGTTCCTACGGGATCGGCGGGCGCACCAGTCGGCGGCTGGACGCCGCGATCGAGGACCACCGCCGCGACCAGGCCAAGGCCATCCGGCGGTCGGCGTTCTCCTTCGGGGCCGGTGAAATCGTCCACTTCGGCGTGTACGCGGTGGTGATCGTCCTGGGCGCGTACCTGGTGGCGAACGGCACCATGACCGTCGGGCAGCTCACCGCGTTCCTGTTCCTGGTGGTGCTGTTCATCCAGCCGGTCGTGACCGCGACCGAGATGCTCAACGAGGCCCAGAACGCGGTCTCGGGCTGGCGGCGGGTGCTCGACGTCCTCGACACCGAACCGGACGTGGCCGACCCGGTCGACGGCGTCGACCTGCCCGACGGCCCGCTCGGGGTCCGGTTCGAGGACGTGCGGTTCGCCTATCCGGGCGGCGAGGAGGTGCTGCACGGCATCGACGTCGAGATCCGGCCGCATTCGAAGGTCGCGGTCGTCGGCGAGACCGGCTCGGGCAAGACGACGTTCGCGAAGCTCCTCACCCGCCTGATGGACCCCACCTCCGGGCGGGTGGTGCTCGGCGAGACGCCGCTGACCGACGTCCGGTTCGCTTCGCTGCGGGGGCGCGTGACGATGGTGCCGCAGGAGGGCTTCCTGTTCAACGGCACGCTCGCGTTCAACATCCGCTTCGCCCGGCCCGACATCAGCGCGGCCGAGATCTACGTGGCCTTTTCCGAGCTGGGGCTGAGCGACTGGATCGACGCCCTGCCGGACGGCCTCGACACCCAACTGGGCGAGAGCGGCGCGAACCTGAGCGTCGGCGAGCGCCAGTTGGTGTCGCTGGTGCGCGCCTACGTGGCCGACCCGGACCTGCTGGTCCTCGACGAGGCGACCAGCGCGGTCGATCCGGCCACCGAGCTGCGCCTGTCGGCGGCGCTCGACGCGGTCACCCGCGGCCGGACCACCGTGATCATCGCCCACCGGCTGTCGACGGCCGAGACCTCGGACGAGGTCCTGGTCTTCGACGACGGGAACCTGGTGCAGCACGGCCGGCACGACGAACTGGTCGAGGCCGGCGGCTCGGTCTATGCCGGACTGCACGGCTCCTGGATCGAACAGACCCGCTCCGGATAGCCGAGTACCACCCGTTTTCACTGTTAGAGCGTCGGTTCACGCCTGTAAAATCGAAAACGAGACTGCGGAGAATCTAAAACCGGAATCCGTATTATCGAAACCCGGGACTCTGGAAGTCGCCCACGGACCCCGGCCCGCACCCGTCGAGCCGGTCCACTGACCCCGGCCCGCACCCCGGGGCCGATCCACGCACCGGCACCACACGGGGGTTCAACGGTCCGGGCCACCCAAAAAGGCTGCGTACGAGCGGCTCCGCCGTCTCGGAAGCATTACGCACGAATTAGCCCGGTAGTGGTCGATGACGCCCCGAACCTGGTCCCGCATCTGGCAGCCGAGTCGGCCCCGGCCGGAGGCCACGACGATGCACAGGACGGGGCTCGGGCGTCGGTCGCCCGACCGGCCAAGCCGGACCCACAGTGCCGGTCGCAGGGCACGCCGCGCCGGACCCGACTCGGGTCCCCAGTGCTAGTAAGGGTGAACGGGCTTCATCGACCCACATGGCACGGAATCGTGCGTAATGCTTCCGAAAGCGGCGAAGCCGCTCGTACGCAACTTTTCTGGGTGGCCCGGACCGTAGAACCCCCGTGTGACCCGGACCGAATACCGGTTCGGCGCGTGAGGCCCAGGCCCGTAGACCACTTCGGCGGGTTCATCCCGAGGTTCGTGGACCACTCCGGCGCGCGAGGCCGAGGCCCGCGGATCGGTTCGGCGGGTGAGGCTCAAGGCTCGTAGACCACTTCGGCGGGTGCGGGCCGGGGTCTGTGGACCTCTTCGGCGAGTTCGTCCCGGGGTTCGTGTCTCTCCGCGAGTGGCCGGTCCGGAGCGCAATGACCTCCCTGATGATGCGATCAGGGGATCAGGAGCACCTTCCCGGTGGTCTTGCGGCTCTCCAGGGCCTGGTGGACCTCCACCGCCTCGTCGAGGCGGAAGGTCTCGCTGACGCGGACGTGGAGGTTGTTGTCCTCGATCATCTGGAAGACCTCGGCGGCCCGGCTCCGGTACTCCTCGCGGGTCGCCATGTAGTGGGCGAGGGTCGGGCGGGTCAGGAACAGCGAGCCCTTGCGGTTGAGGGCCTGCGGATCGAGCGGCCCGGCCGGGCCGCTCGACTGCCCGAACAGGGCCATCATGCCCCTGGGGCGCAGCGCGTCCAGGCTCTCCTCGAAGGTGTCCTTTCCGACCCCGTCGAAGACCGCCGCGGCGCCCGCGCCGTCGGTCAGCTCGCGGGCCTGGGCGGCGAAGCCCTCGTAGAACAGCACGTGGTCGCAGCCGTTCGACCGGGCCAGCTCGGCCTTGGCGTCGGTGCTCACCGTACCGATCACGGTGCCGCCCTTGTATTTCACCATCTGGGTGAGCAGGAGTCCCACCCCGCCGGCGGCGGCGTGTACGACGACCGTGTCGCCCTCCTGCACCGGGTAGACGCTGTTGCACAGGTAGTGCGCGGTCATGCCCTGGAGCATCACCGCTGCGGCGCTCTCGACCGAGACCTTCGGCGGTACCGGCACGAAGTCCTCGGCCCGGCCGACCACCGTGTCGGCGTAGGAGCCGGGCACCTGCGGCCAGGCGACCTCGTCGCCGGGCTCGAACTCGGTGACCCCCTCGCCGACGGCCGCCACCGTCCCGCCGCCCTCCAGGCCCGGAGTGAACGGCAGCGGGAGCGGATAGACCCCCGACCGGTGGTAGGTGTCGATGAAGTTGACCCCCGCGGCGGCCACCCGCACCGCGATCTGGCCCGGGCGCGGGCCGGGGTCCTCGCCCTCCAGAAGTCGCATCACGTTCGGGCCGCCGGTCTGCTCGACCACGATCGCCTTCATGAAAAATCCTTCCGCCGCTTGGTCATGAATTAACGTAGCAGCGTCCGTCTCGCCCCTTCGGCGGTGCACCATGACCGCGATCTCTCCGATCGGGCGGGTCTCGACCAGTTCCAGCGGCCGCTCCGGGGACTGCGGGAAGCTCGCCGGGCCGGCCAGCCGCGCCCCGCCCCGGGCGCCGAGGAGAAACGGGGCCACCGCCAGATGCATCTCGTCGACCAGATCCGCCGACAGGAACGCCGTGTGCAGCGCCCCGCCGCCCTCCACCAGCAGCCGCCGCACGCCCCGGGCCGCCAGGTCCTCCAAAGCCCGCGGCAGACTCACCGAGCTCCCACCGGCCACCACCACCTCGGCGGCCGGACCGGACCCGCGCCGTACCAGCGGGCACCGCTCCGCCCCCGCCTCGCCGGTGTACACGATCGGGACCGGCTCGCCGCTGTTGAACAGCCTCGCGCCCGGATCCAGCTCCCCGGACCGGGAGAACACCACCCGCAGCGGCGACGGCGGCCTCCCCGCGGCCTCCCGCAGCGCCCGCCGCTCCGCCGAGCGCACCAGCAGCCGCGGATCGTCGGCCCGGACCGTCCCGGCGCCCACCGCGATCGCGTCCACCCCCGAGCGCACCTCGTCGACCCGGTCCAGGTCGGCCGCGTTCGACAGGATCAGGCGCCGGCCCGAGTCGTCGTCGAGGTAGCCGTCGATGCTCATTGCGGCCGAAACGATCACATGCGGTCGATTCACGGCCACCACCATCCCATGATCCGCCTTACCCCGGGGCCGGGTGGCGGACCGGTCACGGCAGCGTTCAGAATCGGTAGACGTGGAAGGCCGACAGACCAGCGACGACGCCCTGGCGGGCGTGGCGTTCAACGCCGACGGGCTCGTGCCCGCGATCGCACAGCAGCACGACACCGGCGAAGTCCTCATGCACGCCTGGATGAACGCCGAGGCACTGCGCCGCACCATCGACACGCGCAAGGGCACCTACTGGTCCCGCAGCCGCGGCCGGATCTGGGTCAAAGGCGAGACCTCCGGCCACCACCAAGCGGTCAAGTCGGTCTCGATCGACTGCGACGGCGACACGGTCCTGCTCCAGGTCGAGCAGACCGGACCGGCCTGCCACACCGGCACCCGGACCTGCTTCACCGGAAGGCGGATCGCATGACCGGCTCAGCCGAACGCGCCCGGACCGTCCTGGTCGGGCTCGCCGCCGTCGGCGGCGCCGCGCTGGCCGCCACCAGCGACTGGACCTCCGAGACGGTCGAGAACGCCGCCGGAATCGCCTCGACCGTCGCCCGGCCCGGCTCCGAACTGGCCGCCTGGGCGCTGCCCTGCGCGCTCGCCGCCGGGGCCGCCTTCCTGGCGATGCTCGCGGCCGGCCGGCGCACCCGCCGCGGCCTGGGCGTGCTCGCCGCCGCCGCCGGGGCGGCCGTCGCCCTCGCCGGCGGACTCCACGCCGCCCAGGGCCCCGCCCCGGTCGGCTTGGCCGTCGCCGGTGTCCTCATCACCGCCGCGGCCCTGGTCGCGGCGATCCGCTCCGGTCGCTGGCCGGAACCGTCGGCCCGCTACGCTTCGAATCCGGTCGATGGCGGTGCCATAGCAGAGGACCCGGCCGAACTGTGGAACGCCCTCGACTCCGGCCGGGACCCGTCGTCGCCTAATATCACCGCAACGGCGCAGGAGAAGGGACGATCTTAGGTGAACGTGCTCGAACAGATCATCACCGAAGTCCGCGCCGACCTCGAGCGCCGGGAGAGCGCGGTGCCCATGGAGGCCATCCGGGAGGCCGCCGAGCGCGCCGAGGCCCCGCACGACGGCTACGCCGCCCTCAACGGCGGCGGAGTGAGTGTCATCGCCGAGGTCAAGCGCGCCTCACCCTCCAAGGGCTCCCTCGCCGACATCCCCGACCCGGCCGTGCTGTCGGCAGAGTACGCCGCCGGCGGCGCCGCGGTCATCAGCGTCCTCACCGAACCCAACTACTTCAAGGGCAGCCTCGACGACCTCGACACCATCCGCGAGAAGGTCGACGTCCCCCTGCTGCGCAAGGACTTCATCGTCTCCCCCTACCAGGTGCTGGAGGCCCGCGCCCACGGCGCCGACCTGGTGCTGCTGATCGTCGCCGCCCTCGACCAGGACACACTCGTCTCCCTCCACGAGCGCGTCACCGGCCTCGGCATGACCGCGCTGGTAGAGGTGCACACCGAGGCCGAGGCCGACCGGGCGCTCGCGGCGGGGGCGAAAGTCATCGGCGTCAACGCCCGCGACCTGACCACCCTCCAAGTGGACCGCTCGGTGTTCGAGCGCATCGCCCCGGGCCTGCCCCGCGACGTGGTCAAGGTGGCCGAGTCGGGCGTGCGCGACACCCGGGACCTGATCCGCTACGCCTCGTCCGGCGCCGACGCGGTCCTGGTCGGCGAGGGCCTGGTCAAGCAGAAGAGCCCGCGCGACGTCGTCGCCGAACTAGTCACGGCCGGGTCCCACCCGGCCACGCCGCGACCCATCTAGGAGCGATGCAACCGTGCCGAACCCGGATCTGAAGGGGCACTGGGGCGAATTCGGGGGCCGGTTCGTCCCCGAAGCGCTCATCGCCGCGCTCGAGGAGCTCGACGCCGCCCACCACAAGGCGATCGAGGACCCCGGCTTCCAGGCCGAACTCGACCGGCTCTTCCGCGACTACGGGAACCTGCCCTCGCCGCTGTACAAGGCCGAGCGTCTCTCGGCCGAGGCCGGCGTCGACATCTGGCTCAAACGCGAGGACCTCGACCACACCGGCGCGCACAAGATCCGCAACGTCCTCGGCCAGGCCCTGCTGACCAAGCGCATGGGCAAGCCCCGCGTCATCGCCGAGACCGGTGCCGGCCAGCACGGCGTCGCCACCGCCACCGCCGCCGCCTACCTCGGCCTCGAATGCACCGTCTACATGGGCGAGGAGGACATGCGCCGCCAGGCGCTCAACGTCGCCCGCATGCGCCTGCTCGGCTCCGAGGTCGTCCCGGTGACCACGGGCTCGCGCACCCTCAAGGACGCCATGAACGAGGCGCTCCGCGAATGGGTCGCCACCGTCGACCACACCCACTACCTCATCGGCTCGGTCGGCGGTCCCCACCCGTTCCCGAAGGTCGTGCGCGACTACTGCCGCGGCATCGGCGACGAGGCCCGCGCCCAGATGCTGGAGCGGACCGGGAAGCTGCCCGACGTCGTCGCCGCCTGCGTAGGCGGCGGCTCGAACGCCATGGGCACCTTCACCGCCTTCCTCGACGACGAAGTCAAGCTCTACGGCTTCGAAGCCGGCGGCGAGGGCTACGACACCGGCCGACACGCCGCCACCATCACCGCCGGGGAGGTCGGCGTCCTCCACGGCGCCCGCACCTACGTGCTCCAGGACGAGGACGGCCAGACCATCGAGTCGCACTCGATCTCGGCCGGCCTCGACTACCCGGGCGTCGGCCCCGAGCACGCCCACCTCGCCGCCGCCGGCCGCGCCGTCTACGAGCCGGTCACCGACGCCGAGGCCATGGCCGCGCTGGAGAAGCTCGCCCGCACCGAGGGCATCATCTGCGCCATCGAGTCCGCCCACGCCGTGGCCGGAGCGCTCCGGCTGGCGCCGGACCTCGAACCGGGCGCGGCCGTGCTGGTCAACCTGTCCGGCCGCGGCGACAAGGACATGGGCACCGTAGTGGACTACTTCGGCTTCGATCGGGGAACTGAGTGATGAAGAGCGCCGACACCTTCGCCGTGACCAGGGCCGAGCACCGCGCCGCGCTCGTGGGCTACCTCCCGGCGGGCTTTCCGACCCTGGCCGACTCGATCAAGGCCATCGACATCATGATCGACCACGGCGCCGACCTCATCGAGGTCGGCATCCCCTACTCCGACCCGGTCATGGACGGCCCCGCCATCCAGCGCGCCGCCGACCGGGCCCTCGCCGGGGGCTTCCGCACCCGCCAACTGTTCGAGGTCGCCGAAGCGGTCGCCGGGCGCGTCCCGATCCTGTCGATGACCTACTGGAACCTCGTCGAACGCTACGGCGTCGAGGCCTTCGCCCGCGATTTCGCGGCCGCCGGCGGCGCGGGGCTGATCACCCCCGACCTCATCCCCGACGAGGCCGAGGACTGGCTCGCCGCCTCCGAGGCCCACGACCTCGACCGGGTCTTCCTGGTCGCACCGTCCTCGACCGACGACCGCATCGCCGCCACCGCCGCGGCCAGCCGCGGCTTCGTCTACGCCCAGTCGGTCATGGGCGTCACCGGCGCCCGCACCGCCACCTCCGCGGCCGCCCCAGCGCTGGTCGAGCGCACCCGCGCCCACACCGATCTGCCGATCGGCGTCGGCCTGGGCGTCCGCGACGGCGACCAGGCCGCCGAGGTCGCCGCCTACGGCGACGCGGTCATCGTCGGCTCGGCCATCGTGGGCTGCTACCTGAGCACCGACGACGTGCCCACCGGGCACCAGCGCCTGGCCGATCTGACGACCGACCTGGCCGCGGGAGTGCGCCGATAGCGACTCCTATACGGTTTAACGTCGTGGACCTCGCATTCATACCCAGCCCGAGTGAATCCGTCTGGCACATCGGACCGATTCCGATCCGGGCCTACGCGCTCGCCCTCATCGCCGGCATCGCCGCCGCCTGCTGGATCACCGAGGCTCGGCTGCGATCGCGCGGCGCCCCCAAGTGGGCCGTGCTCGACATCGCCGTGTGGGCGGTGCCCTTCGGCATCGTCGGCGGCCGGCTCTACCACGTGTTCACCAGCCCCGACCCCTACTTCGGGGCCGACGGCGACCCCTGGAAGATCGTCGCCGTCTGGGAGGGCGGCCTCGGCATCCCCGGCGCGGTGGTGCTCGGCGCCGTCGGCGTCTGGTTCGCCTGCCGCCAGCTCGGCCTGTCCTTCGCCATGGTGGCCGACGCCCTCGCCCCCGGCCTGCCGGTCGCGCAGGCGGTCGGTCGGCTCGGGAACTGGTTCAACCAGGAGCTCTACGGCAAGCCGACCGAGCTGTTCTGGGCGGTCGAGATCGATCCCCAGCACCGCATCGCCGACTACGGCCAGTACGCCACGTTCCACCCGACCTTCCTGTACGAGGCGCTGTGGAACGTCGGGGTCGCCCTGATCGTGTGGGGCGCCGACCGCAGGCGGAAGTTCGGCGCCGGGCGCGCCTTCGCGCTCTACGTGCTGCTCTACGGCATCGGCCGGTTCTGGATCGAGGGCCTGCGCATCGACCCCGCCGAGGCCTTCGCGGGCATGCGCCTCAACCAGTGGATGAGCGTGGTCGTCATCGTCGGCGCGGTCATCTACCTGCTGCGGGCGCGCGGCACCCGCCTGGTCTACGTGCTGGAGAACGGCGAGCGCGTCACCGTCGACTGGGACTCCGCGGCCGCCGAGGTCGCCGGATACACCGCCGGGCGCCTTCCCAAGGGCGCCGAACCGCGCGAATCCGAAACGCCCGACGACGACGGCGAGGCCGCCGAGGACGACGCCTCCGAAGACGAACCCGACGCGGGCCGGACCCGCGACGACAGTTGACCGACCCCTCCACCGCTTCCCCCCGGGCAGGTGCAACGTGCATGACCGTAGAGCCGTAGTCGTCGGTGCCGGCATCGCCGGGCTCGCCAGCGCCCTCGTCCTGTCCAAGCTCGGCTGGCGGGTGGCGCTGCTCGAGCGCCGCGAGCGGCTGCGCGGCGACAACGTCGGCACGCTGCTGTGGGCCTCGGGCGTCCGCGCCCTGCGCGCGCTCGGCATCGACGCCGCCCTCGACGCCGGAGGCTCCCCGGTCGACCGGTTCGAGCTGCGCCACGAGGAGCGCCTGGCCAACTCGTTCTCGGCCGCGCTGCTCGGCGCCGACGACGGCACGCCCTCGGTCATGGTCCACAACGCCGTGCTCTACGAGGCGCTGGTGAGCCACCTCGACCGCGACGTCCAGATCCACCCGGCGACCCAGGTGTCCCGGATCGACCTGGTCGACCTGGCCGCCGGGGACGCCACCCGCCGCTGGGACGCCGACCTGATCGTCGCCGCCGACGGCATGGACACCCCCACCCGGGGCATGATCGCCGCCGGCGCCCCCACCGTCGACGCCGGCGTGGTGGCCTTCCGCGCCACCATCCCGGCCCACCGCGCCCCCGAACGGGGCGCCGAGGCGGCCGAGATCTACGGACCCGACCGGCGCCGCTTCGGCTACGCCGACCTCGGGCACTCCGGTGCCTGCTGGTGGGCCACCGTGCCCGGCGGGATGCGCCCGGAGTCGCCGCAGATCCAGCACGAGCTGATCAACCGCTGGTTCGCCGACTGGCCCGGCCCGGTCGGCAAGTTCATCGCCGCGACCCGCCCCTCGGAGCTGAGCCAGCAGCCGGTCCGGTTCGTGTGGCCGCTGCCGCCGAGGCTCCACCACGCCGAGGGCGACCACGGGGTGGTCCTGGTCGGCGACGCCGCCCACGGCACCGCCCCCATCCTGGCCCAGGGCGCCAGCCTGGCGCTGGAGGACGCGGTCACCCTCGGCTGGGCGCTGCGACGCAACCCCGAGTCGATCCCCGACGCCCTCCACGCCTACGACCGGACCCGGATGGCCCGGGTGAGGAAGGTCGCGCGGCTGTCGCGGCGGGTCCACATGGTCGCCTCGGGCGGGCCCGGGGTCACCCGCGGCCTGCTGCGGGCGATGCCCGACTCGGTGATCGCCGGCCGGGCCACCTCGCTCTCGGACTGGCAGCCGCCGCGATGAGCCCCTACCGTTCGAACCATGCGGATACGTGACGCCGAGGCGGCCGACTGGCCCGCCATCTGGGCCTTCGCGAGGCCGATCATCGAAGCCGGGGAGACCTACCCGTGGCCGCGGGACACCTCCGAGGAGTGGGCGCGCTCGTTCTGGATCGAGAAGGAACCGCCGGCGTCGGTGCAGGTCGCCGAGCTCGACGGGCGGGTCGCCGGGACCGTGGAGATCCATCCCAACCAGCCCGGGCAGGGCTCGCACGTGGCGAACGCCGGGTTCATGGTCGACCCGGCCTTCCGCGGCCGGGGCGTGGGGCGGGCGCTCGGCGAGGCCGCGCTGGCCCGGGCCGCCGCCGACGGTTTCCACGCGATGCAGTACAACGCGGTGGTCGAGACCAACGAACGCGCGGTGAAGCTGTGGCACTCGCTCGGCTTCGAGACGCTCGCGGTCGTCCCCGACGGCTTCCGGCACCCGGTGCACGGCCTGGTGGGGATGCACATCATGTATAGGCTCTTGAAGTTATGAGCGAACTGGCAACTGGGATGCGCGCGTTGGGCATCGCCGATCCGGAGGCGGCTATCGCCGCCCACGCCGTCCTGGGCTCGGACCCGGGCCTGCTAGCCCACGCCGGGCGGCTGCCGGCGACCCTGGGCGAGGTCCCCGACTGGGTCAAGGCGACCGTCCTCAACCCCGGCAACCCCCTGTTCGGGATCGCCGAGCGCGCCGTCGCCGAGGCGCTGGGGGAGGAGCCCGACGAGCGGGTCGACCGCCTCCTCGACCGCCTGACGATCCGGCCGCGCACCGCCCGGGAGCTGTCCTCCGTCACCGGCTTCGAGGACCTGGGGCCGACCCTGGAGCATCTGGCCGAGGCCGGCCTGGTGCGCGCCCACCCCAACCCCCTCGAACCGGACGATCCCTTCTGGATGATGACGGACCGGCCGGCGCGCTTCTACTACGCGGTGATGGCCGAGCACCTGCCCCGGTGGCGCCGCGGCTACATCACCGACCGGCTGTGGCGGATGACCCATGCCCGCTTCGACCGCTACGTCTGCCGCGCCGAGTTCGCCGACCTCGCCCGCGAGTGGGCGCTCGGCGCCCCCGGTGCCGTGGCCGCCGCCCGCATCGTCGTGCCCGACCCGCGCCACCGCCAGATGCGCACCCTGGAGGTCGCCGCCTGGAACGCCGACGGCGAACCGGTCGCCCTCGGCACCCTCCGCTGGGGGCTGCTCATGCACCACCGGCAGCTCCGGCGCCTGCGCCACGTCCGCCGGCTCCTCGGCGACCCGCCCGCGAGCCTGGTCTGCATCGCGCCCCGCGTCGACGGCGGCATCGCCGCCGACGAGGACCCGAACCTGTTCCGGGTCGGCCCGGCCCATCTGCTCAAAGGTTGAGGCGCGCCCCGGTTTCCCGACTGGTGGGCCCGGTCCGCCCCCGGGTAGGCTGAAGACCCTCTTCACCCGTAGCCGACAGCAGGAGGAGTCACGATGGCGCGAGGCGTGGACGCGGTAGTGGCGGGAGCCGGTGGTTTCATCGGCGGTCACCTGGTGGCGAGCCTGCTCGCCGAGGGCAAGACCGTGCGCGCGGTCGACTCCAAACCGCTCGACCAGTGGTACCAGATGCACGCCGAGTCCCGGAACCTCCAACGCGACCTCACCGACCTGGCCGCCTGCAACGAGGCGGTCGACGGCGGCGCCGCCGAGGTCTACAACCTCGCCTGCAACATGGGCGGCATGGGCTTCATCGAGAACAACAAGGCCCTGTGCATGCTCTCGGTCCTGCCCTCGACCCACATGCTCATGGCCGCCAGGGACGCCGAAGCCGAGCGCTTCTTCT
Organism: Glycomyces xiaoerkulensis; assembly: GCF_002798405.1. GTDB lineage: Bacteria > Actinomycetota > Actinomycetes > Mycobacteriales > Micromonosporaceae > Glycomyces > Glycomyces xiaoerkulensis. Next base: position 195,589 of record NZ_PGGV01000004.1, on the reverse strand, counting down.
ACTCCTCCTCGGCGTGCGTCTACGCCGGCTACAAGCAGACCGACGCCGACATCGCCCCCCTCAAGGAAGAGGACGCCTACCCGGCCGACGCCGAGGACGGCTACGGCTGGGAGAAGCTGTTCAGCGAGCGCATGGCCCGACACTTCCGCGAGGACTTCGGCCTGGCGACCCGCGTGGCCCGCTACCACAACATCTACGGCCCCGAAGGCACCTGGGACGGCGGCCGCGAGAAGGCCCCCGCCGCCACCTGCCGGAAGATCGCCCTCGCGGCCCTCACCGGCGAGCGCGAGGTCGAGATCTGGGGCGACGGCGAGCAGACCCGCTCGTTCACCTACATCGACGACTGCGTCGAAGGCACCAAGACCATCGCCCGTTCCGACGTCACCGAGCCGCTCAACCTCGGCTCCTCGGAGCTGACCACCATCAACGACCTCTACTACCTGGTCGCCGACATCGCCGGCATCGAGATCGAGCTCAAGCACATCGACGGTCCCCTGGGCGTGCGCGGCCGCAACTCCGACAACACCCGCATCCAGAAGCACTTCGGGTGGGAGCCCTCGATCAGCCTGCGCGACGGCATGGCCAAGACCTACGAATGGGTCTACGACCAGGTCAAGGCCAAGTACAACCTGTAGCGCCATGACCGATCCCAGGCTCCGCCGCGTCGACGTCCTCGGCGTCGGCGTCTCCACCGTCAACCAGTCGATGGCCCTGGCCGAGATCACCCGCTGGATCGACTCGGGACGGCGCCGCTACGTGTGCGTCACGGGTGTCCACGGCGTCATGGAATCCCAGCGCGACGCCGAGCTGCGGACCATCCACAACGAATCCGGGCTCACCACCCCCGACGGCATGCCCATGGTGTGGGCCGGCCGCAGGGCCGGCGCCGAATGGATGGACCGGGTCTACGGGCCCGACCTGATGCTGAACGTCCTCGAACGCGCCGCCGAGAGAGGCTGGTCGTCGTTCCTCTACGGCGGCAAGGAGGGCATCCCGGAACTGCTGTCGAAGAAGCTGGCCGAGCGCATCCCCGGCGTCAAGATCGCCGGCGCCTACTCGCCGCCGTTCCGCCCCCTGAGCGAGGCCGAGGACACCGAGATCGTGGAGCGGATCAACGACTCGGGGGCGCAACTGGTGTGGGTAGGGCTCTCCACGCCCAAGCAGGAGCGCTGGATGGCCGCCCACCGCGACCGGTTGAACGCGCCGGTCCTGTTCGGCGTCGGCGCCGCCTTCGACTTCCACGCCGGTCTCATCCCGCAGGCCCCGCCGTGGATGCAGCGCAACGGACTCGAATGGCTCTACCGGCTCGCCAAGGAACCGAGACGGCTGTGGCGCCGCTACCTGCGCAACAACCCCGCCTACCTGCGGGCGGTCCGCCGCAATCCGCCGTACCTGCGCGACTAGCCGAAGATAAGGTAATCCTCATGGTCGACATACCCAGGGAGAGCGCCGACACCACGCACCATCCCCGCGTCGCCGTGGTGTGGTCGGTGCTGTCGGCCGAGATCGAACGCTTCGCAGCCGGCACCGGCGCGCGCATGAAGATCGTCGACGTCGGCGGCGGCTCCGGCGGCTTCGCCGTGCCGCTGGCCGAGCTCGGCCACGAGGTCACCGTCGTCGAACCCAGCGCGAACGCGTTGGCGTCGCTGCAGCAGCGGGCCGCCGACGCGGGCGTGACCGACCGGGTCGAGGCCGTGCAGGCCGACGCCGACGAGCTGCCCGGCGCGATCGAGCCCGAATCGGCCGACCTGGTGCTGTGCCACTCGGTCCTGGAGATGATCGACGACCCCGACGTCGCGCTCGACGCGCTGTCGTCGGTCTGCGCCCAGGGCGGGGCCGTGAGCGTCCTGGTCGCCAACCGCATCGCCGCCGTGCTCAGCAAGGCCCTCACCGGCCACTTCTCGACGGCCCTGGACCTGCTGGTCCACGTCGACGGGATCGTCGACGGCAAGGACACCCTCAAGCGCCGGTTCGAGACCGCGACCCTGACCGCCCTCGTCGGCGGCTCCGGCCTGGTCACCGAGCAGGTCCACGGCGTCGGCGTCGTCGGCGACCTGATCCCGGGCTCGGTGGCCGAGACCGACGCCGGGGCCGGCGAAGAGCTGCGCGAGTTCGAACTCGCCACGGCCGCGAGGATCCCGTTCCGCGACATGGCCACCCAGATCCACCTGCTCGCGCGCAAGCCCATACGCCCGGACGCGTAGGCCGGATACGCTGCGGCACCGACCTCCCGGAGGCGGCTTCGGCCCTAGGCTGGAGCGGTGACCGAAGCTATCGCGAACCGCTGGAGGGCCCAGCCGCTGGTCTTCGACGTCGGCGTCGCGCTCATGATCGGCGCCGGGACCGCAGGGGCCACGATCGGGGCGACCGCCGACCACGCCCCGGGGCTCGGCGCGTTCGCGCTGATCGGACTCTCCACGGCCCTGCTCGCGGTGCGGCGGCGCTGGCCGGAAGCGACGTTGTTCGGCACCATGGCGGTCCTCTGGGTCTACCTGGCCCTGGATTTCCCGGAGGGGCCGGTCTACGTGATGCCGGCGATCGGAGTCTTCTTCTACGCCTTCGCCCGGTCACTCAAGGCGACCCTGTTCGTTCTGGCGCTCCTGTGGGTCGCCAACACGGTCTTCCAGGCCTACGGGCTCGACCCCGATCGGGGGCCCGATCCGCTGGTGGAGGCCACGATCACCGTGGTCTGGCTGGCGATCCCGGCCACGATCGGGCGGGTGGTGCGCGAGGCGCGGCGGGCACGGGCCCGGGAGACGGCCGCCGAGCGCGAGCGCCACCGGGCCGACGAGCGGGTGGCGATGGCCCGCGAGATCCACGACGTGGTCGGCCACAGCCTGGCCGTGGTCAGCATGAACGCCGGGGTGGCGCTGCACATGCTGGAGAAGCGGCCGGAGGCCGCCGCCGGCCAGGTCGAGAACCTCCGGGCCATCCGCGACACCTCGACCCGCGCCCTCGACGACCTGCGGGCGACGCTGGCGCCGCTGCGAGAGGGCCAGGCCCCCGAGCTGCGGCCGGCCTACACGATCGAGGACATCCCGGCCCTCGTCGACGACGTGCGGGGCGGCGGCCTGCCGGTCGAGTGCGCGATCGGCGGCGACGCCGCGGCCGTGCCGCCGCGCCCGGCCGCAGCGGCCTACCGGGTGGTGCAGGAGTCGCTGACGAACGTCATCCGCCACGCCGAGGCGAGCCGCGCGGGCGTGCGGATCGACTGCGGGGCCGAGGGGCTGGCGATCGAGGTGACCGACGACGGCCGTGGCGGGGAGATCGACCCCGCTGCCGCCGGCCAGGGGATCACGGGCATGATCGAGCGGGTGGAGGCCCACGGCGGGACGTTCCGCGCCGGACCCGGCCCCGGCGGCGGCTTCGCGGTCCACGCCGAGATTCCCTATGCAGGCGATGCCGACTGACAGCCCGCAGGCTTCGCCGAGACGGAGGACGCGGATGATCGAACTCGTGGTCGCCGACGACCAGGACCTGATCAGGATGGCGCTGCGCACCCTCGTCGCCGAGGAACCGGACGTGCGCCTGGCCGCCGAGGCCACCGACGGCGAAGAGGCCTGGGAGCAGATCCGCCGGATCAGGCCCGACGTGGCGCTGCTGGACGTCCGCATGCCCGGCGTCGACGGCCTCGAAGTGCTGCGGCGCATCGGCCGCGACTCCGGCCTGGACCGGACGCGCGTGGTCATGATGACGACCTTCGAGATCGACTCCTACATCTTCGAGGCCCTCTCGAACGGTGCGGCCGGGTTCGTCATGAAGGACACCGACCCCGCCGAGATCCTGCGGGCGGTGCGGCTGGCGGCGGCGGGAGACTCGCTGCTGTCTCCGGACGTGACCCGCAAGGTGATCGACGCCCATGCCGAGAACCGGACCGGTCCCGGCAGGCCCCACCCGAGGCTGGGGGAGCTGACCGAACGCGAACTGGAGATCCTCCGCTGGGTGGCGACCGGGCTGACCAACGACGAGATCGGCGGCCACCTGTTCATCAGCCCCGCCACCGTGCGCACCCACGTGGGCCGCCTGCTGTCCAAGCTGGAGGCGAGGGACCGGGCCGGCCTGGTCGCCATCGCCTACCGATCGGGCCTGGAAGTCCCCGAACCCTGAAACCTTCCACGGCCGCTCGAACGCCGATTGCCGATCCTTGAGCGTGATGCGCCCGGCTCCGGCGCAATTCGTTCGCGGCGCTCGATGTACTCGCGCAGGGCCGAGTCCACCGCATCCCGCACAGTGCGGGCTCCCGAGATCCTGAGGACCCTTTCGAGCAGCGCTTCGTCCACCTCCACGGGGGTGGTGCCTATGGCGATCTCCTCCGGGCCGCGATCAGGTGGCGAGTCCATGATGCTCGACCGTGCCATAGTCGCTGCGGCGTACGGGGAGGCACGCTGCCGGGCCGATGTGGATTCGGCTTACCGGGCCGAGATTCGAGGTGACGATCCGTTCCACCGAAAGGAAACCGCTGATGTCTCCCGCACCCCCGAAGCGCTCGAAGCTCGCGTTCGCGGGCACCCGACGCGGCCGGTGGCCCGCCCTGGCCCTGTGGGCCGCCCTCGCCGCCGTCGGCTTCACCCTCGGACCGCAACTGTCCGGCGCCGTCGACGACAGCCGGGTCAACTGGCTGCCGGCCGACGCCGAATCCACCCGCGCCATGGAACTGGCCGAAGCCGAGTTCGACGACTCCGACACCGCCGGACTCCTGGTGCTCTACACCGCCGAAGAGCAGGTAGGCGACGCCGAATACGCGGCCGTCGAAGCCGACCGCGCCGCCCTCGACGACCTGGCCGCACCGGGCGAGACCACCGCCGGACCCGTCCCGTCCGAGGACGGACGGGCGCTCATGCTCGCCGTCCCCGTCGACGCCGCCGCCATCGAGGACGAAGACAACGCCGTCATCGCCGACGCCGACGCCATCGTCGAAGACGGCCTCCCGAGCTCCCTCGAAGCCGGCTTCACCGGCGAGGCCGCGATCGCCGCCGACATGGAGGAGGCGTTCTCGCAGCTCGACGGCCCGCTCACCTGGATGAGCGTCGGCGTGGTCGCGCTCGTCCTCGCCCTCAGCTACCGATCCCCGCTGCTGCTGCTCCTCCCGCTGTCCGGCATCGCGATCGCCTCCCAGCTCGCCTCCGGCGCGGCCTACCTGCTCGGCGAGTACGCCGGGGCCACCCTCAACAACCAGAACACCGGTGTGCTGACGGTGCTGGTATTCGGCGCCTCCACCAACTACACCCTCCTGCTCGTCTCCCGCTACCGGGAAGAGCTGCGGCGGCGGGCCGACCGGTTCGAGGCCATGAGCGAGGCCCTCTCGCGCACCCTCCCGGCCGTGGCCGCCTCGGCCGGGACCGTCGTGCTCGCGCTCGCGGTCCTGCCGCTGGCCGCGGTCTCCAGCACCGCCGCCCTCGGCCCGGTGCTCATCGTCGGCGTCGTCAGCGCCGTGCTCGCCTCGACCACGCTCCTGCCGGCGGCCCTGACGCTCTTCGGCCGGGCCGTGTTCTGGCCGGTGATCCCGCGCCACGAACCCGGCGAGGACCTGGTGCCGGCCCAGCGCCGCCACCGCATCTGGGGCGGCGTGGCCCGCCTGGTCTCGGCGCGGCCCCGCACCGTCGCGGCCGCGGTCGCGCTCGGCCTGGGCGCCCTCGCCGTCGGCGCGACCGGCGTCTCGGCCGGGCTCGACCAGTCCCGGATCCTCACCACCGAGACCGAGTCCCAGCGCGTCGCCGACCGGATGGCCGAGCACTTCCCGGCGGGCGCGGGCAGCCCCGCCGAGGTCTACGCCCCCGCCTCCGAGGCCGAGGCGGTGACCGCCGTCCTCGACGCCGACGACGGCGTGGCCCGAGTGCCCGAGCCGCAGGCCTCGCCCACCTCGGACTGGGTCCGCATCGACGCGGTCCTGGTCGACGAGGCCTCCACCGCCGCCGCCCAGGACACCGTGGCCGAACTGAGGGCCGCACTGGACGACACCGCCGCCGACGCCCTGGTCGGCGGCGCGACCGCCACCCGCCTCGATCTCGACGAGGCCAACGCCCGCGACGCGGCGCTGCTGATCCCGCTCATCTTCGCCGTGGTCCTCGCGGTGATCGGGGCCCTGCTGCGGGCCGTGACGGCGGCGGTGGTGCTCACCCTGTGCACCGTCCTGTCCTACGCCGCCGCCGTCGGCGCCGCCGGACTCGTCCTCGACGCCCTCGGCCACGGCACGGTCGACTACAGCTTCTTCCTGCTGGGCTTCCTGTTCCTGGTGGCGATGGGGGTCGACTACACGATCTTCCTGATGACCCGCGCCCGAGAGGAGGTCCCCGCGTGGGGCCACCGCGTCGGCGTCCTCCGGTCGCTCACCCTCACCGGCGGGGTCATCACCTCGGCCGGGCTGGTCCTGGCCGCCACCTTCGCGGTACTGGCGCTGATGCCGCTCACCTTCCTGATGCAGATCGGCGTCGTGGTGGCGCTCGGCGTGCTGGTGGACGCGATCATCGTCCGCAGCCTCCTGGTCCCGGCCCTGACGCTGTGGATCGGGGAGCGCATGTGGTGGCCCGGCCCCACCGCCCGGCCACCGGGCCGGGAGCGGGCCGGCGAACGCCGTGAACCGGCCGGCGCCTCGGCCTGACCCGACACCGGCACCGTGGGCGAGCCGCACGCGGCCACCGGCTAGCCTCGGGCCATGCGCTCGAGCCCGCACCTGGAGGCCATGCGGCCCGCCTACGCCACCGGCACCCTCGCCGACGTCATGCCCGCCGCGCTGGCGGCCCTCGGGGTGCCCGGCGACGGCGAGGCGCTGCTCCTGCGCGACGGGCGGCTCGAGGGGGTGCGCCGCATCGCGGTGCTGCTGCTCGACGGTTTCGGGTACCACCTGCTGCGACAGGCCGCGCAGGCGAGCGCGACGGTCGAGGCGATCCACAACGGCGAACTGGGGACCCTCGCCCCGATCACGGCGACCGTGCCCTCCTCGACGCCGATCAGCCTGGCCTCGCTGGCCTGCGGGATGCCGCCGGGGCGGCACGGCATCATCGGTTTCACGCTGCGGGTCCCCGAGACCGGGGACCTGGTGACCCACATCCGCTGGGAGGGCGGACCCGAGCCCGAGACCTGGCAGCCCCATCCCACGGTCTTCGAACGGGCCGCCGCCGACGGGGTCGCGTGCACCGCCGTCTCCAACGGGGCCTTCCGCGACACGGGCCTGACCCGGGCCATCTACCGCGGCGCCGACTGGCTGCCGGCCACCACCCCCGGAGAGGTCGCCGCCGAGACGCTGAACGCGCTGTCCCGCGGCGACCGCAGCCTGGTCTACTCCTACCTGCCGAACGTCGACACCGCCGGGCACTTCCACGGGATCGGCTCGCCCGAATGGCTGCACGCGGTCGCCTCGGTCGCGGCGACCGTCGACGACCTCCTGACCGACCTGCCGCGCGATGCCGCGCTGCTGGTGACCGCCGACCACGGCATGGTCAACCTGACCGAGCGCCTGCACGTGGACGAGCGCCCCGAGCTGCTCGCCGGGGTCGAGGCCGTCGCCGGGGACGGCCGGATGCGGTACCTGCACGTCGAACCGGGAGCCGCCGACGAGGTGACCGCCGCCTGGAGCGAGGCGGTCGCCGGGCGGGCCGAGATCATCGGGCGCGACGAGGCGATCGACCGCGGATGGTTCGGTCCCGAGACCACCGACGACAGCCGGGAGCGCATCGGCGACCTGGTGGTCGCCTGCAGCGAGACCTTCGCCGTGGTCGGCGTCGAAGGGGAGCCGCCGCACATCGCCCGCCTGATCGGCCAGCACGGCGGCCTCACCGCCGCCGAGATGGCCGTCCCGCTGTGGACCTACCGGCCCGGCTGAGCGCCTCGCGGGCGATCGAGCCCCGCGCGTGGGCGGGGAGCACCTCGGCGTTCAATACAGCGAGTGTCGGAAGCGCTGGCTACGATACGGGCGTGGCCAGTGTAGAGTCCGATTTCTTCGGTCCCGGATTGTCCGATGAGGGAGTGAATATCCTTCATGTCGACATGGACGCGTTCTTCGCGTCCGTCGAGATCGCCCGCGACCCGAGCCTGCGCGGCAAACCGGTCATCATCGCCGGCCTCGGACCCCGCGGCGTGGTCGCGGCCGCCTCCTACGAAGCCCGCGAGTACGGCGTCCACTCCGCGCTGCCCACCGCCGTCGCCCGCCGCCGCTGCCCGCGCGGCGTGTTCATGAAACCCACCGCCTCCTACGGGGCGGTCTCCCGGTCGGTCATGGCGATCTTCCGCGAGTACACCCCCCACGTCCAACCGATCTCGGTCGACGAGGCCTTCCTCGACGTCGCCGGCGCCCGCCGCATGATCGGCACCCCCGCCCAGATCGCCCGCACCATCAGGGCCCGCGTCCGCGACGAGCACGGCATCACCTGCACCGTCGGCATCGCCTCCACCAAGTTCCTCGCCAAGCTGGCCTCCGAGCACGCCAAGCCCGACGGCCTCGGCATCGTCCCGCGCGAGACCGAGCTGCGGTTCCTGCACCCCCTCCCGATCCGGTCGGTGTGGGGCATCGGGGAGAAGACCGCCCAGAAACTCGGCCGGCTCGGCATGCGCACCGTCGGCGACATCGCCCGGCTCTCGGTCGACCGGCTCGCCGCCTCGGTCGGCACCGCGAGCGCCGAACACCTGCACGCGCTGGCGCGGAACATCGACCCGCGGCCGGTCCGCCCCGAGCGGGTCGAGAAGTCCATCAGCAACGAGACCACCTTCGGCCACGACGCCCCCGACGCCTCGATCTGGGGCCCCACGCTGCTGGAACTGTCCCGCAAGGTCGCCTCCCGCGCGCGGACCCGAGGGCTCGCCGGCCGCGGTGTGACCGTCAAGCTCCGCTTCGGCGACTTCAAGACCATCACCCGCTCCCGCATGCTCCCGGCCCCGACCGACGTCGGCCAGGAGATCCACGCCGCCGCCCGCGAGCTCGCCGACGAGGCCGCGACCGCGCCCGTCCGGCTCATCGGCGTCCGGCTCGACCACCTGGTCGAATACGCCGCCGTCGGCCGCCAGGTCGCCCTCGACGAGCCCGACCGCGGCTGGCGCGAGATAGAGGCCGCCATCGACGACGCCGCCGCCCGGTTCGGCAAGGACTCGATCCGCTCGGGCGGGCGACTGCGCCGCTCGGAGTCGTGATGGGACACCGGGAACGAAGCGGGAAGCATAAGACCGAGCTCGCGAGGGTATCCACGCTCAGTAGGGTTGCGAGGGACAGATTCAAGGACGAACCGCCTTTCGCCCCGGGCGAAAGGCTCGTAGACTTGAATGCACAAGCACTAAGGCCCGCCGAGCGGCGGACCTGCCGAGACTAGCGCAGGAGGAGTGTCGTGCCGCTCTCCGATCACGAACAGCGCCTGTTCGAGGAAATCGAACAGTCCTTGTCTGAAGACCCGCAGTTCGCCTCTGCTGTGCGCGCCCAGGATCCGGCGCATGTGACCCGCCGCCGCCTCATCGTGGCCGGCGTGGTCACCGTCATTGGGATCGGCGTCGTCGTCGGCACCGTCATCGCAGGCGCCGCCATCTGGGGCGCTCCCGTCGGCGCAGTGCTCATGTTCACTGGTCTCATCATCGGCCTCTGGGCCCAGCGACGCGGCACCACCGGCAAGCTCCAGGCCGTCGACGGCAAGGCCAGCCGCACCACCGGCAGCGGAGGAAACAGCGCCCCCAAACCCGGCGGCTTCACCTCCCGCATGGAAGAACGATGGCGCCGCCGCCGCGACAGCGGCGAAATGTTCTGACCCGGCCTCCCCGAACCCGCAGACGCAGCGAAGGCGGGCCGAGCCACCGGCTCGGCCCGCCTTCGGCGTCTTCGTCTACCGGCCGCGGAGCATCGCCCGGCGCGCGGCGCGGCCCTGATTGGCACTGGTCGGCATCGGCCCCTTCGGGATACCCATGCCCATGCCCAGCGCGTCCAGGCGCTTGACCACATGGTTGGCGTCCTTGGCGCTGACGTTGCGCGGCAGCCGCGACAGGCGCTTGCGCACGTTCGTGACCGACAGGTCGTCGTTCTGGGTCTCACCGACGGTGAAGGTGTAGATCGGCGTCGAGCCGACCACGCGGGAGATCCGCTTCTTCTCCTGCCCGAGCAGCTTGCGGACCTTGCCGCCCCCCTCGCCCAGCAGCACCACGCCCGGCTTGCCGACCGCGCGGTGCACCATCTGGGTCTCGGAGACGGCCGCGACGCCCGCGGTGACGTGCCACCCGCGCATACCGTCGATGAGCGCGAAGGCGGCGCCCGGCCGGCCCACCGCCTCCCGGTTCACCACCTTGCTGGTGCGCATGTTCAGCACGATCATCGCGGCCAGCAGCGCCACGAACACCGCACTGGCGAACCAGATCAGCGAGAAACCGCCGAAGATGACCAGCGCGGTGACGGCGATGAACGGCAGCAGGATCGCCGCGGCCTCGACCGGCAGGAACCATTTGTCCCGCTGGGCCGTGAATTTGAAGGCCATCCCGATGGTCTTCAGACGTGACCCGAATGTCTCTTTTCCCTGCTGCTTTGCCATGGCTACCAGTCTAGTGTGCGGTCGGCGCCCTCAGGCGAGGGCTTCGGCCCGGGCGTCCATCGCCTGCCGGTACAGTCGCCCGGCCCGGTACGAGGAGCGCACCAGCGGCCCGCTCATGACCCCGGCGAAGCCGATCTCCTCGGCCTCCGCCGACAGCTCGGTGAACTCCTCGGGCTTGACCCACCGGTCGACCGGGTGGTGCCGCTGGGTCGGACGCAGGTACTGGGTGATGGTGACCAGCTCGCAGCCGGCCCCGTGCAGATCGCGCAGCGCCTGCGAGATCTCCTCGCGGGTCTCGCCCATGCCGAGGATCAGATTCGACTTGGTGACCAGGCCGTCCTCGCGGGCGCGCGTGAGCACCCCGAGCGAGCGGTCGTAATCGAACGCGGGCCGGATCCGCTTGAAGATGCGCGGCACGGTCTCGACGTTGTGCGCCAGCACCTCGGGCCGGGAGGAGAATACCTCGGCGAGCTGCTCGGGCTCGGCGTTGAAGTCGGGGATGAGCAGCTCCACCCCACAGCCGGGGAGGGCGTCGTGGATCCGGCGGACGGTCTCGGCGTAGAGCCAGGCGCCGCCGTCGTCGAGGTCGTCGCGGGCCACCCCGGTGACGGTGGCGTACCGCAGGCCCATCTTCTCGACCGACTCGGCCACGCGGCGCGGCTCGTCGCGGTCGAGCGGGGAGGGCTTGCCGGTGTCGATCTGGCAGAAGTCGCACCGGCGCGTGCACTGCGACCCGCCGATGAGGAACGTCGCCTCGCGGTCCTCCCAGCACTCGTAGATGTTGGGACAACCCGCCTCCTGGCAGACCGTGTGCAGGCCTTCGTCCTTGACCAGGCGCTGGAGCTCGGTGTACTCCGGCCCGGTTCTGGCCTTGACCTTGATCCAGGAGGGTTTCCGCTCGATCGGGGTCTCGGCGTTGCGCACTTCGAGACGCAGCATCCGGCGTCCCTTGGGCTGTTCGGAAGTCACGGCCCCAGCCTACGCCGCGACCGCGCCGCACGGCAGGTGTCGCTCGGCACAGACGACGTGCGAAACAGACGTCCGACGGACACCGGCCTGCTGTAATGAACCGGTGAAGCCGATCTACCGAGGCAAAGTCCGCGACCTCTACGCCGACGGCGACGACCTGATCCTCGTCGCCTCCGACCGCATCAGCGTCTACGACGTCGTCCTCCCCACCGAGATCCCCGACAAGGGCAAGCTCCTGACCGCCTTGAGCCTGTGGTGGTTCGAGCAGTTGGCCGACCTCGTCCCGAACCAGCTCGTCTCCACCACCGACGTGCCCCCCGAGTTCGCCGGCCGCGCCCTCCGGGTGCGCCGGCTCGACATGCTCCCGGTCGAGGCCATCGCGCGCGGCTACCTCACCGGCTCCGGCCTGGCCGAATACGACGCCACCGGAACGGTCTGCGGCGTCGAGCTGCCGCCCGGCCTGGTGGACGGCTCCCGGCTGCCCGAACCGATCTTCACCCCCACCACCAAGGCCCCCGACGGCGAGCACGACGCGGCGATCACCTTCGAAAAGGTCGCCGACGACCTCGGCGCCGACCGGGCCGGACTCGTCCGCGACCTCACCCTCGCCGTCTACCGGCGCGGGGCCGAGATCGCCGCCGAGCGCGGCATCGTCATCGCCGACACCAAACTCGAGTTCGGCACCGACGACCAAGGCACGCTCCGCCTGGCCGACGAGGTCCTCACCTCCGACTCCTCCCGGTTCTGGGACGCCGCCGCCTGGGAGCCGGGCCGCCCCCAGGCCTCGTTCGACAAGCAGTACGTGCGCGACTGGGCCCGCTCGACCGGCTGGAAGCCCGGAACCGGCCCGGCCCCCGAGATCCCCGGCGAGGTCGTCGACGCCACCCGCGCCCGCTACGTGGCCGCCTACGAGCGCCTCACCGGTCACCGCTGGTGACCGCGGCCGGCAGCCGCAGCCGCAGCCTCCAGCCGCCCTCGCCGGTCGGGCCGTAGTCGAGGCTCCCGCCCAGCAGCTCGGCCCGCTGCCGCAGCCCCATCAGGCCGTGCCGGGAACTCGGCAGATCCACCACCGGCCGCGTCGGCGCGGAGTTGACCACCTCGACCTCGACGTCCTCTGCCACCGGGCCGATGCGCACCCGCGCGCTCGCCCCCGGCGCGTGCTTGCGGACATTGGTGAGCGCCTCCTGCACCGCCCGGTACACCGCCCGCTGCCCCGGCGGCTCGAGCTCGGGCAGGTCCTCGATCACCAGGCCCGCCTCGATGCCGCTGCCGCCGACCAGCGACTCGATCTCCGCGATCGTCGGCTGCGGGGTCAGCTCGGTCGCCCGGATGCCCGAGGCCCGCAGCACCCGCACCATGTGCCGCAGCTCCTCGAGCGTGCGGACGCTCAGCCGCCGGATCGTGGAGGCCGCCTCCCGGGTCCGGTCGTCCTTCGCCTGCATCCGCAGCGCCCCCGCCTGCACCGCGATCAGACTCACCTGGTGCGAGACCACGTCGTGCATCTCCCTCGACAACTGCGCCCGGTCCGCCGCGAGCGCCTGCTGCAGCAGCAGCCGCTGCTCGTGCTCGCGGGCCTCGGAGATCTCCTCGATCCGGTCGTAGAGCATGCGCCGCGTCCGCATCAGATAGCCGAGCGTCGCCGGGACGGTCGAGATCGCCCAGTAGTAGAGGACCCGCCGCACCCCGGCGACCTCGTCGCGGCTCATCCACAGGAAGAACTCCGGCCCGGAGCCGGACCCCGGGGATTCGGCCAGGTACCGCCACAGCTCCGGGTCGGAATAGCAGAACGCGGCGGTGAGCAGCCCGATCGCCGCGATCGGGATCCACCGAGTGCGGGCGCGGTAGGCGAGCGCGTAGATCGCCAGCAGCGAGGCGACCTTCTCGGTCACCATCGCCGCCGCCGGCAGCGTCACCAGGAACACCGGCAGCGGGAACCGGCGGCGGAAGACCAGGGCGGCCACCCCGGCGATCGCGAACGCCGCCGCGGGCTGGTTGTGTATCCGGATCACCACCAGCAGGTGGACCGCGGCCACCGCCAGGACCGCCGCGTCGTAGGCCCACTGCGGTACCGCCCGGAGGCTCACGGCCCGGCCCGGTCGGCCAGCAGCCCGGAGCGCTCGGCGATCAGCGCCGCCTGCACCCGGTTGGAGACCTCGAGCTTGGTGAGGATCGAGCTTACGTGGTCCTTGACCGTGCCCACCCCCAGGAACACCTCCGCCGAGATCTCGGCGTTCGACCGGCCCTGCGCCAGCAGCACCAGGATGTCGCGCTCGCGGGCGGTGAGCCGCTCTACCAGCGGATTCGGCTGGACCGGGGCGGCGCCCGACAGGTAGCCGGCGATGATCGTCCGGGTGACCTTCGACGACAGGGCCGAGCCGTCGGTCATCAGCGACCGCACCTGGAAGATCAGATGCTCCGGGTCGGTGTCCTTGAGCAGGAACCCGGCGGCTCCGAGCCGGAGGGCCGCGTCGACGTACTCGTCGGTGTCGAAGGTGGTCAGCACCGCCGTGACCGGCGGCCGCGACAGGTCCCGCAGCCGCTCGAGGATGGCCAGGCCGTCGACGTCGGGCATGCGGATGTCGAGCAGGACCACGTCGGGGCGGAGCGCGATGATCTTGTCCATCGCCTCTGCGCCCGAGACGGCGTCGACCACCTCGATGTCCTCGGCGGTGTCGAGGATGTGGGTGAACCCCGAGCGTATGAGGGCCTCGTCGTCGACGATGAGCACACGGATCAACAGGGCGCTCCTCTCCAGGCGAGTCATCAGAAGCCTACTCACGATGCGGCCCGCCTCCATCCGCGACCGGCCGCCGCCTAACCCGACCGGGCGGAGCCGTAGGTGAGCCGCCGCAGCACGGCCTCGAACGGACCGCGCCTGCCGGCCCGGTCCAGTGCCACCGCGAAGGCGATCGTCGCCGCCCACGCGGCGGCGGCGACGCCGAACGCGGCCAGGTAGCCCATGCCCTCGCCGAATCCGAGGCCCCACACCGCCAGTAGCGGCGCCATGATGACCGACTGCAGCAGATAGGACGTCAGCGAGCGCTCGCCCAGTGCCGCGGCCGCCCCGGGGACGCCGCGCCGGCCGCGCGAACGCCGGCGGTGCGCCAGCAGCGCGAACCCGCAGATGTAGCCGAGCCCGGCGTACATGCCGCCCAGCAGCGTCACCCCCACGGCGACGCGGTAGAGCGCCTCGGAGGGCCGCCAGGCCTCGAGGGCCACCAGCGCGATCGGCAGCGAACTGAGGACGTTGACCGCCATGCCGGAGACGAAGACGCGCCGCAGCTTCGGCAGGTGCCGCTCGGGGTGGTCGATCCAGCCGGACCGCTGGAGCATCATGCCGACGATCACCAGTGGAACGAATATCGCCAGCACCACCGCCGCGACGGTGGCCCCGATGGCCCCGATCGCGCCCGTCAGCAGTTGATCCGCGTACGCCGGCAGGCCGACCGGGACCGGCGGCCCGCTCCCTGGGCCGTATGCGAGGGTGAACACCGGGATGCCGACGACCGTCACATAGGCCGTGCTGATCAGCAGCCAGCGCCGCAGCGCCTTGTCCGACAGGTGGACGA
Organism: Glycomyces xiaoerkulensis; assembly: GCF_002798405.1. GTDB lineage: Bacteria > Actinomycetota > Actinomycetes > Mycobacteriales > Micromonosporaceae > Glycomyces > Glycomyces xiaoerkulensis. The sequence continues at coordinate 180,558 of NZ_PGGV01000004.1, read as the reverse complement.
AGCCGAGCGCGATGAGCCCGGTGGCGCCGTAGGGGGCGAGGATGTCGCCGAAGAACAGCAGGCAGGCGTGCGCGAAGCCGAACGCGATCAGCCACCACGAGCGGCGCCGCAGGACCTTGCGGACGCCCTTGGCCCCCATGCCGCGCGCGGACATCCGCGAGGCCATCACCGCGAAGCCGAAGCCGTAGAGGATGGCGAACATCGGCCGCGACCGCTCGGCGACCAGGAGCTGCTCGACGAACAGCGCTATCCGGTCGGGGGCCGAGGCGTCGGCGAAATAGCCGTACTGGTCGACCGAGTGGCCCGACAGGTGGAGGGGGACGTTGGCCAGGGCGATGAACAGCAGCATCGCGCCTCTGGCGATGTCGGGCGCCAATGAGCGCTCCGACTTGGTCATCGGGGAGGGTGGGGCGGATGTCGACGGCGGACGCGTCGCCTTGGGTGTTGCCGCCATGCGGGTCTCCGGGTGAGGTCGGGTGTGGGTTTCCTCTCCACAGCCTAAGCCCGCGCTCGACCTCGGGCGTCACCAGCGGACGATCGGGCGATAACAAAGGGCCCCACCGCAATGCGGTGGGGCCCAAGGCATGGTCACCTACGGCCGGGTTCCCTGCTTCAGGTCGCTCGACCTCACGGCTTCGTGAACAGCACGGCGGCATTGTGCCCGCCGAACCCGAAACCGGTGTTGATCGCGGCGACGAGGTCGACCTTGCGGGCCTCGTTGGCGGCCACGTCGAGATCGAGCTCCGGGTCGGGATTCTCCAGGTTGATGGTGGGTGGGATGACACCATCGTGGAGGGCCATGATCGTCGCGATCGACTCGACCGCGCCGGCGCCGCCTAGCAGGTGCCCGGTCATGGACTTCGTCCCGGTGAGCACCACGTGGTCGCCGATCTCCCGCTTGACGCCCTTGACCTCGGCCATGTCCCCGACCGGGGTCGAGGTGGCGTGGGCGTTGACGTGGCCGACGTCCCGCTTGTCGACCCCGGCCTGCCGGATGGCCGCGCGCATGGCGCGCCCGCCGCCGTGGCATTCGGGATCGGGCTGCACGATGTCGAAGCCGTCCGAGGTCATGCCCGATCCGGCGATGACCGCGTAGATCGTCGCTCCGCGGGCCTCGGCGTGCTCCCGGCGCTCGAGCACCAGCGCCCCGGCGCCCTCGCCCATGACGAAGCCGTCGCGGTCGGTGTCCCACGGCCGGGAGGCCCGCTCGGGCTCGTCGTTGCGGGTCGACATGGCCTTCATCGACGCGAAGCCCGCCATCGGCAGGCCGCCGATGACCGCTTCGGCGCCGCCGGCGATGGCGACGTCGGAGCGGCCGGCTCGGATCATGTCGGTCGCCCAGGAGATCGCCTCGGCCGAGGTGGCGCAGGCACTGGTCGGGGCGTGGACCCCGGCCCGGGCGCCGAACTCCAGGCCGACCACGGCCGCCGGGCCGTTGGGCATGAGCATCGGCACGGTGAACGGCGATACCCGTCGGGCGCCCTTCTCCTCGAGGATGTCGTCCTGCTCCAGCAGTGTCAGCGCGCCGCCGATGCCGGAACCGAACACCACCCCGAGGCGTTCGGTGTCGAGGTCGTCGCTCAGACCCGCGTCCTCCCACGCCTGCTGGGAGGCGATGAGTGCGATCTGCTCGGAGCGGTCGAGGCGGCGCAGCCTCACCCGAGGCAGCACCTCGGAGGGCTCGACGACCAGTTGCGCGGCGATGCGCACCGGAAGCTCCTGCGCCCACTCCTGTTCGAGCGGGCCCACACCCGATCTCCCGGCCACGAGTGCTTCCCAGGTCGACGCCACGTCCCCGCCGAGGGGAGTGGTCGCGCCGAGCCCGGTGACGACTACCTCTGTCACATCAACCCTTCTCGATGTAGGAGACGGCGTCGCCGACGTTCTTCAGGTTGGCGACCTCGTCGTCGGGAATCTTCACGCCGAACTTCTCCTCGGCGGCCACCACGACCTCGACCATCGCAAGCGAGTCGACGTCGAGATCGTCGGTGAAGGACTTGTCGTCCGCGACGTCGTCGGGGTTGACACCCGCGACCTCTTCGAGGATGTCGGACAGTCCTTCGCGGATCTCGTCACGAGACAGAGCCATGAGTTATTTCCTCTCGGTTGTTACGGGCAGCGGATGACTTGCCCGGCGTAGGTGAGCCCGCCGCCGAACCCGAACAGAAGGATCGGGGCGCCGGAGGCGATCTTGCCATCCTGGATCAGCTTCGACAACGCCAGCGGCACCGATGCCGCCGAGGTGTTGCCGGAGTAGATGATGTCATCGGCGACGACGCAGTCGTCGCCGAAGTCGAGGCGCTTGGCGATGCCCTGGATGATGCGCAGGTTCGCCTGGTGGGGGATGAATGCGGCCAGATCCGACAGTTTGACGTCGGCGGACTCGGCGACCTTCTCCACGAGGGGGGCCAACTGGGTGGTGGCCCAGCGGAACACGGTCTGGCCGGCCTGCTTGATGTACGGCGCGTCCTCCTCGATGCGGATCACATCGCTCATCGACGGTTCGGAGCCCCACACCACGGGGCTGACGGCCAGATCGGGGTCGTCGGTGCCCTCCACGACGACCGCTCCGGCCCCGTCGCCGAACAGCACGCACGAGGACCGGTCCTCCCAGTCGGTGACCGCCGTCAGCTTCTCGGCGCCGACCACCAGCGCGCGGGTGGCGCCCCCGGTCCTGATCGCCATGTCGGCCTGGGCCAGGGCGTACTCGAAGCCCGAGCAGGCGGTGTTGACGTCGATCGCGGCGGGCGCGGCGACCCCGAGGGTGTCGGCGATCCGGCAGGCGGTGTTCGGGCAGACGTCCTTGGCCGAGACGGTCGCGACGATGATCATGTCGATGTCGCCGGGGCCGAGGCCGGCGTCCGCGAGGGCCCGGCGCGAGGCGCCTACGGCCATGTCGGCGACGGTCTCGTCCTCGGCGGCGATGCGGCGCTCCTCGATGCCGACCCGGCTGACGATCCACTCGTGGCTGGTGTCGACCATCTTGGCGAGGTCGTCGTTGGTCAGGACCTTCTCGGGCTGGTAGTGGCCGACGCTGATGACGCGGGAACCGTTGGCGCTCACTGGACTCCTTCACTGGCGGCGAGTTCGGCGGCGGCCTGGAGGTCCTCGGGGGTGTTGACGTTGAGTCGCTCAACGCCCTTGAGAGCCCGCTTGGCCAACCCGGTGAGCGTCCCTGCCGGAGGCAGTTCGATGACCGCCGTGACGCCCAGGTCTCCCAGGGTACCCATGCAGGCGTCCCACCGGACCGGAGACGTGACCTGCTCGACCAGCCGACCGAGGGCCTGCGCTCCGCCTTCGACGGCTTTTCCGTCGAGGTTGGACAGGAACGTCCGCTCGGGATCGGCGGTGCCGATCCCGCCGGCGGCCGCTTCGAGGGCGGCCCTGGCGGGGGCCATGTGCGGGGTGTGGAAGGCGCCGGCGACTTTCAGCGGGATGATCCGGGCGCGCTCGGGGGCCTTCTCGGTGAGCTTCTCGATCGCGGCGACCGGACCGGCGGCGACGATCTGGCCGGCGCCGTTGCGGTTGGCCGGCCAGGCGCCGGCGGCCTCGATGGCGGCCAGGACGTCGGCCTCCGCACCGCCGAGTACGGCGGCCATGGTGGTCGGCTCGAGGTCGCAGGCGGCGGCCATCTCCCGGCCGCGGACCGCGGCCAGCTCGACAGCGGCCTCGGGGGTGAGGATCCCGGCCAGGGCGGCGGCGGTGAGTTCGCCCACCGAGTGCCCGGCGACGACGCTCGCCGCGGCGACCGGGAGCCGTTCGGCCGCCAGGAGCCCGGCGGCGACCAGCAGCGGCTGCGTGTTGGCGGTGTCGGTGATCTCGGCCTGGTCGGCTTCGGTGCCGAGGCGCACCAGGTCGAGGTCCGCTAGTTCGGACCACTCGCGCAGCCGACCGGCCGCGGAGGGATCCGAATTGATCCATGGCGTGAGGAACCCGGGCTTCTGGGAGCCCTGCCCGGGAGCGAGAATGGCAAGCACACTTAGACCTTCGCTCAGTGAACACCCGAAACGGGAGCGGCGGGGAGACCGAAAGCCCGCCCGGTTCTTGTGGGAAGTCTACAACGATCGTTGTCAACTGCGGGAACGCCGGGCTCCCGGAGCGGTCTCCAGGCGTCCTATGGTCAACCCCACACGCAGTACGAACGCCTCATGGGGGTCGGTGGGGGAGAAACCGGTCACCTCTTGAATCCGGCGCAGGCGGTACCGCACGGTGTTCGGGTGCACGTACAACTCCCTGGCCGTGCCCTCCAGGACCCCGCCGGAGGCGATGAACGCGTCCATGGTCTCCAGCAGCTCCCCGCCGGCGCGGCGGAGCGTCACGTACACGACCTCGCGCAGATGGCGCCGGGCGGCCTCGTCGCCGGCGACGGCCCGTTCGGGCAGCAACTGGGTGGCCGTCACCGGGCGCGGCGCGTCGGGCCAGGCCGGGGCCGCCCGGTGCCCGGCGACCGCGGCCAGCGCCGAGGTCGAAGCCTCGGCGAGGCCGTTCACGGTCGGTCCGACCACGATGGGGCCCTCGCCGAACTGGCCGGTGAGCTTCTCGACGATCTCCATCGGCCCGCCCACGCCGCCGAGCAGGATCACCAGGCGGGCACCGTGGACCCCGGCGAGCACGTCGAGCCCGAGCCGGCGCGCGGCGCGCTGGACGCTGTGGAGCACGAGCGTGGCCTCGCCGCCGGGGGTGTTGCCGCACACCACGGTGATGGACTGCGTCTCCGACCAGCCGAGCGCCGCGGCGCGCCCGATCAGCTCGTCGGAGGAGTCGCCCCGCAGCAGCGAATCGACCAGCATCGCCTGGAGCCTGGCGTCCCAGGCGCCGCGGGTCTCGGCGGCGCGGGCGTAGACGCGGGCGGCCGCGAAGGCGATCTCGCGGGAGAACCGCAGGACCGACTCCCGCAGGGCCTTCTCCTCGTCGTCGGCGGCCAGCGCCGGGACCTGCTCCTCGACCACGTCGATGACCACCTGTATCAGGGCCACGGTGTGCTGGAGGCTGATCGCGCGGGCCAGTTCGACCGGGGCGGCCTCGAAGACCATGTCGGACGAGCCCAGGTCGTCGCCCCCGGAGCGCAGCCACTCCAGGAACTGCCGGACCCCGGCCTGGGCCACCAGTGTCACCATCGAGCGCTGCTCGGCCGGCAGCTCGCGGAACCAGGGCAGTCGTTCGTCCATGCGGGTGAGCGACTGGGTCGTCAGCGCCGACGAGGAGCGTTCAATGTTCTGAATGGTGGAGGCCAGATCCATGCCCTATAGCCTGCCAGACGTGGTATGCGCCTCGCGCCGACCTCGGGCGGAATACGGACGGTGCCACTATCGTTGCCCGGATAGCAGCACAAGAGCCAAGACAGGAAGGCGGCCATCGATGGCCACGGTTGAACTTACCAAGGACAGCTTCGAGGAGACGGTCACCGGCAACGAGATCGTGCTGGTCGACTGGTGGGCCGAGTGGTGTGGTCCTTGCAAGCAGTTCGCGCCGACGTACGAGTCGTCCAGTGAGAAGCACGAGGACGTCGTCTTCGGGAGGATCGACACCGAGGACCAGCAGGAGCTGTCCGCCGCCGCCGGCATCCAGTCGATTCCCACGCTCATGGCCTTCCGCGACGGCATCCTCCTGTTCAACCAGCCGGGCGCGCTGCCCGGAGAGGCTCTGGAGGAGGTCATCCGGCAGGTGAAGGACCTCGACATGGACGATGTCCGCGCGCAGATCGCGAAGGAAGAACAGGGAGCGGACGCCTCGGAGGGCTGACTCCCGCGGGGCGATCTCACAGTCGTTACCGGGGCGGACGCGTGTTTCACGCGTCCGCCCGGTTTTGTCCGGTCTGGGCGCATGTTACCTTTGCGTACAGGTCAGCAACGAAAGCCGAGTCTCATCGAGGAGTTCGCAGTGCTGGCCGACCTCGCCCCGAAAACGCGCCGACGGCGCGCCCTGCGCTTCGGGCTCCCGAATTCGGTCCGCCGCGCCCTGACCGCCTGCCACGTGCTCGCCTCGGTGGGATGGCTGGCCTATGTCGCGTTCGTGCTGGCACTGTCCGTATACGTCTACTTCGCCGATGATCCCGAGCGCGCCAGTGCGGTGTGGATGGCGGTGAAGGTCCTGGGCGACCTGGGCGTCGGCGCGGTCTCGTTCGCGGTCCTGGGGACCGGGCTGGCCCTGGGCCTGTCGACCCGCTGGGGAGTGGTCCGCCACTGGTGGGTGATCGCCAAGCTCGCGGCCGCGTTCGCGGTGGTGCTCGGCGGCCTCCTGGTGCTGCGTCCCAGCGTGGCGCGCCTCGGCCGCCACCTGGAGGATTCCGGTGCGACCGAGCCTTCGGCGCACCTGGAGCTCACCGTCGGCGCCGCGGTCGCCTTCGCGGTCCTGATGTTCGCCGCCGTCCTGTCCTACGCCAAGCCGTGGGGACCGGTCCGGCGGAGCGCCGAAGTCCCGCTGGAGGACGGCCGTTTCGACGTGCGGGTCCGGCGGGGCGTCCTGATCGCCGGCCGGGTGCGCTCGATCGAGCTGGTCGGGGTCAACAACCGGCTGCTGCCGCCGTTCGAGGCCGGGGCCCACATCGAGCTGGAACTGCCGTCGGGGATGGTGCGGCACTACTCGCTGTGCTCGGACCCGGCCGATCGGCTGAGCTACCGGATCGCGGTCCGGCGGGAGGACGCCGGGAGCGGCGGCTCCCGGGAGGTCCACCGCCTGCGGCACGGGGACCTGGTCCGGATCTCGCCGCCGCGCAACATGTTCTCGCTGAGCCTGCACCCCTACTACCTGTTCGTGGCCGGCGGCATCGGGATCACCCCGATCGTGTCGATGATCTGCCAGGTCGAGCGGGCACGGCTGCCGTGGCGGCTGGTCTACACCGGACGCTCGCGCACGATGATGGCGTTCGCCGACCAGCTCGCCACCACCTGGCCGGGGAACGTGGTCCTGTATCCGACCGACACCGCCGGGCGCCCGAACCTGGTCGCGGAGGTCGCCGGGCTGCCGAGCGGGACCGGGGTGTACGCCTGCGGCCCGGATCCGATGGTCCGGGCGCTGTCGGAGACGGTCGAGCGCGTCGCGCCCCATGTGGAGCTGCGCAGTGAGCGATTCGCAACGGGGCCGTCCTCGCGCGAGCCGTTCGAGCTGGTCGCCAAGCGCAGCGGCGCCGCGGTGGCCGTCGGCACCGACCAGAGCGCCCTCGATGCGCTGCTGGGCGCGGGGGTCGAGGTGCCCTCCTCCTGCGAGATCGGCGTGTGCGGCACCTGCCGGCTGCGCGTGGTCGACGGCCGCCCCGACAACCCTTCCCAGGTGGCCGAACCGGTCGCCCCGGACGGCGCCCCCTACTTCTACCCGTGCGTGGGCCGAGCCCGCGACCACCTGGTGGTGGACGCCTAGCGAAAGCGGGCCGGGAGCTGCGCTCCCGGCCCGCCGCGTCGTTCGCTCTAGGAATCGCCGCCCGCTTCGCCGGCCTCGGCGGCGGTCGGATCGGTGATCTGGTACTTGGCGGCGGCCTGGGACGCCAGTTCGGGCTTGGCCTCGCCGCGGGCGGCGAGCTGCTGCAGCGCGGCCACGGCGACCGACTCGCCGTCGACGTTGAAGTGGCGGCGCAGCGCCCCGCGGGTGTCGGAGTGGCCGAAGCCGTCGGTGCCCAGCGAGGTGTAGTCCCCGGGCACCCAGCGGCTGATGAGGTCGGGAACCGACCGCATGTAGTCGCTGACGGCCACGAAGGGGCCCTCGGCGCCCGAGAGCTTCTCGGTCACATACGGGGCGTGCGGTTCGGCCTCGGGGTGGCGCAGATTGTGCCGCTCGGCCTCGACCGCGTCGCGGTTCAGCTCGGACCAGGAGGTGACCGACCAGATGTCGGCGGTCACGCCCCAGTCGTCCCGGAGCAGCTCGGCGGCCCGCTGCGCCCACGGCATGCCCGACCCGGAGGCCAGGAGCTGGACCCGCGGTCCGGAGCCCTCGCCCTCGGAGATCTTGTGGATGCCCTTGAGGATGCCCTCCAGGTCGACGCCCTCGGGCTCGGCCGGCTGGATGATCGGCTCGTTGTAGACGGTCAGGTAGTAGAAGACCTGCTCGCCCTCGCCGTACATGCGGCGCAGGCCGTCCTTGACGATGTGCCCGATCTCGTAGCCGAAGGCCGGGTCGTAGGAGAGCACGGCCGGGTTCGTGTGCGCCATGAGGATCGAGTGGCCGTCCTCGTGCTGGAGCCCCTCGCCGTTGAGCGTGGTGCGCCCGGCGGTGGCGCCGATCAGGAAGCCGTTGGTCATCTGGTCGGCGGCCGCCCAGAGCGCGTCGCCGGTGCGCTGGAACCCGAACATCGAGTAGAAGATGTAGAATGGGATCATCGGCTCGCCGAGCGTGTCGCCCGAGGTCCCGGCGGCGGTGAACGCGGCGAGCGAGCCGGCCTCGTTGATGCCCAGGTGCAGGAGCTGCCCCTGCTCGGACTCCTTGTAGGAGAGGAACAGGTCCCGGTCGACCGACAGGTACTGCTGCCCCTGCGGGGAGTAGATCTTGGCGGTCGGGAACATCGCGTCCATGCCGAAGGTGCGGGCCTCGTCGGGGATGATCGGCACCCACCGCTTGCCGGTCTCCTTGTCCTTCATGAGGTCCTTGAGCAGGCGCACCAGGGCCATGGTGGTGGCGGCCTTCTGCTTGCCGCTGCCCCGCTTGGCGGTCTTGTAGGCGTCGTCGCCGGGCAGGTTCAGCGGGATCACGGTGTTCCGGCGGGACGGGAGCGATCCGCCGAGCGAACCGAGGCGCTCCCGCAGGTACTCGGCCTCGGAGCTGCCCTCCTCGGGCTTGACGTAGGGCGGCAGGTACGGGTCGGCCTCCAGCTCGGAGTCGGGGACCGGCATCTCCAGCGAGTCGCGGAAGCCCTTCAGGTCGTCGAGCGTGAGCTTCTTCATCTGGTGGGTGGCGTTGCGGCCCTCGAAGGACGATCCGAGCCGGTAGCCCTTGATGGTGTGCGCGAGGATGACCGTGGGCTGGCCCCGGTGCTCCATCGCGGCCTTGTAGGCGGCGAAGATCTTGCGGTCGTCGTGGCCGCCGCGCCGCAGGTCCCAGATCTCGTCGTCCGACAGGTGCTGCGCCAGGGCCTTGGTGCGGCTGTCGCGGCCGAAGAAGTGCTCGCGCACGAAGGCGCCGTTCTCGGCCTTGAACGTCTGGAAGTCGCCGTCGGGGGTGGTGTTCATGAGGTTCACCAGGGCGCCGTCGGAGTCGGCGGCGAGCAGCGGGTCCCACTCGCGGCCCCAGATGACCTTGACGACGTTCCAGCCGGCGCCGCGGAAGTACGACTCCAGCTCCTGGATGATCTTGCCGTTGCCGCGGACCGGGCCGTCGAGCCGCTGCAGGTTGCAGTTGATCACGAAGGTGAGATTGTCGAGCTCGGCGCCGGCGGCGAACTGGAGGGCGCCGCGCGATTCGACCTCGTCCATCTCGCCGTCGCCGAGGAAGGCCCATACCTGCTGCTGCGAGGTGTCCTTGATGCCCCGGTCCTGCATGTACCGGTTGAACATCGCCTGGTAGATCGCGTTGATCGGGCCCAGCCCCATCGACACGGTGGGGAACTGCCAGTAGTCGGGCATCAGGCGGGGGTGGGGGTAGGAGGGCAGGCCGCCCTGCTCGCGGGAGACCTCCTGGCGGAAGCCGTCGAGCTGATCCCCGGTGAGGCGGCCCTCGAGGTACGAGCGGGCGTACATGCCGGGGGAGGCGTGGCCCTGGAAGAACACCTGGTCGCCGCCGCCGGGGTGGTCACGGCCCCGGAAGAAGTGGTTGTGGCCGACCTCGTAGAGGTTCGCGGCCGACGCGTAGGTGGAGATGTGGCCGCCGACGCCGATGCCGGGACGCTGCGCGCGGTGCACCGTCATCGCGGCGTTCCACCGGATGAAGGCGCGGATGCGGTGCTCGATCTCCTCGTCGCCGGGGTAGTGCGGCTCGGCTTCGACAGGGATCGTGTTGACGAAGTCGGTGCTGGTCGACGGCGGAACGGCGACCTGCCGCCGGTTGGCGTGCTCCAGCAGCCGCTGGACGACGTAACGGGCTCGAGTTCGCCCGCCGCTGTCAAGGAGGCCGTCGAGAGACTCCAGCCATTCGCTGGTCTCTTCGGGGTCAGTGTCCGGTACTTGGGTCGGCAATCCGTCACTGATGGGCGGCCGGTTCTGTTCCGTGGTCACGGGCGATCCCTCGTTCTAAGGCTGCGCGTTGGTTTGAGCAGGGCTGATCTATGGCTCCGCAGGCGTCGCCATGAAGGCATGAACGCAGAGTGTTATCGGATTTCTTACCATCTTCCATCGAATCTACCGCGCGCGTCACCGGCCCACCCGGCCCGGAGCGACCACGCCCACACTCCGCGCAACCTGGTACGCCGTTCACCTGCACCATCGCAGAGAGCTCCCGGAGATCAAAGATCACAAACCGGTGAACGTGTGCTCACCTTCCGGACGCCCGGAGTTGAGCCGCCTTCCGCCGCGGGCCGGTAAGATGCGAGGCTTCCTCAGAGGCGCGCAAGCGCCACATATGCTGCACCTCATATGCTCTATTCCATATGCTGTGGACAAGCTCAGACAGGAGGCACACGGATGGAGGCGACGACGTGAACGCTCCGGGCAGCCCGGTGGACGCGAGCAGCGTGGCCCAACGACTCGGACTCGACGGCGTCGACGCCGTCATGGAGATCGGCTTCGACACCGACGTCGACGCCGCACTGCGCACCGCCGTGATCGAATCGGTCGGCGAACTGCTCGGCGAGGACTCCGACGAGATCGTCGACGTCGTGCTCCTCTGGTGCCGGGAGGAGGACGGCGACCTGGTCGACCTGCTGCTGGACGCTCGAGACCCCCTGGCGGACGGCGGGACGGTCTGGCTGATGACCCCCAAGTCCGGGCGCGAGGGGCACATCGACCCGGTCACCATCGAGGAGTCGGCCACGCTGGCGGGCCTGCAGCCCACCAAGACGCTGAACGTCTCTCCCGACTGGGTCGCCTCGCGGATGGTGGTGGCGCGGCGCTAACGTCGCCCCGTCAGACCACCGAACGCCGCCCCGGCGGGGCCAGCGAGGAGCCTCCATGCCGATCGGATCCGGGAGCACCGCTCCGGACTTCACGCTCAAGGACCAGAACATGCAGGAGGTATCGCTCGCGGACTTCCGCGGCGACCGGCACGTGCTGCTGGTGTTCTACCCGCTGGCGTTCTCCGGCAGGTGCGGGGGCGAGCTGTGCGGGATCCGCGACGGCCTCGGCGCCTTCCAGAACGACGAGGTCCAGGTGCTCAGCGTCTCGGTCGACTCCCCGCTCGCCCACAAGGTGTGGGCGCAGCGCGAGGGCTTCGGGTTCCCGCTGCTGAGCGACTTCTGGCCCCACGGCGCGGTCGCGCGCGCCTACGGGGTCTTCGACGAGGACAGGGGCACCGCCGACCGCGGCACCTTCGTCATCGACAAGGGCGGCGTGGTGCGCTTCAGCGAGGTCAACCCGCCGGGGAAGGCCCGCGACCCGGCCGCCTGGCGCAAGGCGCTGGACGAGGTCGCCGGTTAGGAGACCGGCTTTCGGGGCCGCCGGGGGATGCCCCGGCGGCCTTTCCGTGCGCCGCGACCTGCTCCGGGAGCCTCCCAAAGCTAGGCATTGACATCTTCGGATGGATGCGGCAGGCTAGTGCAATCGGTTGCCCGTGCAACCGCTTGCAATCAACCCCCGAAAGGACGCATTCGAAGATGAACGCTCCTAAACGACGCCTCGCGGCCGCCGGCGCGGCGCTCGCCGCCGCCGCGCTGACCGCCTCGGCCCTGGCGACGACCGCGGAGGCCAAACCCTCCGACAAGGACGACGACCTCGGACGGCAGACCCTCAAAGCCAACGACGGCTGGGCCGCCGCCGAAGGCGGCACCACCGGCGGTTCCGACGCCGCCGAAGAGAACGTCCACACCGTCGACAACTGGGCCGGCCTCAAGGAGGCCGTCAAGGGCGACGAGCCCAAGATCGTCTACGTCGAGGGCGACATCGACGCCTGGACCGACGCCGACGGCAACGCGCTGAGCTGCGAAGACTTCAACGACCCCGAGTACAGCTGGGACCTGTACCTGGAGACGTTCGACCCCGAGGTGTGGGGCTGGAACGAGGCATCGGGACCGGTCGAGGAGGCCCGCGACCGCTCCTACGACGCGTTCCGCGAGCACATCCTGCTGCGCATCGGCTCCAACACCACCATCGTGGGCGAGGGCGACGCCTCGGTCACGCACGGCTCGTTCTACATCGGCAACGCCGACAACGTGATCGTCCGGAACCTGGGCGTCCACGAGGCCTACGACTGCTTCCCGCAGTGGGAGGGCGACGCCTGGGACGCCGAGTTCGACAACTTCGAGGTCACCGGCTCCACCCACGTGTGGCTCGACCACCTGACGGTCACCGACGGGTCCACCCACGACTACGAGGCGCCGGTGATCTGGGACGCCCGCCTGGAGCGCCTCGACGGCGCCATCGACATCGTGCGGGCCTCCGACCTGGTCACCGTGTCGTGGAGCCACATCCGGAACCACGACAAGACGATGCTGATCGGCAACACCGACTCCGAGCGCTACGAGGAGTGGGACAAGCTGCGGGTCACCGTCCACCACAACTGGTTCGAGAACACCGGCCAGCGGACCCCGCGCACCCGCTACGGCCAGAACCACGTCTACAACAACTACATCTCCTACGACGAGGCGTCGGGCTACCCGTACTTCTACTCGATCGGCTCGGGCGTCCACTCCGACATCTACGCGGAGAACAACGCCTTCCACCTGCCCTCGATCGCGCCCGAGGACACGCTGCGCAACTGGGGCGGCGACCGGATGCACGTGGAGGGGACCCTGTTCAACGGCGAACGGGTCGACCTGCTGGCCGCCTACAACGAGGCCTACCCCGAGGCGTCCATGACCGACGAGCTCGAGGAGTACCCCGAGCTGCACCGCAACATCCACCCGACGGTGGCGGTGCCGTGGCTGGTGCGGGCCAGGGCCGGCGCCGGGGAACTGGACTGATCTCCATTCCGTGATCCGCGGCCGGGCGTGCCGACCACGCCCGGCCGCACGGCGCCGGGCGGTATCCTGCGGCCATGGGAGGACCTCGACTGCGGGTGACGTCGGTGACGATCTCCAGCCCGGACCCGCGGAAACTGGCCGCCTTCTACTCGCGCCTGCTCGACCGCCCGGTCACGACCTCGGACGGCCCGCGGCCCGGCGAACCCGAATCGGCCGGTTGGGCCCAGATCCGCGCCCCCGAAGGCGGCGGGACCACGCTGAACTTCGAGTTCGAGCAAGAATGGAAGCCCCCGGTCTGGCCGGCCGAACCCGGGACCCAGAACGCCACCCAGCACCTCGACATCCACGTCGACGACCTGGAGACCGCCGTCGAGCACGCCGTCAGGTCGGGCGCGGCCCCGGCCCGGCAGCAGCCGCAGGCGGACGTCCGGATCCTGTTCGACCCCCACGGCCACCCGTTCTGCCTCTGCAGTTGACCGTCGCAAGGGGACGCGACGACGCCCGCGCCGGCACTACGGCGACCGAATCGGTCGACTCGCACCCGGCGATGCGCAAGAATGGACGGTGACCGTAGCGATCGCCCACCAACCTCGGGGGAGTTCATGGCCGAGGCACCGTTCGTCATCGTCGGAGGCGGCCTGGCCGCCGCCCAGGCCGCCCGGACACTGCGGGAGGAGGGCTACGGCGACGAGCTGATCGTCGTCACCGCCGAACCGCACGCACCGTACGAGCGACCGCCGTTGTCGAAGGACTACCTGCGGGCCGAAGCAGAGCGCGGCGCCCTGTTCACGCTCGAATCGGACTGGTACGCCCTGAACTCGGTCGACCTGCGCACCGGGGTCGCCGCCGTCGGGCTCGACCCCGCCGAACACCGGCTCGCGCTGTCCGACGGCACGGTCCTGAACTACGCCAAGCTCCTGCTGGCCACCGGCTCCTCGCCGCGCTCGCCGCGGCTGCCCGGCGCCGACCTGCGGGGGGTGATGAGTCTGCGCACCGCCGAGGACGCCGATCTGCTGGCGGCCACTCTGCGGTCGGCGCCCGAGGGCGGCCGCCTGGCGGTCGTCGGCGACGGTTGGATCGGCATGGAGGTCGCCGCCTCCGCCCGCAGCATGGGCCTGGAGGTCACCGTCTTCGGCAGCGGGGACCGGCCGCTGCGGGTCCTCGGGCCGCGGATGGGCGAGGTCTTCGCCGGGCTCCACGCCGACCACGGCGTGATCCTGCGCGGCGGCGCCGAGGTCGCCGGCCTGGCCGGCGAGCACGGCCGGGTCACCGGCGTCCGGACCGCCGCCGAGGAGACCGTCGCGGCCGACCTGGTGCTCCTCGCGGTCGGCGCGGTGCCCAATGTGGGCCTGGCCGCCGCGGCCGGCCTGGAACTGCGCGAGCCGGTGCTCGGCGGCGGCGTCGCCGTGGACGGCACCCTCGCCACCGCCGATCCGGACGTCTTCGCCGCCGGCGACATCGCGAGCGTCCCCTCGGCGCAGTACGGGCGTCCACTGCGGATCGAGCACTGGGCGACGGCGCTCGAGACCGGCTCGCACGCGGCGCGGGCGATGCTCGGCGCGACCGATTCCTACGACCGCCTGCCCTACTTCTTCACCGACCAGTACGACCTGGGCATGGAGTACCTCGGCTTCGTGCCCGACCCGGAAGACCGCGAGACGGTAGTCAGCGGGTCCACCGAGGACCTCGAATTCGTGGTCTTCTGGACCGACCAGGGGCGGGTCCTGGCCGGCATGGCGGTCAACACCTGGGACCGGATGGACGACCTCGAGCGGCTGATCCGCTCCGGGCGCCGGGTGCCGCGCGAGGAGCTGGAGACCTTCGTCCGCCGCTGAGGACCGCTAGGCGGCCGGGTCGCAGGGTCGGCCGTTGACGTAGACCTCGACCTCCGCCGGGGGGAAGTCTCCCGATCCGACGAACCCGACGGTGAAGGTCGCGCCGACCGGTATGACGCCGCTCCACGGGGCGGGACGCAGGTACACGGTGTCGCCGACCACGGTCATCTCGGCGTTCCAGACCGTCTGGACCGCAATGCCCGGGCCTGAGATGATCACCTCCCAGTCGACGGCGTCCTCGACCAGCGGCGTGAACGCCACCACGGCTTGCCAGCCGGTGCCCCAGTCGTTGACCACCTCGAGGCTGTACTCGCAGTAGGACGGCTCGGACTCGGGCTCGGGTGTGCCGCCCGGGCCGATGACGGCCGCCTCACCGCAGCGGTCCTCGACCGATTCGGCGTCGGGATCGATGCAGACGGCGACGGTCACGTGGTCGATGCCGCTCGCCGAGACCAGGTCGAATTCGTAGCGGCCGCCCGGCTCGGCCGGAACGGTGCGGGACGCGACCGGGTCGTCCCCGGAGTAGGCGGTGAACTCGACCCGGCGGGGGTGGTTCTCCCTGGGCACGCACGGGCCGGCCGCGGTTCCGACGGCGGTCTCGCCCCGGAAGGCGGCCGACGGTTCCTCGGGCGGGTGGTAGGCGGGGAAGGCGACCTCGCCGGAGGTGTGGAAGTCGGTGCAGAGGTCCTCGCCGGTCTGGTCGGCGGCGAATTCCTGCGGGGGCCGTTCGGGGTGGGCGGCCGAGGCCGGCGCGGTGAAAGCCGCGGTCGCGATGAGCGCGGCCGTCCCGGCAGTGACGAGCCTGAGCAGTGTTCGAGTGAGTCTCATGGGGCCTCCGAGGTCCGAGAACGGGCTGGTGCCGCCGGACGCCGACCTCACGTGCCCAACCCCGAGCCGCTGCCCCGCCTCCGGTCGCGTCGGCGCCGACGCCCCGAGTATCCGCAGGACATCGATAATTGTCAATGAGAGTGGTACGCGGTGTCCATCCGCGGAGCTCACGATGCCACAACCGATTGCGTCGCAGAAGCTGCGCAGGTCGCGCCCCGGGATCGTGCCCGAGATGAAAGCACAGGAAGAGTGGCGATGCGTCCGGTCCGCACCGGATGACCCGACCGCAATCGGTTGCAGTCATACCCTTGACGCCCAGAAAGCCCTTTCCTAGACTAATAGACATTCATGGATATACGCGTGGATTCCGATCCCGCGTCCGGTAGAGCCCCCAAGCGCACCGCAGAGAAGGGAAGACCTCGTGAACGAGGGAACGAACCGACCTAAACGGAGAAGAGCGCGGCTGACGCTCGTGGCCGGACTGACCGGCCTGGTGGCCGCCGCCGCGACGCTGACCGCACTCAACACCGCGCACGCAGACCCGGTCCGCTACGAGGCCGAAGACTCGACCGCCGACTGCGACGGCGCCATCGAGTCCGAGCACGACGGCTACTCCGGCAGCGGCTTCTGCAACACCGACAACACCACCGGCGTCGCCGCGAGCTTCAGCATCGACGCCGACGCGTCCGGCACCGCCACCGTTGCCATCCGGTTCGCCAACGGCGGCTCGGGCGACCGCCCGGCCGAGGTGGTCGTCAACGGCTCCACGGCGACCACGGCGACGTTCGCCGGCACCGGCGCGTGGACGAACTGGGACACCGAGACGGTCACCGTGCCGCTCAACGCGGGCGGCAACTCCTTCGACCTGGTTGCAACCGGCTCCGACGGCCTGCCGAACGTCGACTACATCGATGTCGAGGCCGCCGACGACGGCGGCGAGGTGCAGACGCGGTTCGAGGCCGAGGACGCTCCCGCGACCTGCGACGGCGCCATCGAGTCCGAGCACGACGGCTACTCCGGCAGCGGCTTCTGCAACACCGACAACACCGCCGGGGCGGCCGCGCAGTTCGCGATCGAGACCGCCGAGGGCGGCACCGCCGAGATCACCGTCGGGTTCGCCAACGGCGGCTCGGGCGACCGCCCGGCCGAGGTGGTCGTCAACGGCTCCACGGCGACCACGGCGACGTTCGCCGGCACCGGCGCGTGGACGAACTGGGACACCGAGATGGTCACCGTGCCGCTGAACGCCGGCGACAACACCGTCCGGCTCGAGGCCACCGGCTCCGACGGCCTGCCGAACATCGACTACCTGGACTCCTCGATCGGCGGCACCCCGCCCGACGAGACGACCCCGCCGGACGAGACGACCCCGCCGCCGTCGGGCGACGAGCTCTACGCGGCCCCGGGCGGCGGCGACAACGCCTCCGGCACCGAGTCCGACCCGACGACGCTCACCTCCGCGATCGACCGCGTCGCAGCGGGCGGGACGATCTACATGCGGGGCGGCACCTACCACCTCTCCGACACCGTCCACATCGAACCTGGAAACGACGGCTCCTCGGGAGCGATGAAAGAGCTGTTCGCCTACCCCGGAGAGACGCCGGTGCTGGACTTCTCGGCCCAGAGCGAGGACTCCTCCAACCGCGGGCTCGCCATCGGCGGCCACTGGTGGCACATCCGCGGCATCGTCGTCGAGCACGCCGGCGACAACGGCATCCTCCTGGGAGGGAACAACAACATCATCGAGCGCACGGTGACGCGGTTCAACCACGACACCGGACTGCAACTGTCCCGGTACACCGCCGGGGCGCCCCGCAGCGAATGGCCGTCCGACAACCTCATCCTCAGCGCGGTCTCGCACGACAACGCCGACTCCGACGGCGAGGACGCCGACGGCTTCGCCCCGAAGCTCACCGTCGGCTCCGGCAACGTCTTCCGCTACACCGTCGCCTACAACAACATCGACGACGGCTACGACATGTACACCAAGTCCGACACCGGACCCATCGGCGAGGTGACGCTCGAGCACTCCCTGTCGTTCGGCAACGGGTCCCTCTCGGACGGCACCGTGAACTCCAGCGGCGACCGCAACGGATACAAGCTCGGCGGCGAGGACATCGGCGTCGACCACGTCATCCGCAACAACATCGCCTACGACAACGGCAAGCACGGGTTCACCTACAACCGCAACCTCGGCACGATGGAGATCACCGGCAACGTCAGCATCGGCAGCGAAGAGCGCAACTTCAACTTCGACGGCGGCTCCTCGGTGTTCCGCGACAACACCTCCTGCGACTCCGGGTCGAACGACCGGATCATCGGCGACGACGCCGGAGGCAACCAGTGGTGGTCGGGCTCGAACGGATCCCGGTGCTCCGACTACACCGGGGAGCTGGACTGGTCCTTCGCCTCGGACGGCAGCCTCGTGGTGACCTTCGGAGGCGACCCGGTCGACCTCTGACCGCCCCACGACTCCGTTCGGGAACCAACGAGGGGCGGCCCCGGCGCGGGGCCGCCCCGTTCCCGTCCGCCGCCGATCAGGCCCGGTCGGCCACGGTGAGCAGGAACTCCCAGTCGATCAGCACCGTGTCGTCGGCCGCGCGGTTGAACTCGGTGGCCAGCTCGCTCAGAGCCTTGCGGAA
This sequence comes from Glycomyces xiaoerkulensis, assembly GCF_002798405.1. GTDB lineage: Bacteria > Actinomycetota > Actinomycetes > Mycobacteriales > Micromonosporaceae > Glycomyces > Glycomyces xiaoerkulensis. The sequence continues at coordinate 162,280 of NZ_PGGV01000004.1, read as the reverse complement.
GGCGGGCTTCCCATCGTCGTCGAGCCGTTCGGACGCCTTCAGCGTCGGCCCGTAGTGGGTCAGGAAGAAATCGGCGAACTGGTCGGCCGACAGGAACCGCAGCGGGACCGACTCGGTGCGGAACCGCACCTCGGAGACCGACGACCCCAGCATCTGCCGCATGGTGTCCTCCGAGCCCCACCGGACCGGCGGCTGCGCCCCCGCCGGCGGCGGCGCGTACTGGCCGACCGTCTTGAGCAGGCGGCCGACGAACCCGGACGGCGTCCAACTCACCAGGCCGACGCGGCCGCCGGGCTTGCACACCCGCACCAGCTCGTCGGCCGCGCGCTGGTGGCCGGCGGTGAACATCACGCCGATCGCCGAGAGCACGAAATCGAACGACGACTCCTCGAAAGGCAGGTCCTCGGCGTCGGCGACCCGGAAGTCCACCGGAAGCGCCTCGGCCTCCGCGCGCGACCGGGCCGCATCGATCAGGGCCGGGACGTAGTCGATCCCGGTGGTGTCGCAGAAGCGGCGGGCCGCCGCCAGCGCCACGTGCCCGGTGCCGGTGGCCACGTCCAGCACCGCCGACCCGGGCCGCACCTCGACCGCGTCGCACAGCACGTCGGCCAGCGGGACGGTCAGCCACGCGATCTTGGCATAGTCGCCGCTGCTCCAGGTCTTCTGCTGCTTGGCCTTGAGCTCTTCGAGCTCGGTGGGAGTAGTCATCGCCGTGGGCTCCTTCACTAGTCGTCTCACCCGGAGCGGCCGGCCGGCCGCCCCGGAGCCGTGCGCGACTCCGGTCACTCCTCCCGCGACCCGCCGTCGTCGTGGGCGGGTGCCGAGCCGCGCACATTCTCGAGGATGCCGACCAACTGCATGTAGCCCTCGAACCGCAGCACCCGCCCGTCGGGCAGTTCCAGGCGGCCGGCGATCGGCTCGGCGCCGTGTTCGAGGGTCAACTTGAGCTCGCTGGTGGCGTCCATGGTTCCAATCTGCCCCGACCGGGCCCGAAGCGCACCAGGGGCCGCACCCCGGCATCGCCCCCGGCACCGCCGCCGGACCGGGCCCGGACGCGCCGCCGCCTATCATCGAGAGGTGCAGTCCCGCCAGCCCCGACCAGCGCGAGGCGACGCCGCGCCCGACGGCCGCCACCTGCTCGAACGCGAGGAGGAACTCGCCCGGATCGGCACCGCGCTCGATCAGGCCCGCACCGGACGCGAGGGTTCCCTGCTCCTGGTGGAGGGACCGCCCGGCATCGGCAAGTCCGCCCTGCTGGCGGCGGCCGCCCGGACCGCCGCCGAGACCATGACGGTCCTCTCGGCGCGCGCGACCGAACTCGACCGCGAATTCGCGTTCGGCGTGCTGCGGCAACTGCTGGAACCGCCCCTGCGGACGATGCCCGCGCACCGCCGCCGGGAGGCCCTCGCCGGCGCCGCCGCGCCCGCCGCCGCCGCGCTCGGACTGGCCCGCACCGAACCCCGCGGCCCCGAATCCGGATTCGCGACCCTCAACGGCCTCTACTGGCTGGTCTCCGCGCTCGGCGAGCAGCGCCCGCTGCTGCTCCTGCTCGACGACATCCACTGGGCCGACCGCGACACCCTGCGGTTCCTGGCATTCCTCGCCCCGCGGCTCGGCGACCTACCGGTATCCGTACTGTCGGCCGCCCGCCCGGGCGAGTCCCGGTTCGAGGCCCTGTTCGCCGCCACCGCCTCCGACCCCGCCTGCCGCCCGCTGGCACCGAAGGCGCTCTCTCAGGCCGCCACGACCGCGGTCGTCGAGTCCTCGTTCGACATCCCCGTCGACCCGGCCTTCGCGCGAGCCTGCCACCAGGCCACCGGCGGCAACCCCTTCTACCTGCGCGCGATGCTCGACGAGCTGCGGAGCGACGCGGTCACGCCCTCATCGGCCGCCGCCGACCGAGTGCTCGGGCTCGGACCCCGAAGCGTCGCCCAGACGATCCTCGTCCGCCTCGCCCGGCTCACACTGGCGGCGCCCGGCATGGCCCGGGCGCTCGCGGTCCTCGGCGACGAGGCCGACCCCGCCCGCGCCTCCCGGCTGGCCGCCGTCGACCCCGCCGAAGCCAGGGCGGCCACCGAAGCCATGATCGAGGCGGCGGTCCTGGTCCGGTCCGAACGGCCGGCCTTCGCGCACCCGATCATCCGCAACGCCGTCTACAACGACATCGGCCACACCGAACGGGCCGGGCTCCACCGGCGAGCCATCGACCTGCTGCGCACCGAAGGCGTCGCGCCCGAACGCCTGGTAGCCCACCTGCTGGCGGTCGAACCGCGCTCCGACCCCGAGGCCGTGGCCATGCTCGCCTCCGCCGCGACCGAGGCACTGCGACGGGGCGCGGTCGACACCGCCGTCGCCTGCCTCCGCCGAGCCCTCGAGGAGCCGCCGAGCCGGACCGAGCGCGCGGACGTGCTCCTCCGCCTCGGACGCGCCGAGATGCTCGTCGACGGCCCCGCCGCCATCGCCCACCTGAGCGAGGCCCTGGAGGTCGTGGGCGGCCCGGAAGACCGCGCGGACGCGGCCGCCGACCTCGCCCGGGCACTGATCTTCGCCGGCCGCGGCACCGAGGCCGTCGCGGTGGCCGAACGCGCCGCCGCCGACATCGGTGACCGGGACGGCGCCCGCCGCCGCACCCTGACCGCGACCATCCTCTCGGCCGCCCGGACCGAACCGGAGCTGATCGGACTCCGCGACGACCTCACCGCGCGGCTGCGCGCCGGCGGGGACCTCGAGGCCGACGACGCCGCCGCGAAGGCGCTCGCAGTGGGCCTGGCGTACGTGGACGCCCACGCGTGCGTACCCGCCGCCGAGGTCATGCCGCGAATCGAGCGGGCGCTGGCCGGGAGGCGACTACTGCACCACGACAACGGCGGCACCGACTTCATCGCCGCCGTGATCGTCTGCGCCATGGCCGACTCCGAGCTGGCGTCGGCGACCCTGACCGAGGGCCTCGAGGCCGCACGGGAACGAGGGGACGGCTTCGCCTGGGCGGCGAACAAGATCTTCTCCTGCCTGGCGCACCTGGTGCGCGGCGAGCTGACCGCCGCCGTCGCGGCCGGGCAGGAAGGACTGGCCGCCGCCGACGCCTACGACATCGCGATCGGCCGCCCCTGGGGCAGCGGATACCTGGCGACCGCGCAACTGGCCATGGGCGAGCACGCCGCCGCCGCCCGGACACTGTCGCAGGTGAGCGCCCCGCCCCGGATCCCGTTCTCGGGGGTGTGGGCCCCGTACGTCGACGCCAGAGCGCGGATGCGCCTCGAACGGGGCGAGGTCCGCGCCGCGCTCGAGGACAGCCTCTGGTGCGCGAAGCTGCTCGACGCGATCGGGGTGACCAATCCGGCACTGCTGCCGTGGCGGTCCCGCGCCGCCCTCTGCCTGGCGAGACTGGGGGAGGACCCCGGGCGGGCGGTCGGACTCGCCGACGAGGAGGTCGCGTTCGCCGGTCGCTGGGGCGCCCCGCGCGCGCTCGGCGCGGCGCTGCGCTGCCGCGGCATGGTCGAACCCGGAGGGCCCGGACTGGAGCACCTGCGCCGAGCCGTCGGCGTCCTCGAAGGATCGCCCGCCCGCCTGGAGCGGGCCCGCGCACTGCTGGATCTGGGCGCCGCCCTGCGCCGGGACGGCCGGCGCAGCGAGTGCCGCGACCCGCTCGGCGAGGCGATGGCGCTGGCGCGGTCGATCGGCGCGGTGCCGCTGGCCGAGCGCGCCTACCAGGAGCTCCGCGCCGGCGGTGCGCGGGTGCGGAAGCTGGTCTATTCGGGGATCCACGCGCTCACCCCGAGCCAGCACCGCGTGGCGCGGCTCGCCGCCGAAGGGCGCGCCAACCGCGAGATCGCGCAGGAGCTGTTCGTGAGCGTCAAGACCGTCGAGTGGCACCTCGGCCAGATCTACCGCAAGCTCGACATCACCTCCCGCAGACAGCTCGCCGGCGCCCTCGGCGAGGAGTCCGGACCGGACCGGTCGGCCTGAACCGGATCCCGGCCGCGCGGCCGCACTTAGGATCGAACCCGCAGCCCCTGCGACCTCCGAGGGCGACCCGCGACGACCACCGCCCGCACTCCCCGCCGCCGGTGGCTCCGCCTGTCCCTGCTCACGCTCGGCGCCCTCCTCGTGCCGACCCTCGCCGCCCTCGGCGGGACCGGCTGGTACTTCTCCGGCGAGGTCATCGACGTCGACCACACGGCCGCCGACTACCCGCTCACCGTCGCAGCGGCCGACGACGACACCGTCACCCCGCCCCGCGGGCACGGCACCGGCAGACCCGGCACCTGGGGCCTGGGACGGGACGGCGGCCAGGCCGTGATCGGGACGATCATCGAATCTCCTTCGAGGAAACCCGGGCCTTCAGCCCGGGAGGAATCGGGCCACGGTCGTCACCACCGCCTCGGGCCGCACCGGCTCCTGGAACGAGGACCCGGTCGCCTATGCGGCGACCCTGGAGGACTACCCGGCCGCGCTGTGACCTGCGGTCGGCGGGGCGGCACCCGCCCCGCCGGCCCGGGATCACTCTTCGGGGGCGAAGTCGCCGGCGAGAGCGAGGATCTGGACCGCGGCCTGACCCCACTGGGCGATCTCGTTGGTCGCGATCGGATGCCACGTGGACGGGTTGAGCGTCGACTCGACTTCCTCGGACTCCTTCGGGCCCGGGGTGATCTCCCAGGACTTGATCGGGTTGCGGAAGCGGTGCCAGGCGTGCTCGGCCTGCGACCGGTCGCCCGTCCGCGCATACACGAACGCGTTGGCGCGCGCGTAGCAGTACAGGAACAGGTCCGCGAACCGGCCGCCGTACTCCTCCTCCTGCTCTTCGCGGGTGGCGGTGTAGAAGCGGGAGTAGCGCAGCCAGTCCTGTTCGAACGCGGGCATGTCGACCGTCTGGATCAGCTCGGCGCAGATCTCGATCCGGCCGAAGGCGTTGCTGAGGTTGCTGCGCTCGACCTCCGGCTCCTCGGCGATGGCGAATCGACCGGCGTCCATGTCGTACAGTCCACTGCCTTGGGCGAAACCGCTGGGCTGGGCCGCGATGGTCTCCATCGTTCCCAGCACCTTCTGTCGGCACGCCTCCCAGTCCGGGCCGCGCCGCTCCCATTCGGTCAGCCAGGCGCTCACGAGGGCGCCCCAGTCGGTGCCGAAACCGATACTGAGCGCGTTGCGGTCGGGGACGTAGTCGTCCTCGGGGTCGCGGATCTTCCGGATCGGGTCGAGCGCCAGGAAGGTCTCCTCGCTGTTCGCCAGCAGGTGCAGCAGGTCACCGGTCCGCTCGTCGGCGGTCAGGTAGTAGTAGTACCGGCGGTAGTTGGCGTTGGAGATGCGCACCTGCTTGGCCGAGTCGCCCCAGTGCTGCACGCCGTGGCGTGTGCCCAGGCCCGCCCACTCGCCCAGGTGGTAGGTGTTGACATCGCTGGTCTTCCGCGTCATCGCCTCGGCGAAACGGAAGACGTCGGCCCGGTTGTTGTGGAGGTACGCCTGCCACAGCCACATGTCCGGCGATATCTCGGAGTTGTCCCAGGCATAGCCGCCCACGTCGTACCGCCAGGCCATCCGGTCGCCGTCCTGGGAGTGCATGACGTCGCCGAAGTCCCAGAAGCCGTACCAGTGCCGCTCGTCGACCTGTGCCCGGTAGTAGTCGAAGTAGAAGTCCAGGTTGTCCTCGACCTCCTCCTTGACCGGGTGCGAGCGGTCAACCGGACCGAAGAGCCCGCCGAAGGCGCCGGCCGCGGCCATGTGCTCGGTCGGGGCGATCACCTGCGGCTGAGCACGCACCACGTCGGCCATGCGGCCCAGGCGCTCCCGGGACGGGGTGGACTCAGTGGCCCAGAACTGGAGCTCGGTGGTGCGCGCGACGCCTTCGGGCGTGCCGAAACCGGGCTCGTAGTCCTCGTAGGTGACGTTCAGGGCGTCGAGCTGGTCCTCGTAGTTGTCCAGGCCCATGCCGTCGTGGTAGAAGCGGGTGTCCATCGGCTGGGCCTCGGGCGACCACATCCATAGCGTCACAGTGGCCTGGTCGGTGTGGGCGTCGCGGATGTCGAGCCCGGTGGGGTGGCGCTGCCAGAAGTCCTTCATACCGAACCCGAACCCGCCGGAAGGCCCGCCGAGGTAGGCGAAGCCCGAGGCCCGCCGGCCCTGGTCGACCGGCACCCATCCGTGTCCGGTCTTGGTGCGCTTGCGGATCGCGAAGCCCTCGCTGGTGAGCTGCGACAGCGAGTAGTCGCCCCAGGCCGGAATCCACTGCACGCGGCTGCTGACCCGCTCGTCCCATTCGGAGATGCCGGGGACGGCCCGGCCCGCGACCTGCGCGGTGCGCACCGCCTCACCGGGGTCGCGGCGCAGGCCGGTGAGGCCCTTGACGGCCTCGGTCAACTGCCCGTGGCCCTCGCCGACGAAGCGGACGTGCCGGTCGTACAGCTCATCGGTCAGCGCGACCTTGAACCGGACGCCGAGCCCGGCGATGAACGCGTCCGAGCCGTCCGAGTCGTAGATGAACGTGTGCACCATCCGGAAGGACTCGCCGCCGGAGTAGAAGTACAGGCGGACGGTGAACGGCAACCAGGACTTGCCCCAACCCCAGACCTTCCGGTGATGGCCCTCCACGCGCACCACGGCGCGAACGGGCCCGTCCTGTTCGACCGCCACCTCGTCGATCTCGCTGGTGTACCGCTTGCGGGTGACCCAGGTGTTCTCGGGGTCGGGCGCCTCGGACTGGGTGATGTTGACCAGGTGCCCGCCGCTGGCGATGGTGCGGTCGCCGCGCTTGATGTACTTGATCAGGTCGGACCCGCGCGTGGCGATTCGGGCGGTGATGACGCCGGTGTCGATGTCGATGTGGTTCCTCCGCTCCGACACCGTGACCGGCGTGGACGGTGCCGCCGGCTCGCCGGCGCCGAGGGTGAAGGCCGCCGCGGTGGCGTCGGGGCCGATGGCGTGGCCGGTCCACTTGAGCGATCCGTCCGGCCAGTGGGCGAGCGGCCAGGTCTGCACCGGGACGTCGGCGCCGTCGTCGCCGACGAGTCTGAACCGCTGGTCTGCTGCGAACCGGCCCCGCCCCCAGGGGACGCCCCAGGTCGAGCCGGGCGATTCGGCCGGTCGTCCCTCGAGCCAGGTCAGGTCGGCCGAATCGGGGCCCTGCGGCGCGGTCTCACCGCCGCCCTCCAGGTTCTCTGCGCCTGCCGGGGAGCCGTGGACGAGCGAGGTGGCCGCGGCGACCCCCGCGGCGGTCGCGAGTACGTTGCGGCGGCTGAGCCCGCCGGCGGATTCGTCTGCGGGCGGAGTGGATTCGTGGTCCGGTGAAGGGGCGGACATGGTTCCTCCAGGGGGATTCCGACATCGTCGGTTGAAACGTTTTAACATTTTCGAGCCTCAATATAGCCATAGATTGATCTCTGGTCAACCGTTCCCCGGCGGTCCGGGCCGTCCCGCCCGCGGCCGGGCCCGTTGGCCCCGCCGACGAGGCCGCAGCGGCGCCTTTGCTGCATGTAGCTGACAGTTCGGAGGGCGTGTCCCCAGTTCGGATGACCATTGAAATACATGAGTATCTATGTTTAAATCTGTGGAACAGTGCGTCCAGTCGTGTTCGAGCGAGGGGCGCTCTCCGCGCGAGGACCCGTTCGCGCGAAGTCAACAGTCCGGTATCGCGAACAGTTCGATTCCCGGCACAACGGACAAAACATGGAGCAACAATGAAAACGTTTACGAGACTGCCGGTCGTCGCGGCCGTTATCGGTCTCATGGCCGCCGCGACGGCCTTCGTAGTGAGCGCCTCGACGGCGAACGCGGCCGACGTCGATACGAGCGCCTGGTACCAGATCGTTTCCCGGCACAGCGGTAAGGTCCTCGACGTCGACCAGGCCTCCACCGACAACGGCGCCGGCATCGTGCAATGGGCCGACAACGACGCTACCAACCAGCAGTTCCGGTTCCTCGATTCCGGCGACGGCTACTACCGGATCCAGGCCCGGCACAGCGGCAAGGTCATCGACGTCTACGAGCTGTCGACGGAGAACGGCGCCGACATCGTGCAGTGGACCGACAACGGCGGCACCAACCAGCAATTCGAGGTCATCGACACCGACAGCGGCTACGTCAAGTTCGTCAACCGCCGCAGCGGCAAGGCCCTCGACGTCTGGGAGTGGTCCACTGCCGACGGAGGCCGCATCTCGCAGTACGACGACACCGGAGGCGACAACCAGCAGTGGCGGTTGGTCGAGGTCGGCGGCGACGACGATGATGACGACGACAACCCGCCGCAGGAGGGGTCGCGTCCGATGGAGGACCTGGGACGCGGCGTGGTGGCCGTGCGAGACGGCGGCGACGTCCTGGTGTCGTGGCGGCTGCTGGGCCTGGACCCCGACGGGGTCGGATTCAACGTCTACCGCTCGACCGGCGGCGGTTCGTGGGACCGGCTCAACGGGAGCCCGTTGACCGGGGGCACCAACTACCTCGACGACTCGGTCGATCTGTCGCAGTCGAACCGGTACCGGGTGGCCCCGGTGGTCGACGGTGCCGAGCAGGACCCGAGCGAGGCGTTCACGTTGGACGCCGATCCGGCCGATGAACCGGTGGTGCGGGTCCCGATTCGCGGCGGCGGCACGATCCAGTTCGTGTGGGTCGGCGACCTGACCGGCGACGGCGAATACGACTACGTGGTCGACCGGCAGACCTCCCCGCAGTCGATCGAGGCCTACTCCAGCACCGGTCGGTTCCTGTGGGAAGTCGACCTGGGCCACAACAGCACCGATCAGAACAACATCGAGGGCGGCTCGTCCACCATCGACGTCGGCCACAACGACGGGGTGACCGTCTACGACTTCGACGGCGACGGCCGCTCCGAGGTGGCCGTCCGCATCGCCAACGGGGTCACCTTCGGCGACGGGCAGACGTTCAACCACACCAATGACACCGAGCAGTTCATCGCGATCCTGGACGGGGCGACCGGAGCGATGCGGGACGCGGCGATGGTACCGACCGACTATGTATCGGACGGCCCCATGTACGCCCGCTTCGCCGCCTGCCACCTCGACGGGGTCGAGGCGAATCTGGTGGCGTACATGAAGAACCGCATCGGCTCGGGCGGGTTCAACCTGATGGTGACCGCTTGGAGCTTCGACGGGTCGAATATCGATATGGAGTGGAAGTTCCTGCGCGGGAATCAGAATCTGCCCGATGGACACAACAGCCGCTGCCTGGATGTCGACGGTGACGGGGCTGATGAGTTCGCCGAGATCGGGTTCGTACTCGAGGGCGACGGGTCGCTGAAGTACTCCATGGGTGATCAGGGGCTGGTGCACGGCGACCGGTTCCACATCGCCGACATCGACCCGAACCGGCCGGGCCTGGAGGGCTACGGGGTGCAGCAGCGAAACCCGTCGGGGCTGCATGAGTACTACTACGATGCGGCCACCGGCCAGATGATCTGGGAGCACTACGGGTCCGGTGCCGATGTGGGCCGGGGCATGGCCGCCGACGTCGACCCGCGCTTCGACGGCATGGAGACCTGGGCGTTCGACGGGTTGTACAACGCCCCGACCGACCAGTTGACCGAGTCCGACACCAGTCTGCAGCCGTGGCCGCAGATGGGGCTGTGGTGGGACGGCGATCTGGGCGCCGAGTTGTTCAACGACGGCAAGATCGAGGAGTGGGACTGGAACAACCCGGCCCCGACCAACAGTCTGCCGCGGCTGGAGTCGACTTGGAACTACGGGGCGGCGACCGGGCCGCGGGGCCAGCCGGCCCTCATCGCCGACGTTCACGGCGACTGGCGCGAGGAGGTCATCATGCCCAACGGCGCCTCGGACGAGCTGCTCGTGTTCACCACCGATCGGCCCTCCGACCACCGGTTGTACACGCTGGCGCACAACCCGGCCTACCGCAACGACATGACCGTCAAGGGCTACATGCAGTCCCACCATGTCGACTACTTCCTCGGCTGGGGGATGAACGCCCCGCCCCGGCCCGGCATCACCTACTGACCGGCGGAAGCCGGCGCGACCCGATGCCGACGCGATGAGCGCCGGCACTCGAACAGGGGTTCCGCCCGTCCCAGGGGCTCTGACGGGCGGAACCCCGCTTGGCAAGGGATTGCCATGCCGGGGCCGCATTGGTAGCGTTTCGCAGCGTGACTTCTCCCCGGCACTGCTTCGGACCACTCGATCAGACTCACGACGGATGGGCCGCCGCCGCCGTGGAGATCGGAAAACCAGCGGTCGACCTGGCCGCCAAGGGCCCCGGCTCGATGCCGGTGACCATGTCGAACCACTCGCACACCGAGAACTGGTTCGAACTCCTCACACGCCCACTGTGGGGCCTGGCGCCCGCCGGGGACCGGGTGCCCGGCGAACTCTGGGCCGTCCTGGCCGAGACCATCGCCCGGGCGCTCGACCCGGAGGACGCCTGGTACGTCGGCGACCTGCACGACGCGAATCAGCGCTGCGTCGAAGCGGCCGCCGTCGGCTGGGCCCTGGCGCTCGTGCCCGACCGCCTCTGGGACCCCCTGCCTCCGAAGGCCAAGGACAGGATCGCCGCCTGGCTCGGTTCGGCCTACGCCACCGGCGTGGTCGACTCGAACTGGCACTACTTCCCGGTGTTCGCCGGGCACGGCCTCGAACGCGTCGGCGTCGAACACGATCCGGCGGTCGCGGACGCGCACCTCCGGCGCATCGGCGCGTTCGTCCTCGGCGAGGGCGCGTTCGAAGACGGCCCCGGAGGCCGCGTCGACTACTACAACCCGTTCGCGTTCCACACGTACGCGCTGCTCCACTACCGCCTGAGCGGCGACGGCCGCTTCGTCGAACCCGCCGCCGAATTCGCCCGCCGGTTCCGATCCTGGTTCGCCGCCGACGGCGCCGCCGTCCCCTACGGTCGCAGCCTCGGCTACCGCTTCGCGCAGGGTTCACTGTGGGGCGCACTGGCCGCGGCCGACGTCGAAGCCGTCCCCTGGTCCGAGGCCGCCGGGTTCGCTCGCCGGCACCTGGCTTGGTGGTGGGACCAGCCGATACTCGACCCCGAAGGGCGCCTGACCATCGGTTACCGCTACCCGAACGACGCGCTGGTCGAGCAGTACCTGACCGCCGGATCGCCCTGGTGGGCCTCGAAGGTCTTCGTGGGGCTGCCGGCCGGAGCCGATCACGCGTTCTGGACGGCCGAACCCGCGGTGCCGGGGCCGGGGGTCGAGCCGCACCGGGCCGCGCGCGCGGTCCACGTCCGGGACCGCGGCGGCAACGTGACCCGGCTCAACGGGCAGGCCTGGCGACCGAAGATGCGCGGCGGCCAGGACACCTACGGGAAGTTCGCCTACTCGACGCTCGCCGGCTTCTCGCGTGCGATGGCGGGGCCCGGTCTGGAATCGGCCGCGCCCGACGGGGCGCTGGTGTTCTCAGAGGACGGACGTCATTGGCGCGGCCGGGAGGACTCCGAGGAGGGGAACATCGACGAGGACGGCGTCCTCACCGTCACCTGGCGGCCGTGGGAGGACGTCACCGTCACCACCTCGGTGGAGGCGGCGGTCGACGGCTGGCACGCCCGAGTCCATGTGATCGACACCGAGCGCGCCCTGTACAGCGGCGAAGGCGGCTGGTGCGTCCCCGGCGTCGGACACGTCGACGACGTCGCCGAGGGCCGGGCCGCGGTGACCTCCCAGGGGATGCGCAGCGAGATCGTCGACACCGGAGGGAACCGCGACGCCGCGGTCGTCACGCCGATGCCCGGCACGCACGTCTACTGGCCGGCCACGGTGCTTCCGGTTCTCGAGGGCGTGCTCGCGCCGGGACGGCACCTGTACCGGGCCCGGGTGTTCGTAGGACGCGAGTGACCGCGTTCGCGCCCGGCAGGTGAAGGGGCACAGGTGAATCGAAGCCCAGCCGCCGAAAAGGTGCGGGGGCGGGTCTTGACACTGCTGGAAAGCGCGTTCTATCGTGTCGAAATCGATTGTTAAAACGATTTAAGTACCCAAATGCAGGCGACCGCATGAGCTCCGCGAAGGCGGTGCCGGCGTTCGGGCCACCGGGACGCGGTTCAAGGTGGTCGCGCAAGAGGCGGTGCCGCGAACCCCGCAGCACGACACCGCTCGACCGACGGAATCGCCGCCCCCGACCGGGCCTGTCGAGACCTTGAAAGCCCGCGCGAGCGGGACCCCTCACGAAAAAGGAGAAGATCGACGATGATCCGCAACCAAGCCCGCGCCAGGCGGCGTACGGTGCTCACCGGCGCCTCGGCGGCCGCCGCACTGGGTGCCTCCTCCGCCTGCGGCGACGACGGCCCCTCCGGCACCGCCGACGACCCGGTCGAGATCGGTTTCGAGTGGTGGGGCGACGAGAACCGCGCCGATATCACGCAGCAGGCGATCGACCTGTTCGAGCAGAAGAACGAGGGCATCACCGTCCAGCCCAACTTCGCCGACTATCCGCCCTACTGGGAGGGGCTGACGACCCGCAGCGCCTCCCAGGACCTGCCCGACGTCTTCCAGATGGACTACCCGCGGCTGCGGCAGTTCGGCGGCAGCGGAATGCTCACTCCCCTCGACGGCCTGGTGGACACCTCCGACTTCCGCGGGAGCCTGCTGGAGACCGGCAAAGTCGACGGTGAACTGCTCGCCGTGCCCGTCGGGGCCAACACCAACGGCCTGGTCTACCGTGCCGACCTGTTCGCCGAACACGACGTCCGGGTGCCCGAGCCGGGTTACTCCTGGGACGACTACGGGCGGATCATCACGAACCTGACCGACGCCCTCGGAGAGGGCACGTGGGGCGGAGAAGACTGGACCCTCTCCTACATCTTCCTGGAGATGTGGCTGCTCCAGCAGGGCAGCCGCTTCTACGCCGAGGACGGTTCCGGGCTCGGCTTCACCCAGGAGCAGCTCGTGGAGTGGTGGAACATGACCGTGCCGCTCCTGGAGTCCGGAGCGCTGCCCCCGCCGAGCACCTCGGCCGAGTGGGACGACGGGATGACCGAAGGCGCGGTCGCCTCGATGATCCGCTGGGACAACATACTCACCGGCCTGGCGCCGACGGTGTCCGAGATCGGCGGCGAACTGGCGCTCGCGGCCCCGCCCACGGTCGACCCGGACAACCTCGGCATCTACTTCAAACCGTCGATGCAGTTCGTCATCGCGGCCAACTCGGAGCACCCGGAGGAAGCCGGCAAGCTGATCGACTTCCTGCTCAATGATCCGGAGGCCATCGCGATCCTCGGCACCAACCGCGGCATCCCGGCCACCAACGCGGGACTGGAGAACATCGAGGTCGACGAGCACTCCCAGCAGATCCTCGACTACGAGGACAGCGTCTCCGAGCACATGATCGACGCCCCGCCGCCCCCACCGGCCGCCGCGGGCGCCGTCGAAGCCAAATTCGCCCAGTACTTCGAGCAGGTCCGGTTCGAGGAGTACACCCCGGCCGAGGCCGCTGAGCTGTACTTCGGCGAGGCCGAAACGCTGTTCAGCGCCGAGCAGTAGCGCGAAGTCCCCGTGCCGGCGCCTGCTTCCGCTGCCGGGCCGGACTCCGGCCCGGCAGCGGAAGCAGGCGCCGAAGGCCGACCACCGAGGGCGGGCGCCGCAACGGCCGTCGCACCCGCCGCCCCTGACTTGACACGCCCGCGGCGACCGGGAATCATGATTTCCGTAAACGTTATTAGGCAGTTTTACATTGGGTGGATAGGTTGGCGCGGAAGGCGAACAAGTCCGGGGACGGAGCGCGTCAATCCACCATCCGCGAGGTGGCCGAACGGGCGGGCGTGTCCGTTGCCACCGTCTCCCGGATCCTGACCGGCACGTATCCGGCCTCACCGAACACCCGCTCCCGCGTCATGCAGGCGGTGAAGGAGCTCGACTACGTCGCCAACGTCCACGCCCGGGCCCTCGCCGGCACCCCCCGCAAGAGCATCGCCATCATCGTCAACTCGGTGATCTCACCGCACTACGCGCACGTGGCCCAGGGCGTCCAGACGCAGGCCGCCGAGGCCGGCTGGCTGTGCCAGATCGGCACCACCGGCGGCGACGCCGAACGCGAACTCGACATGGTGAAGTTCATGCGCGAGCAGCACCCCGAAGCGGTGATCCTGGTCGGCAACGTCGCTCCCGACGAGGCCTACCGCGCCAGGATGAGCAAGTACGCGCACGCGCTGGCGGGCATCGGTTCGCGACTGGTGCTGTGCGGTCGGCCGCCGTTGGGCCCCGACGCGCCCGCGGTGGTGGTGGAGTGCGACTACACCGGCGGCGCGTTCGCGGCCACCAGCCACCTGCTCTCGGCCGGCCACAAGCGGATCCTCTTCCTCGGCAACCGCCCCGGCTACACCACCGCCGAGGCCCGCATCGCGGGCTACCGCGACGCCCTGGCCGCGCACGGCGTGCCCCACGACCCGGACCTGGAGGTCGAGGGCACCTTCGAGCGGTACGAGGGCTACCGGATGATGAAGGAGCGGCTGGCCTCGGAGGAGCGGAACTTCACCGCCCTGTTCGCCTGCAACGACCAGATCGCCGCCGGAGCCCGGCGGGCACTGCTCGAGCACGGGCTGCGCATCCCCGAGGACGTGTCGATGGTGGGCTTCGACGACCTGCCGCCGGCGATGGACATCGACCTGACCACCGTCTACCAGCCGCACGAGGAGCTCGGACGCACCGCGGTGCGGCTCGCGGTGGAGCACGCGAAGCAGGGCGGCCCGCCACCGCACACCGTCCTCGGCACCCACCTGGTGGTCCGCGGCTCGGTGCGGCCGCTCCTGCCGCGATAGCGGCGCCGCTGCGCACGCCGCCGCGTCCACCCCGTGCGCGGCAGTCCCCCGCCTGACCTGCGAAAACCATCCGTTCCCGCAGACCGCTTGAAAAGGCAGGCAATTACCTGCATAATGTCGGGGTGAGATCCGAACCCGATCCGACGAACGCGGTCTTCAAGGCGCTGGCCGACCCCACCAGGCGGCTGCTCCTCGACCGCCTGCGGGAGCGGAACGGTCAGACGCTGCGCGAGCTGTGCGAGCAGCTCGACATGGCCCGGCAGTCGGCCACGCAGCACCTCGACCTGCTGGTACGGGCCGGTCTGGTCAACGTCGTGCGGCGAGGCCGCGAACGGCTCCATTACCTCGACCCGACCCCGATCCACCAGATCGACCAGCGCTGGATCTCGGAGTTCGACGCACCGAGACTGCGAACCATCAGCGTCATCAAGCACCGAGCAGAGGAGCACGCCATGACCACCGAATCCATACCGGACTACGTCTACGTCACCTACATCCACGCCGACCCCGACCAGGTCTGGAAGGCGCTCACCGACGCCGACCTGACCGCCCAGTACTGGGGGCACGCCAACGTCTCCGACTGGCAGCCCGGCTCGACCTGGGAGCACCGCCGCGTCGACGGCTCGGGCAAGGTCGACGTTACCGGCCGGGTCCTCGAAGCCGAGCCCCCGACCAAGCTGGTCATCACCTTCGAAGACAGCCCCGACTCCGATCGGGAGCCGTCGAGGGTGACCTTCCTGGTCGAGCCGCACGAGGACATAGTGCGCCTGACGGTGACCCACGATCGCCTGCCCAACGCCGAGATGCTGGGCGGGATCTCGAAGGGGTGGCCGGCAGTGCTGGCGAACCTCAAATCGCTTTTGGAGACCGGCAAGGCACTTCCCCAGGCTCCGTGGGACGTGCCCGAACACAACGCCTGAGAAAGGACCGCAATGGACACCACCCGGCTCCAGGACGCCTACCGCGCCCTGCTGGACGCCGCCGCCACCGTCGAAGAAGCCGGCGGCGGCACCGCACCACCCGGCGAGTGGAACGCCGACCAGATCCTGGCCCACGTCTCCCTCGTCACCGCCACCACCGTCACGACGGCCTCGGCGATCGCCGCGGGGGCGAACGCCACCTACGACAACCGCATCGCCGGCGACACCTGGACCATCGACCGCCTGATCGAGCTCACCGGCTCCTCCGCCGCGCTCCGCGAGCGCGTCGCCGTCCAAGGCGAAGCCCTCTGCGCACTCGGTGGGCCCGCCCTGAGCGAGTCCGAGCTCGACACCACGGTTCCGGCCCGGCTGCTATCGGGAGGGGCGGTCATGCTGGACCAGCCCGTCCGGCTGCGCGACCTGATCACCGGTATGGCCGAATCCGAGATCCCCGGCCACACCGACCAGCTACTCGCGCTCCTCTCGACCACTTAGGAGGCCGCCGCGTCCGTTCCAACCTGAAACCGCAACGCCATCCGGTCCACGAAATGCCTGGTGGCCCTGGCCTGGAGAACTCGGGCCACTGGAGCGCCGAGGCGCGTGTACCACCGGCCCGGCCTGCTGAAGGAGGTGACGGAGAACCGAGTGCGCCGGTCGTCGATCCGCTCGAGCATGAAGCAGGCCTCGCCGCATTCGGGGTGCCCGTCGGTCGAGCCGTAGGCGAACCCAGCCCGCTGCGGGTTCCGTACCGCCCACACGACGCGGCAGGGAGCGGCGAGCCCGGCGAAGTGCAGCGTCACCGCCGCCCCCGGCTCCGCCCGCGCGGCGTCCGCCCGAGGCTTGAGGCCCATCGCCCGGTGCAGATGCCAGCCCAGGAGGAAATCGGCCGCTTCGGCGAGCGGGGAGGTGATCACGGCGGACTCGCGGAGGTGGCGGTAGCCGCTCGGCAGCGTCCCGGAGGCGCTGCGCCCGACCTCGGGATAGTTCACCGGTGGGCCGCCTCCGCCCCGAACTTCGTACATGAGTCCGGAACCTACGGCCGCGGCGAGGCTGAGATCCACCGCCTCCCGCGGTTCGAGGCGGTATTCCGGCTCCGGGCGCCGTAACAGCGCCGCCCCGGCCGGTTACCGTTGAGCATGACCTACCGCTATCTCTCCGAGAACGACGCCACGGCCGTCCTTGAATCCCAGCACCCTCAAGCGCGGCGGCTACCCGCGCTGTCGGCCCTGCTCGAGAGTGAACTGCTGTGGGACGAGCCGACCGGGACGCTCGTGCATCTGGTCGACTCCTGGATCGAGAACACCGGGTTCCGGAGACGGCTGCACACCTGCGCGGCCCGCAACGTCACCCGGGACAAAGACCTCGCGTTCGGATTCTCCCGCGCCGCCAAGCGGGCCGATCCCGAACTCGTGGCGGCGGCGGCCGATGAGCTCCTGGACCTGGTCACCGCCGGGGTCGCCGCGGCCGACGACGACGCTGCGTCAGTCGCGATCACCGCGGTCCTCCACAACGGCCTGGCCGAATCGCCGTCCCGGAAACCGATGTTCACCGCGCTCCGCGCCCGGCGGCTCGCACGCACGCCGCCGGGCTGACCCGCCGTCAGCGCGTCGCCGCCGAGGACTCGGCGCGGTACTCGGCGGTGACCTCGATAGGGCCGACGATGTGGCCGTTGAACTCGTCGAGCTCCTCGGCCGGGACCCACAGTTCGAGGATGGTGCCGCCGCCGACCCGGTGGACGGCATAGCGGTCGGCGAAGGGCCGCTCCAGTCGGAACCGGGTGACGTATCCGGTGCCGGAACGGGGCGCGTTCCAGTCGCGGGCGATCTTGGTCGCGTACTCCTCGTTCAGCACCGGGTAGAAGATCGGCTGCTCGGGGAGGCGGGGCGGCCAGGCGGTCCAGTTCGACCGGCGGACCAGGTCGAGCTCGGCCGGTCCGCAGGGCCGCCAGAGCGTCATCGCCGTCGATCGGGTGTCCATGAGGGTTCCATTCGGTCGGAGGACTTTGGCGCGACCATCTCAGCTCCGCATCCGGCGCGAAAGCCAATTTCCCGGTCCGAGGACGGCCGGGACCTCGCAGTCCCCGCCACCGAGGTTAGGCCACATGGCCGAAGCGCCCCAGCAGGCGCGACGAGCACGATGCCTGCATGGACAACCCTCGGAATTCCTCTGGACGCCAGTGGCCGATAGCGGCCGGACTCATCGCGCTCGCCCTGGTTCCCGTGCTCGCCGGAGCAGTGCGCATCGGCGAGATCGCCACCGGAGCCGCGGAGACGGCCGCCAACGCCCGATTCCTGCGGGCGCCGCTGCCGGTCGTCCTGCACATCGTCGGAGCGCTCGTCTACTCGATCGTCGGCGCGTTCCAGTTCCTGCCCCGGCTGCGCTCGCGACGCACGGCGTGGCACCGGTTCGCAGGCCGGTATCTGCTCGTCCCGACCGGGATCATCGTCGCCGCGACCGGGTTGTGGATGACCGCTTTCTACGAGGTGCCCGCCGTCGACGGCGGCGCACTCGCCGTCTCGCGCTATATCGTCGGCGGATCGATGCTCGCCTTCATCGCGCTGGGGATCGCCGCGATCGCCCGCCGCGACACCGTTGCCCACGGGGCGTGGATGCTCCGCGCCTACGCTCTGGCCATGGGCGCGGGCACCCAGGTGCTCACCTCGGTCCCGTTCCTGCTGATGTTCGGCGAGCCCGACGTCTTCTGGCGCCTCGTGCAGATGGACGCCGGGTGGCTCATCAACATCGTCGTGGCGGAGTGGGTGATAGCGCGTCGGCGCGCCGCTACGCGCCGGCGCGGACCGGCGATGATTGCGGTATGAGCAACATGCCGAGCGTGCGAGGGTTCGCCGGGGCCGCATGGCACCGCCCGCCCGCCGCGGGCGCGGAAGGCCCGAGACCGCGCGACGCCGTGGTCGTGATCGCGCTGTCCGCGGCGGCGGTGCTCGAAGGAGCCATCCGGTCCGACCTGCCCTGGCCGACGGCCACCACCGTCCTGACGCTCGCGATCCTCGCGGGACTGCCGTGGCGACGGTCGCGGCCGCTCGCGGTCATGGCGGCCATGACGCTCGCGACCTCGGCATTCGAGATCGCCCAGACCGTCGGGGGAGTCGAGCCGAACGCGCTGGTGACCAGCCTCGCGCTCCTTGCGGTGCCCTACGCGGTGTTCCGCTGGGGCTCGGGGCGGGATCGGATCGCGGGAGGCGCGGTGCTCGCGACGGGCCTGGCGCTCTCGCTCGTGCTCGGAAGCGAGGGGTTCACCGGAGTCGTCGCAGGGATCGCGCTCGTGGGCAGCGTGTGCCTGATCGGGGCGCTGCGGCGGGCCCGGGTCGAGTCGCGCATGCGGGAGATCGAGGCCGTCCGCGCATCCGAGCGCGAAGCCCTCGCCCGTGACCTGCACGACACCGTGGCGCACCATGCCTCGGCCATCGTCATCCGCGCTCAGGTGGCGGCCGCCGATCCGCGGGACACGACCCGCGTGGCCGAGTCGCTCGGCGTCATCGAGGACGAGGCGCAGGCGGTGCTCGCCGACATGCGCGCGCTCGTGCAGGCCCTTCGCGCGCCCGCCGACTACGCCCCCTCCGCAGGCCTCGCCGAGCTGGCGGGCCTCGCCGGTCTCGGTCCGCCGCCGGTGACCGTCAGCCTCGACGCCCCGGTGGCGCCGTCGGCCGCGGTCGCCTCGACCCTGTACCGGATTGCGCAGGAAGGGGTCACGAACGCGCGCCGCCATGCGCGCGCCGCCACCTCGATCGACGTCGCCGTCACCGTCGACGCCGACTCCGCGAGCGTCATCGTCCACGACGACGGTGCTGCCGCCCGTCCCGCCGCCGGAGACGGACACGGCCTCCGGGGCATGTCGGAACGCGCGGCGCTGCTCGGCGGGGAGGTCACCGCGGGCCCCGATCCCGGCGGCGGTTGGACGATGCGCGCAACACTCCCGATAGGAGACTCCGCGTGATCCGCGTCGTCGTCGCCGACGACCAGGAGCACGTGCGCACGGGTCTGCGCATGCTGCTCGAGACGCAACCCGACCTCGAAGTCGTCGGCGAGGCCGCCGACGGCATGGAGGCGGTCGAACTGGTGCGGAGGCTCCGGCCCGACGTCGCCCTGCTGGACATCAGGATGCCCCGACTCGACGGTATCGAGGCGACCTCGCTGCTCGCGGGCCCGCACGTCGTCGATCCGGTCGCGGTCGTCGTCATCACGACCTTCGACCTCGACGAATACGTGCACGGCGCGCTTCGCGCAGGCGCCAAAGGATTCCTGCTCAAGGACGCCGGCCCGCGACTGATCGGCGAAGGAGTACGCGCCGCCGCCAACGGCGACGCCCTCATCTCACCCCGGGTCACGCTCCGGCTGCTGGAGGAGTTCTCGCGCCCGGCCCGGCGCGTGCGCGAGCCGGTCGAGCCGCTGACCGACCGCGAAGAAGACGTACTCGCGCTGCTGGCCGTCGGCCTGACGAACCTCGAGATCGGCAGGCGGCTGTACCTTTCACTCGGCACCGTCAAGACCCACATCGGCGGCATCCTGACCAAACTGGACCTCCGCAACCGGGTCGAGGCCGCCATGTGGGCCTACGAGACCGGCCGTGCCCGCTCCGAACCGTCCGGAGAACCGCCACCGGACCGCGACGACCGGTGAACCGGAAGGCATGGACGTCGCGGTCCGAAGCGGCGTGAGGTTGAATCGGTCCATGGGCATTCACTCCTTCCACCTCGCACACGTGCCGCTCCGCAGCACGATCGGCGCGTTCCTGCGTCCGCCCGCGGCATCGGGGCTGAACCACGTCGAGGTCCTCGCCGTGATGGAACTGGGCGCGCCGGTGGTGTCCCCGCGCCGGATGCAGCTCCGACGCCTCGCCGTGTTCGCCGAGTGGGCCGACGAGGCGGCACTCGAGTCATTCCTCGCCCGGCATCCGTTCGGCCGTCTGCTCGGGGACGGATGGCATGTGCGGCTGGAGTTCCTGCGCCGCTGGGGCGCGGTTCGGGAACTGGCGCACCTCCCCGCCGAGGCGGGCCGCACCGATCCGCGCGAACCCGTGGTCGCGGTGACCCTCGCCCGAATGCGACTGCCGGAGGTGCCGCGATTCATCCGCTGGGGCAGGCCCGTCGAACGCCAGGTCCGGGACCACCCCGAGACGACGCTGGCGCTCGCGGCGATGCGGCCGGTTCGAACGGTATCGACCTTCTCGGTCTGGACCAGCTCCCGCGCCATGACGAGCATGGTCTTCGGACGCGACGGCGGCGACACCGCCCACCGCCACAACGCGGCGATGGGGGAGCGGGACCGGCGGGACTTCCACCACGAGTTCACCACGCTGCGATTCCGGCCACTGTCCGAACACGGCTCGTGGAACGGGAGGTCGAACATCATCCCAGAGCTGAACGGATGAGGTGGGGAGTTCTTCCATCGTCCCGTGCTCACGGGACGGTCCGGATAATTGATTCATGTGGGACGACCCTTTGACCTGGCATGACGCATCGCCGCCGTGGCCACAGCGGATCCAGGCCGACAGGTCAAGGACGTCTGATCCCGACTCGCTCGGTGCCCAGGTCCGCGGCCCGCACGAGACGGGACCTTTGGTGGTGCTCTACCGCGGCGGATGAGCCGACATCAGCGAATTCCAGGTGGAGAACACCAGTGTCCGGGCCCGTACCGTCAGCCCAGGACCGCCTGGACGACCGCAGTGTCCTTGGTCAGTTCCAGCAGATGCACCACGATCCCTCCGGCCTCGGGTTCGGGCAGTTCCTCACCTTCCTCGGCGCAGGAAAGACTCCCGCCGCCCCCGGCGTTGGTCGCCAAGGTGCAGGCGGGGTGGTACAGCAGACCGCCACCGCCGCCCAGGCCGCTCGGTTTGGTCAGGTTCACTCTGACACCGTCGTCTTCGACGGCGGCCTCCACGGTCCACTGGCCATCGGACCCGCCGAGGGGGAACTCGACCGAATCGGAGAAGGACACCTCGCATTCGCCGTCGCTGCAAGACTCGTAGGCGGTGCTTTCCGTGCCCGACGTCTCCGATGCTCCCGCGCTGGGGGAGGGGGGAGCAGGGGTGGACGTAGCGTCGGAGCTCGGGGAGCTGGAAGTGGTAGTGGACGCGCTGGGGTCGGGGTTCGACGCCGAGGCGTCGGCGGCCGACTCTGCCGTGGTGCCGCAGCCGACCGCGGCCCAGACCACGAGCAGCGCACCGGTCGCCAGGTGCCGCTTGAGGAAAGCTCGCGAAGTCATCATGCGTCGATCCTAGCGTTCGCGGTGACGATCCTCGCCGATCACCAAACCCAACAGATTGCCGAGCGCAACGGCACCACGTTCGTCTCGTGGACGTCTGACCAGGGCGCGCGTGAGGAACTGATAGCCGACCCGGTCGGACACAGGAACACGACGACCCGGACGGTCTACCGGCACCAGCTTCGCCCGGTGATCACCGAAGGCGCGGAACTGCTGGCCGAGGTCTTCGCCGAAGACTTCTTCGACGACGGCTGACTCTGGCTTGTGCCCTGAATTCGGCTCTTCTCGACCCCCGATGCCCCGTGCATCGGAGCCTACAGCGATCATCCCCCATCTCGCGTTTCGTTCCAGAGGCGGTGCAGGCGCTCCGCCAGCGCGCGAGGGCGGGCGAGAGCGACCATGTGGCCGCCGTCGATCTCGTCGGGGGTGATGCCGAGGCGTTCGGCTACGTGAGTCCTGGTGAAATCCGGCGGGAAGCACCGGTCGTCGCGGCACGACAGATACCGGGTCGGCACGTCGGGCCAGGCCTGGAGCGGGGACGGTGAGTCCCATCCGCTCGCATGGTCGCGCTCGTGCTCGTATGCGGCGGTGATCAACGCTTCGGGCACGCCGTTGAAGAAGATGTCGATCTCCTCCTCGCGGGTCCCGAAGGAGATGCCCAGCTCGGTGTAGCCGGTGGCGCTCCACCACTCGTTCGGGCTCTCACCCGGCGCGGGGATCATCCCGGCGAGGAGCACTAGCAGTTCGGCCTCGATGCGGGTGCAGACCACCGGCGCGACCAAGCCGCCCCAGGAGTGGGCGACGATGACCGGTCGCCGAACGCCGGCGCATTCGGCGACGACCGCGTCGGCGTATTCGGTGATCCCGTTGTCCGCGTCCTCGATCGGCAGGTCGACCGCGAGCACTTCGTGGCCGAGCCCGCGCAGCTCCGGTTCCACCAGGTGCCAGTCCCAGGAGCTGCCTCCTCCACCGTGGATAAGGACGAAGGTGGCCGGTTCGATGTCGGTTCCCATGGTGTCTTCTCCCTCGTTTCGGTTCGTTCTCACCCGTCGGCGGGTTCTGCCGCGGGAGCGCCGCTGCGCGGACGTTCTGACTTCAGGACGATCGCCACGGCGAGGAGGACGACGGCGCCACCGGCGGCGATCGGCACCGTCAGCTCCTCGTCCAGGACCAGCCACCCGAGGAGCACCGCGACCACCGGATTGATGTAGGCGTAGGTGGCGACCAGTGAGACGGGTGCGGAGTGCAGCACCCAGAGTGAGGGGCTCCGGCGATGAGCAGTGCCGCCAGGCCCGATGGGGCTCCGCCGTGTTCGGCCACCGTCACCATGCCCTGTCCGAGGACCGGCAGCAGTAGGCCGAGGAGTGCGCAGGATGCCAGCCCGGCACGGTCGACTTTCAACCGCCGCAATCCGCCGCGTGCGGTCAGGAACGCTCCGAGAAGGACACCGGCGAGCAGGAACCGGGTGCCTGCGCCGACCAGCGGCGGCATGTCTTCGACCATCACGCCGATGCCGAGGTAGGTCGAGCCCCAGACGAGGTAGACGATGCCGAGCGCGAACCCGATGAAGAGGAGTGGCGCGCCCGTTCGGTCGGCGGTCGCCCGGGTGGGCGGTTGCAGGCCGGTGGCCACCGCCCTCACCGCCTTCCGAGGCGTCGGGCGGAGAGCGGCTCGTTTTGCGCTGGTGTGGTCATGCCGATGACGCTAGACTGAAATCAACATCATGAAAAGCGATAATAAATGATCGAACCGATCGCCATATCCGATCTAACCGAGTAACCTCGGGCCATGACCGAGACCGAGCTGCGACACATCGCCGCCATGTCCGCGGTGGTCGACGAGGGCTCCTTCGGTCGGGCGGCCGCTCGACTGGGATACACGCAGTCAACGGTGAGCCAGCAGATCTCCCTGCTGGAGAAAGCGGTCGGCGGAGCGGTCTTCGACCGTCCGGGCGGACCGAGGCCGGTACGGCTCACGCCGCTCGGCCGAGTCGTGCTCACCCACGGCCGCGACCTGCTGGCGAAGGCGCAGGCGATGCAGAGCGCCGTCGAGCGCTTCAACGCGGGCGAGGGACGGATCGACATCGGCACGTTCCAGAGCCTCTCCAATGTGCTCTTGCCGCAGCTCGTGCGCCGGTTGCGGCAAGAACATCCCGGTTGCGACATCAGGCTCGTCGAGGACGAATCCGACGAGCCGCCGATCGGCGAGGTCGATCTGATGTTCTTCGACTCCCCCGTCGGCGGCGACGTCGAGCATCGCAAACTGTTCGACGACCCGTACGTCCTGGTCGCACCGCGCGGAGCCTTTCCCGAAGGGCCGGTGCGGTTCGGTCGACTCGACGGCGCTCCGATGGTGGCGTGGCCGCCGACGTGCGATCAGCCGCGAGTGGAACAGGCCTTCGCGAGCAACGGTGCCGAGCCCCGGATCGTCTTCCGCGCCGCAGGGAACGAGACCGTGCTGTCGATGGTGCGGGCCGGGATCGGATCGGCGGTGCTGCCGCGGCTCGTCGTCGACGTCGCCTCCTCGGCCTCCGACGAAGCGCTCACGGTCCACGAACTCGTGCCCGAGGTGGCGCCGCGCGAGCTTTACCTGCTCTGGCAGGCCGGACGTACGCAGTCCCCGCTCGCCGAACGGGCGATCCAGATCGCCGTCGAACTGGCGGAGACCTACAGAGTTTGAGTTCAGTCCACCCTGCTCCGCTGTCTTGATGCCCTCCGAACGATCGGGTGTGCGTCATCGTCGTCACCTACAGTGCGAGCATCGCCGCAGCGACGTCGTCGGCGGCCGCCTCTGGGAGGGCGGTCGCGGCCTGTTCGAGCACGAGCAGCCGAGCACCGGGGAT
This sequence comes from Glycomyces xiaoerkulensis, assembly GCF_002798405.1. Classification (GTDB taxonomy): domain Bacteria; phylum Actinomycetota; class Actinomycetes; order Mycobacteriales; family Micromonosporaceae; genus Glycomyces; species Glycomyces xiaoerkulensis. The sequence continues at coordinate 137,584 of NZ_PGGV01000004.1, read as the reverse complement.
CTCGCGTGCGAGCGCCTCGCCGTTGCCGACCGGGAAGAACCGGTCGCGCAGGCCGTGCACCACCAGGGTCGGTATCGCGAGCTCGGGCAGTCGCTCGCGCCAGCGCGGCTCGCAGTCGAGTTGGGCGAAGACCATGCCGAGCTGGTTGGCCATCTGGACCGCGGGCTCGGTGCTCGGGGTGCGGTCGAAGATGCGTGCGGCCTTCGCGCGCGCCGACTCGGGGTCGTCGCCGAGGATCTCCGCGCCGGCGGCGGCGAACTCGGCTACTGCGGTGCGGTCGGACCAGTCGGGCATTGAGCGCCCGAACAGCCGGTCCATCGCCGCGGCGTCGTGGTCGGGCAGGTCGTGGTCGACCGGGCCCGGCGCGACCGGCCGCGTCCCGGCGAGCGTGAGGGCCGAGAACGCCTCCGGATGATCGAGCGCGGCGACCTGGGCGACCATGCCTCCGACGCCGATGCCCGCCAGGTGCGCGGGTCGGTCGTCGAGTCCGCGGGCGAGCGCGGCGGCGTCGTCGGCGAGGTCGCGCAGCGTATATGCGGGCGCCTCGGGGTCGACGGTCGTCGACGCGCCACAGTCGCGCAGGTCGTAGCGCACTACGTGACGTCCTCCGCGTGCCAGTGCGCGGCAGAGCGGGTCGGGCCAGGAGAGCATGGTCGTACCGCCCGCGAGCAGCACGAGAGGCGCCGCCGTATCGCCGAAGTGCTCGATCCCGAGCTTGACGTTCCGGTACATGCTCCACTCCCTCCGATCCGGCGGCACGGCGGCCGCACTCGTACGGACGAGGCGCGGAGCCGAAAGTCATCGGTCCCTGTGTGCAAGAGCCGCTCTGCCTGGGAGCGGCCGGGATACGACGGATATCGGCAACCAGTGATCGTGAGTTGGATCTGCCGCAGGGGAGGTGCTGGGGCGGATCGGCGTGGGCTGCCCGGCCAGGGGCAGCGATGCGCTAACGCCGCCGGAGGCGGCGCGACCTTGCGACCCCGTTCGCAGCGGACTTCTTCGCGTACCCGCTCTGATCGGTCAACGGCGCACCCGGTAGCACAGGTGAAGCACCCGGTTGCCTTGAATCACTACGTCGGGATCCTCCAACAGGTGCTGCGCGCGGACCGACCCGAAGTAGCGCTTGCCGGACCCGAACACGACGGGTACGACGTCCATGCGCACCTCGTCGACGAGGCCCGCCGCAAGCACCTGGCCACCGACGTCGCCGGCGGCGACCTCGACCATGCGGTCGCCCGCCAGCTTCTGCGCCTTGGCCACGGCCGCCTCGACGCCGTCGACGAAGTGGTACGGCGCCTCGGGGTTCCAGCCCTCCGGCTCCGGCCGGTGCGTCACGACGACCACGTGGTCGACCCCGCCCGGGGGCTTCCCGCCCCAGCCGTCCGTCAGGTCGAAGACGTGGCGGCCGACGACCGTCGCCCCGATCCGGTTCCAGTACGGCCGGGTGTAGTCGTAGGACGCCTGGGACACCTTCAACTCGTCGCTCTCGTCCAGCGGCACGTCACCGCTGAGCAACCAGTCGAACAGAGGTCCGGGCTGGTCATTGTCGTCCGCGACGAATCCGTCCACCGATACCGAGCTGTACATGACTACCTTGCCCACGAGGTGCTCCTTTGCTTTGGGTTGCCCTCACAAACTAGGGGGTCGTGAGCGGTCGGTCTTGTAAAAAATCAATCGGTCGGCAGTGGCCAGCTGTCCAGCACATGGCCGGGATGCTCGCGCAGGAACCGCCGCCGGACTTCGATGTACCGGGTCGGCGTGAGCCCGGTGAACGCCCGGAACTCGTGTCCGAAGTGGGCCTGGTCAAAATAGCCTGCGTCGGCGGCGAGGCCGCCCCAGTCGATCGGTCCGGCGGGGTCGATCGAGAACACGGTGGTGGCGAATCGGTAGGTGCGGGCCAGCCGCTTCGGCGTGACGCCGATGAGTTCCTTGAACCGTCGTGCCAGACGAGTGCTGCTGACACCGGCTGCCGCTCTCAGGTGGCCGATCGCCACCGCCCCGCTGGTCGCCGCGATGACACTGCTCGTATGGCGGACCAGCCCCAGATCGGCGGTCTCGCACAGCCGTCGCCTGAGCTCCTCCTCGATCAGGGTCAGCATCTCGTGCGGTCCGCCCGCCGTGGCCAGCCGGTCTCGCAGCTCAGCAATGGCGGACCGACCCCAGACCTGCTCTACCGACACCGGCCGGTCTCGCAGCTCCGCCGCGGGCGTCGGCAGGAACGGCGCCAGCCCCCACGGCTTGAAGTGCACACCGACCGACCGGGTCCGGAGTGGGTAGCCGAACTCCCATGCGCGGGTGGGCATGGTGGCCACGCAGCCGTCGGCGTACTCGGCGGCCTCGATACCGGTGCCGGCGCGGATGAGAAACGGTGCCCCGAGGTTGACGATGAGCAGCGCCGACGGTGCCGGAGGCAGCGTCAGCCGGGCGTACGGCGGCGCACCCTCCAGGTAGTAAAGGTCGTCGATCAGTCCGTCCAACGGCTGTCGCGGCGCTTTGGACACGTACTCCACGCTCACAGTATCGCCGACGCCCACCGGCATGACTACTCGAGAGGGCGTTCGGGGAGGACCTCCTGAAGGCGAGTTGCACCAGTCACGGCCCTGATATGGCGACCGAAGACCCTGGCGGATTTTCCGCCCGGGGTCTCTATGCTGGTGGGCGCTACTGGGTTCGAACCAGTGACATCTGCCTTGTAAGGGCAGCGCTCTACCGCTGAGCTAAGCACCCCGGGGCGCGCCGGTGGGCGCGCCGAGCGTCAAAAAGGGTACCCGAACGTTGGCTTTGGTGCGAGTCCAGGGGGTTGGGCTGCGAGGGGTGGCCGTAACCTGGCGGGATGGTGGGAGATTGGTCCGGGTATCTGGGCCGGTTCCATTCGGAGCGGCCCGGGGTCACCGAGCGGGTGCTCGCGCGCTGCTTCGACGGCGGGCAGAACCCGTACGAGTGGCTCGGCGGGAGTGTGGGGGACGGGCCGATCGTGGATGTGGCCTGCGGCAGCGCACCGATGCGGACCCATGCCAGCACAAGAGGATATCTCGGGTTCGATGTTTCCGAGGCCGAACTGGCGCTGGCCCGCAAGCGCGGCGCCTCGGCCACCCTGGCACCGGCTCAGAAACTGCCGCTGGAGGACGCCTCCGCCGGGTCGGTGGTGTGCTCCATGGCGCTGCAGGTGGTCGAGCAGTTGGAGTCGGTCCTGATGGAAGTCGCCCGGGTCCTGCGGACCGGTGGGCGCTTCGCGGCGATCGTGCCCGCCGCCGGACCACTGCGGTGGACCGATCGGGTGCCGGTCGGCGGGCTCGTGGCCGCGCTCGGGCGGTCGCTTTCGTACCCGAACGACCGCATCCTGCGGCAGGCTTCGACGGTATTCGGGCTGGCGGGTCTCACGCTGGTCGCCGACGAGCGGCGGCGCTTCTCGTTCCGGCTGCGCGGCCCGGAGGAAGCCGATCTGTTCCTGTGGTCGCTCTACCTGCCCGGGATATCGGGAGGCCGCCTGCGGGCGGCGCGGCGGTGGCTCCGGCTCTGCGCTCGGTTCGGCGTCGATTTCGCCGTCCCGGTCCGGCGCCTGATCGCCACGCGATGAGCCCCGGAATTCAATTGAGCGTTCATGCGTTGCATGACGCGTGACTGAGAAAATGCGCATCGACATCTGGTCGGACGTCGCCTGCCCCTGGTGCTACGTCGGCAAGGCCCGCTTCGACAAGGCCGCGCAGGCGTTCGCCCATGCAGACGACATCGAGGTGCGGCACCGCTCCTTCGAGCTCGACCCCACCGCCCCGCCGGGGGAGACCACCGACGTCATCTCCATGCTCGCTTCCAAGTACGGCATCACCGCCGAGAACGCCCAGGCCAACGAGCGGCGGCTCGGCGAACTCGCCGCCGCTGAGGGCCTCGACTACCGGACCGAGGGCCGCGACACCGGCAACACCTTCGACCTGCACCGCCTGCTCCACCTGGCGGCCGACAAGGGCCTCGAGGCCGAGGTCTGGCGCGCCTTCTATGCCGCCAACTTCGCCGAGGAGACCTCGCTGTTCGAACGGGACCGGATCGTCCGGGTCGCCGTCGGAGCCGGGCTCGAACAGGCCGATGTGGTCGCCGTGCTCGACGATCCCGATGCCTACGCCGACGCCGTCCGCGGCGACGAGGCCGAGGCCGCCCGGCTCGGGGCCCGCGGCGTCCCGTTCTTCGTCGTCGACGGCAAGTACGGCATCTCCGGCGCCCAACCCACCGAACTGTTCGCAGAGATCCTCGAAACGGCTTGGGGCGAAAGGGAACCCAAGCTCACCTCGATCGCCGGCGACGCCGGGTCCGAGGCCTGCGGTCCCGACGGCTGCACCCCGTAACCGGGCGAGCGGCCGAATCCTTCCCGAGCGGCCTCCGGCGGACTTATCCTGGGTCGAATGCCGCTCATCGATGGGAGGAGGCCGCCATGCCGATGGACCGCGAGACGCAGATCCGCCTGGTCAACCTGCGTGACGAAACCGGCGTGCTCTCCCTGTACGTCAACGCCGACCCTCGGCAGACGGGATCGCAGCCCCCGTGGAAGAAACGGCTCGAACAGGGGCTCCGCCTGCTGCTCGAATCGGTCGACGGCCGCACGCGGAGCATTCTGGAGCGTCGGCTCCACGAGCTCGCCCTCGAGATCGAACATCTCGTCCGCCCCGGTTCGCCGGGCGTCGGCCGCGCACTGTTCGTCCCTCTCAGCGACGGCGAGACCTTCAGCGTCGAGATGCAGACGCCGCTGACCGACCGGGTCGCGCTCGCGCCCCGCTCGCACATCGCGCCCATGTTCGCCGCCTGGGCCGAGGGCTCGCCCACCGGGATCGCCGTCGTCGACGGCCACGGGATGCGCATCCTCGACTCCCGCTTCGGCCTCTGCGAGGAGATATCGGGCCTCGCCTTCGAGCCGCGAACCGAGGAGTGGCGCGAGTTCGCCGGCCCGGCCACGCAGAAGAGCGCCTGGGGCAAGCGGGAAGGGCAGTCCTCGTCCTCGCAGCGGGACCTGTTCGACTTCCGCCTCGCCGAGCACCTCAACCGCTTCCTGGCCGCCGCGCACACCACTCTGGAGACGCACGTCGCGACGTTCGGCTGGGAGATGCTGCTCGTCGCCGGCGAGCCCGAACTGGTCGACGCCACCTCCAAATCACTCAGCAACTCCCTCAAGAACGAGGTCGTCCCCTCCCAGCGGGTGCTGGGCCAGGCCACGCCGGCCCAGATCCAGCAGACCCTGAAGCCGGAGATGGCCGCCGCCCGGCGCCGCCGCGACGAGCGGCTCGCCGCCGAATTCGCCGAGGCCCCGCCGAAGGCCTCGTTCGGCTCGACCCCGACCGTCGAGGCGCTCCAGGCCGGGCGGGTCGACCGGCTGGTGCTGGAACGCGACTCGGTGTGGAGCGGCGAGCGCATCCCGCCGGGCTCGGTCCTCGCCGACGGGGTGCCGCAGAGCGAACCCGAGGTGGCCACGGCACTGTCCGAGGCCGAGCTGGGGGAGCAGATGATCGAGATGGGGCTGGCCTCGGACGCGGCGGTGTCGATCCTCTGTGACGGGGTGCGCCTGCCGGAGAAGGCCGAAGGCGTCGGCGGTTTCCTGCGCTGGTGACCCCCGCGCATAGGTTAGGTTAGCCTATGCTAATTTGAATCCGGCAGTACACCGATGGGGCCGCGGGCTTCTCACCTCCCGCGGCCCTCGCCGCCGTTCGGACCCGCGCACGGCCCCGCAGCGGCTATCGTCGCACCATGGTCGCCTTGGACGGTCAACCCGAACCGGACCGCGACATGCCGCTCATCGGTGCGGCCCGCGGGCCGCGGATCCACGTGATGACCTACAACCTCCGTTCGGCCTCGGGCAGGGGGCCGCACTCGTGGGCCGAGCGCCGCCCGCTCGTCGCCGCGCTCCTCGATCGCGAGCGGCCGACCGTGCTGTGCACGCAGGAGGGCCGCTTCCGCCAACTCCTCGAGCTCAAATCCGACCTGGACGGCTACGACTGGGTCCACCTTGGACGCAGGGGCGGCAGCCGCAGCGAATCGACCGCCGTGTACTGGGACGCGCGCCGCCTGTCCCCGCTCGAGTACGACCACCTGTGGCTCTCGCGCCGCCCGTACCTGATCGGCTCCCGAAGCTGGGGCAACCGCACCGTCCGGATGCTCACCTGGGTCCGCTTCGTCGACCTCCGCACCGGGCGCACCTTCTACGTGGTCGACAACCACCTCGACCACCGCTCCGAGCGGTCCCGGCGCAAGGGCGCGAAGCTCAACCTCGGCGTCATCGGCGGCTTCGGAGATCCGGTGATCGTGGCCGGCGACTTCAACCGCAGCGAGGGGTCGCGGGTCCACCGCATCTTCACCGACGCCGGGCTGTCCGACGCCTGGAACACCGCGGACGAACGGCTCACCCCCGCCTGGGGGACGTTCAACCACTGGCGGCCCGACCCGGTCGCGGGCACCGGGCGCATCGACTGGATCCTCGTCGGCCCGCGCGTCAAGGCCTACCGGGCTGCGGTCAACACCTACAGCAAGGACGGCAGGGTCCCCTCGGACCATTGGCCGGTCCAGGCCCTGGTCGGATTCAGGTAGCCAGCAGCTCCCGGATCCGGCGCACCGCGGACCGCCCGGCGCGGTTGGCGCCGATGGTGCTCGCCGAGGGGCCGTAGCCGACCAGGTGGATCCGCGGATCGGCGGCCACCTCGGTCCCGTCCATGGCGATGCCGCCGCCCGGACCGCGCAGTCGCAGCGGCGCCAGGTGGTCGAGCGCGGCGCGGAAGCCCGTCGCCCACACGATGGCGTCGGCGGCGACGAACCGTCCGTCGTCCCAGGCCACGCCGTCGGGCTCGATCCGGTCGAACATCGGCAGCCGGTCCAGGACCCCGGCTTCGCGGGCGGCCCGGATCTCCGGGGTGAGCGGGATGCCGGTGGCGCTGATGACGCTCTCGGGCCGCTTCCCCTGCCGCACGCGCTCCTCGACCCTCGCGACCACCTCGCGGCCGTATTCGGGAGTGAACGTGCCCTCGCGCCATTCGGGCGGACGCCGGGTCACCCAGTGCGTCTCGGCCGCGAACGGGTCGATCTCCATCACGTGCTGGAAGCCGGAGACGCCGCCGCCGACGACCACGACGCGGCGGCCCTCGAACTCCCACGGGCCCCGGTACCGGGCGGTGTGCAACTGGCGGCCCCGGAACGTCTCCTGTCCGGGGTAGCGCGGCCGGAACGGCCGCTCCCAGGTCCCGGTGGCGTTGACCAGGGCCCGCGCGACCCACGCGCCCCGGTCGGTCTCGACCTCGAGGCGCTTGTCGGGCAGCGGCCGCACCGCCCGCACCGACACCGGACGCTGGACCCGCAGGTCGAAGGCCCGTTCGTAGTCGGCGAAGTAGTCGGGGATGACCTCGGCGACCGGAGTGGCCCGGTCGGGCTCGGGCACCGCCAGGCCGGGAAGCCGGTAGACGCCGTTGACCGTCTCGAAGGTCAGCGTCGGCCAGCGGAACTGCCAGGCGCCGCCGGGTCGCGGCGCGTGGTCGAGCACGACGAACCCGGTCAGCGGCTCGAAGTGCTTGCGCAGGAAGTGGGCGGCCGAGAGTCCGGACTGACCGGCCCCGACCACGACCACCTCGACCTCGCGCACCATGCCACGTTCAACCACCGCGTCGCCGTGCCGATTCCGGGCGGTGAGCCCGTTCACCGCGGTCCGTAATCGTCCGTACCGCTCCTCGAGCCAGGAGACTGCGAATCCGGTAATCGCGGCCGCGTCGACGAGCACCGACTCGGCCCGGCCGACCGTGCCCTGGTGTCCGGCTCCCGTTGCGAGGTGGTCGCGCACGATCAGTCCGAAGTAGTCCTCCGGCGGTCCGTCCACCACCGGTGCGCCGGTGTCGAACTCCTCGACCAGCCGCCATTCGGTGCCGGTTGGCGCGGCCAGCGGATACTCGATACGGATCCGCCGCTTGCCGGGCAGGTCGGCCAGGTGCTCGGCGTGGTGCAGCAGCGTCATCGTGTCGAGCGGCGCACCCACCATCAGGACGCGCCCGCCGGACGCGACGAGGCGGGCGAACGGGGAGTCCTCGCCGTAGCCGAAATCGAGCGGGTGGTCGGCGGTGAACGCTTCGGCGCGGGCGCCGACGGCCGCGACGCACGCCCCGGGATTGCCACTCCGGCGCACGCCCGGCCGCGTGCCGATCGTGGCCGCGAGGATGCCGTGGTCGCGCGAGGGGCGGGCCGTCGCCGGATCGAACGGCGGCATATGGGGACGGTAGGCCTCGCGCACCCGGCCGCGCTCGTCCCAGACGTCCACGTTGAGCTCCCAGTCCTGGTAGCTCAGCAGCGTGCCCTCGGTCCCGATCACGTCGAACACGGCGTCGACCAGAGCGTCGGGTCCGCCCAAGACCGTTCCGACGCCGCTGAACGCCGCATGGATCATCACGGCGTCGCCCGGTTCGAGCCCCAGTCTCCGAAGATCGGCGGCCAGGCCCGCGCGATGCGCCGTCTCCGCTTCGCTCGGTTCGTTCGTCATTGCGGAATTCTCGCATCATCGGAGGGCGGCCCGAACCGGTCGCCGTCCGGGTGCGGAGAGGGGCGGGCCGCGGCCCGCCCCTCTCCGCTCGTCGGTCAATCGGCGAGCAGGCCCCGCAGGACGTACTGGAGGATGCCGCCGTTGCGGTAGTACTCGGCTTCGCCCGGGGTGTCCAGGCGGACGACGGCCTGGAAGGCCGTCTCGGTCCCGTCCGGAGCGGTGGCGGTGACGCTCACCGTCTCGGGGATGCCGTCGTTGATCGCGGCGATGCCGCTGATCGAGATCGTCTCCTCGCCGGTCAGGGCCAGGCTCTGGTGCGACTCGCCCTCGGGGAACTGGAGCGGCAGCACGCCCATGCCGATCAGGTTCGAGCGGTGGATGCGCTCGTAGGACTCGGCGATGACGGCCTTGACGCCCAGCAGGCGCGTGCCCTTGGCGGCCCAGTCCCGGCTGGATCCGGTGCCGTACTCGGTGCCCGCCAGGACCACCAGCGGCGTGCCCTCCGCGGCGTAGTGCTGGGCGGCGTCGTAGATGGTCGTCACCGGGCCGTCGGGCCGGGTGAAGTCGCGGGTCCAGCCGCCCTCGGTGCCGGGGGCGAGCTGGTTGCGCAGCCGGATGTTGGCGAAGGTGCCGCGCACCATGACCTCGTGGTTGCCGCGCCGCGAGCCGTAGGAGTTGAAGTCGGCAGGGCCCACGCCCTGGGACTTCAGGTAGTCGCCGGCGGGGGAGTCGGCCTTGATCGCGCCGGCGGGGGAGATGTGGTCGGTCGTGACCGAGTCCCCGAGCTTGGCCAGCACGCGCGCGCCCTGGACGTCCTCGACCGGGGCCGGGCGGGCCGGCATCCCGTCGAAGTACGGGGCCTTGCGCGCGTAGGTGGAGGCGTCGTCCCATTCGAAGGTGTCGCCGGTCGGGATCGGCAGGCTCTTCCAGGTGTCGTCGCCTTCGAAGACCGAGGCGTACTCCTCCAGGAACATCTCCCGGCCGATGTTGGAGTCGACGACGCTGCGGATGTCCTCCTGGTCGGGCCAGATGTCGCGCATGTACACGTCGCGGCCGTCGTGGCCCTTGCCGAGCGGATCGGTGGTGAGGTTGAGGTCCATGGTGCCGGCCAGCGCGTAGGCGACCACCAGCGGCGGGCTGGCCAGGTAGTTCATCTTGACTTCGGGGTTGATGCGGCCCTCGAAGTTGCGGTTGCCCGACAGGACGCTGGTGACGGCCAGGTCGCCGTCGTGGACGGCCCGGGAGATCTCGTCGGGGAGCGGGCCGGAGTTGCCGATGCAGGTGGTGCAGCCGTAGCCGACCAGGTTGAATCCGAGTTTGTCGAGGTAGCTGGTCAGCCCGGCGCGCTGGAGGTAGCCGGTGACGACCTGCGAGCCGGGCGCGAGGGAGGTCTTGACCCACGGCTTGACGTCCAGTCCGGCCTCGACGGCGTTCTTGGCCAGCATGGCGGCGCCGACCATGACGTACGGGTTGGAGGTGTTGGTGCAGGAGGTGATCGCGGCGATGACGACCGCGCCGTGGTCGACCTCGAAGTCGCCGGTTTCGCTCTTGACCGGTTGCGGGTTGTGCGGCCGGGCGCCGTTGGGCGTTTCGGCGGGCGAGTCGGAGGCCGGGAAGGACTCGACGCTGCCTTCGTCGGTGGTGACGTAGTTGGCCACGTCGCGGCGCCACCGGTAGTCGGCCTCGTCGAGCTTGATGCGGTCCTGCGGGCGCTTGGGGCCGGCGATGGAGGGCACCACGGTCGACAGGTCGAGTTCGAGGTATTCGGAGTAGGCGGCCTCGCGGCTCGGGTCGTGCCAGATGCCCTGGGTCTTGGCGTAGGTCTCGACCAGGGAGATCTGCTCTTCGCTGCGGCCGGTGAGGCGCAGGTACTCGATGGTGCGCTCGTCGATCGGGAAGATCGCGCAGGTGGAGCCGAATTCGGGGCTCATGTTGCCGAGCGTGGCGCGGTCGGCGACGGGGACGCTGGCGACGCCGTCGCCGTAGAACTCGACGAACTTGCCGACGACGCCGTGTTCGCGGAGCGTTTCGGTGATGGTGAGGACCAGGTCGGTGGCGGTGGCCCCGGCGGGCAGGTCGCCGGTGAGCTTGAAGCCGAGTACGCGGGGGATGAGCATCGAGATCGGCTGGCCGAGCATGGCCGCCTCGGCCTCGATGCCGCCGACGCCCCATCCGAGGACGCCGATGCCGTTCTCCATGGTGGTGTGGGAGTCGGTGCCCACGCAGGTGTCGGGGTAGGCGGCCCCGTCGCGGACCATGACCACGCGCGCCAGGTGCTCGATGTTGACCTGGTGGACGATGCCGGTGCCGGGCGGGACGACCTTGAATTCGTCGAAGGCGGTCTGGCCCCAGCGCAGGAACTGGTAGCGCTCGCGGTTGCGCTGGTACTCGCGTTCGACGTTGCGTTTGAAGGAGTCGGGGTGGCCGAAGTAGTCGACGATCACCGAGTGGTCGATGACCAGTTCGGCGGGAGCTAGCGGGTTGACCTTGGCCGGGTCGCCGCCGAGGTCGCGGACGGCCTCGCGCATGGTGGCCAGGTCGACCACGCACGGGACTCCGGTGAAGTCCTGCATGATGACGCGCGCGGGCGTGAACTGGATCTCGGTGCTGGGTTTGGCGGCCGCGTCCCAGGCGCCGAGGGCGCGGATGTGGTCGGCGGTGATGTTGGCGCCGTCCTCGTTGCGCAGCAGGTTCTCCAGCAGGACCTTGAGGCTGTAAGGCAGGCGGTCGTGGCCGTCGACCTTGTCGATGCGGTAGATGTCGTATTCGTCATCGCCGACCCGCAGTGTCTCGCGGGCGCCGAAGGAGTCCGTACTCACCACTTGTGTAACTCCCGGTTCTGAATTCGTCTGTCGGACTCAGTCTGCCGCAATGCCGGCGGTCGGCGCCGGAGGTCGGCCGAGAGGGGAGCGGCGGCACAGGCCGCGACCGAGATTCCAACAAATAAACAGTACGTCCGTCTTGTTAATGCTTCTCAGCGTACCACTTTGTTCCAGGAGGGCGGGACTGGTCGGCCTATATCGTTCGGGTGCGCGCGAACTTCGGATTTAGCGGCCGGCGGCGGCGGGCGGTTGGTGTGCGGTGTTGATCGCCGCCGCCGGCCCGGTGCGGTGGATATAAGCCTTAAATCGGACTATACGCGTAGGCTCCGCCCGCCCTGCACCGGGGCGGTGCGAGCGGCCGGACCCGGCCAGGCGCAGCGCCGTCAGGACTCCGTGGCCGGCCGCGGACCGGCCTCGCGCTGGGCGGCCAGCCAGGTTTCGACCTCCTCGGCCGAGCGCGGCAGCCCTGCCGAGAGATTCTCGCATCCTTCGGCGGTCACCCGCACGTCGTCCTCGATGCGGACGCCCACCCCGCGCAGCTCCTCGGGCACCAGCTCGTCGTTCGCCTGGAAGTACAGCCCCGGCTCGACGGTCAGGACGTAGTCCTCCTCGACCCGGCCCCGGTAGTAGTGCTCGGGCCGGGAGGCGGCGCAGTCGTGCACGTCGAGCCCCAGCATGTGACCGAAGCCGTGCAGCGTCCAGCGCCGGTAGACCAGCGAGTCCTTCGCCAGCGCCTCCTCGACCGGCACCGGCAGTACACCGAGGTCCCGCAGGCCCTCGGCCAGCACCCGCATGCAGGTCTGGTGGATCTCCCGGAACTCCACGCCCGGCTTGACGACGTCCATGCCCGCCTGCTGGGAGGCGTGCACGATGTCGTAGACCTGGCGCTGCAGCGGTGTGAACGAGCCGGACACCGGCAGCGTGCGGGTGACGTCGGCGGTGTAGAGCTGGTCGTTCTCCACGCCCATGTCCATCAGGATCAGCTCGCCCGGCGTGGTGCGCCCGTCGTTGGTGATCCAGTGCAGGGTGGTCGCGTGGGAACCGGCGCCCACGATGGAGTCGTAGCCGATCCCGTTGCCCTCCACCCGCGCCCGGGTGCCGAACACGCCCTCGATCAGCCGCTCGGGGATCGAACCGCCCGCCGGCAGGATCCGCGCGACGTCTTCGAACCCGCGCACGGTCGAGTCGACCGCCCCCTGAAGCTGGGCCAGCTCCCAGGCGTCCTTGGTCAGGCGCAGTTCCGCCAGCACGGCGGCCAGTTCCCGGTCGCGGGTGAGGAGCGGCCGGCCGTCCTCGCCGGCCTGGGCCTCCTCGGCCTCGAAGCGGGCGTCCATCGCCGCCGAGAACCCGCGCAGCAGGCGCACCTTGGAGCGCCCCACGCCCGCGAGCGCGGCCTCGAGCCGGTCGATGTCGCGGCACTCGATCCCCAACCGGACGGCCGTCTCCTCGAGCGAGCGCTGGCGCCCGATCCACAGCTCGCCGTACTTGGCCGAGCGGAAGTACTCGTCGGACTCGGCGCCCTTGCGGGGTCGCCGGTAGAGGACCGCCTCGTGGCCCGACCCGCTCGGGTGCAGCACCAGCACCCCTTCGGGGTCGAGGTCGCCGGTCAGCCAGGCGAAGTCCGAGCCGGCCCGGAAGCGGAAGAACGTGTCGTTGGCGCGCACCTTCTCCTCGCCGGTGGGCACCACGACCGTCTCGCCGGGGAAAGCCGCCGAGAGCGCCTCGCGCCGGCGAGCGTGGTAGGGGGCCTGCTCCAGTTCCGCGACCTCCAGATGCGACGGACCCCAACCCGAGCGCATGAACTCCAGGAACTTCTGCGGGAACTGGGGGTCGTGCGGCCGCTCGCCCGACTTCTTCTGGGCCATCGCAAGTCCTTCTCTCCGGCTCGGGTTGCAAGCTTTCCCACGACGGTACCGCGAGCGCCGGGGGCCCCGGACGGTCATGTCGGCTGCCGGGCGGCCGCCCGGTGCCGTTAATCTGGGACCGTGACCGACCGCGCCAATTCCTCGCTCAACCCGCCTCCCGGCGCGGAGCCGGGCCCGGGGCGTTCGAGCGTCTCCCTCCCGTCCGAGCAGGTCGAGCAGATCCGCCGCCTGGTCGCCATCGGCCGGGCCGACTCGGTGTCCGACTACGTCGTCGAAGCGGTCGCCGAGCGGCTCGAGCGCGACCGATCCCTCACCGAGCTCCAGGACCTGTTCGAACGCAAGGGCCAGGCCCCCAGCGCCGAGCACCTGGCGTGGGCCCGCGAGGTCCTCGGCGTGCCCGACGACCAAGGGGAGGCCAAGCGGTGATCGGTGGCCGGATACTGGACGTGTCGGCCATCGTCGGGTTCGCCACCTCCATGCCCTACCCGCAGGCCGTGGTGTTCACAGCGCTGGAGCAGAACGTGGTGCTCGCCATCCCTTCGGGCGCGCTGGCCGAGGCGTGGGCCCAGGCCCGCCGCCGCGACCGCGACGCCCTGCTGGTGCTGCTCGGGCTCCCGGTGACGGTGATCATGGACCTGGACAAGAAGACCGCCCGGGACGTGGGCCTGATGCTGTCGCGCTCCCGGCAGCACGGCAACGTCGCCGCCGGGCACGTCGCCTGGTGCGGCCTGAAGCGCCCCGGGTGGCCCATCGTCACCGGGGAACCCAAGACTCTGCTGGCATTCGACTCGGGTCTCGAGATCGACCAGCTGCCATAGGGGAGATGCATGAACGCCGTACGGGAGAAGCCCATGACCGAGGTCGGCCCGATCGACTACAAACCGCGCAAATCACGCATCGGGGCCTGGGTCGGTGCGGTCCTGTTCGCCGGGACCACCTTCGGCCTGTCGTTCACCCTCGGCACCCGGAGTCCCGAAGGCGGCACGCTCACCGTGGCCGACCAGGTCGCGATGGTCGGGATCGGCCTGGTCGGGGCCGGCGTCATCCTGAGTTTCCTGCGCCTGCGGGTCCGCGCCGACGCCGACGGCATCGAGGTCCGCAACGTGGTGTCGACCCACCGGCTGCCCTGGGAGGTCGTGGTCGACCTCTCCCTGCCGGACCGGATGCAGTGGGCGATCATGGAGCTGGCCGACGACGACGAGATCTCGATCATGGCCGTCCAGATCACCGACAAGGAGCGGGCCGCCGAGGCGATCAGGCACCTGCGCGCACTGCTGGAGCAGTCGCGCAGGTCATAAAAGGGGCCTGGATTCGACCCCGCCCGATGCGTGCGGCTATACTTGCCGGGTGTGCGCGCCCAGAGCGGCGCACCGAAAGCGGAGCCCAGCTCCCACCCGCAGCCTCACCGGCGAACGGGTCGCACACGGCGCTCCCCGGAGTCCGTCGTGTCATGGAATGGGCCTTGGCTGCTGCAGCCGAGGCTTTTTTATTGGGAACTGGGGCCCCGCATCGTGGAAGCGCCGAAGGCGCCGCCGCGTTGAGAACAAGGAACCAACTAGGGGCGCCGATGCTCTCCAGCACCGGCGAGAATCGCAATCAAGGAGGCCCCATCAGCGATTTGCGCGTTAACGACCAGATCCGGGCACGCGAAGTGCGCCTGGTCGGCCCGCAGGGCGAGCAGGTCGGCATCGTTCCGATCGACAAGGCCCAGCAGCTGGCCGCCGACGTCGACATGGATCTGGTCGAGGTTGCGCCCACCGCCCGACCGCCGGTCTGCAAGCTCATGGACTACGGCAAGTTCAAGTACGAGTCGGCTCAGAAGGCCCGTGCTTCGCGCCGCAACCAGCAGCAGACGGTCATCAAGGAAATGAAGCTCCGGCCGAAGATCGACACGCACGACTACGAGACCAAGAAGGGTCACATCGTGCGGTTCCTCAAGGCCGGGGACAAGGTCAAGGTCACCATCATGTTCCGCGGCCGCGAGCAGTCCCGCCCCGAACTGGGCCGGCGCCTGCTCGACAAGCTCGCCGAGGAGATCGCCGACCTCGGGTCGGTGGAATCGGCCCCGAAGCAGGACGGCCGCAACATGGTCATGGTGGTGGCGCCCCATCGCCCGAAGGGCGATGCCAAGGGCGGCGGCCGCAAGGGCGGCCGCGACCGAGCCGCCGAACAGGCGACCGCGGAGTAGGCCCGGACCGCCCGTACACCGCGTTCGAGCGGGCGCAGGAGCGCCCGCTGGAAGTGCGGCATTGACAACTAGGAGAACCACTATGTCGAAGATGAAGTCCCACAGCGGAGCCAAGAAGCGGTTCAAGGTCACCGGCTCCGGCAAGCTGATGCGCCGGCAGGCCAACAAGAACCACCTCCTGGAGCACAAGAGCTCCAAGCGCAAGCGCAGCATCGAAGGCCGCACCGAGGTGGCCAAGGCCGACCAGAAGCAGACCCGGAAGCTGCTCGGCCGCTAGGCGCCGTTCGTTGACCCAGACCGCTTAACCGCAAGGAGACATAACTGTGGCACGCGTCAAGCGTTCGGTGAACGCCAAGAAGAAGCGTCGCACCATACTCGAAGAAGCCAAGGGGTACCGGGGCCAGCGCTCCCGCCTGTACCGCAAGGCCAAAGAGCAGCTACTGCACTCGTACACCTACTCCTACCGGGACCGCAAGACCCGCAAGCGCGAGTTCCGCAAGCTGTGGATCACCCGCATCAACGCGGCCGCCCGCACCAACGGCATCAGCTACAACCGGTTCATGCAGGGCCTGAAGCTCGCCGAGGTAGAGGTGGACCGCAAGATCCTCGCCGACCTCGCCGTCAACGACCCGGGGGCGTTCACCTCCCTGGTCGAGGTCGCCAAGTCGGCCCTCCCCGAGGACGTCAACGCTCCCGCCGAGCGCTAGATGGCATCCGAGGCACCCGGGACGGACGCGCTCACACCGCGATCGTCCCGGGTTGTCGCTGCCAGGAAGCTCCAGCGCCGCCGCGGCCGCGACAAAGCCCGCCGCTTCCTCGCCGAAGGCCCGCAGGCCGTCCGCGAGGCGGTCGGCGCGGGCGCGGTGGAGGACCTGTTCTACGACATCGAGGCCGACACCCGGCACAGCGACCTGATCGACGACGCGATCGCCGCCGGCGCCCACGTCCACCCGGTCGCCGACGACGCGCTCGCCGCGCTGGCCGAGACGGTCACCCCGCAGGGCCTGGTCGCCGCCTGCCGGTTCGGCGACCAGCGGCTCCCGCCGGAGGCGAACCTGGTGGCGGTGCTCCACGGCGTCACCGACCCCGGCAACGCCGGGACCGTGCTGCGCGCCGCCGACGCGGCCGGGGCCGACTGCGTGGTGTTCGGCACCGGCTCGGTCGACCCGTACAACGGCAAGTGCGTGCGCGCCTCGTCCGGGAGCCTGTTCCATCTGCCGGTCGTCCGCGGCGCCGACACCGCCGAGCTGCTGGACGTGTTCGACCACGCCCAGATCCTCGCGGCCGCCGCAGGCGGGGAGGACCTGTTCGCGCTGAGCGCGGCCGGGGATCTCGACGCGCCGACGGTGTGGCTGTTCGGCTCCGAGGCCCACGGCCTGGACGAGCCGACCCAGGTCCGGGCGCACCGCCGGGTCGGCGTCCCCATGTGGGGCCGGGCCGAGAGCCTGAACCTCGCCGTGGCCGCCGGTGTGTGCCTGTACGCGAGCGCCGCGCGTCGGCGGTCCGCCCCGTGAGCGGGGTGCGGCCGCCCGCGGACGGTCGCTATGATCGGGGCATGTCCCACGGTCTTCGCGCATTTAGCCGGCCCGCCGGGTGCGGGCTGTGGCGCTAGAGGCCCACACACTCCCTGGCGGGCTGCGGCAGAGCCGCACGGCTTCCCTACACTCCTTACGGTCCCGCCAGGAGAGAACGAATGAGCAACGAGAACGACAGTCCGGCTGGCCTGCTCCAGCCCGAGGCCCTGACCAGGGCCGTCAAAGAAGCGACCAGCGCCATCGAGGGCGCCTCCACGCCGGCGGAGCTGGCCGCGGCCAAGTCCGCCTGCCTCGGCGACAAGGCGCCGGTCTCCTTGGCCCGCCGCGCGATCGGATCGCTGCCGGGCCCCGAGCGCGGTGAGGCCGGCCGCAACGTCAACGCCGCCCGCGCCGAGATCACCGCCGTCTTCGAGGCCCGCAGGGCCGCGCTGGAGGCCGAGGAGGCCGCGCGGATCCTCCGCGAGGAGACCGTCGACGTCACCGCCCGCACGCCCCGCCGCCGCGTCGGCGCCCGCCACCCGATCAGCGTCCAGATGGACCGCATCGCCGACCTGTTCGTCGCGATGGGCTACGAGATCGGCGAGGGCCCCGAGGTCGAACTGGAATGGTTCAACTTCGATGCGCTCAACATCCACCCCGACCACCCGGCCCGGACCATGATGGACACCTTCCACCTGGCCGGCGGCGACGGGGGCGGCGGCTCGGGCATGGTGCTGCGCACCCACACCTCGACCGTCCAGATCCACACCATGCTCCGCCGGGAGCCGCCCATCTACACCGTCGCGCCCGGCCGCGTCTACCGCACCGACGAGCTCGACGCCACCCACTCGCCGGTGTTCCACCAGACCGAGGGCCTGGTGGTCGACCGGGGCATCACCATGGCCGACCTCAAAGGCACCCTCGACCACTTCGCCAAGTCGGTGTTCGGCCCCGACGCGGTCACCCGGCTGCGCCCGTCCTACTTCCCGTTCACCGAGCCGAGCGCCGAGGTCGACGTCTGGTTCTCGGCCCACAAGGACGGGGCCCGCTGGATCGAGTGGGGCGGCTGCGGCATGGTCAACCCGCGGGTGCTGCGCGCCTGCGGCATCGACCCCGAGGTCTACTCGGGCTTCGCCTTCGGCATGGGCGTCGAGCGCGCGCTGATGCTGCGCCACGGCATCACCGACATGCGGGACATGACCGACGGGGACGTCCGCTTCCCCGCCGGACTGCGAGTGGAGGAATAAACGGATGCGGATCCCAGTCTCCTGGCTCGGCGAATACGCCGCCCTACCCGAGGACGTGACCGTCGAGCGGCTCGACCAGGCCCTGGTCGACGCCGGACTCGAAGTCGAGGAGGTCCACGACCTGCGCGAG
Source organism: Glycomyces xiaoerkulensis (assembly GCF_002798405.1). Classification (GTDB taxonomy): domain Bacteria; phylum Actinomycetota; class Actinomycetes; order Mycobacteriales; family Micromonosporaceae; genus Glycomyces; species Glycomyces xiaoerkulensis. Next base: position 119,327 of record NZ_PGGV01000004.1, on the reverse strand, counting down.
CAGGTCGAAGGCCCGCTCGTGGTCGGCAAGGTCGCCTCGGTCGAGGAACTCACCGAATTCAAAAAGCCGATCCGCCACTGCCACGTGGAGGTCGGCGAGGACGAGCCCCGCTCGATCATCTGCGGCGCCACCAACTTCGCCGAGGGCGACCTCGTCGCCGTCGCACTGCCCGGAGCGGTCCTGCCCGGCGGGTTCGCCATCGGCTCCCGCAAGACCTACGGGCGGCTGTCGGACGGCATGATCTGCTCGGCCCGCGAACTGGGCGTCTCCGACGACCACGAGGGCATCATGGTCCTGACCGAGGGCACCGTCGGCGCCGACGCCCGGCCCGCGGTCGGCCTCGACGACGTCGTGTTCGAGCTGGCGATCACCCCCGACATGGGCTACTGCTTCTCGATCCGCGGCGTCGCCCGCGAGGTCGCCCACCGGCTCGGCACCGCCTTCACCGACCCGGCCGGGAAGGCCGCCGAGCCGGCGGCCACGGCGAAGGAGCCGCACCCGATCCGGGTCGACACCGACGGCTGCACCCGCTTCACCCTCCGCGCCGTCCGCGGCGTCGACGCGAACGCGCCCGCCCCGGAGTGGATGGCCCGCCGGCTCACCCACGCCGGGATGCGCCCGCTCGGCCTGGCGGTCGACGTCACCAACTACCTGATGCTCGAACTGGGCCACCCGCTCCACGCGTTCGACCTCGACCGCCTCGAAGGCGGCCTGGTCGTGCGCCGGGCGGCGGCCGCCGAGAAGCTGACCACGCTCGACGGCGTCGAGCGCACCCTCGACGCCGAGGACATGGTCATCTGCGACGACACCGGCCCGATCTCCCTGGCCGGCGTCATGGGCGGCCAGACCTCCGAGGTCGGACCCGGGACCGGCAACGTCCTGGTCGAGGCCGCCCACTGGGATCCGGTCTCGATCGCACGGACCTCGCGGCGCCACAAACTGACCAGTGAGGCCGCCAAGCGCTACGAGCGCGGCGCCGACCCCGCCCTGAGCCTGATCGCGGCGCAGCGCGCGGCCGACCTGCTGGTCGAATACGGCGGCGGCACCCTCGCCGACGAGGTCGCCGACATCGACCGCCGGCGACCGGTCGAACCGATCGAGCTGCCGGTGGGCCTGCCGTCGGCGACCGTCGGCGTCGAGTACGACCGCGGCACCGTGGTGGCGATGCTCGAGGCCGCCGGCTGCGCGGTCGAGGGCGGAGCCGAGCGGCTCACCGTCACGCCCGCCACCTGGCGCCCGGACCTGACCGACCCGGCGGACCTGGTCGAGGAGGTCGCGCGGTTGGACGGCTACGCCCGGATCCCCTCCAGCATCCCGCGCGCCCTGGCCGGGACCGGCCTGACCGCCTCCCAGCGGCGGCGGCGCCGCGTCGCCCGCGCGCTGGCCGACCACGGCTACGTCGAGACCTACACGTTCCCGTTCGTCGGCCGCGAGCGGTTCGACGAGCTCGGCTATGCCGAGAAGGACGAGCGGCGCGACGCCGTGGCGGTGCTCAATCCGCTCGACGAGGCCGCTCCGCTGCTGCGCACCTCGGTGCTGGCGAGTCTGGTGGGTGCGGTCAGGACCAACCTGGCCCGCGGCGTGAGGGACCTGGCGGTGTTCGAGGAGGGCCTGGTCTTCCGGCCGCCGGAGGGCTGGGCGGAGCGGCCCGTGGTCGATCTGCCGGTCGCCCGCCGGCCCGACGACGCCTCGATCGCCGAGGCCGTGCGGCGCCTGCCCGAGCAGCCGCGCCACGTGGCGGCGATGCTGTGCGGCCGGGCCGAGCCGGACGGCGTCGACGGCTCCGGGCGCGCGGTGGACTGGGCCGACGCGATCGAGGCGGCCGAGACCGTCGCCGAGGCCGCCGGGGCGTCGCTCGCGGTCGTCCAGGGCGAGTCCGCGCCGTGGCACCCGGGCCGCTGCGCCGAACTGACCGTCGACGAGCGGGTCGTCGGCCACGCCGGGGAGCTGCACCCGGAGGTCTGCGAGGCGCTCGGGCTGCCGAAGCGGACCGCGGCGATGGAGCTGGACCTGTCGGCGATACCGCTGCCGGAGACGGCCGCGGCGCCGGTGATCTCGCATTACCCGGCGACGCTCATCGACGTGGCCCTGGTCGTGTCCGAGTCCGTCCCGGCCGGCGAGGTCGAGGGCGCGCTGCGCGAGGGGGCGGGGGCGCTGCTGGAGTCCCTGCGGCTGTTCGACGTCTACCGCGACGCCAAACTCGGTGCGGACCGCAAGTCGCTCGCGTTCAAGCTGGAACTGCGCGCGGCCGACAGGACGCTGACCAACGAGGAGGGCGTCGCGGTGCGCGACGGCGCCGTCGCGGTCGCGGCTGAGCGTTTCGGGGCGACCCTCCGCGAGTGACCGATTGCATCCGGTACGGGCCGGTCGGGGCGGGTCCCCACCGGCCCATCCTATTAGAAGCGAATCGGGTGGAATGCGGATACCGGGTGCCGCCGGGTGGTACGCGCCTTTTAAGGTACGCATGTGGAATACGGGAGTACCCCTCGCGTCAGCGCAGCGCAGCGGCGCACCGGCGGCCGACTCCGCAGCCACCGCCACGGATCGGTCGGCCCCGGCGGCCGCCACCGCGCCGACGGCGGCCTCCCCTGGGCCCCGGCCGGAGTCGGGCGACTGCACTACACCGTCGCAGCCGCCGTCGGCCTGGTCCTGGCCGTCGGCATCGTGCTCGGCGCCGAGCGCTTCGGCGCCGACGAGCCGGTCACCGAAGCCGGCGGGGATCGGGAAGGGCCGCTGCGGTACGCCGGGGGCGAGACCGTGCCCGACGACTTCGCCGAGCGCCACCCCGGCCTGGTCGAGCGGATCCACACCGAACTCGAGCGCCGATACGGCCTCACCCCCGAGCGGCTCTACGACGCCGCCGACGACCCGGACGCCGTCCGGGTCGTCCTCACCCTCGACCGTCGCCTCCAGCGGGCCGCCGAAGAGGCCGGCTCCTCCGCGGGCGTGGTCGCGGTGGAACCCGGCAGCGGCGCGATCCTCGTCTACCACGGCGCCCACGACGACACCGGCACCGACCAGGTCGGCCAGGCCGCCCCGCATCCGCCCGCCTCGGTGTTCGACATGGTCACCGCCGCCACCGCCATCGAGCACGGCGCCTCGATCGATTCGACCTGGCCCGACGGCGGCGGCGAAGTCACCCTCGCCGACGCGGTCCGCCGGTCGCGCACGGCCGCGATCGGTGCCGTCGCCGAGCACTACGGCACCGAAGCCGTCATCGAGACCGCGATCGACCTGGGCATCACCGCGCTCACCGACGGCGACGGCAACGTCCACCGGTTCGCCGAGGAGGTCGACCCCGAGGCGTTCGAGCCCACCGAGTTCGGGCGCTACCCCGTCAGCGTGCTCGACATGGCAGCCGCCTACGCCACCATCGCGGGCAACGGCCTGCGCGCCCGGCCGCACCTGGTCGACCGGGTCCTCGGCCCCGACGGCGGCACCCTGCAACCCGACGAGGGCATCCGCACCGAGCAGGCGATCGCCACCGACACCGCCCGCGACCTCCAGTACATCGGCCTCGGCCACGGCGACGCGATAGCGGGCCGCGACTTCTTCGGGCTCTCCGGCTCCTGGCCCGAGGAACCGCCCCAGTCGTGGTACGTTGGCGCCATTCCGCAGCTCAGCGTCGCGGCTTGGGTCGCCGACGCCGGATCCTCCGAGGTGGCCGACACCGCCGGCGTACCGGTGTGGCGCCGGGTCGTCGACACCGCCGTCGACGTGAAGGACTACCGCCCCGAACCGTGGGAGGGCGCAGCCGGCGACGGCGAGGACCCCGCCCCGTCGCCGAGCGAGGAGCCGTCGTCCGAAGAGCCCGCCAGCGAGGAGCCCTCGGAGGAGCCGAGCGATCCTCCCGAAGCGACCAGCGAGTCGCCCGACGAACCCAGCGAGGAGCCGACCGAGGAGGAGACCTCGGACGAACCCGGCGAAGAACCCACCGACGACTGCTGGTTCCTGTGCTGACCGCACCGCCGCCGCGGTCGGACCGGGCGTCTACGATGCGAAGGCCCGCACACCCGCGACACCAACGGAGAACGCCATGTCCTCACCGGACCCGTATGCCCCGCAACCGCCGCCGATGCAGCCCCCGCCGGGGCAGGCCGCCCCCGGCGCGTATCCCCCGCCGCCCCAACCGGGCATGCCGCCGCCCTACCCGCCGTACCAGACCGGCGTCGAGATCAACGGCAAGGCCGTCGCCGCCATGGTGTGCGGCCTGATCTTCATGACCTCGCCGCTGGGGATCATGGGTCTGGCCTTCGGCAAGACCGCCCAGCGGCAGATCGAGGCCGGCCAGGGCATCGGCCGCCCGCTCGCCAAGGCCGGCCGCGTCCTCGGCTGGGTCTCGGTCGGCTTCACCATCTTCTGGGCCCTGTACATCATCGCCGCGATCGTCGCCATATCCACCGCCGTCTCGGCGGTCTAGGAAGCCTCCGCGGTGCCCCGGCCGTTCCCGAAGCCCGCGGCGACGCTGCCGATCGCCGCGCTGCTCGTCCTGGGCCCGGCCGCGGTCGCCTGGTGGATCCGGAACGATCCGGACCCGCCGTTCCAACCGCTGGACGACGCCTGGCTGCGCCTGACGGACGGCTCGCACGACGGTCTCCTGTGGAACGCCGCCGTGCTGTTCGACCGGGTCGGCGCCCGGCCGGGGACGATCGCCGTACTCGCGCTCGCCGTCCTCCTGGTCGCGATGCGCCGCTGGTGGTCGGCGCTGTTCGCCGTCGCCGCCGCCACAGCCTCCGGCGTCCTCATCGACCTGCTCAAGCTCTTCGGCGGCCGTGAGCGCCCGCCCGAGAACGCCGCCGCGGTCGCCTCGCTGGCGTTCCCGTCCGGGCACTCGGCCTGGATGGCCGCGGTCGTCGTGGCCTTCACCGTGATCGCCGTCCCCGTCGGCGCCCACTGGTGGTGGCCGGTCGCCGGGCTGCTCGTACTGGGGATGATGTGGTCGCGCACCTGGCTCCACGCCCACTGGCCGACCGACACCGCCGCCGGGGCCGCCGTCGGTGTGGGCACGGCGATGCTCTGCTGGTGGGGCTTCAACCCTCTGCTCGGACGCGAACGGGCCCGACGCGCCGACCGGGGCCCGGCACGGACTGACGCAGCCGGACCGCAAGCGGGATACTAGGTTGAACCGACTTCAGTCCGACGATCGGAGCAGCCCGCATGTCGACGCCCGAACCGCCCCCGCAACCGCCCCAGCAGCCGCCCGGCGCACCCCCGCCCTATCCGCCGCCGTACGCCTACCCGTACCCGCCGCCGTCCCCGCCCACCAACGGCATGTCGATCGCCGCGCTGGTGGTCGGCATCGTCGGCGCCTGCAACCCGATCGGCGTCCTCGCCCTCATCTTCGGGTACATCGCCAAGCGCCAGATCGAGGAGCGCGGCGAGCAAGGACGCGGCTTCGCGGTGGCCGGGATCGTCCTCGGCTGGATCGGCTTGGCCTCCATCGTCTTCTGGATCCTGTACATGGTCTTCGTCCTCTCGGTCTGGGTCCCGTTCGTCTCGGAGATGTCCGACCCCGACACCTGGCCGACCCCCGAACCTACCGAGATCGTCCGGCTCGTATCGCGGTGACCAGTCCGGTGTTCGCCACCACCAGGACGCCGAAAGCCGCGGCCGCGGTCGGCTGACCGACCGCCCACAACGCGAGCGCGCCCGCGCCGAAGACCACCGCCTTGACCAGGAGGACGCCGTACACCGGCAGCCGAACCGGTGCCTTCGGCGCGGCGAAGGCGCCCCAGAACGCGGCGATCGCCAGGAACGCCGCGACACCGATCGCGAGCCTGGCCCCCAAGCCGAGGTCGAGCGAGAGCGCCCACCAGGCCGCGAACGCGAAGACCGCCAGCTCCAGCGCGAACGCCAGCAGCTCATTGCCCAGCACGAACGCGCGCATCGCACCCGAATACGACTCCCACGACGGCGCCTGCGGCGCCCGTTCCTCTCCGCCCATCGGACCATCATGCCGGTCTCCGCTCCGCCTCCGCGAACGAGCAGGGCAGTGGCTCGTCCCACAAACCGGAATCGCCGCCTCGCCCCGGACTGAATGCTGATACAGTGATATGCATAGTCATTCAGTTCGGAGGTTTCCCGTGACGTACCAGGTCGCCGTGGCAGGAGCCAGCGGCTACGCGGGCGGCGAGGTGCTGCGGATGCTCGCAGACCACCCCCAGCTCGAGGTGGCGGCCGCCGGCGCCCACAGCCAGGCCGGTGAACCGATCACCGCCGTCCACCCCCACCTCACCGCCTACGCCGACCGGCGCTTCTGCGAGAACGCTCCGGAGCGCCTGGCCGGCGCCGACCTGGTCGTCATGACCCTCCCGCACGGCCAGTCGGCCGCGCTGGCCGCCGAACTGCCGACCGGGACCAAGATCGTCGACCTCGGCGCCGACCACCGGCTCGACGACGCCGCCGCCTGGGAGGCCTACTACGGCGGCCCCCACGCCGGATCCTGGACCTACGGGCTGCCCGAACTGCCCGGACAGCGCGAGGCCATCGCCGCCTCGGACCGGGTCGCCGCCACCGGCTGCTACGCCGTGTCGGTCACCCTGGCCCTGCGACCTCTCGTCGAATCGGGGCTCGCCGAGGCCGACGACGTGGTCGTCGTGGCCGCCTCCGGCACCTCCGGCGCCGGCAACTCGCCGAAGAAGCGCCTGCTGGCGACCGAGGTGATGGGCTCGATGAGCCCCTACAAGACCGGCGCCCACCAGCACGTGCCCGAGATCAAGCAGGCCACCGGCGCCACCGGCGTGTCGATGACCCCTCTGCTGGCGCCCATGCCGCGCGGCATCATCGCCACCGTCACCGCCAAGCCCGCCGCGGCCGCCACCGCCGCCGACGTCCGCGACGTCCTCGCCAAGGCCTACGACGGCGAGCACTTCGTCCACCTCCTGCCCGAGGGCGCCTGGCCGGCCACCGGCGCCACCTACGGCACCAACGCCGCCCACCTCCAGGGCGGCGTCGACCTCGACTCGGGCCGCATCATCGTCGTCTCCGCGGTCGACAACCTCGGCAAGGGCGCGGCCGGGCAGGTCGTCCAGTGCGCCAACCTCATGCTCGGCCTGCCCGAGGCGACCGGCCTGACCGTGAACGGGGTGGCCCCATGACGCCCGCACCCGTCGCCCCACCCGCCGGCTCGCTTCGCTCGCCTCGCCCCAAACAGGAGTAAACGCATGACCGTCACGACTCCGAAGGGCTTCCGGGCCTCCGGCGTCACCGCCGGGCTCAAGGGCTCGGGCAAGTCCGACCTCGCCCTGGTCGTCAACGACGGCCCCTCGCAGGTCGCCGCCGGCCGGTTCACCGGCAACCGCGTCAAGGCCGCCCCGGTCAAGTGGTCCCAGCAGGTCCTCACCTACGGCCGCCTCAAAGCGGTCGTCCTCAACTCCGGCGGCGCCAACGCCTGCACCGGGCCCGAGGGCTTCCAGGACACCCACGCCACCGCCGAGAAGACCGCCGCCGCCCTCGGCTGCGGCGCCGTCGAGGTCGCCGTCTGCTCCACCGGGCTCATCGGCGAGCGGCTCGCGATGGACCGGCTCCTGCCGGGGGTCGACACCGCGGCCGACGCGCTCGCCGAGACCGGCGGCGAGGACGCCGCCACCGCGATCATGACCACCGACTCGGTCCCCAAGAACGCCGTCCGCACCTCCGAGGCCGGCTGGGCGATCGGCGGCATCGCCAAGGGCGCCGGCATGCTCGCGCCCGGCCTCGCCACCATGCTGGTCACCCTCACCACCGACGCCGTCGTCGACGCCGAGTCGGCCGACGCCGCCCTGGGGGAGGCCTGCCGCCTCTCGTTCGACCGGCTCGACTCCGACGGTTCGATGTCGACCAACGACACCGTTCTGCTGCTGGCCTCCGGCGCCTCCGGGGTCGAGGCCGATCCGGCCGAGTTCGCCGCCGCGCTCACCGGCCTGTGCCGGGACCTCGCCGGGCGGCTCCTGTCCGACGCCGAAGGATCGACCAAGGACATCGCCATCACCGTCGCCGGAGCGCAGACCGAGGACGACGCGGTCGAGGTCGCCCGGCGGGTCGCGCGCGACAACCTGGTCAAGACCGCCATGTTCGGCTGCGACCCCAACTGGGGCCGCATCCTCGCCGCCGTCGGCTGCGCGGAGGCGCCCTTCGACGCCGACGCGGTCGACGTGGCCGTCAACGGCGTCCGGATCTGCAAGGGCGGCGCCGCCGGGCAGCCGCGCGACCTGGTCGACCTCTCCGGCCGCGCCGTCGACATCACCGTCGACCTCCACAACGGCGACGCCGAGGCGACGGTCTGGACCAACGACCTCTCCCACGACTACGTCCACGAGAACTCGGCCTACTCCACATGAGCATCGAAAACCTCGCACCGCACCTCAAGGACGCGCTCGGCAAGGCCGAGACGCTGATCGAGGCCCTGCCCTGGCTGCAGCGCTTCGCCGGCCATGTCGTCGTGGTCAAATACGGCGGCAACGCCATGATCGAGCCCGAACTCCAGAACGCCTTCGCCGCCGACATGGTGTTCCTGCGGCAGGTCGGCATCAAACCCGTCGTCGTCCACGGCGGCGGCCCCCAGATCTCGGCCATGCTCGAGAAGCTCGACATCGCCTCCGAATTCAAAGGCGGCCTGCGCGTCACCACCCCCGAGACCGCCGACGTCGTCCGCATGGTCCTGGTCGGCCAGGTCGGCAGGGAACTGGTGGGGCTCATCAACAACCACGGCCCGCACGCGGTCGGCATGAGCGGCGAGGACGCCCGGCTGTTCACCGCCAAGCGCCGCTGGGCCGACGTCGGCGGCGAACGGGTCGACGTGGGCCGGGTCGGCGACATCGCCTCGGTCAACACCGCCGCGATCGACGACATCATCGACGCCGGGCGCATCCCGGTCGTCTCCACCGTCGCCCTCGACCACGAGGGCGTGCTGTACAACCTCAACGCCGACACCGCCGCCGCCGCGCTGTCGGAGGCCCTGGGCGCCCAGAAGCTCATCGTCCTCACCGACGTCGAGGGCCTGTACGCCGACTGGCCCGATCAGAGCAGTCTCCTCAGGCAGGTCACCACCGCCCGCCTCGCCGAGCTGCTGCCGAACCTCCAGTCGGGCATGGTCCCGAAGATGGAGGCCTGCCTGCGCGCGGTCAAGGGCGGCGTCCCCCAAGCGCACGTGATCGACGGGCGCGTCCCCCATTCGACGCTGCTGGAGATCTTCACCTCCGAGGGCGTCGGCACCATGGTCGTGGAGGAGAAATGACCTATTCGGACGAACTCAAGCGGCGCTTCCAGGCCGCGATCATGGGCAACTACGGGCTGCCCCCGGTCGCGATCCGCGAAGGCGAGGGCCGCCGCGTCACCGACGTCGACGGCAACGCCTACCTGGACATGATCGGCGGCATCGCCGTCTCCAGCCTCGGCCACAGCCACCCCGCGCTGGTCGAGGCCGTCTCCACCCAGGCCGCCCGGCTCGCCCACACCTCCAACCTCTACCTGCACGAGAAGGAGATCGAGCTGGCCGAGAAGCTGCTCGAGCTCTCGCGGGTCGAGGGCAAGGTGTTCTTCTGCAACTCCGGGACCGAGGCCAACGAGGCCGCCCTCAAGCTGGCGCTGCTGGCGGGAAAGCAGGCCGGCCGGAGCAAGATCGTCGCCGCCGAGAACGGCTTCCACGGCAGGAGCCTCGGTGCGCTGTCGATCACCGGCAAAGCCGCGATCCGCGAACCGTTCGAGCCGCTGGGACGCGAGGTCGAGTTCGTCACCTACGGCGACGCCGACGCCCTCAAGGCCGCGGTCGACGACGACTGCGCCGCCGTATTCCTCGAACCGGTCCAAGGTGAGGCCGGCGTCGTCCCCGCCCCGCCCGGATACCTCGCCGCCGCCCGGCGGTACACCGCCGAGGCCGGTGCGGCCCTGGTGATCGACGAGGTCCAGTCCGGCTTCGGCCGCACCGGCGCCTGGTTCGCCCACCACGCCGCCGGAATCGCCCCCGACGTGATCACCGTCGCCAAGGGCCTCGGCGGAGGCCTGCCCATCGGCGCGGTCATCGCCGCCGGACCCCACGCCGACGCCCTCACCCCCGGCACGCACGGCTCCACCTTCGGCGGCAACCCGATCGCCTGCGCCGCCTCCCTCGCCGTCATCGACACCATCGAACGCGAGCACCTGCTCGACCAGGTCCTCGACCTGGGCGAGCACCTCGATTCGCGCCTCGCCGACATTCCGCGCGTCGCCGAAGTGCGCGGCACCGCGCTGTGGCGCGGCATCGCGCTGACCGAGCCGATCGCCGCCGACGTCTGCGCGGCCCTCGCCTCGCGCGGCGTGCTCGCCAACCCGGTGCGGCCCGACACCATCCGGATCGCGCCCCCGCTCACCATCACCCGGAACGAACTCGACGAGTGCTGCGACGAACTCGCCGCCGCGCTCGACGAGGTCGAGCCCACCCCAGGAGGTCGACCGTGACCCGGCACTTCTTGACCGACGACGACTTGACCCCGGCCGAACAGGCCCGGATCCTCGACCTGGCCGCCGAAATGAAGGGCGACCGGCACGGCCGCGCCGACCTGGCAGGTCCGAAGTCGATCGCCGTGATCTTCGAGAAGCCCTCGACCCGCACCCGCCTGTCCTTCCAGGTCGGCATCGCCGAACTCGGCGGCCACCCGGTCGTCGTCGACGCCCAGTCCACGCAGCTCGGCCGCGGCGAGACCATCGCCGACACCGCCCGCGTCCTGTCCGGCTACGTCGACGCCGTCGTCATCCGCACCTTCGGCGACGACCGCATCGCCGAGCTGGCCGACCACGCCACCGTCCCGGTCGTCAACGCCCTCACCGACGGCCGGCACCCCTGCCAACTGCTGGCCGACCTCCAGACGATCGCCGAGCACAAGCCCCTCCAAGGCGCCTCGGTCGCCTTCGTCGGCGACGCCGCGTTCAACATGGGCAACTCCACCGTGCTCGCCTGCTCCCTCGCCGGCATGCACGTCCGCGTCGGGGCGCCGGCCGGATACCAGCCCGATGCGTCCGTGCTCGCCCGCGCCGCCGAGATCAACGCCGTCACCGGCGGCTCGGCCACCGTCACCGCCGACCCCGTCGAAGCGGTCGCCGGCGCCGATGTGGTCTCCACCGACTCGTGGGTCTCGATGGGCGTGGAGAATCGCGGACGGCGCCTGGAGGACCTCAGCGAATACCAGCTCAACGAGCGGCTGCTCAGCCACGCCGCCGACGACGCGATCGTCCTGCACTGCCTCCCGGCCCACCGCGGCGAGGAGATCACCGACGAGGTCATGGACGGCCCGCGATCGCGCGTGTTCGACCAGGCCGAGAACCGCCTCCACGCCCAGAAGGCCCTGCTCGCCCGGATCGTGGGAGGTGAGAACCGATGAACCAGCCCACCAGCAAGGCCGCGCGGCAGGCCCTGATCGTCGAGCTCATCTCCACCCGCTCGATCCACTCCCAGCCCGAGCTGCAGAAGCTGCTCGCCGCCGACGGCATGGACGCCACCCAGGCCACGATCTCCCGGGACCTCGAAGAGCTCGGAGCGGTCAAGGTCCGCGGCACCGACGGCGGCCCGGCCGTCTACTCGATCTTCCCCGAAGGCGAACGGCCCCTGCGCGACTCCGAAGCACCGCCGGACCGGCTCCAGCGCCTCCTGCGGGAACTGCTGGTCTCGGCCGACCACTCGGCCAACATGGCCGTCCTGCGCGTCCCGCCGGGAGCGGCCCAGTACCTGGCCAGCGCCATCGACCGCTCCGGACTGTCCGATGTGATCGGCACGATCGCCGGCGACGACACCATCGCCGTCATCGCCCGCGACGGCGTCACCGGCCTGGAGGTCGCCGAGCAGATGCTCGCCTGGGCCGGCAAGGCGCCATCGCCCGGCCGCGAACCGTCCAGCCCCTACACCACCACCAGTGAACAGATGAAGGAGAACCAGCAATGACCGAGAAAGTGGTGCTCGCCTACTCCGGGGGCCTCGACACGTCCGTGGCGATCCCGTACCTGGCCGAGCAGCTCGACGCCGAAGTGATCGCCGTGGCCATCGACGTCGGCCAGGGCGGCGAGGATCTCGACGCCATCCGCGAACGGGCCCTCGGCTGCGGCGCCGTGGCCGCCGAGGTCGTCGACGCCCGCGAGGAGTTCGCGGCCGAGTACTGCTTCCCGGCGGTGGCGGCCAACGCGCTCTACATGGACCGCTACCCGCTGGTGTCGGCCCTGTCCCGGCCTCTGATCGTCAAGCACCTCGTGGCCGCCGCACAGAAGCACGGCGCCACCATCGTCTCCCACGGCTGCACCGGCAAGGGCAACGACCAGGTCCGCTTCGAGGCCGGCCTGGCCGCCCTCGCCCCGCACCTGAAGATCGTCGCCCCCGCCCGCGACTTCGCCTGGACCCGCGACAAGGCCATCGCGTTCGCCGAGGAGAAGAACCTCCCGATCGACGTGACCACGAAGTCGCCGTACTCCATCGACCAGAACCTGTGGGGCCGCGCGGTCGAGACCGGCTTCCTCGAGGACATCTGGAACGGCCCGATCGAGGACATCTACGCCTACTCCGACGACCCGGCCGCACCCCGCGAAGCCGACGAGGTCGTCATCACCTTCGAGTCCGGCCGCCCGGTGGCCCTCGACGGCGCCCGCAAGTCCGCCTTCGACCTCGTCGACGAGCTCAACCGGCGCGCCGGCGCCCAGGGCATCGGCCGCATCGACATGGTCGAAGACCGCCTCGTCGGCATCAAGAGCCGCGAAGTCTACGAGTCCCCGGCCGGCATCGCGCTCATCGCCGCCCACATGGAACTCGAGAACGTCACCCTCGAACGCGAGCAGGCCCGCTTCAAGCGCGGCGTCGACCAGCGCTGGGGCGAACTGGCCTACGACGGCCTGTGGTACTCGCCGCTCAAGACCAGCCTGGAGGCGTTCATCGCCGACACCCAGACCCACGTCAACGGCGAGGTCCGGCTCAGCCTCCACGCCGGCAAGGCCACCGTCACCGGCCGCCGCTCCGACACCGGCCTGTACGACTTCGACCTGGCCACCTACGACGAAGGCGACACGTTCGACCAGTCCAACGCGCGCGGCTTCGTCGAGTTGTGGAGCCTGCCGTCCAAGCTCGCCGCCGCCCGGAACGAGCGGGCCAAGGCCGAGGACGCCGCATGACGAAGCTGTGGGGGGGCCGCTTCTCCGGCGGCCCCGCGGCCGCCCTCGAAGCCCTCAACGCCTCGATAGGCTTCGACTGGCGGCTGGCGCCGTACGACCTCCAAGCCTCGGCCGCCCACGCCCGCGTACTGCACCGCGCCGGCCTGCTCACGAACGACGAGCTCGATCGGATGCTCGCCGCGCTCGACGAACTGGCCGCCGACGTCGAATCCGGGGCCTTCACCGGCACCGTCGCCGACGAGGACGTCCACACCGCGCTCGAACGCGGCCTGGTCGAACGCCTCGGCGACCTGGGCGGCAAGCTCCGCGCCGGGCGCAGCCGCAACGACCAGATCGCCACCGACCTGCGCCTGTACTGCCGAGACCACGCCCGCGGGCTCGCAGCGGACCTCGCCGACCTGGTGGGCGCGCTCGCCGACCAGGCCGCGACGGTCGCCGACGCGCCCGCCCCGGGCATGACCCACCTGCAGCACGCCCAGCCGGTCACCTTGGGCCACCAACTGCTCGCGCACGCCCAGGGGTTCCTGCGCGACCTCGGCCGCCTGTCCGACTGGGACGAACGGGCGGCGGTCTCGCCGCTCGGCTCCGGGGCGCTGTCGGGTTCGTCCCTGCCGCTCGACCCGGCCGCCGTCGCGTCGGAACTGGGTTTCGAGGCGCCGGCGCCGAACTCGATCGACGGAGTCGCCGACCGCGACTTCGCCGCCGAACTCGCCTTCGTCTGCTCCATGATCGGCGTCCACCTCTCCCGGCTGGGAGAGGAGGTCATCCTCTGGGCGAGCCAGGAATTCGGGTGGGTCACCCTTGACGACGCCTTCTCCACCGGCTCGTCGATCATGCCGCAGAAGAAGAACCCGGACGTCGCCGAGCTCGCCCGCGGCAAGGCCGGGCGCCTCACCGGCAACCTGGTCGGCCTGCTGACCACGCTCAAGGGGCTCCCGTTCGCCTACAACAAGGACCTCCAGGAGGACAAGGAACCGGTCTTCGACTCCCTGGACAACCTGGCGCTCCTGCTGCCGGCCGTGACCGGGATGGTCGGAACCCTGGCCTTCAACGTCGACGTCCCCCGCGAGGCGGCCCCGACCGGCTTCTCGCTGGCGACCGAGATCGCCGACTGGCTGGTGCGCAAGGGGGTGCCGTTCCGCACCGCCCACGAGATCGCCGGATCCTGTGTCGCCCACTGCGAGGAGCGCGGCATCGAACTGCACCGGATCGACGACGCCGATCTCGCCGGGATCTCCGAGCACCTCGACCCGTCGGTCAAGGCGGTGCTCGACGTGGACGGCGCGCTGGCCGCGCGCACGACCCCGGGTTCGACCGGCCCGAAGGCCGTGGCCGACCAGCTCGCGGCCGTGCGCGAGGCCGTGGAGCGCTCGCGCGCCCGGTTCGGCTGACGAGGCGGGCCGCGGGACACCGGTGAGCGCCCCGCGGCCTCAGGCTCTATACCGCCGAGCACTCCCGGCCGTTGGCCCAGGCCTCGATGAGCGGCGGCGGCTCGCTCGAACCGGAGACGAGGAAGCCGACGGTGATGCTGTAGGCGCCCGTTTCGCCCCATTCGGTCGGGGTGATCTCCACCGTGGATCCGCTCTGGGAGACGTTCGCGTTCCAGACCGAGGTGATCTGCTGGGTTTCGTAGAGCTGGAGGAGCAGCCGCCAGGTCTCGATCGGCTCCTCGGCGGTGATGGTCACCGACCCCTGGTAGCCCGATCCCCAATCGTTGACGACCGCGAAGTCGAAGGTGCAGTACGGCTCGATCGGAGGCTCGCCGCCCGAACCCGGCCGGACGGTGACGCCGTCACCGCAGCGGCCGTCCCAGTCCGATTCGTACTCGCCGGGCACGGTGCAGACGGCGACGGTCAGCCGCTCGATCTCGGAGCCGTCCGGCGAGGCCATCGAGAAGGAGTAGTCGAAGGCCGGGCCGGTGTCGGGGCCGGTGTCGGGGCGGTCGAACGGTTCGGCGTGCTCGGCCACCGCCTCGCCCGCGACGTAGCCGGTGAACTCGATCTGCCGCGGGCTGGGCACCACGGAGAGGCAGATGGTGTCCGGCGGCGGGTAGAGGAGCGTCCCGGTGCCTTCGACCTGGACCGAGGGGGCCTCGGGGTCGTGCGAGGCCGGCCAGAAGGCCCGGCCTTCGGAGTAGAACTCGGTGCACAGGTCTTCGCCGGTGTCGGTGACTTCGAACGGGCTCGGTGCGTACGTCGGATGCTCGGCCGCCGCGGGTGCGGCGAGGACTCCCGCGAGGAACAGCCCTCCGATGGCGGCGAGGGCCGTCCGCAGGAGGTGGGGCGAACGCTTCATTAGGGCTCCCAGGGGTTTGGCAGCGCTCCCAACCTCGCGCCACGATTGTCTACTTACACATGTCAATATCCAAATGTAATGGCGCAATGTCAACCCCCGTCCGCACATCGACCGCGGAAGTGGCTATTGAGGACCCGGGGGCGGGGGAGGCCGGTCGCCCCGGCGGTTCCGGTAGGCGTCGGTGACCCGGCCCTTGGCCGACGACCCCAGCTCGCGCAGGCGGCGGGCCTGCTCGCTCTCGGCGGCCTGGCCGGCCCAGCGGCCGCCGGTCTCCCTGGCCCGGCGCACCGGTTCGGACTCGGCCAGCCGCTGCACCGGCACGCGCTGCGCGGCCTGCGCCGTGCCCTGGCGGGCGGCTCCGACCGCGCTCGCCGCGGCCGGACCGGTTCCCGCGCGGGCGCCGGCGCGGACCACCCTGGTGCCGGCCGCCATGTCCGCCGGCGAGCGCCGCTCGGCGCCGAGCATCGGCACCACCACGTACGTGATGAGCGCCGCCACCGACAGCAGCCAGAGCCCGAACCCGGCCAGCAGGTTGCCGTGCAGCAGCGCGATCCAGGCCAGCCCGTACAGCGCCCCGGTGCATCCCACGGTCACCGCCGCGCGCGCCAGCGCGCGCCCGAAGCCGATGCCGGGTCGGCTCCGGCCGATGATCCGCATGCCCAGTGCCAGGCGGCCGAGGGTGCGGCCCTTCCACAGGTTCGCGGCGGCCTCGTAGGCCAGGTGGAATCCGATCATGAGCAGGATAGCTAGCCGGAATCGCGAGACGACCAGGTCCCAAGCGGCCTCACCGATGTCGCCGGAGGCGGACTCGACGTCGCCGCCGGAGGTCAGCACGCCCACGGCCGCGCCGACGACCTCCCGCGGCAGCACGTCCACGGCCCGCTCGGTGACGCTCTGGACGGCCCAGGTCCCGATCAGGAACATCGCCAGCGCCCACACGGCGAGGTCGACGGCCCGGCCGGCGATCCTGCGGCCCGCCTTCGGCGGGGCCTGCCGGGCGGCGGCCGGGGGCGGGGCGTTCCAGGAGCCGGTCGGCTGGGCGGGGTAATGGTCGGGGACCTGCGGGCCGTGGCCCGGGGGTGTCTGAGTCATGGAGTCGTGCCGCCAATCTGCGATGGGGGGTGGATAGCGAGCGGATTCCGATTTGTTCCGCTTGAGTGTATGTCCGCATCGCAAGCCGAGCGGCGACCCCATCGTGACCGAAAGGCCCCGGCACCATGGCGCCGGGGCCGGATCACCCTGCCCGGGTCAGCCGGTCGCGACCGGCTCGGAGGTGCGGGCGGGCCGCTCGGGCTCGGGCTCGACCGTCATGTGCGGGATGAGGCGGTCGAGCCGCTTCGGCATCCACCAGGCCGACCGGCCCATGACCTTCATGATCGCCGGGACCAGCAGGCAGCGGATGACGAACGCGTCGATGAAGATGGCCGCGGCCATGCCGATGCCGAACTGCTGCAGCAGCCGGGCGTCGTTGAGCATGAACGCCGCGAAGACCGCGATCATGATCGCCGCGGCCGCGGTGATGACCCCGCCGGTGGAGGCAAGTCCCTTGCGGACGGCCTCGGTCGGAACGCCGGTGCGGACCCACTCCTCGCGGATGCGGGAGACCAGGAAGACTTCGTAGTCCATCGACAGGCCGAAAATCAACGCGAAGGCCATCACCGGCACGAACGCCTCGACCGGGCCGGGCTGGATGCCGAACATCCCCTCCTGGAAGATCCAGGTGACCAGGCCCAGGGAGGCGCCGATGGTCAGCAGGTTCAGGATCGCCGCCTTGACCGGGATGAGGATCGACCGGAACACCACCGTCAGCAGAACCATCGACAGGCCGACCACCAGCAGCAGGAACAGCGGCGCGCGGTCGGAGATGATGTCGGCGAAGTCGATCGCCGCGGCGGTGGAGCCGCCCACGAGCTGGTCGCCGGGGGCCTCGTCGAGCACGTCGTCGCGCAACCGGTGCACCAGGTCCACGGTGGCCTCGTCGGAGGGCCCGGCGGTGCCGATGACGTTCGACATCCACAGGCCCTCCCCGATCTCGGCGGCCGGGCTGACCTGCTCGACCGTGCCGAGTCCGGACATGGCCGCCGCGGCGGCCTCGGCCTCGGTCCGGGTGCCGTCGGTGACGACCAGCAGCGGGCCGTTGAAGCCGGCCCCGAAGCCCTCGGAGAGCATGTCGTAGGCCTGCCGGCTCTGCAGCTCCTCCGATTCGGTGCCCGCGTCGGCGAAGCCGAGCTGCAGGTCCGTCAGCGGCGCCGACAGCGCCACGAGCCCGGCGACGACGACCGCGAGCACGGCCGGGGCGCGCTTTTCGATGAACCGCGACCAGCCGGCCCAGCGCCGGCCCGGGGTCCCCTTGGCCTTCGCGGCGCGCCTGCGGACCCGCTTCTCGATCTTCTTGCCGAACAGCGACAGCAGCGCCGGCAGCAGCGTCACCGAGGCGATCATCGTGACCAGCACGACCAGCGCCACCGCGACCGCGACCGCCTGCAGCGAGCCGAGACCGAGCGCGTAGAGGCCCATGAGCGCCACGATGACCACCGACCCGGCGAACAGCACCGACCGTCCGGCGGTGTCGAGCGCGACCGTCGCCGCGCCGTTCCGGTTGGAGCCGTTCAGCAGTTCGGATCGGTAGCGGGCGAAGATCAGCAGCGCGTAGTCGATGCCGACGCCCAGACCCACCAGGAAGATGATCGGGGTCAGGTAGGTCGGCAGGGTGAGCGCGTGCGAGACGAGCATCGCCAGGCAGAAGGTGACGCCCACGGCGAACACCGCGGTGATCAGCGGCAGGCTGGCCGCCAACAGCGAGCCGAACATGAGCACCAGGATCACCAGGGCGGTCGCCATCCCGACCGCCTCGGCGACCCCGCCCTCGCCTTCCTCGGCCTCGCGGACCGGATCGCCGCCGGCCGCCACGGTCAGGCCGTCGCCGGAGGCGGACTCGGTCACCTCCAGCAGCTCCGCCGCGTCCTCGGCGTCGCCGTCGAAGCCGACCGTGGCGTAGGCGACGGTGCCGTCCTCGGAGACGGTACCGAAGCCGCCGAACGGATCGTCGACGCTCGTCACCCCCGGTGACTCTGCGACCCGGTCGAGGACCGCCTCGACGCGGTCCCGCTCGGACTCCACGCCGTCCGGTTCGCCGAACACGATCTGCACGGTGGCGGCGTTCGCCTCGGGCGCGTGCTCGTCGAGCACGTCGAACAGTTCCTGCGATTCGGTCCCCGGCATCGACTGGTCGTCCTCGAACGCCGAGCCGGCCGTGATCGCGGCTCCGATCGCCCCGGCGAACGCGAGGATCCAGGCCGCCAGGGCGACCAGCGGGCGGCGCTGCGTCCACCGGGCGAGCCGCGCGGTGGGCGAGGCCGTACTGCGGGCATCTGATTTCGGTTGCATGGGAACGACTATCGCCGCGCCGGCGCCCGGCCCGCATCGGCCCGGCAGAGTCAATCGGCCTACCACTCAGGTGCCGGAACCGCCCGGGGCGTACGCCCCGGGTCGCATCAACCCTCGGTCCAGGTCGGCCGCACCAGCCCCGACTCGTAGGCGGTGACCACCAACTGCGCCCGGTCGCGCGCCGACAGCTTCGTCATGATGCGGCTGACGTGCGTCTTCGCCGTCGCCGGGGACAGGAACAGCGCCCCGGCGATCTCGTCGTTGCTCATGCCGGAGGCGACCAGCCCTAGCACCTCGGTCTCGCGTTCGGTCAGCGCCGCCAGCCTCGGACTCGGCCCCGGCCTGGCCACGCGCCCGGCGAACTCGCGGATCAGGCGCCTGGTGACCGTCGGCGAGATCAGCGCCTCGCCCTCGGCGACCACCCGGACGCCCCGGATCAGCTCGTCGGGGTCGGTGTCCTTGACCAGGAACCCGCTGGCGCCGGCCCGCAGCGCCCGGTAGACGTGGTCGTCCTCGTCGAAGGTGGTCAGGATGATCACCTTGACGCCCGCCAGTTTCGGGTCGGCGCCGATCCGCTCGGTCGCCTCCAGGCCGTCGACGGTCGGCATCCGGATGTCCATCAGGACCACATCGGGCCGGCGGCTCCGGATCAGCTCCAGCGCCTGGGCTCCGTCCTCGGCCTCGGCGACGATCTCGATGTCGTCCTCGTCGTCCAGGATCGAGGCGAATCCGGCGCGGACCAGCCGCTGGTCGTCGACCAGCATCACTCCGATCAAGACTGCACCTCCATCGGCCAGGTGGCCTCGACGACGAAGCCGCCGTCCTCGGCGGGCCCCGCATCGAAGGTACCGCCAAGGCCCTCGGCCCGCTCGCGCATGCCCGCCAGGCCGTTGCCGGGGAGCGCCTTGCCGGACTTCGCCCTCCCGTCGTCGGCCACGCGGACGGCCAGTGTGGAGGCCCCGCACACGACGCCCACCTGGACCCGGCTCGCCTCGGCGTGCCTGACGACGTTGGTCAGCGCCTCCTGGATCACCCGGAAGGCCGCCGCGTCGACCGCCGCCGGAAGCTCGGCCCGCCCGTCCTCGCGCAGCTCCACTTCCAGACCCGCCGCCTCCGCCGCCGCCACCAGGGCCGGCAGGTGGTCGAGGCTGGGCCCCGGATCGGTCGGGGAGTCCTCTCCGGCCTCGCGCAGCACCGCCACCAGGGAGCGCAGCTCGCGCAGCGACAGCCGACTGGTGTCGGCGACGACCTGGAGCGTCTCACCGGTGTCGTGGTCGGGGTTCCGCTTGAGCTTGCGCAGGGCCGCGACGGACTGGACGTTGATCAGCGACAGGTGGTGGCCGACCGCGTCGTGCAGCTCGCGGGCGATCCGCAGCCGCTCCTCGGCGGCGCTGCGGCGCCGCCCCTCGGCGAGGGCGGTCTCCATCTCGGCCCGGTAGCGCCGGTAGTGGGCCACCACCGTGCCGATGGCGACGATCGCGATGTACCACCCCGACAGCAGCAGCAACTCGGCCTCGGTCAGGTGCTGGAAGTCCGACAGGATCTCCGAGACGAAGCTCAGGACGAAGGTGAGCGCTCCTATGATGCTCGCCGCGACCGTCCTGCCGTGCGCCGCCAGCGAGTACAGCGCGATGACGAACGCCAGCAGCATCGGCCCGTCGATCGCCGAGGCCGGGTAGTACACCAGCGCGCACGTCCAGGCGACGATCGCGACCGCCAGCGGGTACGAGCTGCGGAAGAACAGAGCCGCGCACGCGACCACCACCGCCGCCCAGGCGATCGGCTCGGAGAGCCCGTGCGGGTCCTGCTCGCGCAGGGCCGCGTCGATGCCCGTCCACACCAGGATGACGAACGCGGTGGCGAGCCCGACGATGAGGTCGCCGACGCGGTCCGAGAAGCGGTCAAGCACGCGACCAGCCTATTGCGTCAGCCCGGCCCGCCTCAGCGCGTCGGCCATCGCCCCCTGCGGCTCGGCGCTCCGGCCGCCGCGCTGGCGCGGTTTGCCGCCTTTCGCGCCCTTGTCGGACTTGCGTCCGTTCCCGCTCCTGCCGTCCGACCCGGGCTCGTCGTCGAGCCGCATGGTCAGCGAGATCCGCCGGCGGTCGAGGTCGACGCTCATCACCTTGACGCGCACGACGTCGCCGGGCTTGACGATCTCGCGCGGGTCGTCCACGTAGCGGTCGGCCAGCGCCGAGATGTGGACCAGCCCGTCCTGGTGGACGCCGACGTCGACGAAGGCGCCGAACGCGGCCACGTTGGTGACCGCGCCCTCGAGGAGCATCCCCGGTTCGAGGTCGGCGATCGTCTCCACGCCCTCCCTGAAGGCGGCCGCCTTGAACTGCGGCCGGGGGTCGCGGCCGGGCTTCTCCAGCTCGGCGAGGATGTCGGCGACGGTGGGCACGCCGAACCGCTCGTCGGCGAAGTCGTCCGGGCGGAGGCCCCGGAGGGTCTTGGAGCTGCCGATGAGGCTCTTGATGTCCTTACCGGTGCCGGTGAGGATCCGCTCGACCACCGGGTAGGCCTCGGGGTGGACCGAGGAGGCGTCCAGCGGATTGGAGCCGTCGGTGATGCGCAGGAACCCGGCGGCCTGCTCGAACGCTTTGGGGCCCAGACGGTTGACGTTGAGCAGGTCCTTGCGGTCGCGGAAGCGGCCGTGTTCGTCGCGGCGGGCGACGATGTTGGTGGCGGTCGACTCGGTCAGGCCGGAGACCTTCGTCAGCAGCGGCACGCTGGCCGTGTTGAGGTCCACGCCGACCGCGTTCACCGCGTCCTCCACCACGGCCTCAAGGGATTTGGTGAGCTTGGTCTCGGTCAGGTCGTGCTGGTACTGGCCGACGCCGATGTGCTTGGGGTCGATCTTGACCAGCTCGGCCAGCGGGTCTTGGAGGCGCCGGGCGATCGAGACCGCGCCGCGCAGCGACACGTCCAGGTCGGGCAGCTCCTTGGTGGCGTACGCCGAGGCCGAGTACACCGAGGCCCCGGCCTCGGAGACGACCAGCTTCCCCGGTTCGGCCTTGCCGGCCAGGAGTTTGACCAGCTCTCCGGCGAGCCGGTCGGTCTCGCGCGAGGCGGTGCCGTTGCCGATGGCGATCAGTTCGACCCCGTGCTTCTCGACCAGGGCCGCCAGCGACGTCAGCGAGGCGTCCCAGCGGTTCTGCGGCTGGTGCGGGTAGATCGCGGCGGTCTCCAGCACCTTCCCGGTCGGGTCGACCACGGCGACCTTCACGCCGGTGCGGTAGGCCGGGTCGAGGCCCATCACGGTCTTCCGGCCGGCGGGGGCGGTCAGCAGCAGGTCCTTGAGGTTGGCGGCGAAGACCTTGACCGCTTCGTCCTCGGCGCGCTGCCACAGCCGCGTTCGCAGGTCGACGCCGAGTTTGACCTGGATGCGGGTGCGCCAGGCCCACGAGACGGTCTTGGCCAGCCACGCGTCGGCCGGCCGCCCGGCGTCGGTGATGCCGAACCTGGCGGCGATCATCCCCTCGTAGTCGGCCCCGGCGGTCTCCTCGGTGCCTGGTTCCAGGGTGAGAGAGAGCACCTCTTCCTTCTCGCCGCGCAGCAGCGCCAGGACCCGGTGGGACGGCAGACTGGTGAACGCCTCGGCGAATTCGAAGTAGTCGGAGAACTTGGCGCCCTTGTCCTCGGCGCCGCTCCGGACGCGGGAGGCCAGTCGGCCGCGCGTCCACATCCGCTCGCGCAGTTCGCCGATGAGGTCGGCGTCCTCTGAGAACCGCTCGGTGAGGATCGCCCGCGCCCCGGCCAGGGCCGCGGCGGCGTCGCTCACGTCCTTGTCGGGGTTGAGGTAGGCGCTCGCGGCCTCCTCGGGGTCCAGGGTCGGATCGCCCAGCAGGGCGTCGGCGAGCGGCTCCAGGCCGGCCTCGCGCGCGATCTGGGCCTTGGTGCGCCGCTTCTGCTTGAACGGGGCGTAGAGGTCCTCGAGGCGGGCCTTGGTGTCGGCGGCGTCGATCCGGGCGGCCAGCGCCTCGGTCAGCTTGCCCTGCTCCTTGATCGACTCCAGGACCGCCCCGCGCCGCGCTTCGAGTTCGCGCAGGTAGCCGAGGCGCTCTTCGAGGACGCGCAACTGCTCGTCCGAAAGCCCTCCGGTGGCCTCCTTGCGGTAGCGGGCGACGAACGGGACGGTGGAGCCGTCGTCGAGGAGCGCGACGGCGGCGCGGACCTGGTGAGGGCCGACCGAGAGTTCTTCGGATATGCGTTGATCGATAGCTTGAGCCACGCTCTGGCATTCTGCCAGAGCCGGGCGGCGACGGGACCCGATGCCGTACCCGGTGCCCCCCGGTGGACGCTCCGCCGGGTATGCGATAAAGTTCTATCCCGTCGCCGGGGGATGAGCGAAGCCTTCCCCACAGCGACATGCGGATGTAGCGCAGTTGGTAGCGCGACACCTTGCCAAGGTGTAGGTCGCCGGTTCGAGCCCGGTCATCCGCTCGGAGCCCGCAGGGCCCCACCGGGGACGATTAGCTCAGCGGGAGAGCACTCCCCTGACACGGGAGAGGTCACTGGTTCAATTCCAGTATCGTCCACCACACAGCGGAGCGGAGCCCAGGAGATCCTGGGCTCGCTTCGCATCGGGGTGGGTTGGCCGAGAGGCGAGGCAGCGGCCTGCAAAGCCGTATACACGGGTTCGAATCCCGTACCCACCTCCACTCCGACCGGATCGGCGTCCGGTCTACGCGCACCGAACGGCCCTGGAACCATGCGTTCCAGGGCCGTTCGCGTATGAGCGGCTACTCTGCCGCCTCGGCCTCGATCGCGGGCCCGGCCTCGCGGACCGGGATCCGCCGGGCCTCGGGGGCCGGCCGGACCGCGTCGGCGACGCGGACGGTCAGCAGCCCGTCGGCGAGCTCGGCGCTCACCTGCGAAGGCTCCACGCCCTCGGGGACGGTGAAGACCCGGCTGAGGCGGCCCGCGGCGAGGCCGCGGTGCAGGTAGCGGTCGCCCTCGGACGATTCGCGCCGTCGGCGCTCGGCCTCGATCGACAGGCGGCGACCCTCCAGGGTCACCGTGACGTCCTCGGTGCCCACGCCCGGGGCTGCGACGGTGAAGACCAGGTCGGAGCCCTCGGTGTACACGTCGGCCTCGGGGGAGTTGCGGACGGCGCCGCGGCCGAAGCCGAGGCGCACCAGGCGGTCGAACTCGCGGTCGAGCTGCCGGAACGCCTGCAGGGGGTGCTGGTAGCGAACGATCATTTCGGCGGTCTCCTTTCTCGGGTTTAGCACTCTCGACCGGAGAGTGCTAACGATGGTTACGACGATGGCAGGCCGCGAAATATTTCCCGAGTGACTCACTTCACGATGTGGGCCGTGTCGGCGGTGGTCTACGACTCGTCGATCGGCTCGTGGTCGGGGCCGGTGCGGTCGGCCGCCTTCCGGCCGGTGGCCTTGGCCAGCCCGTAGGGAGGCATGTTGATGTACGAGGTGTCGTACTCGCCGGCGCGGACCCGGTAGAGCTCATGCCACAGTCCCACCTCGCCGTTGCTCTTCACCGTTCGGTTGAACCACTTCCAGAAGCCGCGGTGGGCGTGCTCCGGCGAGTGGGCGAAGTGCTCGAGCCGTTCGGCGCTGCGCCAGTACTGGACGACCATGACGACCCGGCCGCCGACCATGATCCGCGAGTCCAGCAGACCCGATTCGGGGTCGGACTGCAGCTCGCGCAGCATCTTCGGCATGGCGGTGAGCACCGGCCACCACTTGGCGACCTTCCAGAACTTGTTGACGCGCACGCCGACGGTGAAGACGACGAGGTCGTCGTCGTAATCGACCACGACCCGGCCGGGACTGACTTTCGCCACGCGGGGGCCTCCAGGGGGAGTAGGGACACCTCCACTCCAGATTAACGACGCATGTGCGTTCCGTGGCGGAAGGTTCACCGCGGCCACGACCACTCGGCGACCTCCGGGTGATCCGTGCCGTGGACGCGGGTGTAGGCGCGCGCCGCGTGCCGGGCGTCGGTCATCCGCTGGCGCAGGCCCGCGGCGTTCTGGCCCAGGCCCGGCACGCGGTCGATGACGTCGATGACCAGCCGGTACCGGTCGAGGTCGTTGAGCATCACCATGTCGAACGGCGTGGTGGTGGTGCCCTCCTCTTTGTACCCTCGCACGTGGATGTTGCGGTGGTTGGTGCGCCGGTAGGTCAGGCGGTGGATCAGCATCGGATACCCGTGGTAGGCGAACACGACCGGCCTGTCGGTGGTGAAGACCGTGTCGAACTCCCGGTCGCCCAGGCCGTGCGGGTGCTCGGCCTCCGGTTGGAGCCGCATCAGGTCGACCACGTTGACCACCCGGACCCGCAGGTCCGGCAGGTGCCTGCGCAGCAGGTCGGCGGCGGCGAGCACCTCCAGGGTGGGGATGTCGCCGGCGCCGGCGAGCACCACGTCGGGCGTGCGCCCGTCGTCGGTCGAGGCCCACTCCCAGACGCCCAGTCCCCGCTCGCAGTGGCGGACCGCCTCGTCCATGCTCGTGTACTGCAGCGCGGGCTGCTTTCCGGCCACGACCACGTTGACGTACTGCCTGGAGCGCAGGCAGTGGTCCATGGTCGACAGCAAGGTGTTGGCGTCCGGCGGCAGGTAGACCCGCACCACCTCGGGCTTCTTGTTCATCACCAGGTCGATGAAGCCCGGGTCCTGATGCGAGAAGCCGTTGTGGTCCTGCCGCCACACGTGGCTCGACAGCAGGTAGTTCAGGGAGGCGATGGGGCGGCGCCATGGGATCGCGTTCGTGGTCTCCAGCCACTTGGCGTGCTGGTTGAACATCGAGTCGACGATGTGGATGAACGCCTCGTAGGAGGTGAACAGGCCGTGCCGCCCGGTCAGGAGGTAGCCCTCGAGCCAGCCCTCGCACAGGTGCTCGGACAGCACCTCCATCACGCGGCCCTGCGGTGCCTGGTGCTCGTCGGTGGGGTAGATCTCGGCCTCGTACTGCCGGTCGGTGACCTCCAGCGCTCCTCCGAGCCGGTTCGACTCGACCTCGTCGGGCCCGAACAGGCGGAACCGGTCGGGGTTGGCCGCGATGACGTCGCGCAGCCAGGAGCCGAGCGCGCGCGTGGCCTCGCCGACGGTGCGGCCGTGGCCCTCGACCTCCAAGCCGTACTCGCGGTAGTCCGGCAGGACCAGGTCCCGCAGGAGCCGCCCGCCGTCGGCGTGCGGATTGGCGCTCATGCGCGCCTCGCCGGCCGGAGCCAGGTCCCGTAGCTCCGGTTCGGGAGCGCCGGTGGCGTCGAACAGCTCCTCGGGCCGGTACGAGCGCATCCACGCCTCGAGCGCCTCCAGATGCTCGGAGTTCTCCCGCACCTGCGCGAGCGGCACCTGGTGCGACCGCCAGGTGCCGGCCACGGGCCGGTGGTCGACCTCGGCTGGCCCGGTCCAGCCCTTGGGCGTGCGCAGGACGATCATGGGCCAGCGCGGCCGCGCGGACCCGGGCCGGGCCCCGGCGCGGATGTCGGTGATCCGGTCGAAGCAGATGTCGAGCGTGGCCGCCAACCGCTGGTGCACGGCGGCCGGGTCGTCGCCGGAGACGGTGTAGGGCTCGTATCCGCAGCCGCGGAAGAACGAGTTCCGGTCCTCGTCGCCGATGCGGGCGAGCAGGGTCGGGTTGGCGATCTTGTAGCCGTTGAGGTGCAGGATCGGCAGGACCGTTCCGTCGGTGACCGGGTTGAGGAACGCGTTCGACATCCACGAGCCGGCCAGTGGGCCGGTTTCGGCCTCGCCGTCGCCGACGACGCAGGCGACGGTCAGGCCGGGGTTGTCGAACGCGGCCCCGTAGGCGTGCGAGAGGGCGTAGCCCAGTTCGCCGCCCTCGTGGATCGAGCCGGGCACCTGCGGCGCGACGTGCGAGGGGATGCCGCCGGGGAAGGAGAACCGGCGGAACAGCTCCCGCATGCCGTTCTCGGAGTGGTCGACGGTGGGGTACAGCTCGGGGTAGGTGCCCTCGAGCCAGGTGTTGGCGACCAGGGCCGGGCCGCCGTGGCCGGGTCCGGTCACGTAGATCATGTCGAGTCCGCGCGCCTTGATGCACCGGTTGAGGTGGGCGTAGAGCAGGCTCAGGCCGGGGCTGGTGCCCCAGTGCCCGAGCAGGCGGGGCTTGATGTGCTCGGGCCGCAGCGGGCCGCGCAGCAGCGGGTTGTCGAGCAGGTAGATCTGGCCCACGGCCAGGTAGTTGGCGGCGCGCCAGTAGGCGTCGATCCGCGCCAGTTCCTCAGACGACAGCGGGCCGCTCGCGCGGGTGGTCTCGGTAGTGCTCATGGGTCCGAGACTGCCGCATCCGGGAGCCGCTTTCGTGCGGTTCGCGACATCCGGCCGGCGGGCCGGTCTCGGGGACGGCCCGCCGGCGGGAGGTCACTCGACTTCTTTGAGCATGCGCTCGACCGAGGACAACCGCCCCTTGATCTCCGACAGCGAGGCCTTGATCTCGGCGGAGTCGAGGCTGGTCTTCTCGGCGAGGTCGCGGTAGTTGGCCTCGCGGGCGGCCGAGGCCTTGGCCTTGGTGGTGGAGGCGCCCCAGACGATCGCCGCGATGATGACGGCGGTGATCAGCAGCAGCACTCCGAAGACGAACAGCATTCCGGCGTTGGCGGCGGACATCAGTCGGTTTCCTTTCCGTTGTCGGCCGGCTCGGGCAGAGTCGGCGCGAGTCCCTTGATGGCGTGCGGTGTGACGTGCAGCGAGAACTCGGTCGCCTCGAAGTATTTGACGGCTTTGCCGTCCTCGGAAAGCTCCAGCTCCCCGCTCACGAGGCCCGCGGCCTGCAGTTTCTGGAGGTGCATGTGCAGCAGCGGTCGGCTCATGCCGAGCTGGCGGGCCAGGAGGCTCACGTACTGGCGTCCGTCGGCGAGCGCGGCGATGATCCGCAGCCGGTGCGGATTGGCCAGGGCCGCGAAGGCCGCCAGCAACTGAGCGCCCGTCAGGTCCTCCGAGTCCATATCAACCATCCCTATCTGGTGTAAGAATATTCTTACACGTGTCAGACTCGAGTGCAATCGCCGAAGCTCGCTGGTCCGGCCGCGCGCCGAGCGGTCCGAGGCCCTCTGAACGATTGCCGGACCATGCGCTAAACTTGAGCCCGGTCGCAGCCGAACGCTGCGACATGCGGACGTAGCGCAGCTGGTAGCGCGACACCTTGCCAAGGTGTAGGTCGCCGGTTCGAGCCCGGTCGTCCGCTCCAGAGCTCGGCCGATGCGCCGGGCTTTTTTCGTCCCCGGCCGCAGTCGAACGCTGCGGCACGCGGACGTAGCGCAGCCGGCTGTGCTATTGGCAGCACTTCGTGCTGGTGCGACACCTTGCCAAGGTGTAGGTCGCCGGTCCGGGCCCGGTCGTCCGCTCCAGAGCCCGGCCTTTGCGCCGGGGTTTTTCATGCCCGGACCGAGCCCGCGGCGGCCCGGAAGCTCAGTTCTGCTGACCGGCGCCGATGTATCCGTAGATGATGATGACCGCGACGGCCGCGACCACCAGCCACAGCGTGGCCTTGCGGAACCTGTGGCGCGCGCCGGGGGAGAACCACATGATCGCCGCGACGATGAGCAGGATTCCGACCACCACACCGGGGGCCGCGTTCAAACCTTCGTCCATCGGACTACCAATCGCATCAGGGGGCCGACCGTCTCTTGGTATCGTGCCAGACAGGCCGCTAACGCATGAGAGGTGACACAGCTCCCCACCGCTGTCGCGCCGTTCCGCGCTTCTGCCACTACTCTTCGGCCCCAAGCACCGGTCCGACTCAGCCTGCGCAATCTTTACGGCTCGCAAGCTTCGCCACGTATGGGAGACGCCATGACCGAATTCATCGAGGTTCCCCGAGGACTTGACCGCGTCGTCGTCGCCGACACCGAGATAGGGGACGTCCGAGGCGAAGAGGGCTTCTACCACTACCGCCAGTACAACGCCGTGGAACTGGCCGAGCGGTGCTCGTTCGAGCAGGTCTGGCACCTCATGTTCTGCGGCGAGCTACCCACCGCCGAACAGCTCGCCGACTTCAAAGCCAGGGTCGCCCCCTACCGCACCCTCACCCCCGAACTGCGGGAACTGCTGCCGCAGCTCAAAGGCGAAGCCCCGCTCGAGGGCCTGCGCACCGCCTTGTCGGCCGCCTGCGCGGCCCACCGCATGCGGCCGCTGCTCGACACCGACGAGGAGGCCCGCCTCGACGACGCCCTCTTCGCCAGCGCCGTCACCCCCACGATCCTCACCGCACTGTGGAGGGTCAATCAGGGCGCCGAGCCCCTCCAGCCGCGCGACGACCTCGGCTACGCCGCGAACTACCTGTACATGATGACCGGCGAGGTCCCCTCCGAGGAGCGCGCCCGCGCCATCGAGCACTACCTCATCCTCACCATCGACCACGGCTTCAACGCCTCCACCTTCACCGGGCGAGTCATCGCCTCCACGGGCGCCGACCTCGGCGCCTGCCTGGTGGGCGCTGTCGGCGCTCTGTCCGGGCCGCTCCACGGCGGCGCGCCGTCCCGGGCGCTCGACGCCCTCGACGCCATTGAGTCCACTGAGAACATCGACCCGTGGATCCGGACCGAGCTGGAGGCGGGCCGCCGCATCATGGGCTTCGGTCACGCCGTCTACAAGACCGACGACCCCAGGTCGGTGCACCTCCGCGAGGTGGCCACCCAGCTCGACGGCCCGATCGTCGACTTCGCCAAGACCGTCGAGCGGCGAGTGGTCGAGATCCTCGCCGAGGTCAAACCCGGCCGCAAGCTGTTCACCAACGTGGAGTTCTACGCCGGAGTGGTGATGGAGCTGGCCGGCGTCCCGCGCCCGATGTTCACCCCGACCTTCACCACCAGCCGCGTCGTCGGCTGGAGCGCCAACATCCTCGAGCAGGCCCGGGACTCCAAGATCATCCGGCCCCGCGCCCGGTACGTCGGACCCGAGCCGCCGCAGCCGGTCCGGATCCCCGAGCACTCGGCCTGAGATGCGGCCGTGCGGGGCCGGCGGTGAGCCGCCGCGCAGATCCGCTGCGCGGTGCTCGCCCGGTCGTTAGCGTTGGAGCGTGGCTCAAAGTCTCTACCTCGCCAGCCTGGACCCCAGCAGCGGCAAGTCCGCCGTCGCGTTCGGCGTCATGGACCTGCTCACGAAGCGGGCCGGATCGGTCGCCGTATTCCGCCCGATCGTCCGCGACGACCACACGGCCGCAGGCGATCCGGTCATCGGCCTCCTCCGCGACCACTACCGCCTTCCGGCGCCCTACGAGCGCTCGGTCGGGGCCACCTACACCCACGTGCGCGACGACCCCGACGGTGCGATGGGCCGGATCGTCGAGCGCTACCACGCCCTGGCCGAAGGCCACGACGCCGTCCTCGTGGTCGGCAGCGACTACTCCGATGTGGGCGCCTCGGTCGAGTTCACCTTCAACACGCGCGTAGCGGTCAACCTCGCCTCCCCGATGCTGCTGGTCGTCAACGGCCGCCGGCAGGCCCCGGACGGCGTCGACGCGGCCCTCCGCTTCGGGGTCGGCCAGGCCGAGGCCGCCCATGCGACCGTCCTGGGCGCGATCGTCAACCGGGTCGACCCGGCCGTGGTCGAACAGGTCCGGGCCGCCCATCCGGGGGCCGGCGTCATCGCCGAGGAACCCGGCCTCGAGGCGCCCACGGTCGCCGAACTGATCGAGGCCGCCGACGCCACCCTCATCTCCGGCGACCCCGAGGTCCTCACCCGCACCGTCGGCGACGTGGTCGTCGCCGCCATGACCCTGCCGAACCTCCTGACCCGCCTGGCCGACGACAAGGCCGTCATCCTCCCCGGCGACCGCTCCGAGGTCCTGCTCGGCCTGCTCGCCGCCCACCAGGCCGAAGGCGTCCCCAGCCTCTCGGCGATCTTCCTGACCGGCGGGATCCGCCCCCAGCCGCAGATCCTCGAGATCGTCACCGGCCTCGACTCGCGGCTGCCGATCGCCCTGGTCCAGCGGGACACCTTCGAGACGGCCAACCTCGTCGGCGACGTCACCGGCTCCCTGGCCGCCGGCGGGGAGCGCAAGTTCGCCCTCGCCCTGGAGGGCTTCGCCGACGGCGTCGACGGCGACGACCTGCTCGACCGGCTGCGGCTGTCGAAGTCGACGGTGGTCACACCGGTCATGTTCGAGCACTCGATGCTCGGGCGCGCCAAGGCCCTCGGCAAGCACATCGTGCTCCCCGAAGGCGCCGAGCCGCGCATCCTCCAGGCCGCCGAGATCCTCATGCGGCGCGGCGTCGCCCGCCTGACGCTGCTGGGGGAGGAGTCCGAGGTGCGGTCACAGGCCGCTCAACTGGGCGTCGACCTGGACGGGGTGAAGATCCTCAACCCCGGCGACCACGAGATCCGGGAGCGGTTCGCCGAGGAGTACGCCCGCCTGCGATCGCACCGGGGTGCCACGTTCGAAGCCGCCTACGACACCGTCGCCGACGTCTCCTACTTCGGCACCATGATGGTCCACACTGGAATGGCTGATGGGATGGTCTCCGGCGCGGTCCACACCACCGCGCACACCATCCGCCCCTCATTCGAGATCATCAAGACCAAACCCGGTGTCGCCGTGGTTTCCTCGGTGTTCTTCATGTGCCTGGCCGACCGGGTCCTGGTCTACGGCGACTGCGCGGTCAACCCGGACCCCGACGCCGACCAACTGGCCGACATCGCGATATCCTCGGCCGACACGGCCACCGAGTTCGGCGTGGAACCGCGGGTGGCGATGCTCTCCTACTCCACCGGCACCTCGGGCCAGGGCGAAGCCGTCGACAAGGTCCGCCGCGCCACCGAGATCGTCCGCTCGCGCCGGCCCGGACTGCCGGTCGAGGGCCCCATCCAGTACGACGCCGCCGCCGACGCCGGCGTCGCCGGCACCAAGATGCCGGAGTCGCAGGTCGCGGGGAAGGCGACCGTCTTCGTCGTGCCCGACCTCAACACCGGCAACAACCTGTACAAGGCCGTGCAGCGCTCCGCCGGCGCGATCGCCGTCGGACCGGTCCTCCAGGGCCTCCGCAAGCCAGTCAACGACCTCTCGCGCGGCGCCACCGTGCCCGACATCGTCAACACCGTGGCGCTCACCGCCATTCAAGCAGCAGAAGGATAGCCAATGAGCGCACCGGTCCTGGTGATCAACTCCGGCTCCTCGTCGATCAAGTACCGGCTGGTCGACGGCGACACCGGGGAGGCGTCGGTCTCCGGCCTCATCGAGCGGATCGGGCAGGCCGAATCGACCCTCGCCCACACCGCCGCCGACGGGAAGCGGACCCGGCGGGAGCCGGTGCCCGACCACGGCGCCGGACTCGAGGCGATGGCGGCCGCCTTCGACGAGTCCGGGACGCCGCTGTCGGAGGCCGGCCTGATCGCCGTCGCCCACCGGGTCGTCCACGGCGGCGAGCGCTTCGTGCAGCCGGTGGTCGTCGACGACGAGGTCGAGTCCGCGATCGGCGAGCTGGCCGCGCTGGCGCCCCTGCACAACCCGGCGAACCTCGAGGGCATCCGGATGGCGCGCCGCCTGTTCCCCCGCCTGCCGCAGGTGGCGGTGTTCGACACCGCCTTCCACGCGACGATCCCCGAACGGGCCCACCGTTACGCGGTCCCGTCCCACTGGCGCGAGGACCACGGGGTGCGGCGCTACGGCTTCCACGGGACCAGCCACGCCTACGTCGCCCGGCGCGCCGCCGAAATGCTCGGCAGGCACCCCAAGCAGGTCAACGTCGTCGTCGCCCATCTCGGCAACGGCGCCTCGATCACCGCGGTCGAGCGGGGCCGCTCCATCGACACCTCGATGGGGCTGACACCCCTGGAGGGCCTGGTCATGGGCACCAGATCCGGCGACATCGACCCGGCGATCGTGTTCCACATGCACCGCCGCACCGGCGCCGCGTTCGCAGAGCTCGACACGGCCCTCAACCAGGAGTCGGGCATGTACGCGCTGACCGGGATGGTCGACCTGCGCAGCATCGAGGAGGCCGCTCGGCACGGAGACCACGAGGCCGAGGCGGCCCTGGAGATCTACTGCTACCGGATCCGCAAGTACATCGGGGCCTACATCGCCGCACTCGGCGGCGCCGACGCGGTCGCATTCACCGCCGGAGTGGGGGAGAACAGCGCCGAAGTGCGGGCCAGGACCCTGCATTCGCTGGTGGCGCTGGGCGTCCAGCTCGACGAGGGGGCCAACCGGGCCGGCGGTCCGGTCGTCTCGACGCCGGACTCGCCGATCACGGCACTGGTGGTTCCGACCAACGAGGAAGGCGAGATAGCCAAGCAGACCGCCGAGCTGCTGCGGTCCTAGCGAAGGGAAACGGCGGCCCGGCCGCGCCGTCCCGCCGTCCGGACCCGGTGATTAATACGCCGCCCGCCAGGAGCTTGGTCAGGGCGGTGTCGAGGTCGACGTGGCCCGACTCGCGGCCGCGGGGCACCAGGCTGTAGGCCCGGCGCAGGAAGCGCTGCACCACCGCGCGGTTCACCTCGAACAGGGCGTTGCCGTCGGGTGAGGACAGGGCCAGCGCGATCGACTCCCCCCGGGGCGTCGTCCACGGCCACACCCGCACGTCGCCGATACCGGTCGGCTCCTCCAGGCCCTTGGCCAGGAGCTCCCGCGAGAACGACCACGCCACCTGGTCGGCGTCGGAGCCGTCGGGGTGGAACATGACGCCGACCGCGTACGGGTCGTCCGGGTCGTAGCGCAGGCTCGCCCGCACGCTCACCGTGGCGAAATCCGGCGCGACGAGCCGCATGGTGGTGCCGATGTCGACGGTGGCCGATCGTGCCATGCTCATAGCGGTACCCCCCAACGCGCGGTCGACTCCCCCCGAAGCCGGCCGTCCTGCCAACCGTCCGCCGCCCGGCCTTCCCACGGGACCGCCGCGGCGAACATGTCGTGATTCAGGTCTATCATTCAAGCTGTTGCGCCGTACGACGATCGGCAAGACCGATCACGGCGGGTTCCGTTGATACGGGGGCGAAACACGACAAAATCCGCCGATTTTTCGCGGCCAATGCGGTAATTACAACTCCGTCGTTCACGCGTTAGGGGTAGCATCCGGCGACCGCCGCGCGCCGTGCCGACGCCCCGTCGGACCTTCCGGCGTGAACGTGAACATTGCAGGCGGCCGACGGCGGCCGCGAATGATAGCGTTTCGCAGTAGCGTTCGAACTCCACAGAAGGGGCACCTCCCATGGGCCAATCGCAGTGGACCGAAGTCGACGAGTTCCTCGGTCGCCTTCTCGTCGGCGAAGACGACGCCCTCACCGACGCGATCGCCGCGAGCGAGCGCGCCGGACTACCGCCCATCCAGGTCTCCCCGGCCCAGGGCAAGCTGCTGTACCTGCTGGCCAAGACCCATGGCGCCCGGCGGGTGCTCGAGATCGGGACGCTCGGCGGCTACAGCGCCATCTGGATGGGCCGCGCCCTGCCCGAGGGCGGCCACCTGATCAGCCTAGAGGCCAGCCCCAAGCACGCCGAGGTCGCCAGCGCCAACGTCTCCCGCGCCGGCCTGGTCGGCACCGTCGACATCCGCGTCGGACTGGCCGCCGACACCCTCGCCAAACTCGCCGCCGAGGAGCCCGAGCCGTTCGACATGGTCTTCATCGACGCCGACAAGGCCGGCTACCCGAACTACCTCGAACGGTCGCTCGAGCTCACCCGGCCCGGGAGCCTGATCGTGGCCGACAACGTGGTGCGCGGCGGCGCCGTGGCCGACGCGCTCAGCCGCGACTCCAACGTCCAGGGCGTGCGCGCCTATCTCGAGGCGGTCGCGGCCGACCCCAGGCTCGAGGGGACGGTCATGCAGACCGTCGGCGTCAAGGGCTACGACGGGCTCTCGATCGCCCGCGTCGTCGACTGAGGATCCCGGCCGGGGCGATGTCGCGGTAGAGGATTGAAGCGGGCGTTTTCCGGGTAATTGACCGGCATGCCAGATTCGACCCCTGCCGGACCGCCTGTCCGCCGAGTGCGCGCGGCGGTCCACTGTGATCGACATGGACGGCGGCCCGCCCTGCCCGAGCGCGGGACCCGCCCGGCCCCGCGACCGAGGAGGAAACAATGAAGATCGCGATGGTCTCCGAGCACGCAAGTCCGATCGCCGACATGGGCGGTGAGGACGGGGGAGGCCAGAACATCCACGTCGCCCGGCTCGCCGCCGCGCTCGCCCGGCAAGGGCACGAGGTGGCGGTGTACACCAGGCGCGACGATCCGCGCCTGGCCGAGCGCGTCCGGGCCCCCGGCGACTACGAGGTGGTGCACGTCGACGCCGGCCCGGCCGACCGCATCGGCAAGGACCACCTGCTGCCGTTCATGGGCGACTTCGCCTACGGGCTGCTGCGGTTGTGGGAGACCGACCGGCCCGACATCGTCCACGCTCACTTCTGGATGTCCGGGCTGGCCTCGCTGTGGGCGGCCGAACGCTGCGACGTGCCGGTGGTCGAGACCTACCACGCCCTCGGCACCGTCAAGCGCCGCCACCAGGGCGGGGCCGACGCCAGCCCGCCGGGACGCACCGGCTTCGAGGCCGACGTCGGCGACCGGTGCGCGGGCATCATCGCCACCAGCGAGGAGGAGGTCCGGGAACTGGCGGCGATGGGCGTCTCGGAGGACAAGATCGCCCTCATCCCCTGCGGTGTCGACCTCGACCTGTTCAACCCGGTCGGCGAGGCCGACGATCTCGGCAGCCGCTACCAGATCCTCACGGCGGGACGACTGGTGCCGCGCAAAGGCTTCGCAACGATCATCAGGGCGATGAAGCACCTGCCGCACACCGAGCTGGTCATCGCCGGCGGGCCGGTGGACGGGCAGGTGTGGGACGACCCCGAAGGCAGGCGACTGCGTGACATCGCGCTGGCCGAAGGCGTCTCGGGACGGGTCCGGATGCCCGGCCAGATCCCGAACGACCGCATGCCCGCCCAGTACCGGGCGGCCGACGTGGTCGTCTGCGCCCCCTGGTACGAGCCGTTCGGAATCGTGCCGCTGGAGGCGATGGCCTGCGGCGTGCCGGTCGTGGCCGCCGCGGTGGGCGGCCTCAAGGACACCGTCGAGGACGGCGTCAGCGGCACCCTCGTCGACGACCCGACCCCGGAGTCGATCGCCGCGGCGGTGCAGACCTATCTGGAGGAAGGCGACGTGCGCCGGGTGACCGGCCAGGCCGGACGCCTGCGAACCTGCGCGAGGTACTCCTGGGACGCGATCGCGGCCGAGACCTGGAAGTCCTACGAACTGGCCGTGTCCGCGGCCTGACGCCCACCGCCCGGGTCAGCGGTGCTGGCGGTCGACGAAGTAGCGCATCACCCGGCCGACGAGGCGGGCCATGAGCCGCCGCGGGCGACGCGGCAGCAGATGCGCCTCGAACCAGGTGCGCCGATCGGGCACCACGTAGCCGCGGTTGCGCTCGAGCGAGGCCAGCGACTGCGCCACCACCTTCTCGGGCGAGGCCAGCATCCAGCCCAGCAGCCGCCGGTTGTACCGCACCCGGTTGGCCGCCGGGAAACCGGTGTCCACCGGGCCCGGGCACACGGCCAGGATTTTCACACCGGTCCCGCGCAGCTCCGCCCACAGCGCCAGGCTGTAGTTCACGATGTACGATTTGGCCGCCGCGTAGACGGCCATGTAGGGGAGCACCTGGAACCCCGCCAGCGAGGCCACGTTGACGATCGCACCGCCGCCCCGCTCGACCATCGGCGGCAGGTACCGGTTCACCAGATCGGTCGGGGCCACGACGTTGACCATCAGCTCCCGGTGCTCGAAGCCCGCCTCGATCCGGTCGGCCCGGCCGAGCCGACCGGTGCCGGCATTGTTGACCAGGACCTCGATCGCGATCCCGCGCTCGTCGACCGCGGCGGCGACCCGCTCGGCCGCGTCCGGCTCCGACAGGTCCTGCGTGACCACCAGCGCCTCGGTCCCGTGCCGCTCGGCCAGTTCGGCCGCGAGCGCCTCCAGCCTCTCTGTGCGCCGCGCCACCAGCACCGTGTCGTGGCCGTTCGCGGCCAACTGCCGCGCGAACTCCTCGCCGATGCCCGAGGACGCGCCCGTCACCAGCGCCCACGGCCGCTCGCCCATCTCCGGTCCCCTTCGCTTCGCGGACCACCCGCGCCCACACGATAGCCGCCGCCGCGCACCCGATGCCTCACCGCGGCTCTCACCAGGATCGACGGACGGATACACGGGTAGTCTTGGATTGTTATGCCGATGTCGACCAATCCGATCACCCGGCGGCTGGCCCTGCCGGGCTGGTCGATCCTCCGATTCAGCCTCACTCTGGTCGCGGCCGCGCTCCTGGCCGCCGCGGTCATCTCCGGCGCGCTCGTCGTCTTCTGGATCGGCATCCCGGCCGCCGTGGGGGTCATCCTCGCCATCCGGGCCTGGGCCAACTCCCAGCGCCGGATCATCGGCGAGCAGCTCGGCGTCGAGATCCCCGCCCCTTACCAGCCCCGGAAGCGGGCCCGGTCCGACCAGAAGGCGCTGGCGATGGTCCGGGAGGCCGCGACCTGGCGCGACGTCGCCTGGCTCGCCATCGACGCCTCCCTCGGGTTCCTGGTCAACCTGGTCTACCTCGGGGTGTTCGGCATCGCCGTCTACTACCTGGTGCAGCCGCTGCTGCTGTTCACCCTCTTCCGGGGCTCGGACACCCCCGCGGTCAACGACCTCGGCTTCTACGAGTTCGACACCCCGACCAAGACCCTCCTGCTGGTGCCGTTCGCGCTGGCCTGCGGCGCGGCCTGGTGGCGCTGGGGCGAGCTGTTCCTGCGCTGGTACTCGCGCCTGGGCGTGGTGCTGCTGGGGCCGACCGCGAAGGTCCTGCTCACCGAGAAGGTCACCGAGCTGCGCCAGTCGCGGGCACAGACGGTCGACCACGCGGCCGCCGAGCTCCGCCGCATCGAGCGGGACCTCCACGACGGCGCCCAGGCCCGCATCGCCGCCATGGGCCTCACGCTCGGCATGGCCGAGGAGCTGCTGCAGAACGAGCGACCGGACGCGGCCGCCAAGCTCGTCGGCGAGGCCCGCGTGGGGTGCTCGGACGTGCTCGACGAGATCCGCCGGGTGGTCCGCGGCATCCACCCGCCGGTCCTGGCCGACCGCGGCTTCTCCGGGGCGCTCCAGGCGATGGCGCTGGACCATCCCCTCCCGGTGGCCGTGGTCGACCGGCTCCGCGGCAACCTGCCGGCGCCGGTCGAGGCGGCCGCCTACTTCGCGGTCAACGAGGTCCTCACCAACATCACCAAGCACGCCGAGGCCACTCGCATCTGGATCCTGGTCGAGCAGGTCGACGACGAAGTGGAGGTCGAGATCTACGACGACGGGAGCGGCGGCGCCGAGATCGTCCCCGGCGGCGGGCTCAACGGGCTGCGGAACCGCTTGGCCGCCTTCGAAGGCAGCCTCAAAGTGGTCAGTCCCGACGGCGGGCCGACCGTCGTAACCATGAAAATCCCGGTGTCGGCGACCGAACGGCCCGTCGCCGGGGCACGAGGGAGCTGAGGAGCACCATGGACGTCGTCATCGCCGAGGACCATTCGCTGCTGCGCGACGGTCTCACCCGGATGCTCGAAGCCCACGACCTGACCGTCGTCGAGGCGGTCGACAACGGCCCGTCGCTCACCGCCGCCCTCCTCGAGCACCGGCCCGACATAGCCGTGGTCGACATCCGGCTGCCGCCGACCTACACCGACGAGGGCCTGCGCGCCGCCATCGAGGCCCGCCGGACCATCCCGGCCCTGCCGATCCTGGTGCTCTCCCAGTACGTCGAGCAGTTGTACGCCCGCGAACTCCTCGGCGACCGCCGCGGCGCCGTCGGCTACCTGCTCAAAGACCGCATCTCCAACGTCGGGGAGTTCCTTGAGGCCCTCCGCCGCGTCGCCGCCGGCGGCACCGCCATGGACCCCGAGGTCGTCTCCAGCCTCCTCGGCAAGCAGAGCAACCGGCTCGAGGAGCTGACCCCGCGCGAGCAGGAGGTCCTGGGACTGATGGCCGAGGGCCGCAGCAACGCCGCGATCGCCGCCGAGCTCTACATCACCGAGAAGGCCGTGGGCAAGCACTCGGCCAACGTCTTCCGCAAGCTCGGCCTCGGCCAGACCGAGGACGGCAACCGGCGGGTCCTCGCAGTTCTGGCGTATCTCGAGGACAACCAGGGGGCCTAGGCCCCCGTCCGGCGGGGGACATGCACGTCACGAATGGGCCGGTCCGGCCCACTGCGGTCGAGACCCCACGGGGCCACGATTGAGGTGCGCAATTCATCGAGAGGACGTGCGATGGCGGTAATCACCGACACCCGACCCGTGGAACCAGCCCGGAGCGGGCCCGAGACCAAACCCAAGAGCGGACCGAAGCCGGTGCTCGCCGAGCCCCGGGACGTCGGCCGGCAGTCGCTGGTCTACCTGTTCCTGCTGGTCCCGATGGCAGCGCTGGCGGCCGCGGTCCCGTTCGCGTGGACGACCGGGCTGCTGAGCTGGACCGACATCGGGCTCACGGTCGCGTTCTACGTGCTGACCCTCCACGGCGTCACCGTCGGCTACCACCGCCTGTTCACGCACGGCTCGTTCCGGCCCAACCGGCCCCTGAAGATCACCATGGCGATCCTCGGCAGCATGTCGGTGCAGGGGCCGCTCATCGGCTGGGTCGCCGACCACCGGCGCCACCACGCCTTCTCCGACAAGGAGGGCGACCCGCACTCGCCGTGGCTGTACGGCACCTCGGTCCTGGCGCTCACCAAGGGCTTCTGGCACTCCCACGTGGGTTGGATGTTCCAGCGCGCGAACATCTCCAACGAGGAGCGCTTCACCCCCGACCTGCTCAAGGACCCCGACCTGGTCAAGATCAACAAGCTGTTCTGGCTGTGGACGATCCTGACCTTCCTGCTGCCGGCCCTCATCGGCGGACTGATCACCATGTCGCTGACCGGCGCCCTGACCGCCTTGTTCTGGGCCGGCCTGGTGCGGGTCTCGGCCCTCCACCACGCCACCTGGTCGACCAACTCGATCTGCCACATGATCGGCGAGCGCCCGTTCAAGAGCCGCGACAAGGCCGCGAACTTCTGGCCGCTGGCGATCCTGTCAGGCGGGGAATCCTGGCACAATTCGCACCACGCCGACCAGTCCTGCGCCCGCCACGGCGTCAAGCGCGGACAGATCGACACCTCGGCGCGCATCATCCGGGGCTTCGAGAAGGCCGGCTGGGCGACCCACGTCAAGTGGCCGACCCCCGAACGCCTGGCCAAACTCGCCCAGGAATAGCCACCCGCGCGACGGCACGTCCGGCGCCCCCGCCGCGGATGCGGCGGGGGCGCCTCTCCGTCAAAGGCGGGAGTGACGCTCCAGGAACTGGTAGACCTCGGTCTCGTCGACGCCGGGGAAGGAACCGGGCGGCAGCGCCGCCATCTGCGACGAGGGCGCCCGCCCGGCCGGCCAGGCCTGCCCGGCCCATTTCCCGGCCAGCTCCGCCGGCGGGGTGCGGCAGCAGTCGCCGTCCGGGCAGCGCGAGACCGAGCGCGCGGTGGTCTCCTTGCCGCGGAACCACTTCGCCGCGTCGTACGGCACCCCGATGCTCAGCGAGAAATCGCCGTCGGGACCGCGCTCGGTCCGGGCGGTGCACCAGTACGTACCGCCGGGGGTGTCGGTGTACTGGTTGAACGCCGAGAACTTGTCGGGCACGTCGAACACCTGGCGGCTGGTCCAGTACCGGCACACCGGCTGACCCTCGATCGCACCGGTCGGGTCGGCCGGGAACGTCACGTCGTCGTTCTCGTAGGCCTTGACGATGATGCCCGACTTGTGGACCTTCTGGAAGTGCGTGCGGATGCCCAGGTGGTGGGTGGCGAGGTTGGTGAACCGGTGCGCGGCGGCCTCGTAGGACACCGCGAAGTTGTCGCGCAGGTCCTCGATGGCGATCTCCTTCTCGCCCATGGACCGCCGCAGGTACTTCACCGCACTCGCCTCGGGGATCAGCAGCGCCGCGGCCAGGTAGTTGGTCGAGACCCGCTGGCCCAGGAACTCCTGATAGGTCTGCGGCACCTCGTGTTGCAGGACGTGGCTGGCCAGCGCCTGGAGCAGCACGGTCCGCGGGTCGTGCGAGGAGTCCTTGTTGGGGGTCAGGTAGATCCTGCGGTTGCGCAGATCGGTGACCGATCGGGTGGAGTGCGGCAGGTCCTCGACGTGGTGCAGGGTGAACCGCAGGTACGCGGCCAGGTCGGAGATCTGGTGCTGTGAGAGCGGGCCGCCGGTGTAGCCGACGTGGCTCAGCAGCGTGCGGGCCTCGGCCTCGATGTCGCCGAAGTAGTTGTCCTTCTCGCGCATACGCCTGCGCAGCTCGGTGTTCGCGCGTCTGGCCTCCTCGGGGGTGGCCGCGTGCAGGTTCAC
Organism: Glycomyces xiaoerkulensis; assembly: GCF_002798405.1. GTDB lineage: Bacteria > Actinomycetota > Actinomycetes > Mycobacteriales > Micromonosporaceae > Glycomyces > Glycomyces xiaoerkulensis. The sequence continues at coordinate 78,251 of NZ_PGGV01000004.1, read as the reverse complement.
CTGCCGCTCCAGCTCGTGGTGGAGGCCCACCAGCGCCTCCAGCACCTCGGAGGGGATCCGCGAGGAGGGCTTGACGCCGGGCAGCCCCAGGTCCCGGTAGTGCTTGCTGCGCTGCGCCCGCTCGAGCTCGATCTCCAGGGCCACGCGGCGGTTCGGCGGTTCGGCGCCCAGCAGCTCGTCGGAGCTGACGCCGAGCGCGCGGGCCAGGGACCGCAGCATCGACAGCTTCGGCTCCCGCTTGCCGTTCTCGATCAGCGACAACTGCGAGGGCGCCGTCCCGACCGCCTCCCCCAGGTCGTCGAGGCTCAGCTCCAGCTGCTTGCGCAGGTGCCGGATCTGCTTGCCGAGGCTGATGAGGTCCAGGCCGTCGTCGTCGGCGGCCAACTCGGCCGCTTCCACCGCGCCCCAGGGCCGGTGCTCGCGGGTTTGGGAGCGCTCGCTCGGAAAATTCTTTGCCACTTCTTCATTATGAGCGAAGAACTGCTGATCTTTCCAGTCGATTCGGCTTACATCCGGGGTCTCGCGAGGAAAGAATTCTGTTACCTGCAAGTAGTGACCGCCGCGAGGCCGTCACTCACGATCACGGGAGAACACGATGACCGAGACCGCACGCGACCAGAGCCTCACCTCCGAACGGCTGGCCCTCGACTGGGCCACCGACCCCCGCTGGGCCCACGTCGTCCGCGACTTCGAGCCCGCCGACGTCGTGAAGCTGCGCGGCAGCGTCGTCGAGGAACACACGCTCGCCCGCCGCGGCGCCGAGAAGCTGTGGAACGAACTCACCCGCGACACCGAAGGCGGCGGTTACATCAACGCCCTCGGCGCGCTCACCGGCAACCAGGCCGTCGAACAGGTCAGGGCCGGCCTGCGGGCGATCTACCTCTCCGGCTGGCAGGTCGCCGCCGACGCCAATCTGGCCGCCCAGACCTACCCCGACCAGTCCCTCTACCCGGCCAACTCGGTCCCGCAGGTCGTGCGCAGGATCAACAACGCCCTCATGCGCGCCGACCAGATCGAGCACGCCGAAGGCACCAAGTCCGTCGAGGACTGGCTGGCGCCCATCGTCGCCGACGCCGAAGCCGGCTTCGGCGGACCGCTCAACGCCTACGAGCTCATGAAGGGCATGATCGACGCCGGCGCCGCCGCCGTCCACTGGGAGGACCAGCTCGCCTCCGAGAAGAAGTGCGGCCACCTCGGCGGGAAGGTCCTCGTCCCGACCTCCCAGCACATCCGCACCCTCAACGCCGCCCGGCTCGCCGCCGACGTCGAAGGCGTCCCGACGCTCATCATCGCCCGCACCGACGCCGAGGCCGCCACCCTCCTCACCTCCGACGTCGACGAACGCGACGCCGAATTCCTCACCGGCGAACGCACCGCCGAGGGGTACTACCGGGTTCGGAACGGGCTGGAGGCGTGCATCGCGCGCGCCGAGTCCTACGCGCCGTACGCCGACCTGCTGTGGATGGAGACCGGCACGCCCGACCTCGAGGTCGCGCGCGCCTTCGCCGAAGCGGTCAAGGCCCGGTTCCCCGACCGGATGCTCGCCTACAACTGCTCCCCGTCCTTCAACTGGAAGCGCAACCTGGACGACGACACGATCGCCAAGTTCCAGCGCGAACTCGGGGCGATGGGCTACACCTTCCAGTTCATCACCCTCGCCGGATTCCACGCCCTCAACCACTCGATGTTCGACCTGGCCCACGGCTACGCCCGCGAGGGCATGAGCGCCTATGTGGACCTGCAGGAGCGCGAGTTCGAAGCCGAGGAACGCGGGTACACCGCCACCAAGCACCAACGCGAGGTCGGCACCGGCTACTTCGACCACGTCACCGGCGCGCTCAATCCGAGCGGCTCGACCCTCGCGCTGGCGGGCTCCACCGAAACCGGCCAGTTCCACTGACATCCGCCACTTAGCAAGGAGAGACCGATGATTTCCGCCACCGAGGCCCGCACGGGCGAGGCCGTGACCGTCACCGGGCCCGCCGTCGACCGCCAGGACGAGATCCTGACTCCCGAGGCCCTGGACTTCCTGGCCCGGCTCCACCGGGCCTTCGCCGGCCGCCGCCAGGAGCTGCTGCAGATGCGCCAGCAGCGCCGCACCGAGATCGCCAACGGCCACGACCCGCGCTTCATGGCCGAGACCGCCGAGATCCGGGACGACATCTCCTGGTCGGTCGCCGCGCCGGCGCCCGGTCTGGAGGACCGCCGGGTCGAGATCACCGGCCCGTGCGAGCGGAAGATGACCATCAACGCGCTCAACTCGGGCGCGAAGTGCTGGCTGGCCGACATGGAGGACTCCTCCACCCCGAGCTGGCCGAACGTGATCGGGTCGCAGGCCAACCTCATCGACGCGATCGAGCACCGGATCGAGTTCACCAACGCCGCCGGCAAGGTCTACCGGCTCGCCGGCGAGACCCTCACCGACCTGCCGACGATCATCGTGCGGCCCCGCGGCTGGCACCTGGCCGAGCGGCACCTGACCGTCGACGGCGTGCCCATGAGCGGCAGCCTGGTCGACTTCGGACTGTACTTCTTCCACAACGCCCACCGGCTGCTCGAACTCGGGCGCGGCCCGTACTTCTACCTGCCGAAGCTCGAATCGTACCTCGAGGCCCGCCTGTGGAACGACGTGTTCGTCGCCGCGCAGGACATGCTCGGCATCCCGCAGGGCACTGTCAGGGCCACCGTGCTCATCGAGACCATCACCGCGGCCTTCGAGATGGAGGAGATCCTCTTCGAGCTGCGGCACCACTCGGCGGGGCTGAACGCCGGCCGCTGGGACTACATCTTCTCGGTGATCAAGAACTTCCGCGAGCGGGGCACCCGGTTCATCCTGCCCGACCGGCACCAGGTGACCATGACCCAGCCGTTCATGCGCGCCTACACCGAGCTGCTGGTGCGGACCTGCCACCGCCGCAGCGCCTCGGCCATCGGCGGCATGGCCGCGTTCATCCCCAACCGGCGCGACCCCGAGGCCAACGCCGCCGCGTTCGAGAAGGTCCGGGCCGACAAGACCCGCGAGGCCGACGACGGGTTCGACGGTTCCTGGGTGGCCCACCCCGACCTGGTCCCGGTGGCGATGGAGGTCTTCGACGACGCGTTCGGCGGCATCCCCAACCAGATCGAACGGCTCCGCGAGGACGTCGTCCCCGACGACCGCGCCCTGCTGGACGTCGCCGCCACCGAAGGCGACATCACCGAGCGCGGCATCCGCAACAACATCGAGGTCGGCATCCGCTACGTCGAGTCCTGGCTGCGCGGCAACGGCGCCGCAGCCATCAACAACCTCATGGAGGACGCCGCGACCGCTGAGATCTCCCGATCCCAGATCTGGCAGTGGATCCACGGCGAGGCCTGCACCGCCGACGGGCGGCTGATCACCCGCGACCGGCTCGACAAGCTCGTGCGCGAGGAGTTCGACGGCATGGAGCGGTTCGAAGGGGACCGGTTCGACCAGGCGCTGGACATCTTCACCGAATGCGCCCTCGGCGAGGACTACCCGACGTTCCTGACCCTGCCGGCCTACGCCCGCTACCTGTGCTGAGGCCGGCCCCCTCCCCGGCGGCCGGCAGCGGCCGCCCCTCCCGGTTCGCTGGCGCCCCGGGAGCACCGGCGCCGGTCGCGGCGCGACCCGCCGCGACCGGCACCGGTGGTACCGTTCCGACGCGGAACCGTTCCGCGGCGGCGAAGAGGAGTCGGCGATGACGATGTGCCTGGTCGTGATGGGCGTCTCGGGGTCGGGCAAGACCACCGTCGCCGAGGGCCTCGCCTCCCGGCTCGCCTGGCCCGTGGCCGAAGGCGACCGGTTCCATCCGGCGGCCAACATCGCCAAGATGGAATCGGGCCTGCCCCTCGACGACGAGGACCGGGCCCCGTGGCTGCGCAGCATCCGGGACTGGATCGGCGAGCGCGCCGCCGCCGGCCAGAACGCCGTCGTCACCTGCTCGGCCCTGAAACGGTCCTATCGCGACCTCCTCCGCGGCGTGGACGCCTCCGTCCGGTTCGTGCATCTCAGCGGCGCCGGCGCGGTCATCGCCGAGCGCCTCGGCGCCCGCTCCGGCCACTTCATGCCGCCCCGCCTGCTCGACTCCCAGTTCGGCGACCTCGAGCCCCTGGAGTCCGGCGAGGCGGGCATCACCGCCGACGTCGGCGCCGAGCCGGAGGAGATCATCGCGCACGTGCTCGAACGCCTCGGACTGCAGGGCCGCGCGGCCACCTGACGGTACGGCGAAAGGCGGGGCGCCCCGACCGGGGCGCCCCGCCTTTCGTTGTGCGAGAGAGGAAGGACTAGAAGGCGTTCTGGATCGTCTCGTACTGCGAGGCGGTCAGCGGCAGGACCGTGCCGTGGCGCGGGCGCCCCGGCAGGCTGTAGTTCGACACCGGCGACCACTGCCCGCCGGAGAGGTCGGTGGTCTCGAACGGGGTGTACCCGTCGCCGCCGTACTCGTCGATGAACATGTACCACCGGTTCTCGGTGTTGGACTTGAACACCAGCGGCCCCTCGCCCTGGTCGATCGTTCCGGAGCCGATGCACTCGGTCTGGAAGCTCCAGTCCGTGTCGGTCAGCGTCGAGGAGAACTCCGAGAGGATGAACTTGCCGCACGAGCCGCCGCTGCGCTCGTCCTTGGTGTAGCGGTAGTACGTCCCGCCGTCCTCGGCGATCGTGGAGTCGATGGTGGAGTAGCCCTTGTCGACCCACACCTGCGCCGGGCTGAAGTTCCGGAAGTCGGTGGTGGTCGAGTACATCATCCGGTGGTAGGTGTCGTCGGAGTGGTCCCCGGTCGAGTACAGCTTCGAGGCCCAGTAGACGACGAAGGCGTTCTGCGACGGGTCCCAGTAGGCCTCGGGCGCCCAGGTGTTGCCCGCCGACTCGGGCGAGACCTGCTCCAGCCGCGCGGAGCTCCAGTTCACCAGGTCGCTCGACTCCCACACCACCAGCGACCGGCTGCCGTGGCGGGAGGCGCGGTCCCAGTCGCCGTCGCCGTGGATCTTGAGGTCGGTGGCGATCATGTAGAAGGTGCCGGTATCGGGGTGCCGCACGATGTGCGGGTCGCGCGCGCCCTGCTCGCCGACGTCCGAGACCGCGACCGGCTGCCCGCCGTTGAGCGCGTCGTAGGCGAGCGGGTTGTTGCCGCGGCTGAGGGCGTAGTAGACCTGCTCTCCGTCCGCGCTGCCCTCGCCGAGCATGTAGGCGAACAGGTAGCCGTAGGGGTCGTCGCCGCCGGTGCCGCCCTCCGGGTTCAGCCGCCACTGCTGGTTGGTGCTGCCGGTGGGGTCGTACTGGGAGATGCGGGAACCGGGCTCGGTGGACTGGTTCCACACGTCGAGGGCCTTGCCCGAGAAGCGGTTGACGAAGGTGTGGTAGCCCTCGGCGTTCTCGGTCACCTGCCACTGCTGGACGGTGTTGTTGTTGTCCGTCCACTGGACGATGTCGGCGCCGTTGTCCGGGTTCCATTCGTAGACGTCGAGCGAGTGGCCGGAGTGCCTCGCCTGGATGCGGTGGTAGCCGTCCCCGGCGTCGATGAAGCGGAACTGCTGGTTGGCGGCGCCGGTGGCGTTGTATTGGATGAGCCCGGCGCCGGGATCGGTCGAGGCGCCTTCGATGTCGAGGACCAGGCCGGAGTGGCGGGACTCGATGGTGTACCACGTGTCGGTGTCGACCGCGGCCTGGGCGGGCGGGCCGAAGAGGAAGACGGCGGCGAGGGCCAGGGCCGCCGCGGCCGCCAGGCCGGGCAGTCGCCGGCGGGTTCGAGGTCGCATGTAGAGCTCCCTATCGTAGGTGAGGGTCACGGGCACGTGCGGCGCGCCGGGGCACGCCGGCGCCCTCGCTAAATCTACATACATAGAATTAGCATTGGACGAAGTCTAAGCGCCTTCGCCGCTCGAGGCCAGGGTCCCGCGCCGTCGAACGGATCGGAGCCGTGTTTTTGCGGCATTTGCAAGGAGAGTCCTTGATATTGACATACATCTATGTTAATATGGGAGCGCTCCAATCATTCGACGTCGGCCAACCCTAGGCACGGCGGCACGCAGGGGTGCCGCCCGCCCCTCACCGCCGTCGTCCTGAATCCTGAGGGGATTGCATATGGCTACCAAAACCTCGACGACCACCCACACCGAGGCCCGCGGCACGCCCGCGGGCGGCACTTCCGCCGGCGTCGCCCGCGCCTTGGCGGCCGTCCGCATCGTCCTGGGCTGGGTCTTCCTGTGGGCGTTCCTCGACAAGACCTTCGGCCTCGGATTCGCCACCCCCGCAGGCCAGGGCTGGATCGAAGGCGCCAGTCCCACCACCGGGTTCCTCGCCAGCCGCCAGGGAACGTTCGGCGACCTCTTCCAGGGCATGTCCGGTGAGGTGTGGGCCGACTGGATGTTCATGGGCGGCATGGCGGGCCTCGGCATCGCCCTCACCCTCGGCATCGCGCTGCGCCTGGCCGCGACCGGCGGCGTGCTCCTCATGGTCTCCATGTGGGCCTCGATGCTGCCGCTGGAGCAGAACCCCGTCGTGGACGTCCACCTCTTCTACGCCATCGCGATGATCGCGCTGGCGATAGCCCAGGCAGGCGACACCTGGGGCCTCGGCGCCCGGTGGAAGGAGCTGGCACTGGTCCAGCGCCTTCCGATCCTGCGCTAGAGGCAGTGCCGGGGCCCCCGCCGTGGGCGGGGACCCCGGTTTGCGATCTCCGCCTACTCCACTCCCCGCAGTCCCGATTCGGCCCCGGCGGTCGCGTTCGCGAGCACGACCGCGAACTCCTGCCGCGCGACGGCGTCCTCCCCGGCGCCGGGGGAGTGGCGGCCCACCGAGACCCCGTGCACCCGCACGGTGTACTCGCCCTCGCCAGGCGCTTCGATCACGACCTGCTGGACATTGTTGACCGGCTCGGGGAAAGCCTGCAGGTCGCCGTCCAGGACCGCACCGCTCGGGGTCCGCACCCGCAGATACAGCCGGTTCTCGAGCCCGTCCGCGCCCACTTGGGACGGCGCGTCCGTCCAAGCGAGCGTGACCTTCAGGGGCCGGCCGGCCTCGGCGGCGACCCGGTACGAGCGGACCTGCCCGGTCGACACGGCCGCGTCGCGGCCGTCGGCGAACAGGATGCGCCGCCGCGGCTCCGGAGTGATCGAGGCGGTCACGTCCACTCTGCCGAAACCGCTCACGAAGTTCACGCCCTCGGGGACCTCGCCGGGGAACTGGCCGGCCATCGGGACCGCACCGTTGACCATCAGGGCCTTGACCAGCGCCGCCGACGGCCGGGCCGCGTCGGCTTCGAGCAGGTACTGGCGCACCAGGGCGGCGGCCCCGGCCGCCAGCGGCGTCGACATGCTGGTGCCGCCGCTCCAGCAGTAGCGCGACCGGAGCGCGTGCCCCTCGGGGAGCCTGCCCCACAGCGGATCCTCGTCCTCGGGGAAGACCGAGGACAGCAGCGAGAGCACGTTGGTGCCCGGAGCCACCAGGTCGGGCTTGACGCGCCGGTCGTCGGTCGGCCCGCGCGAGGAGAAGGCCGCCATGCCGTCGGGGTCGTCGGAGACGTGCCCGGCGTCGGCCAGCTTCGGCCAGCGCAGGTCCTTCCAGTGCCGGTCGACACCCGGAGGCGGGTCGGACGCGGCGGGCCGGTCGTTCTCGCCGGCGCCCACCGTCAGGCAGTTCCTGGCCGTACCGGGCGCGCCGATCGAGTCGGGGTCGATCATGCCGTCGGCGTCCGCGTCGACGCCGGCGTTCCCGGCCGCGAACAGGATCAGCATGTCCGGGTGGCGCCACATGAAGTCGTCGACCGCGCGCGAGTTCTGGTTGTACACGCCGTCGACGGCCGCGCCCCAGGAGTTGGTGTGGACCCGCGCGCCGGCATCGTATGCCTGGGCGAACAGTTCGGCGATGTCGTGCGGGATTCCGTAGAGGCTGTACGCCGGTGGCGGCCACGGCCGCTGGAACGGGCGCAGGCCCTCGGCCTCGAGCTCCTCTTCGGACTTCCAGTCGACGTGCTGCCCGATGGCCTGGAAGTAGACCCCGGCCTCCTTGGCCACCCCCGCGGGCTCGGGGCCTCCGGCCTCGGCGGCGGCCGATCCGTCCCCGGCCACCGAGCCGGTCACGTGGGTGCCGTGCCCGGACCGCACGTCGGCCGGGCCGTCGTCGTGACCCGGCGGGTCGTTCGTATAGGGCGCCAGGACCTTCCGCACCGGCCAGCTCACCAGCCCGGCGACGCGGCCGTTCAGGTCGGGGTGGACCGATTCGGCCTCGCCGGTGTCCAGCCCGGAGTCGGCGACGCCGACGACCTGGCCGGCGCCGGTGAGGCCCCGGCCGTCGAAGGCGTGGCCCTCGGGCACCCGGATGATCGCCCGCGCCCTGTCATTGTCCATCTGGGAATAGGCGAACGGCAGTATCGCCTGGACGCCCTGCAGATCGGCCAGATCGGCGATGGCCCGCCGGGGGAGGCTGGCGACCAGTGTGCCGGGCATGCGGGTCATGACGGTGCCGTCGGCGCCCTCGATGTAGTCGGCGACCTCGTCGTCGCTCTCCCCCGGGAACAGCGAGATCTCGACCAGCTCCGGCTCCTCGCCCTCGGACCGGCCGACCGGACGGTCGGCGAGCGAGGCGGCGTCCAGTTCGCGTCCGACGCGCCGGATCTTCGGCGAGACCTTCATGGCCGGCCGGTACGGGGTGACGTGCTCGATCCAGGGCTCGGACTCGACGGCGGCGACCCGTTCGGGCAGGAGACCGATCAGCAGGGTGAATCCCTGGAGGTTGCCGTGGACGACCGCCCCGGCCTCCCGCAGCTCGGCCAGCCACTCCGGAGTCGGCGGTCCCACCAGCTTGGCCAGGTAGTAGGCGGTCCGGCCGGGCGCCGGCCGGACCGTGACCCGCTCCTGGGCCCGCAGGGCCTCGGCGAAGGGGAACCGCGCGCCGGAGATCTGGACCGGCGACTCGGCCAGCGGAGTGGACTCCACGCCCCGCTCGTCCAGTGCCCGCGCCTGTTCGTCGGTGCAGCGCACCAGCATCGAGTCGGGATACTCGGCGAGGACCTCGACGCCGGCGGCGCTCACGACGTCCCTTTCACCGCGATGTCCCAGTGTCACCAGTCGTTTGCCCGCCATGGCAGCCCTCTCCGGTCGTCACGTTCGGCGTGCGGCACATCACACTTGGCCGCCTTCACCCGAGGCTACCGGCCGGCGACGCGCGAAGGGGTCCGCCGCGGCGCCGACACGCGGCTTAGGCCGCCGGGAACCGGATGATGCGGTCGTCGCCGTCGCGGACCTCCCCGCGACCGTCGGTGTTGGACGTGGCCAGCCACAGCGCGCCGTCCGGCGCGACCTCGACGGTGCGCAGCCTTCCGTACTCGCCCTCGAAGATCGCCTCCGGTTCGCCGAGCGTGCCGTCGCCGTTCACCGGCATCGTCCACAGCCGCTGACCGCGCAGGGCGGCCATGTAGAGCGTCTCGCCGGCGATGGCGATGCCGGAGGGGGAGGCCTCGGTGGTCGGCCAGGTGGCCAGCGGGTTGGTGAACCGGCCGCCGTCGGTGTCGCCCTCGCCTTCGACGTGCGGCCAGCCGTAGTTGGCCCCGGGCTCGATGAGGTTGACCTCGTCGACGTCGTTCTGCCCGAACTCGCTGGCGTAGAGCCGCTCGTCCGCGTCCCAGGCCAGGCCCTGGATGTTGCGGTGCCCGAGGCTGTAGACCGGCGAGTCCTCGTTCGGGTTGCCCGGCGCCGGGTCGCCTTCGGGGGTGAGCCGGAGGATCTTGCCGTTGGGGTTGTCGGGGCTCTGCGACCGGTCGGTGTTGCCGGCGTCGCCGGTGGCGACGTACAGCATCCCGTCCGGTCCGAAGGCGATCCGGCCCCCGTTGTGGTGGTTGGCCTTCGCGATCCCCACGAATACCGACTGCGAGTCCTCCCCGAGCCGGAACCGCACCACCCGGTTGTCGTTGTCGGAGGTGAAGTACGCGTATACGTACTCGTCGTCGGCGTAGTCGGGGGAGACGGCCAGGCCGAGCAGGCCGCCCTCGCCGTCGGGGGCGACGTCGGGCACCCGGTGGACCTCCTCGGGCTCGGAGCCGCTGAGGGAGACCCGCAGGATGCGGCCGGAGCCGCGCTCGGAGACCAGGGCGTCGCCGTCGGGCAGGAACGCCAGGCCCCACGGCACGGCCAGGCCGGTGACGACCTCCTGGCCGGTCTCCATATCCGGTGTGGCCGACGGGTCGCTCGGGGTCGGCGACGACTCCATCGCCGAGGGGCTGCTGGTCGGGGCCGGCGATTCGGGGGGATCGTCGTCGCCGCACCCGGCGACGGCGGCGCCGACTCCGACCAGACCGCCCAGCACGGTCCGGCGGCGAACGCTCGGATTGGGGTCGCTTGACATAGTTCGTGTCATACCCGCAAGCCTGCCGAATCGCCGAGCGGCGCGGCAGCCGCCCCTCCGATTCGTGGCCTTCAGGCGCCGATGCCGAGCGCGCCGAAGTCGAATACCAGGTCGGCGAGGTCGCGGTACTTGCGGATGCGGCGCGCGTTGGGCTCGTCGACCGCCTCGATCCAGGCCCGGGTCCGCTCGCGCGACTTGCCGAAGGCGCGGTGCCGCTCGGCGAGGCGGGCCAGCCGGGTCTCGTCGTCCAGGTCGCAGTACCAGACCTCGGTGAGCGCCCCTCGCACCAGCGGCCAGGGCTCCTCCGGGTCCAGCAGGTAGTTCCCCTCGGTCACCACCAGCTCGGCCTCGGGCGGGATGGGGATCGACCCGGCCACCGGTTGCTCCAGGCGCCGGTCGAACTCGGGGGCGTACACGTTCGCGTCCCGCTCGGCCGCCGCCCGACGCAGCAGTTGCAGGTAGCCGCGGCCGTCGAAGGTGTCGACGGCCCCCTTTCGCCCCAATCGGTCCAGCCGCCGCAGCTCCGCGTCCGCCAGGTGGAAGCCGTCCATCGGCACCCGCACCGCGCGCCGCGCCTCCGGGTCGATCGACCGCGCCAGCCAGGCGGCGGCGGTCGACTTGCCGGCCCCCGGGCATCCGGTGATCCCGATCAGGGCCCTCCGGCCCCGGCCCGTCAGCGTCCGCACCCGGTCCAGCAGTCCGCGCCGGGCCTCCTCCGCGTTCTCCACGCAGCCGAACCTAGCCGAGGGCGGCGGCGTCGACCAGCCGGGGCAGGGCCTCCCCGATGGGGTCGCGCACGAGCGCGTCGGCGACGTCGTCGTACGGGGTGGGCTCGGCGTTCACGATCACCAGGCGCGCGCCGGCCGAGAGGGCCACCTCGCACAGCCCGGCCACCGGATGGACCGTCAGCGAGGTCCCGATCGCCACGAACAGGTCGCAGTCCCGGCCGGCGTCGATCGCGGCCGACAGCACCTCCGGATCCAGGCTCTGCCCGAAGGAGACGGTCGCCGACTTGAGGACGCCGCCGCAGTCCCGACAGGGCGGATCGGTCTCGCCGGCCTCGATCCGCGGGAGCACCTCCCGCATCGGCGTGCGGTCGTCGCAGTCCGTGCACATCGCCCAGCGGGCGGTGCCGTGGACCTCGAGCACCCGCTCGGGCCCCGAGCCCGCTTCCTGATGGAGACCGTCGGTGTTCTGGGTGACGATCGCGCGGAGCCGCCCGGCCCGCTCCAGGGCGACCAGCGCCCGGTGGGCCCGGTTCGGCTCGGCCGACCACACCGGGCTCGCCAGCCGCATCTCCCACGCCCGCCGCCGCACCTCCGGGTCGGCCAGGTAGTTCTCGATGGTGAACATCGCCTGCGCCGCCGGGTTCCTCGTCCACAGCCCCTGCGGGCCGCGGAAGTCGGGGATGCCCGATTCGGTGGAGATCCCGGCTCCGGTCAGCACCGTCACGGCCCCGGCCTCGCGCATCAACCGTGCGGCGTCGGCTTCGGCGGTCGCTGTCTCGTCCACTCCACGAAGGTACGTCACGATCGACGGCGCGGGAACCGCCCCGGCGGCCGCGCGGTCAGCGGGTCGATTCGCGCGGCTTGAGCTCGAAGGGCGCGATGTGCTCGCCGGTGGGGTGGGAGTCGTCGTCGATGCGGGCGACGACCAGGTCGACCGCGGTCGCGGCCATCCACCGGTGGTCGGGCGCGACCGTCGACAGGGACGGCACCGTGTAGCCCGCCTCCATGATGTCGTCGTAGCCGATGACGCGGACGTCCTCGGGGACGCGGACGCCCCGGTCGGCCAGGCCCCGGATGACGCCCTGGGCGACGATGTCGGTCACCGCGACCACGCCGTCGACGCCCGATTCGGCCAGGTGGTGCCCGGCTTCCCGGCCCCCCTCCAGATTCATGGCCTTGAGCTGGACCAGCAGCGCCGGGTCGGTTTCGATGCCCCGTTCCCGGTGGGCCGCCTGGTAACCGTGGTAGCGGCGGGCCTCGACGTTGATCCGGTCGAGCTTGGCGCCGGTGACGGTCGCGAGGCGGCGGCAGCCGCGCTCGAACAGGTGCTCGGTCGCGGCCTTGCTGCCCTCCTCGTTGGGCATGAGCACGTGGTCGAAGTCCGTGCCGAACTCCTGCTCGCCGAGCAGCACGATCGGGAAGTCCCTCGACCGCAGCCGCGGGTCGCCCGGGTCGACGACGACCGCGCTGAGGATGAGCCCGTCGAATTCGAGGCGGTGGGACTGGGCGATCGCGTCGAGCTCGCCGGAGGCGGCGGCGCCGGTCTGCTCGATGGCGACGTGGAAGCCCTGCGGCTCGGCCTGTTCGATCACCTTCGCGGCGAGCTGCCCGAAGTAGGGGTTGTCGATCTCGGGCACGGCCAGGCCGATGACGCCGGTGCGCCCGGATTTGAGCGTGCGCGCCGATACGTTGAGCCGGTATCCGGACTGCCGGATGGCGTCGAGCACGCGGTTCCGCACCGGGTCGCTGACACCGGTGCGGTTGTTCACGACGTTGGAGACGGTCATCTTGGAGACCCCCGCCAACCGCGCCACGTCGCTCATGGTCACCGTCGCTCGGCCCACGTCCCCTCCCTTCTGGCGTTGTGGAGTCGCGCCGTCGAGCCTACCGTGGCGCGCCGAATGCCGGATCGATGCCGCACACGTGTACGCGCACCTAGGCGACGGCGCCCTCCACGGTCACGAACGAGTGCGCCGGCAGGCGAACCCGCAGGCCCTTGCCGGTCGGCCGCACGCCGTCGTAGGGCCGCGGTGCGACCGCGTCCGGCCGCTCGGGCGTGTTGTGGGCCTGTAGGGCCCCGGCGGTGAGAATCCTCGCGGTCACCTCGCCCACGCCGCCGCCGCGCAGGTCCAGGTCCACTTCGGCTTCCTCCTCGGCGTCCAGGTTCGACAGCGAGAACAGGACCTTGCCGTCCTTGCGGCTGGCCGAGACCGACACCGTCGCCAGATCGTCGTCGCCGATCCGCTTCGAGGGCGATCGGCCGGGCAGGTCCACCCGCAGGCCGGCCGCGTCCTGGTGGCCCTTGTTCATCTCGAACACGTGGTAGGTGGGGGTGAGGACCAGCGCTTCCGATTCGGGGTCGGTCAGGATCATCGCCTGCAGCACGTTCACCGTCTGGGCGATGTTGGCCATCACCAGGCGGTCGGCGTGCTTGTGGAATATGTCGAAGTGGACGCCGGCGACCAGCGCGTCCCGCAGCGTGTTCTGCTGGTACAGGAATCCGGGGTTGGTGCCGGGCTCGACGTCCCACCAGGTGCCCCACTCGTCCAGGACGAGCCCGATCTCCCGCTGCGGGTCGTAGCAGTCCATCACGTTCGCGTGGCCGGTCAGCACCTCGTCGACGCGGGCGGCCCGGGCCATCGTGGCGTAGTAGTCGTCGGTGCCGAACTCGGTGGAGCTGCCCTTGTGCTCCCAGGAGCCGGTGATCGTGTAGTAGTGCACCGACACCGCCTGGTAGAGCGGCCGCTCGACGCGCCGGCAGCCGAGGTGGGAGAGCTGCTTCATCAGCGCCTCGGTCCAGGCGTAGTCGAAGTCCGAGGCGCCGGCGGCGATGCGGTAGAGCCGGTTCCCGTCGTGGTCGCGGCAGTAGGTGGCGTAGCGCCGGGCCTCGTTCGCGTAGTGCTCGGCGGTCATGTTGCCGCCGCAGCCCCAGGTCTCGTTGCCCAGGCCCCAGAACCGGACCCGCCACGGCTCGTCCCGGCCGTTGGCCTTGCGCAGGCGCACCATCGGCGAGTCTCCGTCGCGGGTGAGGTACTCGACCCAGTCGCTCATCTCGGCGACGGTGCCCGAGCCGACGTTGCCCGAGATGTACGGCTCGGTGCCGAGCAGTTCGCACAGGGCCATGAACTCGTGGGTGCCGAAGTGGTTGTTCTCCTCCACGTTGCCCCAGTGGGTGTTGACCATGGCCGGGCGGTCGGCCTTGGGGCCGATGCCGTCCTTCCAGTGGTACTCGTCGGCGAAGCAGCCGCCGGGCCAGCGCAGGTTGGGGATGTCGAGCGCGCGCAGTGCCTCGACCGCGTCCAGGCGGATCCCGCCCTCGTTGGGGATGCCGGAGTCCTCGCCGACGTAGAACCCGCCGTAGATGCACCGGCCCAGGTGCTCGGCGAAGTGGCCGTACACGTGCCGGTTGATCCGGGGACCCTCGAGGTCCAGGTTGACTACTGCGGGCACGACGTCGCCGGCCATGGTTCCATCCTTCGGTTCGGTGATGCGGCAAACGGTACTGTACCGATACAGCGGCGCTTGTCAAGCGCGCTCTCCCGCCGCGGCCCGCCGCCGTAGGCTGGGTTCGGCAGCGCGAAACCGTTCAGGGACGAGGACCCGTCATGGCACGCATCAAGACCCTCGACGACCTGCGTCGCCGCTGGGACAAGCACGCGCCCTCCTACGACCGGAACATGGAGTGGGCCGAGCGCCGGTTCTTCGAGGACACCCGGGCCTGGATCGGGGGCCGGGCCCGCGGCCGGACCCTGGAGGTCGCCATCGGCACCGGCCTGAACCTCGAGCACTACCGCCGGGATGTGGAGCTGACCGGCGTGGATCTGAGCCCGCGGATGCTCGACGGCGCCAGGCGGCGGGCCCGGGAGCTCGGCATCGACGCCGACCTGCGCCAGGGCGACGCCCAGCGGCTCGGCTTCCCCGACGGCTCCTTCGACTCGGCGGTGTGCACCTTCTCCCTGTGCGCCGTGCCCGACGACGCGAAGAGTGTGTCCGAGATGGTGCGGGTGCTGCGCCCGGGCGGCCGCCTGCTGCTGGCCGACCACGTCGTCGGCGGCGCCTGGTGGATCCGCGCGATCCAGCGCACGGTGGAGTTCGGCTCGGTCCCGCTCGGCGGCGAGCACTTCCGCCGGCGCCCGCTCCGGCACGTCGAGGCCGCCGGGCTCGTCATCGAGGAGCGGGACCGCTTCAAAAAGGGCCTGATCGAGCGCCTGGTCGCCCGCAAGACCACCTGATGGCCACGGCGCCGGAAGGTCCAGGGTCTCGGCCCCGAACCCCTTGCAGACCGGCCCCAGCGCCGACGCGGTCGTGGGCGGCGGCCGTTCGAGTTCGCTCTCGACGTGCTGCTGGACGGTTTCGAACGGCTTCACCGCCAGGGCTGGAGCTCGGACTCCGCGCGCCGACCGGTCGGGGTCGAGGCGGTCTGCTCCCCGTCCGGTGGCGGGGCGTCGGCCAGGCGGTCGAGCAGTTCCTCGAGGAGCGCACGCTCCCCGTCGGTGAACAGGGCTCCGGTCTCGCCCAGCACCGCCTTCAGGGCGGTCGCCCGCCTGGCGAAATCGGGGGGCTCGGCCCGGCGGGCTTGGCCGGTGATCGCACCGATCGTCGACTCCCGCATCCGCCGCGACAGGTCGAGATCGCGATGTTCGGGCGGCGTCCCGATCAGGTGCAGGGCCAGGCCGCGACCGCCGGCGCTGATCATGCTCACGGCGGTCTCGACTCCGACCGCGAGTTTCCCGGCCGCCGCGACGCGCTCCACGAGCATCCGCAGGCGGTCCATAGCCGCCTCTGAGGCCGGGTTGGGGTGGTCGGGGTCGGGCCGCCCGTACATGAGCAGGTAGTGCGCCGGGTGCTGGAGCCCGAACTCGATGTGGAGGTTCCAGCCCTCGCGCAGGTCCTCGACCGGGTCGTCGGTCAGGGTCTGACCGTGTTTGCGAGCCAGGTAGTCGTCGAATCCGGCGGCCGCGACCGCGTCCAGTAGGCCCCGCATGTCGGTGAACAGCCGGTAGAGGGTCGGTGGCTGCACACCGGCGGCGGCGCTGACGGCCCTGGTGGTCACCGCCTCGCGGCCCTGCTCCTCCAGCAGTTTCGCCGCCGCCTCGACGATCCGCCTGCGCACTTCACCTCGTTCTCCCATGTAACAACGGTAACATCATTTTGCTAGCGATAATGTTATCGTTGGAAATATACTAGTGTTATCGACGGAATCCAGCCATTGCTCGCGCACCCGGGTGAGATCCCGACCTCGCCGGCCGGTCACTGATCCGGGCCGACCGGGAGGCGCAGCTCGAACCGGCAACCGTCCCCGGCCGGACCCGGCGAGGCCACCTCGACCTCGCCGCCGTGCGCCTGCGCGATCTGGCGGGCTATCGGCAGCCCGAGCCCGGTCCCCGGCGCCCGGTCGCCGCGCCAGAACCGCTCGAAGACCGATTCCCGTTCGGGCTCGGGGATCCCCGGACCGTGGTCGGTCACCGCGACCACGGCGTCGGTTCCGTTCCGGGCCACCTCGACCTCGACCGCCGAGCCGCCCGGGGAGTGCTTGACCGCGTTCTCGACCAGGTTCGCGACCGCTCTGGCCACGGTCGGGCCGTCCACACCGGCCTCGACCGGCCCCGACTCGCGCAGCACCAGCTCGACCGGGCCGGAGGCCGCCGCCCCGGCGAACTCCTCGAAGACCGTGCGCACCAGCGCCACCAGGTCCACCGGCCGCCGCTCGATGGTGCGGGCCCTGCCGCGCGCGTCGACCAGCAGATCCCCGATCGTCGCCCGCATCCGCTCGGCGGCGGTCCTCGTCCGCTCCAGCCCTTCGCGGTACAGCGCCGGATCCGGCTCGGGATGGTCGAGCAGCACCTCGGCGCCGGTGATCATGACCGACAGCGGCGTGCGCAGCTCGTGGCTGGCCTCCTCGATGAGCCGCCGCTGCACCCGGGCCGACCGCTCCAGTCGGTCGAGCATGGCGTCGAACGCCGCGGCCAGCGCCACCGCCTCGGTCGTGCCGCGACGCATCCCGATCCGCAGACTCAGGTCGGAGGCCTCGATCCGCTCGGCGGCCGCGCGGACCCGCATGAACGGCCGCACCGCCCGGCCCGACCACCACCAGGCCAGCCCCACCGCGACCGGCGCGAGCGCCACCACGGTGGCGACCGCCCACGCCGACGGGGCCACGGTCGTCTCCGAGGCGGCCCAGCCCGCGCCGTCCGGGCCGATCTCGGTGAACTCCCGCTCGGTGACGGTGGTGACCGCGAAGACCAGCAGCACCGGCAGGTAGATGGCGAGGGCGCCGGCGAGCGCCAGCCGGGCCCGCAGGGACCGCAGCGCACCGATCACGGCGCCTCCTCCAGCCGGTAGCCGACGCCGGTGACGGTGGCGATCGGGTCCGGTCGGCCGAGCTTGCGCCGCAAGCGGCTCAGGATGACCCGCACCGAGGCGGTGAACGGATCGGCGTGCGCGTCCCAGACGTGTTCGAGCAGGTCCTCGGCCGACACCGCCAGGCCGGGCCGGTGCATGAAGTACCGCAGCATCGAGAACTCCCGCGCGGTCAGCCGCAGTTCCGCCCCGCCCCGCCAGACCCGGTGCGAGGCCGGGTCGAGCCGCAGGTCGCCGACGTTCAGGACCGCGCTCCGGTGGTCGGCCCGCCGAGCCAGGGCCCGCAGCCGTGCGGCCAGCTCCTGGAAGCTGAACGGCTTGACCAGGTAGTCGTCGGCGCCGGCGTCGAGCCCGGCCACCCGGTCGTCGATCGCGTCCCGGGCGGTCAGCACCAGGATGCGCCGCGGGCGGCGCAGGTGGTCGTCCTCCCCGAGCCGCCCGATCAGCTCCATGCCGTCCCCGTCGGGCAGGCCCAGGTCCAGGCAGGCCACGTCGTACTCGCCCGCGCACAGCAGCTCCTCGGCTTCCGCGCGGGAACGGACGTGGTCGACCGCGTAGGCCTCGTTGCGCAGGCCCATGGCGACCACCGGGCCCAGCTCGGGGTCGTCCTCGACCAGCAGAACGCGCAAGACCCCGCCTCCTCTCAGGTGGTGCGGCGGGCCTCGACGGTGCCCTCGGACCCGGTGACG
Organism: Glycomyces xiaoerkulensis; assembly: GCF_002798405.1. GTDB lineage: Bacteria > Actinomycetota > Actinomycetes > Mycobacteriales > Micromonosporaceae > Glycomyces > Glycomyces xiaoerkulensis. Next base: position 60,132 of record NZ_PGGV01000004.1, on the reverse strand, counting down.
ACCATCAGGTCGCCCTCGAAGCGCACCCGCAGACCCAGGCCGGCGCCGCTGAGGTTCCCCTGCCGGTATTCGTCGTCGCCGACCGGCACCAGACTAAACTCCGGCGGCTCGGCCTCCAGCCAGGCCGCGGCGAGGCCGCCGTGTTCGTCGAGGGCATACCAGGCCAGCCGGGTCCCGTCCGCCCCTTGGACGTGCACGTAAGTGCGCAGCTCGAAGTCCTCGACGACGGTGCCGACCGGATCGAGGCCCTCGATCGCCCCGAGCTCGGACTCCACCGCCTCGCGCTCGGCCGACCCGGCTTCGGACTCGCCGCGGAGCAGCGCCAGCACCGCCTCCTCGTGCCGTTCGACCTCCTCTGCCGAGAAGCCGCCGCCGGGCTCGGACATCGCCGCGACCGCGTCGGCGCCGTCGGCCGCGACCACGAGACGGCCGGCTTCAGCGGCCACGGTCAAGGTCCCGCCCGACTCGAGCGAGTACGGGCCCGCGAGCCGCTCCAGCTCCGCCGCATCCACCTCGACGTCCTGCCCTTCGGGCACCGGCACCGGCTCTCCGGCGGCCAGCGCCGGGCCCACCGCTTCCAACAGCTCTGCGGCCGTGATCTCGTCGGTGTTCGAGGTGACGGCGACCGACCGGTCCGACTCCGGCAGCCATGCCGAGACCGCGTGGTGCCCGGTGCCGCCTCCGCCGCCGGAGGCCATGTAGACCGGCACGCCGTACCTCTGCCGGCCGAACCGAATCCAGCCGGGAACCTCGGTCGATCCGTCGCCGTGGTCGAAGCCGGTCGCGGTGAGCGCCTCGACCGCCTCCGGGGCGACCACCTCGCCTCCGAACAGCGCCGCGGTCCACGCGGCCAGGTCGACCGCGCTCATGGCGAGGCCGCCGTTGCCGTCGAGCGCCCAGTGCGGGCCGTCGAAGCCCCCGTCCGAGGCGGCGCGCTCGCCGTCCTCGTAGCCGGCCGCCCGCGGCCCGGGCGCGGCCGGTTCTCCGTCCCAGAAGCCGCCGACCCGCCCGTCTCCCACGGTGAGGATCCGCTCGGCCAGGTACTCGCGGTAGGAGGACTCCGAGAGCTCGTCGACGAGGAGCGCCAGCAGCGAGTAGCCGGCGTTCGAGTACCGGTAGTCGGTGCCGGGTTCGAACGCGGTCTCCAAGGCGCCCAACGCTGTGACCGCCTCCTCGCGCCCGAGCGGCTCGTGGTCGGTGCCGTGCGCCCCGGCCAGGCCCCCGGTATGGAGCAGCAGTTGCTCCACCGTGGCCTCGGCCGCGGGCCCGCCGAGCCCCGGCAGCAGGTCGCCCGCCCGGTCCCCGAGCGCCAGCGCTCCGGCGTCGACCAGGTCGAACACGGCCGCGGCGGTGAAGGCCTTGCTCACCGAGCCGATGGCGAAGACCGTCTCGGGCATGTTGGCGACCCCCGCTTCGGCGTCGGCCATGCCGAAGGCCGCGCGGCAGCCGAACTCGCCGCCCGAAGTGATCGCGATGGAGCCGCTGTATCCGGCGTCGGCCCACCGGCTCAGCGCTTCGGCCAGTTCGGGGTCGCACACCGCGGCCTTCTCTTCGGGCGGATCGCCGTCCGGGCCTTCGGCTTCGGAAGTGCAGGCGGCCAATATCACGACAGCCGCCGCCATCACCAGTAGGTTCCTCATGCCGCCACCGTAGGAACGGGCCTGTGAACCTGATGTAAACCGGAATCCTGGCTCATCCGATTGCGAATCCGGCCCGCCCCGATGGAGGCACCGAAAAGCGCGAACTCATACCAGAAACGGGCCTCCCGTGTCCAGACGACCGTTCGGCCGTCTGGACGGGGGCACGGCCCCGGCATACGGTCCTGTTGTCGCCCCGGCCGTCCGGCGGCGCCCCGATCGATTGGGAGACAAGCCGACAGAATGAGGCGCGGCCGAACCATCGGGCCGTGGCGGTATCGCGAATCCGACCATTCGAAACCGAGATCGACAGCTCAGCAGAGAGATAGGGGAATGCGTATGCTTAAACGTCTCATCCCGACCGGCCTCCCGAAACGGGAGAGGCCGGGTGCGCCCCGCCGGATCGCCATGCGGGTCGCCGCCGTCACCGCAGCGCTGGCGGCGGCGTTCGGAGTCCAGGTAATGGTCGCGCCCAGCGCGCAGGCGGCGCCCTCGTGCTACTTCAATTTCGACCTGCCTAGTACCAACAGTTCGGGCACCGTCTACGCCACCGCCCAGGTCAACTGCCCCGGTTCCGGCCTCGTCACCGCCACCGCGGACGTCCACCTGTTCCGCGACGGCACTCACGTGGACTCGGGCTCCGCCTACAGCGGGCTCGGCTTCGCCTCCGCGATCGCGTTCGAGCAGAACTGCCAGTCCGGCGACTACCACGCCAGGGTGAGCGGATCCGCCAGCGGCGAGGGTATACCGCAATACTGGAACTACACCACGCCGACCGTCTCCATCACCTGCTGACCCGCGGCCGGGCACGACCGAGTAGGTCGTGCCCGGTGTACGGTGCCGAGGGCTCATAATGGAAGCCGAGGGCGGGACGACACCGAAGGCGGAGGGAACGACGTGCGAGTACGACCGGCGATGACAGCGCTTGCGGCGGTTCTGCTGCTCGCCGCGGCCTCCTGCGGCGCCGACGGCGACGAACCCGCCGACTCCGGGGCGGGCATCCCCGCGGAGTCCGAACGCGTCGGCGAGCCGGTCGACTACGACTTCACCGCCACGACCGTGGACGGCGAGCCCTTCGAGGGCACCTCCCTGAAGGGCGCGCCGACGGTGCTCTGGTTCTGGGCGCCGTGGTGCCCGACCTGCGCCGCCCAGGGCTCCGACGTCAACGCCGCGGCCGACCGGTGGGGCGATGAGATCAACCTCATCGGCGTCGGCGGCATGGCCGACTCCGAGGCCCTGCCGGAGTTCATCGAGCGCACCGGCACCGGGGGCATCACCCACCTGTCCGACCCCGAAGGCGAGGTCTGGGAACGATTCGGGGCGATCTCGCAGAGCTCGTACGCGATCATCGACCCGGAGGAGGGACTGCTCCACACCGGCTACCTCGACGGTGTCACGCTCGAGGAATGGATCGTCTACATCACCGATTGAAGCGGTCCGCCGCCGGACCGCCGCCCGCCTGAGATTTATCGAACACGCGTTCGCGCTTGTGCCGTGCCACCGATTCGGTATGTTGAACTCATACGCATGTTCGATTTCCACGGGGGTCGAGATGGCGGACCGCGAAACCACCGCCGGCCCGGCCCGCCCCAAGGCGGCCGGCCCGGATGACTGACTACGCCGAACTCCACTGCCACTCCTGCTACTCCTTCGCCGACGGCGCCGACACCCCGGCCGAACTGGTGGCCGAGGCCGTCCGCCTGGGACTGACCGGCCTGGCCGTCACCGACCACGACGGCCTCTACGGCGTCCCCGAGCTGGCCGCCGCCGCCGGCGAGGCCGGCCTGCCCACCGTCTTCGGCGCCGAACTGAACCTGGACATGACCCGGGCCCGCCGCGGCCGGCCCGACCCCGACGGAGAGCACCTGGTGGTGCTGACCCGCGGCCCCGCCGGCTACCGGCGGCTGTCCAAGGCGATCACCAAGGCCAAGTCCGAGGCCGCCGAGGAAAAGGACCTGCCGCAGTACGAGAAGCTCGCCAAACTCACCGAACACGCCCGACTGGGGCACTGGACCGTCCTCACCGGCTGCCGCAAAGGACCCCTCAACACCGCACTCGAGACCGACGGCCCCGACGCCGCCGAACGCCGCCTGCGCGAACTCATCGACTACTGCGGCCGCGACAACCTCGCCGTAGAACTCACCTGCCACGACGCCCCCGGCGACGGCGAACGGATCGAAGCGCTCGCCGCGATCGCCCGCCGCAGCGGCGTCCCCGCCGTCGCGACCAACAACGTCCACTACGCCACGCCCCGCCGCGCCCGGGTCGCGGCCGCGCTGGCCGCCACCCGAGCCCGGCGGCCGCTCGACCGGGCCGACCCGTGGCTGCCGGCCGGCCCCGGCGCGCACCTGCGCAGCGCCGACGAGATGTTCGTGCGCTTCGCCGACCACCCCGAAGCGGTCGAGTACGCCGCGCACCTGGCGAAAGAGATCGCCTTCGACCTCAAACTGCTCGACCCCCGGCTGCCGCGCTTCCCGGTCCCGCCGGACCACGACGACTTCTCCTACCTGGCCCGCCTCATCATCGACGGCGCGCAGCAGCGCTACGGACCGCGGGAGGCCGAGCGGATCCCCGGAGCCTGGCGGCAGTTGGAATACGAACTCCGGGTGATCTACGACCTGGGCTTCGCCGGGTACTTCCTGATCGTCGCCGACATCGTCGACTTCTGCCGCCGACACGACATCTACTGCCAGGGCCGAGGCTCGGCGGCCAACAGCGCCGTGTGCTACGCCCTGGGCATCACCAACGTCGACCCGGTCGGATTCGGGCTGCTGTTCGAGCGGTTCCTCTCGGCCGAGCGCGACGGCCCGCCCGACATCGACATCGACATCGAGTCCGGCCGCCGCGAGGAGGCGATCCAGTACGTCTACGGCAAGTACACCCGCCAGCGGGCCGCCCTGGTAGCCAACGTCATCACCTACCGGCCCCGCAGCGCCGTCCGCGACGCCGCCAAGGCACTCGGCTACCCCCACGACCAGGCCACGGCCTGGTCGGGGCGGCTCCACCGCCACCGCGGCCTGGACGCCGACGAGGCCGAGGCCATCCCCGCCGCCGTCCAGGACCTGGCCGCCGAAATGACCGACCTGCCCCAGCACCTGGGCATCCACCCCGGCGGGATGGTCCTCACCGACCAGCCGGTCTCGGAGATAGTCCCGGTCGAACAGGCGCGCATGGACGACCGGACCGTCGTCCAATGGGACAAGGAGGCCTGCGCCGACGCCGGACTGGTCAAGTTCGACCTGCTGGGCCTGGGCATGCTGGAGGCGCTGCACCGGATGGTCGACCTCGTCGCCGACAGCCACGGCGACCGCATCGACCTGGCGCACTTGCCGCCCGACGACGAGGAGGTCTACGCGATGCTCTGCCGCGCCGACACCGTCGGCGTGTTCCAAGTGGAGTCGCGCGCCCAGATGGCCACCCTGCCCCGACTGCGCCCGAAGGAGTTCCAGGACCTGGTCGCCGAGGTCGCCCTCATCCGCCCTGGACCGATCCAGGGCGGGGCCGTCCACCCCTACCTGCGCCGCCGCCACGGCGAACCCTGGCACGACCAGGTCCCCGAGGTCCTCCACGACGCGCTCGCCAAGACCTACGGGGTGCCGCTGTTCCAGGAGCAGTTGATGCGCATCGCCATCGACGCCGCCGGATTCGACGGCGGCGAGGCCGACCGGCTGCGCCGCGCCATGGGCGCCAAACGGTCCGAAGAACGCATGGAACGGCTGCGCGAGCGCCTCTACGACGGCATGGCCTCCAAGGGTCTCACCGGCGCCCGGGCCGACCAGGTATACGAGCAGCTCAAGGCCTTCGCCGACTTCGGCTTCCCCGAGAGCCACGCCGCGAGCTTCGCCCACCTGGTCTACTCCTCGGCCTGGCTCAAATGCCACTACCCGGCCGCGTTCTACGCCGGGCTGCTGGCCAGCCAGCCCATGGGGTTCTACTCACCGGCCAGTCTGATCGCCGACGCGGGGCGCCACGGCATCGACGTCCTCGCCCCCGAGATCAACGCCAGCGCCCGGGTCGCCTCCCTGATCGAGGCCGACCGGCCCCCGGAGGGTCCCGTCCGCGGCACCGCGACGATCCGGCTGGGATTCGACGGCGTCAAGGGCCTCGGCGGCGACGCCGCCGACCGCATCGTCGCCGCCCGCGCCGACGGCCCCTTCCGCGACCTGCCCGACCTGGCCCGCCGCACCGGACTAAACCAGGGACATCTGGAGTCGCTGTCCCTCGCGGGCGTCCTCGACAGCCTCGAACCCGACCGCCGCAAGGCGCTGTGGACGGCCGGTGCCGTGCGCGAGCACCCCGACATGCTCCCCGGCACCGGACCGGCCGCCCGGCCCCCGACCCTGCCGGGCATGAGCGAGACCGAACTGGCCCGCGCCGACTACCTCGGGCTCGGCCTGTCGACCCGGACCCACCCGCTCGAACTCGTCCGCGACCGCCTCACCACCGAAGGCGTCGTTCCCATGGACCGGCTCCCCGACACCGCCGACGGCACCCGCGTCGAGATCGCCGGCGTGGTCACCCACCGCCAGCGCCCCGCGACCGCCCGCGGCGTGACCTTCCTGTCCGTCGAAGACGAGACCGGTATCGGCAACGTCATCTGCTCCCAGGGGCTCTGGAAGCGCTGGCGGTCGATCGCGGCCGGGGCGAAGGCCATGCGCATCAAGGGCACCGTCGAACACGCCTCCGACGCCGAGGGCCGCGTTATGCCCAACCTCATCGCCTACAGGCTCGCCGACCTCGACATCGAGACCCCCACCCCGGGCTCCCGCGACTTCCGGTTACCGGCTCCTAGCCCTCGAGGGCCTCGGCCAGGGCCGCCACGCCCCGGTCGATCTCGGTCGGCTCGATGACCAGGGGAGGGGCGATGCGCACCGTGGTCCGGTGGGTCTCCTTGCACAGCACGCCCTGCTCGGCCATCCGCTCGCACACCTCCCGGGCCGACGGGCCCGGCTCGGCCAGGTCGACTCCGGCCCACAGCCCGCACACCCGGATCGCGGCCACCTTGGACCGGTCGAGTCCGGCCAGCGCCGATTCCAGGTGCTTGCCGAGGTCGCGGGCGCGGTGCTGCCACTCGCCGGTGCCCAGCATGGCGACCACCTCGCGGCCTACCGCGGCCGCGAGCGGGTTGCCGCCGAAGGTCGATCCGTGGGAGCCGGGCGTGAACACGTCCATCACCTCCCGGTCGGCCGCGACCGCCGAGACCGGGACGATCCCGCCGCCGAGCGCCTTGCCCAGCAGGTAGAGGTCGGGCCGGACCTGCTCGCGCTCGCAGGCGAAGGTGTGGCCGGTGCGTCCGAGTCCGGATTGGATCTCGTCGGCGATCATCAGCACGTTCTCTGCGCTGCACAGTTCCCGCACATCGGCGAGCCATCCGGCCGGCGGCATGACGACCCCGGCCTCGCCCTGGACCGGTTCGAGCAGCACCGCGACGGTGTCGGGGCCGATCGCCTCCCGCAGCGCGGCGGTGTCGCCGTAGGGCACCACGTCGAAGCCGGGCGCGAAGGGGCCGTAGTGGGCGCGGGCGTCCCGGTCGGTGGAGAAGCCGACGACGGTGGTGGTGCGGCCGTGGAAGTTCCCGTCGAACACGGCGATCCGGGCCCGGTCGGCGGGCACGCCCTTGCGGGTGTAGCCCCACCTGCGGGCGGCCTTGACGGCGGTCTCGACCGCTTCGGCGCCGGTGTTCATCGGCAGCACCGCGTCCATGCCGCACAGGTCGGCCAGTTCGTCGCAGAAGGGGCCGAGCTGGTCGGTGTGGAAGGCGCGGCTGGCCAGGGTGAGCCGGTCGAGCTGGTCGCGGGCGGCGGCCACCAGTTTCGGGTGCCGGTGGCCGAAGTTGACCGCCGAATACGCCGAGAGCCAGTCGAGGTAGCGGCGGCCCTCGGTGTCGGTGACCCACGCGCCCTCGCCTTCGGCGAGCACCACCGGCAGCGGATGGTAGTTGTGTGCGCCGCGGTGCTCTTCGAGCGCGATCAGGTCGGTCGTTCGGTTCACGGTCACTCCCTCGTGGACGGCTGCAGGCGATCCTACTATTGCAAGGAATATGCAATAGCCTCGCATTCATGGGCCGCGGCCCGCTTCTTCGTGGCCTCAGCGCAGGGTTTCGGCGTCGATGACGAACCGGTAGCGCACGTCGGAGGCCAGGACCCGCTCGTAGGCCTCGTTGACCCGGTCGGCGGCGATGACCTCCACTTCGGAGGCGATGCCGTGCTCGGCGCAGAAGTCGAGCATCTCCTGGGTCTCGGCGATGCCGCCGATGGTGGACCCGGCGAAGTTGCGGCGCCACTGCAGCAGGCTGAACGCGGCCACGGGCATCGGTTCGGCCGGGGCGCCCACCGCGACCATGGTGCCGTCGACCTTCAGCAGACCGAGGTAGGCGTTCGGGTCGATGCCCGCGCTGACGGTGTTGACGATCAGGTCGAAGCTGAAACCCAGTTCCGAGAACGTCTTCGGGTCGGAGGTGGCGTAGTAGTGGTCGGCGCCGAGCCGCAGGCCGTCCTCGCGCTTCTTGAGCGACTGCGACAGGACGGTCACCTCGGCGCCCATGGCGTGGGCGATCTTGACCGCCATGTGCCCCAGTCCGCCGAGGCCGACCACGGCGACCCGCTTGCCGGGGCCGGCGCCCCAGCGGCGCAGCGGCGAGTACATGGTGATCCCCGCGCACAGCAGGGGAGCGGCGGCCTCGTAGGGGATCGATTCGGGCACCTTGAGCACGAAGTCCTCGTCCACGACGATGTGGGTCGAGTACCCGCCCTGGGTGACGGTGCCGTCGGCGTCGATCCCGCCGTAGGTCATGGTGTTGCCGCGCAGACAGTACTGCTCCAGTCCGCGGCGGCAGGTGTCGCAGTCCCGGCAGGAGTTCACCATGCAGCCGACGCCGACCCGGTCGCCGACCGCGTGGGAGGCGACCTCGGCGCCGGTCTCGGCCACGGTGCCGACGATCTCGTGGCCGGGCACCAGCGGGTAGGACTGCCGGCCCCAATCGCCGCGGACGGTGTGGATGTCGGAGTGGCAGATTCCGGCGTACCGGATTTCGATCAGCACGTCGCGCGGGCCGAGATCGCGCCGCTCGACGGTGGTCGCCACCAGCGGATCGTTCGCAGAGGGGGCCGCATAGGCGTTGACAGACAGCACGGTCGCTCCAAATTCGCTTAGGATGCCAGGGCGGGCGCGGCGGCGATCATCGCAGCCGCGGGCGCCTGAAGCGTACCGCGCGGGCCGGCCGTATGGTACGGTCTCACAAACCGACTAGACGGTATGGAGTTGTGGTGAGCAGATTCGAAGGCAGAGTCGCCCTGATCACCGGAGCGAGCCGCGGCATCGGACTCGCGATCGCCGAACGGCTGGTGTCCGAGGGCGCAGCGGTGGTTATCACCGGCCGCGACCGGGACGCCCTGGAGGCGGCGGTCGCGAGCCTCGGCGAGAACCGCGCCTCGGGCGTCGCGGGCAAGGCCGACGACCCCGAGCACCGCGCCGCGGCGATCGGGCACGCGCTCCAGCGGTTCGGCGCGCTCGACCACCTGGTGAACAACGCGGGCGTCAATCCCGCCTGGGGGCCGCTGAGCGAACTCGACCCCGAGGCCGCCCGCAAGACCTTCGAGGTCAACGTCATCGCGGCCCTGGAATGGACGCGCGAGGCCGCCGCCACCGGCGGCCTGCGCTCGGTGGTGAACATGGCCTCGATCTCGGGGACCGCCGCCAGCCCCAACATCGGCTTCTACGGGGTCTCGAAGGCCGCGCTGATCAACCTCACCGTCCAGCAGGCCGAGGAGCTCGCCCCCGAGGTGCGGGTGAACGCGCTCGCGCCGGCGGTGGTCAAGACCAAGTTCTCCAAGGCCCTCTACGACGGCCGCGAGGAGGCGGTCGCAGGCGGCTACCCGCTCGCCCGCCTCGGCGTGCCCGAGGACGTGGCCGGACCCGCCTCGTTCCTGCTGTCAGAGGACGCCGCGTGGGTCACCGGACAGACCCTGCTGATCGACGGCGGGGTCAGCATCAGGCAGGCGGAGTGAAGAATGGGGACCATGAAGACCACCAGCGTCGCCGACGAGGTCCTCCGGGCCGCCCTCGACCTGTTCGCCTCCCAAGGGTACGCCAACACCAGCGTGCAGCAGATCGTCGCTGCCGCCGGAGTCACCAAGGGCGCCCTCTACCACTACTTCTCGTCCAAAGACGACCTGCTGTTCGCGATCTACGAGCGGATGCTGTCGCTCCAGCGGCGCCGCCTGGACGAGATCATCGCCTCCGGCGGCGAGACCGAGGAGGTCGTCAGGGCCGCCTGCGAGGACGTGGTGGTCACCTCCATCGACTTCCTGCAGGAGGGCACCATCTTCTTCCGCAGCCAGCACATGCTGGTCCCCGAGCGGCAGAAGGAGGTCAAGCGCCGCCGCCGCGAGTACCACGACGCGTTCGCCGAGCTGATCGCCCGCGGCCGGGACGAGGGACGCTTCCGCGACGACGTCCCGATCTCGGTGCTCATCGCGCACTTCTTCTCCGACGTCCACTATCTGCCGCACTGGTACTCGCCCGAAGGACCCGAAGACAAGACCGAAGTGGCCCAGCAGCTCACCGAGCTGTTCCTCCGAGGGATCAGGAGCACCGATGGCTGAATCCATGCGCGCCTGGCGCGTGACCGCGCACGGCGAACCCGAACGGGTCATGGCGCTCGACGAGGTCGACGTGCCGTCCCCCGGCCCCGGCGAGGTCCTGATCCGGGTGCGCGCCGTGGCCGTGAACTTCCCCGACGTCCTGCTGGCCCGCGGCCAGTACCAGGAGCGCCCCGAACCGCCGTTCATCCCCGGCATCGAACTGTGCGGCGAGGTCGCCGCGCTCGGTGACGGTGCGAGCGGTCTGCAGGTGGGCGAGCGCGTGGTCGGCTCGAAGATCGGCGTGATGGCCGAGTACGCGGCCGTCCCCGCCGAGGCGGTCCGCCCCGCGCCGCCGAGCCTCGACGACGCGGCCGCCGCCTCCCTGACCATCGCCTACCAGACCGCCTGGTTCGGACTCCACCGCCGCGCCGCGATCCGGTCCGGCGAGACCCTGCTCGTCCACGCCGCGGCCGGGGGCGTCGGCACCGCCGCCTGCCAGCTCGGCGCCGCCGCCGGCGCGACCGTGGTCGGCGTGGTCGGAAACAGGGACAAGGCCGCGGCCGCCGCGGCCGCCGGCGCCGACGAGGTCCTGATGCGCGACGACGACTGGCCCGCGGCGGTCAAGCGGGACCACCGCGGCGCCGACGTGGTGTTCGACCCGGTCGGCGGCGCGGCGTTCGAGCGCTCGACCAAGTGCGTGGCCTTCGAGGGCCGCATCGTCGTGGTCGGGTTCGCCGGCGGTGAGCAGCAGGCGGTCCACCCCGGACACGCCCTGGTGAAGAACTACGGGGTGCTCGGGCTCCACTGGGCCCTCTACCAGCAGCGCCGCCCCGACCTGGTCGACCAGGCGCACGAGGCGCTCACCCGCCTGGCCGACGAGGGCGCCGTGCGGCCGGCGGTGGCCGAGACGGTGGCCTTCGACCAGGCCCCGGCCGCGGTCCAGCGCCTGGCCGGCGGCGGGACCACCGGGCGGCTCGTGGTGCGGGTGGCCGCGTGAGCGGCGGCGCGGCGACCGGTCTGGACGGCCGCGTCGCGATCGTGACCGGCGGTTCGCGCGGGATCGGCGCGGCCTGCGTGCGGGCCCTGCACGAGGCCGGCGCGCGGGTGCTGATCGCCGACGTCCTGACCGAAGAGGGCGATGCGCTGGCCGCCGAGCTGGGCGAGCGTGTCCGGTTCGCCGAGCTCGACGTCACCGACGAGGACGCCTGGGAGCGCACCGTCGCCGAGGCGGTCGCCTCGTTCGGAGCGGTCGACGTGCTGGTGAACAACGCCGGGATCGCCAACGCCGCCCCGATCGAGCACTTCACGCTCGAGAAGTGGAACCGGGTGCTGGAGGTCAACCTCACCGGCACGTTCCTGGGCTGCCGGGCGGTGGTGCCGCCGATGAAGGCCGCCGGGCGCGGTTCGATCGTCAACGTCTCCTCGGTGGAGGGGATGCGGGGCAGCGTGCGCCTGCACGGCTACACCGCCTCGAAGTTCGCCGTGCGCGGGCTGTCGAAGTCCCTCGCGGTCGAACTCGGCCCGTCGGGGATCCGGGTCAACTCGGTCCACCCCGGTTTCATCGGCACCGACATGAGCACCCGCATCGACCCCGACGACCTGATCATCCCGCTGCAGCGGCCGGGCGTGCCCGACGACCCGGCCGGGGCGGTGGTGTTCCTGGCGAGCGATGCCTCGGCCTACGTCTCGGGCACCGAGATGGTCGTCGACGGCGGCATGACCGCCGGTATCGCCCACCGCTGAGCCCGGCCGGAGCGGTGTTGTCCGAATCGAAACCGAAAAGTCGCGCCGGTCACATACCGTCTAGTCGGTATTTGCGATACAGTGGCGGTACTCCGACACGAAGAGGTGCGAGCCCGAGATGACACCGACCCCTCCGCCCGAAGCGGCGCCCCGACTCGAGGTGAGCGGCCTCGAAGTGGCATTCGGGGGCCTCAAGGCCCTCGACGAGGTCTCCTTCGAGGTCGGCGACGGCGAGACCGTCGCCCTCATCGGCCCCAACGGCGCCGGCAAGACCACCGTCTTCAACGCCGTCTGCGCCCTGGTCCAACCCCGCCGCGGCGCGGTGCGGATCGGCGGGCGCCCCGCGCCGGCCGCGACCACCGGCCTGGCGGCCGCGGGCGTCTCCCGCACCCTTCAGGGCCTCGGCCTGTTCGACCGCATGACCGTCCTCGAGAACGTCATGGTGCCGCTCTCGAGTCTCCGCGGCCGCGCCGCCGACAAGGCCGCCAAGGCCCGCGCCGTACTGTCCGAACTCGACCTCGCGTCGCTGGCGGCGCACCCCGCCGCCACCCTGCCCTACCCCGAACGCAAACGCGTCGCCCTCGCCCGCGCCCTGGTCACCGACCCGAAACTGCTGCTGCTCGACGAACCCGCCGGCGGCCTCGGCGCCGCCGACATCGAGGCGCTGGCCGCCACCGTCCGCGCGGTGGCGGCCGGCGGCTGCGCCGTCCTCCTGGTCGAGCACCACGTCGACTTCGTCATGGACGTGGCCGACCGCGTCGTCGTGCTCGACTTCGGCAAGGTCATCGCCGCCGGCGAACCCGACGCCGTCCGCGACGACCCCGCCGTCGAGGCCGCCTACCTCGGACTCGAGGCCCGCACCGACCGAGAGGGCGTCCAATGAGCACCCTGACGATCGAGGACCTGACCGTCGCCTACGGCGACGGCGCCCCCGTCCTCGACGGCCTCGACCTCCACATCGGCGACGGCACCGTCCTCGCCCTCCTCGGCGCCAACGGCGCCGGCAAGACCACCCTCCTGCGCGCCCTCACCGGACTCGTCCCCGCCGGCGGCCGGGTCCTGCTCGACGGCGCCGACCTGACCGGCACCGCCACCGAGGACCGCGTGCGGGGCGGACTCGCGCTCGTGCCCGAAGGCCGCAGCACCGTCGTCGAACTCACCGTCGAGGAGAACCTCCGGCTCGGCGCCCTCTGGCGCCACCGCGGCGCCGCCCGCCGGGCCGCCGTCGCGGAGATGTACGAGCTGTTCGAACCGCTCGCCCGCCGCCGCCACGCCCCCGGCCACACCCTCTCGGGCGGCGAACGCCAGATGCTCGCGCTGGCCCGCGCCCTCATCGCGCGACCGGACGTGCTGCTGCTGGACGAACCGTCGCTCGGCCTCGCCCCGCTCGTGGTCGCCCAGCTCCTCGGCGTGCTCCGCGAGACCGCCTCCCGGCGCGGCCTGACCGTGCTGCTGGCCGAGCAGAACGTCACCGGCGCCCTGTCGGTGGCCGACCGCGGCGTGGTGCTGTCCCTCGGCGAGGTGGTGGCCGACCGGCCCGCCGCCGCCCTCGCCGCCGATCCCGCCCTCCGGCACGCCTACCTGGGGTTCTGATGGACCGACTCGTATTCCTGCTCTCCACCGGCCTGGCCCGCGGGGCCGTCCTGGCGCTGTTCGCCCTGTCGCTGGTGATCGTCTGGCGCGCCGCCCGCGTCATCAACTTCGCCCAGGCGGCCATGGCCATCGTCGCCGTCTACGTCGCGTTCGCCCTCACCGCCGCCTCCGGCTCCTACTGGCTCGGCCTGGCCGGCGCGCTCGCGGCCGGCGCCGTGCTCGGCGCCCTGGTCGAACGCGGGCCGCTCAAGCTGGTCCCGCGCGACACCCCGCTGCCCGGCATGATCGTCGCGATCGGACTGGTCATGGTGCTCCAATCCGGACTGGCCATCGCCTTCGGGCCCGACCACCGGCCGGTCCGCGCCCCGTTCTCCCAGCGCCCCTTCCTGCTCGGCGACATCCCCGTCCTGTCGGCCTACGCCCTGTTCGTGCTGCTGCTCGCCGGCGGCGTGATGGCCGTCCTTGCCCTGCTGTTCGGCCGGACCTCCCTGGGCCTGCAACTGCGCGCCGCCGCCTTCGCGCCCGAGACCTCCCGCCTGCTCGGCGTGCGGGTCCCGCGCATGGTGACCGCCGGCTGGATGCTGTCGGTCGCCACCGCCGCCCTGGCGGCGCTGCTGCTGGTGCCCACCGAACTCGGCCTCAACCCGCACGCCGCCGACCTGCTGTTCGTCAACGCCTTCGCCGTCGCCGTCGTCGGCGGCCTCGACTCCCCGCTCGGCGCCCTGATCGCCGGCCTCGCCGTCGGCGTCCTGGTCAGCCTCGTCACCGGCTACGTGTCGGCCGCCGCCGCACCGCTGGCCGTCCTCGGACTGCTCACCGCGGTCCTACTGGTGCGACCCGGCGGCCTGTTCGCCGCCAAGGAGGCCCGATCCGCATGAACGCCCCCACCTCGCGCCTGGTGCTGCGCGCCGCGCTCCTCACCCTCGTCGCCATCGCCGCGACCTTCGCCCTGGACCCCTTCCGCAACTACCAGCTCGCCACCGCCGCCGGCTGCTTCGCGGCCGTCGCCGGACTGACCGTCCTGGTCGGACTGACCGGGCAGTTGTCGCTGGGCCACGCCGTGCTCATGGCCGCCGGAGGCTACGGCTACGCCATCGCCTCCACCGCCGCCGCCGAAGCCCTCCCCGGCAGCGACGCCCTCCCCTTCCTGGCCGGGCTCGGCGGAGCGGTCGCCGTCTCCGGCGTCCTCGGCCTCCTGCTCGGCCTGGCCGCCGCGCGCCTCCGCGGCCCCTACCTGGCCGGCCTCACGCTCGCGATGGTCATCGCCCTGCCCTCGGCCGCGAACGTGATCCCCGCCCTCGCCGGCGACCAGGGGCGAGGCGCCCCCTTCTTCCCGGTCCCCGAAGCGCTGTCGTCGCTGATCGCCGTGGAGCAGTGGCACGCCTGGCTCGCCATCGCCGTCGCCGCGGTCGCGGTCACCCCCTTGGCGGCGATGCGCCGCGGCCGCGCCGGACTGCGGATGCGCGCCGTCCTCGGCGACGAGACCGCCGCCCGCCTCGCCGCGGTCGACCCCGCGAAGGTCAAGACCGGGGCCTTCACCGTCAGCTCGCTCGCGGCTGGCCTCGGCGGCGCCGTGCTGGCGGTCGCCACCCAGTCGGTGAGCCCCGGCGCCTACGGCCTCGGGTTCTCGCTGCTGCTCGTGGTCGCCGCCGTGGTCGGCGGGCTCGGCAGCATCGGCGGCGCCGCCGCCGGCTCGGCGATCATCGTCGTCCTGCCGTGGCTGGTCGACTCCGCCGCGAGCGCACTCCCGGCCGACCTGGGGCAGCGCCTCAACGGCAATCTCGCCGTCCTCCTCTTCGGCGCCGTCGTCATCGCGGTGACCGCCGCCCGGCCCGGCGGCATCGCCGGACTGCCGAGGCGCCTGCCCCGGCCCCCGTTCACCCGGAACACCCGGACCCCTGAGACCGAGCCGAACCAGAACACAGAGAGGTGATCTGCATGCCAGCCCCTTCCAAGAAGACGGCCCTGGCCGCCGCGGCCGCGCTCGCGGCCGCCGGCCTCGCCGCCTGCTCCACACCCGACGAAGACGACGTGCCGGGCGTCACCGACGACACGGTGACCATCGGCACCCACCAGCCGCTCACCGGACCGGCCGCCGCCGGCTACGCCTCGATCTCGGCGGCCACCGACGCCTACTTCCAGTACCTCAACGACAACGGCGGCGTCCACGGCCGCGAAATCGAGTACCTGGTCAAGGACGACGCCTACAACCCGTCCGAAACCCAGACCGCCGTACGCGAACTGGTCGGCGAGGACGAGGTCTTCGCGATCGTCAACGGGCTCGGCACCCCGACCCACACCTCGGTGCTCGACTACCTCGACCAGCAGGGGGTGCCGGACCTGTTCGTCTCCTCCGGCTCGCTCACCTGGAACCAGCCCGAGACCTACCCGAACACCTTCGCCTTCAACGCCGACTACGTCACCGAGGGCGCGGCCCTGGCCCAGTACGCGGTCGACCAGAACCCCGACGCCACCGTCTGCGTACTCGGCCAGGACGACGACTTCGGCGCGGGCATCCTCCAAGGGGTCGAGACCGTCGTCGGCGACGAGGTCGCCGAGGCCCAGGAATACTCCTCATCCAATGAGGACGTCACCGCGCAGATCGGTGCCATGATGGCCGCCGAATGCGAGGTCAACATCCTCGGCACCATCAACGGGTTCACCGCGCTCGCGGTCGGCACGGCCGCGCAGATGGAGTGGTTCCCGCAGTGGTACGTCTCCTCCTCCGGAGCCGACTACCCCACGCTCGTGGAGTACCTCGGCGAAGAGGAGGCGCCGCTGCTGCTGCAGGGGATGGCCAGCGTCAACTACCTCCCCAACAGCCCCGGCAGCGACTGGTACGACCTGTTCCGGCAGATCAACGAGGACTACAACGACGGCGCCGACTTCACCGGCAACACGGTGTTCGGCATGAGCGTCGGCTACCTGTTCGCCGAGGCCCTGGCCGCCGCCGGCGAAGACCCCACCCGCGAGTCGCTGGTGGCCGCCATCGAGTCGGGCGACCTGGCCGGCAACGGCATCGTCCCGCTGTCCTACAGCGAGGACGACCACGCCGCCTACCGCTCGGTCGGTATCGCCGTCGTCGACGAGGGCGTCCAGGACTTCGTGGGCACCACCTACCGCGTCGACGACGGGACCGTCGAGCAGATCGAGGCCGACCCGGTGCCGCTGGAGAACGACGGCGTCCCCGGCCAGTGACCCGGGTGCGGGCGCCGCCGCGGCGCCCGCACCCCGAACGGAAAGGAAACCGCATGACGGAGGCGACTGGGCCGCCCGGGCTCGACGTGGACGGCCTGAGCCGGTGGCTGGGACGGTCCCACCCGGACCTCGCCGGGCCGGGGCCGCTCACCGCGAGCCTGATCCCCGGCGGCCGCAGCAACCTCACCTACCGGGTGGACGGTGCGAAGACACCGCTGGTGCTGCGGCGCCCGCCGCTGGGCCACGTCCTGTCGACCGCGCACGACATGCGCCGCGAGCACCGGATCATCACCGCCCTGCACGGCATCATCCCGGTGCCGCGGACGATCGACCTGGTCGACGACACCGAGGCCCGCGAAGTGACCGGCACCGACTTCTTCGTCATGGAACACGTCGCCGGAACGGTGATGTCCGGCCCCGAGCAGAACGCCTCGTGGGAGCCGAAGGGCCTCGGCCGGCTCGGCATCGAGCTGGCCGAGGTTCTGGCCGACCTCCACGCGGTCGACCCGGCCGCGGTCGGCCTGGGCGACTTCGGCCGCCCCGACGGCTACCTCGACCGGCAGATGCGGACCTGGCGGCGCCAGTACGACGCCTCCCGCTCCCGCGACCTGCCGGCCCTCGACGCCCTCCAGGAGCGGCTCGCCGCCTCCGCGCCCGCCGGCGGGACCGGAACGGGCATCGTCCACGGCGACTACCGGCTCGACAACGTCCTCATCGCCGGCGAACCCGGCGCCCCCCGCATCGCGGCCGTGCTCGACTGGGAGATGGCCACCCTCGGCGACCCCCTGGTCGACCTCGGGATGCTCGGCATGTACTGGCACATCCGCGAACTCAGCGGCGGCGAGGCCGCCGCCGGATCGATCGTGGCCGGCGCAGGCTACCCCGACTTCGAGGAGGTCGTGGACGCCTACGCGGCCCGCTCGGGGATCGCCGTCCCGGATCTGTCCTGGTACCGGGCCTTCGCCTGCTACAAACTCGCGGTCATCCTCGAGGGCATCCACTACCGCTACACCGGCGGGCAGACCGTAGGCGAGGGCTTCGACACCATCGGCACCCTGGTGAGGCCGCTGGCCGAGGAAGGGCTGGCGCGCGCGCCGGCCGGAAAGGACACCTGATGGACTTCGCCCCCGACGCGATCACCGCCGACACGACCGCCCGCGCCCGGGACTTCCTCGACCAGCACCTCATCCCCGCCGAACCGGTGCTCGCCGCCGAAGTGGAGTCGACCCCGGGCGACTGGACCCTGCGGCCCGTGATCCGGAGCCTGCAGAACGAGGCCCGGAGCCGGGGACTGTGGAACCTGTTCCTGCCTCCGGGCCCCCACGGCCACGGCGGCGGCCTGACCAACCTGCAGTACGCGCCGGTCGCGGAGTTGTCGGGGCGCAGCCCCCGGCTCGCGCCCCCGGCGATGAACTGCGCCGCCCCCGACACCGGCAACATGGAACTGCTGGCGCATTTCGGCACCGCCGAGCAGCGCGAGCGGTGGCTCCGGCCGCTCCTGGAGGCCCGCATCCGGTCGGCGTTCTGCATGACCGAACCGGACACGGCCTCCTCGGACGCCTCCCAGATCGGCACCCGCATCCGCCGCGAGGGCGGCGAATACGTCATCAGCGGCCGCAAGTGGTTCGCCACCGGCGCGATGAACCCCGACTGCGAACTCCTCATCGTCATGGGCAAGACCGACCCCGAGGCCCCGCGCCACCGGCAGCAGTCGATGGTCCTGGTCCCACGCGGCACCCCCGGCGTGCGGGTGGTCCGGCCCCTGACCGTCCTCGGCTACGACGACCGCGACCACGGCGGCCACGCCGAAGTGGACTTCGACGAGGTCCGGATCCCGGCCGACGCCCTGCTGGGCGGCGAGGGCGAGGGCTTCGCCATCGCGCAGGCCCGGCTCGGCCCGGGCCGCATCCACCACTGCATGCGGGCGCTCGGCATGGCCGAACGCGCGCTCGACCTGGTGCGCGAACGCGCCTGCGAGCGCGTCGCCTTCGGCGGGCCGCTCGCCGAGAAGGGCGTCGTCCGCTCCTGGGCCGCCGACTCCCGCATCGAGATCGAATCGCTGCGCCTGCTCGTGTTCAAGACCGCCTGGCTGATGGACACCGTCGGCAACCGGCGGGCCATGACCGAGATCCAGGCGATCAAGATCGCCGTGCCCCGGGCGGTCCAGCGCATCCTCGACCACGCCATCCAGTTGTTCGGCGCCGCGGGCCTGACCGACGACCGGCCGCTGGCAGAGATGTTCGCCGCGGCCCGGGCGATGCGCCTGGCCGACGGACCCGACGAGGTCCACCTGGCCGCGCTCGGCAAGGCCGAGCTGCGGCCGCGACCCTGACCCGCCCCGCTGAAAGGAGCAAATGCAATGACGCACCAGCCAGACCCGGCCGTCGACGGCCCGGGACACGGCACCCTTTCGATCGCGAGCATCCTCGCCGAGGCCGCCCGCCGCCGACCCGACCGCCCGGCCCTGCACTTCATGGACCAGACCATCCGGTACGGCGAGCTGTGGGACCAGACGCGCGCCTACGCGGGCGCGCTGGCCGCGCGCGGGATCGGACCCGGTTCGCGGGTGGCGATGATCGTGCCGAACGTGCCGGACTTCCCGCGGGTCTACTACGCGGCCCTGTCGCTCGGGGCGGTGGTCGTCCCGATCCACCTGCTGTTCAAGACCGAGGAGATCGAGTTCGTCCTCGAAGACGCCGGCGCCGACCTGGTGGTGGTCGCCGCGCCGATGCTCGGCGAGGCCGCGCCCGCCGCGGCGCGGGCGGGGGTCCCCCTGGTCACCGTGCTGGCGCCCGAGGACCTCGAGGTCGGCGGCGCGCCGGTCGCCCGACTGGAGCAGGAGGCGGCGGCCTCGACCCCGATCGCGCGCCACCGGGCGGTCAACCCGCTCGATGCGGCGACCATCCTGTACACCTCCGGGACCACCGGCACGCCCAAGGGCGCGGTCGGTTCGCACCTGGCGATGATCGAGCAGGTGCACTGCTCGCTGATCGACTCGTTCGAGATGCGCGGCGACGACGTGGTCTACGGGGGCCTGCCGTTCTTCCACTCCTTCGGGCAGATGGCGGTGCTCAACATCGCCTTCCGGGGCGGGGCGTCGATCATCCTGCTGCCGCAGTTCGACCCCGACCAGGCGCTGGCGCTGCTGGTGCGGCACGGGGCGACGGTGTTCACCGCCGTGCCGACCAACTTCGCCGGGATGGTCGAGGCCGCCAAGCGCTCGGCGGAGCGGCCGCCGCTGCGCTACGCCGTGTCCGGCGGGGCGGCGCTGCCGGTGGCGCTGCTGGAGGCGTTCGAGGAGCAGTACGGCGCGCAGGTCCACGAGGGATACGGGCTGACCGAGACCTCGCCGTCGTGCACCTTCAACGTCATCTCCGAGCCGATCCGTCCCGGGACGGTCGGGCGCCCGATGTGGGGCGTGGAGGTGGCCGTCGCCGACCCCGAGACCGAGGACCGCGTCGAGCTGCTGCCCGAGCCCGCCCCGGGCGAGCAGAGCGGCCTGGGCGAGATCGTGGTGCGCGGCCACAACCTCATGAAGGGCTACCTGGGGCGGCCCGAGGCGACCGAGGCCGCGGTGCTGGACGGCTGGTTCCGCACCGGCGACCTCGGCACGATCGACTCCGACGAGATCGTCACGATCGTGGACCGCAAGAAGGACATGATCATCCGCAACGGCTACAACGTCTATCCGACCGAGGTCGAGGCGGTCCTGGCCCGGCACCCGGCGGTGTCGCTGGCGGCCGTCTTCGGGCTGCCGGACGAGGTCCGCGGGCAGGAGATCCACGCCGCGGTCGTGGCCGCGACCGGGCAGGATCCCGACCCGGAGGAGCTGGTGGCGTACATGAAGGAGAAGGTGGCCGCCTTCAAGTACCCGCGGGTGGTGCACGTGGTCGAGGACCTCCCGCTCGGTCCGAGCGGGAAGGTCCTCAAGCGCGAGTTGGTGGAGCGGTTCAAGCCGTAGGGGAGCGGGGCGCTCAGCCCACCTCGAGCTGCTCGGCGACCGCCGCCCGGATCTTGTCCGGCACCGGCACCGGGCGCCGCTCGGCCTCGTCGACGAACACGTGCGTGAACCGCCCCAGCGCCAGCGGGGAGTCTCGGTCGGCCGCGCCGCGCGGCACGATCGCCAGGTCCCAGGTGATCGAGGTGCGGCCGAGCCGGGCGACGGCCACGTCGACCTCCACTTCCTCGGGGAACGACGTAGACTCGAAGAACTCGCACGACGAGGCCCGCGCCACGGCGATGACGTCTCCGGCCGGGTCGAGCCCGGCGCGGCGGATCATCCACGCGTTCACCGCGCTGTCCATCGCCTCGTAGTAGACGGCGTTGTTCATGTGGCCGTACTGGTCGTTGTCGTTCCAGCGCAGCGGGAACATGTGACGGTATCCGGTCAAGGCAACTCCTTGGAAATCTCGCTGACTGCACTGCATACTAGACACAGACCGACCGGTCGGAATGTTCGACCCCGATCAAGGAGGACCACCGACACCATGACACCCGCACCCGCTCGGCTCGACGCCGACTTCTACTCCTACCAAGACCTCCTCACCCCCGTCGAGCAGGAAGCCGCGCTCGGTCTGCGCGAGTTCATGGAACGCGAAGTCCGCCCGGTCGCCGACGAATACTGGGAACGCGCCGAGTTCCCCCACCACCTCATCCCCGGCATCGCCGAGACCGGCGTCATCGGCGCCGCCTGGCCCGAATCGGCCCGATTCGACAACAGCGCCGTCTTCCGCGGCTGGGCCGCTCTCGAACTGGCGCGCGTGGACGCCTCCTTCGCCACCTTCGTCGGCGTCACCAGCGGCCTGGCGATGAGCTCGATCGGCGCCGGAGGCTCCGACGCCCAGCGCGCCGAATGGCTGCCCCGGATGGGCCGCTGCGAGGCCGTCGGCGCCTTCGGCCTGACCGAACCCGAATCCGGCTCCGACGCCGCCAAAGGGCTCCGCACCACCGCCACCCGCCGCGGCGACACCTGGACCCTCGACGGCGCCAAGCGCTGGATCGGCAACGCCACCTTCGCCGACGTCACCGTCGTCTTTGCCAAGGACACCGCCGACGACCGCGTCAAAGGATTCCTCGTCCGCAAAGACGCACCCGGATTCGAGGCCCGCAAGATCGAACGCAAGCAGTCCCTGCGCTCCCTCCAGAACGCCGACATCACCCTCACCGGCGTCGAAGTACCCGAGAGCGACCGCCTCCAGCGCATCGACTCCTTCCGCGACGTCGCCGGCGTCCTCCGGCTCACCCGCCCGGGTGTCGCCTGGGAGGCGGTCGGCCTCGCCATCGGCGCCTACGAGGCCGCCGTCCGCTACACCGCCGAACGCGAGCAGTTCGGCCGCCCGGTCGCCTCGTTCCAACTCGTGCAGGACAAACTCGCCGGCGCCCTGGCCAACATCACCGCCAGTCTCGGCATGTGCATGCGGGTCTCCCGCATGGAGGACGAGGGCGCCCAGCGCGACGAGCACGCCGCCATGGCCAAGTCCTTCGTCACCACCCGGGCCCGCGAGACCGTCGCCTGGTGCCGAGAACTCCTGGGCGGCAACGGAATCCAACTCGACCACGGCGTCGCCAGGCCCTTCGCCGACGCTGAAGCCGTCTACTCCTACGAAGGCACCCGGGACATGAACACCCTCATCGTGGGCCGGGCGATCACCGGCCACCAGGCATTCGTCTGAACCGCCTCGCGCGGACGGAACGAGACAAGGAGCTACGCATGAACGAGGCCTACATAGTCGCGACCGCTCGCTCGCCCATCGGCCGGGCGCACAAAGGGTCGCTCAAGGACACCCGCGCCGACGACCTCGCCGTCCAGATGGTCCGGGCGGCCGTCGACCGCGTGCCGGGCCTGGACCCCGGCCGCATCGACGACCTGCTGCTCGGCTGCGGCCTGCCCGGCGCCCGGCAGGGTATGAACATGGCGCGCATCGTGGCGGTGATGCTCGGCTGGGACGCCGTCCCCGGCGCCACCGTCACCCGCTACTGCTCCTCCAGCCTCCAGACCACCCGTATGGCCTTCCACGCCATCAGGGCCGGAGAGGGCGACCTGTTCGTCTCCGCGGGCGTCGAGTCGGTCAGCGGCATGGACGTCGGCTCCGCCGACCACCTGCCCGGCACCGACCTGACCAATCCCGTCTTCGCCGACGCCCTGGCGCGCACCGAGAAACGCACCGCCGGGGGCGAACCGACCTGGACCGACCCGCGCGAGGACGACCGCCTGCCGGACCCCTACATCGCGATGGGTCAGACCGCCGAGAACGTCGCCGCCATGCGCGGGATCAGACGCGCAGAGCAGGACGCCTTCGCCGCCCGCAGCCAGCAGCGCGCCGAGCGGGCCATCGCCGACGGGTTCTGGGCCGGCGACATCACCCCGGTCACCCTCGCCGACGGCACGGTCGTCTCGGCCGACGACGGCCCCCGGCCCGGGACCACCGTCGAGAAGCTCGCCGGACTCGACCCGGCCTTCCGCCCCGACGGCACCGTCACCGCCGGCAACGCCTGCCCGCTCAACGACGGCGCCGCCGCCCTGGTCGTGGCCTCCGGACGCCTCGTGGACGAACTCGGCCTCCAACCGCTCGCCCGGATCGTCTCGACCGGCGTCACCGGACTGTCGCCCGAGATCATGGGCCTGGGGCCGGTCGAGGCCAGCAAGCGGGCGCTGGCGCGCGCCGGCCTCGGGATCGACGACATGGACCTGGTCGAGATCAACGAGGCCTTCGCCGCCCAGGTGATCCCCTCGGCCCGAGAACTCGGCATCGACGAGGACAAGCTCAACGTCAAGGGCGGCGCGATCGCCGTCGGCCACCCCTTCGGCATGACCGGGGCGCGCATCACCTCCACCCTCATCAACGCGCTGGCCGACACCGGCGGCCGCTACGGACTGGAGACGATGTGCGTCGGAGGCGGCCAGGGCATGGCGATGGTGATCGAGAGGCTCTGAGTCCACCTACCCCCACGAAACGCGCAATGTAATACTTTCACGTAGTACAATTGGCTTATGGAAGTCATCGGACTGCGAGAGCTCAACCACAACCTGTCGAGTGTCATGGCCAGGGTTGCTGCCGGCGCCTCCCTGGTCATCACCGATCGGGGAAGGCCCATAGCCGATCTGGTACCGCACACGAGCTCGAAGTCGCCGACGGTTCGCGACGAGCTCATCGCCGAGGGACTGCTGCGCCCGGCCAATAAGCGGCGCCGCCTGCCGTCGCTTCAGCCGCAGCTCACGGAGCTTCCCGATAGTGCCGATATGATCGCCTCCGACCGGGACAAGGACCGCGAGCGTTGATGCACTATGTCGACACGTGCGCGCTGTTGAAACTGGTCAAGGCCGAGTCGGAGACCGCCGCGTTGCGGTCCTGGGTGAAGGGCCTGAGCGCGGACGAGGCACTCGTGACCTCCGAGCTGGCCGAGCTCGAACTGACCCGGAGTCTGACTCGGCATGGAGTGGAGTCCGGAATCATCGCCGATCTGGTCAATGAGGTCCTGGACATGGTCGACGTGGCCGTCCTGTCCAAGGTGGTCCTGTGTACCGCGATCGGTTACCGCATCCAACGGCTGGGCTCGCTGGATGCCATCCATCTGGCGACGGCGGAACTGTTCAGGTCGGAGTTGGGGAACGTCGTCACCTACGACAAGGAGCTGGCCGCCGCGGCCGAAGTGCAGGGGCTGAAGGTGATCGCTCCGACTTGACCTGGTTTCAGACACTGGAGCCTCGGGCCCGGACGACGGAAGTCGTCCGGGCCTTTTCGGTGGGTACCGGTCAGGTCGCGGGCACGTACAGCGTGATCGTCTCGGCGATCAGGGCCGGTTTCTCGGCCCCGTCGATCTCGACGGTCACGGCGGAGGCGAGCCGCACCCCCATCGAGGTCTCCTCGGCCCCGGTGATCTCGGTCGAGGCCCGCACGCGCGAGCCGGCGGTCACCGGGGTCAGGAACCGCACCTTGTCCATGCCGTAGTTGACCGTCATGGCCGAGCCGTCCACTTCGATCAGCGGCGAGGCCAGGTGCGGCAGCAGCGACAGGGTGAGGTAGCCGTGGGCGATGGTCGCGCCGAACGGCCCGGAGGCGGCCCGCTCGGGGTCGACGTGGATCCACTGGTGGTCCTCGGTGGCGTCGGCGAAGGCGTCGATGCGGTCCTGGCCGACGGCGAACCACTCGCCGGTGGCCCGGCGGCCGACCGCGCCGGGCAGTTCGCCCGGCGAGGCGACCTTGATCGGTGCGCTCATGCCTTCGGCCCTCCCGCGACGTACAGCACCTGCCCGGAGACGAATCCGGCCTCCTCGGAGCAGAAGTAGGCGACCGCGCCCGCGATGTCCTCGGGCCGGCCGGAGCGTCCCACCGGCGTCTCCTTGGCCGCCGCGGCGACGAAGTCCTCGAAGGGCACGCCGACGCGTTCGGCGGTGGCCCTGGTCATCTCGGTCTCGATGAACCCGGGCGCGACGGCGTTGGCGGTGACGCCGAACTTGCCGAGCTCGATCGCGAGGGTCTTGGTGAGACCCTGCATGCCGGACTTGGCCGCCGAGTAGTTGATCTGGCCGCGGTTGCCCAGCGCCGAGGTGCTGGAGAGGTTCACGATCCGGCCCCAGCGGGCCTCGACCATGTGCGACTGGACCGCCCTGGACATGAGGAAGGCGCCGCGCAGGTGGACGGTCAGCACCGAGTCCCAGTCGTCGGCCGACATCTTGAACAGCAGGTTGTCGCGCAGGATGCCGGCGTTGTTCACCAGGATCGAGGGCGCTCCCAACTCGGTGGCAACTCTTTCGACGGCGGCGGCCACCGCCTGCTCGTCGGCGACGTCGACGCCTACGGCGATCGCCCGGCCCCCGTCGGCGGTGATGGCGTCGGCGGTGGCGCGGGCCTGGTCCTCGGCCAGGTCGAGCACGGCGACGGCGTGGCCGTCGGCGGCGAGTCGGCGGGCCGTGGCGGCACCGATGCCGCGGGCGGCGCCGGTGACGATGGCGGTGCGTGGGGTCATGAAGCGGTCCTTTCAGTCCGGTCAGAACGTGATGAGTTGGCGCAGCGCCCGACCGGAGGCGAGGCGGTCGAGCGCGCTCGGCAGGTCGGCCAGGGCGATGCGGTCGGAGACGAGCCGGTCGAGCGGCAGCCGGCCCGCCCGCCAGAGTTCCACATAGCGCGGGATGTCCCGGCTCGGCACGGCCGAGCCGAGGTAGGAGCCGACGACGGTGCGGGCTTCGGCGGTGAGGCTCAGCGGGGCGATGCCGGCGCGGGCCTCGGGGTGGGGCAGCCCGACGGTGACGGTGGTGCCGCCCGGGGCGGTCACGGCGTAGGCGGTCTCGAAGGCGCGGGCCGATCCGGCCGCCTCGATCACGACCGGGGCGCGGAGCTCGGCGTCGAGCGCCTCGGCCGGGGTGTGGGAGGCGGCGGCGCCGAACCGCCGGGCCAGGTCCAGTTTGTCCGGCACGGAGTCGACGCCGATCACCTTGTGGCCGAGGGCGGAGGCCACCAGGAGTGCGGCCATGCCGACGCCGCCCAGGCCGACCACGGCCACCGCGTCGTCGGGGCCGGGGCGCCCGGCGTTGACGACCGCGCCGCCGCCGGTGAGGACGGCGCAGCCGAGCAGGGCGGCGATGTCGGGCGGGACGTCGTCGTCGACGGGCACGACGGAGGCTTCGGAGACCACCGCATGCGTGGCGAAGGCGCTCACGCCCAGGTGGTGGTGCACCCGCTCCCCGTCGCGGCGCAGGCGGAGGCCGCCGCCGACCAGGGTCCCGGCGGCGTTGGCGGCCCCGCCGACGGTGCAGGGGAGGCGGCCGTCGGTGCGGCAGGCGTCGCAGTCGCCGCAGCGGGGGAGGAACGTCGTCACCACGCGCCGACCGGGTTCGGTCCGGGTGTTCGGGCCCGCCCGCTCGACGATGCCGGCGGCCTCGTGTCCCAGCAGCATCGGCGTGGGGCGTATGCGGTTGCCGTCGACCACTGACAGGTCTGAATGGCACAGTCCGGCGGTCTCGATCCGGACCAGGACCTCGCCGGGGCCGGGTGGGTCGAGATCGAGCGGGCCGATGGTGATGGGCCGCGATTCGGCGAAGGGCGCCGGCGCGCCGCAGCGCTCCAGCACGGCACCGGTGATCTGCACGGAGACCTCCTCGTCGTCCGGGT
This sequence comes from Glycomyces xiaoerkulensis, assembly GCF_002798405.1. Classification (GTDB taxonomy): domain Bacteria; phylum Actinomycetota; class Actinomycetes; order Mycobacteriales; family Micromonosporaceae; genus Glycomyces; species Glycomyces xiaoerkulensis. The sequence goes on along the minus strand of NZ_PGGV01000004.1, from coordinate 33,270 downwards.
GAGGGTTCACCACAGCATACCGACCATCCGGTATGTGCGGCTACCCCGCCCCGGCCACGACTTCGCGCCCGGTCCCGGCTAAGACCGGACTCCGGTGAGCATGCCCAGCGCGGCGGCGATCAGCTCGCGGTCCGGCAGCGCGTCGAGATCGATCAGCGCCTGAGCGAGCATCCCGGTCACCAGCGCGTAGACCAGGCTCCCGAGCCCGTGCGCGGTCGGCTCGTCGACCTCCTCGGCCCGCACGCCGAGGACGATGGCGGCCAGTTCCCTCCGCGCACCCGGCTGCCCGGCCGCCAGCTCCCGGCGCAGCTCGTCGTCGAACTGGGCCTGGGCCAGAGCCTGGATGCTCGCCGACTGCACGTCGAGCGACCCGGGGAGCGTGGCGAGCAGCTCCGCCAGGAGCGATTCGAGGCGCGCGGCGGGGTTCGTCCCTCCGGCCGCCCGCGCCGCCCGCTCTATGGCGTCGCCCCATTCGCCGCTCAGCTCGATCACGGCGAGGTTCAGCAGGTGGTCCTTGGAGCCGAAGTGGTAGCCGATGGAGCCCAGGTGGGCCCCGGAGGCGGCGGCGATGTCCCGGGCGGTGGTGCTGCCGTAGCCCTTCTCGACCAGGCACCGTTTCGCGCCTTCGAGCAGGGCGTCGCGTTGGGTCATGGTGGCGATCATAGCCGCCCGTTTGCACGTACGTCCTTGACTCGATGATGAACGTACGTACAATCAAATCATGGAGAGAACCACCGCCCGAGCGAACGCCCGCACCTGGCTGGGGCTGGCCGTCCTGCTCACGCCGGCCCTGCTGGTGTCCATGGACATCTCGATCCTGTTCGTCGCCAGCCCGTCGATCACCGCCGACCTGCGCCCCACCGCCGAGCAATGGCTGTGGATGATGGACGCCTACAGCCTGGTCGTCGCCTGCTTGCTGGTGACCATGGGCGGCCTCGGCGACCGCATCGGACGGCGCCGCCTGCTCATGATCGGCGCCGCCGCCTTCGGCGCGGCCTCCCTCGCGCTGGCGTACGCGCCCGGGCCCGAACCGTTCATCGCCGCCCGCGTGCTGCTGGGCATCGGCGCGGCCACCCTCGCCCCCTCGACCCTCGCGCTCATCCGCGGCATGTTCGCCGACGAGTCGCAGCGCCGCTCGGCGGTCGCGTCCTGGACGGTCGCCTACAGCGGCGGCGCCGTCGCCGGCCCGATCCTCGGCGGCTTCCTGCTGGAACACTTCGGCTGGGGTTCGGTGTTCCTGATCAATCTGCCGGTCATGGCGCTGCTGCTGATCGCAGCCCCGATGCTGATCCCCGAATCCCGGGACCCCGAGGGCGCGGGATTCGACCTCCCCGGCGCCGCGCTGTCCCTGATGGCGATGTTCGGCATCGTGTTCGCCGTCAAGCGGATCGCCGACGAGCGCGCCGACATGGTCGCCGGTGGGAGCCTGCTGGTCGGCATCGGCATGCTCGCCCTCTTCGCGCGGCGGCAGCGGCGCGCCGCCCACCCGCTGATCGACCCGGCGCTGTTCCGCCGTCCGGCGTTCAGCGGAGCGGCGGTCACCAACGTCCTGGTCGCCGTCGCGATGGTCGGACTCGGACTGCTCGCGTTCACCTTCCTGCAGACCGTCCACGGGATGAGCCCGCTGCGGGCCGCCCTGGTCGCCCTGCCGACCTTCGCCGGCGCCGCGGCCGGTGCCTCGCTCGCCTCGGCGCTCGCCGGGCGGATCCGGCCCGCCGTCCTGGTGGCCTCGGGGCTGCTGCTCGGCGCGATCGGGATGGGCGTCATCGCCTTCGCCGACGTCGGCTCCAGCGTGGTCACCACCATCACCGGCTACACGATCCTCACCTCCGGCGCCGGCATGGTCGGCACCTTGGCCAACGGGCTCATCCTGACCTCCGCCCCGCCCGGGCGGGCCGGTGCCGCCGCCAGCATCTCCGAGACCGGTCTCCAGGTCGGCGGCGCGATCGGCATCGCCGCCTTCGGGACCCTGGCCTCCTTCGTCTACCGCGACAGGATGGAGCGGACCGGATTCGAGCGGGCGCCGCAGGCGACCGACACCGTCGGCGGTGCGGTGGCGGCGGCCGATCGCCTGCCGCCGGAGCAGGCCGCCATCCTGCTGAACGAGGCGTTCGGCGCCTACACCGACGGATTCACCACCGTCGCGGCCGCGGGCGCGGCCACCCTCGCGGCGACCGCGGTCTTCGCCGCGATCGTCCTCAGATCCGTCCCGGCCGGCGGCGATAGACCATGAGCCGCGTCCTCGCACCCGCGGCGCGTGGCGCACGGCGATCGCGTGGCGCCGGCCCGGACCGGGATAGAATGCCGCCACCGCCGCGCCCGAACGCCCGCCCGGCCGAACAGGAGCACCGATGCCCGCCGACGAACCGCTCGCGTCCGGCCGCGAAGCCTTCGAACGGATGGCGTGGCGAGACGCCTACCAGCGCCTCTCCGAGGCCGACCGAGACCGGCGACTGGGAGCCGAGGACCTCGACCGGCTCGCCCGGGCCGCCTACCTCATCGGCCGGTACGAGGAGGCCGGCGAGTCCTGGGAGCGGACGCACCGGAGCTACCTCGACCGCGGCGAGGTCCCCCGGGCGGTCCGGTGCGCGTTCTGGCTGGGCCTGACGCTCCTCCAGCGCGGCGAACACGCCCGAGGCGGAGGCTGGATGGGACGGGCCCACCGCCTCCTCGAAGAGTCGTCCCTGGACTGCGTGGAGCGCGGCTACCTGCAGGTTCCCGCAGGGGTCCAGGCGCTCGGCACCGACCCCGAGGCCGCGCACGGCACCTTCGTCGCGGTCACCGAGACCGCCGACCGGTTCGGCGACTCCGACCTGCGGGCACTCGGCAGGCTGGGGCAAGGCCAGGCGCTGGTCGCCCAGGGCCGCGCCGCCGACGGCGTCGCGATGCTCGACGAGGCGATGGTGGCGATCACGAGCGGTGAAGTGTCCGCCCTCGCGGCCGGCATCGTCTACTGCGCCATGGTCCTCGCCTGCCGCGACATCTTCGACGTCAACCGCGTGCAGCAGTGGACGGCCGCCCTCGGCCGCTGGTGCGCTACGCAGCAGGACCTCCGGCCCTACCGCGGCCAGTGCCTGGTCCACCGCTCGGAGATCATGCAGCTCCGCGGCGATTGGTCCGACGCGATGGACGAGGTGCGCCAGGCCTGCGACCACCTGGCCGACCCGCCCGGTGACCCGGTGACCGGCATGGCCATGTACCAGCGGGCCGAACTGCTCCGGCTCCGCGGCGCCTTCACCGACGCCGAGTCGGCCTACCGCGAGGCGAGCGCCTGGGGCCACACCGTCCAGCCCGGGTTCTCCCTGCTCCGGCTCGCCCAGGGGCGCCTCGCCGACGCGAGCGCCGCCATCCGGCGGGCCGCCGCCGAGGCCGAAGGCGACGTCGAGCGGTCCAAAGTGCTCGCCGCTTACGCCGAGATCGCGCTCGCCGCCGGCGAGGTCGACGACGCGCGGGCGGCGGTGGACCAACTCGACCGGATCGCCGCTCGCTTCCAGGCCCCCTACCTCAGCGCCGTGGTCGGATACGCCCGCGGATCGGTGCTGCTCGCCTCCGGCGACACCGAATCCGCCTGCGCCGCCTTGCGTCGCGCCTGGATCGCCTGGCACCGGCTCGAAGCGCCCTACGAGACCGGGCGGGTCCGCCTGCGGATGGCGCAGGCGTGCCGCCGGCTCGGCGACCGGGACACCGCCGAAATGGAACTCGACGCGGCCCGGCGCGTCTTCGAGCAGCTCGGGGCGGGCCCCGCGCTCGCGGAGGTCCGGAAGCTCGCGGACTCGCCGCCGCCGACCGGCGGGCTGACGCCCCGCGAGGCCGAGGTGCTCCGCCTGGTCGCCACCGGCGCGACCAACCGCGAGATCGCCGAAACCCTCGTGATAAGCGACAAGACCGTAGCCCGGCATCTGAGCAACATGTTCACCAAACTCGGCGTCGCCTCGCGGTCGGCCGCCACCGCCTACGCCTACGAGCACGACCTCGTCTGACCGCCGCAGGGACTGCGAAGAATTACCCACGCCCCGCCGCTCCGGAAAGATGGTTGATCCGCCCGATGCGGACGGTGCCGCCCCCGGCGGACCCTTATCTCATGACCGATGAGGAAGGGGGACTGCGATGAAGACGCAAGACGGCGCGGCCGGACGCCGGGCCCGCGGCAGCCTGGTGGACTCGCTGCCGATCACCGAGCGGCGGCTCCGGTTGGGCGAGGTGTCCACCGCCGTGTGGGTGGGCGGTGAGGGACCGCCGATCGTGCTCCTGCACGGCCACGGCGAATTCGCCGGCGTCTGGCTCCGGGTGATTCCCGAACTGGCCCAACGTCATCGGGTGATCGTGCCCGACCTGCCCGGACACGGCGCCTCAGACGCCACCGGCGCCCGACTCGACACCGACACGGTCCCGGACTGGCTCGGCGCGCTCATCGACCGCACCTGCGAGTCGAAGCCGGTCGTGGCCGGGCACCTGCTCGGCGGCGCGATCGCCGCCCGCTACGCGGCGCGCCACGGCGACCGGCTCGCGCACCTGGTCCTGGTGGACACGCTGGGGCTCGGCTGGTTCCGGCCGAAGCCGAGCTTCGCGATCCCGATGATGCGGTTCGTCGCCCGGCCGACGCCGCGCAGCCGGGACCGCCTGTTCGACCGGTGCTTCCACGACATGGACCGTGTCGGCGAGGGCACCGGAGCCCAGTGGGACCCGCTGCTCGACTACGCCCTCGACCGCGCCCGGGACCCGAACGTGCAGAAAGCGATGCGCCGGATCATCCCCCGCCTCGGCATGAGGCCGATCCCGTCCGGCGAGCTGGCGCGGATCGGCGTCCCCACGACGCTGATCCACGGCCGCCACGACCTCCAGGTGGACCTGAGCACCGCCGAAGCGGCCGCCGCCGAATACGGCTGGCCGCTGCACGTGATCGAGGACTGCCGCGACGACCCGGCCGCCGAACAGCCACGCGCCTTCCTGGACGCGATGCGGACCGTGCTAGGGACCACTGAGGAAACGGAGACATCATGACCACCACCGCACCGACCGCCGAGCAGATCCGGAACGCCTGGGACGCGCTCGCCGACGACTACGACCGGCACGTGTCACCGCACACCGGGGCGTTCGCCGACCAACTCCTGGCCGGCGTCGACCTCGGTCCCGGCCGCAGGTGCCTGGACGTGGCGGCCGGGACCGGCGCCGTCAGTGTCCGGGCCGCCCGGACCGGCGCGCAGGTCGTCGCCGTCGACCATGCGCCGCGGATGATCGAATGCCTGCGGGCGAACGCCCGCGCCGAGGGGCTGGCGAACCTCGAAGCCCGCGTGATGGACGGCCAGGCCCTGGACCTGCCGGACGAGTCGTTCGACGCCGCGGTCTCGAACCAGGGCGTGTCGCTGTTCCCGGACTTCGACCGCGGCCTGTCCGAACTGGTCCGGGTCACCGGGCCCGGCGGCGGGATCCACATTGCGGCGTTCGGGTCCTTCGGCAGGGCCGAACCGTTCGGCTTCCTCGCGGGCGCGATGAAGGCCGTCGTCCCGGACTTCGCGCCGCCCGAGTCGCCGCCGCAGGCGTTCCAGCTCGCCGACCCGGAGGTCATGCGCCGGAAGCTGACCGGCGCCGGCCTCGAGGCCGTGTCGATCGATACCGCCACGTGGGAGATGCGATTCGAATCGGCCGCCGAGTTCTGGGCGACCTTCTGTTCGGCCAACCCGGCCTGGAAGCAGATGACCGACGGTCTGACCGGTGAGCAGCGGGACCAGGTCCGGCAGGTGCTGGACGGCATGTTCCGCGAGCGCTCCGGCGGCGGACCGGAGGCAGTGATCCGAACCGAGGTCAACATCGGCCGCGGCACCAAATGATCGAGGCGCACCGCCCCCGACCGGTCGAACCGGTCGGGGGCCGGTGATTTCGCCGATGCATACCGTCCAGTCGGTACGAGACATTGACATGTATCACTCGTCGAGTCTCGTCAAGGAGGACGAACATGCACTCAACGATCAACCGCCGCCGCGCGTGGCTCGCGGCGTTCCTGGCCTCGGCCGTGGCCGCCGTGCTCGGCGTCGGCGCGCTGGCCGACCCCGCGAACGCGCAGGGCAATCCCCACGAGCGCGGCCCCGAACCGACCGAGTCCAGCATCGAGGCCGGCCGCGGACACTACTCGGTCTCAACCACGAGCGTCTCGAGCTGGGTCTCAGGCTTCGGCGGCGGCACCATCCACTACCCGACCACCCGCAGGGACGGCACGTTCGGAGCGGTCGCGGTGGTGCCCGGCTACACCGGCACCGAGTCCTCGATCGACTGGCTCGGCCCGCGTATCGCCTCCCAGGGCTTCGTGGTCTTCACCATCGACACCAACTCCCGATACGACCAGCCCGGCTCGCGTGCCGACCAACTGCAGAACGCGCTCGACTACCTGGTCGACCGCAGCGACGTGGCCGACCGCGTTGATGCCGACCGCCTGGCGGTCATGGGCCACTCGATGGGCGGCGGCGGCTCGATCGAGGCGACCCGCGACAACCCGGCGATCAAGGCGAGCATCCCGATGACGCCGTGGCACCTGAACAAGTCGTGGTACACCGTCACCACCCCGACGCTGATCTTCGGGGCGGAGAACGACTCGGTCGCCTCGGTGAACTCGCACGCCATCCCGTTCTACAACTCGATCCCGAGTTCGACCGGCAAGATGTACCTCGAGCTCAACGGGTCCTCGCACTTCGCGCCGAACTTCTCGAACACGACGATCGCGAAGTACTCGATCTCGTGGCTGAAACGGTTCGTCGACGACGACACCCGGTACGAGCAGTTCCTCTGCCCGCTGCCGAGCGAATACGCCGTCGAAGAGTCCCGCGGGGACTGCCCGCTGGGCTGACCGCGGCCAAGTGAGGCGACCACCGGACGGCGGCCCTGGGGCCGCCGTCCGGATTCCTTCGCCTCGACCCTTCAGAACCGACTGGTCGGTTTTGTACCATTGGTCGATGGAACGGAGCTCACTGCGGCCCACCATCGGGGCCGGGACGCCCGCGCCGAGCGGCCGCGCCCTGGCGACGGTCCGCAGGCTCGACGACGGCAGCCTCGCCCTCGTACTCGCCGACTCCGACGCGCCACTCCTCGACGAGGCGACCCGCTCCGGCGGGCCCCTGCTGGTCCACCTCGCCACCGGCGATGCGAGCCGCGCCCGCACCGAACTCGCCCGTGGCATGGAAGCCCTCGGCGACGGACCGCTCGGCGACGCCTACGCCTCCCTCCTGCTGGCCGCCTCCATCTCGGCCGCCGACCCGCGCCTGACCCTCACCGCGATCCTCGCCGCCGCCGAAGCCGCCTGGGCCGCCGGCGACCGCCCCGCCTGCCTCGCCGCGCTCGAAGCGGCCCGGTCCTCCCTCGCGACCGACCGCCCCGGCGACCGCGACCCCCGCCGCGACCACCTGCTCGGCCTCCGCGCCCTGCTCGAGCAGCGCCCCGAGGACGCGGCCGGGCCGCTGCGTCGCGTCCTCGCGCACGGGACCGGCGAAGGCTCCCCCGACTCGCTCCACCGAGCCTCGGCCGCGGCGCTCCTGCTCGGCGAAGTCGAGACCGCCTGCCGCGAAGGCACAGCCGCCCTCGCCGCCGCCCGCGCCCAAGGCCGCGACGGCCTGGCGGCCCAGATCCTCGAATACCTCGCCTACGCCGAAATGCGGGCCGGACGGCACGCCCGAGCCCGCACCCACGCCGGGGAGGGACTGCGCACCGCGCTGCGATCCGGACGGTCGAACACCGCCGCCCACCACCGGGCGGTCCTGGCGCTCACCGCCTCGGTCGAAGGCGACGCCGACGAGGTGTCCGTCCAGGCCGCGCTGGCGCTGACCACCGCCCGCCGCCACGGTCTGGCGCAGACCCGGACCCTCGCCGAATGGGCGCTGGCCCGAGCCGACCTCGGTCGCGGCCGTCCGGAGGCGGCCGCCGCCAGACTCGGCGGGCTCGCCCGGCCCGACGGCGGCCACTTCGCGGTGCAGCCGCTGCTCATGCCCTGCTACATCGAAGCGGCGGTACTGGCCGGGCGGCCCGAGGAGGCGCGGCCGGTCGCCGACGCCTTCCAGGAATGGGCGGGCTTCGGACTCGACCGGGCCGCGACCGCCCAGCTCGCCCGCTGCCGGGCCCTGATCGCGGGCTCCGGTGCCCCCGAATCCGCCGACGGCCTGTACCTGGACGCCCTCGACCGGCACACGGACGAGACCGGCGACTACGAGCGCGCCCGCACGCAACTGCTCTACGGCAAGTGGCTGCGACGACGGCGGCGCCCCCGCGAGGCCCGCACCGTCCTGCGCGAGGCCCTGCACGCGTTCGAACGCTGCGGGGCGCGCGCCTGCGCCGACCAGGCCCGCGCCGAGCTGCGGGCCACCGGCGAACCGGGACCGCGCCCGAGCGCCGCCCCAGGCGAGGACGGTCCCCTGGACGCGCTCACCCCGCACCAGCGGCGCATCGCGCGCCACGTGGCGACCGGCGCCACCAACCGCGAGGTGGCGCAGCGGCTCTCCATCAGCGTGCGCACCGTAGACCACCACCTGCGGAACATCTTCGCCGTCCTCGGCGTCCGGTCCCGGGTAGAACTGGCCCGTCTGGTCGCCGACGCTTCCTGACCGGGGCGGTGCGGCGGTGACGAGCGCGGTCCCGCGCGGCCCCAGGCGGGAGGCGGCTCCTCATGGGCTCGACGGAGGTCCCGGTTCCGAAGTTTCGGCGGCGGTCGTGCCTTGCGGCAGATAGCGGCAGCGGTACCAGTCGAGGTCGAATCCGAGAAGCCGGTGCGGGCCCCGCCCGTCGAGCTCGGCGAGCAGGAGTCCCCGGTACGCCTCGGCGATGCGCCGCGACACCTCTACCGCCAGCACCAGGTCGTTCAGGGTGAACGGCCTGTCCTGGGAGCGCGACAGCCGCACGTCCAGTAGGCCGGTGAACTCGGTGGGGCCGACCGCGACCGCCTGCGGCGCGCGGATCGCGTGCTTGACCCGGTAGTTGATGTGGCCGGGGTGGTGGAAGTCGGCGTGGGTGGTGATGTCCGGGAGGGCCGGCGGGTAGTAGGTCTCCAGTTCGGGGCGCTCCCCTTCGGTCCCGCCCCAGGGTCGGAAGTGCCAGGAGTTGTAGCGCATCCGCGACGAGATCGCCCACAGCCGGTCGGCCGAGTCCGGATCGCCGGGCGGGGGCTCGGCCTCGACGCAGCAGTACTGGTCGTCCATGTGGGAGTCGACCAGGCCCCGCCGGTCGCCGGTCTCGGCGACCTCGGCCAGGAGGGGAAGGTCGCGGAAGCCGCGGCTCATGGCCAGTTCGGCGTCGGTGGCGCGGCGGATGAAACGCAGCAGGCCGTCCACGAGCAGCTCGAACGCCTCGACGCGTCCGGCGGCGGTGCCGGCAGGGCGCTCCGGGTCCTCCGGCAGTAGGCGTTCGAGCTCGGGGGAGGCGACCTCCCCGTGGCTCACCGATTCGATCCGCTTTCGGCGGAGCACGCCGTCGATGCGCCGGAACCGGAACGTGGCGCCTGTGCCGATCTCGGTCGACGGCGTCTCGGTGGTGAGCAGGTCGTGGCCGAGCTGCATCCCGTTGAGGTACTCGAGCCCGTTCGGCCCCCACTGGCGCATGAGCCGCCAGGCGAGTGCGGTGAACAGCACGGAGCGGTCGGGCCACTCGGACAGTGGTGCGCGCTCCAGACCGTGCAGGACGCAGTCGGGGTTGGCGGTGACCTGGGACTGCCCGGTGAGCGTGCGCGGAGAGTGGAGGTTGGTGATGGTGAACTGGCCGCAGTGGGTCGTGATCGGTGCGACGTGCGGCAGGGTCCTGCGGATCGCGGTGACGGCGTCGCCGAGGCCGCCACGAGTATGGAGTGCTCCCAAATACGCCCTCGCGCGATCGAGTTCCGCCTCGTCCTCCGCCGCCGCATCGGATCCAAGGAACGCCTCGACCCGCGCGTCGGACCACGCCAGGAGCCCGACCGGTTCGAGGACGGCGACCGTCGAGGCCGCCGGCGGTCCGCTCGGGGTGTCCAGGAAGGGCTTGCCGCAGGCGGTGTAACCCACGGCGCCTTTGAAGACGGTCCTGCCCGCCTCGCCGTCGTCGCCGGTCAGGAGCGGCAGGGCGCGTCGCTCGGCCCTGGTGAGCTGGAGCGGTGCCGATCCGGGATCGATCCTGCCGTCCATGCTGATCAGTCTCGGCAGCACCGCGGCGACTCCGGCCTCGGCCGCCAGTCCGGACATGCGGTCCCGCATGAGCCGCAGCGGCGTCGGGTCCTCCGCCGGGGGCGGATCGGAGTAGCCGGCGACCGCTCCTTCGCGGGAGGGGCGCCGGCTCCGGGTGGCGCGCCGGTTGCGCGCACCATCAGTCCTCGTCGTCACGTGCAACCTCCTTCCAGACGCGGTCCTGCACGGTCGGCTCCCAGTCGGCGGCCGGGTAGATGCAGTCGACCGGGCAGGCGTCGACGCATTTGGGGCAGCCCGAGCAGAGCTCGGGGACGATCACGACGTCGTGGGAGACGTTGGCGATGGCATCGAAGGACTCCGGGCAGGCCCGGACGCAGGAATTGCAGTGGATGCACTCATTGGCCGCGATGAACCGCGGCGGCGCCTTCCACCTGGGGTCCCTGGTTCGCAGTTCGATGCGGGTCTTCCTGTCGCTCAGCGAGGGACGTGACACGGGGCCTCCTTGTGCCGAAGGGGCGACCGAGCGACGGCGGTGCCGCTCGGTGGGGGGACGTGGCAACCGCCGGGATCGGGCGGAAGCGTTAAGGCGGTACGCACGGTCTCGGTGATAAGCCGCGCCAGGCGCGGCAGATCGTCGTCGAGCGCGGTGCGGGTGTCGGCGGCCACGGCGACGTGCCCGCGGCGCTGGGTGGAGTCGGTCAACTCCTCGACGGTGTCGCCGGGGGACAGGTCGAGGCAGGTGTCCAGGAGACCCGGGTGGCGGGCCTCGGAGCGCCAGTCGCCGACGGCGGTCACGCGGCCGACGGGCAGGTCGAGGTAGTCGATGCCGGCGGCGCGGGTGGCCGGTGGAATCGACTCGGGGTCGGTGGGGCGGCCGAGCAGGTCGTCCATGAGCAGCCCGTAGAGCTCGAGGCCGGGGCGGCTGGCCTGCAGCAGCAGGTGGATGAAGTCGCCGCCGGGCCGGATGTGGGCCTCGCCCAGGATGATCTGTCCGCCGAGCTTCCACAGTTCGACGTGGAAGGCCCCGTGTCTCAGGCCGCTGGCGACCATGGCGTCGGCGACGGTCCGGCTCGCCCGCTTGCCGAAGGGCGTGTCGAGCGTGTCGGCGTCGATGCGGTGTCCCGTCTCGACGAACCGGTGGTTCACCCGCTTCTCGGTGATCCCCAGGGGCACCGGTCGCCCGTTGAGGAAGATCCCCTCCACCGAGTACTCGTCGCCGGAGACGAAGTGCTCGACGATGAACGGCGGCTCCAGGCCCGAGCAGGCGCGGCGAAGCTGGTCGGCGTCGCGGACGGCGGCGACGCCGACGCTGCCGGACTCGCTGCGGGGCTTGACGATCCAGGTCTCGGATTCGGCGAAGTCGACGATGTCGAGGGCGGCTTCGGCGGAGTCGGCAAGCGCGAGGCGGGGCTGGTCGAATCCATGCGCGGCCAGGTGCAACCGGAACCGGTCCTTGTGCCGGAGGCGCTCGACGGCCTCCGGCGTATTGCCCTTGAGCCCCAGCGCCTTCGCGACCTTGGCCGCGAGGACGACGTAGGCCTCCTTGTAGGTCAGTACGGCGTCCGCGCCCGCCGAGGCCGCGCGTTCGGCCAGCCCCCGGTGGTCGGAGAAGTCGACCGCGATCGTCTCGAGGCCGTCCAGCGCGTCGTCGAACTGCTCCAGATGCGCGGCGGTGTCGGCCCCCACCAGCCGGATACCGCGGCGCTCGGCCTGCTCTCGGACGCATCTGAGCTGATGCGCGCCGTGCGGGTAGATCGAGGTGCAGCCGAGGACGACGATGGTCCGGTGTTCGCTCATGGCCGTTCGATCTCCACTTCGAGGTCGGCGGCGATCGCTGCGACATCGTGGACGGCCTGCTCCCGGTCGCCGAGCGGCCGGCGGGCTATGAGGGTCGCGACGACGCAGCTCATGAAGTCGTCGGGCGGCAGTCGGACGGCGTCGCCGTCGGCGTGCTCGAGGCAGCAGGCCACCAGTCGGTCGTCGGCGGCGGTCTCCTCCCAGTTCGCGATGCCGCGGAAGGTCCCGGCGCGGTCGGCCATGGCCTTGCGGACCGTGGCGATGTGGTCGGCGGTGTAATCCGCGCCGGTCAGCGGCTCACCGGTCGCGACTCGGACGGCGTCGGCGTAGTAGGAGCGTCCGGTAGCGAGCGGGACCAGGTGCGAGGTGATGTAGTCCCCGCCGATGCGTCCGGCGACTTCGACCAGGCGCGGCTCGCCGTCGTCCTCGAGGATGCATTCGAGGTGGAACGCGCAGTTGTCCAGGCCGTACTCGGCGACCACGGCCTCGGCGAACCGGTGCACGACTGCGGCCGACTCCTCGGGGAGCGCGGTGGGGAAGACGTGGGCGGCCTCGAGGCGGAAGTCCGGAGTCGTTTCCTTGTCGGTGATGCCGGCGGTGACGATCCGGCCGTCGGAGACGAATCCCTCGACGCTGTGCTCGGTGCCCTGGAGCATGCGCTCGTAGACCAGTTCGCCGGGCGCGGACTCGAAGACCCGGTCACCGCCGGCGGTGGTGTAGGCGTCGAGCGCCTCCCAGGCGCGTTCGGCAGCGGTCTCGTCGTGGAGCAGGTAGATGCCCTTGGAACCGGAGCCGACGGTCGGCTTGAGCACGGCGGGGAACCCGATCGCGGCGACCGCCTCCGCGAGGTCCTCGCGGCCGCGCACCACGCGGAACGGTGGGATCAGCTCGGGGCGGTGCGCGAGGCGGCGGCGCATGAGGGCCTTGTTTCGGACCGCGCGGGCCGCCTCTACCGGCGTGCCGGGGAGCCCGAGGGCCTCTGCGATGAGGGCCACGGTGACCACGTCCCGGTCCGACCAGGTGGTGACTCCGGCGACGGTGCGGTGCCGGGCGATGTCGCGGGCCAGGTCCACGGTCTTGTCCGCGTCGTAGGTGTCGACGACGTGGACCTCGGCCGCGTACCGGAGTTTGGCCGGTCCCGGATCGGCGTCGCAGATCAGGACCGGATCGTAGCCGAGCTCGCGGGCGGCCTCGAAGGCCGGCGCGTACTCGAGCTCGGTCCGGCGCGTGTTGAGGAACAGGACGGCGGGTTTCACTGTTGAGCACCTTCCACGGTGACGGTGATGTGCGATGCGGCCTCGACGGCGAGGGCGCGGGCGGTCTCGGCGTCGGCGCCGACGGTCGCGACGCACCCGACGCGGTCCCAGGACGACTGGACGTCGGCGACGCGGTCGCCCGGCTTCTTGGTGACGTCGGCCTTCCAGACCTCGTCGCGTTCGGCGACGGTTTCGGCCCCTTCGACGGCGGCGATGGTGCCGGGCTCGGAGCGGAGGAACCGGATCGCGGCTCCTCCTCGGGGTGAACGCGGCGCTGCGATGTCCTCGCCCGCCAGCATCCGGAGCCAGAGGCGGTGCAGGTCCACCCCCCAGGCGCGGTCGATCAGGTCCACGATGAAGTCGCCGGGCGGGCGACCGGCGACCTCGACGAGGGTCGGACCCGGATCGGTGTCGATCCACTCGGCGTGAAGGATTCCGCTGGAGAAGCCCACGGCGGCGACGAGATCGGCGACCGCCCGCTCCCAGCGGTCCGAACCGGAATCGACCGGCAGCAGGTGGCCCGCCTCCACCGGGCGGCTGCCGGGGAAGCACTCCTTGCGGGTCACGTTGAGGAACCGGGTCTCGCCCTCGAAGACGAGGACCTCGGTGGAGTACTCGGGCCCTTCCAGGCGCCGCTCGGCCATGTACTGCCAGCGCATGTCGCGTTCGGCGAGCTGGACTCCCTCGTCGGCCCCGAGGGCGGCCTCCCAAGCCCGCTCGGGATCGTCGCCCGGTCCCAGGAGCGTCACTCCGAGGCTCGCTTGGCGCTCGGCCGGTTTCACCACGCACGGACCGGCGGAGTGGAAGGCGCTGACCTCCGCCGCGGAGGCGACCTCGCGGAACTCGGGGCAGCGCATGCCGGCGGCGGCGGTCGCCTCGCGCAGCCGCAGCTTGTTGCGCAAAATGGACGCGGCCTGCGAGCCGGCGCCCGGCAGGTCCAGCCGCTCGGCCAGGTCGGCGGCGGCCGGGACGGCGTACTCCAGGCCGGCGGCGACGGCGTCGAACCGCGGCAGCCCGGCGAGGGCTTCGCGGTAACCGGTGCTCTGCTGGTAGGGGGCGAACACGGTCTCGGCGAGGACCGGGTGCGCGTCGGCCTTTTTCTGCAGGCCCTTGTTGCGCCACAGGTCCGGCTCCTCCAGGACCCACACCTCGAACTCGTCGGGATGCGCGTCGAGGGCGGCCAGGGCCCCCTCGTTGTAGCCCACCATGAGTGCTCGCATCACATCGCCTCTCTACTCGCGGCGGCGGCCGATCTGGACCGCGCTGTCAGGATCAGCGCGAGGGCGGCCCCGATCGCGCCGAGGCCGTACCAGTACAGGCTCCCCAGGCCGCTGCCCACGGCCGCGAGGAAGACGCTGACGCCGATGAAGGACCCGGTCGATTCGCCGATGGTGTTGGAGATCAGGCGCAGATTCACCAGCTCCATCGAGGACAGCTCGTTGTCGAACGCGGTGAACGCCGTGTCCATCGTGGGCGTGAAGAAGGTCTCGCCGACCGAGAAGACCACGATCATGGCGATCAATCCGGCGAACCAGGCGCCCGCGAGCCCCATGACGGCGAACGCCGCGCAGAACAGCCCGATGCCGATGGCCATCACCGACACCGGGTTCACCTCGCGGTCCAGCCATCGGGCCACGAGCGCCGTCACCGGTATCTGCACCGCGACCACCAGGACCGCGTTGGCGGCGAACACGGTGGCCCGCAGCGCCGAATTGTCGACCGTGTCGATCACGTGCAAGGAGATGCCGGAGAAGAGCTGGGCGTACAGGAAACCGCCGAGGATCGCCATGCCGACCGTCAGCCTGACCCTGGGGTGCATGGCGATCGATCGGATGGTCGTCCACCGCAGCGGTGACCGGATGGCGGCGGCGTCGGGGCGGAGGCTCCCGGGGACGAGCCCGAACGTGACGAGCGCGGCGAATCCGTAGCAGACGCTGATGACGCCGAACAGGTACAGCGGCTCCACTTCGAGCAGCAGGTTCCCGATGAACGGCCCGACGGCGGCCGAGACGTTCACGGTGATCTGGATCAGCGTGAACATCCGGTGCCGGTTCGATTTGGCCCGGAGACTGTCGGTGATGTAGACCCGCGCCATCAGACCGTTCATGTTGATGCCGCACCCCGCCGCCAGCAGCAGCGGGATCGCCGGTAGCGGCTCGGTCACCAGTCCCAGCAGGAGGAACGCGACCGCGGCCACGCCGAGGCCGGCGGCCATGGCGGTCCGGTACCGCAGGTGCCGGAGAGCCGAGACCAGGAACAGCGAGGCGCCCCGCATGGCGAAGGCGAAGCAGAACAGGGCGATGCCGACGTAGAGCTCGGCGTTCGGAGCCGGGCTCGCGGTGAGGACGGCCGCCAAGACCGGCGAGACGGTGAAGAACCCGAGATGGGAGAGCAGGTAGTCGCCGGCCACGGCGAGTCGCATCCGGCCCGGGATCCTCTCGGCGCGTACGTCGTCGACTGTGGCCATGGGTCAGCTTTCTGGATCGAAGGGTGAAGAAGAAGGCCGCGGTGGCGGGGTGTGTGTACTGTGCGTGTGCGACGGAACGCTTACACTGAGCGCTGGCACCGATCCCGGAGGCGCCCGTAACAGGCTACATTATTCCGGAACGCCTTAGATATGTGATATATATCATATTGTCATGACTGTGCTCGTTTGGGTCATACTGAGCTGAACATGCGTATGCCTCCTGACTCCGCTCAGTGACGGCCCCCGCTCGGCAACTGAAGAGAGGGGCGAACCCGTTTGAACCGCATCTGGCTCAGGCACGAACACCACCCCGACGAAACCAGGACCCCGCTGACCCCGCAGGACGCCCGGAGGCTCATCGCCGACGGCATCCCCGTCCACATCGAACGATCCGATACCCGCTGCTTCCCCGACGAGGAATACCGCCGCGCCGGCTGCCGCCTCGAGGGCCGCGGACACTGGCCCGCCGCACCCGCCGACGCGCTCGTCCTCGGCCTCAAGGCGCTGCCCGGAACCGATCGCCCGGTGAGCGGACGCCACGCCTACTTCGGGCACTGCTACAAGGGTCAGCCGGGCGCCGGTGACCTGCTCGGCCGCTTCGCCGCCGGGGGCGGCGAACTGCTCGACCTGGAATCCCTGACCGACGCCGCCGGACGGCGGGTCGCCGCCTTCGGATACTGGGCCGGATTCACCGGCGCCGCACTGGCGATGCTGCACTGGAACGGCCGACTGGAGGCACCGCTGGAGCCGACGGAGCGGTCCGCGCTGGTCGCCTCGCTGCGCCGGTGCCGCCGGCCGGTTCGCGTGCTCGTCACCGGTTCGGCCGGACGATGCGGCCGCGGCGCCCGGGAGGCCCTGGCCGCGGCCGGCGTCGAGGCCACCGGCTGGGACGTCGAGGAGACCCGCGATCTCGACCGCGAGGCGCTGACCGACCACGACCTCCTGATCAACGCCGTCCTCACCGACCGCCCGACCGAGCCCTTCCTGTCCCGGCGGCACCTGGACCCGGGCGGGCGCCTGTCGCTCGTCGCCGACGTCACCTGCGATGTCGGCACGCCGTACCACCTGCTGCCGTTCTACCGGGACCGCACCTCGTGGGCCGCGCCGGTCGCGGACACCGACTCCGGAGTCGCCGTCATCGCCATCGACAATCTTCCCTCGCTGCTGCCCCGAGAGTCCAGTTCGGACTTCTCGCGGCAGCTCCTGCCGTACCTGCTCGACTTCCCCCGAAACGAATCCTGGGCCCGCAGCCGCGGCGCCTTCCGCGACGCCCTCGCCGAATCGGAGACCACCCATGCTTGACGCACCCCTGGCCGCCCCGAGCGGGACCGTCCATTGGCTCGGAACCGGGCTCTCTACCGCGAGAGCCGGAATCGAACGCCTCCACCAGGAGGCGGACCTGGTGGTCTGGGGCCGCACCCGCGCTCGCGCCGAGCGCCGCCTCGCCGAGCTCGGCGTCACCGCGCCCGTCCGGATCCGGGGCCTCGACGAGGGGCTGGCCGAACGCGTCGGGCCCGGCGACGTCGTCGTGTCCATGCTGGCCCCGGCCATGCACGCCGACCTTCTGCGCGTCGCCATGGCCGCCGGAGCGCACTTCGCCTGCACCAGTTACACCTCCGCCGAGGTCGCCGCGCTCGCCCCGGCGGCCGCCTCCCGCGGGCTCGCCGTGGTCACCGAGACCGGGCTCGACCCGGGGATCGACCACCTGCTCACGGCGATCCTGGTCGGACGCCTGCGCGACCGTCTCGGCGCCGAGCCCGAGCGCGCGACCCTGCGCTCCCATTGCGGCGGCGTCCCGGCCGAGCCCGGCGAGTTCAAATACCGGTTCTCCTGGGCCCCTGTGGGGGTGCTGCGGGCGCTGGGCCAGCCGGCGACGTACGTCCGCGACGGGGACGACGTGACCGTCGCCCGCCCCTGGGAGGCGGTCGAGCCCTACCGCCTCAACGGGGAGTGCTTCGAGGCCTACCCCAACCGGGACTCCCGCCCCTTCATCGCCCAGTACGGGCTGGACCGCGGCGCGGTCGGCACCTTCGTGCGCGGCACCCTGCGCCCCGAAGGCTGGTCCGAGGCCTGGGCCGAGGTGTTCGAGGTCGTCGCCTCCGGAGACGAGCGGCGGTTGGTCGACCTGGCCGAGGAGCTCCAGGCGAGATACCCGACCACCCCCGATGACCGCGACCGAGTCGTCATGGCCGTCGACCTCGCTCTCGGAGCGGACGAACGGGACCTCGACGCCCGCGCCACACTCGACCTGACCGGCGACGACGCCGACACCGCCATGGCGCGCTGCGTCTCCCTGCCCCTGGTCTGCGCCCTCACCGACCTTGTAGAAGGAGTCACCGCGCCGGGCCTCCACCGCGCCACCGAGGACGCGGCCACCGCAGAGCGCTGGATCACCCGCCTCGGCTCCTGGGGAGTGCCGGTCGCCCTGCCCGCCTGAGCCGCCGCCACCTGCAACCGGACCCACCGCCCGCCGTCACCGAAAGGAAACAGCATGCGCAGACCCCACCGCGCGCCTCCGCCCGGGGGTCACTACTCCGTCGTCGGCATCGGCGCCGGCCCCGCCAATCTCAGCGTGGCGGCCCTGCTCTACGAGGACGGTGGCCTCCCGAACCTCTTCGTCGACCGCAAGGAGCGATTCTCCTGGCACGACGACCAGCTCATATCGGGGGCGACGCTCCAAGTGTCGGTGTTCAAAGACCTGGTGAGCATGACCGACCCCACCAGCCCGTTCAGCTTCACGGCCTACCTCAACCAGCAGGGGCGGATGTACCACTTCCTCAATGCCCAGTTCGCCGCCGTGCCGAGGGGGGAGTTCCGCAACTATCTGTCCTGGGCCGCCGAGACCAACGAGAACGTGGTCTTCGGCGAGGGCGTCCGGGAGGTCGACTTCGACGGCGTCTTCCGAATCCGCACCGACGCACGCGAAGTGACCGCCGACAACATCGTCATCGGAGTAGGAACGCTCCCATGGCTTCCCGACTTCGTCGCCCCGCACCTCGGCGCCGACCACTTTCACGTCAGCCGCCACCTGCGCCACGCCGCCGGCCTCGCCGGCAAGACCGTCGCCGTCGTCGGCGGGGGCCAGTCGGGGGCCGAGGCCTTCCTCGACCTCGTCAGCAGGCCCGCCGTCGAACGCCCGTCCAGCGTCATCTGGATCGCCAAACGCCGCAACTTCTTCCCGATCGACGACTCCGCGTTCACCAACGACCTGTTCATGCCGGAGTACTCCGACTACTTCCACCGGCTGCCCCGAGACATCCGCTCCGAGATCATCGCCTCCCACATCCTCACCTCGGACGGCATCTCCGAGGACACGCTCCGGTCGATCTACCAGCAGCTATACCACCTCCGCTTCATCGACGACGGCGACCACCCGTTCGGCCTGTACCCGAACCGGACCGTCGAGGACCTCCAGCGGCTCCCGTCCGGACGCTGGGAGCTGGTCGTGTCCCACAACGACGAGGCGGACTCCCAGAGCATGGTCGTCGACGCCGCCGTCTGGGCCACCGGCTTCCGACCGGCGCCCAAGGACTTCCTGGAGCCGCTCCTGCCGCGCATGCAGAGCGAGGGCGGCGAACTCAAAGTGGACGACGACTTCGCGGCGGTCTGGGACGGCCCGGCGGACCGGCGGATCTTCCTCCAGAACGCCGCGCGCGCCCAACGCGGCCTGCCCGACGTGAACCTGAGCCTGAACGCCTGGCGCGCCCAGCGCATCGTCAACCGCCTGCGGGGCGACTGCGGCAGATCCCCGCTGCCGTCCTTCATCCAGTGGTCGGCCAAGACCGAGAGCGAGGCGCCGTGGAACGGGTAGACGTCGCCATCGTCGGTGGCGGCGTTATCGGCGCCGCTACCGCCTTCCAACTGCTCCAATCCCGCCCCGGCCTGCGTGTCGCGCTCATCGAACGCGGCCTGGTCGGCCACGGGGCCTCCGCCCGGTCCGCAGGCGTCCACGTGCTCCGGGGCGGCACCCCCCGCGTCCGCGAGATGTCCCTGCTCAGCCACATGCGCTGGCGGGAGTGGTCGAGCAGGCACCACCTGCCGATCCGGGAGCTCCCCACCGTCGTCGTCGCCGATGAGAACTCCAAGGACCGCATCGCCGAGCAGTACTTCCAGCAGGCCGCGATCCGCCGGACCGACCGGTCGGCCCTCGACGCGCCCGGATTCCGGCCACCGGACGGCACCGCCGTCTGGGAGGCCGAGGGCAGCCACTACGCCGACGTGGAGGACGTCGCCGGGCGCCTCGTCCGCGCCGTCCGCGACCGCGCCTCCGTCTGGGAGGGCAGCGAAGTGGTCGGACTCCGCCCGCTGGACGGGGCCACCGCGGTCGACCTCGGCCAGGGCAGGACCCTCACGGCCGCCTCCGTCGTCCTGGCCCCCGGGCCGTGGATCAGGCATCCGGCCTGGGCCGACCTGCTGGCGCCGCTGGGGGTCAGGGTCAAGAAGATCGTCGCCCTCCACATCGAGCACGAGCCTCGGCGGGGCCGGCCGCTGACGATCCTCCAGGACGACGACGCGTTCATAGTCCCCTACTTCGAACGCGGGCACCTGCTGTTCAGCTACACCTGCGACGAGTGGGACGTCGACCCCGACCGGCCCCTCGGCGCACTCGACGACGAGGCCCTCCAACAGGGCAGGGCCGTGCTGCGCCGCTACTTCCCCGACCTGGCCGACGCCTGCGTCTCCGGCCGGGTCTTCTGCGACACCTACTCGCCCCACCGCGAACCCGTGATCAGGGCCGTCGCCGACGGCGTCTTCTACGCCGGGGCCGCGAACGGCTCCGGATACCGCCTGGCGCCGGCCGTCGCAGACGCGGTCCAAGACCTCATCTCCAAGCGCGACAAGGGAGCCTCATGATCCTCGACTACTTCGACCAGAACACCTACGGCGAGGCCTTCGGGATCGACGTCGCCGAAGTCCAAGGCCTCGGCGTCGGCGCCGGCTGGGGGCGGGTGGCACCGGGGACCACCTCGACCTGGCACCAGCACGACGAGACCGAGTTCTTCCTGTTCGTCTCCGGACGAGGGGAGCTGTGCGTGGACGGCCGGGCCCACCCGGTGCGGCCGGGAACCGTGGCGCTGTTCGAGCCGTTCGAATCCCACACCGTCACCAACACCGGCGACGAGGACCTCATCCTGTTCACCCAGTACTGGCGCGGACCGCGCCGAGCCGAGGCCTCGGCCCGGTCGACCACGCGCCCCAGCCCCGTCGGCCGCCCGCAGTTCGTGTGCAGCCCGACGGTCACCCCCAACGGCGACCTGCACCTGGGCCACCTCTCCGGGCCCTACCTCGGCGCCGACGTCTACGTCCGCTTCCAAAGGCTGCTCGGGAACGAGGCGTGGCACGTGTCCGGCTCCGACGACTACCAGTGCTACGTGACCGCCCGCGCCCGCCGGGAAGGGATCGAACCGTCCGAAGTCGCCTCCCGCTACGCCACCGAGATACAGCAGACCCTGCGGGCCATGGACATCGTGCCCGACCAGTTCACCAGGACCTCCGAGGCCGAGGGCTACCGGGAGTCGCTCCGGGGCTGCTTCGCCCGCTTGACCGCCTCGGGCAGGGTGCGGCCGTCCGCCACCCTGGCACTGCGCGACGGCGGCAGCGGCGAGTACCTCTACGAGGCCAAAGTCGCCGGGAAGTGCCCGGCCTGCGGAGAGCTCACCGGAGGCAACGGCTGCGAGGAGTGCGGCGTGCCGAACCTCGTGGCCGATCTGGTCGACCCCGTCTCGAAGCTCGGGGGCGCCCCGCCCGTGCCCGACGAGGTCGAACGCTACTCGATCGACGTCCACGAGCTGGCCGACGAGATCGTCGACCACCATCGCAAGGGCCGCGTCCCCGCCCGCGCCAGAGAGGTGACCGCGCGCTTCCTCGCCCGCAAGAACCTCGACATAGCCCTCACCCACCCTTCGACGTGGGGCGTCGAGCCCGCCGACTCGGCCCTGCCCGGCCAGACCGTCTGGTCCTGGCCGGAGACCGCGTTCGGCTTCCTCTACTCGATCGGCCGCATCGGCGAGCGCCTCGGTCGGCCGTGGCGCGCAGACCGGCCGGAGCGGGACTGGAAGATGGTGATGTTCCTCGGCTTCGACCACGCCGTCTACAGCACCGTCCTGTGGCCGATGATGTACCGGACGGCCTTCCCCGACTGGCACCCCGACATCGACTACCACCTCAATGAGTTCTACCTGCTCGACGGCGAGAAGTTCTCCACCAGCCGGCGCCACGCCATCTGGGGCAGGGAGATCCTCACGCCCGAGACGGTGGACTCGGTCCGCTTCTACCTGTGCCTGACCCGCCCCGAAGGCGAGCGCACCAACTTCGTGCGGTCCGAGTACGAGACCTTCACCGAATCGGTCCTCATCGGCCGGTGGGAGACCTGGTTGACCGACCTGGGCCGCCGCGTCGAGGACCGCTACGGCGCCATCCCCGACGCCGGGACCTGGACCGACGAACACACCGCCTTCTACGCCGATCTGAACCGCCGCTTGGAGGCGATCACGGCCGCACTGAGCCCCGACAGATTCTCGCCGCGCCGAGCCGCCGCCGAGCTGTGCGACCTGGTCGACGACGCCCGCGAGTTCTCGCGGACCCAGGAACTGCTGTCCGAACTCGACACCTGGTCCTCCGAGGCCCGCACCGCCGTCGCCCTGGAACTGGCCGCGGCGCGCCTCCTGGCGACGGGCACCGCCGCGCTGGTGCCGCGCCTGTCGGACCGCCTCCACCGAGCGCTCGGCCTGGACCCGCTCGAGCGCTGGCCGGAGGTAGTGGAACTGGTCGAACCGGGCAACCGGTGCGACCTGGCCTCGGCGAGGATCGTCCCGGCCGCGTCCGGGGCCGATAGGAGTCCTGTGATGTAACCTGATCGCAATTCCAGTCGATCACCGGGGGGCGGAGCATGCGGCGTCCATGGAGCGAGACCGCCCCGACGCTGCTCGCCGGGTATTCGGCCGAGCTGCATCCGATAGCGGAGTCGCACCGCGATCCGCTCCGTGAGCTGGCCCGCGACGAGGCCATCTGGACCCACTTCGCCGCGTGGCCCGCCTCCGAAGCGGGCTTCGCGGCGTTCTTCGACGCCATGCTCGCCGACCGGCGGGCCGGGACCCGCTACTCGTTCGCCGTGGTCGACGTCCGCACCGGCGAGTTCGCCGGCAGCACCGCCTACGGCGGCCTGGACGAGGCCAACGACCGCTTGGAGATCGGGTGGACCTGGCTCTCGCGCGCCCACCAGGGCCTCGGGCTCAACCGCGCGGCGAAGTACCTCCTGCTCAAGCACGCCTTCGAGGTCCTGGCCTGCAGGCGCGTCGAATTCAAGACCGACGTGCTCAACGTCCCGGCCCGCAGGGCCCTGGAGTCGATCGGCGCCCGGGAGGAAGGCGTCTTCCGCTCCTACAACTACATGCCGTCGGGCCGCCGCCGCGACGCGGTTTTCTACTCCATGCTCGACAGTGAGTGGCCGGAGGCGGAGCGGGCCCTCCGGAGCCGTCTGGGGACGGCCCGCCCCGGCTGATCTATACGCGGTCGAAGGTGTTCGGGTCCGGCCCCATGCGGCCCTGCTCGCCGCGGTCGAGCGCGTCGATCGAGGCGGCCTCGGCGGCGGTGAGCTCGAAGTCGAACAGGTCGAAGTTCTCCTCCATGCGTTCCCGGCGCATCGACTTGGGGAAGACGATGTCGCCGCGCTGCAGGTGCCAGCGCAGGACGGCCTGGGCCGGCGTCTTGCCGTGCGCGCGGGCGACCTCGACGACCGCCGGGTCCTCCAGGACCCCGGACTTGGCCTGGCCGAGCGGCCCCCACGCCTCGACGGCGATGTCGTGCGAGGCGCACTCCTCGCGCACCGCCTCGTTGCGGAAGTACGGGTGGATCTCGACCTGGTTGACCGCCGGCACCGTGCCGGTCTCGGCGACGATCCGCTCGATGTGGGCCGGCTCGAAGTTCGACACGCCCGCGGTGCGCAGGCGCCCGTCGCCGAGCAGCTCGATGATCGCGTTCCAGGTCGAGACGAAGTCGCCCTCGTACCGGGTCGGCAGCGGCCAGTGGATGAGGAACAGGTCCAGATAGTCCAGGCCCAGCTCCTCGAGTGTCCGGTCGAACGAGCGGACCACGTCCTCGGGCTCGTGCATGCTGTTGGTGAGCTTGCTGGTGATGTAGAGGTCCTCCCGCGGGATCCCGGAGGCGCGGACCGCCTCGCCGACGCCGGCCTCGTTGGCGTACCCCTGCGCGGTGTCGATGTGCCGGTAGCCGACCTCGAGCGCCTGCGCCACGGTCTGCGCGGTCTCCTCGGGCGGGACCAGGAACGTGCCGAACCCGAGTTGCGGGATCGCCGTTTCGTCGTTGAGCTTGATCGTCGGAATCATGCCGTCGATGCTAGAGGCGGCCCGAGCCTCGCGCCGCGCCCACCCGAACCGGCGCCGGTCAGTCGCGCGGCAGGTCGCGCAGGACGATCTCGCAGCGGAAATGCTGGGACGCGGTCATCGTTCCGCGGAACCAGAGCAGCGGGACCCGGCCGCGGTCGCCCGGCGCCACGATCGGCCGCAGGTTGTCGACGGCCGACCCTTCGGTGACCGCGGTCCACCGCCACGTCGCCCCGCCGTCCGGGGTGCGCCCGCGGAAGATCTCGTAGTGCGGCAGGGACGACCCGTCGCGCGGGTCCACCGGCGTGGAGACGTACACCGAGTCCAGGTCGTACGGGTCGACCGCGACCAGACCGGTGTAGTCCTCCTCGTGCGGCAGCAGGCCCGGACCGGCCTTGGCCAGTCGATGGACCTCCCAGTCGCCGCCGGGGGAGCGGCGAGCGTAGAAGAAGCGGAGGTCCGGCGACGGCCGCCCCCGCTCGAACCGCTCCGAACCGTCGGGGCGGTCGGCGGCCCTGGCGGTCAGGACCGCGGCGAGGGTGCCGTCGCCCGAGCGCCGGATGTCGGTGGTCCAGCAGTGCGACATCCACTCCCCATCCCACTCCGAGTTCGCCGCGAACACCGTCGTGAGCTCCACCTGCGAGGGCGCCTCGCCGTCCAGCGCGGCCCCGTCGACCACGCCGCCGTCGCTGCGCCGCAGCGCGCCGCCCTCCAGGTATCCGTGGTAGATGGAGTTGTCGTAGTCCCGCGGGTGGTGGTCGGTGGTGACCAGATCGATCCGGCCGCCGCCGGAGACGTAGCGGGTGTAGCCGTTGACGTAGCCGACCTTGGGCCGCGTGAACAGTTTGCCCGCGTACGCCCAGGTGTCGCCGTTGTCGTCGGAGACGATCGCGCACTGGTCGTCGTTGACCGCCCGCGCGAAGCAGTACAGCCGGCCGCTCATGACGTGGAGGTTGGAGTAGGTGACCCCATGGCCCCCGGTCAGGTCGCTCCAGTCGAACGTCCGCTCCGGACCCCACCGCGTCGGATCGCCGGGCTCGCTGATCCTCCAGCGGGTCAGGTCGTCGGTCCTGTGCTTGGTGTAGACGGCCAGCCACCGCCCGTCCGGGCGCCGCCACAGCGCCGGCACGTCGTGGTCGTCGGCCTCGAGGCGCTCGTGCAGCACGACCACCCGGCTCGTCCCCGACGGCAGGTCGACCACGGTGAGCTCGACGTTGCCCGCGCGCGATTCGCCGCCCGGGCCCTCGGGGGCCGCGATCGATCCGACCACGAGCTGCTGGGTCAGCGGGTCGACCAGCGCCCGCTCGTCCTGGAACCAGCACCAGGCGCCGTTGTCGTTGACCACTAGCGGTTGCACGGCGGGTTCCGCGTCCGGTCGGTTCATGGGTGGACACCTTCCTCGTCGGCCAGTCGGCTTGGTGGCCGCCGGACCTGATGGTAAGCGCTTGCGGTTCCGTGCCTCGAGACTACCGGAGCACGCCGAGGGGCCCGACGGGAGCGTCCGCGGCCCGGCCGCACGGCACACCGGGCCGCGGACGCGGGGCCGCGGCCTCACGGCGCGGCCCCGTCTCCAACTAGTGGTGGGGGCAGCGCTTCCAGGCGAAGTGGTACTCGGTGCTGATGCCGCCGTCAGTGGAGTCCATCGTCATGAAGCTCTTCTTGGCGGGGTTGTCGCCCGCCGACACCCGCACCTCGGTGTTGATGTTGAAGTTGCGCTCCTCGCCGCAAGGCTCAAAGACGAGTTGGGGCGCTTCGACCTCATCGGTGAACTGCCAGTTGTCGCTGTGGGGGCCTCCAGCTCGTGGGTGATGCTGGAGGTGGCGGAGTGGCCGGTGAAGTAGTAGCTGGCCTTCTGAACGCCGCCGGCGCCTTCCTCA
Source organism: Glycomyces xiaoerkulensis (assembly GCF_002798405.1). Classification (GTDB taxonomy): domain Bacteria; phylum Actinomycetota; class Actinomycetes; order Mycobacteriales; family Micromonosporaceae; genus Glycomyces; species Glycomyces xiaoerkulensis. Next base: position 7,404 of record NZ_PGGV01000004.1, on the reverse strand, counting down.
AGGTGTCCGAAGCCGCGGTAGTCGGCGCTGGCGATCGCGTACGTGAACCCCTGCGGGACGTGCACGACCAGGTTGAGCTGGCAATTCTTGCGGAAGCCGGTCGGATCGGCGTTCCCGCCGGCCTGGTCTGGTTCGCGGCAGTCGGGCTCGACTGCCGAACAGCGGACTGGGGATCGGATCTTCTGCACCGCAGGGCTCGGGCGCGAGAGCCGATGGACCGCCACGCCCCCGTCGCCGCGGCAGGTCTCGCACTTCCGGCGATTCGGCAGGGCGGACCGGGGTCGATCGGCGCGGCGGGCTTCCCGCGCGTCAGGCGATGTTCCGGAGTGCCTCGACCAGCGGGGCGAACTCGCCGTCGTCCTCGGCCTCGTCGAGGGCCTCCTGAAGGGCACGGTCGTGGGTGGGGCCTGCAGCTTCGAGCAGGGCCGCGCCGGACTCGGTGACGTCGGTATAGATGCCGCGCCGGTCCGATTCGCAGATGGTGCGCTCCAGCAGGCCGCGGTCTTCCAGGCGCCCCACCAACCGCGTGGTGGCGCTCTGGCTCAGCGCCACGGCGTCGGCCACCTGCCGCATCTGGAGGTGCCGTCCGTCGCTCTGGCGGTTCAGGACGGTGAGCAGGGAGAACTCGCGTGCGCTCAGCCCGTGCTCGTCCTGCAGCCGGCGCTCGATGCGACCGGCGATGCGCTCGTGCAGGACCGACAGTGCGCACCAATGCTGCGCCAGCGCGGTCGGCATGGTCGCGGTCACGGCACTCCTCCCCTCGCGGCTACCGACGATAATCCTATCGCACGGCGATATAAGTTCCACGACGATAATCGTCGTTTGCATTAACCCGCGTCTGCAAGTATTGTCGTGCGTGACCGATCGACCGACGTCGGCCGGCCTCCCGACCGGCTCGGCGAGGGCACCGTGAACCCGGTCCCGACGACATAGGGAGTCAACCATGGACAGCAACCTGTTCACCCCGCTCGCTCTGCGCGGCACCGTCATCCCCAACCGGGTATGGATGGCGCCGATGTGCCAGTACAGCGCCGCCACCGAGGGGCCGCGGACCGGCGCCCCGAACGACTGGCACGTCCAGCACTACGGCTCCCGAGCCGTCGGCGGACCCGGCCTGATCCTGGTGGAGGCCACCGGGGTCGTCCCCGAAGGCCGCATCAGCCCGGCCGACCTCGGCATCTGGAACGACGAGCAGGTCGCCGGCCACCGGCGCCTGACCGACTTCATGCGCTCCCAGGGCGTGGTCCCCGGCATCCAGCTCGCCCACGCCGGCCGCAAGGCCGCCACCGACGTCGAATTCCACGGCGGCAGACCGCTCGCCGACGACGAAGGCGGCTGGGAGCCGGTCGGCCCCAGCACCATCGCCTTCGACGAGCGCCACCGCACCCCGCACGAAATGAGCGCCGACGAGATCCGAGGCGCCGTGGACGCCTTCGCGCGGGCCGCGCGCCGGGCCGTCGAAGCCGGCTACGAGGTCGTCGAGGTCCACGCCGCCCACGGCTACCTGGTGCACGAATTCCTCTCCCCGGTATCGAACCGGCGCGACGACGCCTACGGCGGCGCCTTCGAGGGCCGGACCCGCCTCCTGCGCGAAATCGTCGACGCCGTCCGAGAAGCCATCGGCCCTGACCGGCCGCTGCTGGTGCGCGTCTCGGCCACCGACTGGATCGAACCCGACGGCTGGACCGGCGACGACACGGTACGCCTGGCCGCCGAGCTCACCGCGCGCGGCGTCGACCTGCTGCACGTCTCCTCCGGCGGCAACCTCACCGGGGCGGCGATCCCGACCGGCCCCGGGTACCAGGTCCCCTTCGCCGCGAGGGTGCGCCGCGAGACCGGCCTCCCGACCGTCGCGGTCGGCATGATCACCGAGGCCGAGCAGGCCGAGAAGATCCTCGCCAACGGCGAAGCCGACGCCGTCGCGCTCGGCCGCGAACTGCTCCGCAATCCGCACTGGCCCCGCCAGGCCGCCCGCAGCCTCGGAGCCGAGCATCCGCTCCCGGCCCAATACCGGCGGGCCGACCGCTGAGCGAACGGATCCGGGGCGCCGGGCGACGGAATCCGCCGCCCGGCGCCCCGATGGCGACTAGACGCTACGGGCGCAGGTGCAGCCCTCGGCGGTGGGGGACCGGCGGCAGGAGCAGTGCCGGGACCGGCGCCGTTGGAACCACCACAGGGCCCCCGCGAGGGCGGCGAGGACGACGGCCAGGGCCGGCAGCCACCCCACGATGACGGCCGCGGAGCCGCCGAGCACTCCGATCGCGATCAGGACCGGCAGCAGGCAGCATGCCACGCAGGCGATCCCGGCCAGACCGGCCAACGCCTTGGGGCCCCGGGCTCGCGGGGGTCGGTGATCCTCGTCGACCTTCGCCACGGCGGTCCTCACCGGGCACCTCCTGAGGCCGCGGACCGGCCGAGCAGGCCGCCGAGCACGATCCCGTAGATCAGGTGCAGCACCAGCGTCGCCACCGCGATCGGCGCGGCGACGGACGTGCCGAACGGACCCCACCCCAGGACCGGCAGCCAGACCAGCCCCATCAGGACCCACAGAGCCGCCCCGTACGCGGCTCCGGTCCACAGGTTGACCCGCCGGAACAGCCCGGCCAGCGCCGTCCCGGCGACCGCACCGTAGGCCAGGTGGCTTCCGGCCGCCAGTGCGACCATCCCCGGCCGAGGCAGTTCTCCCAGCGCGTGGGCCACGAGGGCAGCGGGGATCGGCTTGGGCATCGGCGATATCCCGGTCGCCGTGGCCGCCAGCATCACCACGCTCATCGCCACGGTCGCCAGCGCGCCCCATCCGGCGCCCGCCGCCAGCCGCCGCCGGTCGAGAACCGTCGCCTCGCCTCGGGTGGTCGTCATCGTTTCCCTCATTCCGTCATACTGGTGACGCGCCTGCGCGCCCCGCATTCGTCGTACTGTCCGAAATGAAGGTAAACCCGTATCCGGGTACCGGATGCAACCGCGAAGACCAGTGACGGCGGACACGCCGCGGTGGTGCGGGATCAGTCGGCGGGCGTCGCCCCGAACCGCCCTGATCCCCCCGGGGCCGCGGTTCACCCGTCGGCGAACATCATGGCGGTCCGAGTCCGCTCCGGATAGCGTCGCGCCATGCCACACGCCACCGTCGAAGACATCAGACTCTGCTACGAAGAGACCGGCGACGGCCCAGCCGTCGTCTTCGTCCACGGCGGACTCGCCGACCGCCGGATGTGGGACGACCAGTTCGCGGCACTGGCCGACCACCGGACGGTCCGCTACGACGCCCGCGGCCACGGCGAGTCGGACACCGGCGAGGGCCCGTTCTCCGGCCACCGGGATCTGCTGGCGCTGATGGACGCGCTGTCGGTCGAGCGGGCCGTGCTGGTCGGGAACTCGATCGGCGGCGGGCACGCGGTCGAGGCGGCGCTGGCCGCGCCGGATCGGGTGGCCGGAATGGTCCTGGTCTCGGCCGGACTGGTCGGGTACGAGTGGCCGCCGACGTTCGTCCAGGAGGCCCAGTCCCGCGTCCACGGCACGGTCCCGGCCGAGCGGATGGCGGTGTACCGGCAAGGTGACGGCGCCGACGTCCCCGAACTCGACCACGACCTCGACGTCTTCGCTGGGGCCCACATCCGGTGGATGATCGCCGGTCCGGCCCGCACCGAGGACGACCTGCCCGCAGGTGTCTGGGAGCGGGCGGTGGCGATGTTCCGCGCCCGCCTGCGGCGCATGTGGACGGAGGACTCGCCGCAGGAGACGGCCCCTGATGTCCCGGCCCAGGAGCGGCTGCGCGAGGTCGAGGCACCGACCCTGGTGGTCAACGGGCTGGAGGATGTACCGGAGATCCAGGCGGTTTCCGACCTGTTGAGCCGTGAAGACACCGGGATCCCCGGTGCCCGACGCGTCGATCTGCCCGACACCGGCCACTGCGCGCCGCTGGAACGGCCCGAGGAGTTCACCGGTCTCCTGCGCTCTTTCCTGGCCGAACAGGCGACCGGGTAGTTCCCGCACACGACAAAGCCCCGGCACAGGGCCGGGGCTATCCGCCGCAGCGGGCGCTTCCATGGTATGGAAATTCAAGTTTAACCGGTGACGCCGGGAAACGCCGACCCGGAAGCCGCGGCCGAAATCTCACCCACCGCCCATGAAACCCGGCACCGTGGCGGGACTCAGCCTGATCCGGGCTCCACGAGCAGTCGGCGTTTGGCGCTCTCGAACTCCTCGTCGGAGAGGACTCCCTGGTCGTGCAGTGCCGCGAGCTCGGCGATGCGGCGGACCATCTCGTCGTCGCGGTGCCGGTAGTCGGTCTTCGGCACCTGCTTGCCGATACCGGAGGCAAAGATGACGATCAGGAGCAGCAGCAGGAAGGCGCCGGCTCCGATGAGGAGTCCCCGTCCCAGGGCGATGTTGCTGTTCCGGATGCGCCAGCAGCGGTCGGCACCGAACCCGAAATTCGGGCAGAACGCCTGGCTGCTCGCCCCCATGATCGCCATCCCGAAGATGCCGAACAGAATGAGGGCCGCTGCGGCAATCCGTGCGGCTTCGTCGCCGTCGTGGGACACTGCGCCGCATGGAAGGACCGTCACCGACCCATACCGCTCCGGCCCGATTGACCAAGCGCTTGCGGCTGGAACCGGTCGGACCCGCCCGCACACGTGACCTGTGGCAGGTGCATGACGACGACGCGGTTTGGCCCTGGTACGGCGAGGAAAAGCCGGGTCTGGCCCAGGCGGAGCGGCGGGCGAGGTCCATGGGCGACTCGTGGCGGTTCCACGGCGTCCACAAGTGGATCGCCTACGACCGGGAGAGCGGCGAGGTCGTCGGCCGCGGCGGCTTGTCGCGCACGCCGGTCGACGACGACTGGGGTCAGCTCTACGAGTTCCTCCCGGCGGAGCCGTGGGTGCGCATAGCTCACAGCAGCCAGCACCCGTTCACCGCGCACGCGAACTGGCTCGAGATCGGTTGGGCGCTGCGGCGACGGTTCTGGGGGCGCGGCTACGCGTCCGAGATTGGTCGGGCCGCGCTGGCGTTCGCGTTCGACGTCCTCGGCGTGCAGGCGGTTGTGTCGTGCACGCTTCGCCACAATGTCCGTTCACGGGCCGTGATGGAGCGCATCGGTATGCGGTACGTCGGTGAGATCCGGAGCCGCGGCACGGTCGAAGGCGTCCAGGGGGAGCGGGACGATGCGCCGTTCGCGGCGTGCGTGCTGCTGCGAAAGGACTGGGAGCGGCGCCGGACGACTTATGCGCCTTGAGAGATCGAGCAATGCACCCGCGGTTCGAGCGCCGCGGCGCCTGCGAGGGCCGTGCCCGCCCTGTGATGCGCCCCAGGCGGTCTCAACCGTCGCTCACCGCCGACTGACCACGCCCTACGCTTGGTCTGTTGAAGCGCTCTCAGGAGAACACAAAGGGGGACCAATGGGAGCTGTCGGCGTCGATACAGTCTGGACCGGGGCCAGACAAACAGATTATGAGCCTTCGGGTGGTCGTTACGTGCTTTCGCCCCTGCTTAAGATCCTGTTCGTGTTTCCCGTAGTCCTACTGTCCGGGTGCTTCGGAGTACCAGGGAAGGCACTCGTGGATCCACCATACTCGGTTACGAAGGAGCAAATAGTCGGAACATGGGAGAACGGGGTGGCGGCCATCGATTTTGCATCAGATGGAACTTTTACCGCGGCAGGTATTCCGGGTAATGTCTGGGAATACCATGGCCCCAGCGGCAGTTCGATCACAGCGGCCGGTTGGTGGCAAGGATGCAGAACAAGGGAGTCGCAGGTTAGGGAGTGCGACCGTGACTCTGGATATCTGCGAATCGCACTTTCATGTGACTATGTTATTGATAGGCAAGGTGAATTGACGTCCGGGATCGAGGACGGCACAGTTGAGCCCGGCTGCTCCCGGGCTGAGCTGCATTATCAGGATGAAACCCTGTGGCTGTACATAGGGATAGACCCGAATGAACCGCGTGACGAGTACTACAGGTTCTCGAAGGTGCGGGACCAAGCCAAATTAGTACTCCAGTGAGAGTTCAGGTTGTGAGCTGCGGGGATGCCGTCGCTGGGCGCGGGACGGCCGCCGTGATCATTGTTGTTGTGAGGCAACTGAAGAGCACGACGGCCGCTTTGGCGAGTGTAGACGTGGGCCGCTGGCGGTCTGACCTGGACGCGCTGTGGGCGCGCCTGGCTTCGGCGTTCCGGCGGATCGAGACCAGGCAGAACGCGAAGCGCCTGACGCAGGCGATGATGGCGCATCTGGAACGGCGCAACTGCTGGACCCTGGCCGAGCATGCAGGCGAGGCCGGGCCCTGGCGGTTCCAGCACCTCCTCTCCCGTGCGAGCTGGGACGATGCACAGGTCCGGTCCGAGATCCGCGCCTGGGCGTCCGAGCAGCTGAGCACCGGAGCGGGCCTGCGGGTCCTGGCCGTGGACGAAACCGGCGATGTCAAGAAAGGCGATCGGACGGTTGGGGTGCAGCGGCAGTACTCGGGGACGGCGGGCCGGATCGAGAACTGCCAGTTGGGGGTCTACCTCACCCTGGCGACCGCGGCCGGGCACGCGCCGGTCGATGTCCGCCTCTACCTGCCGAAGTCCTGGACCGACGATCCCGGGCGGTGTGCGGCGGCGGGTGTGCCCGAACAGGTCGGCTTCGCCACCAAGCCCGAACTGGCCGGCGATATGATCGAGGCCGCGCTCGATGCCGGAATCGGCGCCGACTTCGCTGTCGGCGACGAGGCCTACGGCGTCAACCCCGACCTGCGCGCCCGGCTCGAAGCCCGCGGCCTGCCCTATGTCCTGGCCGTCGCCTGCACTACCCCGGTCGCTGTCGAAGCGGGTAAGACCACCGCCGCCGAAGCCATCGAACAGGCAGGAGTCGCCTGGCAGCCCCGATCGGCCGGAGACGGCGCGAAGGGCCTGCGGTGTTATGACTGGGCCTGGATCGATCTCGTACCCGAACGCGGCGGGCACGCGCATCTGCTGGCCCGCCGGAACCGGCGCACCGGCGAACTCGCCTACTACCTGGCCTGGACCCTCACAGCAGTCCCGCTCCAGACACTGGTCACGGTCGCCGGGATGCGCTGGAGGATCGAGGAGACCTTCCAGGGCGCCAAGGAACTCGCCGGACTCGATGAGCACCAAGTCCGGACCTGGACCTCGTGGCACCGGTGGGTCACCCTCGCGATGCTCGCCTACGCCTTCCTCGCCGCGACCCGCGCCCGCGAATCCGACCCGGACGAGTCCGACATGATCCCGTTGACCTGCAACGAAATCCGCCACCTGATAGTCAGTGCAGCCGCGCCCGACCTCAACTGGCAACACCGGCTCCGCTGGTCGACCTGGCGACGCCGCCACCAAGCCACCGCGAAACAGCTCCACTACCAGCGACAACTCACCCTCGCCGCATGAAACCCGAACCTACAACTGGAGTA
>NZ_PGGV01000039.1:6320-67229 GCF_002798405.1 Glycomyces xiaoerkulensis | reverse complement strand
GTGTCGGGTGTGGTTGGTGTGTTGTTTGAGATTTGTATAGTGTGCGTGAGTGTCTTTGTTTCTGCCTTGACTGACAGGGCTGCGCTGCCGTGTGGGCTGTGGGTGGTTGATCTTCGGGTTGATGGTCTGCGGTTCGGTTGGGGCGCTGGTTCGTTTTCGGGCTGGTGTCCCTGGTGGTGTGGTTTGTGGTGTTGGTTAAGTTGTGTAGGGCGCATGGTGGATGCCTTGGTGCCGGATGGCCGATGAAGGACGTGTGAGGCCGCGTTAGTCCTGGGGGAGTTGTCAACTGTGCTGTGATCCCAGGGTTTCCGAATGGGGTAACCTGGCCGGGTTGGTGCCCGGTCGCCGCTTTCTGAATGTATAGGGGAGTCGGTGGTGTGGCGGGGAAGTGAAACATCTTAGTACCTGCTGTGGAGAAAACAAGAGTGATTCCGTGAGTAGTGGCGAGCGAAAGCGGAGGAGGCTAAACCGGGTTCGTGTGATAGCCGGCAGGTGTTGCGGGCTCGGGGTTGTGAGGCATGGGCGTTGTCCGCTGCCGCGGGCAGGTGTCTGGTGTGTTGGTTAGCTGAACGGTCTGGGAAGGCCGGCCGGAGTGGGTGAGAGTCCCGTAGGTGAAGGCTGATGTGCTGGGTGCGGCTTGTGTGCTCGAGTAGTGCGGGGTTCGTGGAGTCTCGTGTGAATCTGCCAGGACCGTCTGGTAAGCCTAAAGTGGTCCGGTGACCGATAGTGGAGAGTACCGTGAGGGAATGGTGAAAAGTACCCCGGGAGGGGAGTGAAAGAGTGCCTGAAACCATGTGCCTGTAAGCCGTCAGAGCCCGGTGTGGTGGATTCGTCTGCTGCGGGTGGGTGATGGCGTGCCTTTTGAAGAATGAGCCTGCGAGTCGTGATGTGCAGCGAGGTTAACCCGTGTGTGGGGGAGCCGGAGCGAAAGCGAGTCTGAAGAGGGCGTTGAGTTGTGTGTTGTGGACCCGAAGCGGGGTGATCTACCCATGTCCAGGGTGAAGCGGCTGTAAGAGGTCGTGGAGGCCCGAACCCACCTAGGTTGCAAACTGGGGGGATGAGGTGTGGGTAGGGGTGAAAGGCCAATCAAACTCCGTGATAGCTGGTTCTCCCCGAAATGCATTTAGGTGCAGCGTCGTGTGGTGCACCGGGGTGGTAGGGCGCTGGTTGGGTGATGGGCCGTGTCGGTTACTGAGCTCAGCTAAACTTCGAATGCTCTGGTGTTGAGTGCGGCAGTGAGTCCGCCGGTGAGAAGATCGGTGGTCGAGAGGGAAACAGCCCGGATTACCGGCTAAGGCCCCTAAGGGTGTGCTGAGTGGAAAAGGATGTGGGGTCGCGTTGACAGCCAGGAGGTTGGCTTAGAAGCAGCCATCCTTGAAAGAGTGCGTAATAGCTCACTGGTCGAGTGGTTTCGCGCCGATAATGTAGCGGGGCTGAAGTACACCGCCGAAGCCGTAGCAGCGCTGGGCAGGTTTTGCTTGTCCGGTGTTGGGTAGGGGAGCGTCGTGCCAGAGGTGAAGCCGAGCCGTGAGGTAGCCCTGTGGGGTGTGTTGGTGGATTTGGTGCGAGTGAGAATGCAGGCATGAGTAGCGTGACGGCTGTGAGAATCAGCTGCGCCGATTGACTAAGGGTTCCAGAGGACGGTTGTTCCGCTCTGGGTTAGTCGGGGCCTAAGGCGAGGCCGAGAGGCGTAGTCGATGGTGAACCGGTTGATATTCCGGTACCCGAGTGCCGCGATGGACGCGATAGCGGTTGTGCTAACCGGTCGGTTGCTGGTGCCGCTGCCATTTCGGTGGTGGTGGTGTTGGTTGCTGGTTGGGGTCCCTGCCGTGTGTAGTGTAGTGATGGGGTGACGCAGTGGGGTAGCCGTACCGTCTGGTGGATCAGGCGGGGTAAGGTGGTAGCCCGTCCTCTCAGGCAAATCCGGGGGGATGTGGGGTGAGCGCTGAGGCGTAGCCCGTCAGGGTGAATTCGGTGATCCCGTGCTGTCGAGAAAAGCCTCTAGCGAGTGGTGTCTCGGCCCGTACCCGAAACCGACACTGGTAGTCAGGTAGAGTATACTGAGGCGTTCGAGTGATGTGTGGTTAAGGAATTCGGCAAATTGCCTCCGTAACTTCGGGAGAAGGAGGGCCCTCGGTCGTGGCCGGAAGCCGGCGGAAGCGGTTGGGGGTTGCAGAGGCCAGGGAGAAGCGACTGTTTACTAAAAACACAGGTCCATGCGAAGCCGTGAGGTGAGGTATATGGACTGACGCCTGCCCGGTGCTGGAACGTTAAGAGGATCCATCAGCCCTTCGGGGTGTCGTGGTGAATTGAAGCGCCAGTAAACGGCGGTGGTAACTATAACCATCCTAAGGTAGCGAAATTCCTTGTCGGGTAAGTTCCGACCTGCACGAATGGCGTAACGACTTCTCCGCTGTCTCAACCACATGCTCGGCGAAATTGCAGTACGAGTAAAGATGCTCGTTTCGCGCGGCAGGACGGAAAGACCCCGGGACCTTTACTATAGCTTGGTATTGGTGCTTTGTCTGGTTTGTGTAGGATAGGCGGGAGCCGTGGAGTCCGCCACGCTAGTGGCGGCCGAGGCGTTGGTGAAATACCGCTCTGGTCAGGTGAGGCTTCTAACCTGCGGCCCTGGATCGGGTCGGGGGACAGTGCCTGGTGGGTAGTTTAACTGGGGCGGTTGCCTCCTAAATGGTAACGGAGGCGCCCAATGGTGCCCTCACGTCGGTTGGAAACCGGTGTTTGAGTGTAAGCGTAGAAGGGTGCTTGACTGTGAGACTGACGGGTCGAGCAGGTGCGAAAGCAGGGGCTAGTGATCCGGCACCGGTGTACGGATGCGGTGTCGCTCAACGGCTAAAAGGTACCCCGGGGATAACAGGCTGATCTTCCCCAAGAGTCCGTATCGACGGGATGGTTTGGCACCTCGATGTCGGCTCGTCGCATCCTGGGGCTGGAGTTGGTCCCAAGGGTTGGGCTGTTCGCCCATTAAAGCGGCACGCGAGCTGGGTTTAGAACGTCGTGAGACAGTTCGGTCCCTATCCGCCGCGCGCGTTGGAGATTTGGTGGAGGGCTGTCCCTAGTACGAGAGGACCGGGATGGACGAACCGCTGGTGTGCCAGTTGTCCCGCCAGGGGCATGGCTGGTTGGCTACGTTCGGGAGCGATAACCGCTGAAAGCATCTAAGCGGGAAGCGTGCTTCCAGATGAGATCTCCGTCAACGAACCGTTGGTGAGGCGCCCGGGAGATGACCGGGTTGATAGGCCCGACATGGAAGCGCCGCAAGGTGTGGAGTGGACGGGTACTAACCGCCGAGGACTTAACCCAACATGCAAGCAAACCCGCGAAAGGCGGGCCCTGCGCAGTCTCCGCTGGTGGGGACGGGGGCGCTCACGCACGCTATGCGATTCTGAGGCAACACACCGCCCGCCTCGGGCGGCCCCGCTGGGCGGGGCCGACCGGAGGGGGGCGGGGCTCACTGGTTTGTTTGGTGGTGAGAGCGGAAGTGGCACACCCGGTCCCATTCCGAACCCGGTCGTTACGGCTTCCAGCGCCGATGGTACTGCACTCGCGAGGGTGTGGGAGAGCAGGACACCGCCAAACAACACAACACGAAACAAGGAGGGCAGGACACCGTGTAGCGGTGCCCTGCCCCTTTTTTTGCACGCACCACAAAAACGGAACGCAGGTTTGTAAGAAAACAGACGATTGCCGTTCTAAGGTCGACATCGTCTCAAGAGTTGTGAAACTGTCTCCGTTGTCGCGGGTCGTCCCGCTTCGAGAACTCGAAATGGAGAACACCTTGAAACGCATCCTCTTGACACTCATCGCAAGCATCGCCCTGGTCGGAACTTCGACCATGATCGCCGGTACGGCCGGCGCCGCCCCCGCGGTGGAGTCGACGACTGCGGCCACCCAGACCTGCACGGCGGTTGCCATCGAGCACCGCGCGGTGTGGGCCGAGCCCGGAACCGCATCCGGGACCGCCGGAGCGGTGGTGGCCGGGGACTCCTACACGGCCGAGTGCGGACTCGTCAAGGGCGAGTCGTACTTCGCCTGCGGGTCGAGCACCGACCTGTGGGCGTACGTCAACCACTCGGGCTCCCGCTGGGGCTACGTGCCCAGCACCTGCCTATCCTGGGCGTCCTAGGCTCGGGATAGGAGCGCGGTAGCGGGATCCGGCAAGATAGACGGAGTGCTGTTCCACTCGGGACCCCAGAGTTGCAAAGGAAACGGCTCGCCGTTTATCTTGCCGCTTCTTCTCCTCGGCCTTGTTCGAGAAAGCAACGTCCGAAAGCCGCACCCGCAACCGACTTAGACGTAGGGGCCGTCGAGTGGTTCGCCGGCGTGCTGGCGGTACCAGAGGCCGCGGTAGCAGCGCCAGGGCTCGGGGCGCAGTTCGGTGGGGGCGAAGATCTGCTCGAGCAGGCTCCGCGCCTCGAGGAAGAAGTCCAGGCGCTCGTCCGGCGCGGCGACATGCTGCGAGTCGTCCACCGGGGTCTCGGCCGGGTGGATCGTCAGCGAAGGCCACAGCGTGGTCTGTTCGGCCAAGGGCAGCAGCCAGGCCCGCATCTCGTCCAGCGGTTCGCCGCCCACGGTGTAGGTGAACGAGGTCCGGTGGCCCGCCTCGCGCGCCGCCGCCAGGATCTCCGCCAGCCGTTCGCTCTGCCTGACTCCGGACCCCGACTGTTCGTCCTGGACTTCCGCGGTGTCTTCGTACGACTCCGTGGTCAGGAACACGAGCATGGGGCCGACCCGGTCGGCCAGTTCCGCGAAGGCCTCCCTGCTCCGCAGCGCCGGGGTCAGCACCCCGAGCGTGGTGCTCTCCGGCAGGCCCTCGGCGGTCATCGCCTCGCGGACCGCCTTCAGGTGGTCGACGACCAGCGCCTCGTCGTGGGCGTGGATGGCCGCTAGCATCACCTCGTCGAACCGGTGCGAGGTACCGTCGTCGTTCCGATCGGATGACAACGCCTGCAACAGGTCCCGGTAATGCTTCACCAGTTCCCCCTGGGCGGCGTCCTCCAGGAACTGGAGCGTCGCGGCCGTGCCCTCGGCGCGCAGATAACCGCGCACCTCGTCGCCGGGCTCGGCCTCGATGATCTCGGCCACCGGCGTCCCGTCGACGCACAGTTCGCTCAGTCCGTGCTGCGGAGACGAGGGGTCGACGTGCGCGCGAAGGCTGAAAGGGGAAGTCACACGGTCGGCCGGCAGCACCATCATGAACTCTTGGTCCTCGGAGTTGATGCGCAGCCGCATCCCCTCGGTGTCATTGCCGCGCAGGCCGTAGAGATTGAGCGCGATCAGCAGCAGTTCGCTCCACTGGAGGTCATGACGCACCGCCAATCGCCGCCAGCGGCGCACGGTCGACGAGATCGGGCCGGCAGTATCTGCAGGCTGAGTCGGCTCGTCCATCACCAGTTCCGATCCTTCTTCTCGTCCCCACCGCTGTCTTCCACCGTACAAGAGACTTTGCCGTACAGGTGGACACGGTCTGCTTCCATGCTAGGCGCTACCAGGCCCAAAAGCATGCGTCGTGATCGGCGGCACTCCGATTCCCACCGCCGTCGGAATACCGTTCCCGGCCCTCGGCACTTATCCTCGGCATCGAATGCATACACCCCTGATGACGTGGAGCCGCGCATGTGAATCGGTGTGGCGCATCGGCGTGTCTCAAAAAGTAGCGGACAAGTTCACTAGCCGCGCGGCAAGGTAGGCTTCGGTCCCGGAGGCCGCGCCCGACCGGCCCGGCCCGACCGCCGAGAAAGGAGCACCGTTGGTCAGTCAAGGCATGGTGTGCACGGTCGACCCGCGCGCCAGCGACATCGGACGTGCAGTGCTCGCATCCGGCGGCAACGCCGTCGACGCCGCCATCGCGTCCGGGGCGGCCCTGGCCGTGGTCGCTCCGCATCTGTGCGGGCTCGGCGGGGACCTGTTCGCGCTCGTCCACCGGCCCGGCGACCCGGCGCCGGCCGCCTTGAACGCCTCGGGCCGCGCCGGTTCCGGCGCCGACGCCGCGGCACTGCGCTCCGAAGGGCACCGGGAGATGCCGTTCCGCGACGACATCCGCTCCACTCCAGTGCCCGGGTGCGTCGACGGCTGGCTCGCTCTCCACGAGCGGTTCGCGACCAGACCGATCGACGAACTCCTCGGCCCCGCCGTCGAACTGGCCGATCGCGGCTGGCCCGCCACCGCCATGCTCGCCCGCGCCGGGAGCACCCTCGAAGGCGTCGCCGGCGCCGAAGACCTCGTCGGACTCCGGGCCGGCGATACCGTCACGCGTGCCCGGACCGCCGCCGCGCTGCGGGCGATCGCCGCCGACGGCCGCGACGGGTTCTACCTCGGCGACTTCGGCCGCGGCCTCATCGAGCTCGGCGAGGGCCTGTTCACCGAGGCCGACCTCGCCGACTCCCAAGCCGACTGGGCGCAGCCGCTGGGCGTCGACGCCCTCGGCCACCGCGTCTGGACCGCCGCCCCGAACTCCCAGGGCTACTTGCTGCCGCTGGCCCTGGCCATCGCCGGACACCTGGAGGTGCCCGACGACCCGGCCGACCCGCTGTGGGCGCACTACCTGATAGAGGCCTCCCGCCAGGCCGGGGCCGACCGACCCGAACGGCTCTACGACGGCGCCGACGTCTCCGACCTGTTCGACGCCGCCGCCGACCGGGCCGGACTGATAGACCCCGACCGGCGCGGCGAGGCCCCCGTCGGTCGCCGGCCGGGCGGCACCACCTACATGGCCGTGCTCGACGGCGAGGGCACGGCCGTGTCCTACATCCAGTCCAACGCCGCCGGGTTCGGCACCGGGCTGTTTGAACCGCACACCGGCATCGGTCTGCAGAACCGCGGCACGGGCTTCAACCTGACCCCCGGCCACCCGGCCGAGTTCGCGCCCGGCCGCCGACCGCCGCACACACTGGTGCCGGCGTTGGTCACCCGAGCCGACGGCACGCTGCGGCTGGTCGCCGGGACCATGGGCGGGGACTCCCAGCCGCAGATCCTCATCCAGTTGCTGCACCGGGTCCTGCGCACCGGGCAGCCGGTGGCGGCGGCCGTGGCCGCGCCGCGGTGGCGGCTGCACCCGGGCGAGACCGGCTTCGCCACCTGGACCGGCGCCCACGGCCTCGACGTCGAGATCGAAACCGAAGCGCCCCAGACCTGGAGCGCGGGACTGGCCGCGCGCGGGCACGCCGTCGCCCCGGCGGGTTCCGGTTTCGGGCACGCGCACCTGATCGAGGTCGACCCGGACGGCGCGGTGTCGGGCGCGGCCGACCCTCGCGCCGAGACCGGGACGGTCGCGGCCGCGCCGAACTGACCGGTCGGCGGATTGTCGGTCCCGGCCGCTACGGTCGGGCCGATCGCGTACGCCGAAGGGAAGAAGCAGCAGTGCCGGAGTCGATCAGCCTCGCCCAGGCCCGCCGGATCGCCGTGGCCGCTCAGTTGCGGCCCCGGGCCGCGCGCTACAAGACCGTGCTCGAGCGGCTCGGCTGCATCCAGCTCGACACCATTTCGGCGGTCCGCCGCGCCCACGAGCTGACGCTCCTGGCGCGCGGCCTCGACCTCGACGAGGTCACCGGCAGCCTCGACGAGCGGCGCACCGCCGTCGCCTTCGAAGGCTGGGGCCACGCGATGTCGCTGCTGCCGGTCTCGGCCTGGCCGTACCACTCGTTGCGGCGGTCCCGGTGGCGCGACCACTGGCGGGAGCACCCCGTCCCGGCGTCGGCGATCGCCGACGTCCGAAGCCTGGTCGCCGAGCACGGGTCGGTCACCGTCGGACACTTCCCCTCGGGGGCGATGCACCGCGGCGAAGGCCCGAGCAACATGGGCGACAGTTGGAATCTGCGCACCGACCACAAGCGGGCCGCCGAACTGCTGATGCTGACCGGAGAACTGGCCTGCACCCACCGCATCGGATTCAAACGCGTCTACCGGTCCGCCCGCCGGGCCGTGCCCGCCCGCCACTTCTGGGACGCCGATGAAGCCGAATGCCGCCGGTATCTGGTCGGCACCGCGCTGCGCAACCTCGGCGTCGCCACCACCAAGGACGTCGCCGACTACTTCCGCATCAAGGTCGCCACCGCCGAGGCGACCCTTCGCGAACTCGAGATCGAGCAGGTCGCGGTCGAAGGCTGGCGGAGCCGGGCCTGGGTCGACCCCGGCGTCCGGCGCCTGCGCACCCCCGGCACCGACCGGCCGGTCGCGGTGTCCATGTTCGACCAGTTGGTGTGGCTGCGCGAGAGGATGGCGCGGCTGTGGGGCCACGACTGGAAGATCGAGATCTACGTGCCGCGAGCGAAGCGGACCTTCGGCTACTACTGCCTGCCCATCGTGGTCGGCGACGATATCCCCGGTCGAGTGGCGCTGCGCCGCAACAACGGCGAATTGGTCGTGGAGGCCGCGCAGTGGGACGAGTCGCGCGCCGACCCCGAACACCTGAAGGCCGCGGTCGACCGCGTCGCGGACTGGGTGGACGCCAAGGCCCGCTGGGAGGCCCCGCGCGCGTGAGATCGCGGAGGGCCTCCCCTCTCGGGAAGGCCCTCCGCTACCGGGGGGAAACGGGGAACGTCAACTGGTGACCAGCGTCAGGTTCCAGGCGTTGAGCGCCGGGTTGATGGGCTGGAAGTAGGTCGTTCCGCCCCAACTGCAGTTGCCGGAGCCGCCCGAGGTCATGCCCTGGGCGCTGTTGCCGCTGATGAACGACCCGCCGGAGTCGCCGGGTTCGGCGCAGACACTGGTGCGGGTCAGGCCGTAGACGGAGCCCTGGGAGTAGCGCACCGTCTGGTTGAAGGCCTGGATGGTCCCGCAGTGCCATCCGGTCGTCGAACCGGAGCGGCAGACCGAGGAGCCGACCGCGGCGCGGTTCGAGTTGTACACATAGCGCGAACCCGAGTACATGTTCACGATGTTGTAGAGGGTCTCGCCGCTTCCGACTTCCACCCATGCGGCGTCGTTGCCGGGGAACACCGAGTTGCGGAAGGTGCCGGGCGCGGCCGAGCCTCCGGTGACCCGGGCGCCGGTGCTGCCGCAGTGGCCGGCGGTGAGGAAGCCGGGCGTGCTGCCCCGGCGGGCGGCGAAGCCGACCGAGCAGCGTCCCGAGTTGTTGATGTAGTAGGCGTCGCCGCCGCGGACGTAGTACGGCTCCGGCGCCTCGGTGGTGGTGTCGACGGTGACCATGTCGGCGTCGATTCCCGCGGCCTCTGCCAGGTCGGTCGCGGAGTCGGCGTCGGCGGCCTCGATGACGACGGTGTTGGCCGGGAGGTCGACGTAGTAGCCGTAGACGTCGTCGCCGGCGACCTTGTCGAGCACGTCGATCGCGGCCTCGAGGTCGGCCATGTCGTGGTCGACCACGACCGGGGTGGCGCCTTCGGCGGCCAGCTCGTCGGTGTCGGCCTTCGAGGTGGTGGCGACCATGATCTCGTCGGCGTCATCGGAGACCCACAGGCCGGCGTAGGTCTCGTCGAGCGATTCGGGGACCTGCTCGAGCAGGTCGGAGGCGACCGACTCGACCGCGAGGCGTTCGTAGACCTCGGATGCGGTGAGGTCGAAGGTCTCCGACATCTCGTTGACCATGCCGGCGCTGACGTTGCCGAGCAGGTCGGCGCGGGCCTCATCGGCCTTCAGCTCGAGCGGGTCGGCCGAGGCCGGCGCCGAGCCGAAGGTGAGGGCGGTTGCGGTTGCGATGGCGCTCGCGGCGGTGACCGCAAGCACGCGTTGGCGTTTCATCTCTCAATGCCTTTCGGGTGAGGGCATAAGACAGCTACCGGGGGGTAGTTGTCGCGGCAGTTGCTGGTGAGCAACGCCACACAGAGGAGATTAAAGCCAAAACGCTCAAAACAGAAGATGGCAATAATTCAGTTAATATGCCTCCAGTATTCATTTTGCTGTTGAAATACGAAGAGCCACGCCATTGCCGTGTTTTACGGTCATACTGCTGCAAACTGCTGCGGCCCGTGAGGCGGATGAGATCTGCTGCCTCGCGGGCCGGAACGGATAGGGTCGGCTTCCGGTCACAAACCGTTCCCCCGAGCACCCGCGCCTCAATCGCGGGGTTCCCCGGCGGTCACCAGGCCGGTCTCATAGGCGCAGATGACCGCCTGGGCCCGGTCGCGGAGGCCCAATTTGGCGAAGAGGTTGCCGACGTGCGTCTTCACCGTCTGCTCGGACACGAACAGATGCGAGGCGATCTCGCCGTTCGACAGACCGCGCGCGATTAGGCGCAGCACCTCCTCCTCGCGTGCCGTGAGCGCGTCGAGCTTCGAGGATCGGACCAGTTCGCCGCGCCGCGAGCCGAAGAACTCCTCGACCAGACGCCGCGTCACCGACGGCGCCAGGAGCGCGTCCCCGTCCGCGACCACCCGGACGGCGCCGGTCAGGTCGTCCGGCGGGGCGTCCTTGAGCAGAAACCCACTGGCACCCAGTCGCAGCGCCTCGTATACGTAGTCGTCGACATCGAACGTGGTGAGCATCAGAACCCGCGGGCGCCGCTCTTCGGGCGTCGACAGGATCCGGCGTGCGGCATCCAGTCCGTCCAACTTGGGCATGCGGACGTCCATGAGGACGACGTCGGGCCGCAAGCGCGAAGTCTCGGTGACGGCCTCGACTCCGTCCGCGGCGTCGCCCACCACCTCGATGTCCGCCTGCGCCGCAAGCAGCGCGGCGAATCCGGCACGCACCATCGCCTGGTCGTCGGCGATGAGAACCCGTATGGTCACGATGATCGCTCCTGTGGTGTCGGTCGGGCGTCGAACGGCAGCTCGGCCCGGACGCGGTATCCGCCGGCATCGGTGGCCCCGGTCTCGAGCGACCCGCCGAGCAGGGAGACGCGTTCGCGCATCCCCGCCAGGCCGAGCCCGACGCGCTGCGGCTCGGTCGCGCGCCCGCCCTCCGGCGGCGCGGCATTGACCACCGTAATCACCACCTTCGACCCGAGCCGGCCGACCTCCACTTCGGTCGCGGCCCCGGCGGCGTGGCGCACCACGTTGCTGAGCGCCTCCTGCACCACCCGGTACATCGTCAGCGAGACCGACTCCGGCAGATCCTCGGGCAGCTCGTCCACGGTCAGCGCGGCCGGCGTCCCGGCCCGGTCGACGGCCTCGACCAGGCTGTCGAGCTCTTCGGGTCCGGGCACCGGCTCGCGCGGCCCCGATTGGTCGTCGCCGCGGAGCACCGCCAGCAGTCGACGCATCTCGCTCAGCGACTCCCGGGCCTGCTCGCTGATCGACCGGAACTCTCCGCGGGCGTCCTCGTCGAGACCCTCGACCCGGTACTCGGCCGTCTGCGCCTGCACGGTGATGACCGACATGTGGTGGGCGACGATGTCGTGCAGCTCCCGGGCGATCCGGGCCCGTTCTTCCAGGAGCCGCCGCCGCGTGCGTTCGGCCTCGGCGACCTGCTCCTCCTCGGCGACGCGGGCCCGCCCCTGCCGCCAGATCCGCACCGACAGGCCGACCACCAGGAACAGAGCCCCGTAGGTGCCGGTGATGGTGAGGTTCTCGTTGACCGTGTCGACCGGGGCGGCCGCTCCGGCGGTGACCGGATCGAGGAACCCGTTCACGGTCGCCCAGGACACCCACGCTCCGGCCGCCAGCGTGCCGAGCCACACGGCCACCGCCACCCCGAGCCGCCGTTCGCGGGCGACCGCGAACTGCACCACCATCAGGCAGAACATCAACGGCACCGTCGCCGGCCATGGATCGGAGCCGATCGTGTCAGCCCCCACCGCGACCATCGCGTAGGAGGCCATCGCCAGCAGCCAGGCGGCGAACGGCCGGAACCGCGCAAGGACGATCGCCGCGCTGGTCAGGACCGCGACCACGATGCCCCAGCGCATGGAGTACTCGGTGTGCAGGATCTCGCTGTGGGGGCCGAGCAGGACCAGCGCCAGCGGCACCGAGCCGGGGCCGACGAACGCGAGCACTGTGGACAGCCTCCAGCGCCACGAGTCGTCGCCGACCGCGCCGGTGCCGATCAGATAGCTGAGGAACCACCGCGCACTGCGGCGCGGACCGTCGTCGGATCGCACCGCTCCAACCTAAGCCGATCCCGACCGCGCACTCATCACCCGCCGGTGCCGTTTCGCGCGTGCCGCCTCACCCCGTGGCATGAGGGCCGATCTCGCGCCGCGGAGCGAGGCCGACCGGGCCCGATCGGCCATAGCGTTCGCCGCATGAATCGAGCACTGCTGAGAACGAGCGCGGCCGGGGTCGCGGTCGGCGCGCTGAGCTTCGCGATCATGCACCTGACCCAGTCGGCCCAGGTCGATCCGGTGCGGTCTCCGGTCTCCAGCTACGCGCTGGCCTTCCCCGGGGCCGTCCTGTTCCCGACCGGCGTGCTGGGGCTGGCGCTGGCCTGCGCGATCCTGGCCGGTCGCGGGGTGGGCCTGCCCAGTGACCGCTCGATCCGAATCCTGCTGGGCGTCACGGTCGTGATGCTGGTGGGTGCGGCTGTCTTCCGGACCGGAACCGCCGAGTCGGGCTTGACCGTAGGCGCTCAGATCCACCGCTACACCGCCGGCGCGGCGTTCGTGATGCTCACGGTCGTGGCGGGGCTCGCGGCCTTGCGGATGCGAGAGGCCGCGGCACCGCCCGGAGTTCGCCGGGCCACGCTCGGAGCGGCCCTCATCTCGGCGTCGATGTTCGCGGTCACCACGGTCAACACGTTCCTGCCTGACCTGGCCGACGGGGGCCAGTGGCGGGGGATTCCGCAGCGGGTGCTGCTGATGGCGCTGTCGGTCCTGGTCTGGACGCTCATCGTCAATTCGAGTCGCCGGGCCGAGCCGGTTCCGGTCCCCTGGTCCCGCGTGGTGAGCCGCGAACTGGTTCCGGCGACCGATGCCGTACCGGCCGGAGTCTTCGTAGCGTCGGAGTCATGAACAAGCCGATGCGCGACTTCGAGCGACTGTCGACCGCGATCGATGCGATCGCGGTCCACGTCCAGCGCTACGAGCGGTACGCATCGGAGCTGGCGCGGGCCCGTGCCGAGCTGGCCGCCATGCGTCGCGACCGCCCGGGCCTGCGGGCGGCGCTGGACGACATGGAGGCGGAGCTGTCGTACCTGCGGGTGCGGGCGGCGCGGCCGGGCACGGTCGTCCAGATCGGTTGCGACGGTGGATGGTCGGCCGCTTGGCTGCTGCTGGCGTTGCGCGACAACGCCCACGGGCGCCTGTGCACGTTCAGCCCGGCCGGAGAGCCGGCCCGGGCCGTACCCGCCGAGTTGGCGGCGGAGCGCTGGGAGTTCACGGCCGGCGACGTCCGGAAGCGGGCCGAGGCGCTGCCGGCCGAGATCGGCTACCTGTTCGTCGACGGGCCCCATTCGGCCCGATTCGCCCGGTGGTACCTGGCGAACCTGGTCGCGCCTCTGGCTCCCGGTACCCCGGTGAGCGTGCACGACGTCTTCCACCACCGACGCCTGCTCCCGTTCGGGGAGGCCGCGGTGCTCCTCGGGTGGCTGCACCGCCACCGGATCGACTACTTCACGGCCGCCCCGGCGCGGCAGCCGGTGGTCCACCGCCAGTTGGGCCGTGTCCGAATGGCGATGGGGTTCTATGAGGACCTCCGCCGCTCGCAGCGCAACCCGATGGTGTTCTTCCAGGCCCCCTGAGCTTGAGTTCTGAGTTGTGTGGGCGGTATGGGCGCGAAGGCCGCTGGTCGCCTTCGAGATCGCGGTCGTCGTCTCGGGCGTCGCGATCCGGCTGGCCGCAGCCGCCGTGTCAGGTGACCCCGAGCTGACCGGAGTGGTCATCACCCAGCTCGGGTCCGGGCTTCTTGACCACTGCGGCCCGATCGGACCGGTCCGCACCCGCGAGATGGAGCAGTGGTGCGACCGGACGCGGAACGACGCTTCTCCGAGCGACGGCAGCCCCGCCGAGGAGGTCCGGTAGGGACCCGATGCGACCGCGAACGGCGTCGGCCAGTGGTGGAGCGCGTATTGCACGATCGTGTCATGATCGACGAGCGTCGCGCGCGACCTCGTGTGCCACCCCGGACGGAGCGCCCGACAAGCGACGAGTACCGACACGAGTGACCCCAGTTGGAGACCGGTTGGGCGACAGGATCAGATACGACCCGCAACTCATCGACGAAGTCGGACGTACCGCCTGCCCCGACATCGCGAACTTCTACGACGACATCACGTCGCAGGCCGCCGACGCCGGACGCGGCCGAAGCGGGGCGTTCGGTGACCACGACTTGGCCGGGACCTGGAACGACATGTTCAACCTGTTCTACGAGATCGTCCACGAGACCGGCCAGAATGTCCGCACCCTCGGACCGACGCTCATCGAGATCGCGCAGGACCAGGAGATCCTCGAGGGCGAGCTCGTCCAGTCCTTCGGCGACATGGAGTCGGAGATCGAGGACAACGGCTACGACTCCTCGCCCTCGGAGAACTACGAGGACGCGCCGGCGGCCCCTCCTGACCCGGACGAGAAGGATGAGAACCCGTACGCGGATCATCTCAACGGCGGGTACGGCCCCTACTAACGGCCGACGAGGCACGTTGAAGCGCAATGACCAGCGGCACTGCGACGCGATCTACCGGGAGGCGTCTTGAGCTACTACGAAGGCATCGACTTCGGCTCGCTGCCGAATACCTACGGCGACATCAGGGACAAGATCAGCGAACTCCACCCGGCCTTCCTGGAGATGTACCAACGGGAACACGCTTTGTCGGCGTGGCCGGACTATGAGTTCATCATCAAGCTCTCACTTGACGAGGCGGCCGACAGGTCCCGACGCAACAATCAGTCGATCCTGGGCAACACCAACACCCAGGACCTGCAGAATCCGCACCGGCCTCCCCACATACTCCCCTTCCGCGTCCCCAAGGACGCCACCGAGGCCGACGAGGCCGCCATCGACCAGGCGGCGAGCGCGGACACGGAGACGGCGCTCGAGGAGATCCGCAGCGCCTTCTTCGAGGTGCTCGACGACGGTTCGCTCGCGCAGATCGACGGGCTGCTCCGGCAGGCGGCGCCCATGGCCGAGACAATCGACTCGCTCATCGAGACCCACCAGGACGGAGGGTTCAAGCAGATCCGCGAGCTGTTCGAAGCCTGGGAGGGTTCCGACGCCGACGAAGGCATGGAGAAGTACGGCAACCGCCTCCGGCCCGCGGCCGGCTTCCACCGGCTGATCGCCGCCGGACTTCTGTCCGGAGGCGCCGCCGAATGCGCCGCCAAGCTTACCGCTCAGCTGCAGTTGGGCGAGGCGCTCGACAAGGTCCACGACCAGATCGACGAGTTGAAGTCCGGCAGCAACCCCAGTCTCAAGATCTCGGCTCGGACCGTCTTCAGTCATGTCCCCTTCTCGGGGGTCCTCATCAGCCTGGGGGACGGCATATCCGAAACTATCGGCAAGGACGACTCGTCGGTCAGCGACTGGGTGAACGGCTTCTTCGACGCTCTGGAATTCGACTACGAGATGGGGCTGGAGTCGCAGAACGCGTCGAAGCTGAAGAGCGAGCTGCTGGCGACCGCGGAGGCGGCCAAGGAGCAATTGCGCTCGGCCAGGGACGACGCAAAGAACAGCTTCGCGATCGACTACGGCACCTGGGAGGGCTTTTACAATTCCGACCCCCAAGTCCTCATCCCCGGGGAGAAGGACTGATGGCCCGTTCCGCTCTCCGGTCCGCCCCGCCGCTGGCGGCGGCCGTCCTCCTGGTGGCGGCGATCGGCTGCACCGGCGGCGGCGAAGAGGACCCGCCCCCCACCGAATCCCCGGCGACTGAGACTGACGCCGAGCTCGACTACTACACCATTCCCACCGATCCTTGCTCGGTGGCGGACCTGACGGGTCTCGAGACGATGCTCGGGCCGACCGAGTCGACCGGACCGGACTACGGCGACGAGGAAGAGGAGTCGATCTCGGTCTCGGGAGACACCTATTGCGATGTCCGATATCACGACGGTACCAACGAGACCTGGGTGTACCTCTCGATCGAGCTGCTGCGGGAACCGGCCGGGGAGGCCGCCGGGCAGGACCCGAACCACGACTTCGGTCACTGGTGGTCCTACACATCGGACGACGCCGACGAGAATCTCGAGTCCGTGCCCGATCCGGTGGCGATCCCGGTCGAGACTGCATGGGAGTCGTCGCAGGTGTTGCATTTCATTGAAGTCAGCGATGATCGATTGACATGGGACCCGGAGGGCAGTGGGCTCGCCCTCATCGGCACCTTCACTGAAAGCAACGTGGCCGTGAAGATCGCGCTTACCAGGGAAGGCTTCGACGAGCCTGAGACGCCGGAGCCCGACGAAGCCGCCGAGGCGATGGTCGACCTCGCCGAGCAGATCCGCCCGAGCCTGGGACCGGTGCCGTAAGCGAGCTTCAAGGCGTTGAAGCGGCGAGCGGTCGCCACGGCCTCCACCAACCGTTCGCTCCGAGTTTGAGCACTGAGCACCGTGCGCCAGTCCGAGCGGTTCTCGTCCGGTCGGCAGGGCAGCGAGGCGAAGACCGCCCACCGGAGTGAACCGGCCCGGACCTGGGCCTGAGACCGCCGTCATTCGGCAACCGGCCGCGCGAAGCCGCCGAAAGTCATACATTCAAGGCGTGGAGCCAGCAGACAGGGTCTTCGTCGTCACCGGGGGCGGGAACGGCATCGGCCGGGAGGTCGTGCTCGGCCTGCTCCGCCGCGGCGCGCGCGTCGCCGCCGTCGACCTCAGCGAAGAGGGCCTCGCCTCGACCGTCGGACTCGCCGCCGCCGACGACCGGCTGACCACCCACAAGCTGAACGTCGCCGACCGCGATGCGGTCGGGCGGCTCCCGGCCGAGGTCGAAGGGACCTTCGGCCGGATCGACGGGCTGCTCAACGTCGCCGGCATCGTGCACCGCTTCGCCCGCGTCAACGACCTGGACTTCGAAGAGATCGAACGGGTCATGGCGGTCAATTTCTGGGGCGTGGTCAACACGGTCAAGGCGTTCCTGCCGATCCTGCTCGAGCGCCCCGAGGCGAGCCTGGTGAACGTCTCCAGCATGGGCGCGCTCGCCCCGGTGCCCGGGCAGAGCGCCTACGGCGCCAGCAAGGCCGCGGTCAGGCTGCTCACCGAGGGCCTCTACGCCGAGTTGCGGGAGACCCGCGTGGCCGTGAGCGTGGTCTTCCCCGGAGGTGTCGGCACCGACATCCTCACCCACTCCGGAGTCGAGATGGACCGCGGCAAGGGCTCGTCCGGCGCCGCCCGCAAACTCACCGCCGCCGACGAGGCCGCCGCTCAAATCCTCGATGCGGTCGAGAAGGGCAGCTTCCGTGTCCGCATCGGGGGCGACGCCCGCCTGCTCGACCGCCTCGCCCGATTCATGCCGCAGCGCGCGACCGTCATGATCGCCGACAAGATGAAATCGCTGCTCGAATCCTGAGGCGCCGACGCCGGTGGCGACACACGGGGCCGATTCGCCGATTTTTGTAGGGTTCGGCATCCGGTGCCGGTTTACCCCCGCGGCTGTGTCGCTTACGTCGACCGATCCGAGTTCCCGTCACAGTACAGGGTCCACAGTCATCGCATCGGGTGAACGGATCGATCACCAAGGGTGCGTTTGACTTCACCGATGGTGATGTCTAGATTCCTTCCTCAATGGAAAAAGCCCACCATTTTTCTGGAGGAACGATAGTGCGCCGCAACGATGCCGTGCCCCAGTCCGACCGACTCTCGCCGCGCCAGGCGGTCAACGTCTCCTGCTACTTCCTCAATGTCCTCACCGGACGCAAGCCCGCCGCGGGGGCGAAGCAGCTCGCCACCGCGCACGGCTGGGTGGCATTCGCGCGGGTACGACGACGAGTACCCTCGCGGTTCCGGCGGGTCCGCGTGCGGCGCATCGCCTGCCCGGGTCCCGACATCGCCGAGATCGTGGCGATGGTGGAGGACGGCCGCACCCACCGGGCCATGACCTTCACCTTCCGCGCCACCGTCGAGGGCTGGCGGCTCGACGACTGCGACCTTCTGGACGGAAGCCGGCGGTAGCGGCCGCTCGGGGAGCGGTCCTCGGCACGGAGATCCTGCCGAGCGCCGCTCCCGGCGACCGTCAGTGGTCGCGGGCCGGGATCGGAAACTGCTCTGGCCCGGCAGGAACGACGCCGCCACGAGGACGCCCGCTCAGCCGACCGGGGCTCGCTCCCGCGGCGGCTTCGGGGAGTACCGCGGCACCCACTTGGCGAGCCATCCGGCGCCGAGCCACGAGACGGCGCCCAGCGCCACCGCCGCCGCACTGAGCGGGAATGCCAGGGTGACCAGGCTGATGATCCCCGGACCGGCGACGTTGCCCAGGTCGGCGCACAGCCGCCAGCCGCCGAGGAACTGGCGGCGGTCCTCGGACGGAGCGACGTCGGCGCCGAGCGTGAGCACGATGCCGGCAGAGATGCCGTTGCCCAGCCCCATCAGGCAGGCGACCAGCCCGATCGTCGCCACCGAGGCGGTCAGCGGCAGGATCAGGAAGCCGGTGCCGAGCACCACCATGGCCGGCAGCGCGACCCAGAGCCGGCCGAAGCGGTCCATGATCGCGCCGCCCGGATAGAACAGGAGCATGTCCACCGCCGCCGCGGCCCCGAAGATGAGGCTGGTGGTGGTGGCGTCGTGCCCCTGGGACTCGGCCCAGAGCGGCACGATGCTCTGCCGGGTGGCGCGGGCGACCGAGATCAGCAGGATCCCCACCCCCACCGTCGCCAGTGCCCTGCGGTGGGCCACCAGTACCGACCAGGTGCCGCGCCGGGGCGCCGCGGGCGCGGCGCGGCCGTCGGCGGGCAGCCTCGGCAGGGTGAGGCCGAGCAGCCCTCCGGCGAGGCTCATCGACCCGGCGAACGCGTAGGCCGCCCCGAGCGCGAACTGGTCGACCAGGAACGCGCCGGCGAACGGCCCGATGAACAGGCCGATGCGGAAGGTCCCGCCGAGCGTCGACAGGGCCCGGGCGCGGTAGTGGGTCGCGACCGCCTCGGCCAGGTAGGCGTGCCGGGCCAGCCCGAACACCGCCGTCGCCAGGCCCCAGACGAACACCGCCGCCGAGAACACGGCGAGCGAGCCGGTCACGGCGCCGACGAAGAGCGCCGCGGCGTCGACCAGGCACGCGGCGAACAGGATCCGCTTCTCCCCGAACCGCTGGGCCAGCGCTCCGGCGGGCAGGTCCCCGGCCAACTGGCCGAATCCCAGGAGCGCGGCCACGACCGCGGCTTGCGGGACCGTGGCGCCCAGGTCCAGTGCCGACAGCGCGATCAGCGGCACGATCGCGCCGGTGCCGATCGAGATCAGCGTGGTGGGGCCGTAGACCGGGACGAGCAGCGAACGCCAGTGGATCGGTGCGGAGGGCTCGGCGGTCACGGCGCGAACCTACCAAGCGCTGAGCCCTACTTGCCGACCGGTCAGCGGATCTGGTGGACGATCTCATCCAGCGCCTCGAAGCCGACCGGAGGGTCGGCGGTGCCGCCGACGACGCCGGCGCCGATGGCCCAGCCGTCGGCGGCCCGGTGCTCGATCGAGGTCAGCTCCGTCTGACCGCCGCCGTAGGTGCGGTGGGTCAGGGCGGTGGATCCGTCTAGCTCGGTGAACTCGCAGTCCGCGGCGAGGGTGCACCGCGCGTAGTGCTCAGCGGCGGTCCGGGTGGCCCCGCCGTCGCCGGGAGCCTCGATCGGGGTCTTCTGGAGGAAGAACGTCACCGCCTCGCCGCCGACGTCCACCTCCAGGTAGGCGAGCTCCGTGCCGTCGTTGCCGTAGTGGTCGTCGGCGGCCGGGGCGAACCCGGTCGGCTCCCCCTCCGCGATCTCGGCTTCGGGAACCGTCGCGACCACGGCTTGGGTGAACGCTTCGATCAGTTCGCCGTCTTCGGGGATGAGGTACCCCTCGTCGTGCTCCCGCGTCGGCGACTCCTCGCCGCCCGCGATGGCGGCGGCGATCCCGGCGAGCTCTTCGTGCGTGACCTCGAGGGGCTCGAGGCCGTATTCGCCGCCGCCCGTTTCGACCCGGACGACCGTGCCGTCCGCGAGGCCGAGCAGGACGCCGCTGAAGGGGATCGGGTCGCCTTCGGGATTCTCGTCCTCGTCGACCACGACCCGGCGGTCTCCTTCGGTCTCGAGCAGGGCGCCGGCCTCGGAGCCGTGGTTCCAGGTGCAGTCGGCGGCCTCGCCGCACTCGGCGATCTGCTCCATCCGTTCCTCGAGCGGCCCCTCGACCGGGTCCCGGACCTCCACTGTGAGGTCCGCGTCGCCGCCGGAGTCGGGGAAGACGGCGATCTCGTGGTACCGGTAGCCGCCGAAGTCCGGGTCGTAGTGGAAGCCGTCGTAGTCGGTCTGGCCTTCGACGCAGAGCGCGCCGAGGCTGCCGCCGATCTCGGTGACGGCCTCGTCCAGGGCCGCCTCGTACATCGCCGAGGTCTCGAGCTGCTCGGAGGTCATCTCCTCGGTCGGCCCGGGGCACGGCTCGTACGGGAGCTCCTCGCCGTCCTCGGTGGTCTCCGCGGGGGGTTCGGGCCCGGCCTGGCCGACCGGCGGCCGGTCTTCGCCGGAGAGGACCACCGGGGCGGCGAGGACCATTGCGGCGGCGGCGAGCACCGCCAGTCCGCTCGAGCCGGCGATGGCGGTTCGCCGCCGCCGGACCGATCGGCGGCCGGCGGCGACGATGGCGTCGGTTCCGGCCCGGTGCACGGGTTCGGGATCGGCCAGCGCTGACGTGAAGAGTCTACGGATTTCGTCGGGGTTCACGATGGGGCTCCTTGGCCGGTGAAATCGGCGTTCTCGTACAGGGCTCGCAGCGTCTGCAGCCCCCGCGCGGTCTGACTCTTGACGGTCCCGACCGAGCAGCGCAGTATCCGCGCGCTCTCCTCGACCGACAGGTCCTCCCAGAATCGGAGCACCAGGGTCGCCCGCTGCCTGGGCGGCAACCGGGCGAGGGCGGCGACGGCGGTCAGGCGGTCGTCGTGGGTGTGCTCACCGGCCGTCGGGCCGGGCGGTTCGGCGAACGAGCGCTCGCGCCGGAACCATCCCCGGCGCGACTCGTCGATCAGCGAGTTGGCGATGATCCTGCGGGTGTAGGCTTCGGCGCTGTCCCGGCGCGTCCGGGTCCATGCCGAGTACAGCTTGACCAGCGAAGTCTGCACGGCGTCTTCGGCGCGGTGCCAGTCGCCGCACATCAGGAACGCCGTGCGCAGGAGAGCGCCGCGGCGGGCTTCTACGTATTCGCAGAACTCGACTTCTTGCTCGGGGGTCATTGGGGCCTTCCGTCGCGTCTCCGTCCCCCGTTACTACGGAGCCGGACCGCCGCCGGGTTGCACGGCGGAAGGACGGTCCTCGGAGGGAGGGCGTCAGTCGACGCGCCTCGCCTCAGGGGCAGTCCTTCAGCCCGAAGTAGGAGATGGTGACCTTGCGGTCGTATTCGACCCATTCGCCGCCGTCGGGGTTCTGGGAGACGATGTTGCACCCGCCGGTCCGGGCGCCCGGTTCGGGCAGGAGCGTCGGCGCGACGGCCACCCGGGTGTAGCCCAGCGAGGTCAGGTGCTGCTCGGCGTCGTCCGCCTCCATGCCGATGACGTCGGGGAGCTCCGCGCCGGTCGCCGGCGGGGCCGCGGTCGGCTCGTCGGGCTCGGGCGCCGGTTCCACCGGGGCGACCTCGGTCGAGTCCGCGGCCGGTTCGAGCGTCTGGTCGGCACCGGGCGGGTCGGTCGCCTCGTCCACCGGCGAGGGCTCGATCCCGGCTCCGCCGGGGACGACACTGCTGGAGACGAAATCGGAGGCGGGGGCGGGGTGCTCCAGCGACTCGTCCGAGCCGACCGCCGTGCCCACCCAGGGGCGCCACACCACCGCCACCAGGACCGCGATGAGCACCGGGACCAACCCGGCCAGGAGCAGGGACTTCCGGCCGCGCCGCCGCTCCCGGCCGCCGAGCTCCTCGGTCGCGGCCGGCGGCGTCGGCCGGGTCTCGCCGGTCCGCTGCGCCGGGACGGCGACCGGCTCGACCGCGGCCCGGCAGGCCGCGGCCAGCTCGGAGCCGGTCGGCCACCGCTCCTTCGGGTTCTTCTTCAGGCAGCGCGCGACCACCTCGCCCACGCGGCCCGGGATCTCGGGCGGCAGCGACGGCGGCTCCTCGTAGAGATGCATGTGGACGGTATCCAGAGGATCGTCCGAGGCGAAGGGCGGCCGGCCGGACAGGCACTCGTAGGCGACCGCGCCGAGCGAGTAGAAGTCGGCGAAGCGGCACACCTTCCGGCCGTTGAGCTGCTCCGGTGACACGTAGGACGGGGTCCCCAGGATGCCGTTGGGCGAGGTCAGCCGGGACCGGTTCTCGTCGAGCGATATCCCGAAGTCGACCAGCCTCGGCGAGCCGTCGGGCTCGATCAGCAGGTTGCCCGGCTTGATGTC
The DNA here is from genome assembly GCF_002798405.1 of Glycomyces xiaoerkulensis. Taxonomy (GTDB): domain Bacteria; phylum Actinomycetota; class Actinomycetes; order Mycobacteriales; family Micromonosporaceae; genus Glycomyces; species Glycomyces xiaoerkulensis. Next base: position 44,906 of record NZ_PGGV01000039.1, on the reverse strand, counting down.
CCGGTGCACCACCCCGCGCTCGTGGGCGGCGTCGAGCGCCTCGGCGACGGCGGCGACGTACCGCATGGCCTCCTCGGGCGCGAGCCGGCCGTGCTCCTCGAGCAGTCCGGTCAGCGTGCGGCCCTCGATCAGCTCCATGACGATGTACCGCACCGGGCGTCCGCCCTCGACGGTCTCGCCGTAGTCGTAGACGTCCACCAGGCCGGGCCCCTTCAACCCGGCCAGGATCCGCGCCTCCCTCGCGAAACGGTGGCTCGAATCCCGGTCGGCAAGGGCCGCATGGAGGATCTTCACCGCCACGGTGCGCTCGAGGTAGGAATCGAAGGCGCGCCACACCGCGCCCATGCCGCCCGAGGCGATCATGGCGTCGAGCCGGTACCGCTCGGCGACGAGCGTTCCAGTATCCACACGGTCTCCCTGGGGGCGTTTCGGGGAACGAGAACCGCGAGCATGGGTCACTGCTCGCGCAAGAGGCGTCTCTCAGCGTACATACGCGCCGCCGCACCGGGCCCACCGCAGACCACCCGGGGCGACCGGCGACCACCGCAGCGATGAACCGTTGCGCCCCTGGGCAGCCGCCTCCGCAGGAGGTGGGAGCGCGGCGCGGGAGCGCTCGCAGGACCACCGCCGCGGGCCACCGGACTTCACCCGGAGGGAGTAGAGGGGCGGGCGGTGCCTTTCGGGTGAGAATCGGCGGCGACCCCCATCGGTGGGCAGGTCGTCACAGTGCGCTCCGACTGGGACGGCTACGCGCCGTAGTTTCTCTTCACGGCCGGTTTTGCCTAGACTCGTCCCCATGCATCCCTCCCGCCCGCCGGCCGCAGTGGGCATTGACCTGGGGTCCTCGACGACGACGGTCATGGTCTGCCGCGGCGAAGAACGTCCACGTGCCCAACGAGTCGACCCCGGTTCCGACGAGCTCCCCACCGCCCCGGCCGCCCTGGTCATGCCCGCCTCCTGGGACGAGCCCCGGCGCCGTGCCCGCGCCGCCGAGGCCGACCGGGCCGGCTTCGGCCACGCCGAGCCGATCGCCGAACCCGAGGCCGCCGCCCGCTACTACACCGGCGTCGTCGGACGCGAGCCGGCACCCGGCACCCCGCTCGTCGTCTACAGCCTCGGCGCCTCCTCCTGCAACGTCAGCGTCGTGACCGCCGAGGACGACCGCTTCACGGTCCTGGCCGCCGACCACCTCGACGACGTGGGCGGGCGGCGCTTCGACGAGCTCCTCGGCGCCTACCTCGCCGGGAGGCACCGCCCCGACCACCCGGAATTCGCGAGCCGGATCGACGGCACCGGCGACCCGGCCGACCGCGCGGAACTGCTCGACCGGATCAGGGCCGCCCGCGAGAAGCTGTCCGACTGGGCGACGGTGACCGTCGACGCCGGGTTCGGGCCGGAGCTGACCCGGACCGAGTTCGAACAGGTCGTGGCCGACCCGGTCGCCGCGACCATCGCCCTGGTCGAGCGCACCATGGACCGGGCCGGCCTCACCCCGGACGATCCGGTGAAACTGATGGTCGTCGGCGGCGCCGCCCGGACGCCGATCCTGGCCTCGAGGCTGCGCGAGCGATTCAACGCCGACCTGTTTATTCCGGCCATGCCCGAGCTGGCCGTCTCGGAGGGAGCGGCGCTCGCCGCGCTCGCGGGCGCGGCCAAGTCCGGCACGTCCGGGCCCGTCGGCGATCCTCGCCCGCACTCGATGCTGCCGTTCGGGGTGCTGGTGGTCGCCCTGGCGCTGCTGTTCGCGATCGCCGCGCCGATCGGCGTCGGACTCGTCCGCGGCGACATGGCCTTCACCGAGGTCGTCGGCGACAGCGCGATCGACCTGCCCGAGCTCGGAGGCCTCCCCGAATCCGAGTCCGCATCGGAGTCCGAGGCCGAGCCGGACCGGCAGGACCCGCCGGCCCCGGAGTCCAGCGACGCCCCCGGAACGCCGACGACCGGCGAGCCGCCGAGCATCGAATCGGAGACCGAACCCGGCGCCGAACCGTCCGAGTCCGAATCCGAACCGCCATCGGACGAGCCCAGCACCTCGCCGTCGAGCCCCCCGGCCTCCGAGAGCCCGGACGCCACCGGCGTGATCCCCGACGTCACGGGCGAGTCGGTCTCGGACGCGAAGCGGATCCTCGCCGAGGAGGGGTTCACCGAGGTGGTGGTCCACGGCCGCCGGCGGACGCACGAAGGACCCCGCTACGACGACTGCGAGGTCTCCTCCCAAGGGCCCGCGGGCGGGACCGAGCGCGGCTACGACGACCGGATCACCCTCACCTACACCTACGTCGGTACCGACACCTGCTGACGCCCACCGCATCGAGGCCCGACCGGCGTTGTTCCCGGCGACGGTTGCCCATGGCCGCTAGCCTGTGAGGCGGCCCTTCGGCGTGGTCGGATCCCCGCTCGCGCACGGGCCCGCAGACACGACCACATAGGAAGGCCTGCCCATGAGGAAGCCAATCGCACTCGGCGTCCCGCTCGCCGCGGCCGCCATGGCGCTCTCCGCCTGCACGGCGGAGGCCGGGCGGACCATCTCGGCCGATTCCATCGCCGACGCCGCCGCCGACGCCCTGGAAGAGCAGATCGGCACCCGGCCCGACGTCGACTGCGGAGACGACGCCGTGATTCCCTCCGAGGGCAAGGAAGTCGACTGCGTGCTCACCGACCCCGAGACCGGGGACGAGTACGACACCACCGTCACCTTCGCCGGAGAGGACGGCGGCGAATGGAACTTCGACGTCCAGGTCGCGAGCGAACCCCGGTAGGCCCGCCGCGGCGATGCGAACCGCCCGGCCCGCATCGCCGCACCGGCGACTACTCCGGCGCTTCGGCCGGTCGCGGGTGCACGAGGAGGACCACCAGGACCGCCGCCAGCGCCGCCGCGACCGGCGGTCCCGTCCACATCTCCGGGGCCGGCCAGTCGTCGGCCTCCACACTCGACACGACGAAATAGGCCAGCCACGTCACCACCGACCAGCCGGCGGCGAAGGCCAGGAGGTCCGCCCGCCGCGCCGCGTGGAGCGGCCTGACCCTCGTCCACAGGTCGGCCAGGACGCCCGATCCCAGCAGGACCGCCATGATGCCGAGGTTGTCGAAGCCGACGGTGGCCCCCGAAACCAGGGCCGGCCCGGCGAACAGGATCGCGTGGGCGCCCGCCGGGGCCCGGAAACGGCGGGCGACGACCAGGATCGAACCGGTGAGGATCGCGTTCGCGCCGACGACCGCGCCGGCCAGCCCCCGGGCCTCGGGCGGGAAGTGGCCGTGCTCCTCGGTCGGCTGGAACATCCACACCACGTCCTCGGCCGTCCAGGCGAAGGCGTTCACGTACCGGAAGAACATCAGCAGCATCAGCAGGAACAGGCTGAAGCCGATGAAACCGGGGACGACCGGCCCCAGCCTGGGTGAGGCGGACAGGTCGCGGCGCCGCCAGACCGCCAGCCACGGGGCGATCACCATCATCCCCGAGCCGACCGCCAAACCGAGGTGCGAGGGGCTGAAGAAGGCGTCGATGGACGTCTCGATCCCGAACACCGAATGCCAGAGCATGTCGGCGACGCCCATGAGCAGGAACAGCGGGGCGCCGACGACCGCGGGGCCGTAGCCGACCGGCACCGCCGCCGGGCCGTGACGGCCGGCGATGAGATTGCGCAGCACCAGCAGGGCGACCCATCCGGCGAGCGCGGCGAATCCCGAGTAGAGGGACAGGTGCCACCAGGTCCAGAACGACTCGGGGCGCCCGGTGGCGTGCGCCCAGAGATCGAGGGTGAATCCTCCGATGAACCAGAGGGACAGCAGCGTGGTGACCAGGTCCTGCCACCAGGCGGGGAGCAGGCGCTCCTGTCGTGAATCGGTGAGAAGGCTTTTGAGCGTGATCATGCCGGGCTCCAGGGGGTCTGGGCTATTCGCCCTTATGGTGGCCCAGAAGGCGTTTCGGCACAAGGTCCCATGTGAACACCGACCGGGGTCACCGGGCGCGCCGCGGGCCGCCGGGAATCGTTCGCTCAGGTCGCGATCGGCACCGGAGGTCGACATCAAGCGAGCGCCGACCAGTACAGTGGGTGCGTCCCCCGGCTCCGAACCCCGAGGACCGCCGATGAACGGCCGCATACTCGCTCTGCCCGCCCGCCCCTGGGCCGCGCTGGCGCTCCTGGCCGTCCTGGCCGGGCTCGCCGTCGCGAACTGGGCCGCCGACACCGCCTCGCCGTCGCCCGCACCCGCCGACGCTCCCGAACGCGCCTTCAGCGCCGACCGCGCCTGGGACACCGTCGAGGCCGTCGCCGCCGAACCCCACCCCATCGGCACGGACGCCAACGACCGAGTCAGGGACCTCCTGGTCGACCGGCTCGAGACGCTTGGCTTCAACGTCGAGGTCGAGACCGGACCGGCCCGCGACACCGCCGACGGCCGGGTCCACTTCGGCTCGGTCGCGAACATCGTCGCGACCCTGCCGGGCACCGACCCCACCGGCACGGTCCTGCTCACCTCCCACTACGACTCGGTGCCCTCGGGACCCGGCGCGGCCGACGCCGCCTCCGGAGTCGCCGCCCTCGTCGAGACCGCTCGGGCGCTCAGCCTCGACCGCCCCCACCGCAACGACATCGTCGTGCTGCTGACCGACGGCGAGGAGATGGGACTGCTCGGCGCCGAGGCCTACACCCGCGCCCACCCGGCGACCGACCGGCCGACAGTCGTCCACAACCTGGAGGCGCGCGGCGTCTCCGGACCCTCCCTGATGTTCGAGACCTCGGAGGCCAACGCCGAGCTGATCGACCTATTCGCCTCGGCCGCACCCCACCCGCACGGCGACTCCTCGGCCATCGAGGCCTACCGGCAACTGCCCAACGACACCGACTTCACCCGCTTCGCCGAAGCCGGGTACATCGGCCTCAACACCGCCTTCATCGGCGGCGCCTCCTGGTACCACACCCCGCGCGACGACACCGACCACCTCGACCCGGCCAGCCTCCAGCACCACGGCGAGAACGCCCTCGGCGTCGCCCGCGAACTGTCCGGCATGGACCTGACCGAACTGGAGGCTGACCGCGACCGGACCTTCTTCGGGTTCCTCGGCGCCCTGATCCACTACGACCAGGCATGGAACGCGCCGCTCGCCTTCGCCGGTCTCGCCGCCGCCCTGGCGGCGGCCGGTCTCGCGCGGGCGCGGCGCCTGCTGAGCCTGCCGCGCCTGGCCGGAGCCTGCCTCGCCTTCACCGCGCCCATCACGCTCGCGGCCGCGGCGGCGATAGGCCTGTGGCCCGCCCTGCAGGCACTCCGCCCCGGCTACGCCGACACCTTCGGCCTGCTGTTCAACCGCACCTTCTACTACCTGGCGATCCTGGCGTTCGCACTCGCGGCGGTGGCCGCCTGGTACGTGCTCCTGCGCGGCGTGCTCGGCCGCGCGGCCCTGGCGCTGGCGCCGCTGATGTGGCTGGCCGGGCTCGGCATCGCCACCGCCTTCGCCGTCCCCGGAGCCTCGTTCGTATTCGCCGTGCCCGCGCTGGCCGCGGTCGGCCTGGTGGTCGCGATGGCCCTCGAGCGGCGCCGCCGGGCGCTCCGCGCGGTCGGCTACGCGGTCTTCGCGCTGTCACTGGTGCCCGTGGTGGTGCAACTGAGCTGGACGTCGAACCTCATCGAGGCGTTCGGCATGGAGCTCGCCGCCGTCCCGGCGGTGCTGATCGTCCTGTTCGCCGCCCCGGTGCTGCCGGTGGCGACCATGTTCGGCGGCACGGCGACCCGGGCGCCGTGGTTCGTGCCCTCGACCGCAGCGGTGTCGGCGCTGGCGCTGGTCGCCGCCGGATTGGCGGTCGACCGGTTCGACGCCGACCGCCCCCGCCAAGCCTATTTGTCCTATGTGATCGACGCCGACAGCGGCGTCGCGGCGTGGGTGAGCCGGGACCGGGACCGTTCGGAGTGGACCTCCCGGTACGTCACCGAGGACGGCCTGGAAGGCTCCGGGCTGCCGGAGGCCTACGTCGCCGCGTCCGCGCCGGTCACCGGCCACGGCACGGCCGACCCGGTCGACCTGGAGCCGCCGCAGGCCGCCTACGTCGCCCAGGAGGCCGGCTCGGTGACGCTCCACCTCTCCTCGCCGCGCGGGGCGAACACGATGTGGCTGGCCGTCGACGGCGGACCCGAACGAGCCGAGGTCGCCCTGCCGGACGGCACTACCGCGAGCGCGGAGATCGACCCGCCGGCCGATGGCGAGGGCCCGACGCAGATCTGGTTCTACAATGTCCCCGACGAAGGGGTCACCGTCACCGTCCACGGTCAGGCCCACCTGCTCGACTTCACCGTGTTCGACCAGTCCCACGGCCTCGAAGGCCTCGACGGCTTCACCGAGCGGCCCGACGGACTCATGCGCTCCCGCAACCGTCTCAGCGACACCGTCACCGTCGCCACCCAGGTCATCGATGCGCCTTAGGAGCGGTAGAGCTCGTCGAGCCCGATCAGTTGGATCCGGGGGTCCTTCGCCGCCTCGGCGGTGAGGTCGTCGCTGAACCCGGCGGCGCTGAAGCAGGCCAGGGCCGCGTCGGCGGCCCGGTGGTGCTTGCGTTCCAGCAAGTCCCGCACCCGGGCGAGCCTCGCGAGGTGGTGCAGGTCCATGCGGGTGCCCCACTTCGCTTCGCCGATGCAGAGCACCTCGCTCGGCCGTCCCGGCTCGGTCGGGCCGGTGGCGACGACGTCGATCTCGATCGGGGTGCGGGTCCGCTGGTCGGTCATGGTCCCGGCGGCCACCGCGGCGGGGAAGGCTCCGAATCGGTCGCCGGAGGCGGTGTAGGCGCGGCACAGTTGCTCGAAGTGCGGGCCCATCACCCGGCTGTGGAACTGCGGCTTGCTCTCCTCCCAGACCGAGGCGGCCTGGCCGAGTTCGAGCCGGGACCAGGAGCGGCGCATGATCGCTTCGTAGAACTCGATCAGCGGCTCGTTGATGCGGAACAGGTGCCGGTTGGCCTTGAAGGCGTCGGGCTCGATGCGGATCAGGTCGCAGTCTTCGAGGACCGAAAGGGCGTGGGTGAGGTCGGAGGCCTGGCGTCCGCAGTGCTCGGCGATGCCGCCCCGGGTGTGGCGGCCGGCGGCGATGGCACCGAGTACGGCGTGGTACAGCGAGGGGCTGCGGACGCCGCTCTCGGTGGTGATGAGGTAGCGGGCCTCGCGGTAGAGGGGGCTCCGGTCGTCGAGCACGTGGCCGATCACCCAGTCGTCGAACTCGGAGAGGTCCCGCGGCGCATGATGGTCGACGTACCGGGTGCGGTAGGCGGGGGTGCCGCCGGTGACGGCGTGCAGGAGTGCGGCGAGCCTCGGGTCGTCGGCCTGCCAGAATTCGGCGGCGGTGCGGTAGTCGAACGGTTTGACGATCAGCTCGAGGGAGGCTCGCCCGCGCAGGGGGGCGTCGCCGCTGAGCAGGCCGCCCATGGTCGCCATCGCCGACCCGCACAGGATCAGGCGGGTCGGCGCGGCCTCGGTCCACGCCCGCTCGCGGGAGTCGATCTGGTGCTGGATGATCGACGGGAGGGCTGGGGAGGCGCCGATCAGGTAGGGGAACTCGTCGATGACGACGCTGCGGCCCGCGCAGTGCTCCAGGACCTGGTTCAGCGCCTCGTTCCAGGAGTCGAACTCGAAGGTGCCGGGGGTCTGGAGGTAGTCGGCCAGGGCCCGGCCGAGCTGGGCCAGGGATTCACGTTCGGTGGCCTCTTCGGCGGCGAAGTAGAACCCGCCGGTGGCGTGGGTGAGGGCCTGCAGCAGGAAGGTCTTGCCTTGGCGTCGCCTGCCGCTGACGATGCCGAGCGTCGGTTCGGGCGCGGGGCTGTTGACGAACCGGTCCAGGGCCCGCCATTCGCGGTCCCGGTCGAAGAGCACCGCGGGCTTGTCCATGAACCTCCCTAATCTCATGCAACTATGGTTCATGCAAGTATACTTGCATGAACCATAGTTGCATGGAATCGTGCTAGCGGTCGCCCGATCGCCGCCGAAGCGCTGGACGGTGTCGCTCGAGGGAAGGCGATCGGCGGCGGGTTCTCGGTGCCGCCGCCGACGCGATGGATGGTGCTGTGCTTTGTGGGCGGCAGCCCGCTTGCCTCCACGCCGGGCTGTCGCGACCACTACTGCCCGGGGGCGTCCTTCACCCATGCGAGTAGAGCGTTGTAGCTGCTCGCGTCGACGGTGAGGATGGGGCGGTCGTCGGCGAGCTTGCTGTCGGACACCTGCGGGGTTTCGCCGTTGAGACGGACCTCCACGCAGTTGTCGTCCTGGTTCGCGCCGCTGCGGCTGGACTTGCGCCACGGCCCGATGCTCGTCATTTCAGGAAGTCCTCCAATGCGATCGACTTGCCCGATGCCTGCTTGAAGGCACCGGTGAAGAACCTACCTCGCGTCGAGTCGGCGGGAATGAATCCCGAGCCCCGAGGCGCCTCGACGTTGAGTATGGTCTCCTCGCCGTCGTCGTATTCCAGCAGCTTCAACGTCCAGGTCTGCAGGTTGTAGCGGCCGGCGCTGAACGGAATGACCCGGACATCGGCGAAGGGGAGGGCAGAGATCTTGCCCAGATCGGCCAGGATCTCTTCCTTCTCGGGGCCGAGGTCGATCGTCAGCGCGGCCTCACCGAGCAGGAACATGGCCGGGCGCTCGGACCTGATCCAGCGTTCACGCCGTGTCATCCGGAACTCCAGCCCCTCATCCCAGTCGAACTCGTCTTCACCGGAGACGCCGCTCGTATCTCGGATCATCCGGCAGTACGCCTCGCTCTGGATGCGCGAGGGGAGCACTGAGAACGAGTGGAATGCCAGGTAACCGGCATTGTCCTCGCACTGCTGGTAGAACCAGCCGCGGTCTTCCAGGACGCTCGCGTAGTGGCTGCACCAGTCTCTTGCTCTGGCTGCCTCCGCGAGCCGTGCGATGTGGTCCATCAGCTCGTACGGCGTCCGGTAGAAGCGGAGCAGCGCGAGCACGGTACCGACCTTGAGCCCGCGATACCGCCCGGACTCCAGACGTGTCAGGGTCTTCGGCGAGCAGATGTCCCGCGGGATGTCGGTCTTCTCGTACCCCTTGGGCAGCCGCGGTCGGGGCCGGGTCCGTTCGGAGATGAGTTGGCGGCCCAGCTCCATCAGGGGAGGAGGGCCAGGGATCGCTCCGTCACTTTCCGTCATGATCCGGGATTGTGGATATCGTGACCGGTTGGTTACAAGATCATCCTGTGTGTCGCACACGTGTCGGCCTGTGTCGGATATCCGACTTTGGTTGAATTCGGTTGCGCAGGCGGCAATCCTGGCTCGGGATGGCCGACGAGCCTTCTTCCTGGTTGCGATTCGCTCGGGAGAGAGCAAGGAGTCAATCGAGGTTCGCGTTGGAGCGGCCAGTGCGAAGGGGGCCGAGCACCTGCTCGGCCAGCTCGCCGATCTTTCGGAGGATCGTGGTCGGTGGCGCCTCGAGGTCGAGAGGGAACCTGAGGATGCGGATGGGGGAGTTCCGGACGCTCAGCCACTCCGGTTCCCGAAGTCCGTGGGCGTAGACCAGGCAACCCGTCGTCGCGGCGAGCGCGGTGCAATAGGACACGATCTGGAAGTGGTCGGTATTGTTGCCGCTCTTGTCCTGGAACTTGTACTTGGCGTCCAAGACCGCGTCCGTCCCGCTTCCCGTGGACACGATGACATCGGCTCTGATCTGGATGGTCCGCTGGTTGTCGAGGTGGCCGCGGAACTGGTCGTCGACCCGTCCTCGGAGGCGGGTGAACGACTCGCGCAACGCCACGGTGACGAAGTCCTCGAAGACCTGGTGTACGGGGACCACGAACGACGCCACGTTCATCCCGCCGGGGTCCGTCTCCGTCGACTGGTGGCGGAGCACGATCTCGGCGATCCGGAGTGCGTCGGTGTAGTGCGCGTTGAGGCGGGTGGTCGACCATTCCGGGATCGACCTCGTGTCGGCCAGGACTCCGGCCCCGCCGAGATGTGCGTCGAGCCGGGCGATCCGCGCCGGTATCCCGTCGGGCAGCCTGGGCACGTCGGCCATGCTCCGCAACGCCGTCCGGAGCAGCCGGTTCTCGACGACATCGGTGGTGTGCTCGTCGTACCGCACTTCCAGGGGGAACGACTGGCCGGGACGGGCGCCGATCTGGTCGGCCACTCTCATGCGGCCCCGGAGCACTGGCGAGGCGGCGTCGACCGACGCGTATCCCCGGATCGGGCCGCGGGCCAGCGCGCGTTCGGCGTACCGGACGAGGGACTCGGCCAGCGCCGGCCACAGGTCGGCCTCGGCGGCTCCGGGGGCGTCCTCGGGGCGGAAGTTCGGGTTCTTGGCGTATCCGATCAGGAACAGCAGCCGCGAGATGCCCATTTTGGGCTGGACCTGGACGTCCAGGTCGCCGATGCGGACCGCGCCGACCTTGCCGGTGGCGCGCAGGCCCCACCGTCCGCCCGGCGCGGGTGCGACCTTGACCAGTCCGGTCTCCCTGAGCGCGGCGGCGGTGTCGTGGTCGATGGTGCGGACTTCGGGCCGCTGCTGGAACTCGTCCAGCACCACGGGGTCGGTCACGTCGCGTTCTGCTCCCGGTCCGCGTCCGGGTTCGCCGCCGCTCCGGTCGCCCGCCGGACGGCGTCGAGTCCGAACCGGTCGTTGATTTCGGTACGGCCGAGCCTGCCGTGGAAGTGCTCCTCCAGCAGCGGCAGCAGGTCGTGCCGCCATATCCGGGCGAGCCCGGCGTCGGTCTCGGCCTCGGAGCCCATGAGGTACGAGGGACCGATCTTGAAGTCTCGGTCCGATTCGGGGATGGCCTCGTTCAGCGCCCGCAGCAGCGCCGGACGCGGATCGTCGGTGGCGTCGCCGCCCAGCGATCGGGTGAGGAGATCGCGCACCGGCCACTCCTCGGGATGCATCTCCTCGAACGCGAACCGGCGCCGGATCGCGGCGTCGAGCAGCGCGATCGACCGGTCGGCGGTGTTCATGGTGCCGATGAGGTAGACGTTCTCCGGCAGCGAGAACGATTCGCCGGGCGAGTACTGCAGGCGGACCGAGCGCTCGCGGTACTCCAGGAGGAAATAGAGCTCACCGAAGACCCTCGACAGGTCGGCGCGGTTCATCTCGTCGATGATGAGCACGTGCGGACGGGGATCGTTGTGCGCCTTGCGCGCCAGGTCGCGGAGCGGCCCCGGCCTCAACTCGAACCCGACTGAGCCGTCCTTGGCGGGAGTCGGCCGGAAACCCTCGAAGAAGTCCTCGTAGGAATAGGAGGAATGGAACTGCACCAGTTCCACCGCGTCGCGGTCGGTGAGGTGCGCCGCGAGTTCCTGGGCCAGATAGGTTTTGCCGGTTCCCGGCGGCCCGTAGAGCACGATCTGCTTCCGGCTCTTGACCAGCGATACCAGGTCGCCCAGCCAGTCGGGGTCGTAGTGGATCCGCTCGGACAGCCGCTGCAGCCGTGCGGGATCGAGCGGATCGACCACGGGAGGGGTCTGCCGTGCCTCCTCGGTCGAGTCGGCCTCGAGTCCGATCAACTGCGACAGTTCCTTGAGCTCGCCGCTGATATCGACGATCCGGTCGGAGCGTTGGAGCGCCGCCCGCAGCGACTGCGGCGCATTGGCGAGCGCCATCGGCCTCTCGTTGTACCAGTCGACCTCGCGGTGCAGTTCCGCTCCGGGCTCCGTGCCGAGCGTCGGTTCACTTTTGACCACGCCGGCCCAGAGCCGGTCGTCGACTACGGTCACCACCAGGTCGTCGGGCTGGATCAGCGACCAGAACGAGTGGATCTCCGTGGTCAGCGCCAGGCGGTCGGCGTAGTCGAGGTGGCCGTAGCCGCTCTCGACCGCACTCCGGATCACCGCCCGGTCCATGGTCTGCGGCAGCGGACCGAGGCGGGCGCCGGGGAAGGTGATCGAGCCCTGATCGGTCCACGGCGACGGCCCTGTTTCGCCGCCCTGCGGCGGGCGGAGGAACCAGGCCCGCTGTTCGTCGCCGGGCCGTATCGCCGTCCTCCATTCGTCCCTGAACGGCCGCTTGTAGAGGTCGATCCGGTCGCCGTGCTGCCGTTGCAGGCGCAACGTGATCTCGAACAGGTCCCGGTCGGGGTCGCCGGTGGCCTCGCCGTGGGGCAGCAGGTGCCCGAATGCCGCGCGGATCCTGCGCTTGTGCTCGACATTGACGATCGGGAGGAAGTATCCGGGGAAGGCGAGGTAGAGCAGCGCCTCGGTCATGGAGGCCATCCCTCCGGCTGTGCGGACCCAGTCGCGCCAGGCCCAGGGGTCGGCGATGATGCGCGACCGCTCGTCTTCGGGCAGTCGGAACCAGCTCGTGAGCAGTTCCACCGCATCGAAGAGCCATTTCCACAGCATCGTGTGCGCTCCGGTGCCGCCGTTCCAGGTGCCCTCGTGGAAGGCGTCCAGGACGTGGTCCGGGATCTCGACGCGCTTGCGCATCCAGTGGAGCACCCGCTCCACTCGTTCGATCTTGCTGCTCGGCCTGAGATTGCCCTTGAGCAGGGGGAGGGACTGCAGCGCGAGCAGTTCGGCCATGAGGAGCTTGGCGTCGTCGGAGGCGTCGGCCAGTTGCCGTTCGAGCTTCTCGTGGAACTTGTCGCTGCCTTCGTCCGGCCGGAGGTTGTAGCAGCGGTGGAGTTCACCGACCGTTTCGGCGTTCCACAGCGGTCTGCCCCGGTCGAACAGGGACGTGCCTTCGCCGAATCCCAGGTCGATGTATTCACGGCCGACCGCGCGGATGCCGTCGTCGTCGCGGGCGGGGATCAGGACTTCGCTCGTCGAGGGGTCGATCACAAGCCAACCTTTCGGTGCTCCGCAGCTCTCTGTCCTCATGCTACGTCGCCGGACCGACCGGCCCGAGGCAGTGCCGTACCGGCGAGTACAGCGGAGTCGATGGAGCGCCGCCGTAGACGCATCCGCATGGACCGTGGCGTCTGGGACATGTGAGCTCGCGCGTCGGGGGAGTTGACTGGGTTCCATGGCAGACAGGAACGAATCCACCATTCTCGTCACCGGCGCCACCGGCAAGGTCGGCCGCCGACTCACCGAACGCCTGCGGACGGCCGGGCACGACGTCCGCCCGGTCTCCCGCAGCACGGCGGTCCCGTTCGACTGGTTCGACCGGTCCACCTGGGCGGCGGCGCTCGAAGGCGTCGGGGCGGTCTACATCATCCCGCCCGACGAGCCCTTCCCGGCCGATGAGTTCGCCGCCGAGGCGGTCAAGGCAGGTGCGAGCCGCCTGGTCGCCCAAGCCGGGCGGCGCATCCACCTCCTGACCGAGCTGCTGGGCATCGAACCCGGGACGATCGGCATGCACGCGGCCCAGGAGGCCGTGCAGAAGACCGACGCCACCTGGACGGTGCTGCAGCCCAACAACTTCAACCAGAACTTCAACGAAGGCATCCACCTTGACGAGCTGCACGCGGGCGAGCTCGCGCTGCCGCTGGACGACGCCGCCGAGCCGTTCATCGACGCCGACGACATCGCCGCCGTCGCCGCCGCGGTCCTGACCGAGGACGGCCACCACGGCCGGATCTACGAACTGTCCGGCCCCGAAGCGCTGACATACGCCGAAGCGGTGGCCGCGATCTCGGAGGCCACCGGCATGGAGGTGTCCTTCCGGTACGAAGGCCCCGAAGCCCACTCGGCGCGGTTGCGGTCGGCGGGCGCGCCGGAGGAACTCATCGGGTTCCTCGAGGCGATGTACCAGCTCATGCGCGAAGGCGGGATCGGCGAGGTGGCCGACGGCGTGAAGCAGGTGCTGGGCCGCGAGGCGGTGTCCTTCGCCGACTGGGCCGCCACGGCGGACTTCGGCCGGGCGTAGCCCGGCCAACCGGGGCCTACGGCACGGTGTATCCGGCGGCGCGGAACAGCTCGTACCACTCCGCCCGGGTCAGCGGGACCTCGGAGCCCTGGGCCGAGGCCGCCACCCGCTCGGGGTTGGTGGTGCCGATGACCACCTGCATGTTCGCCGGGTGGCGAGTGATCCAGGCGGTGGCGATCGCCAGCGGCGGCACACCGTACTTCGCCGCCAGCCGGTCGATGGCGCGGTTCAGCTCCGGATACCGGTCCGAACCCAGGAACGGCCCGTCGAAGAAACCGGCGGTGAACGGCGACCAGGCCTGCACGGTGATGTCGTGCAGCCTGCAATAGTCGATCAGCCCGTCGTCGCGGCTGATCGACTGGTCGAGCCCCTGCATGTTCGCGGCCACACCCTGAGCCAGCAGCGGGGCGTGGGTGATCGAGAGCTGCACCTGGTTGGCCACCAGAGGCTGGTTGACGTATTTGCGCAGCAGGTCGATCTGCCTGGGAGTGTGGTTCGAGACGCCGAAGGCGCGGACCTTGCCGGCGGCGGCGAGCTCGTCGAAGGCGCGGGCCACCTCCTCGGGCTCGACCAGGGCGTCGGGCCGGTGCAGCAGGAGGATGTCGATGTAGTCGGTGCCGAGCGCGGCCAGGGATCCGTTCACCGACTCGACGAGGTGCTCGTAGGAGAAGTCGAAGTACGGGCCGTCCTTGACGATGCCGGCCTTGGTCTGGATGGTCAGCCGCTCCCGCTCGGAGGCGGTCAGGCGCATCGCCTCGCCGAAGCGGCGCTCGCAGCCGTGGAGGTCGTGGCCGTAGACGTCGGCGTGGTCGAGGAAGGAGATGCCCGCATCGGTGGCGGTGCGCACCAGGGTGCGGATCTCTTCGTCGGTCTTGTCGGGGATGCGCATGAGGCCGAGCACCACGTTCGGTGCGGTGATCTCGGTGCCGGGCATGGTGAAGGTCTTCATGGAGTTGTCCTCGTCGTCGGTGGAGTGGGCGGTCAGGCCGCGATGAGGCGGGCGAGCTGGTCGTCGGTCAGCTCGACCTCGGCGGCGCCGGCGGAGTCGCGGATGCTCTCGGGGCGCGAGGCGCCCGGGATCGGGACGACCACCGGGGAGAGCGCGAGTTCCCATGCGAGCGTCGCCTGGTAGACGCTGACGCCGAGTTCCTCGGCGACCGACCGGAAGGCGGCGTGCCGGTCGGCCAGCTCGGGGGCGTTGGCGATGCCGCCGAGCGGGCTCCACGGCAGGAAGGCGATGCCGAGCCTGGCGCAGTGTTCGAGCTCTTCGAGGCTGGACAGGAAGCGCGGCGAGAACTGGTTCTGGACCGAGGCGAGGCGGCCGCCGAGGATCTCGTTGGCCTCCTCGATCTGGTCGATGTTCGCGTTCGAGATCCCGGCCATCCGGATGGTGCCCTCGTCGAGCAGGTCGCGGAGGGCGCCGATCGAGTCGGCGTAGGGCACCTCGGGGTCGGGCCGGTGGAACTGGTACAGGCCGATCGCCTCGACGCCGAGTCGCTTGGCCGAGTCCCGGGCGGCCTGCTTGAGGTATTCGGGGCGGCCGTTCTGGGTCCAGCTTCCGTCGCCGGGGCGCAGGTGGCCGCCTTTGGTCGCGACGAGGACCTCGTCGGCTCCGGCGCCGCGTCCGCGCAGCGCGCGGGCGATGAGCTCCTCGTTGTGGCCGACTTCGCCGGCGTCGCGGTGGTAGGCGTCGGCGGTGTCGATGAAGTTGACGCCGGCGTCGAGCGCGGCGTGGATGGTGGTGATCGACCGGTCGGCGTCGGGGCGGCCCTCGATGGACATCGGCATGCCGCCGAGGCCGATCGCCGAGACGCGGCGGTCGCCGATGGTGCGCTGCTGCATGGCTGCTCTCCTTGATGCCGGATGGGATGCCCTGGGGCACGTCGATGCGGTGATCGCCGCGGGGGCTGGCTGACCCTGGACATCCTAGGAACCGGTAATCTAGAAGTCCAATAACTGCTACTTATGGGATTCAGAAGCACGGGGCATCGATCATGGATCTGCGGCAAATGGAATACCTGGTGGCGCTCGCCGATGAGAGGCACTTCACTCGCGCCGCCGAGCTCACCGGGATCTCGCAGTCGGGCCTGTCGGCGGCGATCCGCGGCCTCGAAGAGGAGCTCGGCACCGGCCTGTTCGTCCGGACCACGCGCCGGGTCGAGCCCACCGAGGCCGGGTTCGCGCTGCTGCCGTATGCGCGGTCGATGCTCAAGGAGGCCGCCGACGCGCGCGACGCGGTGGTGAAGGCCAGCCGCGCCGTTTCCGGGTCGCTCCGGATCGGGTCCGAGCAGTGCCTCGGCCTGGTCGACGTCGCGGCCCTGCTCGACCGGTTCCACCGCCGCCACCCGCAGGTGGAGACCCACTTCACGCAGTGCGGTTCGCACGACCTGCTCGGCATGCTCAGGTCCAGCGAGCTCGACGTCGCCTTCGTCGCCACCGACCGGCACCTCAGCGCGCTGCCGCACACCGAGATCGGCCGGGAACCGCTGGTCGTCCTGCCGCCGCCGGACCACCCGCTCGGCACCCGCGCCTCGATACCCTGGGAGGCGCTGGACGAGGAGGACTTCATCGACTTCGGTCCGGCCTGGGGCATCCGCACGCTGAACGAGGCCGCATTCGCCTCGCACGGCGTGCACCGGCGGGTCCGGTGCTCGGTCAACGACGTCCACACCCTGCTGGACCTGGTCAACCGCGGACTCGGCATCGCGGTGGTGCCGAAGCACGTCGCCGCCAAGCCGCAGGCGGCCGGGCTGCGCGCCCTACCGCTGGCGGACGGCGGGGTTCCGGAGTGGACCGTCTCGGTGGTTTCGACGACCGGAGGCCACGCCGAGGCCCCGGCCGCCCACCTGCTGGAGCTGCTCAAGGACACGCCGGTCTGCGGCAGCGAACCGGCCCGCCTGGCGCTCGACCGCGCCTGACCGGCCGCCGATCACGTTCAGTCCGGCGCCGGGCAGGGGTGCTCGCGGACCGGGCACTGCAGCTCGACCGCCCGGGGGTCGTTCGGCGGGCCGTCCAGGTGGACCTGGCGGTGCAGGCCGTGCGAGGTCAGGCCGTGCTCTTCGAGCGCGACGTCGAAGGTCGACCAGGCGTCGGCGATCTCGGCGGCCGGCCCGCGGTGGATCACCGCCGCGCCCCTGGCCTCGGCCGGGAGGTCGACGACCTCGACGCCCTCGGCGCCGCCGAACTCCTCGCCGATCGGGACGGCGGCGGCGATGTCGATCTTCGAGCCGTCGGGCCGCCCGTAGTAGGTGCGGACGCCGCCGCTCTCGACGGCGACGCCCGCCGCCGCCAGGCGGTCCTTGAGCGTCTCGAACAGCGGCGCGATGGCGTGGCCGATCTCGGTGGTGTCGTTGACCTGTGCGGCGATCTGGGCGAGTCGCAGCGCCGGCAGCGGCTTGAACTCGAGCGTGTCGTTGGTCATGGTCAGTCCTCTTTCGATCGATCGAAGACGCCTGCCCACCTCTTGCAGCCGCCGGGTGTCGGTCTCGATCCGCTGCTCCAGCTCGGCGTGCCGCGTGCGCAGCATCCGGTGGAGCCGTTCGGCCGGGACCTCCTCGTCGAGGATGGCGCGGCACTGGGCGAGCGTGAAGCCCAGCTCCTTCAGGGCGACCAGCGCGTTCACCCGCCCCACCTGCGAGGCCGAATACCAGCGGTACCCGGTGGACGGGTCCACGTGCTGGGGACGCACCAGGCCCTCGGCGTCGTAGTGGCGCAGCATCCTCACCGACACCCGGGCGTGGCGGGCGAGATCTCCGATACTCAACATGGCCACATCAGTCCAGCCCATCTCACCGTGTCAGGGTCAAGGCGATCCTCTCACGGCATGACGTGACCTGGACAACATACGAGTGCTCCGGTCGCGGCCGCTACACCCTCCGCCGGGCGGTGAAGGCCAGCAGCAGTTCGGCCGTCCGCGGCGGATCCTCCAGGATCGGGGAGTGTCCGACCCCGGGCAGCCGGTCGACTTCCGCGCCCGGGACGGCGCGGTAGTCGGCGGCCGACGAGGACCGCCATCGCCGGTCGTGCTCGCCGAAGATCACCAGCAGCGGCTTGCCGACGTCCGCCAGACGGTCGGGCAGCGTCCGCTGCTCCAGGTAGTGGTCGGCCGCCTGCGTGGTGGCGGCGAACGAGTGGAAGGTCATCCCGCGAACGTCGTCCACAATCGATTGCGGGACCCGGAAGCCGTCGCGGCTGAAGCCGGTGGCGGCGAGCCGGCGGACCTGCTCCTCGTCCGGCGGCCAGTGCGAGGGCCCGATCCCGGCCGGTTCCGGCGCGATGAAGGCCCCCATGTCCGGACCGGTGCTGACGAGCGCGAGCGCGTCCACCAGCTCGGGCCGCTGCTCGGCGAGTGAGGCGGCGACCATGCCGCCGCTGGAATGGCCGACCGCCACGGCCCGCTCGATGCCGAGACGGTCCAGCGCCTGTCCGGCCCGGCGTCCCTGGTCGGGTATCGAGTAGGTGCCGTCGTCCGGCTTGGCCGACCGGCCGCATCCGAGCAGGTCGATCCGGATGACGCGATGGGACGCCGTCAGCAGCGGTACCAGCGCGTCCCACGAACGGCCCGACGCGGCCGAACCGTGGACCAGCAGGAGCGCCGGAGCGTCCGGGGGACCGTCGTCGCGCGCGTGGATGTCGCCGTCCTCCAGAGGCAGGAGCGTTCCCTCGGTGGTCTCGGAGTCGCCTTTCACCTGCGGTTCTTCATCAGTCATGAGGCCATGGTCGCCCGGGGCAAGCGCCGGGGTCTTGGAGGAATGTTCCTGCCCGGTCGGCGCATAGAATGGGCGGATGCGTTCCAGTGCGGGCGAACGGGCCGACCCGGCCGAGTGGGACGTCGCGACTCCGGGACGGCCCGGCCGGGTGCCCGGCGTCGGCATGGCCGGATTCGGCGTCCGCCGCCTGACCGGCCTCCGCATGATCCCGCACCCGGCCGTGACGCTGGTCCTGGAGTTCGGTGCGGGACGCCCCGTCGTGGACGAGGCCGCCGGGCGGCGGCAGTGCGGCAACCTCGTCGCCGGGCTCGGAAGCGGGTTCGGCGGCACGGTCCGGGTGCATGGGGAGCACATCGAATGCGTGCAGGTGCGCCTGTCCCCGCCGCTCGCGCGCGCGGTCCTGGGCACCGACCCCGGCGACCTGGACGGCGCCACGGTGGCACTCGACGACCTGTGGGGCCGCGAGGCGCGCCGGATCAGCGAGCAACTGGCCGAGTCCTCCTCATGGGAGGACCGCTTCGCGCTGGTCGAGGCCGTCCTCGCCCGTCGCGGTCAGGGACGGCACCCGGTGGAACCGGAGGCGGCCCTGGCCTGGAACCGGATCGTCCACAGCCGCGGCCGGGTCCGGGTCGACCGCCTGGCCGCCGAGATCGGATGGAGCCGCAAGCGCCTGTGGTCCAGGTTCCGCACGCAGATCGGTCTGTCGCCCAAGCAGGCCGCCAAGCTGGCCCGCTTCGACCACGCCGCCCACCGCCTGGTCGCGGGCGAGGCCGCGGCCTGGGTCGCGTTCGAGAGCGGCTACAGCGACCAGTCCCACCTGCAGCGCGAGGTCAAGGCGTTCACCGGAGCGACCCCGGCGGCCTTGTCCGGAGCGCCGTGGCTGACCGTCGACGACGTCGCGTGGCCCCGGCACGAAGTGCCCGCATGATCGGCTCCTTCCATTCGGCGCAGGAGAGCGGCGGCCCGCGAAGGCGGGCCGCCGCGCCCTACGGGGCGGTGAGCGCCTCGGTGGGGGACAGACGGGCGGCCTTGACCGCCGGGTAGAGACCGGCGATCGCCCCGATCGCGGCCGTGGCCGCGACGCCCCCGCCCAGGACCCACGCCGGGACCGTGGGCGGCCAGCCCTGCCACGCGGCGTAGGCGGCGGTGATCGCCGAGCCGAGCACGACCCCGCCGAGGCCGCCCAGCAGCGACAGCAGCAGCGACTCGGCCAGGAACTGGCTGCGCACGTTCCCGCGCGTGGCTCCCAGGGAGCGCCGCAGGCCGATCTCGCCGCGCCGCTCCAGGACCGATATCACCATCGTGTTCGCGACGCCGACCCCGCCGACCAGCAGCGCCACCGCGCCCAAGCCGAGCAGCAGGCCGGTGAAGGTCTCCTCGGCGGCCTCGGCCGCCACCAGGGCGTCCGAAGGCCGCGAGACCTCGACTTCGTCCGGGTGCTCGGGGTTGGCCGTCGCGCCCAGGACCGCCTGCACGTCCGACACCGCCGACTCGGAGGCCCTGGTGTAGACGGTCGTGGCGTGGGTGTCGAATCCGAGGTACTCCTCAGCGGCCTCCCAGCCCACGATCGCCGCGGTGTCCAGCTCCGGAGCCAGCTCCGCCGGCTCCAGAATCCCGACCACGGTGAACCACTGGCCGCCCAGCCATATCTGCACGTCGGGGTTCGCCGACACGCCGAGCCGTTCGGCGGCCTCGGCTCCCAGTACCACCGCCGGGTAGTCGTCGGTCGCCTCGCTGAGCCACCGCCCCTCGGCCATCTCGCCCGCGACCACATCGAGCAGGTCGAGGCGGGCGGCACGGGCGGTGATGCCGCCGGTCTCCACCTCGGGGATCAGGTCGTTCCGGTACACCGACGCGTCGATCGCCCCCACCGCCGAGGTGTCGAGCACCGGGCCGATCCGCTCGATCATGGCCTCCGAGGCCAGGGGAAGCTCCGACTCCTCGCCGAACATCGACTGGCCCGGCCCGACCGTGAGCAGGTTCGTGCCCAACGCGTCCAGTTTCCGGTTCAGATCCGCCGACGAGGACGCCGAGATGCCGACCACCGCGACCATCGCGGCGATGCCGATCGCGATCCCGATGGCCGACAGTGTCACCCGCAGGGGCCGCGAGCGCAGCCCGTAGGCGCCGGTCCGCCAGACGTCAGCCCACCGCATCGCGCACCACCCGCCCGTCGCGCATCTCGATGCGGCGCGGCAGACTCGCCGCGATGTCGCGATCGTGGGTGATGACCACCACGGTCGTGCCCGCACCGTTCAGCTCGCGCAGCAGTTTCATGACCGACTCGCCCGACACCGAGTCGAGGTTTCCGGTCGGTTCGTCGGCCAGCAGCAGGTCCGGTTCGCCCACGATCGCGCGGGCGATCGCGACGCGTTGGCGCTGCCCGCCGGACAGCTCGTGCGGTCGACTGGAGGCCCGGTCGCCCAGGTCGACGCGCTCGAGCGCGTCGGCGGCCCGCTCGCGCCGCCCGGCGCGCGGCATCCCGGAGTACAGCAGTCCGTCGGCCACGTTGTCCAGGATCGGCACCCCCGGAGCGAGATGGAAGGACTGGAAGACGAAACCCAGCGAGGTCGCGCGCACATGCGAGACCTCCTTGTCCGACAAATTCGCCACCTCGTGCCCGGCCACGCGGACCGTCCCGGAGGTGGGCCGGTCCAGCGTCCCGGCCAGGTTCAGCAGGGTCGACTTCCCCGAGCCCGAGGGGCCGACGATCGCCGCCAGCTCCCCGTCGCCGATACCGAGCGAGACGTCGTCGAGCGCGGTCACGCCAGGGTAGGTCTTGGTCACCGAATCCAGCGTCACGACGCTCATTCCGGGACCACCACCGACATGCCCTCGTCCAGGCCGTCGCCTTCGACCTCGACCAGTCCCCGCTCGAAGAAGCCGGTGTCGACGGGAACGATGGTGGTCTCCCCGCCGTCGGCGATCTCCAGCCCGTAGCCGCCCTCGCGCAGCGCCAGCAGCGCCTCGACCGGGACGGCGAGCACGTCCTCGTGGACGTCGCGGGTCAGCTCCACGGTCACCGGCGCGGACTCCAGGTCCCCGAGCGGCCCGTCGTCGACGGTCACGGTGACCTCGATGGTGGTCGGCTCCTCCTCGCCGGAGGCGACCTCATCGGAGCCGCCGCCGGAGACGGTGGTGCTCACATCGGTGACCTCGCCGTCGACCTCGGTGCCGTCCGGCAGCGTGACGGTCACCGCCATCTCCTCCTCGGCCAGGTCCTGGTCGCTCACCTCCAGTTCGAGCGTCACACTCCGCTGGTTCCGGGTGTAGCCGAGGATCGGGCCGTTCGACGGGTCCCCGACGGAGGCGATCCGCTCGGCCACCCGCATCGTGTGCGGCAGGAACACCACCGATCCGAGCGGGACCGTGCCGGTCTCGGCCATGCCGATGTCGGCCTGCCAGTCCTCCACGGCCGCGGCCGTGGCCCAGGTGTAGGAGTCGTCGGCGGTGAACCGGTTCTCGTAGCCGTTCTCCGACAGGAACCGCTCCAACTGTTGGACGTCCGGGCCCTCGGTGCCGGGGACCAGATCGCGCCACATCGGCAGCTCGCCCTGCATGACGACCACGGGCTCGTTGTTCACGAAGTAGGCGGCGGTCCCCGGCTCCAGCACCGTCCCGGCCTCGGCCATGTCGGTCACCGTGCCCTGGAGCAGGCCCGCCAGCTCGTACACCGTGCCGTAGGACAGGGTGCCGTCGAAGTCCTCGGTGCGAGCCATGTCGCGGCGCTCGATGTCGGCGGTAGACGCCGGCGAGTCGTCGGCCGTGGCTTCGGAGCCCCCGGTGCCGAGGAACGTGAATGCCCCGGCGACCGCCGCCGCGGCGGCGACCGCTCCTCCGCCGAGCAGGATGTACCTCCGCGTGCTCATCGGCCGCCACCTCCGAGTCCGAACTCGTGGATCTCCGCGCACGCCTCGCTGGCCTCCTCGAAGTCGGGATCGTCCAGCAGGTCCCTGGTGACGGACATGCCGTCGCCGGAGGGGTCCGGGAAGTCCTCGACGCCGTTCTCTCTCATGCAGTCGGCGAACTCCCTGGCGGTCTCGTCGTCGAGGTCGGGTCCTCCGGCGCTTCCGGAACCTTCGGCCGCGCGGAAGTCCTCGAGCAGGTCTTGGCAGGCGTCCATGGCCGCCTCGAAGTCCGGGTCGTCGGTGACGTCGCCGTCCATCATCACCGGACCGCCACCGGGGTCGGGGAAGTCCTCGACGCCGTTCTCACGCATGCAGTCGGAGAAGGCGAGCATGGACTCCTCCTGCGTCAGGTCCTCGCCGGTCTCCTCGGTCCGGTCGGTATCGCCGCCGGCGCTGGCGACGTCGTCGTCGGACCCGGCGGCGTCGTTGCAGGCGGCGGCCAGCATCAATGCCGAAGCCGCTCCGGCCACGAGCAGTGTTCGTCTCACGTTTTCGCTCCCATCCGTGGATGTTCGATCGCGCGGCCAAGTGAAACTCCGTGGACGTGTGGTCTCCGTCAGCGAATTCGCTAACGCGGTCCTTATGCGGTCCGGGGCAGACTTACGGTCGATCGAGACGGGAGGATGGCATCGATGCGAGTGCTGGTGGTCGAGGACGAGAAGATGCTGGCCGACGGGATCGCCGAGGGGCTGCGCACCGAGGCGATGGCCGTCGACGTCTGCTACGAGGGCGATTCGGCACGACTGCGCCTGGCCGCCTACGACTACGACGTGGCGGTCCTCGACCGGGACTTGCCGCGAGTGGGAGGCGACGACCTGTGCCGGAAGATCGTCGACGGCCCCCACCACACGCGCGTTCTGATGCTCACCGCCGCCACTGAGGTAGAGGACCGTGTCGAGGGGCTTTCGCTCGGCGCCGACGACTACCTGGGCAAACCCTTCGCTTTCTCCGAACTGGTCGCCCGAGTCAGGGCCCTCGCCCGCCGCTCGGTCCCGGCCGCGCCCCCGGTCATCGAGCGGGCCGGGGTCACCGTCGACACGGCGCGGCGGCAGGTGTTCCGGGACGGCCGCTATGTGCCGCTGTCGAAGAAAGAGTTCGGGGTGCTGGTCGAACTGGTGCGGGCCGACGGAGCGACCGTCTCCACCGAGAAGCTGCTCGAGAAGGTCTGGGACGAGCACATCGACCCGGCCACCAACGTCGTTCGGGTGACGATGATGACGCTGCGCCGCAAGCTCAGTGATCCGCCCGTGATCGAGACCGTGCCCGGCTCCGGGTACGTCGTAAGAGAGGAGCGGTCAGCATGAGCCTGCGCACGAGACTCACGATGTGGTACGCGATCACGTTCTTCGCGGCGGGCGCGGTCGTGATCACCGCGGTGTACCTGGTCGTCAGCGACCGAATCAGCAACAACCTCCAGACCCTCTCCGTCGACCGCGACGGTCTCAAGAAGGTAGAGATGCCCTACGGCAGCACCGGAGTGGTGGGCACCATCCTCGACCGGCAGGCCGCCTACAACGACGCGACGATGGACCGGGTGCTGGCCTGGTCGATCGCCGCGCTCGTGGCCGTCGGCCTGATAGCGGTGATCGCCGCCTGGCTCATCGCCGTCCGGGGGCTGCGCCCGATCGACGCGATCACCGGCACCGCCAGGCGCGTGGCCGACCGCAGCCTCCATGAGCGCATCAACCTCGAAGGCCCGAACGACGAGATCAAGCGCCTGGCCGACACCTTCGACGAGATGCTCGCCCGGCTCGACCGGGCCTTCGAGGGGCAGCGCCGCTTCGTCGGCAACGCCTCCCACGAACTGCGCACCCCGTTGGCGATCAACCGGACCCTCCTGGAGGTGGCCGCCGCCAACCCCGATGCCGACCAGCGGCTCAAGTTGCTGGCCGAGAACCTCCTGACCGTCAACGCCCGCCACGAGCGGCTCATCGACGGCCTGCTCACGCTCGCGCAGACCGAGCACGCCGGACCCGACCGGTCTCCGGTCGACCTGGCCGACATCGCCGCCCACGTCGCCGACGACCTCGGGGGCGAGGCCGCGGAGGCCGAAGTGGGGCTGCGCGTCGAAGCCCGCCGGGCGGTCGTGTCCGGTGACGCGACCCTGCTGGAGCGGTTGGTGGAGAACCTGGTCGCCAACGCCGTCAAGCACAACCTCCCCGGCGGCCGTGTGGAGGTCGCGACCGCCGTCCGCGACGGCCGACCGGTCCTGACGGTCGCCAACACCGGACCGGTCGTGCCGCCCTACGAGGTCGAGGCGCTGTTCGAGCCGTTCCGGCGCGGCCAGGACCGCGACCGGATCGAATCGTCCCGCGGCGTCGGCCTGGGACTGTCCCTCGTCGACTCGATCGCCCGCGTCCACGGAGCCGTGATCCACGCACGGCCCCGGCAAGGCGGCGGACTCGACATCACCGTCGAGTTCGCCCCGCACCGGCGGTCCTGATCCGGGCGCCGTCCCCGCCGCCGATCCATCGCGGGCCGCGGCTCAGGCGACTCGACGGTCGAACTCGCCGCGCACCCGCGCCGGTGTGGTGCCGAGCGTCGCCCGGAAGGTCCGCGTCAGATGCGCCTGGTCGGCGAAGCCCAGCTCCCCTGCGATCGCGGCCAGGTCGACCTCGCCCGCTTCGAGCCGGGCCAGCGCCCGGCTCACCCGCACGCGGTTGCGGAACCCGGTGAGACCGCCGCCCGTCTGCTCCCGGAAGACCCGGCTGAGGTGGGCCGGCGAGGCGCCCAGCGCCCGCGCCAGGCTCACCAGATCATGCGAGGCGGAATCGCCCTCCAGAACCGCTTCGCGTGCGCGGGCGGCCAGCCGCGCCCGGGAGGCGCGGGCCGCCACCGTCCGGGCCGGTGACCCCCGGCCGTCCGAGGACGAAGTGCGGACCGCCGCCACCACCGCGCCGACCAGGCGCTCGGCCGAATCCGAGCCGTCGCGGGCCGCCCGGAGCAGCAGCCGGTGGGCCAACTCGGTGACGCCGTCGACCCGCACCGCCGTGGGCACCGGACGGTCACCGACGACCTCCCGCCAGAGGGCGGCGCCGATCGAGACGAACGTGCAGACGTCACCGCCGGCCGGATGCGCGAACCGGTGCTCCCGCCCACCGATCTGCACATAGCCCTGCGTGACGTCCACGTCCTGCTCCGAGCCCGCGCTCGCCATCCGGAAGCGGCCGCGCCGCGGCAGCACCAGACCGAACGAGTCGGCCGGCTCCGCCGCCGACCAGCGCCGGTGGTCGTCAGAGCACGCCACGACCCGGACCGAGTACTCCGACTCGGACAGGACGGACGTGTAGCGGCGCACCGCTCCACCGTATCCGGGGAGGCCGACACTCCGGCGGTACCAGGTATCGGGAGCCGCGCAAGGATGTTCAAGACCGGCGCCGCTCCCCGTGGAACCTTGGGGCCATGCCGAAGCGCCTCCTCCTCGCAGTGCTGCTCATCGCCCAGACCATGGCTTCGATGGACGGCTCCATCGCCAACATCGCCCTACCCGCGATCCAACGGGACCTCGGTGCCACCGGAGCCACGCAGCAGCTCATCCTCTCGGCGTACCTCCTGGCGCTCGCCAGCCTCATCGTCACCGGGGCGCGGCTCGGCGACCTGGCGGGCCACCGGCGGGCGTTCCGGTGGGGACTCGCCCTGTTCACCGCCGCATCGCTCGCCTGCGGCCTGGCCCCCGACCCGGTCGCCCTCGTCGCGGCCCGAGCGGTCCAAGGGGCGGGCGCGGCGCTGCTGATCCCGCAGGTGTTCTCCCTGATCCAGCACCACTTCCAAGGCGCCGCAAGGCGCCGCGCGGTCGGCCTCTACTCCATGGTGCTCGCCCTGGGGGTCGCCCTCGGCCAGCTCCTGGGCGGGCTGCTCGTCTCGGCGGACCTGTTCGGACTGTCGTGGCGGCCGGTCTTCCTGCTCAACGTGCCGGTCGGGATCCTGCTGCTCGCGGTCATCCGGCGGATGCCGCCGGCGGCCGACGCCGCCGGGCCCGTCGGCCGCGCACCGGCGCGCCGGTTCGACGTCCCGGGGACCATCGCCCTCGCCCTCGGCATGGGCGCCTTCACCGCACCGCTCACGCTCGGCCGCGAATCCGGCTGGCCGTGGTGGAGCTGGGCGGCCCTCGGGGCCTCGGCCGCGCTGCTGGCGTGGTTCCTCCGGCACCAGACACGCGCGAAACCGCCCCTGCTCGACCTCGCCGTGCTGCGTCCGCCCGGCATGAAGCCCGGCCTGATCGCGTGCGCGGTCGTGATGGGCTGCTACGCGGCTTTCCTGTTCGCCTTCACCCTGCACGTCCAGGACGACCTGGGCTGGACGCCGCTGGCGGCCGGGCTCGCCTTCCTGCCCTACACGATCGGTTTCGGGACCATGAGCCTCACCTGGGCGCGGATGCCCGAGCGGGCCGTGCGCGCGCTCCCGGTGGCCGGACCGGTCGTGATGGCGGCGGTGGCGGCCGCGGTCGCGACCGGAGCCTCCCCGTGGGCCCTGACGCCGCTGCTCGCGCTGGCCGGGGCCGGACACGCGGCCGGGTACAGCCCGCTGATCGCGAGGCTGTCCGACCTGGTGCCGCCCGGTCGCGCGTCGGCGCTGTCGGCGCTCAACTCGACCGGGCCGCTGGTGGCGCAGACGGTCGCGATCGCCGCGATGGGCGGGATCTTCCTCGCGGCGGGCCTGGTGTGGGCGCTCGGCGCGACCGCGGTCGTGCTCCTGGCCGGGGCGGGCTGCGCGGCGATCGCGCAGCGTGCGGGCCGGTCGTCGGCCGCGGCCGTGGGCGTCTCCTTAGGCCGGTGGACCGTCGGGCTCGGCCGCCTCCGGCCGGGGGAGCGGCGTGACGACCGCGGCGACCAGGACTGCGAGCGGCACGATCGTGGACAGCCACAGCACCAACTGGAACGAGCCCGTCCAGGAGTAGAAGACCGAGTACAGGACCGGCGCGAACGCGGTCGAGGCGATGGTGACCGACGCGATCGCGCCCCGGATCGCGCCGATGTGGGCGGTGCCGAACAGGCGCGGTGTCATGCCCGCCTCGATGGCGCGCACGGCGTTGCCGGCGGCGCCGACGGTGACGCCGAACCCGATCGCCGACAGTCCGGGATCGACCATCGTCCCCCAGGCGATCGCGAGCGCGAACGCGAACATGGAGCAGGCCAGCAGGAGCCGGGGACGGCCGCGGTCGACCAGGTAGCCGAGCAGCAGCGTCGCCGTGGTGCCGGCGATGGTCTGCGGTAGGAAGTTCGCGGCGGCCTCGGTCGCCGACAGGCCCCGTTCGCCGAGCAGCGCGATCTGGTGGAATCCGATGGCGGTGCCGAAGAACCCCGCGGTGCCGACGCCGGCGACCAGCACCCAGAAGAAGGGGTGGCGCATGGCCTGGCCGCGGGTCATGCCCCATTCGGTCTGCGTCTTCGTCCCGTTGGCCGGGTCGCCGTCGACGAACTGGCCCAGGTCGGCGGGCCGGTTGCGCACCAGCAGGACCGAGAGCGGGATGACGACGAGGGCGACGGCGGCGGCCTCGACGAGCATGGCGGTGCGCCAGTCGGTGGCGGCGATGAGCCGCTCGAGCAGGACCGGCGAGACCGAGATGATGCCGCCGCCGATGGCGCCCTGGAGCCCCAGGACGGTGCCGCGGCGCTTCTCGTACCAGCGGGAGACGAGCGTGGCCGCGCACAGGCCCAGCGCGCCCTGCCCGAGCATCCGGATGCCGACGAATCCCGCGCCGAGCCCGATGATCTCGGTGGCGGAGGCGAGCCCGACGAGCGCGAGGCTGAAGGCCGCGGCGATGACGGACATGGTGCGGCGGGCGCCGTACTTGTCGACGGCCCGGCCGATCCACGGCAGTGCCATGGCGCCGGTGAGGGTCCCGATCATGTACGCGGTGGAGATGACGGTGCGGCTGACGCCGATCTCGGCGATCATCGGGTCGAGGAAGACCGAGATGGAGGCGGTCTGCCCGGGTGCCGTGAATCCGAGGGCGATGGTCGCGACCACGACCATGCGGGGACCGGAGAAGCGCTGTCGAGCGGCGCGGGGCACGGTGGCGGTCACGGGATGGGACTCCAGGTGGTTCGCGTGGTCGAGTACTGGCCGGGCGGCAAGGGGCGTGAACCAGCCTAGAGCGGGGCGGGCGGTTCCGCCCGGATCGTCGTCTGCGGAGTGGGCCGACGTGGCCGAATTCACCGGCTCCGCCGGGGTGCGACGCGAGTAGCCTCGCAACGGCGCCTCACGCCGAGCGAATCGAGGGTTAAGAATATGCGGCATCTGGTCAAGTCCATCTCGATCGCGCTGCGCGCCCTGGCGAGCGTCTCGCCCCGGCTGGCGGGCCGGGCCGCCTTCTTCCTCTTCTGCCGTCCGATGGGGAGGGGCGCTGTCCGGGAGCACGAGCGGGACTTGCACGAACGCGCCGAACGCTCCGTGCTGGAGGTGGACGGCAACCAGGTGGTCGTCCACCGCTGGGGCCGCGGCGAGCGCCCGGTGCTGATGGTCCACGGCTGGGGCGGGCGGGCGTCCCGCTTCGCCGATACGGCCCGGGCGCTCCTCGACCGCGGGATTCCGGTGATCGCCTTCGATGCGCCCGGGCACGGCGAATCGAGCGGCTCGATCACGCACATCCTCCACTTCGAGGAGATCATCGAGCGGTTGTACAAGGACGTCGGCGCTTTCGGCGGTATCGTGGCGCACTCCTTCGGCAGCCTGGGCGTCTTCAAGGCCCTGCGTTCGGGAGTGGAGACCGACCGGGTCGTGTCGGTCAATGGCGTCTGCGACTTCTTCCACCTCCTGGACGTCTTCGCCGAGCGGCTGGGGCTCGGCGCGGAGGTCGAGCGGGACCTGCGCGAGCGGTCGGAGCGGCTGCTGGCCTCGGGCGACGACATCTGGGACCGCTTCTCCGTCTCGCACGACCCCGATCTGATCCGGGCGCCGATCCTGGTGGTCCAGGACGAGGACGACGACGTCGTCGACCCCGAGCAGGCGCGCCGGATCGTGGCCGCGTTCGCGCCGCGGGCGCGGCTGGTGACCACCGAGAAGCTGGGGCACCGGCGGGTCCTGCATTCCGACCGGGTCACCTCGGCCGTCGTCGGTTTCCTCGCCGACGAGCGCGGGCGCTGAACCGGAGCCGTCGAATTCGTTCCGACTGCCGCACAAAGGAACTCATTGCACGGCGGAATGAGCATTGTGGTATGAATTACATACAATCCACCGCTCGGGTGCGATACTGATTGCAGGGCACTGGTGGTGGGGACCGGTCCTTGCCTCACCGAAGCGACGCCGCCGACAACACGAGATTCAGGGATGCCGCAAGCGCCAACGAAGTTCCCCGATATGACGATCGCAGCGGCCGACCGGCCGGGTCCGGGTCGCCTGATGCGCCTGCTGGTCGTGGCCGTGGCTCTGCACCGGGCCGTCTCCTTCGGACTCGGGGTGGCCGACGGCCCCGAGTCGCCGAACTCCGTGACGGCGACCTATGTGCTCCTGATCGCCTGGAGCGCCGCCCTGGTCGCCCTCTCCTGGCGGGACGGCGCCTTCCATCCGGCGGCGGTGCTGCTCGACATCGCGCTCGCCATCGGCGTCGGACTGACCGCGACCGGCTGGGGCGACTCCGGCGAGCAGCTCGGCCACCGGGCGCTGCAGGCGGCGGCGGTCATCGCCGGGCTCGGGCTGACGGTCCGCCTCCAAGCGGTCGTGCTCCCCGCACTCGTCGCCGCGGGTCTGGCGGCACTCTCGATGCCGGGCCCGGACTCGGCCTCGTGGACGGAGAACGCGATCTACACGTCGATCCTGGTGGGCCTCTGCCTGACCGGGACGCTGAAGCAGCGGCTGCTCCGGTCGGTTGTCAGCACGCTCGAGGCCCGAGGGCGGCCCGGCCTGCCGGCCGAGGAGCGGCGGCTGGTGCACGACACGGCCATGGCCACCCTCAGTGCCATCGCCTCGGGCGCGGTGGATTCGGCCAACGACCGCGTCCGGGCGCGGGCGGCCCGCGACGCGGCCTATCTGCGGCAGATGCTCCTCCACGGCCGACTCGAACCCGGGAGCCTGGCGGTCGGGCTCGCCGACGTGGTGGCCGACGCCGAGGCGACCGGCCTGCGCGTGCGCGCCAACTACGCCGGACTGCCGTCCGACATGGACCCCCGTGTCACCACGGCGATGGCGATGGCCTCCCGCGAGGCGCTGAACAACGTGCGCCGCCATGCGGGGGTGGACGAGGCGTGGCTGACCGCCGCCGTGGAGGAGGGCGAGGTGGTGGTGCGGATCGTCGATCACGGCAACGGTCTGACCGATGCCTCGGGCACCGGCATCACCGAGTCGATCGTCGCGCGCATGCGGGAGGTCGGCGGGACCGGGTCGGTCGAGTCGGACCCCGGGGCCGGCACCGTTGTGGAGCTGAGGTGTTGACCGCGTGATCCGACTGGCGGCTGTGGACGACGACCGGATGCTGACCGGCGCTCTGGGCACCTGGTCGGCCGAGCGGGCCGACATGCGGCTCGTGGCCGCGGCCGAAACGGTCGAGCCGCTGCTGCGGCGGGGGACCGGCGACATCGACGTCGTGCTGCTGGACCTGCTACTGGCCGACCGCTCCGACCCGGCCGAGAACGTCCGCCGCCTGGCCGCGGCCGGGCCGCAGGTCGTCATCGTCAGCGTCGTGGCCGAACCCGGGGAGGTCATGACCGCCTACACCGCGGGCGCCAGCGGGTACGTGGCCAAGAGCAACGACCTGTCCGAACTGGCCGGGGCCGTGCGGCGCATCGCCGCGGGGGACGAGGTCTGCCGACCGGAGCTGGCGTTCGCCATGGCCCACGACCAGCGCCCCGAACGGCCGCGGCTGGCGGCCCGGGAGCGGCAGTTGCTGGTGAACTACGCCTCCGGGATGACGCTCGAGGCCGCCGCGCGGCGCATCGGGATCCGCCCTTCGACCGCCAAGTGCTACCTGGAGCGGGTCAAGGAGAAATACCGCCGGGTCGGTCGGCCCACCTACACCAAGCTCGACCTGGCCGACCGGGCCCGCGAGGACGGCCTGGCCCGGTAGCAGCACCGCAGGGAAGCCCCCCTGCGGCGGACCCCGGCTGCGGCGCCGCGGATCCGGCAGGAGGCTTCCCCGATTCCTACCGGGGCCTAGTAGGGGTTGTAAACCTGGCGGTAGTCGTCGTACTCGACGAAGTCTCTGCCGACGAAGGTGTTGCCTTCCAGTACGAACAGCACGTTGTAGTTGCTGGTGGTGAACTGCCCGGAGAAGGTCTCGCTCCCGCCGCTGCAGAGGTTGCCGGGCGGCTGGTAGCCCGGCTTGTGCGTGTCCAGCACGGTCTGCGACCAGGAGCCGCCGGAGTAGGACGCGTTCTTGCCGACCGACAGGGTCGGCGGGGTGTAGCTGGACTGGCGGCACACCTCGATGGAGTACCGGAAGGTGTCGCCGTCGGTGTCGAACTGCACCCAGCCCTCGGCGTAGCCCAGGTCCTGGTTGTAGGGGCCGTCCACCTGGAGCTCCACGTTGTACTGGTTGCCCCAGGCGGCCTGCGCCGGGGCAGCGGTCATGACCGCCGAACCGGCGGCGAGGAGCATGGCGGCGAACACGACCGCCGTGCGCCTCAAGAGAGTCGACAGCATTGCTTCTCCTTTCGATCGGTCTCCAGCGGCCGGTGCCGACCGCTGCGAGGGGTCGGGCAGTGGTGGCACTGCGGTCGCGCCGGCCTCCCGATGCCGTGGGCGCGCTCCCAGCGACGGAGGTGAGCCTGGACGGACGATCCATCCCCTTTGACCTGTCGTGGCGACCGGCGCGACTGCATTCTGATGCTATGTACGCACGCTGAGCCACAACAGACGACGGAACGGACGTCTTGACAGATCGCCGAGACTGTGCGGGGGGACCGGGAGGCCGACCGGACCCGTCGTCCATGAGGGACTCGCCGGTCCGGCCCGTCCGCACCCGGGCGTCAGTCCAGCAGGCCGGCCCGGTAGGCGAGAATGGCCGCCTCGACGCGGTTGGTCAGACCGAGCTTGGTGAGGATCCTGCTCACGTGGGTCTTGGCCGTCGCCTCGCTCATGTACAGCGTGGAGGCGATGTCGGCGTTCGACAGGCCGCGCCCGACCGCGGTCAGCACCTCGCGCTCCTTCTCGGTCAGCTCCGAGATCCGGGCCCGGGCCCGGTCGCGTCCGTCCCGCCGCGGCTGGGCGAACCGTTCCAGCAGCCGCCGGGTCACTCGTGGAGAGAGCATCGCGTCGCCCTCGGCGGCGCTGCGCACGGCGGCGACCATATCCTGCGCGGAGGCGTCCTTGAGCAGGAAGCCCACGGCGCCGTTGCTCAGCGCTTCGTGGACGTATTCGTCCAGGTCGAAGGTGGTGAGCACGACGACGCGGGGCGCATCCGCCAGATCGGCCATGCGCGCGGCGGCGGTGAGCCCGTCGGCGCGCGGCATGCGGATGTCCAGCAGCACCACGTCGGGCCCGAGCTTCCGGGCCAGGTCGACCGCTTCGGCGCCGTCGGCGGCCTCACCGACCACGGCGATGCCGGGTGCGGCCTCCAGGATGGTCCGGAGCATCGAGCGGACCATCCACTCGTCGTCGGCGATCAACGTGCGGATCGGGTCACTCATACCCGTCCTCCTCTGCGCGCGGGACCGTCGCGACCACCTCGAATCCCCCGTCGGCGGTCGGTTCGGCGGCGAACTCCCCGCCCACGAGCCGGACCCGCTCGGCGAGGCCGAGCAGGCCGTGGCCGCCGCCCGGCAGGCCGCCGCCCTCCACCGGGCGACCGCGGCCGTTGGCGATCGAGAGCCGCAGCCCGTCGGGCGCGTGCCGGACCCGCACCCGGGTCCGCGCGTCCGGGGCGTGCTTGTGGACGTTGGCGAGGGCCTCCTGCGCCACGCGGTAGATCGCGTGCTCGACCAGCAGGGGCGGCCGCTCGCCGACCTCGTCGACCACTTCCAGCGTGACCGGCGTCCCCAGCCGCCGCGACTGCTCGACCAGCGCTTCCAGGTCGGCGATCCCCGGCTGGGGAGCCAGCGGCGCGTCGCCGTCCCGGCGGAGCACCTCCACCAGCGAACGCAGCTCGTTGAGCGCCTCGCGCCCGGTGGCGCCGATCTGGCTCCCGATCCGGGCCGCGTCCGCTCCCTCGGTCGCCTCGAGAGCGGTTGCATGCAGCACCATCAGCGACACGCGGTGGGTGACCACATCGTGCATGTCGCGCGCGATGTGGGCCCGCTCCTCGCTCCTGGCCTGCGCTATCCGCTGCGCCTGGTCGCGTTCGGCCCGCTCGGCGCGCTCCCTCGTCCGCTCCAGCAGCTCCCGCCGGGTGGCGACGTACATCCCGATGAGCGCGGGAGCCAGGCAGACCGCGATGCCGATCGGGATGGCGCCGTCGGGACCCGCGTACCGCCAGATCGGGGCGCCTGTCACCACGACCGCGACCGAGGCGCCGACGGCCACCTTGGCCCACGACGCCGTCCGCTCCGCGAGCGTGTAGATCGCGACCATCACCGCCGCGTGCGCCGGCACCACCGCGTTCACCGCCAGCGCGCCGAGCAGGAACACCACCGGGATGCGGCGGCGCTGCCAGGCCAGCAGCCCGACGGCCGCCCCCAGCGGGACGCCCGGCCACGGCGGCGGGATGCGGCCGGCGAACCCGAACAGGCTCGGACCGAAGAAGTCGCTGGACCCGAACAGGCCGGTCGCGGTGAGCACCGCCAGCACCACCGCCGTCGCCGCATCGACGAGCGTGCGGCGGTGGAGCCGGGGCGGCCGGTGAGCGGACATACCGATTCAGCGTATAGCGCCCGGTGTCGATCGCATCGGCCGAAAGTTGTACGTCGGTCGCGCCGATCGGCTACGGACGACCGATCGGGTCTCCCGGATCGGCCGATGCGCGGCGACCGGCCGCCGGGCCAGGCTCGATGCATGAATCTTGCAACGCATCCCGACCGGCGGCTCCCAGCCGGTACCCAGCGCTTCGGGGAGGATATGAACGGAACCGCGAAAGCCGTGGAAGTCGCGGGCCTGACCAAGCATTTCGGATCGCTGCGCGCGGTGGACGAACTCGATTTCACCGTCGAGTACGGCTCCGTCGTCGGTTTCCTGGGGCCGAACGGGGCCGGCAAGACGACCACGCTGCGCTGCCTGGTGGGCCACGTCCGGCCCCAGGCCGGACACGCCCTCATCGCGGGGCGCCCGTACCGGGACCTGGCCGATCCGGTGTCCACCGTCGGCGCGGTCCTCGAGAACGGCGCGGCGCATCCGGGCCGCAGCGGACGGAACCACCTGCGGATCCTGGCACGCCAGGCCCGCATCGGCCCCGAGCGGGTCGAAGCGGTCATCGACCGGGTGGGGCTCGGCGACGCCGCCCGCCGCCGGGTGGGCGGCTACTCGCTCGGCATGCGGCAGCGGCTCACCCTGGCCGCGGCGCTGCTCGGCGACCCCGCCGTGATGCTGCTGGACGAGCCCGCCAACGGTCTGGACCCCGAGGGCATCAGGTGGCTCCGCGAATTCCTGCGCGGCCTCGCGGCCGAAGGGCGCGCCGTCCTCGTGTCCAGCCACGGCCTCGCCGAACTGGAGCTGACCATCGACAAGGCCGTCGTGATCGGGCACGGGCGGCTCATCGCCGAGCAGTCCCTGTCCGAATTGGCCGCCGCGGCGGGCGAGCCGCAGACCCTGATCACCGTCGCCGAACCGGACCGCCTCGCCGACGTGCTGCGGCGCGACGGGCACGAGGTGCTCGGCCGCGACGGCGACCGGCTGACCGTAGCCGGCGACGACGCCCGCACCGTGGGCCGGATCGCCTTCGAGCACGGGATCGCGGTGGACCGGCTCGCGACCGCACGCCCCTCCCTGGAAGAGGCCTACTTCCGTTTGACCGCAGGAAAGGAAGCGATCCGATGACCGCGCTGATATCGGCCGAGGCGACGAAGCTGCGCACCGTGCGCTCGACCTGGTCGGTCCTGCTGGTGCTGCCCCTGGTGGCCGTCGTCAGCCTCTTCGACGCCGTGTTCGACCCCGTCGAGCACAACTCGGTCCTGGTGGACTTCATGGACGTCTCGCTCACCGTCGTGGCCATCATCGTCGCCGCCTTCGCGGCGGTGAACGTGGGCGGCGAGTTCCTCCGGCGAACGGTCGGCCTGGACTATCTGACCGTCCCCAGGCGCGTTCCGGTGCTCGCCGCCAAGATGGCGGCGTTCGCCTACGCCGGTGCGCTGCTCGGTTTGGCCACCGGGGCGGTCGCCCACGCGGTCGTCATACCGATCGCCCTCGGCCGGGACGTCCCGCCCGACGGCATCGGCCAGATCGTCGCGCGCATCGCGACCGTGGCGGTCGCGACCGCCCTGCTCGGTGCGCTCGGCGCAGCCATCGGCGTGCTCGTGCCCCATCCGGCGATCGCGGTCGGCGCCATCATCGGCTGGCAGCTCGTCGAAGGCGTCCTCGGCGCGGCGCTCGGCATCGCCCCGTACCTGCCGATCAGCCTGCTCACCAGCGCCGCGCATCTGGGCGGCACGGTGTCCTTGCCCGCCGCCTTCGGTCTGCTGGCCTCGTATGCGGCCCTGGTCGGCGCCGCGGCCATGCTGGTCGGAAGACGGCGCGACCTCAATTGAACCGGTGCCGCCCGGCGGGTCACTCGCGGGGCGGCTCGGCCGGGGCGAGGCGCCCGGCGCCGCGGAGCGCCAGGCGGCGTCCGGCGATGACGGTGGTGAACAGGAGTCCCAGCGTCAGCAGGTAGCCGGCGAACATCCAGGAGGCCGGGCGCCAGTCGTCGACCGTCAGCAGGGTGATGGTCGCGGCGACGACGACCAGTCCGTAGAAGAAGGCGTTCTCCGAGTGCGGGTCGCGCCAGGCCTTCCGCAGGGTCGGGACGCCGCCGGACCCGTCGGCCAGGGCCGCGAACAGCACGGCCAGCGGCGCTTGGCCGAGCCCCAGCCAGACGGCGAGGGCGGCGACCGAGATGGCCCCGCAGACCAGGTCGAAGCCGGTGATCCGGACGGCGCCGTGGCGGCTGATGAACGAGGCGGCGACGACGATGAGGGGGTTGACGCCGGCCGCCAGCGTCTGCACCGAGGTGAGCCCCACGCCTTCGTCGAGCTGGGCGAAGAAGCCGATCAGCGGTGCCGCCGCCCACAGGACCCAGGTGACGCGATTGGGGTACGCGCGGCCGGTCAGCGTCGCGTGGGCGTAGCGGAGGCTGCCGAGCAGTCCCAGCCCCGCGCTGAGGAACACCCAGTTCGGATCAAGCACGCCCGAACCCTATCCGAACGGGGTTCGCCGAAGCCGTATCGAACAGATCACACGTTCGGCTCCGGGGGTGGAGACCGACGAGCACCGTGGTTTAATAAATGAACAGTCATTTATTATTGGGAGGCCGAAATGGCGGGACGTCCCCGAGGGCTCGACGATGCGGTGATCCTGCGCCGGGCCGCCGAAGTCATCGGGCGCGTGGGCCCCGCGGGCCTGACGCTGACCGCCGTGGCCGACGAGGTCGGCCTCGTCCCCGGCACCCTGGTGCAGCGCTTCGGATCCAAGCACGGCCTCCTGGTGGCCCTGGCCCGGCAGTCCGCGCAGGACGCGGACGCCATGTACGAGCGACTGCGGCAGGGGCACGCCTCCCCGCTGACGGCGCTGGCCGCGCTCGCGGCCGACGCCATGGCACCCATGTCCACGCCCGAGACCTTCGCCAACCACCTGGCATTCCTCTGCATGGACCTCACCGATCCCCGGCTCCACGAGCACGCGCTGGCCATCCACCGCGCCCAGGGCCGAGCCGTCCGCACCCTGCTGACCGAAGCGGTCGCCGCCGGCGAGCTCCGGGCCGGAACCGACACGGCCGCACTGGCCGCATCCGTGCAGGCGAGCATCGCCGGCACTGGACTCGTCTGGGCCCTCGACAGACAGGGCGCGCTGCCGCAGCGACTCCGGCGCGAGATCCGGTCCCTCTTGTCACCGCACGCCACACACCGCGGAACCACCGCTTTGGAGGAATCATGACCGATGACCACCGGCCGCTCGCCGGCAGAACCGCCCTGGTCGCGGGAGGAACCCGCGGCGGAGGCAGAGGCATCGCCGTCGAACTCGGAGCCGCCGGCGCCACCGTGTACGTAACCGGACGGAGCAGCACCGCCGGACGCTCCGACCTGGACCGCCCCGAGACCGTCGAAGGGACCGCCGAGCGGGTCGACGCCGCCGGCGGAACCGGTATCCCGGTGCGCACCGACCACGGCCGCCCGCAGGAGGTCCGCGCGCTGGTCGACCGGATCGCCGCAGAGCAGGACGGGCGGCTCGACATGCTGATCAACTCCGTATGGGGCGGCGACCCTCTGACCGACTGGGAGCACCCCCTGTGGGAACAGGACCTGGACACCGGCCTGCGGCTGCTGCGGCAGGCGGTGGACACCCACGTGATCACCAGCCGGTTCGCGCTGCCGCT
Organism: Glycomyces xiaoerkulensis; assembly: GCF_002798405.1. Taxonomy (GTDB): domain Bacteria; phylum Actinomycetota; class Actinomycetes; order Mycobacteriales; family Micromonosporaceae; genus Glycomyces; species Glycomyces xiaoerkulensis. The sequence continues at coordinate 7,138 of NZ_PGGV01000039.1, read as the reverse complement.
GATGGTGGCCCGCAAGAGCGGACTGGTGGTGGAGGTCACCGACGGCAACACCGCTCGGTACCGGGGTTCGTTCTTCTACGACCTCGCGAAGTCCGCCGTGATCCGCCTCGCGGTGGCCCAAGCGGCGGAACTGGAGCCGCACGGCGTGGCAGCCGTGGCCGTCTCACCCGGTTTCCTGCGGTCGGAGGCCATGCTGGAGGGGTTCGGCGTCGGCGAGGAGAACTGGCGCGACGGCGCGGTCAAGGACCCGCACTTCGCCCACTCCGAATCTCCCGCCTACCTGGGCCGGGCGGTCGCGGCGCTGGCCGGCGACCCCGCCGTGATGGAGAAGTCCGGGCGCGCCCTGGCCACCTGGGGCCTGTACGAGGAGTACGGGTTCACCGACGTGGACGGCACGCAACCGGACTGGCGGGCCCACTGGAACAGCGCCCTGGAACCGGAACTCGGGCCGCTGGGGGAGCCGCTGTAGCCCCCGCTCGAACCCTCCGTACGGATAGTGGGCGAGCCCCCGGAAGGAAAGGGCTCGCCCGGCGTCCCGGGATCGAGGGGTTCGAGGTGCGGGACGCGCGCCCGCCGGCCGATCGCGGCCGCGGGGCTTATTGTGGACAGTCAATGCGAGGCATGCCGCCCCGTTGTCGCTACGAGATCGCCCAGTCTTGGACTTCGGAGCCGTTGCAGGTCCATTGGCGGACTTCGGCGCCGTCGTCGGTGCCCCATTCGAAGTCGTCGAGGCACAGGCCGGAGTAGCGGTTGACGATGTTGGAGTAGCCGCCGCCGGCGTCGACGATCTCCCACTGCTGGACCTCGTTGCCGTTGCA
>NZ_PGGV01000039.1:0-6270 GCF_002798405.1 Glycomyces xiaoerkulensis | reverse complement strand
CACTCGTAGTCGTCCAGGCACAGGCCGGAGTAGGCGTTGCGGATGGCGTGGTAGCCGTTGCCCAGATCCTCCAGCTCCCACTGCTGGACCTCGCTGCCGTTGCAGGTCCACTGGCGGACTTCGGCGCCGTCCTCGGTCCCCCACTCGTAGTCATCGAGGCAGAGGCCGGAGTAGCGGTTTTGGATCTCCACGGTCGAACCACCGCCACCGCCACCGGTGTCGTCACCCCAGCCGTACCGGATCCGGTCGGCGCCGGACTGGTTGCGGATGCTCAACGAGAGGTCGGTGCCCGAACCGTGGAGGGCGAACATGGAGTACCAGTCGTAGCCCTGATCGTCGGTCGGCTTGCCTCCCAGTGCCGGCCAGTAGGTGCCGCCGATGTTCTGCTCGCGCATCTCGTCGGTGACCGCGCGGATGGAGTTGACGAAGTTGTCGGTCCCGGCGGTGCTGTTGTAGTTCAGGCCGTTGTCCATCGGCGCGCCGTACTCGGTCGTGACCGCGCGGTTGCCGCAGTTGCCCAGGCGGGCTTCGAAGTCGTTGCGGTGGCCCCAGTAGTCCCGCTCGGAGTACATGAACGCGTAGTAGTGCATCGACAGCAGGGTGCCGTCGAAGCGGCTGTCGTCGCAGATCGGCCGCAGGTCCTGGCTGTAACCGGTGCCGCCGATGAGGACCCGGTCGGCGGGTGCCGAGTAGTGGTAGTCGAGCCAGCCGGCCGCGAAATCGCGCCACTCGGCGGAGCTGTAGCCGTGCGGCTCGTTCATCGGTTCGAAGTAGACCTGGCCATTGGAGCCGTAGGTGTTGGTGACCGAGGACCACATGGAGTTGAACGCGTCCACGTCGTCCACCCGTCCGCCGGAGGCGGCCCCGTCCTCCCAGTAGGCGAGGATGACCTTGAAGCCCCGGTCGGTCGCGGCGTCGATCGCGCCGCGGTAGTTGTTCCACCACGCGTCGGCGACCGTGTGGGTGTTGATGGGCAGTCGGACGGTGTTGGCTCCGACCAGGCTCTCCATGTCCGAGTAGACGGCGTCGGCTTTGGCGTAGACCGTGTCGTAGCCGTCGTTGATGCTCATCCCGTCCAGCACCAGCCGACCCGAGGTGAAGTTGTCGCCCATCCGGGCCCAGTTGAAGCCCCGGAAGTCGCTGGTGTTCGCGGCCGCCGGCGAGGCGCCGGCGAGGACGGTGACCGGCACGAGCGCCACGGCGGCCAGCAGGCTGACCAGGGCGCGACGGAGCGACCGCCACCGACCGGGAGTCGAGGATCCTGTGTGTTGATTGGTACTCATTGTTGGCCTATCTCGTGCAGCTCTGCACGGAAGAGGGAACTAATGCTGATGTTCACGATCACATAGAGATCTGTTAACGTAAACACCTCGCCGCAGTATGACATTGGCAACATGTGCAGTCAAGGTTGCTTATGTGTGAATATCTGTTCGAGTCTGTGGGAGCGTGGGCCGGACCGGCCGAGGGTCTGCCGGATGCGGCCGTCCCGGCTCCGACCGAGCGTGCTGCCAAGGGCGTGAAGCGCCCGAAACAGGGCCGTTCGGTCGAGCTCGGTGCCCCGGCGCTCGCCGCCCGCGGGAGGGAGCCTCTTCGTTTAACCCATTTACAAAGGGGCTGGATAGACGTACCATTCCTCTCATGAAGTCCACGTCGCGCGATATCCGCATCCGGAACTGCTTCTCGGTGCTCCGGCATCTCATAGCGGACTATCCGACGTCGCGCCAGTACCTCGCCAGGGAGACCGATCTCAGCGTCGCCACCGTCTCGAACCTGGTGTCCGATCTGATCGAGCTCGGCGTCGTCGTCGAGGTCGGGCTCGAGCGTTCCGGCGGCGGGCGGCCGCGGGCACTGCTGGCGCCCAACGCGGGCAGCGGCGCGCTCATCGGCATAGACGTGGCCTCGACCTACGTCAAGTTCGAGGCCTACGACCTGACGCTGACCGTGCTGTGCCGGATCGAGGAGCACGTGGACCTGTCCGAGGACATGCCCGAGCAGCTCCTGGACCACATCGCCACCGGCATGGCGGCCGTCCGCGAACACCTCGGCGGGCGGCCGATCCTCGGCATCGGGGTGAGCCTGCCCGGCCAAGTCGACGTGGCCGGGGGCATCTCCGTGTTCGCGCCGAACTGGAACTGGCACGACGTCGCCTTCAAGCGGCTGCTCACCGAGCGCCTCGAGTTGGACGTGCCGGTCTACCTCGACAACTCCCTCAAGACGGTGACGGCCGGTGAGCTGTGGTTCGGCGACGGACGCGGCGTCGACCGCCTCGCCGTGGTGCTGCTGGGCACCGGCGTCGGCGTCGGGCTCGCCTTCGGCGGCGACCTGTACCGGGGCGCCTCCAACTCGGCCGGGGAGTGGGGCCACGCCACCGTCGATCCCGACGGGCCGCGGTGCCGCTGCGGCCGGAACGGCTGCATCGAGGCCTACGTCGGCGCCCCGGCCATCCTCCGCCGGTGGGGCGAGCTGGCCGGCAGGCCGGTCGAGGAGCAGGCGCAGGAGAAGGCGATGGAGACCCTGGCGCAAGCCTGGAAGGCGGGGGAGGACTCGGCGGTGCGGACCGTCGAGGCGATCGCCCGCGACCTGGCGGTGGGGGTGGCGAACCTGGTCAACATCGTCAACCCGGAGCTGGTGGTCCTCACCGGCTGGGTCACGGGGGTCCTCGGCGAGGCCCTGCTGCCGGAGTTGGAGCGGCACCTGCCCGAACGGGTGCTGAACGCGGCGCTCAAGGCGCTCCGGGTCAAGCTCGACGAGCAGAGCCGCAACATGGTGATCCTGGGAGCGGCGGCGCTCGCGCTCGAGGGGCATCTGAATCTGATCAACACAGTCGGCTCGCGTTCGCGGCCGTGACCGCCGACAACCGGGCGGGCGGCGGGATTCTTCGGCATCGGTTAATTCAACCCATTGACAAAGGGCACGGCTTTCAGGAAAACTGAAGCTGGATCGACGGAAGACGATCAGCGGCCGTGACCATCGGATCGAGCGTCACGGCCCGGCCGGATCGCTTCCGACCTCTCGGAAGATCAAGGAGTTTGACATGGTCGCTTCAGGCAAGGGCAAGGGTTTCGGTGGTTCGTTTTCGGGGCCGGTGTTGGGTCGTCGGGGTGTGTTCGCGTTGGGCGGGTTGTCCGCTGGTGCGGGTGTGTTGTCGGCGTGTGGTGGTAATACCGGGCGTGGGGAGGCCGATGGTGACGGTCCGGTGTTGTCGCAGTGGTATCACGAGTACGGGGAGGCCGGGACGCAGCAGGCGGCGTTGGATTATGCGGCGGCGTATCCGGATGCGCGGGTGGGGGTGGAGTGGATCCCGGGTGATTACGATGCGGCGTTGTCGTCGGGGCTGCTGGCCGAGGACGAGGCGCCGGACTGTTTTGAGAGTCATCTCAATCGGGGGATGGTCGAGGCCGGGCAGTTGGAGCCGTTGGATGACCTGGTCGCGGATGTTATCGATGACATTCCGGAGTCGGATCTGGCGCGGAATACGCTGGATGGGACGGTGTACGGGATTCGGATGATCGATGATCCGCAGTACATCGTGTATCGGCCGAGCATGTTCGAGGCGGCCGGGATCGCCGGGCCGCCGGAGACGTTCGATGAGTTGGTCGATATGGCCGTGGAGTTGGATTCCGGTGAGGTCAAGGGCATCGATTTCGGTGAGGCCAGCGGGGCCGACCGGTTGGGTCAGCACATGATCCACAGTCTGGGGTTGTCGTTCATCGGCGCCGACCGGCAGGCGGGGTTCGATGATGCGCGGATGGCCGAGGGGGCGGGGTCGGTGCGTCGGTTGTCGGAGTCGGGGGCGCTGCTGCTGGGGGCGCCGACCGCGTGGTGGGATCCGTCGTCGATGCTGCAGGGGTTGACGGCGATGTCGTGGACGGGCCTGTGGACGATGCCGGCGCTGTTGGAGGGGTTGGGCGATGATATCGGGATCTTCCCGTGTCCGGGCTTCGCCGGGGGGGCGCCGACGGTGTTCAACGGGGGCTGGTCGGCGTTTGTGAACGCGAACGGCCCGAATGTGGAGGCGGCCAAGGCCTTCACCAAGTGGTTGTGGGTCGATCATGAGGAGTTCATTCTGGATTGGTGCCTGTCGTACGGGTTCCATATCCCCTCGCGGTTGTCGCTGCGGGCCCAGGCCGATGAGTTGACCTCGGGGCCGGCGGCGGAGGCGGTGGCGATCGCCGATGAGTTCGGGTGGGCCGAGGATCCGGATTGGACGCCGGCGATGAACACGGCGGTCAACGACATGATGAGCAACATCGTCATCGAGGGGGCCGATCCGGAGGAGGAGTTGGCCGCGGCGGTGGCGACGGTCAACGACGAGCTCGACGGGATCTTCGGGTAGCGGGGCCGGCGGTGACCGAAACCGAAACCGAAACCGAGACCGGCACCCCCGGCCCCGGCCCCGGCTCCGGCTCCGGCCCTGGTGCTGATACCGGGGCCGGGGCGGGCCGGTCGGGGGTGTCGTGGCGTGCCCGGGTCGGCCGGCGTCTGGGGAGCCGGGGCGCGGCGTTCTGGTATTTCGTGGGGCCGTTCCTGGCCGGGTTGGTGATGTTCACCTATGTGCCGGTGGCCTGGTCGGCGTTTTTGTCGTTTTTCGATGCGCGCAACACCGTGACGCCGGCGGCCGAGGACTTCGTGGGGTTCGCCAATTTCGCCTCGATGTTGACCGATGCGAACTTCCTGCGGAGTCTGTGGACGTTCACCCTGTTCGCGGCGATCATCGTGCCGGTCACGTTCGCCGCTTCGCTGGGGTTGGCGTTGGCGGTCAACCGGGTTCGGGTGGCGCGGGCGTTCTTCCGGTCGGTGTTCTTTCTGCCGTTCGCCTGTTCGTATGTGCTGGCCTCGCTGGTGTGGAAGATGTCGATCTTCACCGGGGTGCATTACGGGCTGGTGAACACGGTGCTGGGCTGGTTCGGGGTCGGGCCGATCGCGTGGTTGAACGGGAATGATCCGCCGTGGTTCTGGCTGGTGATCGCGACGCTGCGGTTGTGGATCCAGTGCGGGTTCTACATGATTCTGTTCATCGCCGCGCTGCAGCAGATCCCCGAGCATTTGTATGAGGCGGCGTATGTGGACGGGGCGAAGCCGGGGCGGCAGACGTTCTGGCATATCACGCTGCCGGGGCTGCGGGCGACGTCGGTGGCGGTGCTGATGCTGGTGCTGATCCAGGCCTATCAGGCCTTCGATGAGTTCTGGAACCTGCTGCCGAACTCGGGGAACGTGCCCTATGGGCGGACGCCGTTGGTGTATTTGTTCCATACCTCGTTGGGGACGGTGCAGGATCTGGGTCGGGGTTCGGCCGGGGCGTTGATCCTGGCGTTGTTGATCGCGTTGGTGACGCTGTTCCAGGGCAAGGTCCTGGGCTTCGGCAAACCGGAAGGACGGTGAGGGCGATGGTGGCGGCTGGTGTGAAGGGCCGGCGGCGGCCGGTGGGCTACCGGCCCGGGGCCGGCTCGGCCGCCTCCCGGGCGGCCAACCTGGTCGGCCTGTCGCTGCTGGCGGCGGTGTTTCTGGTGCCGTTCTATCTGATCGTGCGCAATGCCCTGGCCACGACCGAGGAGATCACCGCGCCGGGGTGGATGTGGTTTCCCTCCTCGCCGGCGTGGTCGAACGTGGCCGAGTTGTTCAACGATCCGAAGGTGCCGATGGGGCGGAGTCTGTGGAACTCGGCGGTGGTGGGGGTGCTGACCACGGTCGGGACGCTGTTTCTGTGTTCGACCGCCGGGTACGGGCTGGCCCGGATCTCCCACCGGCATGCGAACAAGATCTTCTATGCGATTCTGGCGACGTTGATGGTGCCCAGCGCGATCACGTTCGTGCCCAGTTTCGTGCTGGTCTCCAGCCTGGGGTGGGTCTCGGATCTGCGGGGGTTGATCATCCCGCCGTTGTTCAACGGGTTCGTGGCCTTTTTGTGCCGGCAGTACTTCCTGAGCTTCCCCAGAGAGCTGGAGGAGGCCGCCCGGGTGGACGGGTTGGGCTACTGGGGTGCGTTCTGGCGGATCGTGATGCCGAACTCGAAGGGGTTCATGGCCGCGATGGCGGTGATCACGTTCGTGACCTCGTGGAATGCGTTCCTGTGGCCGTTGGTGATCGGGCGGTCGCCTGACTCGTGGACGGTGCAGGTGGCGTTGTCGACGTTTCTGACCTCGCAGTCGATCAATCTGCCGCAGTTGTTCACCGCCGCGGCGGTCGCGATCCTGCCGCTGGTGTTCGTGTTCTTGTTCCTGCAGCGGTATCTGGTCCAAGGCGTCGCCCAAACCGGACTCAAAGGCTGAA
>NZ_PGGV01000038.1 GCF_002798405.1 Glycomyces xiaoerkulensis | reverse complement strand
CCCGGCAGGCGCCGGTAGGCCCCGACCTCCACCGCCTCACCGGTGGTGTAGTCGAACACGATGGGGACGACCCCGGCCTCGCACGCGAGCAGGCGCGCCTTGGCGACCGAGACCGGTCGGCCCTCCATCAGCGGCACCCGCCCGGTGTCCTCGCCCCGGAGGGTGGCGAGGTCGACCGTCAGATTCAGCGTCGCGGTGTGGCCGTGCCGGGTCGGCGCGGCCGGACCGGCCCCGTAGGCGGCGATCATCTGGTGGAGGGCCTCGGCCCGGCGGTTGGCCGCCGGAGGGAGCACCCCGTCCTCGTCGGTCTCGTCGGCCCGGGGCGGGGGCACGGCCGTCTCCAGCAGCTTCGCGAACAGCCGCCCGGTCTGGCCGTCGAGCAGGCCCTCCAGCGACCACATGCCATTGGGCAGCTCCACCAGATCGACCCGCTGCAGCGACTGCTCGGAGAGCCCGTCCAGCAGCTCTTCGCCCGCATCGAGGGCGGCCTCGATCCGGTCGAGGTAGCCGATCAGCTCAGCCCGGGTGGCATGAGCGCAGTACTCGGCAATCAAGTGCTCAGGGGTGGAGCAGGTGACGTCGCCACCCCACGGGGAGGGGACCGCCTCGCCGTAGGGCACCCGGGCGTAGACGCGCAGGGCCTTCGTGCGCTCCAGGCGGCGGACGGCGACCGCGACCAGATCGATCCGGGCCCGCTCGGCGGCCGCCGCCTCGGCCAGCACCGCGAACTTCCGGGCGCACTTGGCGACCACGGCGATGTCGGCGGCCACCTTAAAGTGGAATCCGAACCCGGTCCGCAGCCACTCCAACGGCGAGGCGAACCCGTCCAGGTCGCGGTGGACCTTCCAGTCCAGCGCCTCGATCACCCGCCCCAAGACCTGGGCATGGACCGAGTTCATCAGCGCCGCCGCGTCGTCGAGGTCGGTGCGGAGGGCTTCGGCCCTGGTACTGCGGGTCCCGGTCGCCGCCATCGCACACCCCCTCATCGAGATTCGAACAAGCAGACCGATTCAGATCGCCTGTGCTACTACTCAATGTTACGGAACGATGACGGATATGGCATCACCCGTACGAGTGAGAGAGTCTTCATGTTCGGCACCGGACAACTTGGGGCCCAACCGGATACGAGGATCATTCACACTCGACGCCGACCCTCCCGCCACGGCCCCACCGCAACCGCCGACCACCCGGCCACGAACACCCACCCCCACCGCCCACCCACCTCTTCGTAGCCGCCTCAGCGCACCGCAGCCACCCGGACGCGTCACCCCGCCCACGCACCCGCCACCATTGCCGGGCCCATCAGGCCCCTCCACGCATCGCCAGCGCCCCGGCCAACCGCCCCCCGGCCTCGGCCAGCAGCCGGTCGGCCTCGGCGGCGCCGACGCCGTGTTCGATCATGACCACCGCGGTCTTGATCCGGTTGTCCGCCTCCCCCAGCGCCTCTCGGGCGGCGTCGCGGTCGGCGTCGGTGATCTCGCCGATCATGCGCACTGCGCGGTCGGCCAGCTTCGAGTTGAGCACGCGCATGTCGACCATGTAATTGCGGTAGACCCTGCCGAGTTTGACCATGCTGATCGTCGAGATCATGTTGAGCACCAGCTTCTGCGCGGTACCCGACTTCAGGCGGGTCGACCCGGCCACGACCTCCGGGCCGACCTCCACTTCGAGCGCGTGCTCGGCGGCGGCGGACAGCACGGTGCCCCGGTTGCACGACAGGCCGACCGTGAGCGCCCCGCGATTCCCGGCCTCGCGGACGGCGGACACCACGAACGGGGTGCGGCCGCTGGCGGCCAGGCCCACCACCGCGTCGTCGGGCCCGATGCCCTCGGCCGCCATCGCGGCGGCCCCGGCGGCCGCGTCGTCCTCGCCGCCCTCGACCGCGCCGCCTTCGGCGTCCCGTCCGCCGGCGAGGACAGCCTTGACCAGATCGGGGTCGGTGGAAAACGTGGGAGGGCACTCGGCGGCGTCCTGCACCGCGACCCGCCCGGCGGTCCCGGCTCCCACGTACCGGAGGCGACCGCCCCTCGCCAGGCGCTCGGCCACGGCGTCGACGGCCTCGGCCAGATCCGGCAGGACGGCGGCCACCGCCTCCGGGACGGTGGCGTCGGCCTCGTTCATGGTCCTGGCCAGCTCGAGCGTGGACAGGTGGTCGATTCCGGCGTACCTGGGATCGGCGCTTTCGGTCGGCAGGGCCGCCAGAACGGCGCTCGCATCCGGGTCCTCGCTCGCATCACTCACGGGTGCGAGCCTATCGCAATGGCGATAACTTTCATCGTTATCGATCAAGTTGAAGAAATATACCGTTAAGTCGGGTGTACGGTGAGCGCATGTCCGCAGCCAGCCGCAACGACGTGCCGAACCTCCTGGTGCACATCAAATCCCTCCTGCCGTCGCTGTCGAAGGCCGAAACGAAGGTCGCCCAGGAGATCATCCGCGAGCCCGAAGCCGCCTCTGCGCGCACCATCACCGAGCTCGCCCGGGCCGCCGGCACCTCTGAGGCCACCGTCGTGCGGTTCTGCAGGACCCTCGGGCTCGCCGGCCACCGCGAGCTGCGGATGCGCGCCGCGCAGGCCGTCATCGGCACCGGGGAGGGTCCTGATCGGGAGATCGCCGGCGGCGACATCCCCACCGGCGCCGACATGTCCCGCATCGTCGCCACCATCAGCTACGCCGACATCGGCGCGATCACCGACACCGCCGACGCCCTCGACACCGCGGCATGCGAGGCGGCCGTCTCGGCGCTGGCCGGCGCCGGCCGGATAGACGTCTTCGGCGTGGCCGCCTCCGGGATCGTCGCCACCGACCTCGCCCAGAAGCTCCACCGCATCGGCTGTACGGCTTTCAACTGGCCGGACGTCCACGCCGCGCTGGTAGCCACGGCGCTGGCCGGCCACCGGGACGCCGCGGTCGGGGTCTCCCACTCGGGCGCGACCACCGAGACCGTCGACTTCCTCGAGGCGGCCCGGGACCGGGGCGCGACCGCGATCGCGATCACCGACCACGCTCGCTCACCGCTGGCCAGGACCGCCGACCTGGTGCTGACGACCGCCGCCCGCGAGACCACCTTCCGGTCCGGGGCGACCGTGAGCCGCATCGCCCAGCTCATGGTCGTGGACTTCCTGTTCGTGGGGGTGGCGGCCAAGCTGCGGCGGCGCTCGACCAAGGCGCTGGCCGCCACCGCCGCAGCCGTCTCGGACCGCATGCGTCCGTCGGGCTGACTACATTCGCCGGGCGTCCTCGACCTCGCTGCGCAGCCGCGGCAGGCGGTCGTGGAAGATACCCGGGCACAGGGTCGAGCCGAAGTCCTTGTGGCCGTATATCCGGCTCGACGGGATTCCGTACTTCTCGCAGACGTAGGCGCACAGGGTCACCAGGACCTCCCACTGCGCCGCGGTGGGTACGGCGCCGTCGTGGTAGGCGCCCTCGTTCGCGATCCCGATCGACTGGGCGTTCTGCCCGGCGGTGTGGATGCCCCGGATGAACCTCGTGCCGGACCAGAGCGCGTCGAGGCTGCCGGTGCAGCCCTCGGTGATCCAGCCGCCGCGGCTGACGGTGAAGTTGTACCCGCTGTCGCGCCAGCCGTTGTCGTCCATGTGCAGGTCCTGCACCCAGCGCGCGTGCGTGTGGGCACGGGCGCGCGAGAAGTCGCCGGTGTTGGCCGAGACCGTGTGGTGCACGATGAGCTTGTCCGGACTTCCCCAGACGACGGGGTTGGTCCCGCGCGGGGGCCGCGCGCCCCATGCGGCGGTGGAGTCGACGTGGGGTTCGACGGCGGCGTGGGCCGCTGCCGTGCCCAGGCCTGCGGCGCCGGTCGCGCCGAGCAGGCCCGCAGCGCCGGCGCCGAGCAGTAGTCGCCGGCGGATCACGCGGCGGTCGAACCGGTTGGTTTCGGAAGCCATTGTCCTGTCTCCTAATCGGCCGGAGGGCGGCCCCGGTCGGGGGCCGCCCTCCTCAGGGGAGTTAGGGAGTGTCGTTCGCGAGGGCGAGCAGGCGGCTGCGCGACCCGTTGAAGTAGTTGCGGTCGACGTTTCCGGAGATGCCCGAGACCGATCCGGTCGAGGTGTACTGCCAGAACGTCCAGGTGGTGTTCCGCCATCCCGCCGGGAGGGTGGGGCTGGAGACGCCCCAGTGGGCGATCCACAGCGGACTCCGTGAGGCCATGCCGGTCCACGATCCGGTGCAGGTGTTCCACCACGACGCGGTCGTGTAGATGACCACGTCGCGTCCGGTCCGCGACTTGTACGTGTTGTAGAAGCCGAGGATCCAGCTCCGCATCTGGGTGGCCGAGAGGCCGTAACACATGGACCCGGACGGGTTGTGCTCGATGTCGAGCACGCCCGGGAGCGTGCGGTCGTCCGCCGACCAGGCGCCGCCGTTGCTGGCGAAGTAGTTCGCCTGGGCCGAGCCGCTGGAGGCGTTCGGCCGGGCGAAGTGGTATGCGCCGCGGATGACGTCGGCGTAGTAGGCGGCCGGGTAGTTGGTGTTGAACCGGGGGTCCTTGTAGGACGTCCCCTCCGTGGCCTTGATGTAGGCCCACTGGATCCCGTCGCTCCGGACCGAGCTCCAGTTGATCGAGCCCTGCCAGTGCGAGACGTCGATGCCGGGCACGCGACTCTGCGCCTGCGCCGGACTGGCCACCGCCACGGTGGCCGCGGTGAGGATGATCGAGGCGAAGAGGACGAGGAGGCCGCGAAGCCCCCGTCTTGCTGGGGTGGTTTCGTTGTTTTCGAAGTTTTTCACCTGAGACTCCCTGCTTGTCAGGAGATCTGCCTATCGGGGGAAGAGTGCGTGGTATCACACTCTGACCCAGTATGGAGAGAAACTCCGACAGGAGTCAAGTGACCGAAAATAATTTTCTTAGACGATTCGGTGAATCCCGGACTACCGGGACCCGTCGGGCATCGGGCCGAACCGGTCCGCCGGGCGGCCACGGCACGGACAAAGGGGCCGGGAGGAGCGATGCTCCTCCCGGCCCCTTCGGGGTCCTTGAACCGATCAGAACCTGAGGCCGACCTCCCGGGCGGCATCGGCCAGGGCCGCGATGCGGCCGTGGTACTTCAGCCCCCCGCGGTCGAACACGACCGCTTCGACGCCGGCGGCCTTGGCGCGCTCGGCGACCAGCTTGCCGACCTCGGTGGCCCGGTCGGTCTTGGTGCCCTCGAAGGCGCGCAGGCCCGGCTCGATGCTCGACGCCGAAGCCAGCGTGTGGCCCTTGCCGTCGTCGATCACCTGGGCGACGATGTGCTTCGAGGAGCGGAAGACCGCCAGGCGCGGCCGCGCAGCCGTGCCCTCGACCTTCTTGCGGCCCCGGAAGTGGCGCCGGTTCCGCGCCACGCGGCGCTGCTGGGAGACCGACCCGGACGGGCGGCGGCGCTGAATCTTGCTCGCCATTACTTACCTGCCTTCCCGGCCTTGCGGCGGATACGCTCGTCGGCGTACTTGACGCCCTTGCCCTTGTAGGGTTCCGGCGGACGCAGTCGGCGGATGTTCGAGGCGACCTGCCCGACCAACTGCTTGTCGATGCCCTCGACGTGCAGCAGGGTCGGCCGCTCGACCGTGAACGTGATCCCCTCCGGGGCGTCGACCTGGATGGTGTGGGAGTAGCCGAGGCTCATCTCCACGCCCTTGCCCTTGGCCTGCGCCCGGTAACCGGTCCCGTTGATCTCCAGAGACCTGCGGTACCCCTCCGAGACCCCGACGACCATGTTGTTGACGAGGCTGCGGGCCAGGCCGTGCAGGGCCCGGGACTTGCGCTCCTCGTTGGGGCGGGTCAGCCGGATCACCCCGTCCTCGCTCGTGTCGATGCCGATCGGCTCGGGCAGCTCCTGGGAGAGCTCGCCCTTAGGGCCCTTCACGGTCACCTTCGCGCCGTCGACCGTGACGTCGACGCCGGAGGGCACCGGAATCGGGTTCATCCCAATTCGGGACATGCTTCATACCCTCCTTGACTACCAGACGTAGGCGACGACTTCGCCGCCGACGCCGCGCTTGCGAGCCTCACGGTCGGTCAGCAGGCCCTGGGACGTGGACACGATGGCCACACCCAGGCCGCCGAGGACGCGCGGCAGCTCAGTGGACTTTGCATAGACCCGCAGGCCCGGCTTGGACACGCGGCGCAGGCCCGCCAGGGACCGCTCGCGGCGCTCGCCGAACTTCAGGTCGACGGTCAGGGTCTTGGCGACCTTGCCTTCCTCGGGCTCGGCCACGCGCCAGTCGGCGATGTAGCCCTCCCGCTTGAGGACCTCGGCGATCGAGGCCTTCATCTTGGAGTGCGGCATCGACGTCGACTCGTGGAAGGCCTGGTTGGCGTTCCGCAGACGGGTCAGCATGTCCGCGATCGGGTCGGTCATTGTCATGCTCGTGTATAACCTTTCTCGCCCCGGTTCCCTGGCACTGAAGCGCCCCGGGCCTGTGGCGATCGACAGGAGTATCCGCGCCGGCTCGGCCGGCTCGATCGGCCTACCAGGAAGCCTTGTGGACGCCGGGGAGCTCCCCGCGGTGCGCCATGTCGCGCACGCACACTCGGCACAACCCGAACTTGCGGTAGACGGCCTTGGGCCGGCCGCACCGCTGGCAGCGGGAGTAGGCGCGTACGGCGAACTTCGGCTTCCTCTTGGCCTTCGCAATGAGGGCTTTCTTCGCCATTACTCGTTCTCCTTGAACGGGAAGCCCAGGTGCCGCAGCAGCGCCCGGCCTTCGTCGTCGGTCGTCGCGGTGGTCACCAGAGTGATGTCCATGCCGCGCACCCGGTCGATCTTGTCCTGGTTGATCTCGGGGAACACCGCCTGCTCGGTCAGGCCGAAGGTGTAGTTCCCGTTGCCGTCGAACTGCCGGTCCGACAGGCCGCGGAAATCGCGGATGCGCGGCAGCGCCAGCGACAGCAGCCGGTCCAGAAACTCCCACATGCGGTCGCCGCGAAGCGTGACCTTCGCGCCGATCGCCATTCCTTCACGCAGCTTGAACTGCGAGACCGACTTCCGGGCGCGACGCACCACGGCCTTCTGGCCGGTGATGGTCGCCAGGTCCTCCAGCGCGCCGTTGATGAGCTTGGAGTCGCGAGCGGCCTCGCCCACGCCCATGTTCACCACGATCTTGGTCACTCCGGGGATCTGGTGCAGGTTCTTGTACTCGAACTGCTCCTGCAGCTTCTGCCTGATCTCGGACCGGTAGGTCTCCCTCAGGCGAGGCGCGATCTTCTCTGCAACGTCAGTCATCACAGGTCCTTACCCGTCCGCTTGGAGATCCGAACCTTGCGGTTGTTCTCGTCCTTGCGGTAGCCCACGCGAGTGGGCTGGTTGTCGGCGTCGAGCACCATCACGTTGGACACGTGGATCGACGCCTCCTGGGTGACGATCCCGCCGGTGCGCGAACCACGCGCCGTCTGCCCGGCCTTGGTGTGCTTGGTGATGCGGTTGACGCCCTCGACGAGCACGCGCTCGCGCCCGGGGTACGCCTCCAGCACCAGGCCCTCGGCGCCCTTGTCCTTGCCCGCGAGAATGCGGACGCGGTCGCCCTTCTTCACCTTCATCTCTTACAACACCTCCGGCGCGAGGGAGATGATCTTCATGAACCGCTTGTCGCGCAGTTCCCGGGCCACCGGCCCGAAGATGCGGGTCCCCCGCGGTTCGCCGTCCCTCACCAGGACGGCCGCGTTCTCGTCGAACTTGATGTACGACCCGTCGGGGCGGCGGCGCTCCTTGGCGGTCCGCACCAGGACGGCCTGCACGACGTCGCCCTTCTTCACCCCGGCGGCCGGGATGGCGTCCTTGACCGTGGCCACGATCGTGTCGCCGATACCGGCATAGCGTCGGCCGGAGCCGCCCAGCACCCGGATGCACAGGATCTCCCGCGCACCGGTGTTGTCGGCGACCTTCAGCCGCGACTCTTGCTGAATCACGTCCCGATCTCCCTACTTGGCCTTCTCAAGGATCTCGACGATGCGCCAGCGCTTGGTCTTCGACAGCGGCCGGGTCTCCATGATGGAGACGCGGTCGCCGACCCCGCACTGGTTGTCCTCGTCGTGCGCCTTGTACTTCTTGCTGGTCCGGATGACCTTCCCGTACAGCGGGTGCATGCTCCGGTCCTCGACCTCGACGACGGCCGTCTTGGCCATCCTGTCGCCGACGACCAGGCCCTCGAGCACCTTGCGCCGACCGCGAGTAGTGGTTTGCTCGCTCATTCCTCAACCTCCTCCGGCGTGGCGCTGAGGCCGAGCCGGCGCTCGTTCATAACGGTGTAGATCCGCGCGATCTCCTTGCGGACCAGGCCGAGCATGTGGTTGTTCTCCAACTGGCCGGTCGCGTGCCGGACCCGCAGGTTGAACAGCTCTTCCTTCTTGTCGAGCAGCTTCTGCTCGAGCTCCTTGTCACCGAGCTCGCGGAGCTCGCCGGCGTCGATACCAGTCG
This sequence comes from Glycomyces xiaoerkulensis, assembly GCF_002798405.1. Classification (GTDB taxonomy): domain Bacteria; phylum Actinomycetota; class Actinomycetes; order Mycobacteriales; family Micromonosporaceae; genus Glycomyces; species Glycomyces xiaoerkulensis. Next base: position 188,084 of record NZ_PGGV01000038.1, on the reverse strand, counting down.
CCATAACTCACCTGCACCTTCACGCGTTACGACGCGGCACTTCATCGGCAGCTTGTGGATCGCGCGCTGCAGTGCCTCGTGGGCGGTGTTCTCGTTCGGGAACGAGATCTCGAACATCACCCGGCCCGGCTTGACGTTCGCCACCCAGTGCTCGGGCGAACCCTTGCCGGAGCCCTGGCGGGTCTCGGCCGGCTTCTTGGTGATGGCACGGTCGGGGAAGATGTTGATCCAGACCTTGCCGCCGCGCTTGATGTGGCGGGTCATGGCGATACGGGCCGCCTCGATCTGCCGGTTGGTCACGTAGCCGTGCTCCAGCGCCTGGATGCCGAACTCGCCGAAGGTGACCCTGGTGCCGCGGGTGGCCTTGCCCTTGCGCTTGGGCGCGTGGGGCTTGCGGTAACCGCGCGGCGGTTTCCGTGGCATGAGCATGTCGCTTAGCCCTCCTGCTTCTGAGTCTCGGTGGCGGGAGCGGCCGAAGCGCCCTCGGGCTGCGCGCCCTGCGGCGTGCCGGTGTTCGCGCTGCGACCCCGGCCCCCGCGGCCTCCGCGGCCGCGGCCCGGCCGGCCACCGCGGTCGCCGCCCGCGTCGCGGCGGCGCTGCATCTGCTCGGCCTGCTCCTTGAGCGTGGCCTCACCCTTGTAGATCCACACCTTGACGCCGATGCGGCCGAAGGTGGTGTGGGCCTCGAACAGGCCGTAATCGATGTTCGCGCGCAGCGTGTGCAGCGGGACCTGGCCCTCGCGGTACTGCTCCGAGCGGCTCATCTCCGCACCGCCGAGGCGGCCGGAGCACATGACCTTGATGCCCTTGACCGTCGGGTTGCGCATGGCCGACTGGATGGCCTTGCGCATCGCGCGGCGGAAGTTGACGCGGCTGGCCAACTGCTCGGCCACGCCCTGGGCGACCAGTTGAGCATCGACGTCGGGGTTCTTGACCTCGATGATGTTCAACTGGACCTGCTTGCCGGTCAGCTTCTCGAGCCGGCCGCGCAGGCGGTCGGCCTCGGCGCCCTTGCGGCCGATGACGATGCCCGGCCGGGCGGTGTGGATGTCGACGCGGACCCGCTCGCGGGTGCGCTCGATGTCGACCTTGCTGATGCCGGCACGCTCAAGGCCCTTGGTCATGAGCTTGCGGATCTTGACGTCCTCGCCGATGTAGTCGGCGTACTCCTTGTCGGCGTACCAACGCGACGTCCAGTCAGAGCTGATGCCGAGGCGGTACCCGTGCGGGTGGACCTTCTGACCCATTACTTGGTCTCCTCCTTCTCAGCGGTCTCCGTCGTCTCGTCGGTACCGTCCGAGTCGGGCTCGGTTTCGGCGGGCTTGTCGGCCTTCTCTTCCGGCTTGGGCGCGGCCTTCGGGCGGCGGATCGAACCGGTGTCCACGGGGGCGGCCTGGACCGACTCCACCACCACGGTGATGTGGCTGGTGCGCCGGTTGATCCGGTAGGCGCGACCGTGGGCGCGGGGCCGGTAGCGACGCATGGTCGGGCCCTCGTCGACCCGGATCTCCGAGACCAGCAGGGACTCGGGGTCCAGGCCCAGATTGTTCTCCGCGTTGGCCGACGCCGAGGCGATGACCTTGTAGACCGTCTCGGCCGCGCTGTAGGGCGCGAACTCGAGGGTCGTCAGGGCCTCGTCCACGGGCAGGCCACGCACGAGGTCGACGACGCGGCGCGCCTTGCGCGGGCCGACGCGGACGTACCGTGCGACCGCGCGCGCCTTCGGAGCCTCCTGCTCCAGTGTTGCCATCGTTCTATTCCTTCGTTCGTTACTTCAAGCCCGTGGCCTAGCGGCGACGGCTCTTGCGGTCGTCCTTCACGTGGCCGCGGAACGTGCGGGTGGGAGCGAACTCCCCGAGCTTGTGCCCGACCATGTTCTCGGTGACGTACACCGGAACGTGCTTCCGCCCGTCGTGGACCCCGAAGGTCAGCCCGATGAAATCGGGCGTGACCGTGGAGCGGCGCGACCAGGTCTTGATGACGGTCTTCGACTTGGACTCGACCGCCGCGTCCACCTTCTTCTGCAGGTGGTCGTCGACGAACGGCCCCTTCTTCAGGCTGCGGCCCATGCTTACTTACCCCGCTTCCGGTTGGCGTGGCGACGGCGGACGATCAGCCGGTCGTTCGGGTGGTTCTTCCTCCGGGTGCGCCCCTCGGGCTTGCCCTTCGGGTTCACCGGGTGGCGCCCACCGGAGGTGCGGCCCTCGCCGCCCCCGTGCGGGTGGTCGACCGGGTTCATGACGACACCGCGGACGGTCGGCCGCCAGCCCTTCCAGCGCATGCGGCCGGCCTTGCCCCAACTGATGTTGGTCTGCTCGGCGTTGCCGACCTCGCCGATCGTGGCGCGGCAACTGGACTCGACCAGGCGGATCTCCCCGGAGGGCATGCGCAGGTGCGCGTACTTGCCCTCGCGGGCGAGCAACTGGATCGAGGCGCCGGCGCTGCGGCCCAGGGCCGCCCCGCCGCCGGGCTTGAGCTCCACGGCGTGGACGGTGGTACCGACCGGGATGAAGCGCAGCTCCATCGCGTTGCCCGACTTGATGTCGGCTCCGGCGCCGCTCTCGACCCGGTCGCCCTGCTTGACCCCCCTGGGGGCCAGGATGTAGCGCTTCTCGCCGTCGGCGTAGTGCAGCAGCGCGATGTTCGCGGTGCGGTTCGGGTCGTACTCGATGTGAGCAACCTTCGCCGGCACGCCGTCCTTGTCGTGGCGCCGGAAGTCGATCACCCGGTAGCGGCGCTTGTGGCCGCCCCCGCGGTGGCGGGTCGAGATCTTGCCCGAGTTGTTGCGGCCGCCGGACTTGGTCAGCGGGCGCACCAGCGACTTCTCCGGCGTCGACCGCGTGATCTCGTCGAACTTGGAGACGCTGGAGCCGCGCCGGCCTGGCGTCGTCGGCTTGTACTTGCGAATGGCCATGTCTTCTCTCCTGCGTCCCTACGAGATCTGTCCGCCGAAGATCTCACCCAGGCGACCGGGGTCGCCCTCGACGGTGATGATCGCGTGCTTGACGCTCTTGCGCTGGCCCCAACCGCTGCGGGTCCGCTTGCGCTTCCCTTCGCGGTTGAGGGTGTTGACGCTCTTGACGTCCACCCCGAAGATCTGCTTGATGGCGATCTTGATGTGGCTCTTGTTGGCGCGCGGGTCGACCTCGAAGGTGTACTTGCCCTCGCCCAGGAGGGTGTAGGTCTTCTCCGAGATGACCGGCTTGATGATGATGTCGCGCGGGTCGGCGACTCTCACTTCGCTCATGCCGCGGCCTCCTGCTCGGTCCGGTCAGCGATGAACGCCTCGAGGGCGGCCTCGCTGAAGACGATGTCCTCGTTGTTGAGCACGTCGTAGGTGTTGAGCTGGCCCCAGTCGAGGAGGTGGACCTCGGGGAGGTTGCGCAGGCTGAGCCGCGCGGTCTCCTCGTCGCGGGCGAGCACCACCAGGACCTTGGCCGACTCGGTGACCGCGCCGAGCGCGGCCTTGGCGGCCTTGGTCTTCGGCTTCTCTTCGTCGATGAAGGAGGTGATGACGTGCAACTGCTCGCTGCGAAGACGGTCGGTCAGCGCGCCCGCGAGCGCGGCGGCCTTCATCTTCTTGGGTGTGCGCTCGGCGTACGAGCGCGGCTTGGGGCCGTGCACGGTGCCGCCGCCGGCGAACTGCGGGGCGCGGATCGAGCCCTGGCGGGCGCGGCCGGTGCCCTTCTGGCGGTAAGGCTTCTTGCCGCCGCCGCGAACCTCGCCGCGGGTCTTGGTGTTCGCCGTGCCCGAGCGGCCCGCGGCCTGCTGCGCGGTCACCACCTGGTGCATCAGCGGGATGTTCGGCTCTACATCGAAGATCCGCTCGGGGAGGGCGATGGCCTTCCCGGTCGCCTTGCCGGAGGCGTCCTTGACGTTGATTTCGAGGCTCATTGGGTGACCACCTGCTTCACTGCGCTGCGGACGAGCACCGTGCCGTTCTTGGAGCCGGGGACGGCGCCGACGATGAGCAGGAGTCCGCGCTCGGCGTCGACCGCCTGGATGCGCAGATTCTGCGTGGTCTGGCGGACTCCGCCCATGCGGCCGGCCATGTTCATGCCCTTGAACACGCGTCCGGGCGTGGCGCAGCCGCCGATCGCGCCGGGCGCGCGGTGGACCTTGTGGGTGCCGTGGCTGGCACCGTGGCCGCCGAAGTTGTGGCGCTTCATGACGCCGGCGAAGCCCTTGCCCTTGGTCGTGCCGGTGACGTCGACCAGATCGCCGGCGGCGAAGGTCGTGGCCTCGATGGTCTGGCCGAGCTCGTAGTCGGCCGCGTCGGTGGTCCGGATCTCGACCAGGTGGCGCCGCGGCGCGACGCCGGCCTTCTCGAAGTGGCCCTTGATCGGCTTGGTGACGTTCTTGAGTTTGACGTCGCCGAAGCCCAGCTGCACGGCCGAGTAACCGTCGACGTCGGGTTTGCGAATCTGGGTGACGACGCACGGGCCGGCCTGCACCACCGTGACGGGCACGGCGCGGCCGTTCTCGTCCCACACCTGGGTCATGCCGAGCTTGGTGCCCAGGATTCCCTTGATCTGCCTGTCCATTGGTGCCCCTACAGCTTGATCTCGATGTCGACGCCCGCCGGCAGGTCGAGTCGCATCAGCGAGTCGACCGTCTTGGGGGTCGGCTCGAGGATGTCGATGAGGCGCTTGTGCGTACGCATCTCGAAGTGCTCGCGAGAGTCCTTGTACTTGTGCGGCGACCGGATCACGCAGAAGCGGTTGATCTCGGTCGGCAGCGGCACCGGCCCGGCGATGTCAGCTCCGGTGCGGGTGACCGTCTCCACGATCTTGCGGGCCGAGGAGTCCACGACCTCGTGGTCGTAGGCTTTCAGCCTGATGCGGATCTTCTGTCCCGCCATGGTTCCTTACCTAACGTAAATTGGCTGTTCAGACCGCTCCACGCGGTCGGGCGTGTCGCGAGCTCGGGCACGGTTTCGGACACAGGGGTACCTGATCCGGGTGTCTTGGCTCGCCCGCCTGCCCGCCGTGAACGGTCCCTCTCGGCGCTGTGCCTACTTGGGCCCGCGGGCCGGGCGTGAGCATCAGCGGTCGCCAACGGCGGGCTGATGCGAACGCAACCTCCCTATTATGCAGGTCCCCGCTATTGCGCGGTAATCCGGGGCGCGGACAGTGGGGCAGGTTACGCGTATGTACCTGTGGAAGCAAAGCACCGGGGCGACCCAGCGGATGGGTCGCCCCGGTTCGCGGTCTTACTTGATGACCTTGGTGACGCGGCCGGAACCGACGGTGCGGCCACCCTCGCGGATCGCGAAGAGGAGGCCCTCGTCCATCGCGACCGGCTGGATGAGCTCGACCTTCATGTCGGTGTTGTCGCCGGGCATGACCATCTCGGTGCCCTCGGGGAGGGTCACCACGCCGGTCACGTCCGTGGTCCGGAAGTAGAACTGCGGACGGTAGTTGTTGAAGAACGGCGTGTGGCGGCCGCCCTCGTCCTTGGCCAGGATGTAGACCTGGCCCTCGAACTCGGTGTGCGGCGTGGTGGTGCCCGGCTTGGTCACGACCATGCCGCGCTCGACCTCCTCGCGCTTGGTGCCGCGGAGCAGCAGCCCGACGTTCTCACCGGCGCGCGCGTCGTCGAGGGTCTTGCGGAACATCTCGATCGCGGTCACCTTGGTGTTGATCGAGGACTCCTTGATGCCGAGGATCTCGACCTCCTCGTTCGGGAGCAGGACGCCGCGCTCCACGCGACCGGTCACGACGGTGCCGCGGCCGGTGATGGTGAAGACGTCCTCGACCGGCATCAGGAACGGCTTGTCGGTGTCGCGCTGCGGCTCCGGGATCGACTCGTCGACGGCGTCCATCAGCTCGGCGACGGCGTCCATCCACTTCTGCTCGCCCTCGAGGGCGTTCAGCGCCGAGACCTTGACGACCGGCGCGTCGTCGCCCGGGAACTCCTGGTCGGACAGCAGCTCGCGGACCTCCATCTCGACCAGCTCGAGGATCTCCTCGTCATCGACCATGTCGGCCTTGTTGAGCGCCACCACGATGTACGGGACGCCTACCTGGCGGGCCAGCAGCACGTGCTCGCGGGTCTGCGGCATCGGGCCGTCGGCGGCCGACACGACCAGGATCGCACCGTCCATCTGGGCGGCACCGGTGATCATGTTCTTGATGTAGTCGGCGTGCCCCGGGCAGTCGACGTGGGCGTAGTGCCGGCTCTCGGTCTGGTACTCGACGTGCGAGATCGAGATCGTGATGCCGCGGGTCTTCTCCTCCGGCGCGTTGTCGATCTCGTCGAACGGCGTGTACGGGTTCAGGTCCGGGTGCTTCTCGTGCAGGACCTTGGTGATGGCCGCCGTGAGCGTGGTCTTGCCGTGGTCGACGTGACCGAGCGTGCCGATGTTGATGTGAGGCTTGTTCCGCTCGAACTTTTCCTTAGCCACTTCGTCCTCCTGTGGACTGAATAAATCTGGTTTGACTTAACTGACCCATTGCGTCGCCGGTGATGCACCGGCCACAGGTGGGTTCACGGGCGGGAAGACGGGCTTGCCCTCCCGATCCGATTACTCGCCTGTCGCCTTGGCGATGATCTCCTTGGCGACGTTCGCCGGGACTTCGGCGTAGGTGTCGAACTGCATTGAGTAGTTCGCGCGGCCGGCCGTCTTCGACCGGAGGTCCCCGACATAGCCGAACATCTCGGACAGCGGCACCTGAGCGGTGACCGTGCGGTCATTGCCCCGCTCGCCCATCTCCTGGACCAGGCCGCGCCTGGAGTTGATGTCGCCGATCACATCACCCATGTTCTCTTCGGGGCAGATGACCTCGACGGCCATCATCGGCTCGAGCAGCACCGGCTTCGCCCGCTTGGCGGCCTCCTTCAGCACCATCTTGCCGGCGATCTTGAACGCCATCTCCGAGGAGTCGACCTCGTGGTACTGACCGTCGGTCAGCTCCATCTTCACGCCCACCAGCGGGTAGCCCGCCACGATGCCGTCCTCCAGCGCGTCCGCCGCGCCGTCCTTGACCGACGGGATGTACTCGCGCGGGATCCGGCCTCCGGTGATCTTGTCGTCGAAGGCGAACACCTCGTCCTCGTTCGACTTCATGTCGAGCGGCTCGAGGTTCACGATGACGCGGGCGAACTGGCCGGAGCCACCGGTCTGCTTCTTGTGCAGGAACTCGACCTTCTCGACCCGCTTGGTGATCGTCTCCCGGTAGGCCACCTGCGGCTTGCCGATGTTGGCCTCGACGTTGAACTCCCGCTTCATGCGGTCGACCAGGATGTCGAGGTGCAACTCGCCCATGCCGGAGATGACCGTCTGGCCGGTCTCCTCGTCGGTCTGGACCCGGAACGTCGGGTCCTCCTCGGCGAGGCGCTGGATGGCGGTGGCCAGCTTGTCCTGGTCGGCCTTCGACTTGGGCTCGATGGCCACGTCGATGACCGGCTCGGGGAAGATCATCGACTCCAGGATGACCTGGCTGCTCGAGTCGGTGAGCGTGTCGCCGGTGGTCGTCTGCTTCAGACCCTGGATGGCGATGATGTCGCCGGCCTGCGCCTCCGAGCGCTCCTCGCGCTTGTTGGCGTGCATCTGGTAGATCTTGCCGATGCGCTCCTTGCGGCTCTTGGTCGAGTTCATGACCTGAGTGCCGGTGGCGACCGTGCCCGAGTAGATGCGGGCGTAGGTGAGGCGGCCGAGGTGCTTGTCGGTCTGGATCTTGAACGCCAGGGCGCTGAACGGCTCGTCGACGTCGGCGTGGCGCTCGACCGGGGTCTCGTTGTCGGTGAGGGTCCCCTGGATCGCCGGCACGTCGAGCGGGCTCGGCAGGTAGTCGACGACGGCGTCGAGCAGCGGCTGGACGCCCTTGTTCTTGAACGCCGTACCGCACAGCACCGGGTTGATCTCGTTGGCGATCGTGCCCTTGCGGATCGCGGACTTGATCTCCTCGGCCGAGATCCGGTCGCCCTCGAGGTACTTCTCGGCGAGCTCGTCGTCGATGTCCGACAGCGTCTCGATGAGCTTCTCGTGGTACTCATCGGCCTGGTCGGCCAGGTCCGCCGGGATCGATTCGACCTCGTACTTCTCACCGAGGCCGGTCTCGCCCCGCCACACCTTGGCGTTCATTTCGACCAGGTCGACGACGCCGATGAAGTCGGACTCGAGCCCGATCGGGAGCTGCAGCACCGCGGTGTTGGAACTGAGGCGCTCCTGCATCATCTCGACGCAGCGGAAGAAGTTCGCGCCGGTGCGGTCGAGCTTGTTGACGAAGCACATGCGCGGAACGCTGTACTTGTCGGCCTGCCGCCACACGTTCTCCGTCTGCGGCTCCACGCCCGCGACACCGTCGTAGACGGCGATCGCGGAATCCAGAACGCGCAGGGACCGCTCGACCTCGACGGTGAAGTCGACGTGGCCGGGCGTGTCGATGATCTGGATGATGTGGTCGTCCCACTCGCACTTGGTGGCGGCGGACGTAATGGTGATGCCGCGCTCCTGCTCCTGCGCCATCCAGTCCATGGTCGCGGCGCCGTCGTGGACCTCACCGATCTTGTGCGACACGCCGGTGTAATACAGGATGCGCTCGGTGGTGGTCGTCTTGCCGGCGTCGATGTGCGCCATGATGCCGATGTTGCGGAGCTTGGCCAGGGCGGCGTTAGCTTTTTTAGCCACGATTGCCTTCTTCGAGTGTGACCACTACCAGCGGTAGTGGGCGAATGCCTTGTTGGAATCGGCCATCTTGTGGGTGTCCTCGCGCTTCTTGACCGCGGCGCCGAGGCCGTTGGAGGCGTCCAGGACCTCGTTGGTCAGCCGTTCGACCATGGTCTTCTCGCGACGGTCGCGGGCGAACCCGACCAGCCAGCGCAGACCCAGGGTGGTGGCGCGCTGCGGGCGCACGTCCACCGGGACCTGGTAGGTGGCGCCGCCGACGCGGCGGGAGCGGACCTCGAGGGTCGGCTTCACGTTGTCGAGGGCGCGCTTGAGGACGACCACCGGCTCGGCGTCGGCCTTCTGGCGGCAGTTCTCGAGCGCCTCGTAGACGATGCGCTCGGCGAGGCGGCGCTTGCCGTCCTTGAGGACCTTGTTGATGAGTTGGGTCACCAGCACCGAGTTGTAGACCGGGTCAGCAGTCAGCGGCCGGCGGGGCGCGGGGCCTTTGCGTGGCATGTGTCTACTTCTCCTTCTTGGCGCCGTAACGGCTGCGAGCCTGCTTGCGATCGCGGACGCCCTGCGTGTCGAGCGCGCCGCGGATGACCTTGTAGCGGACGCCGGGCAGGTCGCGGACGCGGCCGCCGCGGACGAGCACGATGGAGTGCTCCTGCAGGTTGTGGCCGACACCGGGGATGTAGGCGGTGACCTCGGTGCCGTTCATGAGCCGGACGCGGGCGACCTTGCGCATGGCCGAGTTGGGCTTCTTGGGCGTGGTCGTGTACACGCGGGTGCACACGCCGCGCGCCTGCGGGCTGCCCTTCAGCGCGGGCGTCTTGTTCTTGCTGGTCCTGGTCTTGCGACCCTTTCTGACCAACTGCTGGATGGTTGGCACTGAGCCGAACCCCTCTCAACATGGTTGCTGGTTGCGTATTCCTGTCGTGGCGGCGTCATCTGAAAGCCCCGCTCTCTCGAGCGGGTTCCCGTCCCCCGCGTTCGGGCGTGTCGCGCCTCTCCGGACTCAGAACAGCCTTCGGCGAAGCGAACTTCGCCGCTAGGGCAGGTTCAGACGCGTTCGTGAGTGTGATCTCTGGCGAGACTGACTATCGGAGCCAATATTCACGAAGCCCCCAATTGGAGGGTGTGCGTGCCGATGACGCCAGGCGGGCCGCCTAATGGGAGCAGCCGCCTTGCAGGCACGCAACCTGGCCTGGCTCTCACGGGGACCGAGCTGCCGGAGTAGACAGGGCCACCATGCCGCTCAAAGCGGTGTCCAGGCACAAGGGAGAAGCCTACCTAGCCTAACGAACTGCGTCAAAGCCGATTTCGGCCCGCAAGGCGTCCGTGTTCGAAGTCACGGAACATTCCGGGGCGATCGGGCACTGCGTCGTCCGCTCGGTGCGGTAGACACACCGTGTTCTATCTTAGCTCCTGGAACGGCGGCCCAGCGAGGGGGCCGCCCCGTTCCGAGGGTATCGCGCCTCACCCTCCGAGCCGGGACAGGGCTATCTCGCCCTCGAAGCTCGGCTCCCCCGCCGATCGGGCCAGGCCCACGATCCAGACCAGCAGGATCGCGACCACCACCGCCGCGGCGATCCCCAGCGCGATCCAGCACAGCCGCCGGATGAGCGGCAGCCGGCGCCCGCCGAGCAGGAAGCCCTCGGAGTCCCGGATCTCGGCCTCGGCCTGCCGCGCCAGCAGCAGCGCCAGCAGCGCCGGCACCGCGCCCCCGACGAACGGCGAGAACACCACCGCCAGCACCGCCAGGGTGAAGGCGGCCACGATCTTGGTCGACTCGACCGGATCCGGATCCTCGGGATGCCGCACCGCGTACCCCTCCTGCGCCCACAACACGCGCCCATCCTATTGCGGTTGAACTTCCGGCGAAGAATCGGGAGCATCTGCACATGACCGAACCCGTCGGCGAAACGAAGCTCGAGAACCAGTACCAGGCCGCCTGGGAAGAGTGGTACGCCTCGGAGGACGCCGAGCTCTGGGACCGCATCACCGGAGACGGCCTGGAGCCCGAGGCAGAACGGCGGTAGCGTATGGCGCCACTGACACCCGAGTCAGGAACTCTTGCGCACGGCGACCGTTCCATCCTCATGGATCGGGAACCGGACGAGGTCGCCGACGCCGAGGCTCAGCGCTTCACGAACCGCCTTCGGCACCGTTACTCGACCGTCTTTGCGCACGCGAACTGTGATGTGAACCGTCATTATCCCTCCGTAGCCGCTCAATCGATCACTTGAACTTCGCACCGCCGGAGCGGGCAATCTGCGAGCTTCCGGTCGGTTGTCACCACCGGGCAGTCGAGACGCTCCGCCAATGCGATGAAGGCGGCGTCATAGGGAGTCATGTTGTCCCTCAGGCTCCATGCCCGATCGGCGATTTCGTGCCACGATGAATGCACGATCGGCATTTCGCGGAGGGTCGCCAAGGCGAATTCGGCCCGCTCCAGCGTGATCTTCTTACCGAGGACTCTCCCGCGAATCGCCGAGGTGACTTCAACCGAGAGATGGTCGGGAGCGTGCCAAGCCGGATCCTCGGAGAGCAGCGTGCGAGCCCGATGACTCCGCCCATCATCGCTGGACAACGCTTCCACCAGCAGCGACGAGTCGATGACGATCATGCATCACCCTGATTGCGAAGGTCCCGCTCGGCTCGCTGCGCCGCTATCTCATCGGCGGCATTCGAGTCCTCCCCGCTGTAACCCCCGCCCATCCGATCGAGTCGCTTCAGCATCGCGATGCTGCGGGTTCGGCGCGCGCCTTCTTCCAACAGCCCGAGAAGATACGCCTGCATGGACTGGCCGCGCGCCTTCGCCGCAGCAGCAAGCGAATCCCTGACCTCCTCCGGGACGTCGCGCACTTGAATGTTCACCATGCATGTATTTTACATGCTCCATGCCCGGGTTGGAAAGCCCCCTGAACGATGAGGGGCCGAGCGCTGCGCGCTCGGCCCCTCATCGTTCAGCCGTCGGGATCGGCTGGGGATCTGCTCTAGTAGGTGCCCAGGTCGTAGGAGTCTTCCAGGGACACCGCCGGGCCCGTCCCGTAGGAGAAGGTCGGCGTGGTCGTGTCCTCGTAGCCTCCCAGGCTGTAGACCGCGGCCTTGGCCTCCTCGGTCGGCTCCACCGAGACGTTGCGGTACTTCGCGATGCCGGTGCCGGCCGGGATCAGCTTGCCGAGGATCACGTTCTCCTTCAGACCGACCAGGCTGTCGGACTTGCCGGAGATCGCGGCCTCGGTCAGCACCCGGGTGGTCTCCTGGAAGGAGGCCGCCGACAGCCAGGACTCGGTCGCCAGACTGGCCTTGGTGATGCCCATCAACTGCGGGCGGCCCGAGGCCGGCTCGCCGCCGTCGGCCATGATCTTGCGGTTGGCCTCCTCGAACTCCAGGCGGTCGACCAGCGAGCCGGGCAGGAACTCCGCCGTGCCCGAGTCGATGATCGTGATCCGCTTGAGCATCTGCCGCACGATGATCTCGAGGTGCTTGTCGTGGATCATCACGCCCTGCGAGCGGTAGACGTCCTGGACCTCGCCGACCAGGTGCCGCTGCACCTTCCGCGGGCCCAGCACGCGCAGCAGCTCGTGCGGGTCGATGGTGCCCTCGACCAGCTTCTCGCCGACCGCGACGTGCTCCCCGTCGCCCACGCGCAGGCGCAGGCGGCGCGGCACCTTGTCGACCACGATCTCATCGGAGCCGTCGTCGGGCGCGATGACGATCTTGCGGCTCTTCTCGGCGTCCTCGATCCGCACGGTGCCGCTCGACTCGGCGATCGGCGCCTTGCCCTTCGGGATGCGGGCCTCGAAGACCTCCTGCACGCGGGGCAGGCCCTGCGTGATGTCGTCGCCGGCCACACCGCCGGTGTGGAAGGTCCGCATGGTCAACTGCGTGCCCGGCTCACCGATCGACTGCGCGGCGATGATGCCGACGGCCTCGCCCAGGTCGACCGGCTCACCGGTCGGCATGGAGCGGCCGTAGCAGGCGGCGCACACGCCGTGGCGCGACTCGCAGGTCAGGACCGAGCGGACCTTGATCCGGCTCACGCCCTTCGCGATCAGATCGGCGATGTTGTCCGAGTTCAACTGCGCGCCGGCCTCGAGCACCACCTTGCCGTCGACCTCGACGTCCTCCGACAGGGTCCGGGCGTCGACCGAGGTATCGACCGTCTCGGTCGCGATCAGGCCGCCGTCCAGCTCCATGCCGATCTGGAAGTCCAGGTACCGGTCGGTGCCGCAGTCGGTCTCGCGGATGATGACGTCCTGCGAGACGTCCACCAGGCGCCGGGTCAGGTACCCCGAGTCGGCCGTCCGCAGCGCGGTGTCGGCCAGGCCCTTCCGGGAGCCGTGGGTGGAGATGAAGTACTCCAGCACCGTCAGGCCCTCGCGCAGCGAGGACTTGATCGGACGCGGGATGATCTCGCCCTTCGGGTTCGCCACCAGGCCGCGCATGCCGGCGATCTGGCGAAGCTGCAGCATGTTGCCGCGCGCCCCGGAGTTGATCATCTGCCACAGCGGGTTGCCCTGCTGGAGCGTGTCGTTCAGGTCGTCCATGACCTCGGCGGTCGCCTTGGTCCAGATCTCGGTCAGCTCGCCGCGGCGCTCCTCGGCGGTCATCAGACCGCGCATGTACTGCTTGTCGATCTTGGACGAGTCCGACTCGTACTTCTCGAGGATCTCGGACTTGTGCGCCGGCTCCACCACGTCCTCGATGCCGATGGTCACGCCCGACCAGCCGGCCCACTTGAAGCCGGCGGTCTTCAGCGCGTCCAGGCAGGCGCCCAGGTGCACCTTCGAGTAGTGCTCCGACAGGTCGTGGATGATGTCGGACAACTGGCCCTTGCGCACCTCGAAGTTCACGAACGGGAAGTCCGGAGGCAGGCAGTCGTTGAAGAACACCCGGCCGAGCGTGGTCTCCGCCAGCACGGTCTGCCCCGGCTCCCAGCCCTCGGGGGCCTCCCACGGCGCGTCCGGGCCGTTGTCGATGCGCTGCAGGCCGTCGAGCCGGATCCGGATCGGCGACTGCAGGTTCAGCTCGCCCCGGTCGTAGGCCATGATGGCCTCGCCGACGTCGGCGAACGCGCGGCCTTCGCCCGGCAGCCCCTCGTTGCGGTGGGTCAGGTAGTACAGGCCGATGATCTGGTCCTGCGTGGGCAGGGCCACCGGCTTGCCGTCCGAGGGCTTGAGGATGTTGTTGCTGGCCAGCATCAGGACGCGGGCCTCGGCCTGGGCCTCGGCCGACAGCGGCACGTGGACCGCCATCTGGTCGCCGTCGAAGTCGGCGTTGAACGCCGTGCACACCAGCGGGTGCAACTGGATGGCCTTGCCCTCGACCAACTGCGGCTCGAAAGCCTGGATGCCGAGGCGGTGCAGCGTCGGCGCGCGGTTGAGCATCACCGGGTGCTCGCTGATGACCTCCTCGAGCACGTCCCACACCACCGGCCGGGCGCGCTCGACCATGCGCTTGGCCGACTTGATGTTCTGCGCGTGGTTGAGATCGACCAGGCGCTTCATCACGAACGGCTTGAACAGCTCCAGGGCCATCTGCTTGGGCAGACCGCACTCGTGGAGCTTCAGGCGCGGACCGACCACGATGACCGAACGGCCCGAGTAGTCGACCCGCTTGCCCAGCAGGTTCTGGCGGAACCGGCCCTGCTTGCCCTTGAGCATGTCCGAGAGCGACTTGAGCGGGCGGTTGCCGGGACCGGTGACCGGGCGTCCGCGGCGGCCGTTGTCGAACAGCGCGTCCACCGACTCCTGCAGCATCCGCTTCTCGTTGGCGACGATGATCTCGGGCGCGCCGAGGTCCATCAGCCGCTTCAGGCGGTTGTTGCGGTTGATCACGCGGCGGTACAGGTCGTTGAGGTCGCTGGTGGCGAACCGGCCACCGTCGAGCTGCACCATCGGGCGCAGCTCCGGCGGGATCACCGGCACGCAGTCGAGGACCATGCCCATCGGCGAGTTGCCGGTGGCCTGGAACGCGGCCACCACCTTCAGGCGCTTGAGCGCCCGCAGCTTCTTCTGGCCCTTGCCGGTGGCGATGACCTCGCGGAGGCCGTCGGCCTCGGCGTCCAGGTCCAGATCCTCCAGCAGGTCCTTGATCGCCTCGGCGCCCATGCCGCCGGAGAAGTACTCGCCGAAGCGCTGCTGCAGCTCTCGGTAGAGCATCTCGTCGCCGATGAGCTGGCGCACCTCCAGCTTGCGGAAGGTGTCCATGACCTCGTCGAGGCGGTCGATCTCGCGCTGGGCCTTGTCGCGGATCTGGCGCATCTCGCGCTCGCCGCCGTCCTTGACCTTGCGGCGGACGTCGGCGCGGGCGCCCTCGGCCTCCAGCTCGGCCACGTCGGCCTCGAGCTTGGAGGCGCGCTCCTCGATGGCGGAGTCGCGCTGCTGCTCGAGCGTGCGCTTCTCGGCCACGATCTCGTTCTCCAGCGTCGGGATGTCGCGCTGACGCGCGTCCTCGTCGACGGCGGTGATCACGTAGGCCGCGAAGTAGATGACCTTCTCCAGGTCCTTCGGCGCCAGGTCCAGCAGGTAGCCCAGGCGCGAGGGCACGCCCTTGAAGTACCAGATGTGCGTGACGGGGGCGGCCAGCTCGATGTGGCCCATCCGCTCGCGGCGGACCTTCGAACGAGTCACCTCGACGCCGCAGCGTTCACAGATGATGCCCTTGAACCGGATGCGCTTGTACTTCCCGCAGTAGCACTCCCAGTCCCGGGTCGGGCCGAAGATCTTCTCGCAGAACAGGCCGTCCTTCTCGGGCTTGAGGGTCCGGTAGTTGATGGTCTCGGGCTTCTTCACTTCCCCGTGGGACCACTGCCGGATGTCCTCGGCGGTGGCGAGGCCGATCTTCAACTTGTCGAAGAAGTTGACGTCGAGCACTGAACTCTTCCCCTTGATGTTCTCTTCAGGCTTGGATGAGACGTGGGCGAGGGCGGCTTCTGACCGCCCTCACTCGACGTCAGGCGCTTTCGAAATCGACGCTGCTCGGCTCTTCGTGCGACAGGTCGATCCCCAGCTCCTCGGCCGCCCGGAACACCTCGTCGTCGCTCTCGGTCATCTGGATGGCCTGGCCGTCCGCGGAGAGGACCTCCACGTTCAGGCAGAGCGACTGAAGCTCCTTGAGCAGCACCTTGAACGACTCCGGAATGCCCGGCTCCGGCACGTTCTCGCCCTTGACGACGGCCTCGTAGACCTTCACGCGGCCGACCACGTCGTCGGACTTGATCGTCAGCAGCTCCTGCAGCGCATAGGCCGCACCGTAGGCCTGCATGGCCCAGCACTCCATCTCGCCGAACCGCTGGCCGCCGAACTGGGCCTTGCCGCCCAGCGGCTGCTGGGTGATCATCGAGTACGGCCCCGTGGAGCGGGCGTGGATCTTGTCGTCCACCATGTGGTTCAGCTTGAGGATGTACATGTAGCCGACGCTGATCGGATCCGGGAACTGCTCGCCGGTGCGGCCGTCGAACAGCCGCGCCTTGCCGGTCGGGGCGACCATCCGGTCCCCGTCGCGGTTCGGCAGCGCGTTCGCGAGCACGCCCTGGACCTCCTCGGGGTGGGTGCCGTCGAAGACGGGCGTCCCGACCTTGGAGTCCGCCGGGGCCTCGTCGGCCCCGATGCCCTGGAGGGCCTGCTGCCACACCTCGTCGAAGTTCTCGATCTTCCAGCCGGACTTGGCCGCCCAGCCCAAGTGGACCTCGAGCACCTGGCCGATGTTCATCCGGCCCGGCACGCCCATCGGGTTGAGCAGGATGTCGACCGGGGTGCCGTCGGGCAGGAACGGCATGTCCTCCTGCGGCACCACCTTGGAGATGACGCCCTTGTTGCCGTGGCGGCCGGCGAGCTTGTCGCCCACGCCGATCTTGCGCTTCTGCGCGATGTAGACGCGGACCAGCTCGTTGACGCCGGGGCTCAACTCGTCGCCGTCCTCGCGGTCGAAGGTCCGGACGCCGATGACCGTGCCGGCCTCGCCGTGCGGGACCTTCAGGGAGGTGTCGCGGACCTCGCGGGCCTTCTCGCCGAAGATCGCGCGGAGCAGGCGCTCCTCCGGGGTCAGCTCGGTCTCGCCCTTGGGCGTGACCTTGCCGACCAGGATGTCGCCGTCCTCGACCTCGGCGCCGATGCGGATGATGCCGCGGTCGTCGAGGTCGGAGAGCATCTCCTCGCCGACGTTCGGGATGTCCCGGGTGATCTCCTCGGGCCCGAGCTTGGTGTCGCGCGCGTCGACCTCGTGCTCGTCGATGTGGATCGAGGTGAGCACGTCGTCCTCGACCAGGCGGGAGGAGAGGATGATCGCGTCCTCGAAGTTCTGGCCCTCCCAGGAGGTGAACGCCACCAGCAGGTTCTTGCCGAGGGCCATCTCGCCCTTGTCGGTGGACGGTCCGTCGGCGATCGGCTGGCCGGCCTCGACCCGCTCGCCCTCGGTGACCAGCGGCACCTGGTTGATGCACGAGCCGGCGTTGGAGCGGCGGAACTTGTGCAGCAGGTAGGTGCGGCGCATGCCGTCGTCCTGGGCGATGGTGATGTAGTCGGCGCTGGAGTCCTCGACCAGGCCCTCGGCCTCGGCGGTCACGACGTCGCCGGCGTCGACCGCGGCGCGGTACTCCATGCCGGTGCCCACCAGCGGCGAATCGGTCTTGATCAGCGGCACGGCCTGGCGCTGCATGTTCGCGCCCATCAGGGCGCGGTTGGCGTCGTCGTGCTCCAGGAACGGCACCAGCGCGGTGGCGACCGACGTCATCTGCCGCGGCGAGACGTCCATGTAGTCGATTTCCTTGCCGGGCATCAGCTCGGCCTCGCCGCCGCGGCCGCGGGCCAGGACCTGGGGGTCGGCGAAGGTCGCGTCCGTGTTCAGCGGCGCGTTGGCCTGGGCGATGGTGTACCTGTCCTCCTCGTCGGCGGTCAGGTAGTCGATGTCCTCGGTGACGACGCCGTCGACGACCCTCCGGTACGGAGTCTCGATGAAACCGAACGGGTTGACCCGCGCGAAGGTCGACATCGCGCCGATGAGGCCGATGTTCGGTCCTTCGGGCGTCTCGATCGGGCACATGCGGCCGTAGTGGGACGGGTGGACGTCGCGGACGTCCATCGCGGCGCGGTCTCGCGACAGGCCGCCCGGGCCGAGCGCCGAGAGGCGGCGGCGGTGGGTCAGACCCGCGATGGGGTTGACCTGGTCCATGAACTGCGACAGTTGCGAGGTGCCGAAGAACTCCTTGATCGCGGCCACCACGGGGCGGATGTTGATCAGGGTCTGCGGCGTGATCGCCTCGACGTCCTGGGTCGTCATGCGCTCGCGCACGACTCGCTCCATGCGGGACAGGCCGACGCGGATCTGGTTCTGGATCAGCTCGCCGACCGTCCGCAGGCGGCGGTTGCCGAAGTGGTCGATGTCGTCGGCGTGGTGGGCCGGCTCCGCCGAGTGCAGCCGCAGCATGTACTCGATGGTCGCGGCCAGGTCGTCCTCGGTGAGGACGCCGGTGGACATCGGCACCTCGAGGTCGAACTTCTTGTTGATCTTGTAGCGGCCGACCTTGGCCAGGTCGTAGCGCTTGGCGTTGAAGAAGAGGTTCTCCAGCAGCGTCTGCGCGTTGTCCTTGGTCGGCGGCTCACCGGGGCGGAGCTTGCGGTAGATGTCCAGCAGCGCCTCGTCCTGCGACTGGATGGTGTCCTTCTCCAGGGTCGCCATCATCAGCTCGGACCAGCCGAAGCGCTCGCGGATCCGGTCGGCGTCCCAGCCGACGGCCTTGAGCAGGACGGTGACGGCCTGCCGGCGCTTGCGGTCGACGCGGACGCCCACGGTCTCGCGCTTGTCGACGTCGAACTCGAGCCAGGCGCCCCGGCCGGGGATCACCTTGGCGCTGGTGAGGTCGCGGTCGGAGGTCTTGTCGGGCTGCTTGTCGAAGTAGACCCCGGGCGAGCGGACCAACTGGCTGACGACGACGCGCTCGGTCCCGTTGATGATGAAGGTGCCCTTGGGGGTCATCATCGGGAAGTCGCCCATGAAGACCGTCTGGCTCTTGATCTCGCCGGTGGTGTGGTTGATGAACTCCGCGGTGACGAACAGCGGAGCGCAGTAGGTGAGGTCCTTCTCGCGGCACTCTTCGATCGGGGCCTTGACCTCGTCGAAGCGCGGGTTGGAGAAGGACAGGCTCATGGTGCCCGAGAAGTCTTCGATCGGGCTGATCTCTTCGAGGATCTCGTCCAGACCGCACTTGGCGTCCTCACCGACACGGGCCCGGTGGGCGTCGTTGCCGATGAGCCAGTCGAAGGAATTCGTCTGGAGCGCCAGTAGGTTCGGGACTTCGAGTTTTTCTTCGATCCTGCCGAACGAAATGCGGCTGGGTGCGTGCTTGCTCTTGCTGGAGCTGGTCTTGCCAGTGCGGGAAGCTGCCAAGATTCGTCCTTCCGAGGACCTGAGTTTGCTGCGGCCGGCGCATGCCAAGGTCACGACAACGAAGCGGGATCGGCGCGAACAGCCGGGGCGGGCATCGGTCGCACGGTCACGTGCGGCGCGCGAGCGCTCAAGCGTCGATACCTGGATTCCCCACCGTCCACGACCCTCACCGCGTCAAAAAAGAGCGTGAAGGAGGCAGCGCAAATTAATAGCCTAGTGTAAGCTTCGGCAACTGTCAACTCCCCGCCGAGTCGGCGGGGTCAGTAGTGACGGCGATCTCCTGGGCTGCCGAAGCTCCTCCCAACTCTGGGTCGATCCTGCCTGGCCGTGGGGCCTCATTCGGTCGGCGCCGGGCGGGTCCCGCGCGGTGGTGCTTCTGGAGGGGCACCCGGAATTGCACGTTACCCGCGCCACGTTGCGGCGCCTGAGCCACCAGTTTGCAGGATCGAGTCACACTTCGTCAAGTCAAGCGTCGAATGCGTTGCGGTGCGTTCGTTCGCAGGACCGGACGAAGCACGACGCTGAAAGTCCCAGCGCTTGCGGGATCGGACTGGCGCCGAACGCATCCGGCTCCGTCCGCCCCGCACCGACCGGCGGACCGGACGGCGGGGCCGCGCCGTCGCCCTCAATCCGGCGCGGACCCCGTGCGCTGGGTCGTTCGGGGAGTATCCGCGCCGGTGCCGCCCAAACATCGTCGGCGTCCGGACGGCGGAGCGGCGGTCCGAGCCGTCCCCTCCGCGGCTCGGACCGCCGTCGTCCGATCGTGCTCGGCGCCGTTGCGTCGCCGCGGTCTCGGCACCGGCGCCGCGCTCCGGGCGGGCTCGGGACCCGCGTTCGGTCTCACGGGCCGACCGGTTCGCACCGCTCGGGGCGACGGCTTCACCGGTAGAACGAGTCCGGGCCCGGAAGGTGACGCGGACTCGGCCGACTTTTTCGCCGCCGGTCGCAGAGGAGCGCAGCGGCGCATGAGAAAGCGCCCGGGCCGCGCCCCATCAACGCGGCCCGGGCGTGTACCCCGAATCAGGTCGGTGTTCAGGCTTCGAGCATGTCCTGGGCCCGGTCTACGGCCTCGCGCGTCTCGATCAGCCGGGCCTCGTCGGCGGCCGGCTCGGCGTCCCCGCCGAGCACTCCGCGTCCGGCGGCCAGGGCGGGCGCCGCGGACGCGCCGATCGCCCGCACGGCCGGTGACGCCTTCGGCATCGTCGTCTCCTTGCGTCCGAGGGTGCTCTCCCGATATGACGCGGCGGGAGGTCGGATTCGTTGCCTCGGGCCGGACGCAAAGAAGGGCCGCACCGCCTGGCGGCGGTGCGGCCCCGGCCGTACGGGCCCGGGAGCCCGTTCCGGTGTCGCTGAACGCGTCTCGCCTACTTCAAGGAGACCTCGGCGCCGGCGCCCTCGAGGGCCTCCTTGGCCTTCTCGGCGTCCTCCTTGCCGGCGCCCTCCAGGACGGCCTTCGGGGCGCCCTCGACGAGCTCCTTGGCCTCCTTGAGGCCCAGGGAGGTGATGCCGCGGACTTCCTTGATGACCTTGATCTTGGAGTCGCCGGCGGAGTCGAGGACGACGTCGAAGGAGTCCTGCTCGGCCTCGGGCTCCTCGCCGCCGGCGGCGGCGCCACCGCCCGCGGCGACGGCCACGGGAGCGGCGGCGGTGACGTCGAACTCTTCCTCGAACGCCTTCACGAACTCCGAGATCTCCAGGAGGGTCATCTCCTTGAAGGTCTCGAGCAGCTCATCAGTGGACAGCTTGGCCATGGTGTTTCCTTTCTAAGTCTGCGGGCCGGGGGGCTATTCCCCGTCGGCCGATTTCTTGTCCTGCAGGGCCGCGGCCAGTCGCGCCATCTTGGTGACGGGCGCGTCGAGAACGGCGGCGGTCTGCTGCGCGTTGGCCTTGAGCGCGGCGGCGAGCTTCGACAGGAGCACCTCGCGGGATTCGAGCTCGGCGAGCCGGTTGATCTGATCGACGCTGAGGGTCTCGCCCTCCATCACGCCGCCCTTGATCACCAGGGCCTGGTGCTCCTTGGAGAACTCGCGCAGCCCCTTGGCGGCTTCCACCGGATCGCCGTCGATGAAGGTGATCGCGGTGGGACCGACGAACAGGTCGTCCAGTTCGGTCAGCCCCGCCCGGTTGGCGGCGCGCTTGGCGAGGGTGTTCTTGGCGACGCGGTAACGCGCCCCCTCGCCGAGGGAACGCCGGAGCTGCTGCAGTTCGTCCACGCTCAGCCCGCGGTACTCGGTGAGCACGGCGGCCGACGACTTGGAGAAACTGTCGCTCAGCTCGGCAATGGCGGCCTGCTTGTCCGCCGGGTATTCTTCCCTTTCAGCCATGTTTCCCTCCTTTCTCGGCTGATCAATCCTCAACCGTCACGGAGGCGACAAAAAAGGCGCCCTCGCGGACGCCTCGTGCGATTGACCCGTGGTCAACCAAAGGAATGGCCGACACCATGGTCGTTTCGAGTCGCCCTACGTTGGTCCCGGATGGTTTACAACCGCGCGAGGCGGTGACCGACGGTCTTCGGGTTGTGGAAAACGAATCCAGCCTAGCAGGCCGGATACGAAGAGCCCCGGCGCAGCGCACTGCACCGGGGCCAGGTCACATCCGCTCGCTAGGCGAGCTTGACCGCCTTCGGGTCCACCGGGATGCCCGGGCCCATGGTGGTGGTCAGCGTGGCCCTCCGCAGGTACACGCCCTTGGAGCTGGACGGCTTGAGCCGCTGCACCTCCTCGATGGCGGCGCGGTAGTTCTCGGTCAACTGGTCGACCGAGAAGCTGGTCTTGCCGATCAGCATGTGCAGGTTGGCGTGCTTGTCGACGCGGAAGGAGATCTTCCCGGCCTTGATGTCGGTCACGGCCTTGGCGACGTCGGGGGTCACCGTGCCGGTCTTCGGGTTCGGCATCAGACCGCGCGGGCCCAGGATCCGCGCGATCCGGCCGATCTTGGCCATCTGGTCGGGAGTGGCGACGGCGGCGTCGAACTCGAGCCAGCCCTCGGAGATCCGCTTGACGAGTTCGTCGCTGCCGACCTCGTCGGCGCCCGCGGTCATGGCGGCCTCGGCCTTGTCGCCCTCGGCGAAGGCGATGACGCGGACGGTCTTGCCGGTGCCGTTGGGGAGGGAGACCGTGCCGCGGACGAGCTGATCGGCCTGCCGCGGGTCGACTCCCAGGCGGAAGGCGACCTCGACGGTGGCGTCGAACTTCGCCGGGGAGGTCTCCTTGGCCAGCTCGGCGGCCTCGGCCGGCGAGTACAGACGGGTCCTGTCGACCTTCTTGGCGAGGTCGGTGTACTTCTTACTGCGCTTCATGTTCCATCCTTCGGATGTCGTGGTGAGGACGGCGCTCGCCCTGCCACAGTTCGGGTCTATTCGACGGTGATGCCCATGGAGCGGGCGGTGCCGGCGACGATCTTGGCCGCGGACTCGAGGTCGTTGGCGTTGAGGTCGGGCATCTTCTTCCCGGCGATCTCCCGGACCTGGTCCTGGGTCACCTTGCCGACCTTGCTGCGGTGCGGCTCGCCCGAGCCCTTGCCGGCGCCTGCGGCCTTGAGCAGCAGCTTCGCGGCCGGCGGGGTCTTGAGGTCGAACGTGAACGAACGGTCCTCGTACACCGTGATCTCGGCGGGGATGATCTCGCCGCGCTGGTTCTCGGTGGCCGCGTTGTAGGCCTTGCAGAACTCCATGATGTTGACGCCGTGCTGACCGAGGGCGGGACCCACCGGCGGAGCCGGAGTGGCCTGGCCACCCTCGAGTTCCAGCTTGAACGTCACAACGGCCTTCTTCTTGGGAGCCATCGTGTCCTTCTCTTTCCTGGGCTGTCCGGGGCCGATCGCCCCGTTCTCTACTCGGCGCGCCCGCCCTTGGCGAAGGCCGGGAGCAGGCACGCAACTTCTCCAGGGTACTCGCCCCGGAGTCCCGCCTCATCGGCGGAGTAAGTGAGCCGGATCAAGCCGCCGGCCGCATCGGCGCGGCGGGCGGTGCCCGGCTACAGCTTGGAGACCTGGTTGAAGTTGAGCTCCACCGGGGTCTCGCGCCCGAAGATCGAGACCAGGACCTTGAGCTTCTGCTGCTCGGCGTTGATCTCGGAGATCGTGGCCGGCATCGAGGCGAAGGCGCCGTCGACGACTGTGACCGACTCTCCGACGGTGAAGTCGACCTTGATCTCGGGCTCGGCCGAAGCGGCCTCCTCGGCGCTCTCGACCTCGGGCTTCTGCTCGGGCGGCAGCAGCCACTGGATGACCTCGTCGAGCGGCAGCGGGCTGGGCCGGTCGGTGCGGTCGACCACGCCCACGAAGCCGGTCACGCCCGGAGTGTTGCGCACCACCGAGTACGACTCGGGCGTCATCTCCATGCGGACCAGCACATAGCTCGGGAAGACCTTCGCCTCCACCTTCGACCGCTTGCCGTTCTTGATCTCGACTTCGGTGTGGGTGGGGACCTCGATCTGGTAGATGTAGTCCTCCATGTCGAAGGACTGGATCCGGTTCTCGAGGTTCGAGCGGACCCGGTTCTCGAAGCCGGCGTAGGAGTGCAGCACGTACCACTCGCCGGGCGCGAAGCGCAGCTTCGCACGGAGCGCCTCGGCGGGGTCGACTTCGGGCTCGGCGCTCTCGGCCTCTGCGGTCTCGGTCTCGTCGGTCTCGGCCTCGAGGTCGCCCTTCTCCTCGGCGTCCGTGTCCGTCGCCGCGGCGGCCTGCGCCTCGGCGTCGTTCTTCAAGGCTTCGTCGAACTCAGACACGCTTAGCTCTCATTCCGGCTCGTCCCCGCGCGACGGGGAACCACGTTGCTTTGCTTTCTCGAATCGCGGCGAACACCGCTCTTAACAGGCACGCGCCGACAGAGCCGGCGCGCGCTATACCCCTAGGGTAACCGCCGCGTCGCGGTTCCGGCCTCAGGCACCTGGGAACAGGCGCAGGTCACGTCCGGAAGGTCAGGAGTCGGCGCCGAAGGCGCGGCGGACCAGGTCGCCGAAGAGCAGGTCGAGGCCTCCGATGTAGGCCATGATGATGGCGACGAAGATGAGCACCACGATGCTGTAGACGATGAGCTGGCGGCGGGTCGGGTAGACGACCTTGCGGAGCTGCTCGATGACCTCCCGGATGAAGCGGCCGAGCAGCTTGAAGGGGTTGCGGTCGGCACTGCCGTCGCCGCGCTTGGGCGTGGGACGACCTTTGCCCGCGGTCGTGTCGGAGCGGCTGGTGTCGTCGGCCACGTCGGCTTCCTCCAGGTTTCGGTCGGTGCGTCGGCCCCGCATGTGCGGATCGCTCAGGACCGCAGCATACCGCACCGGAACGGACACGCCTCCGCGCAGGTTACGATCCCGGCCGCCCGGTCCGCTGCGCGCGGGATTCGCCGCGGTCGGAATCGGGGGCTGCGGACATCCGCTCGCGGTAGTCGTCCCACCGCTCGCGGATCTCGCTGAAGGCCTCGGACGCGAACTCGAAGAACATCGCGCTCTGGAACATCCGGTCGCGCCCGGCCCCCGGCGGGAGCACCTCGAGGCCCGAGAGCGCCAGGTCCCGGTAGCGCTTGAGCAGGGGCACGCGGTCGAGCATGATGCGGCCCCAGATGTCGTCGTCGAGGATCTCGTATACGTCGGCGCGGGTGTCGGGGCGGCGGCTCTTGATGATGAGCCCGCCGGTCACGAGGTCCCGGACGGCGTTCGAGACCGCGGCCAGGCTCACACCCATGCCCTCGGACAGCTCGGCGGCGGTGTAGCTGGAGGCGTCGTCGATGAGGATGTAGGAGAACACGCGCGCGGTCATCCGCTGCATCCCGGCCTCGATCAGCATGGTGGCGAAGCGCTCCACGTAGTTCATCACTTCGGTGCGGTCGACGTCGTCGCTCATCACGGCCTCCTCGTAGTTCGCTCCCGTCCCAGCAACGATCATACATTTTACAAATTTTTGAAATGTATGGTAATCTCAAAAACTATGACCGCTGTCATTCACACCGAGAGGCTCGTCAAGCGCTTCGGTCACGTCACCGCGCTCGACGGGCTCGACCTCGAGGTGTCCGAGGGCCAGACGCACGGCTTCCTCGGACCCAACGGGGCCGGCAAGTCCACCACCATCCGCATCCTGCTCGGGATGCTCCGCGCCGATGGCGGCGGCGCCGCTCTCTTCGGGTCCGACCCGTGGAGCGACGCCGCCGAACTGCACCGGCGACTGGCCTACGTACCGGGCGACGTCGCCCTCTGGCCCGGCCTGTCCGGCGGCGAGACGATCGACGTCCTCGGCCGCCTCCGCGGCGGGATCGACAAGCGAAAGCGCGATGAGCTGCTGGAGCGATTCGATCTCGACCCCCGCAAGAAGGGCCGCTCCTACTCCAAGGGCAACCGCCAGAAGGTCGCCCTCGTGGCCGCCTTCGCCTCCGACGTCGACCTGCTCCTGCTCGACGAGCCCACCTCCGGGCTCGACCCGCTCATGGCGGCCGTGTTCAACGAGGTAGTCCGCGAGGTCGCCGCCGAGGGCAAGACGGTGCTGCTGTCCAGCCACGTCATGAGCGAGGTCGAGGCCCTCTGCGACAAGGTCAGCATCATCCGCAAGGGCGTCGTGGTCGAGTCGGGAACGCTCGCCGACATGCGGCACCTCTCCCGTTCGGAAGTCCGCGCGACCCTCAAGAACCCGGTCCGGGGCCTCGGCGACCACGAAGGGGTCCACAACCTCAAGACCGACGGCCTGGACGTGCGCTTCCACGTCGACGGCACCGCGCTCGACGACGTGCTCACCCAGCTCGCTGTCGTCGGAATCACCAGCCTGACCTGCGAGCCGCCGTCGCTGGAGGAGATGTTCCTCCGCTACTACGGCGACGAACTGGCCGCCAAGGGCGTCGAGAACGGCGACGGTGACTGACATGGCCACCACCGCCGCCGCGCCCTCGGCGCTCCGGGAAGGCCGGCTCGGCACGCTCGCCGGAACCGGCAAACTGCTCCGATTCCAGCTCCGCCGCGCCCGCGTCTACCTGCTCGGCTGGTTCGCCGGCCTGGTCGGCTTCAACTGGTTGGTCGCCGCGGGTTTCCCGGAGCTGTACCCGACCGGAGCCGAACGGGCCGAGTTCGCAACCACCATCGATACTCCGGCGATGCGGTCGATGACCGGACCCGGCGAGTACCTCGACGTCTACGCCTCCAGCATCGGTGCGATGTTCGCCCACCAGATGGTCCTGTGGGTCGGTGCCGTCGTCGCCGTCATGTTCATCCTGCTGATCACGCGCCTGACCCGGGCGGACGAGGAGACCTCCAGGCTGGAGGTCATCCGCTCCGAGCCCATCGGTCGCCGCGCCGACCTGGCCGCCGCGATACTGCTGGCGATCGTCGCGGCGGTGGCCCTCGGGCTGCTGATGGCGCTGTCGGTCCGGGGCATGGAGGGCGCCGGCCTGGAAGGCTCGCTGCTGTACGGCCTGAACTACACGGCCATCGGCATCGTCTTCGCGGCCGTGACGGCCGCGGCCGCGCAACTGGGCAGCTACGCCTCGACCGCCAACGGCATGGGCTTCGGCGTGCTCGGGTTCGCCGTGCTGACAAGTGCCCTCGGCAACGCCCAGGAGAACGCCACGGTCTGGTTCTCGCCGATCGGCTGGGCCCAGGTGACCTTCGTGTTCACGCCCGAGCATCGCTGGTGGCCGTTGCTCTTCGCCGCCGCCGTCGCGGCAGTGCTGTTCTGGTGGGCCTTCGCGCTGGTCGCCCGGCGTGACTTCGGGCAGGGCCTCATGCCGGCCCGTGCGGGCCGCCCCGAGGCCAAGCCGGGTCTGCACTCGATCAGCGGCCTCACCTTCCGCCTGACCAGGGGACTCACCTGGGCCGCCGTGGTCACCATGGCACTGCTGGGAGCCGCCTACGGGTCGGTGATCGGCAGTGCCGCGGATATGCTCTCGGGCCTGTCTGAGGCGCAACAGGAGATCATCAACCAGGGCGGGGCGGACTACGCGGAGAACTTCGCCTCGACGATCTCCAAGATCGACGCCTTCTTCGCCACGATCTTCGGGCTGCTCGTCATCGGGCGGGCCCGGAAGGAGGAAACCGGGGGGCGCGGCGAGCTGCTCGCCGCCGCGCCCATCCGCCGGTCCGGATGGCCCGGCTCATACCTGCCCGCGGCGCTGTTCACCAGCGGTCTGGCCACGATCGTCGGCGGGATCTTCCTGGCGCTGACGGGCGCCGCGTCGATGAACGACGGTTCCTACTTCGGCAAGATCCTGCTGGCTTCGATGCTCTATCTCCCCGCCGTCTGGGTGATGGTGGCGCTCGCCTACGCCACGCTCGCCTGGCTGCCACGTGCGGGCTGGCTGCGCTGGCTGCCGTGGGTGTACGTCTTCATCGTGGGCTACTACGGGCGGGTGCTGGAACTGCCGGACGGCGCCGTGAACCTCTCGCCGTTCGAACACGTCTCGGCCTACCCGGCCCAGGACGTCGAAGTGCTGCCGGTGATCGTGCTGTTCGCGATCGCAGCGGCCTTCACGGCTCTGGGATACACGGGAGTGCGGCGCCGGGATCTCCAGTTCAGCTAGCCGGCGGACCATCGTTCCGCGAGGCCGGCGGCGGCGTTCGCCTCGCCGCCGCCGGCCCGGTCCGGGTCGGACTGTCGGACCCGCCTGCTTCGCTGTGGTTCCATGGGGACCGTGTCCGAGCTCAGGTATGAACTGACCGACCCGCCCGCTGCGCCGTTCGACTTCGAACTCGATGCGGCGCAGTGCGCGATCGTCGATCACGCCTCGGGCCCGCTCCTGGTCCGGGGCGGACCGGGCACCGGCAAGACCGAGGCGCTCATCCGGGCCGCGGCGGCCAAGGTCGAGGCGGGGGCCGACCCGGCGTCGATCCTGATGCTGGGCCTGCGCCGCCAGGACACCGCCTACCTCCGGGGGCGCCTCAACTCCCTGACCTCCCGGTTCTCGTCCACCGAGGCCGGTCTCTTCACCTTCCCCGCGTTCGCCTTCGCGGTCCTGCGGGCCGCCGCGGTCGCCGAGGGCCGCGGCGAGCCCCGCCTGCTGACCGCGCCCGAGGCGGACACGCTCATCCGCTCGATGCTCGGCACCGAGGACTTCGGCTGGCCCGAGGGGCTGACCGAGGCCCTCCGCACCTACGCCTTCACCCAGCAGCTCCGCGACCTGGTCCTCCGCTCGGGCGAGCGCGGGCTCGACGGCCGCAAGCTCGCCTCCCTGGGGCGCGAGCACGACCGGCCCGAATGGGTGGCCGCCGCCGCCTTCTACGACCGCTACGTGACCACTCTCGCGGTCCAGTCGACCTCCAGCGCCCTGTACGACTCGGCCGAGATCGTGCGCGCGGCGGCCGGGGAGCTGCGCCGCCGGCCCGACCTGGCCGGGCGTCCGTCCTGGGTGTTCGTCGACGACCTCCAGGACGCCACTCCCGCGCACGTCGAGCTGCTCGAACTGATCGCGGGCGGCGGGGCGAACCTGGTGGCGGCCGCCTGCCCCGACGAGGCCGTGTTCGGCTATCAGGGCGGGGATCCGGAGATCGTCCGGCACTTCCCCGACCGGTTCCCCACGATCACCGGCGACGAGGCGCCGACGGTGCGGCTGTCCGACACGCATTCGGTGGCGCTCGCGCCGCTGGAGGCCACGGTGGCGCTGTCGCGGCGGCTGCGGGGTCCGGACCGGGACCGCAGGCGCGGCACCGACTCCGAATCGGCTGGTTCGGCCGCGGTGTGCTTCGTGCCGTCGCCGACCCGCGAGGCCACGTTCATCGCCGACACCGCCCGCCGGGCGCATCTGCTCGACGGTGTCGCCTACGGCGACATGGCCGTGATGGTCAAGTCGGCCTCGTCGATCCCGCAGTTGCGCCGGGCGATGCAGCACGCGGGCGTGCCCACCAGGCAGGCCGCCGACGACCTGCCGCTGCCGGCGCATCCGACGGTGCGGGACCTGCTCCGCATCATCCTCATCGGACGCGACACGGACCGGCTCGACGAGTCGGCCGCCGCCGGGCTGCTCCATTCGGCGTTCGGCGGCGCCGATCCGTTCGCCGAGCGGCGGCTGCGCCAGGAGCTGCGGCGCATCGCCGTCGCCGCAGACGACTTCTCCCCCGCCTCCGACCTGCTGGTCGAGGCCCTCGGCGATCCCGGCGAGGTCGCCGCGCTGCCGGACGAGCCGTGGGCCGAGCCGGCCCGGCGGCTGTCGGCCCTGTTCGAGACCGCGCGCGGCTCGGGCGGGGTCACCGAGGTGCTGTGGGCGGTGTGGGAGGCCTCGGGGATGGGCGAGAGGCTGCGCCGCCGGGCCCTGTCGTCCGACCGGCGCGCCCAGCGGGCCGACGCCGAGCTCGACGCGGTCATCGCCCTGTTCGACCTCGCCTCCGACTACGAGCGCAAGCAGCCCGGCGCGGGCGTGGACGTCTTCTGCGAGCACGTGCTGCACCAGGAGCTGCCGGGCGACTCGCTCTCGGTCGGCGCCGACCTGGGCGATGCGGTCACGCTCACCACCGCCCACGCCGCCCACGGGCGGCAGTGGGACTTCGTGGTCGTGGCCGGGGCGCAGGAGGGTACGTGGCCGAACCTGCGGCCGCGCGGGTCGGTCGTGGGCGCCGAGGCCCTGGTCGACGTCCTCGACGGCCGGGCCGACGTCGACGCCGTCGCGCAGTTGCTCGACGAGGAGCGCCGACTGTTCTATGTGGCCTGCACGAGGGCGCGGGAGCGGCTGCTGGTGACCTCGGTCGATTCCGACGACCTGCAGCCCAGCCGGTTCTGCACGGAGCTGGGCCTCGAACCGGTTCCCCCGCCGCGCGGGGTCCGGCCGCTGAGCCTGGCATCCCTGGTCGCGCGTCTGCGGGAGGTCGTCGTCGACCAGGACGGCCCCGACCGCGAGGCGGCGGCCGCGGAGTTGCGGCGTCTCGCCGAGGCGGGGGTGCCGGGCGCGAACCCGGCGAGTTGGTGGGGCCTGGCCGAGCTGTCCGACGAGCGCGCCCTGGCCATGGCGGGCGAGACGATCCGGATCTCGCCGTCGCAGGTGGAGAAGACCCGGCAGTGCGGGCTGCGCTGGGTTCTGGAGTCGCACGGCGGCGACGACGGCGACCTGCTGCCGCGCCACATGGGGACGCTCCTGCACTCCGCGGCCGAGGCGGTGGTCGCCGCCCCGGAGGCCGACCCGGCCGAGGTGATGGACCGGGTCGTGACCGAGCACTTCGACCGGCTGCCGTTCGAGGCGCCGTGGCAGGCCGCCCAGGAGCGCCGCCGCGTCTCCGGGGCCGTGGACCGGTTCGCGAACTGGCTGCGCGCCAACAAGCGGGAGCTGCTCGGCGCCGAGCGGTCGTTCCGCGTCAAGCTCGAGCTCGGCCCCCCGGGGGTCGAGGTGGTGATGTCCGGCCAGGTCGACCGGCTCGAACGCGACGAGACCGGCCGGGTCTACGTCGTCGACCTCAAGACCGGCAAGCACACCCCGACCCGACGGGAGGTCGAGGAGAACCCGCAGATGGGCGCCTACCAGCTCGCCGTCGCCGAGGGCGCGTTCGAGGAGGGCTCGGAATCGGGCGGAGCCGAACTGGTCTACCCGAGCGTGGAGAACAAGCGGTCGGTCAAGTCGCTGCGGCAGGGCCCGCTGGGCGAGGCCGAGAACCCGGACTGGGCGCGGGAGGCGGTCGACGACACCGCCAGGCAGATGAGCGGGCCGAGCTTCGAGGCCCGGCACTCCTCGCAGTGCGCCACCTGCTCGGTCAAGAACTGCTGCCCCATCGCCGAACAGGGACGGCAGGTCACCGATGAGTAAGGACCACCCGTACAGCGCCGTGGGGCTGGCGAACCGGCTCGGCGAGCCGACCCCCACCCCGCAGCAGGAGGCGGTGATCGAGGCCGGCGGCGACCCGCTGCTGGTCGTGGCCGGCGCGGGCTCGGGCAAGACCACGACGATGGCCGACCGGGTGGTATGGCTGATCGCGAACCGGGTGGTGCGCCCCGAGCACATCCTGGGACTGACCTTCACCCGCAAGGCCGCCGCCGAACTGTCCTCGCGCATCCGCCAGAAGCTCCGCAGACTCGCCGAGGGCCTCCCCGAACTGTCCGAACTGCACGGCGAGCCGACCGTGTCGACCTACAACGCCTACGCGGCGAGCCTGGTCTCCGAGCACGGGATCCGGATCGGCGTGGAGCCGAACACGCGGGTGGTGACCGAGACCGGGCGCTGGCAACTGGCGCGGGACCTGGTAACGGCCTGGGACGGTGAGATGACCGAATTCGACGTCGGCATCGACAGAGTCACCGAACTGGTGCTACGCCTCTCCGGCGAGCTGTCCGAGCACCTGCGCGGCGGCGACGACCTGCGCAGGTTCGACCGGCGGCTCGCCGACGACCTCGAACAGCGCCGGGCCGCCCGCGACAACGAGGAGTTCCGGGCGCTGGTCTCGTTGCTGCGCAAGCACGACCAGCTCCTGCCGCTGGCGGAGTCCTGGCGGCGGCGCAAGCGCGAGCGGGGCGTCATGGACTTCGCCGACCAGCTCTCCCTGGCGGCCGAACTGGTCGCGCTCTCGCCCGAGATCGCCGCGACCGAGCGCGACCGCTGGCGGGCGGTGCTCCTCGACGAGTACCAGGACACCTCGCATTCGCAGGTGACGCTGCTGCGCGACCTGTTCGGAGGCGGCCACCCGGTGACGGCCGTGGGCGACCCGAACCAGTCGATCTACTCCTGGCGCGGGGCCTCGGCCGGGACCCTCCAGCGGTTCCGCACCGACTTCCCCGACCGCGCGGGCACCGAGGCCGTGCAGGTCGAACTGACCAAGTCGTGGCGCAACCGCTCGGCGATCCTCGAGGTCGCCAACACCGTCTCGGCGCCGCTGCGGGCCGGCACCGTGTCACCGCTGGTCGCCGGGATCGAGGGCGCCGGCCGGGTCGACGCGGCGATGCACCTGACCGCCGACGAGGAGGCCGCCTGGCTGGCTTCGCGGCTGGCCGAGGACTGGGATCCGGACGGGACCGAGACGGCCGCGGTCCTGGTGCGCAAGCGCCGCCAGCTCCCCGCGCTGCATCGGGCGCTGACGGCGGCCGGGCTGCCGGTGCAGGTGGTCGGCTCGCTGGGGCTGCTGTACTACCCGGAGGTGGCCGAGGTCGTGGCGATGCTGCGGGCCGCGGCGGACCCGTCCGACGGCCCGGCGCTGCTGCGGCTGCTGACCGGCGCCCGCTGGCGGATCGGGCCGCGCGACCTCGGCGCACTGTGGGGCCGGGCCCGGGAGCTGGCCCCGGACGTGCGGGGCTTCGAACCGGACGCGGGTGTGGAGGCCGAGGCGTCCCTGGCGGACGCGCTGGCCGACCCGGGCGGGGCGGAGCGCTACTCGGCGCTGGGCCGCCTGCGGTTCGGGCAGATCCACGAGGAGCTGACCTGGATCCGCGGCCGGCTGGGGCAGAGCCTGCCGGACGTGGTCGGCGACGTGGTCGCCAAGACGGGCCTGGACGTCGAGGTCATGCTGCACCGGGGCGACCTGTCGAACCTGGACGAGTTCACCGACATCGCGGCGTCCTACGAGAACGACACGAGCGCTGCGAGCGTCCCGGGGTTCCTGTCCTATCTGGAGTCGGCCACCGAACGCGAGCGCGGGCTGGTCGTCGAGGGGGCGAGCACCGCCGGCGGGGTCGTCCAACTGATGACCGTGCACGCCGCGAAGGGCCTGGAGTGGGACGTGGTCGCGGTGCCGGGCCTGTGCGAGGGCGTCCTCCCCGGCGGCGGTTCGGGTCCCACTTGGACGACCGACCCGTCCCGCCTGCCGTATCCGCTGCGGGGCGACGCGGACAACCTGCCGGTGCTGCGCCTGGCCGACGCCCGCGATCCCAAGGAGGTCAAGGAAGCGCTGAAGGCGTTCAAGGCCGCCGACCGGGAGGCGCGGCTGAACGAGGAGCGGCGGCTGGCGTACGTGGCGCTCACCAGAGCCAGGCGGCACCTGGTGGCGAGCGGGTACTGGTGGGACGCCGAGAGCGGTAAGCCGCACCGACCGGCCCCGTATCTGGAGGAGGCCCGGGCCGCGGGGGCGGCGGTGGCGGTCTGGGCCGAGCCGGGGGGATCGAACCCGCTGGAGGAGGAGGGCCTGACCGCGCAGTGGCCGCGTCAGGCGCCGCTGGGCTCGCGCCAGGAGGCGTTCGCGGCGGCGGCCGAACTGGTCTTGGCCTCCGGCGAGCCGAGTGGGACTCCGCAGGCCCGCGAGTGGGCCGAGGAGGCCGAGTTGCTGCTGGCCGAGCGCGACGAACGCGAGTCGGGCGTGATCCGGCTGCCGCGGCCGCAGCGCCTGTCGACCTCGCAATTGATGGCGATGCGCGCCGACGAGGCGGAGTTCGCCTCGGCCAGGCGCAGGCCGATGCCGCGGCCGCCGGGGCTCGGCACCCGGCGGGGCACGGAGTTCCACGCGTGGGTGGAGGAGTTCTACGGCGGCGGGGCGCTGTTCGACCCCGATGACCTGCCGGGCGCCGCCGACGAGGCGGTGAGCGACCGTGACCTGGAACGTCTCAGGGAGACGTTCCGGAACTCCGAGTGGGCCCGCCGGAGCGCGGTGGCTCAGGAGGTGCCGTTCGTGCTCGACTACGAGGGCACGGTGGTGCGCGGCCGCATCGACGCGGTGTTCGCCCGCGGCGACGGCGGATGGGACATCGTGGACTGGAAGACCGGGCGCCCGCCGGAGGGGGAGGCGGCCGACCGGGCGGCGCTCCAGCTCGAGGTGTACCGGAAGGCGTGGGCGAGACTCAAGGGCGTCCCGGAGGACCGGGTCCACACCGCGTTCTACTACGTGTCCGAGGACCGTACGTGGCGGCCGGACCCTTCTTAGCCGACGGTTCTCCCGCAAGGCACCGGCGGTTTGCGCGGCGGTGCTAGAGTCGCCGCGTCCCCGAGCGGTCGGCGGACCCGACGGCGATGCGCTCCGATTCGAGGGACTGCAACGATTCCCCTTACCGATCGATAGGAACCCATGAGCATTCACAGCAAGCTCGGCACCCGGCTCACCGCCGTGGTGGGCGGCGGCTTCGCCCTGACTCTCGCCCTCGCCGCCTGCGGCGGAGGCACCGACACGCCGGAGGGCGCGGTCGAGAACTTCTTCGACAACGGCGTGGAGGACTTCGCGACCTCCTTCTCCGAGGGCGACTTCGACGAGCTCACCTCGATCACCGAGGAGTACTTCTGCGAGCAGGATGTCTCGGACATTCAGGAGATGGCCGACATGGCCGCCGAAATGTCCGACGAAGAGCGCGAGATGGCGCTGGACAGTGCGGCCGACGAGTTCGAGATCCCCGAGGACTGGTCGTACGAGATCGGTGAGGTGACCGAGGACGGCGACTCCGCGACCGTCGAACTCGAGGTGACCGAGAACGGCGAGACCACCGATTCGACCGTCGACCTCGTCAAGGAAGAAGACGAGTGGAAGATCTGCGGCGGCCTCGGCGTGTAGGCCGCTCGGAACGGTTGCGGGTCCGGACGCCTCCGGCGTCCGGACCCGTTTTCGCGTTGCGAACCGATCGACCGTGACCGATCATGAAGGCCATGGTGATACTGGCCGTTGAGCTTGCCGACGACGTCGCCGAATGGTCGGCGGCGCA
Source organism: Glycomyces xiaoerkulensis (assembly GCF_002798405.1). Lineage (GTDB taxonomy): Bacteria > Actinomycetota > Actinomycetes > Mycobacteriales > Micromonosporaceae > Glycomyces > Glycomyces xiaoerkulensis. The sequence continues at coordinate 153,580 of NZ_PGGV01000038.1, read as the reverse complement.
GGCCGCCGTACGCGGCTGATCTCGACAGGATCTCGTTCGGGAGTGCCTGCGCGATGCCTACGAGCGCTCGCGGGAGGTCGACACCGTCGCACGGCGAATCTGTGCGGAAAACGAGGAACCGCTCAGGCGCCTGGCCGAATGAGGTGGCCGGATAGAGGTCTCGGACCGTTGACTTCCTCCCCGGCCTGAAGGCCGAGGATTCCTACCACCCGCGAGGCTGCGGGTCTCGGTGGGTTCCCGCTTCGACCCGCTGCGCCCGGCCTCCCGGGTCTTACCAGCGGTCCACGGGCGTTTTACCTGTCCGCCTGCCCGGCGGCCAGGATGTTGTTCGCGGCGTTGATGTCGCGGTCATGGCACGCCCCGCAGGCGGTGCAGGTCCATTCGCGGACGCTGAGCGGCTTGGGTCCGTCCTTCGCCCCGCAGGCCGAGCACGTCTGACTCGATGGCAGCCACCGGTCGACCTTCGCGAAGGCGCGTCCGTACCGGGCGGCCTTGTACTCGAGCATATGCACGAACGCCGACCATCCGGCATCGTGCACGCTCTTGGCCAGCCGGGTCCGGGCCAGACCGCGCACCGCGAGGTCTTCGACGTACACCGCTTGGCTGTCGCGGATGAGCTGCGTCGAGACCTGGTGGTGCCAGTCGCGCCGGGTATCGGCGACCTTGGCGTGCTGCCGGGCCAGCGCCGCGCGGGCCTTGGCCCGATTCTTCGAGCCTTGCTGCTTGCGGGAGAGCGCCCGCTGGAGGCGTTTGAGTCGGCGTTCGGCGCGGCGCAGGAACCGCGGGTTGTCGATCCGCTTGCCCGAGCTGGTGACCGCGAACGCGGTCAGGCCCAGGTCGATACCGATCGGTTCACCGGCCTGCTGGTCGGTATCGGGCGGCGGCTCGGGGCCGGTCTGGACCACGAACGACAGGAAGTACCGCCCGGCCGCGTCCTTGATCACGGTCACGCTGGAGGGCGCGGCCGGGAGCTCGCGGGACCAGGCCACCTTGACCTCGCCGATCTTGGCCAGGTACACCCGGCCGCCCTGGCGGACGGCGAAGGCGTTGGTGTTGAGCCGGATCGACTGGCGGGCGTCCTTGCGGGACTTGCACCGCGGCGGCCCTACCTTGGGGCCCTTGCGTTTGCCATTGACCGAGCCGAAGAAGGCCTGGTAGGCGGCCTCCAGGTCCCGCAGGGACTGCTGAAGCACCACCGCGCTGACTTCGGCCAGCCAGGCCCGCTCCGGCGTCTGCTTGGCGGCGGTGAGGTAGGTCCTCGACAACTCCGCCGAGGACACGTACGCCTCCCCGGCCGCGTGCGCTTCCTTGCGGGCGCGCAGGCAGTCGTTCCACACTACGCGGGCGCACCCGAACGCACGGGCCAGCGCCGACCGCTGGCCCCCATCCGGGTAGGCTCGATAGTTGTAGCGCAACTGCATCAGCCACACCCTGCCACCGGCCAGCGGCCGAGGGCGGCAGGCACGGCCACCGCAGGCCTGTGATCCCGGCGATACCGACACCCCCCGGTCATCGAGACCGGGCACCGGCACGGAGGCCTTCGATCAGGCCCTACCCGACGACAGCGAACGCGCCATGCGCGGGTCGGCGAGGACCACGAGGCCGAGTCGGCCGAGTCCAACGGCGAGCGCGACCACGTCCACCTGCCGGTCGGCCACCCGCCGAAAGTGCCGGTCTCCACGCCGACGGGCTCGCTCAAGGGCGTCTCGGCGCGCCGACTCCGGTATGAGTTCACCGGCCGGGTCAACCGGGCGATCATGCACGGGCACTTCTGGTCCCCGTCGTACTTCGCCGCCTCCCGCGGTGGCGCGCCCCTATCGATCATCGGCCAGTACCTCGAGCAGCGGCAACGCCCCGCACAGCGGTAGAGCGCTTCATCCCCGCCCTGAAGGACAGGGCTTCCACACCAAAGCACGGTAAGCAGCGGGGCTACCGCTTGGCACGGTACACATCGCTGCGGTGACCGATGGCTATCACCAGGACGACCAGTCGATCATCCTCGATCTCGTAGACGACCCGCCGGTCGCCGACGCGGATGCGCCATCGGTTCTCACGAGCCTTCAGCTTCTTGGCTCCCGCCGGACGCGGATCCTCCTCGAGCCTGCCGATAGCGAGCATGACTCGTTTCTGCACCGGCTTGTCGAGCTTGCGAAGCTGCTTCTCAGCGTCGTCACTGACGACGATCCGATACCGCTCCTCGGTCACGCGACTTCTCCGCCGTCCTCGACGGCGAGTTCGGCGACCAGTTCGGCAAACGGCCGATGAGGCGTCGAGCTCTGTTTGGCCTCGTCCGCCAGACGATTCAGGTACTCGTCTTCGGCGGCCTCCAGCATCTCGGCCTCATCGAACGGGACGATCGCGGCGACCCGTTTCCCGGCCCGGGTGATGTAGGTGCGCGAGCCGGAATAAGCGGTCTCGTTCAGCACTTCAGCGAGATGAGCGCGAAACTCGCTCACCGACATCTCCCCGGTTGCCTCATCCATGATCAGATTGTACATCCCGTACATCTAGCACGCCACCGATCTGAAGACATGGCGACACGCCGAAGCCACCGGAGGTTCCGGCTCCCCTGCCGGGGAGCCGGTCACCCTCAGCGTTTCCGAACCGCGGCCTTGACCGTCTGGGCCTCGCCGGCCTCGCCGGCGGTGGCCTCGTCGGGGAGCTCGCCGAAGGCCAGCTCCACCGCCAGGGTCTCGCCCTCGACGAACGCCCGGTGGGCCTCCACGGCCGCCCGGACCTCCTCGGCCACGTCGAGAGTCACCGCCACCCGGTCGGAGACGTCCAGACCGGCGTCCTTGCGGGCCTGCTGGATCACCCGGACCACGTCGCGGGCCGTGCCCTCGGCGGCCAGCTCCGGCGTGACCTCGGTGTCCAGGACCAGGACCCCCGCGTTCCCAGGGAGGGCCTGCGTGCGCTCGGCCTCGACCGGCACGAGCGTCAGCTCGTACTCGCCGTCCTCCAGCTCCACGCCGCCGGCGGTGACCCTGCCGTCCTCGGACGACCAGTCGCCGCCCTTGACCGCCTTGATAACCCGCTGGACGTCCTTGCCCAGGCGCGGGCCGAGCACGCGCGGGACCAGCTTCAGATCCAGCTTGCAGTAGGCGTCGAGGTTCGAGTCGAACTCGACGGACTTCACGTTCAGCTCGTCCCGGAGCAGGTCGGCGAACGGCTCGAGCCGTTCGGCGTGCGCGGTGGCGACGGTCAGCCCGGCCAGCGGCAGCCGCACCCGCAGCTTGCGGGCCTTGCGCATGAACAGGCCCGTCGAGGCGACCTCGCGGACGGTGTCCATCGCCTCGACCAGCGCGTGGTCGTCGGGCAGGTCGGCGACGTCCGGCCAGTCGGCCAGGTGCACCGAGCGGCCGCCGGTAAGGCCCCGCCAGATGTCCTCGGTGACCATCGGCAGCAGCGGCGCGGCCACCTCGCAGGCGGTCTTCAGCGCCGTCGCGAGCGTCGCGAATCCGGCCTCGTCGCCCTCCCAGAAGCGGTCGCGGGAGCGCCGCACGTACCAATTGGTGAGGCTCTCCAGGTAGGAGCGGAACGCGGCGGTCGCGGCGGTCAGGTCGTAGTCGTCCATCGCCTCGGTCGCGGTCTCGACCAGCTCGCGGGTCTTGGCCAGCAGGTACCGGTCGAGCCGGTGGCCGCTGGCCAGCGCCGTCGCTCGGGCGGCCTCCGGGGCGGCCTCGTAGCCCGAGGCCCCGGCGTAGAGCGTGTAGAAGTACCACACGTTCCACAGCGGCAGCACCACCTGGCGGACCGCGTCGCGGAAGCCGGTGTCCGACACGGGCATGTCGCCGCCGCGCAGCACCGGGGAGGCGACCAGGAACCACCGCATGGCGTCGGAGCCGAACTGCTCGAACGACTTCCGGATGTCCGGGTAGTTGTTCAGCGACTTCGACATCTTGGCGCCGTCGGAGCCCAGCAGGGTCCCGTGCACCAGGGCGGTGCGGAACGCGGGCCGGTCGAACAGGGCCGTGGCGAGCACGTGCAGGGTGTAGAACCAGCCGCGAGTCTGCGCGGTGTACTCGACGATGAAGTCGCCCGGGTAGTGGTGCTCGAACCAGTCGGTGTTCTCGAACGGGTAGTGCACCTGGGCGAACGGCATCGAGCCCGATTCGAACCAGCAGTCGAGGACCTCGGGGACGCGGCGCATGGTGGACTTCCCGGTCGGGTCGTCCGGGTTGGGCCGGGTGAGCTCGTCGATGCCGGGCCGGTGCAGGTCGGTGACTCGGGCGCCGAAGTCGCGTTCGAGCTCGGCGAGGGAGCCGTACACGTCGACGCGGGGGTGGTCGGGGTCGTCGGAGACCCACACCGGGATCGGGGCGCCCCAGAAGCGGTTGCGGCTGATGTTCCAGTCGCGCGCGCCCTCCAGCCATTTGCCGAACTGGCCGTCTCTGACGTGCGAGGGGGTCCAGTCGATCCGGTCGTTGAGCTCGACCATGCGGTCGCGGAACTGCGTGACCTTGACGAACCACGCCGACACCGCCCGCTGGATCAGCGGCGATCCGCAGCGCCAGCAGTGCGGGTAGTTGTGGTTGTAGGTGTCGTGGCGCAGCAGCCGCTCGGTGGACTTGAGGTCCTTGATGATCTGCCGGTTCGCGTCGAACACGAGCATCCCCGCGTACGGGGGGACCTCCTCGGTGAAGCGGCCGGAGGAGTCGACCGGCACGACCGGTTCGATCCCGGCCGCGTCGGTGACGACCTTGTCCTCCTCACCGAAGGCGGGTGCGATGTGGACGACGCCGGTGCCGTCGTCGGTGGTGACGTAGTCGGCCGACAGCACCTGGTGGGCGTTGGTGCGGCCGGCGAAGAAGTCGAACGGCGGCCGGTAGGACAGCCCGATCAGTTCGGCGCCCCGGTGGCGGGAGACGACCGCGGGCTCGCCGCCGAGTTCGCGCTCGTAGGCGGCGACGCGGGATTCGGCGAGCAGGTAGCGGCGGCCCTCGACCTCGACCACGGCGTAGTCGACCTCGGGGTGGACGGCGGCGGCCAGGTTCGACGGCAGCGTCCAGGGGGTGGTGGTCCACACCAGCAGCTTCGATCCGGCCAGTGGCGTGTCGCCGGTGATCTCGAGGCCGACGGTGACGGCCGGGTCCTGGCGGGCCCGGTAGGTGTCGTCCATCTTGGTCTCAGTGGCCGCCAGCGGCGTCTCGCAGCGCCAGCAGTACCAGAGTACCCGGTAGCCCTCGTAGACCAGGCCCTTGTCGTAGAGGGTCTTGAAGGCCCACATGACGCTCTCCATGTAGTCCGTGTCGAGCGTCTTGTAGTCGTTGTGGAAGTCGACCCAGCGGGCCTGGCGGGTGACGTACTCCTCCCATTCGCCGGTGAACTGGAGGACCGAGGCCCTGGCGGCGGCGTTGAAGGCGCCGACGCCGTACTCCTCGATGTCGGCCTTGGACTTCAGGCCGAGCTCCTGCTCGGTGGTGACCTCGGCGGGCATCCCGTGGGTGTCCCAGCCGAAGCGGCGCTCCACGCGCCGTCCGCGCATGGTCTGGTAGCGGGGGACGATGTCCTTGACGTAGCCGGTGAGGAGGTGCCCGTAGTGGGGCAGGCCGTTGGCGAACGGCGGGCCGTCGTAGAAGACGAACTCGTTGGAGCCGTTCTCGCCGGCGGGGCGGGAGTCGATCGAGGCGTCGAAGGTGTCGTCCTTCGCCCAGAAGTCGAGCACGCGGCGCTCGACCTCGGGCAGATTCGGGCTCGCCGGTACGCCCCGTTCGGGGTCGTCGAGTGGATAGGCCATGGGCTCGGTGTCTCCGTCTCCTCATCACACCTTGCGGACTACTGGTGTGCGAGGACGAACCCTGCCGGGTCCGCGGTACCACCTCGCTTGGCGCGCCGAGGGCGCGCCCGCTCGATTCGGCGGCGATGACGGGCCGCTCCCGTCCGGTTCTACTGGGGCCTGGCGGCCGGTTCTTCCGGAAGCTCGCCGGTGATGGCCGGGTCTGCGCTGTTGGCCTCGAGTGTAGCGCTACCGGCCGCGGCGTCCGTACTGGATTTCCTCCCGCCCTTCGGACGTGTAAGATCGTCGGCGTGAGACTTTCCGCGCGCACCTGGTGGTGGCGTCGCTGAGGCGGCGCCACTGCTCCTGCGTGCAGCAAGCAAGCGACCGCCTCGATGGCGGTCGCTTCGTCGTATCCGGGGTCGGCCGCCGCGGGGCCCGAACGAGATCGAGGCCGAATGAGCACGTTTGAGACGCCCTGCGGGGTGACGATCCGCCGTACCGTCGACGACCTGGCCGACGGGGATCTGACCGAGGTCGTGGAGCGGGTGGAGACCCGCCGCGGCGGGGTCCTGTCCTCGGGCATGGAGTACCCGGGACGCTATTCGCGTTTCCACCTGGCCTACGCCGACCCGCCGGTCGAGGTCGTCGCCCGCGGCCGCACCGTCGAGGTGCGCTCGCTCAACGAGCGCGGCACGCTGCTGGTCGAGGCGCTCGGCCCGGCGCTGCGCGAGTCCGGGGCCGGGACCGTGACCGCCGACGGCGACCGCGTGCGGATCCGGGTGCCCGAGCCGTCCGGCCGGGTGCCGGAGGAGGAGCGGTCCAAGCAGCCCACCGCGTTCACCGCGCTGCGGGCGCTGGTCGGGGCGCTGTCCTGCGACGACCCGTACCTGGGATTCTGGGGCGCGTTCGGGTACGACCTGGCCTACCAGTTCGAGCCGATCGCGCTCGCCAAGGAGCGCCCGGCGGAGCAGCGGGACCTGGTGCTGCATCTGGCCGACGAGGTGTACGTGGTCGACCGCAAGCGCGAGACCGCGCAGGTCTACCGCTACGAGTTCGGATTCGGCGGCAGGACCACCGACGATCTGGGCCGGGAGACCGAGAAGCGGGACTACGTGGCGGCCGCCGAGGTGCCGGAGGGGCCGGTGCCCGGGGTCTACGCCGACACGGTGCGCCGGGCGAAGCACGAGTTCAAGGCCGGGAACCTGTTCGAGGTCGTGCCCGGCCACGAGATGTACGCGCGGTGCGATTCGCCGACGGCGTTCTACGAGCGGCTGCGCGAGGCCAACCCCGCGCCGTACGAGTTCATCTTCAACCTCGGCGACGGCGAATACCTGGTGGGCGCCTCGCCGGAGATGTTCGTGCGGGTCCGCGGCGACCGGGTGGAGACCTGTCCGATCTCGGGCACGATCGCGCGCGGTGACGACCCGCTGCACGACGCCTCCCAGATCGCGGAGCTGATCGGCTCCCCGAAGGAGGAGTCGGAGCTGACCATGTGCACCGACGTCGACCGCAACGACAAGGCGCGGGTGTGCGAGCCGGGGTCGGTGAAGGTGCTGGGGCGCCGGCAGATCGAGCTGTATTCGCGGCTGATCCACACCGTCGACCACGTCGAGGGGCGGCTGCGCGAGGAGATGGACGCGCTCGACGCGTTCCTGACGCACATGTGGTCGGTGACGGTGACCGGGGCGCCGAAGACGTGGGCGATGCGGTTCATCGAGGAGCAGGAGACGACGCCGCGGCGCTGGTACGGCGGGGCGGTCGGGTTCATCGGTCTCGACGGCTCCATGAACACCGGGCTGACGCTGCGGACGGCGCAGGTCCGCGACGGCGTGGCGTGCGTGCGGGCCGGGGCGACGCTGCTGTACGACTCGGAGCCGGACGCCGAGGAGGCCGAGACGCACCTGAAGGCGCGGGCGCTGCTGGAGACGGCGTCGGGCGGCATCGGGGCCGCGGCGGCGACGCCCGCGCCGATCGAGGTCGCCGGCGGGCGGGCCGGGACGGGCCGGAAGGTGCTGCTGGTCGACCACGAGGACTCCTTCGTGAACACCCTCGGCGACTACTTCCGGCAGCACGGCTGCGAGGTCACGACCCTGCGGTTCGGTTTCGATCCGGCCGCGACGCTCGACGAGCTGGACCCGGATCTGGTGGTCCTCTCCCCCGGGCCCGGGCGGCCGGAGGACTTCGGCACGGCGGGGCTGCTGGAGGCGATCGCCGAGCGCGGCCTGCCGGCCTTCGGCGTCTGCCTCGGGATGCAGGCGATGGTCGAGCACGCCGGCGGCGAGCTGTCGCTGCTGGCCGAGCCGAGCCACGGCAAGCCGGGGAGCGTGAAGGTCCTCGGCGGCGGTCTGTTCGACGGGCTCCCCGACGAGGTGACCGCCGCGCGCTACCACTCGCTGTACGCCACCGCCGACCAGGTCAAGGGCGATTTCACCCCCACGTCCGCGATCGACGACGTGGTGATGTCGATCGAGGCGCCGCGGCGGCGCTGGTTCGGGGTGCAGTTCCACCCCGAGTCGATCCTGACCGCCGCCGGGGCCCACGGCCACCGCATCATCGGCAACCTGCTGCGTCTGGCGTCCTGAACCGGACCGGTTCAGGGTGACCGAGGTGCTCCGACGGGTGGCTGGAGCGCACGATCGCTTTCCGGCGCTGGCGCGCCGACATACTTCCACGGTAGTGTGGAAGTATGTCGGCACAACCCGTAGAGCTCCCGTTCTCCGAGCTCCTGCATCATCCGGCGGCGACCGCAGCCCGCCTTGACACGCTGCGCACCATCACACTTCGCCGGAGAGGCGGTGATGACCTGTCATTGTCCCGGGCCGATCAGGCCGAACAGGATGCGACGGTCATCGACTTCACCTCCCGACTGCTGGCCGGTCTGGCCCGGCTAGGAGAAGTGCAAGCGCTCAAGCAGGTGCTTCCGGAGGCACTACCGTGGTCTGCGTTCCTCCCCGACGAGGACCGTGATCAGTTGCTCGACGAGATCATCGAGGTGGCCCAAGGATCGGCCTCGCTCCGGAACCTGACCCCGATGGCGGTCCTGCTGGAGCAGTGGCGCCATTCGGCCGAGATCTACGCGGACTCCGACCTGTACGCGCGTGTCGCAGCCGAGCCCGAAGGAGACCTGGGTCCGATTCCGGCCCCTGATTCGGCCGCATGAGTCCCAAACGAGGCGACCGCGTTGCGCCGCCGCCGACCGATCGAGAATTCGACCTGCGGTTCGCCGACTCGGCCGCCGTCAAAGGCTGGGAGGAGCTGGAACGTCAGGCCCCCGGAAACCTGCGCCGGGCTTGGGAAGAACTGCGCACCGATCACCGCTCACGCACCAATCCGACACGGCAGCACCGGCTCAAGGGCTCGCTGGGGCTGGGAACCTGGAAGGGCGGTGAATGCGAGCGCTGGCAGTACGAAGTTACCGGCGGCGGTCGGCTCTGGTACCTCATCGACGACGAGTCCTGGACCGTTTGGCTGACCTACGCCGGAACCGGGCACCCGAAAGCAACCGACTGACAGGCGGGAACCGCGGTTTCCCGCTCGGCGTGTCGGTGGGCCGTGGTTGGGTGTGGATCATGGCGAAAACGATCTACTACACCGCGACCAGCATCGACGGTTTCATCGCCGACTCGGACGGCTCCCTGGACTGGCTCTTCGGCGTCGAGGGCGGCCACCCTGACGACCCCGCGGCCGAAGAGGGCCCGCTGGAGGAGTTCGACCGCTTCATGGAGGGCGTCGGCGCCGTCTGCATGGGTGCGACCACCTACGAGTGGATCCTCGACTACGAGAAGCTGCTCGACCGGCCCGAGAAGTGGCCGTACCCGCAGCCCACGTGGGTGTTCACCCACCGCGACCTCCCGGCGGTGCCCGGCGCGGACCTCAGGTTCGCCTCCGGCGACGTCGCCGCCGTCCACGCCGAGATGGCCGAGGCCGCGGGCGAGAAGAACCGGTGGATCCTCGGCGGCGGCGACCTGGTGGGCCAGTTCCACGACGCCGGGCACCTCGACGAGATCCACATGAGCCTCGCCCCGGTCTACCTCGGCGGCGGCGCGCCGCTGCTGCCGCGGCGGATCCTGTCCGACCGGCTCGACCTGGTCGAGGCCAGGGCCGCCGGGGGGTTCGCGGTGCTCAAGTACCGGGTCAAGCCCGCCTGACGCGGCGGCGGCCGGCCGCGCACGGTTAGCATCGGTCTCATGAGCACCCCTTCGGGATCGCGGACCGACCGCCTCCAGTGGGACCGGCCGCCGACCGAGCCGGTCCCGGCCGAGCCTCCGCCGGATGCCGGCGGGCGCGGCGGCCTGGTGGCCATCGTGGTCGTGGCCGCGCTGGCGCTGGTCGCAGCCGGGTTGGCGGCGCTGTTCACCGGCGGCGGCGATTCGGGCGGCGAGGCCGCCGACGACTGCCGGGGCGCCGAGTGCGGAGCAGGCCCCAGCCAGGGCCTCGAACCGCAGGAGATGGAGATCCCCGACGACCGCCTGGGGGTGCGCTCGCTCGGGGCGCTCACACCGGTCCCCCCGGACGGTTGGACCCAGTACCGCGGACCCGGCGCCGACGAGCTGCTGGCCGAGGACGCCCACGCGCTGTCGGTGTCGCACACCGACACCTGGATCTCGTACATGATGGTCGGTCGGCTGGGCGAGTTCGCGCTCGAGGCCGATCCCGAGGACCTGCACGGCACCGCCACCGAGATCGTCGACACCTGGGTGTTCGACTACCCGTACAGCAGCGCCACCGGCGTAGCCAGGTCCGAGCCGGAGCTCACCGACACCGTCGTCGACTCCCACCCGGCGGTGCTGCTCGAAACCCGGGTCACCTGGGACTCGCTCGAGAACTCCCCCGACACCTACGAGGACGTGGCACTGCTGCTGGTCGACCCCGGCCAGGACGGGATCTTCCTCGGGGTCGCGGCGGTGCCCGAGTCGGGCACGCAGCGCTTCGAGCCGGCGGTCGAGGCACTGCTGGCCACGACCTTCCGGCACAACACGTTCCTGCCCTAGCGGCCGGGCGGTGCCCTCAGGAGACCCGCGCCCCCGGCGGCACATCGGCGTCCGGGGACAGGAGCACGACCTCGTCGGTGCCCGGCACGGGGACGCCGAGCACCAGCACCTCCGACATGAAGTCGGCGATCTGCCGGGGCGGGAAGTTCGTCACGGCCACGACCGTGCGGCCGACCAGCTCCTCGGCGGTGTACCGCGCGGTGACCTGGGCGCTGGATTTGCGCTCCCCCTGCTCGCCGAAATCGATCCACAGCTTGAAGGCGGGCTTGCGGGCCCCCGCGAAGACCTCGGCACGCGTGATGCGTCCGGCGCGGATGTCGGCGCGGAAGAAGTCGTCGACGCCGATCTGCGCGCCGGCGGGTTGCGGTGTGGATGCCATGCCGGACAAGGTACCGCCGCCCGGCCGCGGACCGCACGCGCATTTCGGCGCCGACCGCGGTGAGCGCGTGGGTCAGGCGCCGAACCAGAGGTCGATCTCGCGCTTGGCCGACTCCTCGGAGTCCGAGGCGTGGACGAGGTTCCGCTGGACCGACGCCGAGTAGTCACCGCGGATCGTGCCGGGAGCGGCCTTGCGGCCGTCGGTCGCGCCCGCCAGGTCGCGCACCACCGGGATCGCCTCGTCTCCGGCGACTATCAGGGCGACCAGGGTTCCGGAGGTCATGAATTCCTTGAGCCCGGGGTAGAACGGCTTCTCCACGTGCTCGCTGTAGTGGGCGTCGGCGAGGTCGGAGCCCATGGTGCGCAGTTCCATTCGCTCGATGCGCAGGCCCTTGCGCTCCAACCGGGCGAGGACCTCGCCGATGAGTCCGCGCTCGACGGCGTCGGGTTTGATCAACACGAGCGTGTGCTGTTCGGCCACGGTCGCTCCTTCGGATTACTGTCGGATTTCAGCGCGATGTGCGGCACCGCAGGCGGGGCCGCGGGTGCCATCCTAAGCGATGTTGTACCCCTCGCCCGAGGCACGTAGCATTCTCGTAGAAACCCGGTTTCCCAGGTGTGGATGAGGTGTCGCAGATGCCCCCGAGACAACCCCCGCGGCCGGCGCCCAAAGCGGCGGCGAAGGCTCCGAAGTCGGGCGGCAAGGGCGGCGCCGCCTCCAAAGGCGGGTCCAAGGGAGGCGCCCGGAAGGCGGCCCCGCCGCCGAAGGGCGCCAAGGGGAAGCAGTCGGCCGCCAAGGCGAACCAGGAGCAGCAGCGACAGCAGCGCATCCTGCTCGACCAGCAGCGCCGGCAGCGGGAGGCCCGCTGGTGGGCCGCCAACCGGGTGGCGATGAATCAGCTCCACTCCAACCAGCATCACGCCGCCGGCGGCGACGCGATCGGCACGATCCTCAACGGCGACCGGCGGCTGCGCTGGCGCACCTCGCACGCGGTCGGCGCGATCACTTTACTGATCCTCACGGCTTTCTTCACCTCGATGGCGCTCGGCGCTCAGCACGTCGGCATCGGCGTCCTGGCGTTCCTGTGCCTGGCGGGATTCATCGCGTTCGTCACCGTCGAATACTCGGCGCGCCGCTTCCCCGAGCCGGTGCCCGCGCCGCCGCTGATCGGCGAGCACCGCCTGGAGGACCTGATCGTCGAGGACGACCCGCCGCGGCCCGGGACCGGCGCGGAGGCGCCGCCGGAGACGGGGGCGCTGGACGACCTGTTCGAACCCGCCGACCCCGAGCCGCCGCCGGCCGCAGCGCCGCCCCGGCCCGAGCCGCCCCGGCAGGAACCCCCGAGACACGATCCCCCTGCCGCGCAAGCGGCCCCGCCGAACGAACCCGCAGAGCCCGAGCAGCCGCGGCCCGAGCCGCCTGCGGCCGAGGCCGCCGCGGCGCCGACCATTGTGGCCGAAGCACCTGAGCGTCCCGAGGCCGAGCCGGACGCCGAGGCGCCCGAGGCCCGCATTCCGGCCCCGCCCCGGCCCCGCCGGGCGCCCGAGCACCCGGCCGTCCCCGACGACCTTTCCGAGCTGCTGCTGTCCGAGACCGGGCTGGGCCACGCCGAGGTCACCGACGTGGCCGCGACCCTCATCGTCGCCGACCTCCAGCGGTCGGTGGCGTTCTACACCGACGCGCTCGGGCTGACCATCGCCGACCGCACCGACGAGGCCGCCGTCCTCGACGCCGGATTCGGCAAGGTCCTGCTGTGGGAGCGGCCCGACGCCCCGCCCGGCGAGACCGGCGTCATGCACCTGACCTTCGAGGTCGGCGACATCGACACGGCGTTCGCGAAGATGAACTCCGCGGGCGTGGAATTCATGCACCTGCCGCGCACCGCGCTGCTGGGTCGGAACTACGAGCTGCGCGCGGCGGCCTTCCAGGACCCCGACGGGCACGGCCTGGCCATCACCGAGCACCGCGAGAGGGAATGATGCTGGTCCTCGGCGAGATCCACACCGCGCTGCTGCCCCATTCGCGCCCGCTCACGTCCGAGGAGGCGGGAGCGGCCCTGGCGCTGGCGGTGGGCGAGGGCGTCACGCAGTGGTCGCGGCCGGTGCCGCACACCGCCTCGCCGACGTTGCTGCACGGCGTGGACTGCAAGCTGCCCCTGGGCCCGAAGCCGGGCAAGCGGCACACCGACGCCGACGGCGACAACGGTGCGGTGCGGGCGGTGGGCACGGTCTGCTCCCGCGCGGCCCTCACCGGGGGGCATCTGTTGCAGGGCTCGTCGTGGGCCGCGGTGGAGGCTCAGGACCGCCCGCGCCGGATGCCGTGGTCCTACTACCTGGCCCGGCCCGGCTCCGTGTTCCCGATCGGGAAGCTCGAGGCCCACCGCCTGGCCGAGGGATTCCTGCGGGCCGACACCCGCCGCGACCGGACGGCGTTCCTCGACACCGCCGCGGTCGCCCGGCATTCCATCCGCGACGTGCTCTCGGGGCGCCGTTTCGACATGCGCCCGCCGATCAAGACCGGTTCGACCCGGCTGCGCTGGGCCGCGATCGCCGATCCCGGTTCACGCAACGCCGTGGCGTTCCGGCTGGTCGGCACCGACCGGCGGCGGCTGAGCCTCGTCACCGGCGCGGTCGACCCCGAGCGGATCGCGGCGGCCTGCGAGGACCTGGCCGTACACGATTGGCTGCTCACGGCGGTGGCGGCCCGGATCGCCCTGGCCAAGATCGGCGAGGACTCCCGGCACACGCTGCGGATCCTGCGCCCGGTGGTGGACCATCTGCTGCACCTGTGGGCGCCGGGCGCGCGCTTCGCGCGGGACCTGCAGTTCGTGTGGGACTCCCTGGAGCACCGGCCCGGCCTCACCCGGCAGTGGACCACCATGGTCGAGCGGGTGCGATCGCAGGTCGACTACGGGGCGGCCGACCTGGCCGGCAGGATCTTCGAGCTGCTGGAGCAGCACCCGCAGTTGCTGCAGCGCGAGGACCACGGATACTGAGCGCCCCTACATCGGTCCTTGGAAGATGTAGGTCAGCCGGTCGACGAGCTCGTCCGGCAGGGTGACCCCTTCGCGCTGAGCGGCCTGCGCGATCGCCTCGACCGCGCCCGAATCGGGGCGGACCGACGAGCAGATGACCCGCACGGCGTGCTCGACCTCGATGAAGTCGTTCGCCAGCACCGAGACGGTGCGGTAGGCCGGGAACGGGAACGCGTCGGGGTTGAGCTGGAGGATCGGCGGCATGTCCCGCCACTGCTCGGGGAAGTTCGCTCCGGACGCGCCGCCCGGCTCGTGGCTGCGCACGGCCGGGACGACCTGCTCGGCCGGGCGCGGGACGCCGACGCGGCGGCCCCGGTCGCGCAGCACGCCGAGGCGAAGCAACTGCCAGACCGCCGCCAGCATCGGGCACGACCAGCGGCGGCCCTGCTCGGTGTCGTTCCACAGCTCGACGTCCAGGAAGACCGAGTGCTCCCGGGCCGAGTTCTGGCTCGGCGGGCTCCAAGCTCCGGGGCTGCCCATGGCCATGCCGCTCGGTGCGGGCGAGGGCACGCCGTTGCACAGCCAGCCCGACTCCGACACCGGCGGGCGCGAGCCGGTGGCGCCGGGGGGCGGTTCGACCACGATCCGGCCGGCGACCAGGCCGGCCAGGTCGAGGTCGCCCGCCGTGGCGCACGCGGACTCGCGCGCGAGGTAATCGATCCGCAGCCCGGCCTCGGCGGCGGCCTCGCCCATCGCGGTGATGAGCTTCTCCGGAGACGGCAGATCGTCGTGGAAGTAGTCGTCGACCAGGTAGCAGGTGCTCACGCGGGGCGTGCGCCCGGCGAGACGCCGGGACAGGGCCTCGGTGGTGCCGTGGACCCACGCGGCGGCGTCGGCCATCTCGGCGGCCAGCGCTTCGGGGCGGGCCGCCAGGTCGTCGGCGTGGAGGTGGCCGACCTCGACCGACAGGTGGGACATGCCGAACCGCTCGGTGCGCTGCCTGGCGCTGGACTCGCTGTAGCTCATGGCCGCCCTCTCATCCGCTCCCGTCGAAGCCGGGCATGAAGGACTCCTCGGAGGACTTCTTGGCCAGGTCGTTGAACGCGTCGACCGTGCGCTGGTCGGCGATGTCGAGGGTGGTGGTATCGGCGTCGGTGATGATCTGCTCGCGCCATTGCAGGACCGGGTCGAGCGGGATGGAGCCGAGCAGGTTCATGCGGCCGATCCGCAGGCCGGCGGCCATCTGGTGCAGGTCGGCGTCGATGCGGCGCAGCCAGCGGACCTGCGTGGACTTGAGGCCGGCCAGCTCCGGTCCGTCGGGATTGACCACCGCGGTCCGCACGAACCGGATCGACGCCATCAGCCGGGCGTGGTTGTGGTGCCGGGCCCGGCCGGTCTCGAGCAGTCCGCGTTCGCCGTGGACGAGGCTGTGGGCGGCGACGACGTGCTGCTTGGTCCAGCGGTGGAACACGATCCACCGCCACGGGACGGCCGACAGCTCGGGTCGGCCGGTGGCGGCCATCACGATCTCCGTGGCGTGGGAGCGTCCGGCGCTGAGGTCGACGATGACCAGGTCGAACTGGGAGGTGAGTTGGACGAACAGCTCGACGCAGCGGGCGACGGCGCCGCCGTCGCCGGGGAACTCGCCGCCGTCGGAGTCGTCGGGGTAGAGCACCAGATCGCCGGCGCCGTCGGGGCGGACGCCGAGCCGCTCGTGGTCGGAATCGGCCCAAGCCGAGTAGTCCTCTGGTTCGGAGGCATGGCCCTGGAGGTAGTCGTGAACGCCGCTGCCCCCGGTGCCGTGGGCGATCTCGTCGATGTTGAAGATGGCGCCGGCGGTGGGCGAACCGAGGTCGAAATCGACGTAGCAGACGTTGCCGCCCTGGAGGGCCCGGCGGTAGGCGAGATTGCAGGAGGTGACCGAGCGGCCGGTGCCGCCCTTGTCGGAGGTGGCGAACAGCAGCACGGGTCAGACCCCCGTCTCGGCGTCGCGGCCGGCCGAGACCAGCCGGTCGAGTTCGAGCAGGGCCCGGACCCCGAGCGAGTAGGCCGTGCCGGGGCGCTCGGCGACGATGTCCTTGGCGTGGCGGATGGTGATGCCCACCGCTTGGATCTCCTGGGAGAGCGACGGTCCGGCCGCGCCGGAGCCGCGGAACAGCTCCTGGTCGTAGATGTGCTCGGCCTCCAGGAGCAGTTCGTGGGCGAGCCGCTCCAACTCCCTGGAGCGGGCCGGGTCGGAGGCGGCGAACCGGGCGCCCAGCACCATCGCCTCCACCACGCGGATGGTGAAGAACCACGACGGATCGTTGAAGAAGTGCTCGATCTCCCCGTAGACCTGGTGCGGCTGGTCCCAGAGGTTGGCGGCGCCGCCGTCACGGAGTCTCCGGCGGGCCAAGTGGTCCCAGACCTGGTCGGCGACGTCGAGCAGTTCGGCTCGAGACCCGATCGTGGACAGCAGGCTGGCGGCGTGGATCAGGCGCTTGAGCAGCAGCGGGGCGAAGTCGACCATGTTCCAGCGCATCGGCGGGCCGCCGATCTTCTCGATGCCGGTCAACTCGGACGGCACGCCGGGGAAATGCATCTCGATGGCCGTCTCGCCCGCCAGCGCGCGGCGGGTGATGCGGCCGCGGTTGGCCAGTTCGATCAGGACCCGGCCGAGTCGGATGAGGTCGTCGTCGCCTCGGGCGGTGCCGAAGGCGTCGGTGGCGACCGCGCAGACCAGGAGGCTGTAGTAGTCGTATTCCAGGCCGTCGGTGGTGCGCCAGGGGACGTCCTCCAGCGGCCACTTGGAGCCGCCCCCGAAGGAGGCGACCGAGGCCCAGTAGCGGCGGGTGACGTCCAGGCGCAGTTGGAGGGCCTGGGCGAGTTGCTGTTCCTCGTCGTTGAGGAGGTTCCGGCGGATCACGCGGGGAGAGAACAGGCCCGCGACCGCTTCGATGGCGACGACGGTGAAGTAGAGGTAGGGGGCGTCCTGGGCGCGGCCGGGGCGCTGGACGTCCTGGTCGGAGACGAACCCGATCTCGGGGGCCTTCTCGACGACCGACCAGGACCATCCGATCTCGAACAGCTTCGTGGGTGCTTCGACGCCGGCGGTGCCGCCGGATCCGAGGGTGATGTCGCGCAGGGTGCCGATGATCTCGGAGGCGTTGTCGCGGAAGCGCCGGATGATCTTGCGGGGGGCCTGGCCGTCGACGTTGATCAGGTCGATCAGGCGGCGCCCCTCCTCGTCGGTCTCGTCGTAGGCGGCGACGGAGAAGGAGCGCAGCAGGCCGATGAGGGCGCCCAAGAGTCGCTTGTGGACCATTGCCTCGACTTCCTGCCGCTCCTCGATGAGGGGGCGGCGGCCGAGCCGTTCGGCGGTGGGGGCGAAGTCGGCCAGGAAGATCAGCGAGGCGATGGACAGCGGGATGGCCAGCGCGAAGCCCTCGGTGACGTCGACGGCGCGCTGCTCGGGGTCCGCCTCGCGGGAGCGGTCGACGCGGTGCATGTTCGACCCGCCGCTGTAGACGGGGACGCCGTCGTCGTCGGAGTGGCGGATCATGTAGTCCTTGATGATCCGCATGACCCGGATGGGGATCTCGACCGGGTCGCCGAGCGTTCCGAGGGCGTCGAGGACGGCCTCACCGGTGGCGTCGGGGTCGGCGTAGCTCAGTTCGGGCAGTTCCTGCGGCGGGTACAGCAGGCAGAGGAGTTGCTGGGCGTCGCCGACCGCGTCGGATTCGATGCGGCCGCCCCAGTGCCAGCGGCGGTGTCTGCGGCCGTCCTCTTCGACCACTTCGCGGAGGCAGTAGGCCATCGAGGCCTTCCAGATGTCGAGCAGTTGCTGTCGAGGCTGCATCTTCACAGGGACCACCGCCGGGGAGTTCCGTGCCGTCGGGACTTGTCCACTATTACACCAGGAAGTCAAGATCACAAGCCGCCCAAGGCATGTGGCAGAACGTGTTTTGTCGGCTACTTGACAGTCCGGCGGATCGCGGCGGCCGGAGTCCCGCTCCCGTTCAAGCCCGGAGCTCGTAGACCTTCACGGGGACCTCGAGGTCCGGCACGGTCGTCTCCCGTTCCAGGCTCATGCCGAGCTTCTCGGTCACGCGCACCGACGCGGTGTTGTCCCGGTGGACGCAGGAGACGAGCCGCTCCATGCCGAGCTCCTCGAAGGCGAACCGGATCACCGCGGCCGCCGCCTCCGGCGCATAGCCGCGCCCCCACCGGTTCCGCCCGATGCGCCAACCGACCTCGACCGCCGGCAGGATCTCCGGCAGGAAGCCGGGCACCGCCAGGATGGCGAGACCGATCGGCTCGCCGGTACCGGCGAGCCCGACGACGAAGGGCCCCCACCCTTGCTCGTCCCAGTGCCGCGTCATCTTCTCCACGGCCGTCCGGGTTTCGGCGAGCGTCCGCGGACTCCCGTTTCCGATGTACCGCATCACCTCGGTGTCGGCGTTGATCTCCACGAGCGGCTCGACGTCGGCGGTCGTGACCGGCCGCAGCACGAGGCGCTCGGTGCGCAGCACGGTCATCGCTTCGGGGGCCGGGCGAGTTGGTGCTTGACGTACCAGCAGTAGGCCCACACCAGGGCGAAGACCAGTCCGGCGGCTCCCAGGGACCAGTGGAAGGCCCAGCAGGCGATGAGGGCCGCTTGGACGGCGCCTCCGGCCGGCCAGATCCACGGGCGCCCGGCCGTGGCGGCCAGGAGGAGGCAGGCGGCGACGAGCACCAGGATCGCGGTGGTCGCGAGGGTCGCGTCGTCCAGGAGCATGCGCATCGGCACGATCGCCATGAGCAGCGCGAGCGCTTCGAAGACCATCGCGATCGCGGCCAGGCTCCGGGCGGCGCGGGCCGGGTTCCGCAGTCCGGAGCGGGATTCGGCGGGATCAGACACTGCGCTTCACCAGGAGCCTGCGGGCGTCGGCGACGGTGAACACCGATCCGGTGACCAGCACGCCCCCGCCGCTCTCGTAGACGTCCTCGGCCTCTTCGGCCAGTTCGATGCCGCGGGCGATCGCGTCGGCGAGGTGGGGCAGGACCGTCACCCGCTCCTCGCCGAGGGTCTCGCGGGCGATCTTGCCGAGCGTGGCCGCCGGCATGGCCCGGTCCGAGCTCGACTTCGTCACCACGACCTCGTCGACGACCGGGTCGAGCAGCTCGAGCATGTGGTCGACCTCCTTGTCGCCGAGCATGCCGATCACCGCCACGAGCTTGCGGAAGTTGAACTCCTCGTCCACGGCCGCCGTCATGGACTCCATGGCGGCCGGGTTGTGGGCGGCGTCGAGGATGACCGTCGGGGCGGTCCGGACCACTTCGAGCCGGCCCGGGGAGGTGAAGTCGGCGAACGCCTCGCCGACCACCTGCGAGTCGAGGGCCTTGGGTTCGCCGGCGCCGAGCAGGACCTCGGCGGCGGCGAGGGCCAGCGCGGCGTTGTGCGCCTGGTAGACGCCGTGGAGCGGCAGGAACAGGTCCTCGTAGCGGGCCGCCTTGGTGTCGATCGTGAGCAGTTGTCCGCCGACGGCGACTTCGCGGGCGGTCACTTCGAAGCCGCGGCCTTCGGCCACGAGGCTCGCTCCGACGGCCTTCGCGCGGCGCAGCAGCGGCGCCATCGCCGAGCGCTCCTGCTCGGCGGTCACCAGGGTGGCGCCGTCGTGGACGATGCCGGCCTTCATCGCGGCGATCTCCTCCAGGGTGTCGCCCAGCCATTTGGTGTGGTCGACCGCGATCGGGCTGACCACGGCGACCTCGGCGCCCAGGATGTTGGTGGAGTCGGTCTCGCCGCCGAGGCCGACTTCGATGACGCCGACGTCGATCGGGGTGTCGGCGAACGCGGCCATGGCGAGCGCGACGGTCATCTCGAAGTAGGTCAGCGGCTCCTCGGACCGGGCGTCGACGAGGTCGGCCAGCGGCGCGATCTCGTAGTAGGCGGCGGCGAGACGGTCGGCGGCGATCGGTTCGCCGTCGACGCAGATCCGCTCGGTCACGTCGTTCAGATGCGGCGAGGTGAACATGCCGGTGCGGAGGTCGTGGCCCCGGATCAGCCGCTCGATCATCCTCGTGGTCGAGGTCTTGCCGTTGGTGCCGGTGATGTGGATCGAGCGGAACGACCGCTGCGGGTCGCCCATCAGGTCCAGCAGCGCTTTGATGCGGTCGAGCGTGAAGTCCCAGCGGGAGAATCCGCGGGCCTCCAGCGCGGCCTCGACCTGCGCGAGTTCGGTGTTCAAGTTGTCGTCCCCCTTGCGGCGCACGGCCTCCCCGTCGGTGAGGCCGTGCGCGCCGTCGCTGTCAGCCTTCCAGGCGCTCGAGCTGCGCGTTGATGCGGGCGATGTCGGCCTCGGCCGCGGCCCGGCGGGTGCGGATCTTCTCGACCACCTCGTCGGGCGCCTTGGCGAGGAACGCCTCGTTGCCGAGCTTCTTGCCGGTGGTCTCGAGCTCCTTCTCGGCGGTGCCAAGCGCCTTGTGCAGGCGCGCCCGCTCGGCGGCCACGTCGATCGTCCCCGAGGTGTCGAGCGCGACCGTGACCCGGTCGGACACGGCCAGTTCGGCGGTGGGCGCGAAATCGTCGCCGGGCTCGTCGAGCCTGGCGAAGGCGCGCACGAGCGGTTCCTGGTCGGCCAGTCGGGCGTCGGCGAGTCCGGCGATGCGGGCGGCCACCGACTGGTTGGGTTTGACGCCCTGGTCGGAGCGGAATCGGCGCACCTCCACCACCAGGTGCTGGAGGTCGGCCACGAGCCGCTCGGCCTCCTCGTCGACCGCGCCGGCGGTGGGCCAGGCGGCCACCGTCAAGGACGGGGCCGGGCGGTCGGCCGGTGCCTGCTCGCGGGCCTCGCCGCCGGTCAGTTCCAGCCACAGCTCCTCGGTCACGAACGGGATGACCGGGTGCAGCAGCCGCAGCAGGTGGTCGAAGACGTGCCCGAGGACGCGGCGGGTGCCGTCGGCGGCGGGCCCTCCTTCGGCGAGGACCGGTTTGGTCAGTTCCAGGTACCAGTCGAAGAGGTCGTCCCACGCGAAGTGGTAGAGGGCGTCGATGGCCTTGGCGAACTCGTAGTCCTCGAGGTAGGCGTCGACGGTGGAGACGGTCTGGGCCAGCCGCGAGAGGATCCACCGGTCGATCAGCGTCGGCTCCGCGGGGAGGTCGCCCGCGACGGTGGCGCCGCTCATGAGCGCGAACCTGGTGCCGTTCCACAGCTTGTTGCAGAAGTTCCGGCTGATCTCGGCCAGCTCGATCGAGGCGGTGTTGTCGCTGCCGGGCTGGGCGTCCCGGGCGAGCATGAACCGCAGCGCGTCGGCCCCGTAGGTGTCGACCACCTCGAGCGGGTCGATGCCGTTGCCGGCCGACTTCGACATCTTCCTGCCGTCCTTGTCGCGGATGAGGCCGTGCAGGTAGACCTCTTTGAACGGGGCCTCGCCCATCGCGTAGGTCCCGAACATCATCATGCGCACCACCCAGAAGAAGATGATGTCCTGGCCGGTGATGAGCGACGCGGTCGGATAGAACTTCTCCAGGGCGGGCGTCCGGGCGGGCCAGCCGAGCGTCGAGAACGGCCACAGCGCCGAGGAGAACCACGTGTCGAGCACGTCGGGGTCCTGGACGTAGCCCTCGGGCGGGGTCTCGCCCGGTCCCACGCACACCTGGTCGCCGTCGGGGCCGTACCAGATCGGGATGCGGTGGCCCCACCACAACTGGCGCGAGATGCACCAGTCGAGCAGGTTGTCCACCCAGGAGAAGTAGCGCTTCTCCATCTCGGGCGGATGGATCCTGGTCCGCCCGTCCCGGACGGCGTCGGCCGAGAGCTTCGCGAGGTGCTCGACCTTGACGAACCACTGCTTCGACAGGCGGGGCTCCACCACGGTGTCGCAGCGGTCGCAGTGCCCGACCGCGTGCATGTACGGCCGCCGCTCGGAGACGATCCGGCCCTCGGACCGGAGCGCGGCGGCGATGGCGCTCCTCGCTTCGAAGCGGTCGAGCCCCTCGAACGGCCCGTGCGCGGTGATCACGCCGCGCTCGTCCATGATCAGCGGAGCGTCCAGCTCATGACGCTGCCCGATCGCGAAGTCGTTCGGGTCGTGCGCCGGGGTCACCTTGACCGCGCCGCTCCCGAACTCGGGGTCGACGTGCTCGTCGGCGACGACCGGGATGTGCCGCCCGGTGAACGGCAGCTCCACGGCCTTGCCGATCAGGTGCGCGTAGCGCTCGTCGTCGGGGTGCACGGCCACGGCGGTGTCGCCGAGCATCGTCTCCAACCGGGTCGTGGCGACCACGATGGAGTCCTCGCCCTCGCCGTACCGCATCGAGACCAGTTCGCCGGCGTCGTCCTGGTGCTCCACCTCGATCTCCGACAGCGCGGTCATGCACCTGGGGCACCAGTTGATGATGCGCTCGGCCCGGTAGATCATGCCGTCGTCGTAGAGGCGCTTGAAGATCGTCTGCACGGCCTCGGACAGGCCGTCGTCGAGGGTGAACCGCTCCCGGTCCCAGTCGACGCCGTCGCCGATCTTCTTCATCTGCGCGACGATGCGCTCGTGGTAGGTGGCCTTCCAATCCCACACCCGGTCCACGAACGGCTCGCGGCCCAGGTCGTGGCGGGACAGCCCGTCATGGTCGGCGAGCTGGCGCTCGACCACGTTCTGGGTGGAGATGCCGGCGTGGTCGGTGCCCGGCAGGAACAGGGCCTCCTTGCCGCGCATGCGCTCGCGGCGCACCATCGCATCGATGAGCGTGTGGTTGAGCGCGTGCCCCAAGTGGAGCTGGCCGGTCACGTTCGGCGGCGGGATCACGATGCAGTAGGGGTCGCGATCGGAGTCGTCGGCGGCGGCGAAGCGGCCGTCGGCTACCCACTCGGCGTAGCGGCGCGCCTCTACCTCGGCGGGCGCGTACGTCTTCGACAGGCGGGTCTCTCGGATCGGTGGCTGCTTCGCTGCTTCTTTCACGCCCTCCAGTGTAAGGAGGCCCCCGACCGGGAGTCGAAGTGGTTTAGGCGCCGTTCTCCAGGACGGTGCGGGCGGCCTCGGCCACATCGATCTCACCGGCTGCGACGTGCTCGGCCAGCTCGTCGGTGACCTCGTAGCGGCGCCGCAGCTCGGTCTCGACCACGGCGCGGATCTCGGCGGCGGCCCGGTCGCGGCGCCGGGCGGCCAGCCGGTCCGATCCCGCGAGCCATTCGCGGTGCTTGGCGATCCCGGCCACCAGCTCGTCGAGGCCCTCGCCTTGGTGGGCGACGGTCTTGACGATCGGCTGCCGCCATTCGCCGGGGCCGCGCCGGACCAGCGACATCATGGCCCGGATGTCGCGCACGGCGGCGTCGGCGCCGGGCCGGTCGGCCTTGTTGACCACGTAGAGGTCGGCGATCTCGACCACGCCGGCCTTGACCGCCTGGATGGCGTCGCCCATGCCGGGGGCGAGCAGCAGCAGCGTGGTGTCGGCGAGGCCGGCGATCTCGACCTCGGCCTGGCCGACGCCGACGGTCTCGACGATGACCGCGTCGAAGCCGAGCCCTTCGAGCAGCCGCACGGCGGCGCCGGTGCCGGCGGCGAGCCCGCCCAGGTGGCCGCGGGTGGCCACCGACCGGATGTAGACGTCCCGGTCGAGGGCGTGGTCGGCCATGCGGACGCGGTCGCCGAGCAGCGCACCGCCGCTGAAGGGACTCGAGGGGTCGACCGCGAGCACCGCGACCCGCCGCCCCTGCGCCCGCCAGGCGCCGATCAGCGCCGATACCAGGGTGGACTTGCCGACCCCGGGTGAGCCGGTGACGCCGACGATCACGGCGTCGCCGCCCTTGGTCGCGGCGGCGATCTCGGGGCCCTCGGGCGCGCGGTTCTCGACGGCGGTGAGGAGCCGGGCCACGGCCCGGCGGTCGCCCGCGCGGGCCGAGGCCACGGTGCCGGATACCTCCATCAGGCTCCCTTGAGGATCATCGCGTCGCCCTGGCCGCCGCCGCCGCACAGCCCGGCCGCACCGAGCTGTCCGGGGCCGAGCTGCCGGGCGAGGGACAGGGCGAGGCGGGCGCCGGAGGCGCCGATCGGGTGGCCCAGCGCGATCGCCCCGCCGTCGGGGTTGACCCGCTCCAAGTCGAGACCCAGCGTCGCCGCGGAGGACAGCACGACCGCGGCGAAGGCCTCGTTGATCTCGACCACCTCGAGGTCGGACACGGACGCTCCGGCCCTGTGCAGGGCCTGCGAGATGGCCCCGGCGGGCTGGTCGAGCAGGGAGTTGTCCGGTCCGGCGACGGTGCCCCAGCTCAGGATCTCGGCGTGGTAGGGCCAGCCGTTGGCCTCGGCGGTCGACCTTCGGGCCAGGACCAGCGCGGCGGCCCCGTCGGAGATCTGGGAGGCCGTCCCGGCGGTGATGGTGCCGTTCTCGGTGAACGCCGGCCGCAGTTGCCCGAGCGTCTCGGGAGTGGTCTCGGAGCGGACGCCCTCGTCGGCGTCGACCAGGCCGCGCCGGGTCTCCACGGAGGTGATCTCCTCGGCCAGCCGCTCGGCGGCCTTGGCCGCGCGCTGGTGGCTGGCGGCGGCGAACTCGTCCTGTTCGCCGCGCGTGAGGTGCTTGGCGTTGAGGTGGCGCTCGGTGGACTCGCCCATGGAGATGCCGTCGTAGGCGTCGGTGAGGCCGTCGTGGGCGAGGTGGTCGAGCAGCACGGTATCGCCGTACTTGAAGCCGCGGCGCGAGCCCGGCAGGAGGTGCGGGGCGCGGCTCATCGATTCCATGCCGCCGGCGACGACGACTTCGGCGGCGTCGCCGAGCAGCAGCCGGTCGGCCAGGCCGACCGCGGTCATGCCCGACAGGCACACCTTGTTGACCGACATCGAGGGCACCCGCATCGGCAGGCCGGCGGCCACGGCGGCCTGCCGGGCGGGGTTCTGGCCGCAGCCGGCGGACAGGACCTGGCCGAGCAGGACCTGGTCGACCCGGTCGGGGGCGAGGCCGGCGCGTTCGAGGGCGGCCCGGATGGCCGTGCCCGCCAGGTCGGTGGCGGGGACTTCGGCGAGCGAGCCGTTGAATCGCCCGACGGGTGTGCGGGCGGCGGAGAGGATGACGGTGCTGTCCTGCATCATTGACCTCCATTGGTCTGTCGATACCATCGATACTATGACGCTCGCGGATGGAATCGGATTGCGGCGCATCGACCACGTCGGCGTGGCGGTGCCCGACATCGACGAGGGCCTGGACTGGTACGTGGGCGCACTCGGGGGCGAGGCCGTGCACCGGGAGGTGAACGAGACCCAGGGCGTGGTCGAGGTGATGGTCTCCTGGCCCGGCGGCGGGCCGCAGGTGCAGCTTCTGGCGCCGCTGGACGGAGCGTCGCCGATAGCGAAGTTCCTCGAGAAGAAGGGGCCGGGCCTCCAGCAGTTGGCGTTCACCGTCGACGACGTCGAGGCCGCGGGCGCGGCGCTGCGGGATCGGGGCGCGCAGTTGCTGTACGACTCCGCCCGGCCCGGGACGGCCGGCAGCCGGATCAACTTCGTCCATCCGCGGGACGCCGGCGGGGTGCTGGTCGAACTGGTGGAGCCGGCCGCCGCTTAGCGGGCGCCGTCCGGTTCGGGCCCCACTCCGGAGTGCGACGATCCGGCCGCCGGCGGTGACGCGAGTCAACCTGCGGCGGCTTTTGCGGCGATTCGCACGATTCGGGAATGCGGCGGCAGATGATGAGCCCTCCGCAAACACCGACCTTGCTGTCGACACGCCGGGGTGTATCTGCAACTATTAGGCCATGTCGCAGCAGCCCTCCAACAGTACCTTTTTCGACAACGACCAATCGGTGCCGGAATTCCCCGTGCAGTTGCGGGGGTACGACAGGCACCAGGTGGA
Source organism: Glycomyces xiaoerkulensis (assembly GCF_002798405.1). Classification (GTDB taxonomy): domain Bacteria; phylum Actinomycetota; class Actinomycetes; order Mycobacteriales; family Micromonosporaceae; genus Glycomyces; species Glycomyces xiaoerkulensis. Next base: position 127,723 of record NZ_PGGV01000038.1, on the reverse strand, counting down.
TGACTTCATCCAGAAGAACCTGGCGAAGCTGACGCAGGTTGAGCAGCAGCGCACCGAGGCCGAGCAGCGGATGACCGACGCTCAGCGCCGGCTGCGCCAGGCCGAGCAGCGCATCCAGGGCCTCGAGCAGCGCATGGGCGAACAGACCAAGCAGCTCGAGGAGAACTCCCGTCCCACGCTGTCCGGGCTCGGAACCCGCGTCGAGCAGATCCTCCGGCTCGCCGAAGAGCAGGCCAACGAGCATCGCGCCGAAGCCAAGCGCGAGACCGAGGGCATCCTGTCGGCCGCCCGCCTCGAATCCCGCGAAATCACCGACGCCGCCCGCGCCGAGGCCCAGAACCTCAAGCAGAACGCCGAGCGCGAGGCGACCAACCTCCGCACGCAGGTGGAGCGCGAGGTCGCCGAGATGCGCACCAACGCCCGCCGCGAATGCGAGACCCTCCGCTCGGACGCCGAGCGCGAGACCAAGCAGTTGCGCACCGCCACCGGCCACGAGGTCGCCGAGCTGAAGGCCTCGGTCGAGCGGGAGGTCGCCACCATGCGAGCCACCGCCGACCGCGAGATCACCCAGCTCCGCGCCAAGGCCGCCCGCGAAGCCGAGGAGAAGCGCGCCGAGGCCGCGAAGCTGTTCGCCGAGGCCAAGGAGAAGCGGGACAAGGACCTCCAGGCCCTCGACCTCGAGCTCGCCGAACGCAAGGAGAAGGCCGAGCGCGAGGAGTCCGAGCGCCACGCCCGCGCGGTCTCGGAGACCCAGAAACTCGTCTCCGACGCCGAGGCCCGCGCTCAGGACGCCGAGGAGCGCGCCAAGTCCGCCGAGACCCGCGCCGAGGAGAAGCGCTCCGAGGCCGACAACTACGCCGAGGAGACCACCTCCAAGGCCAAGAAGGACGCCTCGAAGCTGGTCTCGGACGCCAAGGGCGAGTCCGAACGGCTGCTCTCGGACGCCAAATCGGACGCCGAGCGCGTCACCAAGGAGGCCGAGGACAAGGTCGCCGAGCTCACCGCCAAGCGCGACGAGGTCCAGGCGACACTGCGCAACATGACCCAGACCCTGTCGGGCATGATGGGCAATTTCCCCGGAGCCGACCTCGGCGATCAGGAAGAGGACAAGTAGTTCCGGCGATTCCGCGTTACCGTCGAAGTAGCGCAGTCGCACTGCAGTGCGTGCGGCGTAGGTCGACGGTGGAGGAACCACGGCTTCGGCCGCGTCCCGCCGCCCCGGTCTCCGATCCGGGGCGGCGGGACGCGGCACATGTGAGGATGAGGGTATGGCGCGTGACAAGAGACTGGGCGACGACAGCGACCTGCTGAGCGGCTTCGCCGAAGCCCAGGAGTTGGACAGCGGCTTCGAGACCGCGCTGCGCGGCTATGACAAGAAGCAGGTCGACCGGGAGATCGCCCGGCTCCAGTTGGAGCGGGACACTTACGCCGCCGAGAAGGCCGAGGCGATGGCGCAGGCCGAGCGCCTGGTCGTCCAGGTCCAGCAACTGCAGGCGCAGATCCAGGACATGCGGCGCCGCTCGGCGGCCGGCGACAAGGCGTCCTACCGGCACCTGGGCGTCAAGATCGAGCACATGCTGACGCTGGCCGAGGAGCAGGCCGCGGAGATCAAGTCGGGCGCCCGCGGCGAGACCGAGGAGCTGCACCGCCACGCCGAGAACAAGCTGCGGCAGGCCGAGGCGCAGATCGAGGAGGCCCGCAAGGACTTCGAGACCACGCTGAAGGCGCGGCGGGCCGCGGCCGAGAAGGCCGAGGCCGACCGGCGGGCGATCATCGACGCCGAGATGAACAAGCGGGCACGAGAGGCCCAAGCGCTGGTGGACCAGGCCAACGAGCGGGCCGCGGCCCTGGTGGCCGAGGCCGAGCAGGACGCCGAGAACAAGCGGGCCGCCGCCGACGAGCAGACCCGGCAACTGGTCGCTCACGTGGAGCGCCTGCGGACGGAGGCCCAGCAGCTCAAGGACGACGCCGCGGTCGAGGCCGAGCGGGAGATCGCCGAGGCGACCGAGAAGGCCGAACGGATCGCCGCCGAGGCCGAGGCCGAAGCCGAGCGCAGGCGAACCGAGCTCGAAGACGAGCTGCACGAGATGCGCACCGAGACGGTGGAGAACCTGGAGCGGTTCAAGCAGGAGACCGAGACGTTCGCCCAGACCGTCCGCACCGAGGCCGAGAACGAGGCCACGCGGGTCAGGGCGGAGGCCGCCGACCAGGCGACCCTCACTCGCACCGAGGCGGGCGACGAGGCCAAGCGGGTGCGTCAGGAGGCGCAGCGGCGGGTCGAGGAGGCCGCCGCCGAGGCCGAGACGGTGACCGCCGAAGCGGCCGAACGCGCCGAGAAGCTCACCTCCGAGGCCGACGAGCGGGCCCGGAAGGTCACCGAGGAGGCCGAGGCCGCCGCACGGCGGCTCTCGGAGGAGACCGAGCGGCAGGTCAAGCGGATCCGCGAGGAGGCGGCGGAGAAGAGCCGCGCCGAGCGCGAGCAGGCCGGCGCCGAGGCGCGCCGGCTCTCCGAGGAGACGCAGACCGAGGTGGAGCGGCTCCGCAAGGAGGCCGCGGCCGAGGCCGAGCAGATCACCACCGAGGCGACCGAAAAGGCCGATCGGCTGCGCACCGAGGCCGAGGAGGACCGCGAACGGGCCGAATCCGAGGCCGCCAAGGCCCACGAGGAGCTCGAGCGGATCGAGACCGAGCGCGAGCGGCTCATGGCCGAGGCCGAGGCCGAGGCCCGGAAGGTCCTGGAGCGGGCGAACAGCGAGGCCGAGGAGATCAAGTCCGAGCAGGAGAAGGTCGTCTCCGAGGCCGAGAAGCGCGTCGCCACCGCGAAGCGGCGGGCCGAGGAGCTCTCCAAGGAGGCGAAGGAGCGTGCCAGCCGGGACGCCGAGGGCATCCTGGCGACCGCACACAAGCAGGCCGAGAAGCTCAAGGCCCAGGCCAGGTCGGGCTCCGACGACGAGCCCGAGGAGAAGCCGAAGGCCGAGCAGTCGAAGAGCGAGCAGTCGAAGAGCGAGAAGGTCACCTCCTCGAAGTCCTGACCCGAAGGCACGCGAAAGGGCCCGCACCGTGATCGGTGCGGGCCCTTCGTGGCGCTCGGCCGGCTACTTGGCGGCGCCGACCGGGTCGGGGCGCTTCGGCTGGTCGCCGCTGGGGCCGGAGTCGTCCGGGCCCTTGCCGCGGCGCTTGGCCTCGCCGGAGCCGCCGGGGGTGGTGCCCACGATCGGCCCGGAGGAGCGCTTCTTGTTCCACACGTCGAAGAACACCGCCGCGAGCACGACCAGGCCGAGGATGACGCTCTGGAGGTCCTGGCCGACCGACAGGATCGACATGCCCTGGTTCATGACGCCCATGACCAGACCGCCGATGACCGCGCCGACGATCGTGCCGACGCCGCCGCTCATGGAGGCGCCGCCGATGAACGCCGAGGCGATGGCGTGCAGCTCGAACATCTCGCCGGCGTCGGGCGTGGCCGACTGGAGGCGGGCGGTGAAGACCACGCCGGCCAGGCCGGCCAGCGCGCCCATGTTGACGAAGACCCAGAAGCTGGTCTGCTTGGTCTTGACGCCCGAGAGCGAGGCCGCCTTCTCGTTGCCGCCGCCGGCGTAGATGTGGCGTCCGAAGACGGTCCGGTTGGCGACGAAGGTGTAGGCCATGACCAGCGCCACCAGGATGATGCCGATGACCGGCAGGCCCCGGTAGGCGGCCAGGACCATCGCGCCGCCGAAGGTGGCGGCGGCCAGCAGGACGGTCTTGACCGCCCAGGCGACCGGCGAGCCGGTGTCGATCCGGTTGCGGATGGCGTTGCGGCGGCCCGCGGACTGCATCCAGATGATGAACCCGGCCCCGACGGCGCCGATCAGGAGCGTCGGCAGGTGGTAGCCGGCCACCTGCGAGTCCTGGATCCAGTAGCCGGATCCGAGCATCCGGAATTCCTCGGAGCGGATGGAGATGGTCTGGGCCTCCAGGGCCCAGAGGGTCAGGCCGCGGAAGAGCAGCATGCCGGCGAGGGTCACGATGAACGCCGGTATTCGGACGTAGGCGATCCAGAACCCCTGCCATACGCCGATGAGGGCGCCGGTGCCGATGGCGGCGAGCACGGCGAGGTACCACGGCAGGCCCCAGTCGGACAGGGCGATGGCCGATACGGCGCCGGTGAAGGCCAGGACCGAGCCGACCGACAGGTCGATGTGGCCGTTGACGATGACCAGCATGACCCCGATCGCGAGGATCAGGATGAACGAGTTCTGGACGATCGCGTTGGTGATGTTGCGCGGGGTCAGGAAGTTCTGGTCGAGCTTCATGACCTCCAAGACCTGGAAGAGCAGCATGATGAACACCAGGGCGATGATCATGCCGTACTGGCGCAGGTTCGCCCCGCGCACGGCGTCGACGACGCCTCTGAGCATGCTCACAGTTCCACTCCTCCCTTGGCGGTCTCGAGTGTCATCAAGCGCATCAGTTCCTCCTGGGTGGCGGTCTCGCGGTCGACTTGGCCGGTGATGTGGCCGGCGCTCATGGCGTAGATCCGGTCGCACATGCCGAGCAGTTCGGGCAGCTCGGAGGAGATCATGAGGACCCCCTTGCCCTGGTCGACCAGTTCGTGGATCAGCTCGTAGATCTCGTATTTCGCGCCGACGTCGATGCCTCGGGTCGGCTCGTCGAGGATCAGCAGCTCGGGCTCGGTGAAGACCCACTTGCCGAGCACGACCTTCTGCTGGTTGCCTCCCGAGAGGTTGCCGGCGGGCTGGAACACCGAGGGGGTCTTGACCCCGAAGCTGGACCGGAGCCGCTCGGAGACCGAGGTGACCTGGTGCTGGTCGACCACGCCGGCCTTGGAGACCTGGCGGATGCCGGCGAGCGTGAAGTTCTGGCGCAGGTCGTAGTCGAGGTGGAGGCCGTACTGCTTCCGGTCCTCGGTGGCGTAGGCGAGGCCGGCGTCGATGGCGTCGGCGACGCTGTGGAGGCGCAGCTTCTTGCCGTCGAGGTGGATCTCGCCCTGGATGTGGCTGCCCCAGGCGCGGCCGAACACGCTCATGGCGAATTCGGTGCGCCCGGCGCCCATGAGCCCGGCCAGGCCCACGACCTCGCCGCGGGCGACCGACAGTTCGGCGCCGTGGACGACGATGCGTTCGCGGTGCTCCGGGTGGTGGACCGTCCAGTCCTTGACCTGGAAGAAGACCTCGCCGACCTCGGGCCGGTGCGGCGGGAAGCGGTGCTCGAGGTCGCGGCCGACCATGGACTTGATGAGCCGGTCCTCGTCGACCTCGTCGGTCTCGTTGTCGAGGGTCTCGATGGTCTTGCCGTCGCGCAGGACGGTGATCGACTCGGCCACCGAGAGCACCTCGCCGAGCTTGTGCGAGATGAGGATGCAGGTGACGCCCTCGTCCCGCAGCGCCCGGAGCAGGTTCAGCAGGTTCCGGGAGTCGGACTCGTTGAGGGCGGCGGTGGGCTCGTCGAGGATGAGGACTTTGACCTGCTTGGACAGGGCCTTGGCGATCTCGACGAGCTGCTGCTTGCCGACGCCGATGTTCTCGACCAGTTCGCGCGGGCTGTCGGAGAGCCCGACCTTGGCCATGAGCTCGACCGCGACGGAGTTGGTGCGGTTCCAGGAGATGACGCCGCGCTGGGCTTGTTCGTTGCCGAGGAAGATGTTCTCGGCGATGGACAGTTCGGGCACGAGGGCGAGTTCTTGGTGGATGATCGCGACGCCGGCGTTCTCGGAGTCCTGGATGCCGCGGAAGCGGGCGGGACGGCCCTCGAGTTCGATGTCGCCTTCGAATTCCCCGTGCGGGTAGACCCCGGAGAGGATCTTCATCAGCGTCGACTTGCCGGCTCCGTTCTCACCCACGAGCGCGTGGATGGTGGCCCGCTCGACCCGCATGTCGACGTCGTCGAGCGCGAGCACGCCCGGGAATCGCTTGGTGATCCCCCGCATCCGGAGGATGTCTTCAGACATGACTTGGTCCTATTTGCAATGAGGCTGCTCAGAAGAGAGGTTTCGGGGGCGCCCCGCCTGAGCGGGGCGCCCCTTCGAGGGGCTCGCGCCGGTCGCGGCGGTGGCTACTCGAGCTCGGAGGCGTCGATGTAGCCGGAGTCGACCAGCATTTCCTCGTAGTTCTCGACGGTCACAATGTGCGGGGTCAGCAGGTTGGACGGGACGACCTTCACACCGTTGTCGTAGGTCTCGGTGTCGGTGACCTCGGGCTCTTCGCCGTTGAGGACGTCGACGACCATCTCCACGGTGACCGAGGCCAGGTCGCGGGTGTCCTTGAAGATCGTGGCCGTCTGGCGGCCCTCGATGATCATCTGGACCGAGGCGACCTCGGCGTCCTGGCCGGAGACGACCGGCAGGTCGTCGGAGTCGTAGCCGTTGCTCTCCAGCGAGGCGATGATGCCGCGGCTGATGCCGTCGTAGGGCGACAGCACGGCGTCGACCTGCTCATCGGAGTAGTGCGTGCTCAGCAGGTTGTCCATGCGGCTCTGCGCGAGCTCGCCGTCCCAACGCTCGGTGGCGACGGTCTCGATGTCGGTCTCGCCGGACGTGACCACGAGCGTGCCGTCGTCGATCAGCGGCTGGAGGACCGACATGGCGCCGTCGAAGAAGAAGAAGGCGTTGTTGTCGTCGAGCGAGCCGGCGAACAGCTCGATGTTGAACGGGCCGTCTTCGTTCTCGACGTCCAGGCCGTCGAGGACCGACTGGGCCTGGAGCACGCCGACCTGGAAGTTGTCGAAGGTCGCGTAGTAGTCCACGTCCTCGGTCTCGCGGATCAGGCGGTCGTAGGCGATGACCGTGACGTCCTCGGCCTTCGCCTGGGCCAGCACGCCGTTGAGGGATTGGTTGTCGATAGCGGCGATGACCAGGACGTCTGCGCCCTGGGTGACCATGTTCTCGATCTGGTCGACCTGCGTACCGACGTCGTCACCGGCGAACTGGAGGTCGGTCTCGAAGCCGGCCTCCTCGAACTCGTCGACCAGGTTGTTGCCGTCGTCGATCCAGCGCTCCGAGGTCTGGGTGGGCATGGCGATGCCGACGCGGCCGCCGCCGTCGCCGCCTTCACCGTCGCCGCCGGAGTCGCCGTCGCCGGAGGCACAGGCGGTGGCACTGAGGGACAGCACCGCAGCACCGGCGAGGCCGACGAAGAGACGCCGTGGAATGACGTTCATGTAAATAGCACTCCTTCGTACCGGGCAATGTGATCGTTACCAGACCACGATTTCCCTGGGATCAAGACGTCATCGATGCTTCAACGTTTTTCCACAAGCGTCAACACCGGCCGGGTCTCGTGTCCGAATCGTTGCACTCGTCATTCGTTGAAAACCGACACTTGAATCCCCGCGGACACATCCGGCACCATACTCGCACGGCTTCTCACATGCGGTGGCAACGGCACCACCGGTTCGTGCCACATACCCACGGCCGACTACCGCTCGCCCGTTCAGATGGGATAGCCTCACATTTGGTGGCAAAGCACGCTACCCAGTCAGACAACCGCGCGAGGGAGGTGACCATGAAGAGCACGACGACCGTCGGCGCCGCCACCGTGGACCGTTTACTGCATCGCGACCCGGTTTGCAGCGTCTTCAGCGGGACCGTCTCCTCGGACCCCACCACCCTGCTGTGCGTGACCGTCGCCCACGAGCGCGTCGACGGATCCCGCCGCGAAGTCTTCCTCGAATGGGCCTCCAAGCTCACCGGCCTGGCCGCGCACCCCCATCTGTCCCCGTGCGGCGCGGTCGGACTCACCGAGAACGGACGACCTTACCTCGCCGTGGGCGCGACCCGTCGCACCCTCGCCGACCTGCTGGAGCAGGAGGGCGCGATGCCGCCCGGACAGGTCCGCGCGCTCGGGGTCTCCCTCAGCGACGCCGTCACCGTCTACCACCGGGCCGGCCTCATCCACGGCGCCATCCAGCCCGGGCACATCCTGGTCGGAACCGGCCGGATCCTCCAGCTCACCTCGTACGACGTGACCGCGCCGGTCCTGGCCGCGCCGCTGCCGCCCAGCCCGTACACCGCGCCCGAGCACCTCGACGCCGCGGTCGCCGGCGAGGTCGCCGCCAGCCCGGCCGGCGACGTGTACGCGCTGGCCACCGTCCTGTACGCCGCGCTCGGCGGCCGGCTGCCGTGGGTCCGCTCCGGCCGGGAGGACATCGCCGATCCGCTCCTGCGGGCCGCGCCCGTGCCGCACATCCCCGGGGTCGACACCGAGCTCACCGACGTCATCGGGGCCGCCCTGAGCCCCGATCCGCGGCGGCGCCCCACCGCCGACGGCCTGCGCGAGCAGCTCACCCGGCTCGACCTGGCCGGGCTGCGCGCCCCCGGCTACAAGTACTCCGGCGTCGCCACCGGGCTGCTGCGGCGGCGGGAGCTGCGACCGGTCACCGTCTCGATGTCGACCGAACTGGCCCCCTACCGGCCCCAGCGGTCCCGGCGGGGGCTGCGCCCGCGGCTGCGCAAGATCGCCACCGCTTCGGCGGGGGTGGCGCTGACGGGGGCGCTGCTGGGCGGGGCCGCGCTCGCGACCTACGCCGCCACCAATCCGGCCGCCGCCTCGGTCTGTTCCGACCCCGACACCCTGGACGGGCGCATCGACGAGCAGCTCGCCGAGGGCAGGGTGCTCGACAGTTGGTGCGCCGACGACGACTTCGTGGCCGCCACCGTCGACCGTCCGGGCGGTTCGGGCGGCGACGGCTCGGCGACGCAGCGGCTCGCCTGGCGCATCGAGGGCGACGAACTGGTGCAGGTCACCGACTGCGACGATGCGGCGCTGCCCGACAGCATCAGCGCCTTCCTCGACTGCGCCTAGCCTTCCTCCGGCTTCGGCAGGAACCCGCCGAAGGCGGCCACGGTCTTGTCGGCGTAGGCGGAGGTGTCGCCGCGTTCCATCGGGCCGTCCCACTCGCGCGGGAGCGGGGCGCGGTCGGGCAGGATGCGGCCGACGATCCGGTCGAGTGCCTCCTCGGCCTTGCCGACCCACAGGTGCCCGCAGCCGCCGATCTCGGCGACCTCGGCCTGCCCGACCGCGGCGAACCGCTCCCGGGCCTCGGGGTACCGGAGGTAGTCGTCGGTCTCGGGGATCAGGGCCAGGAGCGGACGGCCGTCGGCGTCCCAGCGCGCCAGGTCGCCGGCGGCGGCGTAGCGCAGCGGCGGCGACATGAGGATCGCGCCCTCCACGCCCGGTTCGAGCCCGTACTTCAAGGTGAGGTCGGTGCCGAAGGACCACCCGACCAGCCACGGGCGCGGCAACTCGGCGAACTCGGTGTACTCCACGGCGGCGGCGAGGTCGAAGCGCTCGCCCACGCCGTCGTCGAACCCGCCCTCGCTCCGGCCCTGCTGGGACTCGGTGCCGCGGGTGTTGAAGCGCAGCACCGCCATCTGGGCCAGCGCGGGCAGGCGCCAGGCGGCCTTCCGGAAGACGTGGGAGTCCATCATGCCGCCGTGGGTGGGCAGCGGATGGACGCAGATGATGGTCGCCCGCGGTTCGGTGTGCTCGGGGAGCGCCAGTTCGGCCACGAGGTTCAACCCGTCGGCGGTCTGGAGGGTGATCGGCTCCCGGCGGGCGGGGAGCATGCTAGCTGATCTGATTACGGCCACGGCGTGAATTATGGCTCAGCGAGCCGTCTAGCGGTAGTGCCCCGGCCTGCGCCGGTCCCGGGCGTTCCAGCAGCCGGTGTGCCAGTGGCGCCGGTCGTCGCCGCCGCCGTCGTCGGGCCAGGCCACCACGTGCGGGGTGCCGGGCCGGATCACGTGGTCGCAGCCGGGGCAGCGGTAGGTCTTCTCGGCTCCGGAGGCGGTGATGCGGCGGACCTGGTAGCGGCCGTCGGGGCCGTCGACCAGGTGCCGTTCCATCGGGGTGGAGCGCCGGCGGTCCGGTTCGCGCAGGCGGCGGTTCTTGCGGGGCATCGGTCCGGTTCCTAGGCTCGGTCGGGACCGGGGCCGCCCTCGCTCGGGCCCTCGGCGGGCTCCGCGTCGGCGTTGAGCGCGGCTTCGCGGTCGAGGCGCCGATTGAGCCGGCGGACGTGCTTGTTCATGCCGCGGACGAGCATGATCGTCACGACCACCAGCAGCAGGGTGATGAACAGCCCGAGCGGGCCGGCCATCGCCTGGTCGCGGTCCGGTCCGAATTCTTGTGCCAGGAACTCCACGCCTACCACGGTAACCGGGCGCCTCCGGCCTCCTGCAGGGCCGGGAGCCTCCAGTCGACGGGCTCACCCCCCTGCTCGACCAGGAGCCGGTTGGCGCGGCTGAAGGGCCGGGAGCCGAAGAAGCCGCGGCTCGCGCTCATCGGCGAGGGATGGGGCGACTCGATGCGGGGGACGGAACCGAGGAGCGGCGCCAGCTTGCGGGCGTCGGCGCCCCACAGGATCGCCACGCAGGGGCCGCCGCGTTCGGCGAGGGCCTTGACGGCCTGATCGGTCACGGTCTCCCAGCCCTTGCCGCGGTGCGAGGCGGGCTTGCCGGGCCGGACGCTCAGGGACCGGTTGAGCAGCAGCACGCCCCGCTCGGCCCACGGGGTGAGGTCGCCGTCGGCCGGCAGCGGGAGGTCGAGGTCGTCGCGGTACTCGTTGAAGATGTTGACCAGGCTCTTGGGCAGGGGCCGCACGTGCGGCGCGACCGCGAAGGAGAGCCCGACGGCGTGGCCGGGCGTGGGATAGGGGTCCTGGCCGACGATGATGACCTTGACCTCGTCGAACGGCTGCTGGAAGGCGCGCAGGATGTGTTCGGCGGCGGGCAGGTACCTGCGGCCGTCGGCGACCTCCTGTCGCAGGAACTCCCCCATCCTCGCCACCTCGTCCGCGACGGGGGCGAGGGCCTTGGCCCAGCCGGGTTCGACCAGTTCCTCGAGATTTTTCTGCATGGGTCAGATGCTAGAGCCGGCCACCGTCAAAAAGTAGTCGGCGTCGCGCAGGGCCGCAACGATTTCGGCGGCGTGTTCGGGGCCCCGGGTCTCGATCGAGAGGTCCACTGAGACTTCCCCGACCGACAGGCGCGGGTCGGAGCGCTGGTGGTAGACGTCGACGATGTTGCCGCCGCGGGTGCCCACGAGCTGGAGTACCGAGGCGAGCGTGCCGGGCCGGTCGCGGCAGCGGAGGTTGCAGCGCAGGAACCGGCCGGAGGCGGCCAGGCCGTGCTCGATCAGCCGCATCAGCAGCAGCGGGTCGATGTTGCCGCCCGAGAGCACCGCGACCGCGGGGGCGTCGAAGGCGATCGAGCAGTTGAGGAGGGCGGCGTAGGCGACCCCGCCGGCCGGTTCGACTACGAGTTTGTTGCGCTCCAGCAGGGAGAGCAGGGCGCGGCTGATGTCCTCTTCGGTCACGGTGGCGATCTCGTCGACCAGGTCGGCGACGTGGGCGAAGGGGACCTCGCCGGGCTTGCCGACCGCGATGCCGTCGGCGATGGTCTGCATCTTGTCCAGTCGCACCGGCCTGCCTGCCGCGAGCGAGTCGGGGTAGGCGGCGGCGCCCTCGGCCTGGACGCCGATGATCCGGACGTCGGGCCGGAGTTGCTTCGCGGCGGCGGCGACGCCGGCGGCCAGTCCCCCGCCCCCGACCGAGGCGACGATCGTGCCGGTCTCGGGCACCTGCTCGAGGATCTCCAGGGCGATCGTGCCCTGCCCGGCGACGATGTCGCGGTGGTCGAACGGGTGGATCAGGGTCGCACCGGTCTCCTCGGCGAAGCGGTGGGCGTCCCGGAGGGCCTCGTCGACGGTGTGGCCGCCGAGTACGACCTCGGCGCCGTAGCCCTTGGTGGCGGCGACCTTGGGCAGCGGGGCGCCGGCGGGCATGAAGACGGTGGCGCGGGCGCCGAGCGTGGAGGCGGCCAGGGCGACGCCTTGGGCGTGGTTGCCGGCGCTGGCGGCCACGACACCGCGCTCGCGCTGACGGGGGCTGAGGCGCGAGACCCGCATGTAGGCCCCGCGGATCTTGAACGAGCCCGCTCTCTGGAGGTTCTCGCACTTGAGGTGGACGCCCGCCAGCACCGGGTCGCGGGCGGGCTCCATGGGGGTGCGCCTGACTACGCCTTCGAGGGCGGCCGCGGCGGCGCGGATGTCGTCGAGTGAAACGAGCTCGGTCACGCCTCGATCGTAGGTCGCGGGCGACCCGGGCGGCCCGCGGCGCGGCGGCGGTTTCGGCATCGGGCTGCAATGGTCGCTGTTTTGATTGGGTTGCAGTGACATTGGGTGATTCGGTTATAGTCGACCACTTGGGCGCGCGTTTTCGTGGCCGATCGGGCGGCGAGTCGGGCCGATGGGAAACGAATTTCTCGCGCGGCCCTGCTCAAGGTGTGCATCGATCCTTGAAACCGGTTACGATACTCAGAATGACCGCCCGGTTACCACCGGGCGACCGCCCCGGAACGGTAACGCGGAAGGAGACACCTTCCGTGGCTCTCGGTTCACCCGCAGCGATAAGGGTGGCCCCTGACACTTACTGCGGTAGCAAGGCTTAAGCTACGCCTAGTAAACCTCGTCGATGAATCCGTTTCACTTGGCGAACACAAACCACCGGTCCCCTTTGAACCCCTGGAGTAAACGGTGACTGCTGTCACGCTGAAGAACGTCTCGAAGGTGTTCCCCGGCGATACCCTGGCCGTGGACTCTTTGAATCTGGAAGTCAACCACGGGGAGTTCCTGGTGCTTCTCGGTCCCTCGGGGTGCGGCAAGTCGACCGTGCTGCGAATGGTGGCCGGACTGGAGGCGCCGAGCGACGGTGACATCCTCCTCGACGGCGCGTACGCCAATGATCTGCCCCCGCGCGAGCGCAATGCAGCGATGATCTTCCAGACATTTGCGCTTTATCCCCATATGTCCGTGGGCGAAAACATCGGATTCCCTTTGAAACTCGGCAAAAGGAACGGTTCCCGACCCGTCACCGAAGCGGTCGGTGATATGGCGGGGGCATTGGGCATCAGCGATCTGCTCGAACGCAAACCCGGACAACTCTCCGGCGGTCAGCAGCAGCGCGTGGCAATGGGCCGGGCCCTGGTGCGGCGCCCGAAGCTGTTCCTCATGGACGAGCCGCTGTCGAACCTCGATATTGGACTCAGGGCCGAGCTGCGCACCGAGATCTCCTCCCTCGTGCGCCGCCACGACTCCACCACCCTCTACGTCACCCACGACCAGACCGAGGCCCTCACGATGGCCGACCGCGTGGCCGTCCTGCGCAAGGGCGTGCTCCAGGACGTGGGGACCCCCGACGAGGTCTACGAGCGGCCGGCGACCATGTACGTCGCCGCGTTCCTCGGCACCCCCCGCATGAACCTGCTCGAGGCCCGCGTCAACGTCTACCTCGACCGTTACGTCGCACTCGAATTCGGCGACCAGGAGCTGCGGCTGCCCTGGCACGATCTGCGCGGGCGGGCGGTCGCCCGCTACCACGGCGAGAACATCGTGGTGGGCTGCCGCGCCGAGGCCCTCGCGCCGGTCGCCGAGGGCCAGCCCGGCCAGTCGCTGCAGGGCCGGGTGCGGTTCTACGAGCACCACGGCCACGAGACCCTCGTGTTCCTCGACGTCGGCGCGACCGCGATCGTGCCCGACGGGATCGGCGACAAGCCCGACCTGGCCAAGAACGGCTCCAAGCCGCGCCGGCGGCTGACCGGCCTGTTCTCCGGCTTCGGCGCCCCCTCCAGCGAGCCCCGCCAAGAGGACACCGGCCCCATCCGCAAGCCTGCCGACCTGGTCTTCCGGCTGCCCCCGCACATCCCCATCTCGGCCGGCCAGCCGATCACCGCGGCGGTCCACATGGACGCGCTGCACTACTTCGACAAGTTCGGCAAGCGCATCGACGTCGGCTGGACCCAGCGGGCTTGAGAAAAGCGGCCGAGGGGCCTGCTGAGGGCACCTCGACCGCTTCGGGGATCGGCCGGCCGGCGCCCGCACTCCGGGCGCCGGAACCGGTCTAGGCTGCGAAGGATTCGGTGCCGATGATCTTCACCGACAGCTCCATCCCGCCCGGCGCCTGGTAGGAGACCGTGTCGCCCTCCTTGTGGCCCAGGATGGCCTCGCCCAGGGCCGAATCGGGGCTGTAGACGGTCAGGTCCGTCGTCGCGCCGATCTCGCGCGAGCCCAGGAGGAACTTCTCGGCGTCGTCGGGGTCGCCGTCGAAGGCGACGGTGACCACGGTGCCGATCTGGATCACGTCGCTGGCACCGGCCTCGCCCACCTTCGCGTTGCGCAGCAGGTCCTCGAGCTGGCGGATGCGCCCCTCCTGCTTGCCCTGCTCCTCCTTGGCGGCGTGGTAGCCGCCGTTCTCACGGAGGTCGCCCTCCTCCCGGCGGGCGTTGATCTCGGCGGCCATGACGGGGCGGTTCGCGATGAGCTCGTCCATCTCGCCCTTGAGCCGATCGTAGGCCTCCTGGGTCAGCCAGGTGCTCTGGTTGCTGTCAGTAGCCATATGTCCAAATCCTCCGAATGTTGCGATCCGTGCTCTGAAGCGATGCTGCGTAGCAGCCTGTGAGTAGCGAAAAGCCCGCCGACCGGGAACGGTGCGGCGGGCCGAAGCCAGATGATCAGTCCGCCTGCCGGCACCGCGGGACTTCGCCGGTGTTGGGATCCCCCGTCACCGCCAGGGTGTAGGCGGTCTCGACCCGGGTCCGTTCGTCGGCCGGGATCGGCACCTCCGCGCTGCCGATCTCGGCCCCGCTGAAGTCGCGGGATCTGACCAGGCAGACCGCGCCCTCACCGGCCGGCTTATAGACTTCGAAGCTGATCGTCACCTGCCCCGGGACCGAGGTGTCGTAGGCGAGCAGCCGCGGCGAGTAGTCGCCCCCGTAGAGATCGCCCAGGCGCAGGGCGGCGACCAGGCCGGCGGCGACCACCGCGACCGTCAACGCCGCGACCACGGCAGGGCGGCGTCGGCGCGGTTCACGGCGGCGACCGTAGCGACCGGGCGGGTAGGCCACGGCGCCCGTTTCGGGCGCAGACCCGTCCGTGGTCAAGGTCTCGTTCATCGGGCCGCTCTCTAGCCGTGACTCGTCGGTCGGTCGGGGAAGAATCAATTATCGAGTATCGTTGCACAGAATGCCAGAGCCGACAACCTGCATTCGGTACGCGTCGGCTGCGAGACCGCCACATCGCCGACGCGAGACACCCAACCTGTGAGGTCAGAACGCCGTGTCCCACCCGACCAGCAGCCTGCGCCTGATGTGCGTGCACGCCCACCCCGACGACGAATCGAGCAAAGGCGCCGCCACGATGGCCCGCTACTCCCGAGAAGGAATAGAAGTCCTGGTGGTCACCTGCACCGGCGGTGAGCGCGGGGACGTCCTCAACCCCAAGATGGACCGCCCCGAGGTGCAGGCGGACCTCCCGCGGATCCGGAACGAGGAGATGGCGCGGGCCCGCGAGATCCTCGGCGTCGAGCAGCACTGGCTCGGCTTCGTCGACTCCGGGCTCCCCGACGGCTGGCTGCCCGGCTCGGACATCCCGCTGCCCGAGGACGCCTTCTATCTGGTCCCGACCGAGAAGGCCGCCGCGCCGCTGGTCGAGATCATGCGCTCCTACCGCCCGCACGTGGTCACCACCTACGACGAGGAGGGCGGCTACCCGCACCCCGACCACGTCAAGTGCCACGAAGTCTCGATCGAGGCCTTCGGCGCCGCCGGCGACCCCGACCGCTACCCCGACCGCGGCGAGGCCTGGCAGCCACTCAAGCTGTACTACGGCCACTCGTTCGGCAAGGCCCGCATCGAGGCGATGCACTACGCCCTGCTCGAGGCCGGCCTCGAGTCGCCGTACGGCGCCTGGCTCGACGGCGACTGGGCCCGCGACAAGAGCGAGCGGGTCACCACGCGCGTCGAGTGCGCCGAGTACTTCCCGGTCCGCGACGCGGCGCTCAAGGCGCACGCCACCCAGGTCGACCCCGAGGGGTTCTGGTTCGCGGTGCCCGGCGAGATCCAGCAGCGGGCGTGGCCGACCGAGGACTACGAACTGGTCGATTCCCACGTGCCTTCGACCCTGCCCGAAGACGACCTGTTCGCGGGACTCCGCTGACTCTGCGTATCTCCTTGCCGCACGATCCGTTAGGGATAAACTGTCGGGCTCCTGACACCACGGTGTATTTCCTCGGAAAGTGCGGGAACGTTGTTGCAAGCACGCTGCCGCGAGATACCGTGCCAATTGGGCCTCGCGCGAGTCTCGGCAGCGGCCGCAGAACGGAGGTGGAGCCATGGTCAGTCGCGAAACTTCACCGGCGCGAACCAGATCGTTCGTCGGAAGTCTCCTCGTCGCCACGCCAACGCTGCAAGACCCCAATTTCGACCGGACCGTCGTCATCGGAGTCGGACACGAATCCGACGGGGTGCTGGGGGTGGTCCTCAACCGCGCCACCGAGATGCCGGTGGCCGACGTCCTCGGCGACTGGGGCGGGCTGGCGGGCGACCCCGCCGTACTGTTCGAAGGCGGTCCGGTGCAGCCGGAGGCCGCCATCGCGCTGGGCTGGAGCAAGGCCGAAGCCCCCGCGTCGGACGCGTTCCGGCCGGTGCTGGGCCGGCTCGGCACCCTCGACCTGTCGCGCGACCCCGAGGAGGTCGGCGACCTGCTGGAGGGCATGCGGGTCTTCGCCGGATACGCCGGCTGGGTCCCCGGGCAGTTGGAGTCCGAAATAGATGCGGGGGCCTGGATGGTCTTCGACGCACTCCCGACCGATCCCTTCTCGGAGAACCCCGAAGACCTGTGGTCGATGGTGTGGCGGCGCCAGGGCGGGCTGCTCGCGGCCGTCGCTCAGTACCCGTCCGACCCCAGCCTCAATTGATCCTCAAGGGCGCCAGGCCATCAGGATGATGACCACCGAGTAGAAGACCAGGTTCAGCCCCGCCAGCGCGAGCAGCCGGCCCCGATGCTGCTCCAGCACCTCGCCGTCGAGCACCCCGTCCGCGTCCTGGAGGTCCTTGCCGATCCGCGCGAGCGTGCTCGGGATCAGGGCCGCGCCGTTGACCACGGCTATGACGTAGAGGGTCGAGGCGATGATCAGCCACGGGTCGGAGAAGGCGTAGTCATCGCTTGTGGACGTCACCAGGATGCCGAGCACGGCGGCGAGCAGGGTGAGCGCGTTGAACAGCATGGTGCGGCGCCCGGCGGCGTGCACCGCCGCCCCGTCGCGGGCCCGGAGCGCGCGTTCGCCGAGCCACGGCGTCAGCATCGCCGGGCCGACGACCGCGACGACTACCAGGACGTGCAGGACCACCAGCAGCGTGTGCATGTAGTGATACTACGAACTGAATCGGCGTTCCATCTTGGAAACGCGGGAGTGCGGTGCCGGTGGCCGGAGATCGGTGCGGCCACCGGCACCGCGGGCCGTCGGGGTCCCTAAGCGGCGGTGCAGGTGACCGCGGGTTCGGTCGCCGGGCCACTGCCGATGAAGCCGAACACCTGCCGGGTCCGGCCGGAGGCGATGGTGCCGTTCCAGCCGACATCGGAGGCGGTCACCGACGCTTCGGATTCGCTGATCCGGGCGTTCCAGGAGCTGCTGATGCCCTGGTCTCCCGGCCAGGTCCAGCCCAGCGTCCACCCGTCGGCGGGCCCGGTGACCGACACGTCGGCCTGCCAGCCCGAACCCCAGTCGTTGACCACCTCGATCACCGCCGAGCAGCCGCCGCCGGGCGGCGGGCCGGTGGTCCGGGGCGGGGTGGTGGTCGCCTCGTCGGGCGGTTCGGTGTCGAGTCCGAGGAACCGCAGCGTTTCGGTCTCCTGGACCGGGAGGTTGTGGGGCGTGCCCTGCATGCTGATCGCCTCGACCGGGGCCTGTCCGCCGGTGCCGCCGTAGCGGGTGCGGGTCCAGTTCGACTGCGGGGCGTCGGTCCGGTCGGGGTTCTGGTCGGTGCCGTGGACGTCGGTCCACTGCTCGATCTGCTCGTTGAAGTTGGGGTACGCGAGCGTCTCGTCCTCGGTGCCGTGCCAGGTCTGCATGCGCGGCCAGGGGCCGTTGTAGCCGGGGTTGGCGTCGCGGACCTCGTCGCCCCACTGCTGCGGGGTGCGGTCGACCTCGCCGTCGGCGCATTCGGAGTTCCACTCCGAGCCGCCTCCGGTGGCGAAGCAGGTGTAGGGGACGCCGGCGTAGGCCGATCCGGCCGCGAAGACGGCGGGGTAGACCCCGAGCAGGACATTGGTCATCATCGCGCCGGAGGAGACGCCGGTGGCGTAGACGCGGTCGGGGTCGGCACCGTATTCGGCCAGGACGTGGTCGACCATCGACTTGATGCTGACGGAGTCGCCGCCGGTGCCGGACAGCGATTCGGGGGAGGCGACGTCGAAGCACTGGCTGCTGCGGGTGACCGACGGGTAGACGACGATGTATCCGTACTGTTCGGAGAGTTCGGCGTACCGGGTTCCGTCGTGGAAGGCCGGGCCGGTGCCGGTGCAGTAGTGCACCGCGACCAGGAGGCCGGGTTCGGGCGCGACGTTGTCGGGGACGTAGAGGTACATCTCGAGGTCGCCGGGGTTGTCGCCGAAGTCGCCGACCCGGGTCAGCTCCGCGGCTTCGGCCGGTTTCGACTGGAGGACGGCGACGAGTGCGGCGGCGACGACCAGCAGGGCCGTCACTGCTGCGACAGCGGTGCGCCGCAATCTGATCGTGGATGACATGGGTTTTTCCTCATCTCGGTCAGGGGCGGGTCCGCCGGCGGCGCCGGGGGTTCGAGGGCGGGGCGAGGGGGTGCCGCGCCCGCGGCGTCGCCGATCGGGGACCACTCAGGCTCGGGCTTTCGGTGGAAGCCGCGTGAGGGTCCCCATAGTTTATATCGATTGATATCTATAGGCAAGCGCTCCCATATTCCGTTCTCGCGCAGCGTGACCGGGAACGGGCCTCCAGTGAGGTCAGTGACCGAACTTGTCGGAGTCGGCCGCGGAGGCCTCCCCCTCGTCGAGCTCGGACAGCGACGCCACGTCCTCGGCCGACAGCGAGAAGTCGAACACCTCGAGGTTCCGGCGGAACCGCTCGGGACGGCTGGATTTGGGCACGGCGGTCAGACCGAGTTCGAGGTGCCAGCGCAGCACGATCTGGGCCGGAGTCCGCCCGTAGCGCTCGGCGAGCGCCTCGACCACCGGACGGCGCAGGACGTCGGCGCCCTGGCCGCCGATCGGGGACCACGACTGGGTGACGATGCCGTGCTCGGCGTGGTAATCGCGGGCCGCATCGCGCGTGGTGAGCGGGCTGAGCTGGATCTGGTTGACGTCGGGGGCCCGCCCGGCCTCGGCGATGACGCGGTCGAGGTGGGCGGGCTTGAAGTTCGAGGTGCCGATCGCCTTCACCGCGCCCTGCTCCAGCAGCCGGATCAGCCCCTGGAACGCCTCGACGTAGCGGTCCTGGTCGGGATTCGGCCAGTGGATGAGCAGCAGGTCGACGTAGTCGAGGCCGAGCCGGTCGAGGCTGCGCTCGCATGCCTCGGCGGCCGCTTCGACACCGTGCCAGCGCTTGTTGAACTTGGTGGTCACGAAGACCTCGTCGCGCGGGATGCCGGAGGCCTTGACCCCGCGGCCGACGCCGCGCTCGTTGCCGTAGTTCTCGGCGGTGTCGACCAGGCGGTAGCCGTCCTGGAAGGCGTCGGCCACCACGCGTTCGGCCTCGGCGTCGTCCATCGGCCAGGTGCCGAGGCCGATCCGCGGCATCGCCGCGCCGTGGAGCAGGGTGACGGTGGGTGCGGTCGTCGGTGCCATGGCGGAACCCGTCTGGTCGGAATCGGTGTACCGACCACCATCTTCCTACGACCTCCCCCGGCCGCGGGGCCGTAGTGCCTCAGATCACCGGGTTTCGGGGAGCGGCCCCGGCCGGATTCGCCCCGGAACGCGTGTGAGCGGCCATCCTGCGATGGCCGCTCACACGCGTTATGTCCGAATCAGTGGAGCTGCAGGGAATCGAACCCTGGTCCTCCGCTGCTTCTGTGAGACTTCTCCGGGCGCAGTCCGCTGTGCCTTTTATCGAGCCCCACCGATCACGCGGACGAGTCGGTGAGACGGGCTCTAGCCGCCGAAGATGTCGTGCGACGACCCAGCGGCCAAGTCGTCGACCCAGCGTCCTAGCTGATGCCGCGGGTCCGGAACGGACGCGCTTCCGGTGCGGCAACTTCACCGTCGCTTAGGCAGCGAGGGAGAAGTCAGTGCGCTTTGCGTTGGCACTTATTGGTTTCCAACGTTGGTTAACGAGACAGCGTTGGCTTCCTCGGCCCGCTTCCCTCACATCAACACACGGAGTCGAAACCGATCAGCCCCGGGTCGAGGTGGGAAACCTCTGTTCAGTTGTATGCGATGATTCTAGCCCAGTCCAACGGGCCGCGGACACCGGATATTCCCGCTAGCCGCCGCGCTTGGCGGCCCGGCCCAGCGCCCGCCGGATCTCGCGATCGGCCTCGCGCTTGGCGATGGCCTGGCGCTTGTCGTAGGCCTTGCGGCCCCGGGCCAGCCCCAGCTCCATCTTCGCCCAGCCGTTCTGGAAGTACACCGACAGCGGCACCAGGGTGAGGCCCGCCTCGCCGAGCTTGCCGCCGAGCTTGTCGATCTCGCGGCGGTGCAGCAGGAGCTTCCTGATGCGGCGGGGCGGGTGGTTCGTCCACGTCCCGTAGTCGTACTCCGGGATGTGGAGGTTGTGGACCCGGGCCT
The DNA here is from genome assembly GCF_002798405.1 of Glycomyces xiaoerkulensis. Classification (GTDB taxonomy): domain Bacteria; phylum Actinomycetota; class Actinomycetes; order Mycobacteriales; family Micromonosporaceae; genus Glycomyces; species Glycomyces xiaoerkulensis. The sequence continues at coordinate 107,138 of NZ_PGGV01000038.1, read as the reverse complement.
CGCCGTTGTAGACCTCGGCGTAGGCGTCGACTATGTTGCCCCGGCCCTGGCGCAGCGCCTTGACCTCGGTCCCGGACAGCACCAGGCCCGCCTCGTAGGTGTCCAGGATGTCGTAGTCGTACCTGGCCTTGCGGTTGGTGGTCACGACCGTGCGCTCGGGGCCGGAGTGCTCGGCCTTCGACTTCTTCTTCTTGGACACGCGGCAATATTAGTGATCGAACGCGCGTATGTCGACGCTGATTCGGCTCCGGGTGCTCTCACCGGCACAGGCAGGAGGGCAGATAGCCGAGCGGATCGACCCGCTCGCCGTTGATCCGGACCTCGAAGTGCAGGTGGGCGCCGGTGGAGGACCCGGTCGAGCCGACCGCGCCGATCCGCTGGCCGCGGCCCACCCGCTCCCCGGTCGCCACGTAGATGCTCGACTGGTGGGCGTAGCAGGTCGACGTGCCGCCGCCGTGGCCGACGCAGGTGAGCATCCCGTACCCGCCGTTCCAGCCCGAATAGACCACCGTCCCGGAGTCGGCGGCGTAGATCGCGGCCCCGTGGCCGGCGGCGAAGTCGGTCCCGCCGTGGAAGCGCGAGGTGCCGTAGATCGGGTGGGTCCGCCAGCCGAAGTCGGAGGACTTCCAGCCGTCGACCGGCTGGGCGAAGCCGGACCCCGAGCTCGAACCGCCGCCCGACGGCCCTCCGGAGGAGCCACCGGAGGACGAGCCCGCCGCGCGGAGCTCGGCGGCCAGCTCCTCCGACTGCTCCTCCAGTTCCTCGTACTGGGCGGCGACCTCGGATTCGGCGGACTCGGCGACGGCGAGCGCCTCGCTCTGTTCGGCGATGAGCCCTTCGACCTCCGCGCGGGCGGCCTCGGCCTCGGCGTAGCGGGTCTCGGCCTCGGCCAGCGCCTCCTCGGCCGCGGCTTCGGCCTCGGCTGCCTCGGCTTCGGCGGCCGCGGCGGTGTTCTCGGCGTTGGAGGCCTCTCGCCTTTTGAGGGTGACGTCCTCGACCGCGGTGTTCCTGCCCTCCATCATGAACTCGAGGTAGGTCATCCGGTCGAGGGCCTGCGAGGTGTCGTCGGAGGCGAGGATGGCGTCCACGGTGAGCAGCTCGGCGCCGCGGTAGGTGGCGGTGAAGGTCGACGCCCGGGCCTCGCGGGCCTCCTCGACCACCTCGGCGGCCTCGTCGTACGCCTCCTGGGCCTCTTCGAGCGCCTCTCGGGCGGCCTCGGCCTCGCGCTGGGCCTGCGCGGCCTCGACCTCGGCGGCGGCGACGCGGCCCTCGGCCCGGTCGACGGCGTCCTCGGCGCCGGGGAGCAGCGCCTCGGTCTCGGCCAGCACCTGACCGGCCTCGCGGACCTCTTCGGTCGCGTCCTCCAGCAGCGAAGCCATGCGGGCCTTCTCGCGTTCCACCTCGTCGAGCTCGTCCTGGGAGGGCTGCCCGGAGGCGGGGCCGCCCGCGGTCCCCGCCAGGAGCAGGGCCGCGAGCAGCACGCCGATCCGCTTCATGGCACCCGAATCTAGTCGATCGGCGACAGAGATTCGGGTATTTCGCGCTTTTATACGCCGTTCGGGTGAGTTAGACCCGGATGTTGAACCGGAGCGTGATCCAGGCGGTAACGGCGGAGATGACCGCCGCGATGGCCGCGAGGATCGGCAGCAGGAGCAGCACCGAGTTCCATTCGACCGGCGGCATGAGGCTGAACAGGTTCTGGAACTGGCCGTCGATGACGAAGATCTTGGCCGCCACCAGGGTGCCGAAGGCGAACAGCGCGCCGATGACGCCGGCGAAGACCGCCTCCATGACGAACGGGGCCTGCACGAACCAGTTGGGAGCGCCGACGAGCTTCATGATCGCGACCTCGCGGCGCCGCGAGTAGGCGGCGACCTGGATGGTGTTGGCGACCAGCATCAGCGCCGCCACACCCTGGACGAGGGCGATGATGAGGGTGAGCCGCTGGGCCCCGCCGAGGATGTCGAAGACCTGCTGGAGGATCTCCTTCTGGTTCGTGGCCTGGTAGACGCCCTCGCGGTCGGCGAACTCGCCGATCAGCTCCTCGGCGTCGTCGATGTCCTTCATCTTGATGCGGAACGCCGGCGGAAGCACCTCGGCGTCGACCGAGGCGACCAGGTCGGGCGACTCCTCGAACGTCTCCTGGAACCTCTCCCAGGCCTGGTCCTGCGACTCGAACTGGACCTGCTCGACCAGCGGATGCGACTTCAGCTCGGAGTCGATCTGCGTGGTCATCTCCTCGGAGACGTCGCGGTCCAGGTAGATGACGACCTCGAGGTTGGTCTGGTAGTACTCCTCGATCACGTCGACCTGGTTGTAGAGGAGCAGGGCCGCACCCAGCATGGTCAGCGACACCGCCATGGTGATGATCATGGCGACCGTCATGGAGATGTTGCGCCACAGTCCGAGGAAGACCTCGGACATCACGTATTTCGCGCGCATGTGCTCTGTTCTCCGCCTTCCGCTTAGCCGTAGACGCCGCGAGCCTGGTCGCGGACGATCTGGCCGTTCTCGATCTCGATGACCCGACGGCGCATCTGGTTCACGATGTTGGAGTCGTGCGTGACCATGACGATGGTCGTACCGGTCCGGCTGATGCGGTCGAGGAGCCGCATGATCTCGATGGACGTGTCCGGGTCGAGGTTACCGGTGGGCTCGTCGGCCAGCAGCATGAGCGGTCGGTTGACGAAGGCGCGCGCCACGGCCACGCGCTGCTGCTCGCCGCCGGAGAGCTCGTGCGGATAGCGGTGCTCCTTGCCGCCGAGACCCACCAGCTCGAGCACCTCGGGCACGACCCGGCGGGCCACCGACCGCGGCTTGCCGATGACCTCCAGCGCGAAGGCGACGTTCTCGGCGGCGGTGCGGTTCGGCAGCAGCCGGAAGTCCTGGAAGACGCAGCCGATCGTGCGCCGGTAGGCGGGGACCTTCCAGCGTCGCAGCTTCGCCACGTCCTTCTCGGCGACGCGGATCTTGCCCTTGTCGGGCACCTCCTCGCGCAGCAGCAGCTTGATGATCGTGGACTTCCCCGCGCCGGTCGGACCGATGAAGAAGACGAACTCCCCTTTGTCGATGTAGACGTTGATGTCCTCCACCGACGGACGGTTCGACCGGGGGTAGTGCTTGGTTACGCCCTCGAGCTGAATCACGAGCCGGAGTCTAGCCGCCTGGGGCCCCGCCCGCTCGAGCGGCTCCAGTACATGCGTGGCATACCGTGGCACTTACAGCCCATTTGTCCCGCCCGTGCGCGGGTCACGACGCGATTTCACCCGAACAGCCGAAGCCGGGGCGGTCAGGCGGTCCAACCGGAGTTCCGGTGAGGGCCGGACGCCTCGTGCGGAGGCCGGCGCTAGGCCGCCTTCTCCCCGCTCCGGCGCCAGCGGATGCCGGCTTCCAGGAAGGCGTCGATGTTGCCGTCGTAGACGCCCTGGACGTCACCGGTCTCGTGTCCGGTGCGCAGGTCCTTGACCATCTGGTACGGGTGCTGCACGTAGGACCGCATCTGGTCGCCCCAGGAGGCGGTGGCCGAGCCGCGGAGTTCGTCGAGCTTGGCGTTCTCCTCGTCGCGCTTGCGCTGGAGCAGCTTGGCCTTGAGCAGCTTCATGGCGGTGGCCTTGTTCTGGAGCTGGCTCTTCTCGTTCTGGCAGGTGACGATGACGCCGGTCGGGACGTGGGTGATGCGCACCGCCGAGTCGGTGGTGTTGACCGACTGCCCGCCCGGCCCGGAGGACCGGTAGACGTCGACGCGGATCTCCTCGTCGGGGACGTCGATCTCGTCGGTCTGCTCCAGGGCGGGCACGACCTCCACGGCCGCGAAGCCGGTCTGGCGGCGGCCCTGGTTGTCGTATTTGCTGATGCGGACGACCCGGTGGGTGCCCTGCTCGACCGAGAGGGTGCCGTAGGCGTACGGCCCGTTGACCGCGAACGTGGCCGAGCGGATGCCGGCCTCCTCGGCGTATGAGATGTCGTACACCTGGGTGGCGAAGTCGTGGGCCTCGGCCCAGCGCAGGTACATGCGCATGAGCTGCTCGGCGAAGTCGCAGGCGTCGGCCCCGCCGGCGCCGGAGCGGACCGACACGACCGCGTTGCGCTCGTCGTACTCGCCCGACAGCAGGGTGCGGACCTCGAGCTCGTCGACGGACTTGCGGATCGCCTCGAGCTCGGAGAGGGACTCGGTTCGGGCCGACGCGTCGCCCTCGGACTCGGACAGCTCGAACATGACTTCGACATCGTCCAGGCGCTCGTGCAGGTGAGCGAGCTTGTTGAGCTCGGCCTGGACGTAGGAGAGACGCGAGGTGGTCTTCTGGGCCTGCTCGGCGTCGTCCCACAGGCCGGGGTCGGCGGCGGCGGCCTCGAGCTCGTCCCTCTCCCGCCGCATTGCCGGCAGGTCGAGCACGGCTTCGACGCTCGCTAGCGTCGCCTTCAGGTCACGGAGATCGGCGGAAACATCGACACTGGTCACAACGGATCAGGATACGCCTGTATTCGTGCTCATACGAAACGGGACGCCGAACCGATGTGTGGCACGCGTCCCGTTTCGCGATCGTCTCGGAAAGTGCGGCGCACGGCCCCCAGTGCTTGAAGCTAGGAGACGCGCTTCTTGATCCAGTTGAGGGACGACCGGTGGTAGCCGACCGCGAATTCCATCGCGGCCGCGGCCCCCGGGTCCTCGCTGGCGTAGTCCTTGGCCGCGGCACGAGCCTCGGCCATGGCCTCCTGGTGCTGCTCGGTGGCGTCGGCGTACATGTCGTCGGCGGTGTCGGCCGCCATGTAGTCGATGAACGCCGTTCGCAGTGCCACCGGGTCGCGGAGCTGCCCGATGCGGGCCGGCTCGTTCAGCCAGCGGGTGAAGGCGCGCTTGCCGTTGGCGCTGATCGTGTACGGCACCGAAGCGCGCGGCCCGGGCTTGCCGACGCGGACCAGACCCGCTTCGGCGAGAGCCGGGAGTTCGCGATAGACCTGCGAGCGCGTCATGGTCCAGTACGGACCGAGGCGTCGAGTAGCCTCCGCCATGAGTTGGCCGCCGGTCATTGGACCTTCGTGTAGCAAGCCCAGCAATGCCGCCGAGGTTGCGTTCAGTTCTTTTCCTGCCATGACGGATAGGATGCCATGTGGAGACTGTCCTGACAAGTGGACGACTCCAATGTGTCGACTGGTCGTCACCTATACATCGCAGTAGGGCCCGTATCGGATTCGTTGCAAGGCTTCTGAAAGGGCTACAAGACGCGGCATGGATCCAACACCTGTTCAGAGAATTCCAGAGGTGTGATCCCGATCGCCCCATAGTTTCGCAAGACCCAGTGTCGCTCGTCGATTACGGAGCATTATCGACTGTCGCCATCGCATTCAGTTGCCCGGCAGTGGCGAACCGATGACGTCGGAACCGGGCATCTGGTCGACTGGGGCGCCCTCATTGGACTCGTCGGGCGCGTTCCCACCGCCCTCCGAATCAGACAAATCATCCGTTTCGGCCCCGGGAGTGCCACTATCCGTCCCGGGGCCTTCCGGACCGTCGGTCTCGGAGGGACCGCCGTCGGGCTCTTCGGAGGCCTCCGCGGTCGGCTTGTCCGGTTCGTCCGGCGACTCGGAGGCCTCGGCGGTCGGCGGATCGGCCACGTTCTCGCCCTCACCGCTCCCGCCGCCGGGCAGGGCGAAGAACACGAAGGCGACGGCGGCGGCCAGGCCGAGCGCCCCGGCGCCGACCGGCAGCAGGTGCCGGCGTCCGGGCCGGGCGCGCTCGCGGACGTCTTCGGCGCGCGGCCCGGGAGCCGGCGGGGTGACCGGTGAGTGGGCGACCGCCGAGGCCTCGTGGCGGTCGCGCAGCTCCGGCTCGATCGGGGCGGTGGCCCGGTCGGCCAGGCCCGGGGCCAGGCGGCGCAGTTCGGCGGCGATCCGGTCGAGGTCGCCGCGCCGCTCCGGGTCGAGCGAGAGGAGGGTCTCGACCACCGCCCACAGCTCGGGGTCCACGGCCGCGGGCTTGACCGGGATCCGGGTCAGATGCCGGTCGAGCACGTCGGTTATGGACCCGCCGCGGTAGGCGCTGCGGCCGGTGAGGGCCTCGTACAGCACCAGGCCGAGGGCGTAGTTGTCGATCCCGGGGCACGCCGAGGCGCCGGAGGCGACCTCTGGCGCGGTGTATTCGGGGGTGCCGTGCGAGGGCAGCGAGGTGGACTCGGCGGCGCGGGCGATGCCGAAGTCGATGAACTTGGCGCCGTCGTCGCCGTCGAGCATGAGGTTGCCGGGCTTGACGTCGCCGTGGAGGAAGCCCGCGCGGTGGACCGCGGCGAGGGTCTCGGCGGCCGAGGCGCAGCGCGCGGCGGCCTCGGCCGCCGGGAGCGGACCGTGGATCCGGAGGTGTTCGCGCAGGTCGAGACCGTCGATGAGTTCGAGCACGACGGCCAGCACCGAGTCAGTGTGGACGAAGTCCCGCACCTCGACCACCCCGGGGTGATCGATGGCGCCCAGGACTTCGGCCTCGGCGAAGAAACTCTCGACGACGGCCGGATCGCCGCGCAGCTCCTCGCGGAGGAACTTGACGGCGACCGACCGGCCGGTGACGCGGTCCGTACCGCGCCACACCACGCCCACGGCCCCGCGGGCGATCTCGCTCTCGAGGACGAAGCGGTCGGCCAGGGTGTTCATCGGCGTTCACTCCGGGTGCGGACGTTCATGGCGGCTCCTCACGGGCCGGCGCGGCCCTGTCCATCCCAATGTAAATGCGGTATCGAGGCAGGTCAGGCAGCGGAGCCGAGCGTGGCACGATCCCGGGATACACCGATCGCGGAGCCGCAGCGAGCGGTCCGGCGGGGCCGAAACCGCGCAAACGGCGGTGGCGGGCCGAAATCCACGCTCGCCTCTCGTGGTTGGCCAACCACTACACTTGCGCCCATGTCCCTCGAACGGCCATGCTTCAAACAGGATGCCGGAACCCGGTGCGACCTCAGTGGTGATCGCTTGTGACCGAACTACGCTGGCGCTACGGCGCCGCCACCGACGTGGGCAAGGTGCGCGACCTGAACGAGGACTCCCACCTCGCGTCGCGGCGCCTGCTCGCGGTGGCCGACGGCGTCGGCGGCGCGGCGGCCGGGGAAGTGGCCAGCGGGGTGACCATCGCCGAGGTGACTCGGCTGGCTCGCCGGCCCCCGGTGGAGCCCGAGGCCGAGCTCGGCGAGGTGGTGGAATCGGCCCGCGCCAGGATCCGCGCCGCGGTCGAGGAGAACCCCGAGTCCGAGGGCATGGCCACGACGCTGACCGGGCTGTGGCTCGGCGACGACTCGGTCGACATCGTCCACATCGGCGATTCCCGCGCCTACCAGCTCCGCGGCGAGGACTTCGTGCAGGTCACCGTCGACGACTCGTACGTCCAGCACCTGGTCGACGAGGGCGCCATCAGCCCCGACGAGGCACTGGACCACCCCTACAAGTCGGTGGTCACCCGGGTCCTCCAGGCCAATCCGGCGCCGGCGCACTTCGAGACGCGGCCGGCCGAGATCGGCGACCGGTACATGCTCTGCTCGGACGGGCTCAGCGACGTGGTCGACGACGCGGCCATCGAGTCGGCGCTGCGGGACTTCACCGCGCCGCAGGCGGCGGCCGACGAGCTCGTGCGGCTGGCCCTGGAGAACGGCGGTCCCGACAACGTGTCCGTGGTCGTCGGCGACGTGACCGAGCACCGGAGGTTCAAGCGGTGGCCGTGGATGGCGGCGACGGCGGCCGCCGTACTCGTCGTGGCCGCGATCGCCCTGGGCCTGGCGCTGCGGAACTGACCCGGCCCCTCACCAGAGCCGACCCCCTGAAGGAGCGATCGTGAACACCCACCCCACCCGCGCCGGCGCCGCCGGCATGGCCGTCGCCGGCGTCCTCTTCACCGTCTACGAAGCCGTCTCCCCGCGGGCCGACCAGACCACCCTCGAGGGCGCGGAGTCCTGGGCCTCGCCCGGCTGGTCGGTCGGCCATCTCGCCGCCATCGCCGGGCTCATCCTCATCCCGCTGGCCTGGGGATCCCTCCGCGGGCTCCTCGAAGGGACGCGGCAGGAGCGTACGGCGACGGCGGCGGCGGTCCTCGGCTACATCGGCTCGGGACTGACCATCTCCTACTACGGCGCCGAGGTATACGGCCTCAAGGCGATCGGCGAACGAGCCGTGGCCGACCGCGACGCGTCGCTGACCGAGGTCGCCGCGGCCTTCCGCATGGACCCCACCGCGCTGGCCGTGTTCGGTACCGGCCTGGCGCTCGTCGCGGCCGCCGCGGTCCTGGCCGCGGTCGCGGTGTGGCGCTCGGGTGCCGTGCGCCGCTGGAGCGCCGTGCCGATGGCGACCGCGATGGCCCTCTACCTGCCGCACTTCTTCCTGCCGCATCCGGCCAGGATCGCTTGGGGGGCGCTGGTCACCGTGAGCGCGCTGTGGATCGCCGCCGAACTGTGGCGGGCCGCGTCCTACAAGGCGCGCACGAAGACCCGCTCGTAGACCCCGTCGTCCCTGGTGTCGACGACGTTGATCGCATCGGCCGCGGGGTCGTACTCCAGTTCCCAGTCGAGCGTGGTCGGCGAGGCGCCGCCTGCGGTCGAGGTGAGCTCGAGCCGGTGGGCCTCGGCGTCGCCGAGCACGATGGTGCCCTCGAAGGGGCCGCCTTCGCCCATCATGACGACGTTGCCGTCGGCGTCGATGCTGAGCGAGCTCCCCAGCTTCTCGACGTCCTCGTCCCACTCCCCTTCGAACGCCTCCAGGCGGGGGTCGCTCTCGGGTTCGGCCGACTCGGTGGCCTCTGCGGTGGCGTCCTCAGTGGCTTCGGTCGTTCCGGTGTCGGCGGCCTCGGTGGTCGCGGTGGGCTCGTCCGGGTCGGCCGGCTCGTCGTCCCCGGAGCATGCGGCCAGGCCGAAGGCGAGCGCGCAGGCGCCCGCCGCGGCGGTGAGGCGCAGGGAGTGTCGCAACGTGTCCTCCTTGACGTGCGGTCGTCGTGAACGCTCGCGACCCTAGGAACCCCTTGCCACTCAAGCCGACAGCGTGATGCCGTCCAGGATGTCGTGTTCGCTGACGAGCACCGAGTTCAGTCCGCCGTCCTCCATGATGGTCCGCAGCACCAGCGCGCCGCCGACGATCACGTCGGCGCGGCCCGGATGCATCACCGGGATCGCCAGGCGCTCGGCGTGGTCGGCCGCCACCAGCTTCGCGGTGACATTGACCACCTGCTCGTAGTCCAGGCGGGTCCCGTCGATCGCGTCGGCGTCGTAGGCGGGCAGGTCGAGCCCGATGCCGGCGATCGTGGTGGCCGTGCCCGCCACCGCCACCAGCTCCTCGGCCTCCCGATCCGGATCGGCCGCCGCCAGACCCCGGTCCACGAACGACCGGATGTCGGCCACGGCCGCCTCGACCTCCCCGGGAGCCGGCGGGTCGGAACGCAGGTGGCGCTCGGTCATCCGCACGCAGCCGACGTCGGTCGAGACGGCGTCGAGGACCTCGGAGTCGACCCCGCGCACGAACTCGGTCGAGCCGCCGCCGATGTCGACCAGCAGCCGCTGGCCCTCCAGCTCCGGCAGGGTCGCCACCGCGCCGGTGAACGACAGCCGGGCCTCCTCGTCCCCGGATATCACCTCCGGGCTCGCGCCCAGGACCGACTCCACCATCGCGGTGAAGTCGCCGGCGTTCGCCGCGTCGCGGCTCGCCGAGGTCGCGACCATGCGCACCGCCTCGGCGCCGTGCTCGGTGATCTGGTCGGTGTAGTCGGCCAGCGCGGCGCGCGTGCGCTCGAGCGCGGCCTCCGAGAGACGGCCGGTGTCGTCGACGCCCTCGCCCAGCCGGACGACCTCCATGCGGCGCACCACGTCGTGCAGGCGGCCGGTCGCGTCGACGTCGGCGATGAGCAGACGGATCGAGTTGGTGCCGCAGTCGATGCCGGCCACGCGGCGGGGCTCGGCGGTCTCGGCGTTCACCGGTCGGCCTCCTGGTCGGTCGCGCAGTTGCCGTGCCGCCACCACTCGGGGAGGCGGTCGATGGTCTCGTCGCCGAACGGGTTGACGCCCGGGCCGGCCGCGAGCGCGTGCCCGGCGAGGGCGTGCAGGCATTTGACGCGGTCGGGCATGCCGCCGGCGGAGATCCCGTCGATCTCGGGCACGTCGCCGAGCCGGGCCCGTCGGCCGAGGTAGTCGTGGTGCGAGAGCCGGTAGTCGGTGGCGAGCTCCTCGTCTTCCTCCAGGCGCTCGTTCATCTCCCTCATCGCCCCGCCGCCTTCGAGCCGTCCGACGGCCGAGCAGGCCCGGGGGCAGGTGAGGTAGTAGGTGGTGGGGAACGGCGTGCCGTCGGGCAGGCGGGGCTCGGTCTCGATGACGGCGGGCCGGCCGCACGGGCAGCGCCACGCCACGGCCCGGGCTCCGCGGATCGGGCGCCCGATCTGGGCGGAGACGGCTTCGGCGTCGGCCTCTCCCACCGGCTCAGGTGTTTGGGGCCACGATTCGGGTTTCAATCCTCTGTTTCCTCGGTTTCGACTGGTTCGAGCTGGTCGGCGTCTTCAAAGGTAGCCGTCAGGTCGTCGTACCAGGGCAGGTCGGTCTCGGCCTCGTCGTCCTCGCCGGTCTGACGGGAGGGGTCCTCCTCGTCGAAAACGATGACCAGCTCCTTGCCGGGCTCGACCAGCAGCAGGCTGGAGCGGATCTGGGCCTTGACGTATTCGGGGTCGTCCCACATGATCCGCTCGGCCTCGAGGTCCTCGAGGCGTTCGCGCTGGTCTTCCTGGGCGGCTTCGAGGCGGTTGATCTCGATGCGCTGCTCGACGTAGGTGCGCAGGGGGTAGGCGTAGGCGAGCGCGAGCGCCGAGAGCACCAGGGCGATGACGGCCGCGCGGCGGGAGAGCTTGGTGCGGGCGCGGACCCGGACCCGCTTGACCCTGGGTCGGGCCGGGGTGCCGGGGGCGGGCCGACGGGCGGCGCGGGTGCGGCCGGGCCCGGTCGATCGTCCTCCGGGGCGGTTGGGTCGTCGGCTGGCGCTCACGCGCTCAGCCTAGTGGATGGGGAGGCGGATCAGGCTCCCGCGCCCGAGCGCGGGAGCCTGAGTGGACTTCGGCCGTCCTCACTTCTCCGCGGTGAACTTGGGGAACGCCCCCGCGCCGGCGTAGCGGGCGGCGTCGCCGAGGCTCTCCTCGATGCGGAGGAGCTGGTTGTACTTGGCGACGCGTTCGCTGCGGGCCGGGGCGCCGGTCTTGATCTGGCCGGTGCCCGTGGCGACCGCGAGGTCGGCGATGGTGGTGTCCTCGGTCTCGCCGGAGCGGTGGCTCATCATGCAGCCGAAGCCGGCGCGGTGGGCCATGTCGACCGCGTCGGCGGTCTCGGTGAGCGAGCCGATCTGGTTGACCTTGACCAGCAGGCCGTTGGCGGCGCGCTCCTCGATGCCGCGGCGCAGGCGCTCGGGGTTGGTGACGAACAGGTCGTCGCCGACGATCTGGACCCGGTCGCCGACGTTCGCGGTGAGGGTGGCCCAGCCGGCCCAGTCCTCCTCGGCGAGCGGATCTTCCATGGACACGATCGGGTAGGCGCTGAGGAGCTCGGCGTAGTAGGCGCTCATCTGCTCGGCGGTGCGCTTCTCGCCCTCGAAGACGTAGGCGCCCTCGTTGTAGAACTCGGTGGCGGCCGCGTCGATGGCGAAGGCGATGTCGGTGCCGAGCTCGTAGCCGGCCTTCCGCACGGCGGTGCCGATGAGGTCGAGGGCCTCGCGGTTGGAGCCGAGGTTGGGGGCGAAGCCGCCTTCGTCGCCGAGGCCGGTGTTGAGGCCCTTCTCCTTGAGGACTGCCTTGAGCGCGTGGTAGGTCTCGGCGCCCCAGCGGAGGGCCTCCTTGAAGGTGGGGGCGCCGATGGGGGCGATCATGAACTCCTGGATGTCGACGTTGGAGTCCGCGTGGGAGCCGCCGTTGAGGATGTTCAGGCACGGCACCGGCAGCAGGTGCGCGTTCGGGCCGCCGACGTAGCGGTAGAGGGGCAGCTCGGCGGATTCGGCGGCGGCCTTGGCGACCGCGAGGGAGACGCCGAGGACGGCGTTGGCGCCGAGGCCGGACTTGTCCGGGGTGCCGTCGACGTCGAGCAGGGCCTGGTCGATCCGGCGCTGCTCGGAGGCCTCGAGCCCGATCAGGGTCTCGCGGGCGCGGCCGTTGATGTTGCCGACGGCCTTCTCGACGCCTTTGCCGAGGTAGCGTCCGGTGTCCTTGTCACGCAGTTCGAGGGCCTCGAAGGCACCGGTCGAGGCGCCCGAGGGAACGGCGGCGCGCTGGGTGGTGTCGTCGTCGAGCCGGACCTCCACCTCGACGGTGGGGTTGCCCCGCGAGTCGAGGATCTCCCGTGCCCGGATGTCTTCAATTGCAGCCACTGTCACTCCTGAAATAGCCGAATCTGACGTACGGCCCGATGTCGCGGCCGTATCTCGAGGATTTCGGCCGACCCGACACTGCGCCGGCCACAGCTCCTTAGCGTACGCCTCGCCGATTCGACGGCGCGCTATATGGTGGAGGCCTACCTCAGATGAGACACCTGTGCTAGGTGCGCCCGTAGGCGCCGGAGGAACCACGGCGCCGCCGGACGCCCGCCGCGGCGAAGCCTGCGAGCCGCGCGTCGCCTAGCTCATCGGGAAATGGAGCCCCATGCCCATGCAGAACCCCGGAGGCGGCTGCGCCGCCCTCGGCGCGGCGGCCCTGCTCGCCCTGGCCGGATGCGCCGACGACGGCGGAGACGAGGTCGAGACGGTCGCCGAGGACCGGGCCGCCCTGGTGGAGTTGAGCGAACGCCTCGCCGACGGCGAGGACCACTCCTACACGGCCGAGTACCTGGTGGAGGCCACCGGCCGGTCGGTGACCGTGGCGGTCGACCCGGAAGCGGAGGAGGCGGTGGTCGTGGTCGACGATCGGCCCGAGTTCTGGGAGGGAGGCGACGACGGGTCGCTCTCGTCGTGGCTGACCGTCGAGCTCGCGGGTGTGCTGCCTTCGAACCAGGAGGTCGCGGACTGGCTCAGCGCGGTCTCCGAGGACTCCTCGGCCTCGACCGAGCTGTCGGACACGACCCTGGCCGGTGAGCTGGCCGACTGCGTGGACGTCTCCGGCGCCGCGAGCTCGCCGGTCGGCGCCTACCAGGTGTGCGTGACCACCGTCGGTGTGATTGCGCGCGTGACCGCCGAGGTCGGCGACGTCTCCTACACCGCCAAACTCGTCGACTACCACGACGGCGTCGACGGCGCCTGGCTGGACGACCTGGCGGGCCGCGGCGAGCACAGCGGCGGCTGAACCCGCCGTGCCGGGACGCGAGGCGGGTTAGAGTCGCTCGGCGGGCCGGGCCCGGCGCACGGGGGTTCGCCCGATCGAGGGCGGCAGCGCCGGCCCGGCCCGCCTTCGCGTATGCCGCGTCACATGCCCGATCCCGCTCGCGACTTTGCGAATCGGTCGGGTAAGCTTGTCGACGTCGCCGCGCCGCAGGGTGCGGAAGCACAGGTCGCGCTCCCGTCGTCTAGGGGCCTAGGACGCCGCCCTCTCAAGGCGGAAACGGCGGTTCGAATCCGCTCGGGAGTACAGGTAAATTCGCAGTTCGTAGCCTCGGCCGTGGTCGGGGCTACGACGCTCTCAGGGGCACATGAGGGCACTGAGAAGGCGGGATTCCTCGCCTCCCCGCCCCCGTCCGTTCCCGCCGGATCTCGGCGGCGGAAGGACGGTCGGTTCGGTGGACACCCTCCGTACCAGGCTGGCGAGGACCAGCGCCGTCACGGCGAGTCAGGCCGGCGGCCATGGTGAGTCGAACCTTGCCCCACAAGCGCCCCGACACGAACTGGCCTCTGCGGACCCTGGTCGCGATGGTGTACAACGAGGTCCCACAATGGTATCTTCCCAGGTGAAGAACCTACATAAGTCTACAAGGGCCGACCGCCTTCCCCGCCCTTGTGCCGCCCGTGGAGGCCGCCGCGATGCTGACAGCCTTCGGTTTCGACACCACCACAGAGCAGGTGTACATGACCATGCTGGGCGACCCGGGAGCACGCGTGTCCGACCTGGCCTCCGCCGCGGGGGTCGACGAAGACGCCGTCCGCGCCAGTCTGGACGCCCTCGCCGACGCCGCCCTCATCGAGGACCTCGAATCGCCCACTCCTCGCCCCGTATCGCCGGAAATCGGGCTCTCCGCGCTCTTGTCCGAACGGCAGACCGAAGTGTCCCGGATGCAGCAGGAGATCGACCGGAGCCGGTTGGCGATCGCCCGGATGCTGTCGCAGCGAGGGACGGCCGGCGGCGGGGAAACGTCTACGGAGCATGTGTTCGGTCTCGACGCCATCCGGTCGCGGATCGGCGAACTGGTCGCCGACTGCGCGGAGGAGGAGCTGATCTTCAACCCCGTCGGCAGGCTGACCGAGGACGCCGCGGCCTCGGCCCGACCCGTCGACGAGGAAGTCCTAAGGCGCGGCGTACAAGTCAGGACGGTCTTCCTGGACAGTGTCCGCAACGACGAGTTCACCCTCGAAAAGCTCCGCTGGGAGATCGAACTCGGGGCTCAGATCCGCACCGCGCCCACGCTCCCGACTCGCATGATCATCCTCGACCGGACGCAGGTGGTCGTTCCGATCAGCCTCACCCAGAGCCGGATCGGCGCACTGGTCCTCACCAACGAGGTCGTCGTCCACGCCCTGGTGTCGCTCTTCCACGAAGTCTGGGCCGACGCGGCGCCACTGACGAGGACACGGCCGCGTCGAGTGGGGGAGCTGAGCGCACAGGAGCGGCACGTGCTGCGGCTCTGGGCGCAGGGACACACCGACAACTCCGCCGCGAGACGCATGGAGGTGTCGGTCCGGACCGTCCGCCGGCTCTCGGACAACCTCACACGCCGGATCGGGGCGACGAGCCGATACCAGTTGGGCGCCAAGGCCATCGTGGAAGGCTGGATCGAACCCGACGACCTGTTCTGACCGGTGGTCAGATGACGGTGCGGACCGACTCCACGATCCAGGCACCGTGGTCGGCCATGCTCGCCAGCGTCCTCCTGACCAGTTGATCGCCCGAGCGGTCAGCGTGCTCGACTCCCCAGGCCCGCGTGTAGAAGCAGATGTTCCAGGTCGGTACGCCGGGCTTGAGGCTGATGTGCTCGACCGCGTCCGAGTCCGAGGTGTTGTTCCAGAGCTCCCGCTCCAGTTCGTCCCTGTCGAGGACGGCGTCGGAACCGACGGTGACGGTCACGATCGTCAGCCTCATGCGTTGCCGCCTTCCATCCTTTCCGGCCCCGGCGCAGTCGCCGGGATCGGACGGTGTCACTGCCAGTCGTTCGATTCCTGCGAGTCCCCGTCCCCTTGGACGGAATCGAATTCGGAACCGGGCGCGCTCGCCGGAGCGATGAAGAGCAGAGCCGAGATGAAAGCGGCGATGAGAGTAGCGGTGAACTTGCGCATTGCTGACTCCATTCGGACGTCATTCTGGCTTCGTTCTCAGTTCTACGCCCGGGCGGGCACGTTCGTAAGTTGTCACATTTGACACCGCGGACGGTGGCAGCTTCTCACCACCCGGCCGCGATGGTGGTCGGTTCTGACCACGGGTTCGACCTGGCGATTCCGACCACTGCACAGGCGCCGCAGAAGCGCACAGGGTGGATTGGGAAACAACCCGGAACCGGTGCATGGAAGTTCTTGCTACTCGAACTCCTTTCGACGGTGGTCTCGAGGTTCGCGACCGCCGCGACACCGGAGCATCCAATCCTCCGTAAGGAGAAGCCATGCAATTGATCAAGTCGAATCGACGGGGTGCAGTGGCCCTGGCCCTGGCGGTCCTGATGGGCGCCGCAGCCGCGCTCGCCGCGGTCTCACCCGCGCAGGCCGCGACGGCGCGCAACGGCATCTGCGAGTCCGGCGAGTTCTGCCTCTACTACAACAGCAACAACCAGGGATCGGTGAGCGACTTCGACGGGTCGATCACCAACTACGGCCCGTCGCAGCCGACCTGCTACGAGTACAGGGGATCGGGCAACGGGAAGGGGCAGTGCGTCAAGAACAACGCCGCCTCGGCCTGGAACCGGACCGGCAGGTACGTCACGGTCTTCTACAACAGCGGCTACAAGGGACCGATCGACAACTTCAGCCCCGGCGCGAAGGCCAATCTCCGCTCCTACCTGAAGAACGACAACGCGGGCCACCGCATCGGCGCCAGCGGGAATGCCGGCGACAACCTGGAATACCGCCTGTACCACTCGTCGTCGGCCAGGGTCACCTCGTACTTCGACGGCTACGTCAACACCTCGGGCCGCCACGAGGGCATCGACATCAAGCGGGGCGTCGGCTACAACGTGTACTCGCTGCTGTCGGGAACGGTGACCAACGTCCGCGAGGGGTCGAGGGGCTCAGGGGGTCTGTCCACCCTGGCGATCTACAACTCGAGTCTCAACCGGACCATCGTCTACCTGCACCTCAATCCGCTGAACGGCATTGATGCGGGCGACCACATCTCCAGTGGCCAGCGGATCGGCCTGGAGGACTGGCGGGGCATCAGCTCCTCCGGCGCCTCGCACACTCACTTCGAGATGCGTCCGGGTCGACAGACCCACGCGGCCAAGAGCGTCGGCGACTACACCCTGTCCAATCCGACTCCGACCAACTTCTGGATCGCCAGGGGCTACAACCCCTGCTGCCGGTTCAGCTGAGTCGACAACGGAACCGGACGGGCGGTCCGCATCGCTTCACGGTGAAGCGGTGCGGACCTTACCGCCTATTCGGACTTTTGATGTGGAGGAACATCATGAACGATCACCGGCCGTCGACGCATTCGCGGCGCCGACTGCTCACCACCGGTCTGGCCGCCGCAGGCGCGGCTACCCTGCCCCAGTTGTTCGCGGCGCCGGCGAGCGCCCAGAGTCCGGTCGACATGGAGCTGGCCCTCGTGGCGGCCATGGTCGACCCGCCCAAAGCCGGGCAGGGGACCACCCTGAACGCCGGACCGCATGTAGAGGTGGCCGAGACCGCGCTCAACGCCAAAGGCCACCTCAGTTCCGCCTATGTGGATGGCCATTACGGGACCGCGACCGTCGCCGCCTACGCCGCGTGGCAGCGGGCCCTCGGCTACAGCGGCATCGACGCCAACGGGGTGCCCGGACCGACCTCGCTGACCACGCTCGGCCAGGAGGAGGGATTCACGGTCGACCGCGTGGTCTACATCGGCTCCAGAAACGACTCGTACGGCGGCGAGCGGGTCAACACCCGGACCGGGAACATGCTGGCCGCCGCCGACGCCGAAGTGCCGTGGAACCTCACGCTGTCGCAGGGCTCCTACAACCCGGGAGGGGACCCCACCTCGGCCGGCACGCACGACGGCGGCGGCGTTGTCGACATCAGCGTCTCCGGCTTGAACACCACGCAGCGGTGGAGGACGGTGCAGGCGCTTCGCGAGGTCGGTTTCGCGGCCTGGCTGCGCACCCCGTCGCAGGGGAACTGGCCTTACCACATCCACGCGGTCGCGGTGGCGGACACCGACATGTCGGGCCCGGCCCAGCCGCAGGTGCACGACTACTTCTTCGGCAGGAACGGTCTGGCGAACCACGCCCCCGACAACACACCACCGGAATACCGGGTCGGCTTCACCTGGTGGGAGAGGCACGACCGTATGCGCCCCGGTACTAGATGAGTTTGGGCTGGTAATGGGGCTTGCGGCGCTTCGGTTCGGATTCGTGGCGCCGGTGGACCGCCGGGCTCAGTTCGGCCAGGAACGGCGAGCGGGCCGCGGCGGTCTCGACGCCCCGCCGGGACCGCTTGGCGGCGTGGGTCAGGCACAGGTGCCGCTGGGCGCGGGTCATGCCGACGAACAGCAGGCGCCGCTCCTCGGCGACGGCCTCGTCGTCGAGGTCCTCGCCGGGGTGGCGGAGCGGCAGCAGGCCGTCCTCGCAGCCGGCGATGAACACGACCGGGAACTCCAGGCCCTTCGAGGCGTGCAGGGTCAGCAGCGAGATCCGGTCGGCGCGGGGATCGAGCGTGTCCACTTCGAGGCCCAGCACGAGCTCGGTCCGGAAGCGCTCGAGGTCGTCGCCGCAGCGTTCGGCCGGAGGCTTGAGCAGCTCGGCGGCGGTGCGGATACCGGTCTCGGCTTCGGCGTCGCCGGTGCGGGACAGGACGGTCTCGGCCGCGCGGCGCAGGCGGTCGGCGACGGTGGGGCCGGCCGGGCCGTCGGCGGGAACGAGGGCGAGCTCGTCCAGCAGCTCCCGCACCCCGGGTCGGTCGGCGAGGCGGTCGTGCGAGCGTTTCTGGAACGGCAGTCCGGCGCGGTCGAGGGCGGCCATGATCGCCTGCGCCTGGCGGTCGGTGCGGTAGAGCACGGCGAAGTCGGACAGGCCGAGCCCGCCGGAGTCGTCGTCGAGCACCCGGCCGGAGTCGAACGAGTTCATCGAGGTGCCGCCTATCAACTGGTCGATGCGGCGGGCGATGAACGACGCCTCGTCGACCTCGCTCGCGGCCCGGTACGACTCGATGCGGTGCTCGCCGTGGCCGCCGAACGGGCGCAGTTCCCGGCCGGGGACGAGCGTGGTCGGCTCGACCACCTGGAGGGCACCGGCGACGATGCTCGCCCCCGAGCGGTAGTTGCGGGTCAGCTCGACGGTGCGGGCGGCCGGGAAGTCCCGCCGGAACCGCAGGAAGAATCCCACGTCGGCGCCGCGGAAGCGGTAGATGGCCTGGTCGGGGTCGCCGATGGCGGTGATGTCGCCGTCCGGGGGTGCCAGCGCGCGCAGCAGCCGGTACTGCTGCTCGTCGACGTCCTGGTACTCGTCCACGGCGATCCAGCGGTACCGGTCGCGGTAGTGCGCGGCCAGGTCCGGATCGGCCTCGAGCAGTCGCGGCGGGAGCGCCACGAGGTCGGCGAAGTCGACCAGGTCGAGCTCGCGCAGGCGGGCGGCGTAGCGCTCGAGCGCGGCGGCCAGGTCCGGTTCGGGCGCCTCGCCCGCGGGCCGGGACCGGTGGGCCAGGACCTTCGCGGCGAGCTTGCGGTCTCCGGCGGCCTCCTCGGCGATCCCGGCCGCGCGGTCGGCGGCCGCGATGCCGAAGTCGGCGGCGAGCCCGGCGGGCCGGTGCTGTTCGCGGAGTAGGCGGACGCCGAGGGAGTGGAAGGTGGCGACGGTCGGGCGTCCGGTGCGGTCGCTCATGAGCGCGTCCAGCCGCTCGGCCATCTCCTCGGCGGCGCGGCGGGTGAAGGTGATCGCCAGGCACCGGTCGGGGTCGGCCGCTCCGGTCGACACCGCGTGGGCGATGCGGTGGGTGAGGGTGCGGGTCTTGCCGGTACCGGGTCCGGCGACGATGAGCAGCGGACCGGACGGCGTCTCGGCGGCGGCGCGCTGGTCGGGGTCGAGCCCGTCCAATGGGGATCCGGTCGGTTCCGGGGCCGGGGCCCGCTGGGCCGGCACCGCCGGGGCGGGCGCGGCGGGAGCGGCTCTCGGTCGCGGTGCTGTCTTGGCTGCGGGCCGGGCCGGTTCGACGTCGAACAGGGCGGGGACGCTCACGGCGCCCAGCGTCGCGACCTCGCCGGGCTCGAACATCCGGACGGTGCCGTATTCGCCGTCGTAGCCGGCCTCGCGGATCACCTTGCCGTCGCGCAGGCGCGCGACCGCCTCGGCCAGCAGCGGCGAGTGCGACTTCACCTCGTCGACCGGCGCGTCCTCCAGGATCGACAGTTCCGGGCCGAGCCCGGCGGTGAGCCGGTCGATCTCGGTGCGGACCTTCTTGCTCTTCGGGCCGGTGCCTACGATCTCGCTGACGATCTCCGGCAGCGGCACCAGGCTCTTGAAGTCCGCCGCGCCGTCGGCGCGGGCGCCCTCGGGGCGGTCGGCGAGGTCCTCTACGCGGCTGAGCACGCCGACCGTGACCGGCTTGCCGCACTCGGGGCACCTGCCTCCGAGCCCGCGGGTCTCGTTCGGCTCCAAGCGCATCCCGCACTTGCGGTGGCCGTCGACGTGGTACTTGCCCTCCTCGGGGAAGAACTCCACCGAACCGGCGTGGCCGGCGCCGGTCTCCAGCGCGCGCCGGATCGCGTAGTAGTCCAGGTCGGTGTCGAACAGCGTCGTCTCCCGGCCCAGCATCGGCGGCGAGTGGGCGTCCGAATTGCTCACCAGCCGATACCGGTCGAGACCGGACACCCGCCAGTTCATCGCCGGGTCGCTCGACAGGCCGGTCTCCAGCGCGAAGATGTGGTCGGACAGGTCGCGGTAGCAGTCCTCGATCCGGTCGAACCCGGCCTTCGAACCGAGCACGGCGAACCAGGGCGTCCACACGTGCGCGGGGACCAGGTAGCCGCCTGCGCCGCTCTCGAGCGCGATCTCCAGCAGGTCCCGCGAGTCCAGGCCCAGGATGGGCCGGCCGTCGGAGGCGATGTTGCCGATCTTGGCGAGCCGGCGGTTGAACTCGGCCGCCGAGTCCAGATCGGGCATGTAGATCAGGTGGTGGATCTTCCGGGTGCGGTCGCCGTGCTTGTAGATGGTGGAGATCTCGACCGACAGCATGAACCGCACGGGACGCTCGGCCAGGTTCGGCGGGAGGCGGCGGACGATGTCGGCGTCGAGGTCCTCGCGCAGCCGGAACAGGCCGGGCTCGGCCGGCACGAGGCTCTCGCGCAGGTGGTCGTACCAGGCCGGGTGGGTGAAGTCGCCGGTGCCCACCAGGGTGATGCCCTTGCGCCGGGCCCACCACGCCAGATGTTCGAGGTCGCAGTCCTTGCTGCAGGCGCGGGAGTACTTGGAGTGGATATGCAGATCGGCATGGAATCGCACCTGTGCGATGGTCCCACAGCCGCCGCGTGCCGCTCATGGGGCCGTCGGCCGGGGCGGGCGTGCGGGCGAATACGATGTTCGCGTTGTCCGGAACCGGGAAAGGTTGGTGCGCATGATCGGTGTGATCGGTGAGGCCCTGATCGACCTCGAAGTGCCCGCCGCCGACCCCCGCCGCCCCGTCGCCCACCCCGGCGGCAGCCCGATGAACGTCGCGCTCACCTTGGGCCGCTTGGAATCCGACGTCGCCTTCCTGGGGAGGCTGTCGTCCGACGCGTTCGGGCGGCTGCTGAGGGAGCACTTGGCCGGCTCGGGCGTCGACTTGCACTGGGCCGTGACCGCCGCCGAACCGAGCAGCCTGGCCATCGTCTCGGTCGGACCCGAAGGCGGGGCCGAATACTCATTCCACGTGAACGGCACCGCCGACTGGCAGTGGACCGCCGGCGAACTGCCCGCGGCCCCCGAGCTCGAGGCCGTGCACGCCGGCTCGCTCGGCCTGGCGCTCGACCCGGGCGGACCGGTGGTCGAACACTGGCTCGACGGGCTGAGCGGTTCGACCACGGTGAGCCTGGACCCGAACGTGCGCTCCGCGCTCCTGGGGGACCGGGAGTCGTACCGGCTCCGCCTGACCCGCTGGCTCGACTTCAGCTCGATCGTGAAGGTCTCGGACGAGGACCTGGCGTGGATCTGGCCCGGCACCGACCCGGCCGAACTGGCGCGCGGCTGGATGCGGGCCGGACGGAAGCTGGTGGTCGTCACCCGCGGCGCCGAGGGCTCGCTCGTGTGGTGCGCCGACGAGGAGATCGCGGTACCGGCGCGTCCGGCCCGCATGGCCGACACCGTCGGGGCCGGCGACTCCTTCAGCGGCGCCCTGCTCGACTGGCTCGGCCGCGCCGGCCGGCTCGCCCCCGAGGGCCTGGACCGCCTCAGCGGCGCCGAGGCCGCGGCGGCGGTCGAGTTCGCCTCCGAGGTCGCCGCGATCACCTGCTCCCGCGCGGGGGCGAACCCGCCCCGGCGCTCGGAGCTGCGCTGACCGGCGGTCACAACTCGATCAGGCGCAGTCCCCGGGCCGTCCGCTCGATCTCGTCCATACCCCGGCGCTCGAACGGGTCGCGCACCTCCGCGGCCAGGCCGGGCTCGATGAGCAGCGCCACCTCGCGCGGGCCCGCGAAGCCGTCGTCGCCGAACGGCTCGCCCGACCAGTCGCCGTCCTTCTCGTGGTACTCGACCCAGAACCCGCGCAGCGCCTCCCGGTCGGCCAGCCGGTCCCCGCGCATCACCTGGACCTGCAGGTCGACCCGCCACACGCCCGGTTCGACCTCGGCCTCCCACACCCGCTGCATGAAGGCGACCCCGCCCCACTCGAACTCGAAATCCGACGCCGAGCCCAGCCCATCGGGCAGGTAGGTCAGCGCCAGCCCGTCGATCACGGCCGCTCGTTCCTCAGCTTCCATGCCGGCATCATACTTTCGGTCCAACTTAGAGGCATTTGTTCCGCGGAATCACGGACGTCCCCGGATCGCGGCGGCCCGACCGCCGCACCGCGCGCCCGCCTCAGAGCGTGAGCAGGGCGATCAGCAGCGCCAGCCCCGCCAGCACAGCCGCCACGATGCCGAGGATCAGGCCGGACGTGGCCACCCCCCGGCCCGAGATCCCGCCGCCGGCGGACCGGATCTGCCGCTTCGAGTACACCGCCAGCAGGATCGACCCGCCGCCGAGCAGCGCCGCGAGCGTGAAGAACGTCAAGCCCGCCCACGGGCTGAGGGCCGCGAACAGCAGACCCGGCAGCGCTCCCAGCGTCCCGCCGATGCCGGCCACCAGCGACCCGATCGCCGGACCCGACGGGATCGGCTTGAGCCGCGGCTGCGCCAGCGGGAAGCCGTCGATCGTGGGCGGGCCCTGGTGGAACGCCGCCTGCGGCCACTGGACCGAGTGCAGCGCGTACCCCGGTCCCGGAGGGAAGGGCTGCTGCTGCGGGTACGGCTGGGGGCCGCCGTAGGCGGGCTGAGGCGGCGGGGGCTGCATCTGGGGTCGGTAAGGGTCCTGAGCGGTCACCCCACCAGCCTAGCCGCTCAATGGAGACGGGGGCGGGGTCAACTGCGAAGCGAACGGGCGACTTCGGTGAAGTACTCGTCCACCTCCCCGGTGTCGTATCCGCGCAAGGTCATCTGGAAGCCGAGATTGTCGAGCGAGTCGGGGTGCGGGGGTGCGCCGACCTCCATAGCCTTGCGAATGCGAGCGACCGCTCGGTCGACTTGGCCTCGGTCGTATCCGCGCAACCGGACAGAGAAGAAGGGGTTCTCCATGCATCACAGTCTGCCAGGTCTTCAGCACCCAGACGTGTCGGGCCACATGTAACGTTACATTCCGTTGGCATTCCGGTCACTGGCGCGCAGTCGTCAAGTCAAGACCCTCTTCCACCGCCGCACCCGTGCTCTCACTCGCCTTTCGAACGACAGCGCGATCCCCGCGGCCGCCTCCGCGTCGTCCTCCCCCACCGACCCGGGCGCGAACGCCGCCCGGTTCACCAATGCCGGAAGCCCCGCGATGTCGGCCTCCAACGCCGCGACCCGATCGGCGGCCTCCTCGGCGTTGGCGCACGCCCCCACTTTGACCCCGGCACGGGCCGCGGCGTCGAGCACCTCGGCCCACGCCCCGGCCACCCGCTGCGCCGGCGTCCCCCTCCGCAGCCGCCGGCGCCGCCGCAGCCGCCGGCGCGCCTTGGACACCAACGGCACCGAGGCGAGGACCGAAGCCGCCAGCGCCCACCACGCCCACCACGGGATGCGGCCGTCCTCGAGGTCCGATTCGCCGTCGAAGTCGCCGTCGTCGTCCTCGAGCGCCGGGTCGTTGTAGTCTTCGGCGCCGTCGTCGCCGCCGCCGTCATCGGTCGGCTCCTCCGACTCCTCCAACTGCTCCAGGGTCTCCTGCGGCGGCACCGGCGTCGCGCCGTCGACCGGCATGGGGTCGAAGCGGACCCAGCCGACCCCGTCGAAGGAGACCTCGGGCCAGGCCAGGCCCTGGCCGGCGGTGACCGTCGACTCCCCACCGGGGACCTCGAAACCGATCACGACGCGGGTCGGCAGTCCGACCAGCCGGCCGATCATCGCGTACGCGGCGGCGAAGTGCTCGCTGGTGCCGCGCTGGCCGCCGGCCTCCAGCGGCGCCTCCAGGAAGTACTCGAGCGTCGGGTAGTCGTGGCCGGCTCCGGCCTCCGGATCGAAGGCGTAGTGCTCGGACAGGAAGGCGGCCAGTCCCTCGGCGCGCTCGTGCGGCGTGTCGTAGGTGGCGGTGATGTACTCGGCGATCATCGTCATGATCTCCGGCGTGTTCGGCGGTATCGCGACGCTGACCGGCTCGGACAGATCCGGGCGGGCGCCGGCGGCGGCCTCGGTGTCGACGGTGAGCGGGTCGGAGCCGACGCTGTAGCGGTCGCCGGTCGCCAGCCCGTCGGGGGTGAGCAGGCAGCGGGTGTGCAGGTTGATCGCGACCGGGAGGTCGGAGACGGTGGCGGGGTCGGCCACGGCCGGGACCAGCTTGCCGCCCAGTTCGATGATCTCCACCTCGGCGGTGAAATCGCCGTCGCCCGAGGCCGGCAGCACCGAGCCGGCGGTGCGGAAGTCGCCGCCGGCCTGCCAGGTGACGCCGTCGTACTCGGTGAGCACGGCCAGCCGCATCCAGGCGTCGCCGTCGAGCCGGGCGCGGAACAGCTCCTGGTCGGGCCGCTTGGCCCATTCGGCGATGCGCGAGAGCGGGTTGATGTCGATGTCGGTGAGCTGCGGCGGCTCGACCAGCTCACGCGGGTCGTCGGGGCTGGACTCGACCAGACCGAGCGCGAGCGGGGCGAGCGCGGCGACGGCGACCAGCAGGACCGCCGCCCCGACGATCGAGCCGAGGACGGTCGCCTTGGGCTTCGCCGGGCCGCCGTCGACCTCGGCGTCGCGGTCCGGGCGCTTGCTCGGCGGCGCCGAGGTGACCGCCAGCGCGGCCCCGGCCAGGAGGCAGTAGGCGACGGCGACCGCGATGACGGGGCCGGCGTTGGGGCCGACCAGGTACAGCCCGGCCGCGTACAGCAGCGTCGGCGGCAGGCACCCGAGGAGGGTGCGGCCGTACCGGATCGCGAATTCGCAGGCCAGACCCGCGGCGATCCAGGTCAGGAAGATCGGGACGCCGACCGTGTCGGGGGCGGGCTCGACGGGAATGAGCGCGGTCAGCGTGCGCGGGACGGCGTTGACGACCGAGTCGACGACCATCTGGGGCAGCGGCCGGGTTCCGTCGGCGGTGAGGACGAACGCGCCGACCAGGTAGGCGGCCAGGCCCCAGGTGGAGGCGGTCCCGGCGAGCCAGGTGGGCCGGTTGCGCAGCGCGAACCCGATCCCGAAGGCGGCCAGGGCGGCACCGGCGACGAGCGCGGTGAGGGTCGGGCCGTGGTAAACGCGGGCGGCGACGGACCCCGCCAGCGCGCTCAGCAGCGTCAGGCTGGCGGCGACGGCGGCGACGCGGATCCGGTAGCGGGTGGGTCTCATAGGGAGGCGCCACCGCCGTCCCAGGCCGAGGCGAACTGCTCGCCGTTCGCGGCGCGGAGGAAGGGCAGGCCGCCCTGGAGGGTGGCGGAGGAGTCCAGGTCGGGGGCGAGGTGGACGGCGACGACGACCGGATAGGCCCGTTTGAGGGCGGCCAGTCGGGCGGTCGGCGGTTCGACCCCCGTGATCCAGACGAGGGTGTCGCCGAAGCGGCCTCCCTGGAGACGCGCGATGAAGGCGTCGAGCGAGTCGGTCGCGTCGCACTCGAGCTCGGCCAACTGGTCGCCGTAGGCGTCGCGGCCCGCCCCGGAGATGGCGCTGCCGGAGGCGGTGACCAGGGCCGCGTGGTATTCGGCGCGGAAGCAGGCGGTCAGGACCGAGTAGGCGGCCTCGCAGGCGGTCTCGAAGGAATCGGGGTCGGGCCAGCCTTCGGGGCGGTCGTCGAGCGCGATCGCGACCGTCGGCACCGAGGTGTCGACGTGCTCTTTGACCATGAGCTGGCCGATGCGCGCCGAGGTCCGCCAATGGACGTGGCGCAGCTCGTCGCCGACGACGTACTCCCGCAGGGAGTGGAACGTCAGCGACCCCTGCTCGACCTTGTCGGCGGTGCCTTCTAGGGAGCGGGCGAGGCCGTCGGGGGTGCGGGCGAGGGTCCACAGCCGCGGGTGGACCCACAGCCGGGAGGCGGGGCCGAAGGATCCGGCGGTGGCGGCCAGGCCGAGGAGGTCGCGCTTGCCGATGCCGAGCGGGCCGACGTCGACGATGCCGCGCCGCTCGGTCGGGATCGGGTAGGAGGCGTTCGCCGTCCGGCCGGGGCGCAGGCGCGACAGCGGCACGGCGACCCGCCTGGCGGCGTGGGTGGGCCCGCCGTAGACGTCGACGGCGCGCGCGTTGACCGAGCGCCAGCGCCCGGTGTTGCGCACTTCCAGGGCGACCGTCGCCGAATCGCCGACCGAGACGCGGTCGGGCGCGAGGCCGCGGTCGACCTCCAGGCGCGGCTTGGCGGCGATGACCGAGACGGCGGCGACGCAGGCGGTCCCGGCCGCGGTGCCGAAGGCGACCAGTTCGGGGTAGCCCCAGCTCCAGCCGGCCGTTGCGAGGGCGACCGCGGCGGCGGCCAGCCCCACGCCCCGCCCGGTGATCGGCAGCGAGCGTAGGGAGTCCAGCCGGTTCATGCCGCCGAGGCGGGCAGCGGGACGGGGACCTGATCGAAGACGTCGGCCACGACCGCGGGGCCGCTGGCGCCGCGCATGGCCGCGTCGGGGGCGAGTTGGATGCGGTGTCCGAAGACCGGCTCGGCGAGGGCCTTGACGTCTTCGGGGATGATGTAGGTCCGGCCTTGGGAGAGGGCGTAGACCGAGGCCGCGCGGGTCAGGGCGATCAGTCCGCGCGGGCTGACGCCGACGGCGACCTGCGGGTGCTGCCGGGTGGCCTGCGCCAGTTGCACCAGGTAGGCGTAGAGCGGTTCGGCGATGTAGACGTACTTGGCGATCTCGGCCATCTGGGCGACGGTGTCGGTGTCGACCACGGCGGGGACGGCGTCGGCCGACCGCTGGTGGGTGCCGCGCAGGACCTCGATCTCGGCGGCCTCCACCGGATAGCCGACCGACAGTTTCACCAGGAACCGGTCGAGCTGGGCCTCGGGCAGGCGGTAGGTGCCGTCCATCTCGACCGGGTTCTGGGTGGCCACGACGACGAACGGGGAGGGCACCTGATGCGGCTGCCCGTCGACGGTGACACGGCCCTCCTCCATGACCTCGAGCAGCGCTGACTGGGTCTTCGGGCTGGCCCGGTTGATCTCGTCGGCGATGACGATGTTGGCGAAGACCGGCCCCGGGTGGAACTCGAAGCCGCCCGAGGACTGGTTGAAGATGGTGACGCCGGAGACGTCGGAGGGCAGGAGGTCGGGGGTGAACTGGATGCGGCGCCACTGGCCCGAGACCGCCGAGGCCATCGCGCGGGCCAGCGTCGTCTTCCCGGTGCCGGGCACGTCCTCCAGGAGGATGTGGCCCTCGGCGAACATGGCCGTCAGTGCCAGGCGCACGACTTCGGGCTTGCCGAGCACGACCGTGTCCACCGCGGCGGCGAGGCGCTCGAACGTGGCGGCGAACGCCTCGGCCTGCCCGGCGTTGAGCGTGACCTGCTGCTGCGCCTGCCGGGGCGCCTGCAGCGGATGGGTCTGCTCGGTGTCCTGCATTCTCGTCGCTTCCTACTTAACACTGGGGTACGTTCCCGACCGAGTTCTTGCCGACCCCGTCGATGTTGAACCAGGCGAACGGTATGTACAGGTCGTTGCCGAGCAGGATCTGCTTGTTGGTGGCGTTCTTGCCCTCGTGGTAGTCGACGTAGCCGTCCGACTCCTGGCCTCGGGGTTTGATCCTCGGTCCGGTGGTCCAGCATACGGCTCGGAAGCGGTCTCCGGTATTGACCGTTCGGGCGGGAGAGCCGTTCCTCTGGGCGTTGTCGTACAGGCCGACGCCGTCGACCGAGTCGCAGTAGTTGTTGTCCACGTCCACGTCGCACCCGAAGTAGACCTCACCCCGAATGTTGTTGGTGGAGAGGCCGAAGTTGTTCGTGCTCGAGCGCCCGGCGGCGTTCGCGATCCGGACCTTGTAGGTGTAGTCCGACGAGGCGCGCAGGCCGTTTTCGGTGAGGCTGTCGCATGAACCTTTGGCCACGTTCAGCTTGTTGCCGCGGATAAGCGTGCAGGTCACGTCGCCGCCGCCGTCGTCGTAGGTCATGTTGACCGTGATCGAGGTGGCCGTCGACGAGTTGCCCGAGACCTGGACGGTCGGCGGCTCCATGGTGTTCGAGGTGCCGGTGGCCGGCTCGGATTCGCCGGCCTCGTTCACGGCGACCACGCTGACCTGCACGTTCTGGCCGTCGGCGAAGCCGTCCATGCGGACCTCGGCCTGGTTCGAGACCTCCTTGGTCTGGCCGCCGGCGGTCACGATGTACTTCTCGATCGCGCGGCCGTTGCGCCTGGGCTGACTCCAGGTGACGTCGATCGATCCGGCCGCGTCCTGGGCGGTCTGGGCGAGCAGGTCGCCCGGGGCGTCCGGGACGTTGAACGGCGTCACCGGGTCCGACGGTTCCGACGGCTCGGCGGCGGCTTCGGCGGCGAGTGTCGTGACCGAGAAGGCGTATTGGGTGCCGTAGGTCAGCTCGCCGTCGGCGACGGTGAGGCTCGTGCCGTCGGCTTCGCCGACCACCGCGCGCTCTCCGTCGCCGTTGACGGCCTCGACCTGGTAGCCGGTCACGTCGTTGCCCTGGCCGTCGGCCTCGTCCCAGGTGACTTCGACCGTGCCGTCCGGGTTGGCGACGGCCTCGACGCTGCCGACCGGGTCGGGTACCTCGGCGGAGGGCGTTATCGACGGCGAGGTCGCCGTGTCGCCGGCGCCGTGGGCGTTGTGGGCGGTCACGGTGAAGGTGTAGGGCTCGCCGTTGTCGAGCTCGCCTATCTCGAGGATCCGCTGATTGGGGGCGATCTCCCAGGACTGGCCGGCGCCTTCGATGACGTACTTGGTCAGCGCGGAGCCGTTGTTCGGAGCCGCGTCCCACGACAGGTTGATCAGGCCGTCGCCGGCGGTGCCGGCGAGGTTGGCCACCGCGCCGGGCGGGCCTTCCTCCTGGCCGCCGTCGTCGCCCTCGTCTCCCTCTTCGCCTTCGCCGGAGTCCTCGTCCTCGTCGTCGGGCGGCGCGTTGCCGCCGAGGATGTCGTCGCGGTCCTTCTCGGCCATGCGGGCCTGCCCGTCGGCCGAGACCACCACGGCCTGATTCGTGTTCACCGCGTTGGCGAACAAGGTGTCACCCGAGTGGTACAGCTCGACCGGTCCCCCGCCCGAATCGATCTCGATCCGCTCCAACTCGGTGCCGTCCAGGTCGTAGACCCACACCAGGCCGTTCGTGCCGTCGGGCACGTACACCCGCTCGTGGAACTCCATCGCCGCCCCCAGCGTCGAGGACGGCGTCGCCCCGATATCGAACGACGTGGCCTGGTCGTCGTCGACGGTCACCACCGAGGGCGGATCGGTGACCGTCACCGCCGCCACCGTCCCCGGACTGGTCTCCGGCGTCTCCGACGGCCCCAGCAGCTCGATGTCGGCCTCATGGATCCGTCCGTCCGACCGCAGCGTCGTCATCCGATGCACGGTCTTGTTGAGCACCGCCACCCCGTCGCCCAGCACGGTCAACGACAGCTCCTGGCGCGGTTCGGCCACCGCCTTCGTCGCCAGGGTCCGGGCACCGGTTTCGCCCGGCTCGATCTCGACCACCGTGCCCTCGCCGGGCACTCCGACCCACAGCTTCCCCTCGGCATCGAAGGCACCGCCGGTCAGGCCCGCCGGGAACGACAGCGCCTCACCCACCGGCTCCAGCGTCGACGGATCGACCTGATTGACCTTGCCCTGCACCTGATCGACGATGAACGCGCCATCGTCGTGGAGCGCCAGGCGCACCCCCTCGCCGGGGGCGGTCTCGGCCGAGCCGGTCAGCGACAGCGTGGACAGGTCCACCGCCGACACCTCACCGGTGGCGATGTTGCGCAGCAGCAGGTGCGTGTCGGTCTGCTCGATCTGGACCGGGTTGCCCGCCGCGTCGGTGATCTCGAACCGGGCGTCGGTGGCCGCGGTCAGCCCGTTGACGCGGGCGATCTCACCGGCCGGCGTGGTCCACAGCCACATGCTGGCGTCCTCGCCCTGATTGTCACGGGAGAACGCCCCGGTACCGAGCAGCGTGGCGACCAACGCGCCGACCAACACCACGGGCAGGCCCACCGCAATCAGCAGACCCTTGACGTTGAGGCGCCGGGCGTCGGAGTTGATGGTGGTCATCGCAGACAGTTCCTCATATTGGGATGGTCAGGGCGCTAGAGCGCGGGGGTAGTCGCCTCCAGGGGGTTTGCGGGGGATCCTGGAGGATCGACACACGCCGTTGAGCCTAATCGGCTCGCGCAACCCGTACCAGGGTCGCAATGTCACAGAAAGATCTCGAACGTGGGTGACCCGAGAGTGGCTTAAGTCAGGTTACTTTGGAGTAATGCGCGGCGGCGGCCGGCGACCGCTCCCACGACGATCACGGCCGGGTGGTGGGCCTCGGCCGCACCGAGTTCGGCGAGGGAGCAGGAGCGGATCGTCTGGTTCTTGGTCGTGGCGTTCTCCACAATGCGCACCGGATCGCGCGGGTCGCGCCCGTTCGCGATGAGGGCCTCGGCGATGGCCGCGCGGTTCTTGACCGCCATCAGCATCACCAGGGTGCCGTGGGACTGGCCGAGCGCGGCCCAGTTGACGCGGCTCTTGGGGTCGTCCGGCGGCACGTGGCCGGTGACGACGGTGAAGTCGTGGACCACACCGCGCTCGGTGACGCTGATACCGGCCGCGGCGGGCCCGGCGATGGACGAGGAGACGCCCGGGACGATCTGGACCGGCACACCGGCCTCCAGGCAGGCGTCGAGCTCCTCGGCGCCCCGGCCGAACACGAAGCCGTCGCCTCCCTTGAGGCGCACCACGAACTTGCCGGCCAGCGCCCGCTCGACCATGACCTCGTTGATCTGCTCCTGGACGGTGTGGCGCCCGTACGGGAGCTTCGCGGCGTCGACGAGTTCGACCTCGTCGCTGAGCAGGTCGAGCAGCTCCTGCGGTGCGAGCCGGTCGGAGACGACCACCTCGGCCCGCCGGAGCAGTTCGAGCCCGCGCAAGGTGATCAGGTCGGCGTCGCCGGGACCGGCGCCGATGAGCGCGACGCCGACCGGCCGCCGCGACGAGCGGCCTCGGGGGACGTCGAGCTCGCCGCTGCGCAGCAGAGCCGCGATGGCGTCGCGGACGCCGGCCGCGCGGACCGGGTCGCCGGAGGCGGAGACGCCGACGCCGACACCGTCGAACTCGGTGGCAGCGAGCGTCCAGGCGTCGGAGGACCCGGCGTCGTCGGCGCGGACGCACCAGACGCGGCCGGCCTCGGCCTCGGCCGCGACGGCGGCGTTGACCTCGGGGTCGTCGGTGGCGGCCAGCACGAACCAAGCGTCGGCTCCGTCCCCGGGCCGCCAGCCGCGCCGCTCCCACCGGAGCTCGCCGGAGGCGGCCAGGTCGCCGAGCGTGGCGGTGGCTTCGGGGGCGACCAGCCTCACGCGCGCGCCGGCGTCGAGCAGCCGGGGGACGCGCCTGGCGGCGATGGTGCCGCCGCCGACGACCAGCACGGTCTTGCCGCGCAGTCGCAGCCCTACCTCGTAGACCGACACGTCCGCCTCCCTAGCGTGCTTCTCTCGGGACTGTGTGCAAGAGTAGGCACGGTTCGTCGCACACATCTAACCGGCGCATTGCGGGGCTGTTA
This sequence comes from Glycomyces xiaoerkulensis, assembly GCF_002798405.1. Lineage (GTDB taxonomy): Bacteria > Actinomycetota > Actinomycetes > Mycobacteriales > Micromonosporaceae > Glycomyces > Glycomyces xiaoerkulensis. The sequence goes on along the minus strand of NZ_PGGV01000038.1, from coordinate 75,562 downwards.
CGTATCGCCGTCGATGCGGGCGGTGCGGGAGTGATGACCCGTCCGTGTCCTTAAGCGCGCCTTAGACAACGCAATGCAGAATGCAGAGCGTTTTCCATTCTTCACGTCGCGCATGTGGCCTAGGCTATATATATGCGCAATCGACCCCGCCACCGACAGATGACCGGCGTCGGCTCCGTAGGCCCCGGCAATGCGAGCCGCTACGCCGACGGGGTCTCCGCCCTGCTACGCACCAGTCTGCTGTGCGGACTGGGGATAGCGGCGCTGGTGTTCCCCCTGGTGGCAATGGCCGGACTGAGCGCCAAGGCGGGCTTCGACAGGATCGACACGCTCTCGGAGGAGGTCGCCGACACCGATCCGCCGCTGACGTCGTACGTCTACGCCTCCGACGGCGAGACCCTCATCAGCATGTTCTACGACGAATTCCGGCGCCCGGTCACCCTCGACGAGGTCTCGCCGGTGATGCGGCAGGCGATGGTGGCCGCCGAGGACACCCGCTTCTACGACCACAACGGGATCGACTACCGCGGCATCGTGCGCGCGGCGGTCGCGAACCAGACCTCCGGCGAGGTCCGGCAGGGCGCTTCGACGATCACCATGCAGTACGTGCGCGGCGCGCTGCGCCTCAACGCCGACTCCATCGAGGAGGTCATCGACGCCACCGAGCAGACCGTCTCGCGCAAGCTCCGCGAGGCCCGGCTCGCGATGGCCCTGGAGGAGCAGCTCACCAAGGACGAGATCCTCGAGCGCTACCTCAACCAGGCCTACTTCGGGCACAACGCATACGGCATCTTCGCCGCCAGCCAGGTGTACTTCTCCAAGCACCCTTCGGAGCTGGAGCTCGATGAAGCGGCGCTGCTGGCCGGCCTGGTGCAGGCGCCCTCGTCGTACGACCCGGTCACCTCGGACCAGACGGCGGCGCTGGGCCGCCGCAACTGGGTGCTGGACCGCATGGTCCAGACCGACTACCTCTCGCGGGGCGACGCCTCGGAGGTCCGCGGCACGCCGATCGAGCTCGACGTGTACAACCCGCCGAACTCGTGCATCGTCATCGACGGCACCTCGACCGAGTTCGGGTTCTTCTGCGACATCTTCCGGCGCTGGTGGCGCGAGCAGGACGCCTTCGGCGAGACCCCGGGCGACCGGGAGCGCGAGCTTCGCCAGGGCGGTTACACGATCATCACCAGCCTCGACCCGGACATCCAGAAGATCGCCAACGGCACCGTCAACGACGCCAAGGACCAGAGCAACCCGCTGGCCCACGGCGCGGTGGTGATGGAGCCGGGCACCGGGCGCATCAAGGGCCTCGGCCTGAACCGGTCGTTCTCGTACGACCAGTCGGACAACGGACCCCATTCGAACCCGTCGATCGACGACCGCAAGGGCAACTACCCCAACACCGTCAACCCGGTGCTGGGCGGCGGCGACACCGGCGGCTACCAGGCCGGGTCGACGTTCAAGGTGTTCACCTTGCTCGCGGCTTTGGACGAGGGCTATCCGCTCGACTACGACATCGACTCCCCGCACCGGGTGACGACGAGCTTCGTGTCGGCGACCACCTCCTGCGGCGGGCGCTGGTGCCCGAAGAACGGATCGGCGTCGATGGCCGGGAACCGCAACATGTGGTCGGGCTTCGGCATGTCGGTCAACACTTACTTCGCACAGTTGATCGACCGGGTCGGCGCGGACAAGGCCGTCGAGATGGCCGAGCGGATGGGTCTGGAGTGGCGCAGCGAGGGCGACGCCTACTACGCCTCGGAGGAGCGCCGCGCCGGCTGGGGGCCGTTCACGCTCGGCGTCTCCGACGTGCAGCCGATCGAGATGACCAACGTGTTCAACACCCTCGCCGGCGAGGGGCAGTACTGCGAGCCGCTGCCGGTCACCAGGGTGATCGACGCGCACGGCCAGGAGCTGAACGTGACCGAGCCGCGCTGCCACCAGGAGATCGATGAGGACATCGCGCGTGCCGCGACCGACGCGGGCCGGTGCGTGACCGAGACGCAGCGCGAAGGCACCGACTGCGGCCCCTGGGGCACCTCGCGGAACGTCGGCGAGATCCTCGGGCGCCCGGTCGCCGGCAAGTCCGGGACCACCGACAACAACCGGACCTCGTGGTTCCTGGGCTACACGCCGCAGCTGACGGTGGGGGCGTTCATGGCCGACCCGGATTACATCCACAACGCGGTCGGCCGGGGGAACTCTTCGGTCTCGAAGGAGACGGTCGGGAACATCCTCAAGGACGCGTTGGAGGACGAACCGGTCGAAGACTTCAACGCGCCGTCGAATGCGATCCAGTTCGGCGATTGACGCCCCGCCCGACGGGGCCGTCGGGCTCGCCGCGCAGCTCGCGGCGGATCAGGACGACCCAGCCGAGCGGGACGAGCGCGGCGAACAGGGCCCACTGGACGGCGTAGGAGTAGTTCTGCCAGGCGCGGAACGACGGCGTCTCCAGCGCGGTGAACCCGTCGGCGGGCTCGGCCTCGCCGATCCAGGCCGCGCGCAGCTCGTAGTCGCCGAGGTGCTCGGCGAGCCGGTCGATGCTCAGGCGCCGGGCTCTGACGGCCCCGGCTTCGGCGTCGACCCGCCCGGCGGCCGGTTCGCTCTCGTAGAGGCGCCCGACCACGGTGACCTCACCGGACGGCGCGGGCGGGTGGTCGGGGGCCGAACCGGAGCCGTCGGAGGCGATGAAGCCGCGGACGACCAGCAGCGCGGTGCCGTCGCCGAGGACCAGTGGAGTGGCGAACTCGTAGCCGTTGACGCCGTCGTTGGTCCGGGCCCGCAGCACGATCTCGTGGTCGGTGTCGTAGGCGCCGGTGGCTTCGACGAGCGTCCAGCGGTCCTGGTCGTCGAGCGCCGACCCGGCCGGGAGGACCTCCTCCAGCGCGGCGGGGGCGCCGTCGGCGTCGATCCGGGCGTTGGCTTCGGCGCGCTCTTCGGCGCGGCCCCACTGCCACTGGGCCAGCAGCGTGCAGACCACCACCACGACGATCGCCGCGGCCGTCAACCCCAGCCAGCGCGCCGAGGTCAGGAACCCGAATCGTTGGAACACGGAGCGAGTGTAGACCGGGCCTATCATTGGCCTCCATGAGCGATGTGGTGAATGCGGTGCGCGACGCGATGCCGGGTGTGCGCGCGGACCTGGAGCGGCTGGTTCGGATCCCCGGGGTCGCCTTCGACGGTTTCGACCACGAGCCGGTCCGCCGGGGCGCCGACGCGGTGCAGCGGCTGCTGGAGGAGGCCGGTGCCGCCGAGGTCCGGCAGATCCGGCACGAGTCGGGCCAGCCGAGCGTGTTCGCCGACTTCCCGGCCCCGGCCGGGCGGCCGACGGTGCTGCTGTACGCCCACCAGGACGTGCAGCCGATCGGCGATCCGGCCCTGTGGAAGCAGGACGACCCGTTCGAACCGGTCGAGCGCGCCGGGCGCCTCTACGGCCGCGGCGCCGCCGACGACAAGGCCGGGGTGATGGCGCACGTGGCGGCGCTGCGCGCGTTCGACGGGAAGCCGTCGGTGGGTGTGAAGCTCCTCATCGAAGGCGAGGAGGAGTTCGGGTCTCCGACGCTGGAGGCGCTGCTCCGAGAGCACCGGGAGGCGCTGAGCGCCGACGTGGTGGTGATCGCCGACTCGATGAACTGGAAGACCGAGGTCCCGGCGTTCACGACTTCGCTGCGCGGGGTCCTGAACGCCTATGTGGAGGTCTCGCTGCTGGGCGGCGCGCTGCACTCGGGCCTGTACGGCGGCCCGGTGCCCGATGCGCTCACCGCCCTGTGCCGGCTGCTGGCGACGATGCACGACGAGCGCGGCGACGTGGCGGTCGAGGGTCTGGTCTCCGCCGAGGGGCCCGAGCTGGACTACGACGAGGCGGCGCTGCGGGACGAGGCCGGGATGCTTCCGGGCGCCGAGTTCATCGGGACCGGGCGGCTGACCGAGCGGATGTGGACCAAGCCGACCGCGACCGTCCTGGGTATCGATGCGCCGGGCGCGGCGGAGGCGGCGAACGCGCTGCAGCCGAGGGCGCGGGCGAAGGTGTCGTTCCGGCTCGCTCCGGGCGACGACGCCTCGAGAGCGCTCGAGGCGGTCGCGGCGCATTTCCGGCGGCGGGCGCCGTGGGGGGCCGAGGTCGCCGTCACGTCCGATTCGGGCGTCGGCGATCCGTGCGCCATCGACACGACCGGGCCTGCGTTCGACGCCGCGCGGGAGGCGTTCGCCGAGGCGTGGGGCGGGACCGCCCCGGTCGAGATCGGGGTCGGCGGCTCGATCCCGATGATCGCTACCTTCCAGGAGCTGTTCCCGGAGGCGGCGATCCTGGTGACCGGGGTGGAGGACCAGCATTCGAACCCGCACGGCCCCAACGAATCGCTCGATCTGGAAATGTTCGAGCGGGTCTGTGCGGCCGAGGCGCTGCTGCTGGAGCGGCTGGCCCGATGACCGCGTCTTTAGAAGCCGTCGCGCACCTTGCGCAGCAGCTTCGCCAGCGGGTCGCCCGAGGTTTCGAATACGTCTTTGTAGGATTTCGCGGCGGCCTTGGCCTCCTCGGAGATCGAGGCGCCTTCGTCGTCCTCGCGCCGCGGGTAGTCGCCGGCCAGGTAGTCGCGGTATTCGCCGTCGTCGACCCAGGCCTTGATCGAGGCGGCCCGGGCGACGGCGAAGTCGTGGCTGCGCTGTTCCAGCAGCGCCAGCTTGAGGAAACTCTCGCGCAGGTCGCCTCCGGACTCGTATTCCTTGGCCTGCTCCAGGAACGCCGCGGTATCCACGTCGGACAGGTCGCCGCCGCCGGCCATTTTGGCCATGAAGCGGACGGCCGCGGCCGGGTCCTGGACGGCCAGCAGACCGGCGCGGTCGGCCGAGAGCTCGGACTTGCGCTGCCACTCGTTGAGGGCGGCGGTGATGACGCGCAGACCGACCGCGCCGACCGGGATCCACGCGACCGAGGTGGTCAGGCGCAGGAGCACCATCAGCAGGGTCCGGTAGAGGCCGTGCCCGGAGAGGGCGTGACCGAGTTCATGGGCGAGCAGGAAGCGCAGTTCGCTCTCGTCGAGCATGTCGAGCGAGCCCGATCCGATCACGATGAGCGGATTGTCGATCCCGATGCACATCCCGAACAGGTCGGGGTTGCGGGCGACGTACAGGTCGGGGAGGTCGCTCTCGGCGACGTCGAGGACGGCTGCGACGTTCAGGTAGGCGTCGTAGACGCGCGAGTACTGGTGGCGGTCGACCTTGATGGCCGAGCCGAGGAACATCAGGCGAATGGCGCGCTCGGAGAGCATTCCGGATAGCTTGCGCATCACGACGTCGAAGCCGCGCAGTTCGCGCAGGGCGACCAGGGCGCCCCGGTCGGCGGGGTGTTCCCACGCACGGGTGGAAATGCCGCGCAGGACCGTGGGTTCCCGGGGCGTCTGCTGCGATTCGGCCGGTTGTTCCGGGGTGGGTGGCTGCTGGTCGGACATGGCCGCTCCTCACGGATCGTATGGGGCAAGTGTGACACAGCGGCACCGGGACGTGGCCGCGCGGCGCGGGGCGGCGGCGGTGCCCCCAACCGCTTGCACAGTGGAACGGCCGATGCGGTCTACCTCGAACAACGCCTGGCCCCAATGCATCTCGAGTACGTCATCGGCAACTCCCAACCCGGCCATTGGTAACAACTTGGCGACAACCCGCCACATGGTGCTTGACACTCAGGGCAAGGCGGACTACTGATTGAGTTGGGTCAGCAATTCCGGGGCGTCGCGAAGAATCGTTTGGGGTGTTCTTCCGACGCCCCGTACCCGTGTGTTCGCTCCCAGCGGGTATCCTTGCGCTGGCGCGGCGTCCGTTATGCGACCCCGCCGGGCGCCAGTAGCTCAGCTGGATAGAGCACCGGACTTCTAATCCGACGGTCGCAGGTTCGAATCCTGCCTGGCGCGCCGATGCCCTCCTCCGGCGCACCCTTTCCTTCGCGTGGGGCCGGTCTTCCCCGCTTCAGAGGTCCTCAAACGTGACGCCCACGATTCCGGAGGTCCGGGTGAGGTGGCTGGTGAGGTCGGCGACCGAACCGCGACCGTGGAGGGTGAGGGTGGTGCTGCGCTCGTGGTCCTCCCGGCCGCGCTCCGGACTGATCTCGGTGACGGTGAAGCCCTCCTCGGTGCACGTCGCCAGGGCCTGGGTCAGGGCGGTGGTCGAGCTGTAGACCAGATGGAGCCGCCCGATGTGGCGGGCGTGGCGGCCGATGGCCCGCTCGACCGGGTTCAGGCCGGCCACCACCAGCAGGTGCAGCGCGGTCACGGTGGCCGCCAGCCACGGCAGTCCGGCGGCGCAGGCCATCGCGATGGCGGTGGTCATCCAGATCGAGGCCGCCGTGGTCATCCCGTGGACGATGTTGCGGTGGAAGAAGATCACGCCGGCACCGAGGAAGCCGATGCCGGCCACCACCTGCGCGGCCACGCGGGCGGGGTCGACGCCCGGGGCCTCCACCGGGAGGTCGAACCCCCAGCGGCCGGCGGTGACGAACAGCGCCGCACCGGCCGCGATCAGGGCGTGCGTCCGCATCCCGGCGGCCTTGCCCTGGTATTCGCGCTCGGCCCCCACCAGGATGCCGAGGCCCAAGGCCAGCACCAGCAGCCCGAGCTGGGTCCAGTAATCCATCGCGTCGGTCCTCCTGCGGCCGCGCTGACGGCGGCCGGGCGTCATCTCCCGGGTCTTCATGATGCCGCGCCCGCCGTACGGGTGTCGGCGAAACGGACGCGGCGGCGGATACCCGCTGCCGGCCGGACCAATCCCGATCGCTCAGGCCAGCAGGTCGGTCTCCCATCGGTGGGGGCCCGAGCCGGGGCCGCGCTCGCCTTTGACCAGCCGGTAGTGCTCGGCGCCGAACGCCTCGGCCCCGAGCCGCTCGCCGAGCACGCTCAGCCAGTCGCCGGCGGCGATCTGGGTGCGGTGGGCGCGCATGGCCGCCAGCTTCCGCTCGGCGGCCTCCCTGTCGCCGGCGACGCAGGCGTCGACCTCCTCGTCGGGGACCCCGAAGGGCAGCTCCTCGACCGAGGCGACGCCTTCGAACGGGTTGTCGGTGGCGTGCTTGAACTCTTCGAAGTGTTCGGCGAGCACGCTTCCGGGGACGGTGGTCCAGTAGATCTTGCGGATGTCGTGGGCGGCCCCGAGATCGGGCCGCCAGGTGCCGTCGGCGGCGAGCTCGGCGCCGCGCATCGCCACCCGGTGGGCCTGGATGTGGTCGGGGTGGCCGTAGAAGCCGTCGGGGTCGTAGGTGACCAGGACTTCGGGGCGGCGGTCGCGGAGGACCTCGACCAGGAGCCCGGCGGCCTCGTCGACCTCGGCCCGCCAGAACGCCCGGGGGTGGTGGTTGGAGGGCGTGCCCATCATGCCGGAGTCGCGCCAGCGGCCGATGCCGCCGAGGAAGACGAGGTCGTCGACCCCGAGCGCCGCGGTGGCCTCGCGGCATTCCCAGTAGCGGAAGCCGCCGAGCTGGTCGGCCCGGTCGGCGGCGAGCATCGCCAGCTCGGGCACGCGGACCTCACCCTCTTCGCCGAGGGTGCAGGTGACGATGGTGACGCGAGCGTCGGGCCGGGCGGCGTAGTGGGCGACGGTGGCGCCGGTGCCGACGGTCTCGTCGTCGGGATGGGCGTGGACGAAGACGATGCCGCGTTCGCTCATGCGCCAAGGGTAACCGCGGCCGAATGCGGCACTCGCCGACTCTCGCCCCAGGGGAAACTCCGAACGCTACCGACCAGATCAGAGCATTGCTCGCGTTTGTGACCAACCCCATGGCCCGTGGTGCGGTCGATGGCGTTATCCTGCGCTGAGCGAGCGGCCACGCCCGCCTTGTCCGAGTTCTCGCGCGAAGGGGCGCAGATGACCACGACCGACGACACCGACGTCTCCTCTCCGCCGCGCGCGTCGATCAGCGCGCGCAACCTCCGGACCGACCGTTGGATGCGCGGGCCGGTGCTCACCGTCATCGGCATTACCGCCTGGGTCGCCTACGCGACCTTCCGCGTGTTCTACCAGGGCGACTACTGGGCGGCCGACTACCACTACCTGACGCCGTTCTACTCGCCGTGCATCTCCGACGGCTGCATCCCCGACTCGGCCCACTTCGGACGTATCCTGCCGGACCACCCGCTCATCCCCTACGCGGCGCTGAGTCTGCCGTTCCTGCTGGCGTTCCGGCTCACCTGCTACTACTACCGCAAGGCCTACTACCGGTCGTTCTGGCTCTCGCCGCCCGCCTGCGCCGTCCCCGACGGGCACGCCCGCTACACCGGCGAGACCCGCTTCCCGCTGATCCTGCAGAACTTCCACCGCTACTTCTTCTACGCGGCGTTCCTCATCTCGGTGATCAACACCTACGACGCGATCCTGGCCTTCCAGTCGCCGGCGGGCTTCGGGTTCGGCCTCGGCAACCTCGTGCTGGTGGCCAACGTCGTGCTGCTGTGGTGCTACACCCTCGGCTGCCACTCCTGCCGCCACGTGATGGGCGGGCGGCTGCGCCACTTCTCGAAGAACCCGATCCGCTACCGCCTGTGGTCGTTCGTGACCGTCCTCAACAACCGGCACATGATGTGGGCCTGGATCACACTGGCCTCCCTGGCGCTCACCGACTTCTACGTCATGGCCGTCGCGTCCGGGATGATCGCCGACCTCCGGTTCATCAATTAGCACCGCTTCAACTAAGGCAGACTCATGAGCGAAACCACTGTGGATGAAGTCGAGCGGCTCGCCTGCGACGTGCTCATCATCGGCGCCGGCGGGGCCGGACTCCGCGCCGCGGTCGAGGCCCGCCTCGCCGGAAAATCGGTCATCGTCGTCTCCAAGTCACTGTTCGGCAAGGCGCACACGGTGATGGCCGAGGGCGGCGCGGCCGCGGCGATGGGCAACGTCAACCCGGGCGACGGCTGGAAGGTCCACTTCCGCGACACCATGCGCGGCGGCAAGTTCCTCAACAACTACCGGATGGCCGAACTCCACGCCCAAGAGGCGCCCGACCGGATCTGGGAGCTGGAGACCTACGGGGCGCTGTTCGACCGCACCGCCGAGGGCAAGATCAGCCAGCGCAACTTCGGCGGGCACGAATATCCCCGCCTGGCGCACGTGGGCGACCGCACCGGCCTGGAGCTGATCCGCACGCTCCAGCAGAAGCTGGTCTCGATGCAGCAGGAGGACAAGGCCGAGTCCGGCCGGTACGAGTCCATGCTGAAGGTCATCGACGAGACGACCATGACCGAGCTGATCCTGGAGGACGGCGCGGTCAAGGGCGCCTTCGGCTACCGCCGCGACACCGGCGCGTTCCTGGCCGTCGAGGCGCCCTCGGTAGTGCTGGCCACCGGCGGCATCGGCCGGTCGTTCAAGGTCACCTCGAATTCCTGGGAGTACACCGGAGACGGGCACGCGCTGGCCCTCAAGGCCGGGGCGAGCCTGATCAACATGGAGTTCATCCAGTTCCACCCGACCGGCATGGTCTGGCCGGCGTCGGTCCGGGGCATCCTGGTCACCGAGTCGGTCCGCGGAGACGGCGGGGTGCTGAAGAACTCCGAGGGCCGACGGTTCATGTTCGAATACATCCCCGAGGTGTTCAAGGCCCAGTACGCCGACACCCCCGAAGAGGCCGACCGCTGGTACTCCGACCCCGACAACAACCGGCGCCCGCCCGAGCTGCTGCCGCGCGACGAGGTGGCGCGGGCGATCAATTCCGAGGTCAAGGCCGGTCGGGGCACCGAGAACGGCGGGGTCTACCTCGACATCGCCTCCCGGCGGAGCGCCGAATTCATCATGAAGAAGCTGCCGTCGATGTACCACCAGTTCAAGGAGCTGGCCGACGTCGACATCACCGCCGAGCCGATGGAGGTGGGTCCTACCTGCCACTACATCATGGGCGGGGTGGAGGTCGACGCCGAGACCACCGCCTCCAAGGTGGACGGCCTGTTCGCCGCCGGCGAGGTCTCCGGCGGCATGCACGGCTCGAACCGGTTGGGCGGCAACTCACTGTCGGACCTGCTGGTGTTCGGCAAGCGGGCCGGCGAGTTCGCCGCCGGGCACGCCTCCCGTGCCGGGGCGGTCAAGGTGACCGACGGTGAGATCGAGTCGGCGATGGCGGCCGCGCTGCGGCCGTTCGACAACGACGGCGAGAACCCCTATCAGCTCCAGGCCGCGCTCCAGGCGGTCAACGGCCGCCTGGTCGGGATCATCCGCCGCGCCGCCGAGCTCGAGGAGGCCCTCGGCGACCTCGAGGAGCTGCGCCCGCGGATCGACAACGTCACCGCGATCGGCGGCAGGGCCTACAACCCCGGCTGGCACCTGGCGCTGGATCTGCACAACATGTGGCTGTGCTCGGTGGCGACCGCCAGGGCCGCTCTCGAGCGCGACGAGTCGCGCGGCGGCCACACGCGAGAGGACGCTCCGGGCATGGACCCGCAGTGGCGCAAGCTCAATCTGGTCGAGGCCCTCGAGGACGGCGAGGTGCGGCTGCGGCGCCGCCCGGTGCCGGCGATGCCGGAGGAGCTGCTGGGCCTGTTCGAGCCCGGCGAGCTCGGCAAGTACATGACCCCCGATGAGTACCGGAGCGAGGCGGAGACCGCGTCGGGCGAGGAAGGAAAGGAGGAGGCCGAATGAGCACACGGACCTTCCGAGTATGGCGGGGCGACGCCGACGGCGGCGACTTCGCGGAGTTCGAGGTGGAGGTCAACGAGGGCGAGGTCATCCTCGACGTCATCCACCGCATCCAGGCCGAGCAGGCCCCCGACCTGGCGGTGCGTTGGAACTGCAAAGCCGGCAAGTGCGGTTCGTGCTCGGCCGAGGTGAACGGGATGCCGCGGCTGATGTGCATGACGCGGATGAACCTGTTCGACGAGGGTGAGGACGTGACCGTCACGCCGCTGCGGACGTTCCCGGTCGTGCGGGATCTGGTCTGCGACGTCTCGTTCAACTACGAGAAGGCGCGCGAGATGCCCGCGTTCAAGCCGCCCGCCGGGGTCAAGCCCGGCGACTACCGGATGCAGCAGGTCGACGTGGAGCGGAGCCAGGAGTTCCGCAAGTGCATCGAGTGCTTCCTGTGCCAGAACACCTGCCACGTGGTGCGGGACCACGAGGAGAACAAGCCCCCGTTCTCGGGGCCGCGGATGTTCATCCGGGCCGCCGAGCTCGACATGCACCCCCTGGACGCGCGGGACGACCGCCAGGACATGGCCCAGGACGAGCAGGGCCTCGGCTACTGCAACATCACCAAGTGCTGCACCGAGGTCTGCCCGGAGAACATCCATATCACCGACAACGCGATCATCCCGATGAAGGAGCGCGTGGCGGGCGACCGCTACGACCCGCTGGTGTGGCTGGGCCGCAAGATCTTCCGCAAGGGCAAGAAGGGCGAGCGGGCCTGAGCCTTCCGGAGCGCCCGCGCTCAACCGCGCAGTTCGCCGAGTCCGGCCGCGACGGCCCTGAAGGCCGCCTCCGGGTCGGCGGCGAGCTCGGGCGGGAAGTTCCCCGACACCAGCAGGCTGGACAGCCCGTGGACCAGCGACCAGGCCGCCAGCGCCCGCCGGTCGTAGAGCACGCCCTCCTCGGCGGGGGCCGAGCCGAGGTAGAGGATGCGCCGGGCCCGTTCCCGGCCGCGCACCAGGTCCGGGTCCTCCTCGTGGAGCAGCTCGGGCCGGAACATCGTCTCGAAGTAGGCGCGGTGGTCGATCGCGAAGCGCAGGTAGGCGGCGCCGACCTCGATGAAGTCGCCGGTCCGCCGCCAGGACCGCTCCAGGGTGTCGGCGAAGCGCTCGTAGCCTTGGACGGCGACGGCGGTGAGCAGGCCCGCCTTGTCCCCGAAGTGGTGGGCGGGGGCCGAGTGCGAGACGCCGGCGCGCTTCGCGGCCGCCCGCAGGCTCAGCGCGCTGGGGCCGGTCTCCGCGATCGCCTCGACCGCGGCGTCGATGAGGGCCCGGCGCAGGTCGCCGTGGTGGTAGGTGCTGCTCACCGGGGAACCATACCGCAAATCTTGACACTGTCAAGTTGACGCGCTATCTTGACAGTGTCAACCCGCGATCCGAAAGGCCCACCATGCTCGAACTCAGCGACTCCTCCCGCATCATCGCCGGGATCGTCCTGCTCACCGTCATCACCATCGAGATCGGCGGGACCTTCCTGCTGGCGATCGTGCGCGGCAAGGTGCCGATGACCGACTTCCAGAAGACCTTCGCCCGCGCCGGGCACGCGCACGCCGGGATGCTCGTCACGCTGGGGCTGGTGTGCCTGGTCCTGGCCGACGCCACGGGCCTGACCGGCTTCGCCGGATGGATCGCCCGCGCCGGGGTGCCGTTCGCGGCGATCTTCATGTCGGCCGGGTTCTTCCTGTCCTCGGCGGGTCGGGAGGTCGAGAAGCCCAACGGCCTGATCGGGCTGCTGTGGATCGGGGCCGCCGGGCTGGCGGCCGGAACCCTGACCCTCGGGGTCGGCCTGCTGACTGCCTGAGCCGGTTCGGGCGACGCGGCGTCGCCGGTCCGGGACCGCTGCGGCTAGGCTTGGTTCCCGTGAAACTCAGCATCGGCATCGTCGGATTGCCCAACGTCGGCAAGAGCACCCTGTTCAACGCCCTGACCCGTGCGGACATCCTGTCGGCGAACTACCCGTTCGCCACCATCGAGCCGAACGTCGGCGTGGTGGCCGTCCCGGACGACCGGCTGCCGAAGCTGGCCGAGATGTACGACTCCGAGAAGCTGATCCCGGCGACCGTCACGTTCCTCGACATCGCCGGCCTGGTCAAGGGCGCCTCCGAGGGTGCGGGCAAGGGCAACCAGTTCCTGTCGAACATCCGCGAATGCTCGGCGATCGCCCAGGTAGTCCGCGTCTTCGAGGACGACAACGTCACCCACGTCGACGGCACGATCTCCCCGCCCGACGACATCGAGACGGTCAACACCGAGCTGATCCTCGCCGACCTCCAGACCATCGACAAGGTCCTCACGCGCCTGGAGAAGGAGGCGCGGGTCGACAAGACCAAGCAGCCCAAGGTCAAGGCCGTCCAGGAGGCCCGCGACGTCCTCGACTCGGGCCGGACCGTCTTCTCCGCCGGGCTCGACACCGAGCTGCTGCAGGACCTGCACCTGCTCACCGCCAAGCCGTTCATCTACGTGTTCAACGTGGACGAGGACCAGGTGGGCGACGAGGAGCTGGCCGCGAAGCTCCGCGAGACGGTGGCCCCCGCCGAGGCGGTCATCCTCGACGCCAAGTTCGAGTCCGAGCTGGTGGACCTGGAGCCCGAGGAGTCCCGCGAGATGCTGGAGTCGACCGGCCAGACCGAGCCGGGCCTCGACCGGCTGGCCGGGGTCGGCTTCTCCACGCTCGGACTCCAGACCTACCTGACCGCCGGCCCCAAGGAGAGCCGGGCGTGGACGATCCGGAAGGGCGCCACCGCCCCCGAGGCGGCCGGGGAGATCCACACCGATTTCCAGCGCGGCTTCATCAAGGCCGAGATCGTCTCCTACGACGACCTGATGGAGGCCGGGACGCTCCAGGCGGCGAAGTCGGCCGGCAAGGTCCGCATGGAGGGCAAGGATTACGTTATGCGAGACGGCGACGTGGTCGAGTTCAGGTTCAACGTTTAGCGCCGTTGAGAAGCAGCGGGGCGACGGCGGTTTCCCACGCCCGGCCCGTCACCTTGCCCCGGGCGATGCGGCCAGCACTGCCGCGAGTCCTTCCCGCAGGTCCTTGACGAAGTGCTCGGGGACCTCCAGCGAGGGGAAGTGTCCACCGGCCTCGGGCGAGCTCCATCGGACGATCCGCCGGTACCGCTCCCGCGCCCAGGGGCGCGGGCACTTCGCGATGTCGCGGGGGTACACGGTGATCGCCGACGGGACGTCGACCCGGAGTTCGGGGTCCACAGAGTTGTGGCTCTCGTAGTAGATGCGGGCCGAGGATGCACCGGTGCGCGTCAGCCAGTACAGGGTGACATCGTCGAGGACGTCGTCCCTGGAGATCGTCTCGAACGGGCCGTCCTCGTTGTCGGTCCACTCGGCGAACTTGTCGAGGATCCAGGCCAGAAGCCCGACCGGTGAGTCGACCAGCGAGTAGCCGATGGTCTGCGGCCGGGTCGCCTGCTGCTTCGCGTACGCCGCGCGGTTGCGCCAGAAGTCGCGGGTCTCCTCGGTCCATTCGCGCTCGACCGTCGTCAGCCCCTCCGTCGTCAGCCCGGGCGGCGCCTCCGCGTACGTGGTGTGGATGCCCAGGACGTGCGAGGGGAACCGGCCGCCGAGCACCGTGGTGATCACACCTCCCCAGTCGCCGCCGTGGGCCGCGAACCTGGCGTAGCCGAGCCTTCCCATCAGCTCCACCCAGGCGGCGGCGATCTGTTCGATCCCCCACCCGGTGGCGGCCGGCTTGTCGCTGTAGCCGAAGCCCGGCAGCGATGGAACCACGACGTGGAACGCCGGAGCGTCCGCGTCCTTCGGATCCGCCAGCTCGTCCACTGCGGCGGTGAACTCGGAAATGCTGCCCGGCCAGCCGTGGGTGAGGATCAGCGGAGTGGCGTCTGCGCGCGCGGATCGGCGGTGCAGGAAGTGGATTCCCAGACCATCGATGGTCGTGCGGAACTGGCCGATGCGGTTGAGGCGCTCTTCGAACGATCGCCAATCGTACCCGGTGCGCCAGTAGTCCACGAGATCGACGAGGTCGGCGAGGGGGACGCCCTGCTCCCATCGGAGTGGGCCGGGCACGGCGCGATGGACCGTCTCGGCCTCCGGTAGCCGCGCCGCGGCCAATCGCGCGCGCAGGTCGTCGAGTTCGGCTTCGGTGGCGCGGGCTTCGAATGCCTCCACGCCGTCGGTGGGACGGGGCATGAGACCTCCTGGAGTATGGAACCGTCTTAGACGGTTCTAGCATGATCGGCCGCCGATATGCAACCTGCTAAGGTGGTTCCATGCCTGCCGCGTTCCCCGCCTTCCGCCTCGGCAACGTGCTGGCGACCAGCTTCACGGCGACGCTGACCGAGCGCTGCGGCAACGCCCTGGAGCGCATTCCCACGCCGCAGCGGCTCATCGACTGGCTGGAAGTGAACGGCCTGGCCGTGGACTCCTGCACCAGGGCCCAGCTCGACCTCGCTCGGGAACTGCGGGAATCGATCCACGCCGCCGCGACTGCGGCCGCGATCGGAGAGGACCTCCCCGAGTCCGCCGTCCGGATCATCAACGACCGCAGCGTTCAGGGCCGGGCCGCGGCCGTCCTGACGCCCGAGGGCGACCGGCGGTGGCGACTCGGCCCGGCCTCCCGTGTGGAAGACGCCCTGAGCGTCATCGCCGCGGACGCGATCGGCATCATCGCGGGCGAACGGGACGGCAGACTGGCCCTGTGCGCGTCGCCGACCTGCCGAGCCGCCTTCTTCGACACCAGTCAGAGCCGCACCCGCAAATGGTGCGACATGAACACGTGCGGGAACCGCCAGAAGAAGGCGCGCTTCAACGCCAACCGGCGAAAGAACGGGACCGCCGCACGGACGGGCATCGCCTGATCCGCCCTTCCCTGTGGGGGAAGGCCCGGCGCCTGGAGCGTCGGCGCCGTCGGCGGTCCGCGGCACAATTGCCGCGGAGGTGCACAGCGAATGGCCGAACCGACCGCAGCGGAGCTCGAGGCGCTCCGCGCCCCGCTCACGCGGTACTGCTACCGGCTGCTCGGGTCCGCCGCCGACACCGACGACGCGGTCCAGGAGACCCTCATCCGCGCCGCGGCCAGGGCCGACCGCTATGACCCGGCCCGGGGCAGGCTGACCACCTGGGTCCACCGGATCGCCACCAACATCTGCATAGACATGCTCCGGGGAGCCAAACGCCGCGCGCTGGCGATGGATCTCGTCCCGGCCTTCGACGGCGGCGAGCTCGGCCCACCGCTGCCCGCCGACCGCTGGGTAGAACCGATGCCGGACCGGCGCCTGTTCGACGCCGACGATCCCGGCGACGCCGCCGTCGAGCGCGAGACGATCCGGCTGGCCTTCATCGCGCTCCTCCAGCGCCTCGCGCCGCGCCAGCGCGCCGTCCTGGTGCTGCGGGACGTCCTCGCCTTCTCGGCGAAGGAGAGCGCGTGGATCCTCGATGCGACGGTGCCTTCGGTCAACAGCGCCCTCCAGCGCGCCCGCGCGGCCTTGCAGGCCGAGCGGCCCGAACCGACCGACATCCTCGAGCCCGAGGACCCGGAGCAGCGGAGGCTGCTGGGTCGGTATGTGGCCGCCTTCGAGTCACACGACCTGGCTGAGATGACCGCGGTCCTGCGCGAGGACGTGATCGCGTCGATGCCGCCGTTCCTGTGGTGGCTGCGGGGCGGTGAGCTCGTCGCCGACCTGACGACGAGCAGTGAGGCGTGCGCCGGGGACCGGCTGGTGCCGACCGCGATCAACGGCTCGCCCGGCTTCGGGCAGTACCGCCCGGACGAGGCCGGGTGCCTGCGACCGTTCGCGCTGGTCCTGGTCGAGCCGCGCGCGGGGCGCATAGCCCGGCTCACCACGTTCCTCGGCCGGGAGGACCGCTTCGCGGAATTCTCCCTTCCCGAGACGCTGGAGCGATGAGTTTCGTCCGTGCAGGTCGTATCAGTGGTGACGACCGACTTCGAAAGGACGGCACCACATGGGTACTCCCGATTCAGAACGCTTCGCCGCCGAGACCTTCGCCGAGCGCGAGCGGCTCGCCTCCCTTGCCGCAGACTTCGGACCCGATCAGTGGGCCACCCCTTCGCTCTGCGAGGGCTGGCGGGTCCGCGAGGTTCTCGCGCACATGACGATGCCGTTCCGGATCTCGGGGTTCGGCTTTCTCGGCGGGATGGTGCGGGCGCGGTTCTCCTTCGACCGGTTCGCCGATCGGGACGCCCGTACGACGACCCGGAAGCTGCGCGACGAGGAGCTGGCCGAGATCTACCGGAGCAATGTCCGGCACCCGTGGCGGCCGCCCGGCGGCGGGCCCGCCGGCGCTCTCAGCCACGAGGTGATCCACGGCCTCGACATGACCGAACCGCTGGAGCTGCCCGCACCGCCGGCCGACCGGATCGCCCTGGCACTGGGCTCGGCCGAGCCCCGGAACCTCGCCTACTTCGGCGTCGACCTGGGCGGCAGGCGACTGGTCGCCGACGACGCGGATCTGACCGTGGGCGAGGGCGAGGAGCACCGCCTGTCCGCCAAGGACGTGCTGCTGGTGGTGACCGGTCGGCGCGCGCTCGACGGCGTGCGGAGACGTTCGCGCTGACGGAGGTCCGGGGCGGACCTTCGGGAACGGCCCACCCGGACGTTACGGCCGGGTGTGGGAGCCGACGTTGACGACCCGTCCGGACGAGTCGCGGTAGAAGAACCGGGTGACGCCCCACGGTTCGGAGGTGAGGGGGTGCACGATCTCGGCGCCGGCCGAGACCGCCGCCTCGTGCGCCGCGCGGACGTCGTCGACGAAGACCGACACGTCGGGGTTCACCTCGGCCGTGGCGTCTGCGGTCATCAGGTTCAACTGCCGCCCCGCGCCGTCGGCGAGCGTGGCGATCCAGCCGTGGTCCATCACCACCTCGAGGCCGAGGATCTCGGTGTGCTCGCGGATCGCCTCCGGGAGGTCGGCGACGGTCAGGTCGGGAACGATGCGTTCGATGATCACTGCGCAAGTGGACCAGACCGTCGGTGCCGGAGAGCGGACGGGCCCGGAGGGCGAGGTTGGGCTCGGTTTCGACGCAGCCGCCAGGTGTCCACCTCGCACTGCCCATCGGCGTTGTCTCCGGCCGCCACGACGGTCCCGTCGGCGAGCAGCCCGAGTGAATGCGTCGCCCCTGCCGCGATCGCCGCGACGCCCGTCCACGCCCGCACCTCGCACTGCCCGTGCCGATTGTCGCCGGCGGCGCAGACCGTCCCGTCCTCGCGAAGAGCGATGGTGTGGCGGCTGCCGGAGGCCACCGCCGAGACCGATCGCCACGCTGCGACGTCGCATTCGCCCGACTCGTTCTCGCCGGTGGCGATGACCGTGCCGTCGTCCCGCAGTCCGACGGTGTGCAGGTACCCGGCGGCGATGCCGACCAGCTTGCGCCATCGGCCGATCTCGCACTGCCCGCGCCGATTGTTGCCGGCGGCGACCGCCGTTCCGTCGCCGCAGACCGCGACGGAGTGCCAGTCTCCGCAGGAGATCGCGACGACTTCTCTCCAAGCGTCCACATCGCACTGGCCTTCTGCGTCGCGCCCGGTGGCGGCCACGGTGCCGTCCGCCCGGAGGCCGAGCGTGGTTCTCCAGCCTGCTGCGACCGCCGTGACCTCGCTCCATGCCGAGACATCGGTCTGGCCGTCGCGGTCCCAGCCGGCGGCGAGGACGGATCCGTCGGCTCGAAGCCCGACCGTGTGCGATCGGCCGGTGTTGCGGGCAGGGTGCACGTTTCCGGCCGCGACGGCGACGACGTCGGACCAGGACCGCACGTCGCACTCACCGGCTCGGCCGTTGCCGCAGGCGATGACGGTGCCGTCGTCCCGGCATGCGACGGAATGCCGCCGGCCCGCGGCTATGACGGCCACTTCGTCTCCTTCCCTCGGCCCCTGCGGCGACACGTTACCTCCGTGCGCAGTTGCGGAATTTCGCGGTGCCTTGACATGCCGGGAGATATTGATATGTTTAACTACGAAATGAGCAATCGTTTACCAAAGGTCGCCCGTGCGCAGCGCGCGAGCCCTCGCCGGAGGAGCCGTATGACCATCCCGATGACCACACCCCTCCGGAGGAGCACCCGGCGCGCGGCCCGCGGCGTCGCCGCATCCGCGCTCTCCGGCCTCGTGGCGGTCGCCGCCCTGACCACCGCCCAACCAGCGGCCGCCCAGGAGGGCCTCCCGCCCACCGGGCAGACCTTCGAGCACTACACGCCGCTGAAGGACGCCTACCAGGACTACTTCTCCTTCGGCATCTTCGGGGCCGGCGAGATCGACGGCCTGATCTACAACTACGCGTCCTACACCCCGGGCAACGAGATGAAGCCCGAGAGCACGCAGGAGGTCAAGGGCGAGTTCACCTTCGACGCGGCGGACGCGGCAATGGCGAGGTATGCCGAGCGCAACCCCGACCTGAAGTTCTCGGGACACACCCTGGCATGGCACTCCCAGACGCCCACCTGGATGTGGGACGCACCCCCGGCCCGGTACGACCAGCCGGGCACGTTCGATCACGACGTGGCGCTCGACAACCTGAACTCCCACATCGAAGGCGTCCTGGGGCGCTACGGCGGCGAACTCGAGGCGATCGACGTGGTGAACGAGGCCGTGGGCACCGCCGACCCGGACGACTGGCGCGCCTCGCTGGCCAAGGGCGAAGGCTGGTACCAGGCGCTCGGCTCCGACTGGGTGGAGCTCGCGTTCCTGAAGGCCGCGGAGGTGGTCGACGCGGGCGGCTGGGACGTCAAGCTCACCTACAACGACTTCGGGCTGGACTCCCCGGAGAAGGCGCGCGTGGTCTACGAGATGGTGCAGGACATCAACGAACGCAACGAAGGCGTCCGCCCGGACGGCAAGCCGCTGATCGAGGTGATCGGCATGCAGGGCCACTACAACCTCGACACCGACGTCGCAGACGTCGAGAGCAACATCCAGCTCTTCGCGTCGCTGGACGACGTGGAGGTCAACGTCACCGAGATGGACATAGCCCTCCCGCCCGGCACGCTGACGCCCGAGAACGAGAACAACCAGGGCATGAAGTACGCCGAGCTGTTCCAGGTCTACCGCGACCACGCGGCCGGCCCGGCCAACACCACGAGCAATCCGCACGTGATCACCGCCGTGAAGCTGGCCGGCGTCCGCGACGTCCGCACCGGATGGAAGGGCGGCGAGTTCGCCATGCCCTACGACTACGACGGCAAGGCCAAGGACGCGCTTCTGGGCATCCTGTACCCGGCCGGATTCCTCGCCGCGCACGACTACATCGAGACCCCGGGAGGCGGGGACCTCCCATCGCTCCCGGGCGTCCACGTCTTCGACACCTCCAGGGGCGACACCTGGAGCGGCGCCAACATCATCCTGGGCGACGACGCCTCGGTCTGGCCGTGGTCCACCACCGACGACGGCGAGGTCGCCTTCCGTCCGGAGCAGGGGGAGACCTACCGCTTCACCGTGAACTACACCGCCAAGGGCACGACCGCGATCCGCGTCCGGTGGATCGAGGACAACACCAACGGCGGGTACACCAGCGGCGACGGCGCGGTCGTCAACGACCACCAGTACGGGGCCGGCGAGACGGCCACGTTCATCCCCGCGTACTTCAACAGCGGCATGGTCAACATGGGCACCTACGACCTGGTAACGGAGATCACCCTCGACGGGAGCCAGCCTGCCGACGCCCTCGTCGGCAACATCGCAATCCGCGGCGGCGGGGGCGGCAACGCCTACTCGATCAACGCCATCACCGTGGAGCAGGTGAGCGACGACGGCGACCGGGTGCTCGTGAACTGGCCGGAGGGTGTCCCCGAGGCTCCGAGTACGACGCTGAACTACCGGGGCAACAACTGGATCAGCGTCTCGCTGGACGCCGAGGCCGCGGACCCGGCCGCCGTCGCACGCACCGAGTACCGGCTCGACGGCGGCGAATGGGTCACCTACACCGAGCCGTTCACGCTCAAACGCTCCGACCGGCAGACCCTGACCTACCGCACCGTCGACTCCTTCGGCACCGCCGAACCGGACCGCTGCGTGACGTTCGGCCCCGGCAACGGCAGAGTGGACGTCGAGGTCGGCCCCGACGATGAGAGCGCGTGCAACTGACGAACCTGCGATGGTCGGAGCTCGTTCGCCGGGACCTGGGGCGGTTGCGTCCCGCTCGCGCCGACGAGGCCGACGAACTCTCCGGGCTCGCCATGCGGTCCAAGAGCCACTGGGGCTACTCGCCCGGGTTCTTGGAGGCATGCCGGGCCGAACTGGCCATCACCCCCGAGAAGCTGGGCTCGGGGGTGACCGTGGCCGATCTGGACGGTCGGATCGTCGGTTTCCACAGGATCGAGGGTTCGCCTCCCGCAGCGGAACTCGCCGCACTGTTCGTCGACCTCGACATGATCGGTGCGGGCGTCGGCGGCGCGCTGCTGCGCGATGCCCTGAGCGCGGCCGCCGAGCGCGGTATCCGGCGGCTGGTGCTGGACGCCGATCCCGGCGCCGAGCCCTTCTACGCCCGGTACGGAGCCGAAAGGATCGGGCAGTCGCCCAGCGGTTCGGTCCCCGGAAGGGTGCTGCCGCACATGCGGTTCGAATTGGGCTGACGCAGGCCGGCCGGGACGCCGCCGCTCCGGCGTGCGAAATGGACGTGTCGCGGACTCCTGGCATACTGGTGGTAGCCCTTCGAGACCCGCGGAGCCCCGGATGTCCACAGCAGTCGAATCCGACCGGAACCGGCGGCCGGAGCGTGCCGGGCGGCACGTGCGCCGACTGGTACCGGTGCTGGTGGCCGTGCTGCTGATCGCGGTCGCGCTCCAGTTCAGGTCCGAAAGCGGTTCGGACGCCGCATGGCGGACCGCGCTCCCGGGAGAGGGCGCGCTGGACATCGTGGACACGAACGATTCGCTCACCCTCGTCCGGACCGAGCGCGGCTTCATAGCCGTCGACAACGACGACGGCGCCGTGGCGCACCGGTTCGAAGCCGAGGACGGCGAGCGGGTGGTCGACCTGGCCTTGGCGCGGATCGGCTTCTTCGTCGTACTGGCCTCGGAGTCGGACGGGACCAGGATCGGCGCGTTCACGCCCGGTCACGGGGACGGCTCCGGGTGGCGGTGGAGTTGGCAGCGGCCGGCACCGGCCGGGACCGAACTCATCGCGGTCGACGGCCGGAACGGCATGCTGTGGAGCCCCAGCACCGGCGTCCTGACCGAGCTCGACATGTGGCTCGGCAACGAATCGACGGTCGCCGAGGACGTCGCCGAGGTGACGACCATGCCCGACCGATTCGAACTCCAGGCATGGACCTCACCGCTGGTCGTCGCCCACCGGACCGGGTCGGCCGACCACTGGTCGGTGTCGAGGCTGGAGCTGGCGGAACCGGTCGTCGACGAGGGCGCCGAACTGATCCCGGTCGACGGCGACCGGCCGCCCCGGGCGATCGACGAGGCGATCTACACCCTCGACGAGGACCGCTGCGGCCTCCGGCTGTTCGGACGTGGTTCCACGGCCGAATGGACCGAGCACGAAGTCGACTGGCCGTCTCCCCCGAGGTCGTGCTCGCCCGTCGGCTGGTCCTACGGGGAGGTCCTGTACCTGACCGGAACCGCTGAGGCGGGGCACGACGCCCTATGGGCGGTCGACACGGCCGTCGCGCAGAGATCCGTGGGAGTCGGCGAGCGCGACTCGGCGGTCGCGATCGAGTTGGACGTGCCGCAGGCTCCGGCCGACCATGAAGCACTGAACCTCCGGTACGCCGCCGGATCGGACGACCGGGCGCACCTGATCGACGGCTTGACCGGAGAGACCGTCTGGGAGGCCGAGGCGGCCCCGGGCGGCTACACCGCGACCGGATTCGAGGCCGCGTTGCTGGCCAGGGAATCCGGCTGGTGGGAACGGGTGGTGAGGGGCCGCGCGGCCACCGCTTTCGATCTGCTGTCGGTCGAGGGCGATCGGGTCGGGACCTTCTACTCCGATCGGGAGCGGCCGAGCGACGGCC
Organism: Glycomyces xiaoerkulensis; assembly: GCF_002798405.1. Classification (GTDB taxonomy): domain Bacteria; phylum Actinomycetota; class Actinomycetes; order Mycobacteriales; family Micromonosporaceae; genus Glycomyces; species Glycomyces xiaoerkulensis. The sequence continues at coordinate 52,979 of NZ_PGGV01000038.1, read as the reverse complement.
TCGTCAGGAACGGGAGCGCCACCCTGCTCCTCGGCGACACCGTCGTACGGATCGAACCGGAGTGACGGCACGCTCGGCGGGTCCGGGTCACGGGCTCCGTTTGAGCCAGCGGGAGAGGCGGCTGCGGGAGAGTGCGGGGTCCTCCCGTTCCGCGCGGTCTCCGGCGATGGAGAGGTAGGCGCTCTCGACCCTTCCGGCGAAGGTCACGTCGGTGAGGCTGAAGCCGCCCTCGCGGGCGAGCACGATGAGCGTCGCCTCCTCGGACCTGGAGACGTCCGGATGGACGTCGAGCGTGTCGGCGAAGATCTTGATCTGTTCGGCGAGCTCGGCGTGCTGGGATTCGTCGAGCGGCAGCGTCCGCGTGAGGCGGCCGTCGTCCGCGACCCAACCGTTGAGCTCCCTGAGTGCGTCCAGCAGCACGTTGTCGTCTTGCTCCGTTCTCCCCATATGGCACCGTCGCCATCTGTATCGGCCGCGCGATATGCCACCCTGGCGTGGCCGGGTCGCAGCCGCTCAGTAAGGTTGATCCACATACGGCACTCGCAGACAGCAGGGACGTTCGTGTCTGAATTGTCGCCGTATCTTTATCGTTTCTGAACCGAGTCTTCCCGCTCCCTCAGCTTCTGTCCAGGGTTGCATAACCGGCATTTCGGATATTTCGGAAGGGACGGTACGGTTCTTGTCTGGTTTTGTGCCGACGGCGACGATTCCTGACCGCACGTGCCATCGAGTCTCGACCGAACGGATGAGGGACGCCGGGAATACTCCCCGGTCACGGATCGTCGCACCACGCCCCAGTCCGGTACGCACCGTTACATACTCGCGACTTGGATGTGCTAGCCGAAACCGGACGGCGGTAGACTTCCGGCCGTGAACCAACCACGAGTCGTCGTCGGCGCCGCGATCCGCGCGGGCGACAAGATCCTCGCCGCCGCCCGCGCCCACCCCCCGGAGCTGGCGGGTCTGTGGGAGTTCCCCGGCGGCAAGGTCGAAGCCGGCGAGACCGAGGCCGAGGCGCTCCGCCGCGAGTGCCGTGAGGAGCTCGGCGCCGAGATCGAGGTGGGCGAGCGCGTCGGCGGCGACCTGGTCACCGGCGGCGGGCGCTACCTGCTGCGGGTCTACCTGGCGCGGCTGGACGGCGGCGAGCCCGAGCCCCTGGAGCACGGCGACCTGCGCTGGCTGGCCGCCGACGAACTCGACCGGGTCCGCTGGCTGCCGGGCAACCTCCCGGTCGTGGCCGCCCTCCGGGCGGTCCTCGCGGGCGCCTAGAAGAACGTCCGGATCGCGTCCACCACGCGGCCGGTCGCCTCCTCGACCACCGGGATCAGGTTCCACTTGTCGAACGCCGTGCACGGGTGCGACAGGCCGAGTGCGACCACGTCGCCGACGTCCAGGTCCTCGAGCGGGCCGGTCAGGAACAGGTGCTGGTCGCTGATCTGCGTGCACCGTGCGCCCTGCAGTCCCAGGGGCACCGGCAGGCCCTGGTCGAACGGGAGGTCGCGGCGCCCGGCGTCGAGGATCGCCAGGCCCGGTTCGGGCAGTGACAGGACGCGGGTCCGGGCCTCCAGCGCCGGGAGCAGGTCCGGTCCGTCCGCGCCCCTGGCCGCGGGGGTCAGGCGCGCGTAGAAGCCGTCGTCGTGGATCAGGTAGGAGCCCGAGCGCAGCACCACCTCGGCCGGTCCCGCCAACGGGCCGAGCACGGCCGCGACCCGGTCGACGTAGGCGCTGCCGCCGGCGGTGAGCATCGGGCGGTCCACTTCGAATTCCACGGCTTCCCAGAGGTCGGCGAGGTCGCGGAGGTAGGCGTCCACGGCCGCGAGTGCTCCGGGGGTGGTCTCGCCGGTGACCGCGCCCTCGTAGCCGCCGACTCCGGCCAGGCGCAGATTCGGAGCAGACCGGACCGCCTCGGCCACCGCCAGCGCCGCGTCGATGCCGCGCGCTCCTCCCCTGCCGCCGGCGACGCCGAGCTCCACGGCCACCTCCAGCGGCCCGCCTCCGGCTCGGGCGAGGACGCCGGCTGCGGCCGGGGAGTCGGCGAAGACGGTGATCCGGGCGCCCTCGGCGGCCCACTCGGCCAGCCAGGCCGCTCCGGCGGCGCCGGTGACCTCGTTGGCGACCAGCAGCCGGTCGGCGCCGAAGGCCCGCGCCACTCGGGCCTGGGGCAGGTTGGCGACGGTGACGGCGGCGGCCCCGGCCCGGATCTGGCGGTGCCAGAGCTGCGGCGCCATGGTGGCCTTGCCGTGCGGGGCCAGGGTGAGTCCGCGTTCGGCGCACCAAGCGGCCATCGCGGCGAGGTTGTGCTCGAGCGCCTCGGCGCGCAGGACCGCCAGCGGGGTTTCGAGGTCGGACAGGTGAGGCATGGACTCCAGCCATTCGCCGAGCCGCAGGCCGTGGGCGGCGGCGGGCGCCGCCTTGAAGCGCCAGTCCAGGGTTTCCTCGCGCAGCGCGCGGATCCGTCGGTCTTCCATCTCGGCCGCTCCCAAATATGAAGGTATATTTACTATATGACAGCGAAGACTCCGATCCACACCACCGCCGCCCCCGCTCCCGCCCACGCCTTCCCCCAGGGCGTCCGCAAGGGACCGCTGCTCCAGGTCTCCGGCCAGGGCCCGGTCGATCCGGCCACCGGCGAATACCTGCACCCCGGGGACGCCGCGGCCCAGACCCGGCGCGCCTTCGACAACGTCCACGCGATCCTCACCGCCGGCGGCGCGCACTTCGACGACGTGGTCGTGCTGCGGGTCTACCTGGCCGACCGCGGCGACTTCGCGGCCATGAACGAGGCCTACGCCGACTTCGTCGCCGCCCGCACCTCCGAAGGGACCCCGCCACCGGCCCGCACCACCGTCGTGTGCGCCCTCCCGAGGGCCGAGATGCTGGTGGAGATCGACGCGCTGGCCTACGTAGACTTACGCGTCCGCGTCTAGGGAAGGGATCGTGCATGTCCGAGCTGGACCTGGTCATCCGGGGCGCCGAGGTCGTCGACGGCACCGGCGCCGCCCGCTTCCGCGCCGACGTCGGCGTCGCCGGCGGCCGCATTGCGGCCGTCGCGGCGGACGAACGGCTCGAGGGGCGCCGCGTCATCGACGCGGCCGGTCTGGTCTGCGCCCCCGGCTTCATCGACATGCACGCCCACTCCGAGCTGGCGGTCCTGACCGACCCCGAGCACCTCGCCAAGCTCGGCCAGGGCTGCACCCTGGAGGTGCTCGGGCAGGACGGCCTCAGCTACGCCCCGGTCGACGAGGCCACCGCCCCGCAGATGTGGGACGCCATCAGCGCCTGGAACGGCCGCCCCGAGGGCCTGGAGGCGGACTGGCGCGGCGTCGGCGACTACCTCGACCGGCTCGACCGCGGCACCCCCACCAACGCCGCCTACCTGGTCCCCCACGGGACGGTGCGGATGCTGGCGATGGGCTGGGACTCCCGGCCGCCCTCCGAGGCCGAACTCCAGGCCATGCGGCGCGAGGTCGCCGCCGGGCTCGAGGCGGGCGCGGTCGGGCTCTCGGCGGGGCTCAACTACGCCCCCGGCATGTACGCCGACACGGCCGAGCTGGTCGAGCTGTGCGAGGTGGTCGCGCGCTACGGCGGGTTCTTCGCCCCGCACCAGCGCAGCTACGGCGCCGGCGCGCTCGAGGGCTACGCCGAGATGATCGCGATCGCCCGCGCCTCCGGGTGCGCCCTGCACCTGGCCCACGCCACCATGAACTACGAGGTCAACGCCGGACGGGCGGGGGAACTGCTCAAACTCGTCGACGAGGGCCGGGACGAGGGCCTCGACATCGGCCTGGACACCTACCCCTACCTGCCGGGGATGACGATGCTGGCCGCGCTGCTGCCGAGCTGGTCGGTCGAAGGCGGCTACGGGGCGCTGGCCGCTCGCCTGGCCGACCCCGGCGCCCGGGGCCGGATCGTCCGAGAGCTCGACGAGACCGGCACCGACGGCGCCAACGGCGTCCCGGTCGACTGGAGCCGCATCGAGATCGCCGGGGTCGCGCGGCCCGGGCTGCGGCGCCTGGTGGGCCGGACCGTCGCCGAGGTGGCCGCCGAACGCGCCGCGCCGCCGTCCGATGTGTACCTCGATCTGCTGGTCGAGGACGACTTCGGCACCGGCTGCCTGATGCACGTCGGCAACGAGGAGAACGTCCGCCTGATCATGCGCCACCCCACCCACACCGGGTCCACCGACGGGGTGCTGCACGGGGACAAGATCCACCCGCGCGGCTGGGGCAGCTTCGCCCGCTACCTCGGCCACTACTGCCGTGAGCTGGGCATGTTCACTCTGGAGGAGATGGTCGCGCACCTGACGGGCGCGCCCGCGAGGCGGCTGGGCCTGGCCGACCGCGGCGTCGTCGCCCCCGGTTGCGCGGCCGACCTGGTGTTGTTCGACCCCGGCACCGTCGACGCCCGCGCCACCTTCGCCGAGCCCCGGCGGCAGGCCGCCGGCATCCCGTACGTCCTGGTCAACGGCCAGGTGGCCGTCGACGACGGGCGGCGCACCGAGGCCCTGGCCGGCCGGTCGGTGCGCCGCCCGTCATTAACGGGCTCACTCCGCGGGGGTCAGCCGGAAGTCGGCGCCGACCACGGCGTCGGCGACGACCTCGAGCTCGGAGGAGCCGGACCCGAACGCCTCGGCCGAAGCCTCCAATGTGGCGGCTCCGGCATCGGTGAACAGGACGTACTCACCGCGGCCGTCGGTGACGGCGCCGTTCCCGGTGGCCGGGTCGAGGACGGTCGCGCCCTCGACCGGTTCGCCGTCCTGGTCGGCGACCGTGCCGCGCACCAGGCCGCCGCCGAGGAGGTCGCAGCCGATGCGGACGTCGTCGACCTGCCAGACGAAGGCCCACGTGTCGTTGTCGGTGTAGTGGAACCGCAGTTGCACCGCTTCCTCGTCGGCCCAGGCCGAGAGGTCTATCTCCTCCAGCCCTCCGATCAGTTCGGCGTCGGTGTGCCACACCTGTTCCCAGGTGCCGCCGCCGTCGGCCGAGACGGCGATGTCGGCCTCCCCGCCGAACTCGTAGTCCGCGAACAGGTGCCGGAATGCCAGCGTCGGGTCGTCGGCCTCGGTCAGGTCGAACGGCGCGGTGATCATGTCGGTGTCGACCAGCGCCTCGGGGCCGGCCGCGTCCGAATTGGCCTGGGCGAATCCGCCGGTGCCGGTGGTGGAGTTGCCGTAGCCGAACGGGGCGTCGAAAACCCAGCCCTCGGCCTCGCCGCGGTTGACGACCTCCCAGCCTTCGGGGCGCTCGGAGGCCCCGAAGCGCTCGTCGAGGACTTCCGATCCGTAACCCGGTGCGGTGCATTCCTCCTCGAGGAAGGGGATCTCGATCAGGTCCGACTCGTCGGCGCCGACCGAGACCCCGCCGTACCCGCGGTCGAAGGCGCGGACGTCGAGTTCCCAGTCGCCCTCGACGGGGACCTCCAGGCTGAATTCCCCGGTGAACGGGTCGGTCTCGGCGTAGGCCTCCCCGCCGGAGGTGCCGATCTCGGCCGACAGCGGCCAGCCGTGGCCCGATCCGTCCGCGACCACGCCTTCGACCGTCTCGACCGGCACCCGGGTCAGTCGGGCGCTGAACTCGGCGTCGGCGCGGCGCTTGACCTTGACCCAGCCGGTCGCGGTCTCGTAGGTGAACCGCTCGGCGGTGACCCGGTACCACCCGGCCGGGATGCGGCCGATGTCGAAGGCGCCGTCGGAGTCGGTGGCGGCCACCCGGTCCACGCCCCATCCGTCGAGGGTGAGGCGGGCACCGGCGACCGGTCGGCCGTCTTCGTCGACGACCTCGCCGTCGAGCGAGCCGAACCTCCCCTCGGGCGGGTCGAGCGCGGCCTCGTAGGCGTCGAGGCGGCCGTGGCCGTAGACGTTGTTCAGCTTCGCGGTGCCGCCGCACGAGGTGTCGTCCTCGGCTACCGCGTTGCGGGTCAGGTACTTGTAGACCTTCCAGTAGTCGCCCTCGAGCTTCGGCGAGGAGGACATCATGAGCGCGACGGTGCCGGCCACGTGCGGGGCGGCCATCGAGGTGCCACGGTTCTCCTCGTAGCCGTCGCCGGGGACCGAGGAGAGGACGCCGTCGCCGGGGGCGGCGATGTCCGGCTTGACGAGTCCGTCGGCCGTCGGGCCCTTCGACGAGAAGGGGGCGATGTTCCCGTCGATGTCGGTGGCGCCCACGGTGATGACGTCGCCGTAGTCGCCGGGGCTGCCGACGGTCTCGCAGCCCTGGTCTCCGGCGTTGCCGGCCGCGAAGACCGGGATGATCCCGGCGGCGTGCCACAGGTCGACGATGTCGGCGAAGAACGGGTCCTCGGCGGGGCCTCCCCAGGAGTTGTTGACCACGTGGGGTGCCATCGCCGGGTCCGGGTTGAGGCCGCGCCGGTCGGTCGGCGCCGCGATCCACTCCCCCGCGGCCAGGAAGGTCTCCGAGGTGGGGGCTTGGCCGGCGGAGGCGGCGATCCAGGTCGCGCCCGGGGCCACCCCGATCCGGTTGCCGTCGCCGTCGTCCCCGACCATCGTGCCCATCGTGTGGGTGCCGTGGCCGAACAGATCGCAGGGGTCGCGGCCGCATTCGCCGGCGGCGTCGAAGAAGTTGTAGTCGTGGGTGAACGTCCCGTCGCCGTTGTTGCCGCGGTACCGGTCGACGAGCGCCGGGTGGTCGTACTGCACACCGGAGTCGATCGAGGCGACGACGATGCCCTCGCCGTCGACGCCCTCGTCCCACGCCTCGGGTGCGCCGACCTGCTCGAGGTTCCACAGCGGATCGTCCTGCTGCGCTTCGGCCCCGTCGGCGCCCGGGGAGAGGTGGTCCGGGCGGTCCTCGGTCCCGACCGGTTCGATGTAGTGGTATTCGGAGGGCTCGACGACCTCCTCCACCTCGTCGAGGGCCACCAGGTCCTCGAGCAGGTCGGCATCGCCGTCGACCTTCACCGTCGATGAACCCCAGAAGGTCTCGTAGTCGGCGCCGGCCGCCTCGAGCTCCTCGACCGCCTCGGCTTGGCTGGCCTCGGCGAATTCGCGGGCGGCCTCGACGGCGGCCCGGCCCTTGGCTTCCTTGTCGTCGGCGGCGGCCGCGCCGCTCCAGTCGGGGTCGCCGGCGAAGCGGAGCCACAGCTCGGACTCGCCGGAGTCGTCGATCTCTTCCAGGAGGTCGGGATCGACCTTCTGCTCCAGGAGCAGTTCGGTGTCGGAGGCGGACCGCTCGGCCCAGGCGCCGGAGGCGACGCCGGTGGATACGAGTAGACCGGCGAGCGCGGCCGCCAGGGTGCGGCTTCGCCGCAGGGTAGGTGTCACGGGATCTCCTTGTTCGGGGGGTCAGGCTGCGCGGGAGGGGTCGCGAAGCGGCGGTTTCTGCCTTTATCGGCGTTCTGGGGATCGGTGACTCGAATGCGGTAGAACCTGCTGCAGTGTTCCTACTGGGGTTGACGCGCTGAAGATCCGGAACAGTTGCATCCGGCCGGGGTTCGGCCGAAAAAAATCGGGGCCCGGAGGTTGCACCTCCGGGCCCCGAACGTCGGCCGTTCCGGGTGGTAAGACCGGGTCAGAAGTCGAAGCCGCCGAAATCGGCGCCCATGTCGCCGCCCATGTCGCCGCCGCCGTCGTCCATACCGGCGTCCCCGGCGTCGCCGCCGGCATCGGCGCCCGCGTCGGCACCGCCGGAGCCGCCCTCGACCATGCCGCCGGCGTACGCCGGCATCACCATGGCGTTGATGACCATCATGCCGACCATGCCGCCCGCGAGGCCGCCGAGCGCGGGCTTCCACCACGGCGTGTTGTACCAGCCGGACGGGACCGGCCGCCCCTCCACAGTGCCGCCCGGGTAGTAGTGGGTGTTCTGGTCGTCCGGGGTGGGCGAGCCGGTGTAGTTGCGGCCCTCGACCTCGGCCGAGACCGGCTCCTTGAGGGAGCCGGCGCGGCTCTGGCCCGGCAGGACCGGGATCTCGGGCCCGGGCTCCAGGCCCATGGCCTCCCGCGCGGCGCGGACGTAGTGGAGGCCCTCGACGGCGGTCTCGGAGACCAGCCGGTGCTGCTGGAGGGTGGCGGCCGACTCGAGCTGGGATCCGGCGGCGGTGTAGCGCTCACCTGCGTCGGCCAGGGCCTGCCCCGCCGCGGGGTTGTCGCCCGGGGCGGTCAGGTTCATCGTCTGGCCGCCGAGCCGCTCGTACAGGCGCCGCGCCTCCGCCTCGGCGTCGGCGAGGTCGCGCTCGGCGCGCCGCTTGTTGGAGTAGACCACGAAGGCGATGATCGCGATTGCGATCAGAAGCAAGGTCAACCACAGTTCCATGGAGCGAGCCTACCCGCGAGCGCGTCCGTAGACTGTCCGGTATGACATGGGTCCTATTGGCGGTGGTGTGCCTGGCCGCGGGCGCGGCCGGCGGCTGGTTCGCCGGGCGCAGCAGGCAGGCCGCGCAGTTGGCCGCGGCGCAGGCGCGGCTGGAGGCGGCGGCCGACAACGAGCAGCGCTTGGAGGCCAAGCTCAAGACCGTCGCCTACGAGGCCACCGACCACTCCAGGCAGGCCGTCGGTGAGGTGCTCGCCCCGATCGCGGACACGCTGGCGCGCTACGAGACCCGGCTCGGAGACGTGGAGCGGGCGCGCACCGACGCCTACGCGCAGCTCCGGATCCAGCTCTCGGGGGTCGCCGACATCTCCGAGGCGCTGCGCGACCAGACCGGGCGGCTGCTGACGGCGCTGAGGTCGCCGCAGGTGCGCGGCCGGTGGGGGGAGGTCCAACTGCGGCGCATCGTCGAGTCCGCGGGGATGCTCGAGCACTGCGACTTCAGCCAGCAGCAGTCCGGCGAGGTCGACGGGCGCGCGGTGCGCCCGGACCTGGTGGTACGGCTGTCGGGCGGGCGGACGGTCGTGGTGGACGCCAAGGCCCCGCTGCAGTCGTATCTGCAGGCCCTGGAGGCCGAGGACGAGGCCGACCGGGACGGGGCGCTGCGCGCCCACGCGAAGCACCTGCGCCGGCATGTGGAGACCTTGGCCGCCAAGGAGTACTGGCGGGCGTTCGACGACACGCCCGAGATGGTGGTGCTGTTCGTGCCCGCCGACGCCTTCCTCGACGGGGCGCTGCGATCGGACGCGACGCTGCTGGAGGACGCCTTCGGCCGCGGCGTGGTCGTGGCCTCGCCGGCGACGCTGATGGTGCTGCTGCGGACGGTCGCCCACACCTGGCGGCAGGAGGCGCTCGCCGAGCACGCCAAGGAGGTCCACAAGCTGGGGCGGGAGCTCCACGAGCGGCTGGCCACGGTGGCCGGGCACTTCTCGAAGCTGGGCACCTCGCTGGAGTCGGCCGTCAGCTCGTACAACGCGGCGGTCGCGAGCGTGGAATCGCGGCTGCTGGTGACCGCCAGGCGGTTCAGCGAACTGGAGGTCGCCGCCGACGCCCCGGACCCACTGGAGCCGGTGGTCACTCCTGCGCGCAAGCCCACCTGGGAGTCCGAGCCGGAGGCCGCGGAGCGTTCCTAGGCGTATTGCCCGGGGCGGTTTCGCTGTCCTTGCGGCGGTTCACTCCGGCCATCGGTTCTGCGTGGACTGTGCACAATATGTGCGAGTGGCAACCTGACCGGCGTTACGATCCCGCCGCTCTCCGAAGGAACACCCCGTGCCTCTGTACGACCTGGACAAGATCGAAGAAGTCGGCACCAAGCACGCCCCGGCCCTCGCGGACTGGTACTTCGACACGCTCGAAGCGATCGACAAGGTCGGCCGGTGGCGCGAGGACGCCTTCAGCGCCTACCTGGATCCGCTCTGGCACGACTGCTTCGTGTTCACCTACGAAGTGGTTACGAAAGCGCGATCAACCTCACTGTCGACCTCAGGGCTCAGATCGAAGAGATTGGGGATAGGTGCATGCTCCTCGAAGCGGCGGCGATTGCATGCCGACACTGGATGAGCCGGGCGCCTGGCTGTTCGAGGAGTACGCCCCCGCTGTAGTCGAGGGCATCGAATCCAGACTAGACAGATAGGACGCGCCGGGACTGAGCTGGCCGGCGTTGCAGAAAGGACTTCTTAGGTCGTGGTTCCGGTCCATGACGATGCAGCAGACGTTGGCACGGTGTGAGACGTCACCGTCGACATCGTCCTCAGCGTCGTCCAGGGCCGAGTGTCGGGCGGGAGCTCTGTGAACACGTCGCGGGGCCGGGAGATTCACTCTCCCGGCCCCGCGGTGCGTCTAGTCAATCTTCGCACGGCTGGGCGTGTCGTCCTTGACTCGGATCTGGCCCCGATGCCACAGTTTCGACACGCGCCCAGCGCAGCGAACTGAATAGGAAGCGGCGGCCCGCCCTTCCATCGCCAAACAGACTGGCGGGCCGCCCCAGTAACCATCGGAAGGAATACCTCCCTTGGTCTCTGTCAGGCTACGCGAAAACTCCGCATGCACACCAGCACGAAACGCCGCCTCGATCGAGTGGACCGCCGCTCGTCCCACCTCCGCGACCCCGGTTTGGGCGCGCCCGGCCACGCCCGGCGCACCGCGTCCGCGCGCTCCGTGGGAGCCCTGGAGACTCCCGGCCGGGCGACCCGTGCCGCACTCGGCCCGCCGCCCGCCTCAGCCCGAACCGTCCTACGCCTGGCGCATCTCGTTCGAGCAGCCCGAAGTCGATACCAAACCCGACCCCGAGCCCCGCACCGGCAGACGGCTGCTGCAACTGCTCGGTCTTGCCTACCTCATGTTGGCCGCTCTCGCCTCCGGCCTGGCCTGGACCGCCTACTTCACCGACCGCGACGACCGCGAAGGCCGGGACTGCGACGGCCAGTCCGAACCGCAGACCACCACGCCCCCGGCCGAGCCGCCCGAGCCGGATCCGAACGCGCCCGGCCTCCACACCCGCCCCGACGGGTCCCGATACCTGATCGTCCCGATCTCACCCGGGCTGGACGGACGGCGGCGACCGATCGCCGCTATCGCCCCGGGCGGTGCCGCATGAGGACGCACACCGACACCGACACGGCCGGGCTCCCCGTCCTCGGGGTCAAGAGCGTGGACGGCCGCCTCGTCCAGTACTCCTGGCCGATCGGGCAGCACCGGCTCCGGCTGCTGCTGTGCGGACAGGACCCGCCCGGACTCGGCTCGGTGGTCGGACTCGACGGCGACTCGCCCCGCCTGGTGCTGTCCGAACCGGCCCACGCCGACTGGGCCGGAGGCCAAGCCGGGCCGCTCATCGCCGCAGGCGTCCGCATCTGGCTCGGCACCTTCCGCGACTGCGAAGGATGAACGAGGTGCTCGGGGACGGCGCCGTGCGGTGAGCGGGCAAGCTCATGGGCGGAGCCCATCCCTTTGCAGCCGGGGTCCCTTGGCCCGTGGTCGTTGTCCTGTGCTACGGCGTCCGGTGCCGAGAAGGGACTCCGATGGGAATCCCCGCCTCGAATGCGGCGCGAGGCCGCGAATCGCCCCAGCGGCCATAGGGGAAGCCAGGCTGCAAAGGGACGGGCTCCGCCCGTGAGCTTGCCGGATCGTCGGCAACCGGCCCCGGCTCAGGCTTCGGCGGCTCGCATGTCGCGCGTCAGTTCGCGCGGCAACTGGAAGGTGATCTTCTCGGTGACCGGCTCGACTTCCTCGACGTCGGTGAAGCCGTGCTCGGCCAGGCGCGAGAGGACGTCGTCGACCAGGTCGTCGGGGACCGACGCGCCCGAGGAGACGCCGACCGTGTCCGCGCCCTCCAGCCAGGCGTCGTCGATCTCGCTGGCGAAGTCGACCAGGTACCCGGTCTTGGCGCCGTGCTGCACGGCGACCTCGACCAGGCGCTTGGAGTTCGAGGAGTTCTCCGAGCCGACCACGATCACCACGTCGCAGTCGCCGGCGAGCTCCTTGACCACCTGCTGGCGGTTCTGGGTGGCGTAGCAGATGTCGTCGCTCGGCGGGTCCTGCAGCATCGGCAGCCGCTTCTTGAGCCGGTCGACCGTCTCCATGGTCTCGTCGACCGACAGGGTCGTCTGCGACAGCCAGACCACCTTCTCGGGGTCGCGGACCTCCACCCGGTCGGCCGCCTCCGGGCCGTCGACCAGCGTGATGTGCTCGGGGGCCTCCCCGGAGGTGCCGACGACCTCCTCGTGGCCCTCGTGGCCGATCAGCAGGATGTCGTGGTCGTCGCGCGCGAACCTGCGGGCCTCGTTGTGGACCTTGGTCACCAGCGGGCAGGTCGCGTCGATCGCCTTGAGGCGGCGGTCGGCGGCCTGGTCGTGGACCTCGGGCGCCACGCCGTGGGCGGAGAAGACCACCACCGACTCGGGCGGGACCTCATCATTCTCCTCTACGAAGACCGCGCCCTTGTCCCGGAGCGTGTCCACCACGTGGCGGTTGTGCACGATCTCCTTGCGGACGTAGACGGGGGCGCCGTAGAGCTCCAGCGCCTTCTCGACGGTCTCCACGGCCCGGTCCACGCCCGCGCAGTAACCGCGCGGTTTGGCGAGCAACACTCGTTTCGGGTCAGCCACACCTCGATGGTAACGGTCTCGTCCGCCACGTCACAGCCTGCCGTTAGGCTGGCGACGTGACCGACGCAGCGCCACGCACCGGACCGGATGCGCCGATGAGCGCCGAGAACCCCTGGCCGCTGCGGGTGATCTCCAAAAAGATCGGCGACTGGGTCGCGCGCCTCGGCGAGGTGTGGACGGAGGGCCAGATCACCCAGATCAACCGGCGCGGCCGCGTCGTCTACCTGACCCTGCGCGACCCCTCGGCCGAAGTCTCGATGCGGGTGGTCGACTTCTCCGGCACCGCCGCGGCCGCCGACCCGCCGCTGCGCGACGGCGCGCAGGTGATCGTCCGCGCCAAGGCCCAGTGGTGGGACAAGAACGGCACGCTGTCGCTGCACCTGCGCGAGATCCGCCAGGTCGGCCTCGGCGAGCTGCTCGCCCGCCTCGAGCGGCTCAAACGGCTCCTGGCCGCCGAGGGCCTGTTCGCGGCCGAACGCAAGCGTGCGCTGCCGTTCCTGCCGTACCGGATCGGGCTGATCTGCGGTCGCGAGTCCGACGCGATGCGCGACGTGCTCAAGAACGCCAGATCCCGCCTGCCCTCGGTCGACTTCGAGGTCCGGCAGGTCGCCGTCCAAGGCACCAAGGCCGTGCCCGAGGTGTGCGCGGCGCTGGCCGAGCTCGACGCCGACCCCGACATCGAGGTCGTCGTCATCGCCCGCGGCGGCGGCTCCATGGAGGACCTGCTGCCGTTCTCCGACGAGACCCTGTGCCGCGCCGTCGCCGACGCCGCCACCCCCGTGGTCTCGGCGATCGGCCACGAGCCCGACACGCCCCTGCTCGACTACGTCGCCGACTGGCGCGCCTCCACCCCCACCGAGGCCGGCAAGAAGATCGTTCCCGACCTCGCCGAGGAGCAGCGCGGACTCAACATCAGCCGCACCCGCCTCCGCCAGGCGGTGAACGCGATCCTCACCCGCGAGTCCGACCGGCTCGCGGCGATGCGCGCCCGCCCGGTCCTGGCCCGGCCCGAGACCATGCTCGAATCGCGCGCCGAAGCGGTCGAGAACCTCACCCACCGGATGCGCACCCGCGTCCGGGCCCGCCTCGAGCGCTCGACCGACGAGCTCGAACATCTGCGGGCGCGGCTCCGCACCCTCTCCCCGAAGTCGACACTCGACCGCGGTTATTCGATCGTCACCGACGCCGCCTCGGGCGAGATCCTGCGCGACGCCTCCGACGCCGGCGAGCGCATCCGAGTCAGACTGGCCGCCGGCGGCCTGACGGCGGCCGTCACCGAGAAGGAAGAGGACTGATGGCCGACGAGAACCTGACCTACGAGGACGCCCGCGCCGAACTGGTCGCCACCGTCGAACGGCTCGAAGCGGGCGGCGCGACCCTGGAGGAGTCCCTCGCCCTGTGGGAACGCGGCGAGGCGCTGGCCGACCGGTGCCGGGCCCACCTCGAGGGCGCCCGCGAGCGGCTCGAGGCCCGCACCCGGAGCGACGAGGACGAGCAGGAGGAAGGTTAGGAGCCCAGACCGGCGGCGACGCCCGCCGCCAGCTCGGGCAGCTCGGCGATCCCGTCGGTCTCGGCGGTGAGGATCACCGTCAACCGCTCCGACTCCATCACCCAGGCCTCGCCCTCGGGGATGTCGTAGGAGGACCATTCGATCCCGGCGGCCTCGACCGGCTCCCCCGCACCGGCGACCGCCTCGTTGACCTCGGCCGCCTCCCCGTCGGTCTGCACCAGTTGCAGCCCGGCGCCCTCCGGGGAGTACCAGCCGGTCCGCAGCGTGACCGCCTCCTCGCCGGCGGCGAGCGCGCTGGAGATCGGCCGCCACTGCTCCGGCAGCTCCGGATGCACCGGAGCCAGCCCCAGGCCCTCGGCGGCGGCGTAGTCGGCCGAGGTGTCGGCGACGCTGACCTGTCGGTCGTCGGCCGCCCACTGCCACACGCCCAAGAAGATCCCCAGCGGCACCAGCAGCACCGCCAGCGACAGCACCATGTCGCGCAGGCGACGCTGCTTGGGGCGGGTGTGAGACGCGCCCGTAATCTTGAGGTCATCGCTGGACATGACCCCATGTTGAACGACCCGCCGCGACGGCCCGGCGGCACCCCACCCGCGGGTGGCGCATCCGTCGCGCTCCGCAAGGCCCGATCGCGGGACGACGGTTGTCCACAGGCCGCGCCGAACGGCCGGGCAGCCGCTTGCAATACCCTCAGCGAAACTCCATATGCCCGATCGACCGGAAGGAGTCCCCGTTGATTCTCGTGGCAGGCGAGAACGTGATCGACCTCGTACCCGCACCGGGCGGCCAGTTGCGGCCCACGTGCGGCGGCGGTCCCGCGAACGTGGCGGTGGCTCTGGCCCGGCGCGGGGTGCCGACCGCGCTGGTCGGGTCGGTGGGCGGCGACCACTTCGGCCGGCAGGTGTGGCGGCGCCACATCGCCACCGGGGTCAATCGCGAATACCTGGAGCGGACCGATTTGTCCTCCACCCTGGCGCTGGCGGTGGTCGACCGGAGCGGGGACGCGAGCTTCGACTACTGGACCACCGGGACCGCCGATTTCGATTGGAGCAGCAAGAAGCTGCCGCAGCCGGAGGCATCGAAGGTGGACGTGGTCCATTTCGGATCCCTGGCGGCCTACATCGAGCCGGCGGCCCGGGTGATCGAGCACTGGGTCAACCGCTCCCGGCGGGCGGTGCCGATCTCATTCGACCCGAACATCCGGTTGAGCGCGATGGGCGACGCCGACGCCGTGCGGCGCCGCACCGAGCGGCTGGTGGGGCTGTCGAACCTGGTGCGGGTCTCGGAGACCGACCTCGCGCAGATCTACCCGGACACCGATGTCGACAAGGTGGCGCACGAGTGGCTCGAACTCGGGCCGGAGCTGGTGGTGGTGACGCTCGGGGACGCCGGGTCGGTGGCGTTCCACCGCAGGCACGTCACCGAGATGCCCGCCCCGCAGGTCGAGATCGCCGACACCATCGGCGCCGGCGACACGTTCACCTCCGGCCTCCTGGGCTGGCTGACCTCGGCCGGCTGGATGCGGGTGGACCGGATCGCGGCCTGGAGCAACCGCACGGTGGTGGCCGCGGCACTGCGGTACGCCAGCCAGATCGCCGCTCAGGCCTGTACGGTGCCGGGAGCGCCCTGAGAGGCATAGGATCGGGGCGTGGCCGAACCGGTACCGCGCCTAAGCCGAGCGAGTGAATCTCGTCCCACGAAAGAGGGACGCACCACAGGCCCGTTGCCGATTGAACCTTCAACTGCCAACATGGATGGCACCGCCGAACATACCGCGCATACGGATCCGCTGGTGCCCGTCGGCGACGTCCGAGTAATCAGGCCCGGACGTGCCCCGAACCCCATCGATAATCCGAGCGGACGCGGCCGAACCCGCCTCCGCCCAGCGCCACAGTGCCGTGCGCCCGAATACGCCTCTCCCACGCGCTCCCGCCACACCAGGGCGGTGGAGCGTGCGGCGAGTCGACTGATGTCAACCAAGCATCATGCGAGGAACCGCGCCATGGACTACCTGATCAACTTCGACAGTTCGACCTCTCCGGCCGTCGTCAAGCGGGCCGTCATCGAGCAATGGGGGCTGCATCCGGCCAACGTCTTCGCCGGGGCCGATTTCGAGCTCGACACCTACGACGGCCCGGAGTTGGACGTCATCATCCAGTCCGGCATCGCCGCCGGGTCCTCGTTCGGCACCGAGATGCAGGCGGGCATCGATTTCGCCATGCGGTGCGACTACGCGAGCGAACTGGCGGTGGCGACCGAGCTGTGCCTCGCGATCGGCACCCGCGCCGTCATCAGTGCCGAGCTCCCCGATCCCACCAGGAGCGTCCTGATCACCGAGGACGGCTGGCACGGGCGCGTCGCGCTGGACTCCGAGGAGCTGGAGCGGGGGGCGATCATGATCAACTTCGCGCTCCAGCCGATCCCGTCCGCGCCGACCATTCCCGTCCGGACCGCCGCCTGCTGGGACGCGGGCGCGCTGGACTTCCTCCGGCTGCCGAAGCTCGGGTTCGCCCCGATGCGGCGGCTGTGGGACTGCTGAACGGGACCGCCGAGCGCCCGCCCCCGTTCGATGGCCGGTAGGTAGCGAGCCGGGCGCTCGGCGGCCGCCGCTGTCAGCCCGCCCGGTTCATACCGGGTTCGCGCAGCGGCGGCTCGGTGGCCACCACGTAGATCAGGATCAGCATCACGAACACCGTCAGGGTGGCCATCGGGAAGATCAGGTGCCACGACTCGACGCCGATGACCGGTCCGCCGCTCGCGGCTCCGGTCCGCACCCCCAGCATGGCCGTGTAGTGCATCGCGTTGACCGCCAGCGCCATCACCCCGGAGGCGAGCCAGATCGACGCCGCCCGGTCGAGCCGCCAGGCCAGCCAGAGCGCCGTCCCCGAGGCGGCGATGGCGATGCCGATCGCCGACCAGACGTAGGCCGGGTCGTGGTGGAGTTCGATGTTCGCGGTGAGCGCGGCCATGCCGGTGTAGTGCATCGCGGCCACGCCGAGGCCGGTGAGCAGGGAGGCCGATACGAGCTTGAGGGCGTTGTAGCGGCCGAGGCCGATGATGAGCAGTCCGCAGCCGACCACCGCCACCGCGATGACCGCGCTGAGCGCGGTCAGCAGCGGGTCGTAGCGGACGGTGGCCCCGTCTACGGCGAAGCCGAGCATCGCCACGAAGTGCATCACCCAGATGCCGACGCCGCCGATGGCGAAGGCCGCTCCGAGGAGCCAGGGGACACGGCGGCCGGGTCGGTCCGACTGCCGGGCGCGGCGGGTGAGCAGCAGGCCGACGGCGCTGCCGGTCATGGATACGCCGAATGCGACCAGGAGCGTGATGTAGCCGTGGGAGAAGTGTTCGATCATCGGATTACTTCCGTTAACCAAGTGCCGGGAGTTTTCTGAGGGGCCGAAGGGAATGGTGGTCCCACTGGACATTCTTACAGCATGCGAGCCGTGGGGACATCGTCGAAGCGAGCGACATTCATCTCACCGGAATGATGTATCCGGTCGTCCGCTCATCGAACGAGGGCGCTCAAGGTCGGCGCTCGGGCGGCGTTCGCCCTGGTGAAACCCGGTTCCACCCGACCCGTCGGCACGTCTAAGTGGATGCATGACTTTCACCGGGACGGCCCTCCGAACCGGCCCGACTTCACCCATTCGTGGGAGTCCCCGCTACGGCGCCGCATTCGCGGGAACCGTGCCGATCGCCGCATAGGCCTAAACTGACTCCAAAGCCACCGGAAAGGAACTACACCCATGGAAGCGGTTCTGATCTCGGTCGCCGCCGCGGCGGCCGGCAAGGCGACCGAAGCGGTCGTCAAAGGCAGCGGCACGGCGATCCGGCAGGCCGCCGACCTGGTCCGCCGCCGATTCGCCGACGAACCCGAACTCGAACGGGCCGAACTCGGCCGCCTCGGCATCGAGGACTTCGCCGAGGCGATCTTCCGCACCTGCGCCGAGGACGAAGGCTTCCGGCGCAGCCTCAGCGAGGCGGTCGGGCGGCCGATCCGGATCGCCACGGCTCGGTGACGGCTTCCCCGGCCTCCCCCGGCCTCCAAGTAGGCTCGCCGGGTCCTCGGAACGAACACCCGACCGACACCCTGGAACGACCCTCGTGAAACGAATCCTGCAGTTCTCGGCCTTCGTCGTCGGCGGCTACCTCGTAGTGCGCGCGGCGATCGACCCGTTCACCCGCGACGCCTCCGACCCCTCCACCTACGAGAACGACTGGGGCGGCCCCACCCTGATCGGCGCCTACGCGGTCCACATGGGCCCGGGTATCGTCTGCGCCGCCCTCTTCGTCTGGTGGCTGGTCGCCAGGTCCAGGCGCAGGAGGGCCGCCGAATAGCCCTCATGTTGGAACCGCTCACCGATATCGCCGTCCTTGCAGCATTCGCCCTCCCGATCCTCGCCGTCATCGGCCTCGGTGCGGCGGCGGTCTTCAGGGCGACCCCTCCCTGGCCCGTCCCCGGCTCCAGGCCGAAGCCCGCGCACCGTCGGCGCCTGGCGACGATCGGTGGACTCCTCTCGATACTCGTTCTCGTGAACCTCGCCTCGGCGATCCAGACCGCCTACGGTGCGCCGACCGGCGAACGGAGCTCCATCGCCTTCGAGGTCCTGTCGGTCGAGGCGTGCGAACGTCCTCCGACGGGCTTCGGCCTGGTCGAACAATGCCGCGCGAACGGGTATTCGTACGATTCCCCTGACCTGATCAGCTACGAGGACCTCCCGGCGGATTCTCCGGTATCGGATGCACTGGAGCCGGGAGACCGGGTCGCCCGGTACACGAGCGTCCACTGGAGCGAGCGGATGCCGCTCCACAGCGGTACGCAGTGGCGATCGATCGACGGCGAGACCCGACCCGACCTCTCCTGGCTCCCCACCGCCGTGCTGGTCGCGGGCCTGCTCGCGATCGGCGCGATCCATCTCGCGCTGCGCCGCCGATCCGCACCGACCTGAGCGTCCCGCCCGGATCAGACCACGTCGACCCTGGTGAGACGCTGGGTGGCGCGGGTCAGGACCACGTAGGCGACCCCCGGGCCGTGCCCGGTCGCTATCCCCTCCAGATCGGCCGCAATCACGGCGTCCCATTCGAGGCCCTTGGACTCCAGCGGTCCGACCAGGGTCACCCGGTCGTCGTTGACCGCGGCCGACAGCTCCCCGTGGCGGTCGTAGGGCGCGATGATGCCGACCGTGCCCTCGACCGCGTCCAGGGCTTCGGCGACCGCCCCGGCGACCTCGGGCAGGAGCGCGTCGGTCGCGACCGTCCGCTCGGCGACCTCCACCCCGGTCTCGCGGACCGCCTCGGGCAGGTCCAACGGGTCCAGGCGCGGCTTCGCCCATTCGGCCGCGTACTCGAAGACCTCCTTGGAGTTGCGGTAGTTCTTGGTCAGGTGGAACTCGTGGATTCTGCCGCGCGGGACCGCCCGCTTGCGGGCCGCGGCGCTCTCCTTCGGGCGCGGCCAGCTCGACTGGGCCTGGTCGCCCACGATCGTCCAGCCGGCGGCGCCGCCGCGGCGTCCGAGGGCGCGCCACTGCATCGGCGACACGTCCTGGGCCTCGTCGACGATCACGTGGGCGTAGTCCTCGTAGAAGGCATCTCGGGGCTGCCGCTCGGTGCGTTCGTAGTAGCGGTCCTGGGTCGTCGAGACCTCTTCCACGCCGCTCCAGGTGCGGATGCGC
Source organism: Glycomyces xiaoerkulensis (assembly GCF_002798405.1). Lineage (GTDB taxonomy): Bacteria > Actinomycetota > Actinomycetes > Mycobacteriales > Micromonosporaceae > Glycomyces > Glycomyces xiaoerkulensis. Next base: position 33,367 of record NZ_PGGV01000038.1, on the reverse strand, counting down.
TCGCGGTGCTGCGGCTCGGGCTTGACCCCGAGCAGGACGCGGAGCTCGTCGAGCAGCGCCACGTCCGGGATCGAGAAGTCCGGCTCGCCGAGGGACTCGGCCAGCGCCTCGATCGAGTGCCGTTTCAGGTGGCCTTCGGCGGCCGATGCCAGGCGGTTCGGGTCGGCGCCCCAGCCGAGCACCTCGGCCGGGTCGAGGTCGGGCCACCAGTGGTCCAGGAAGGCCAGGAACTCGCCGCGGGAGCCGAGCTCCCGCGAGAACTTCGCCGGCTCGATCTCCGGGATCACCGGCTTGACCTTGCGCCACAGGGCGACCAGCAGGGCGCGCCCGGCCTCGGTCTTGGCGAGGTTCGGGCGCTGCTCCTTCTCGAACACGCGGGCGCGCGCGGCGGCCAGTTCGGCGGCGTCGAGCCGGAACACCTCGCCCTTGTAGGTGAGGCGCAGCTCGTCGGGTGCGCCCGGCGGGGTCTGCCGCACCAGGCGCCGCAGGACGGGCAGCATCACGGTGCCGCCCTTGACGGCGGCCACCTCCGGCCGGTCCTGGCGGGTGGCCTCCACGCCGGCGTAGAGCTCGCCGAGCGAGTACAGCGCGGCGGTCTCCTCGCCCAGGCTCGGCAGCACCCGGCCGATGTAGCGCATGAACACCGCCGACGGCCCGACGACGAGGATTCCGGCGGCCTCGTAGCGGCTCCGGTCCTGGTAGAGCAGGTAGGCGGCGCGGTGCAGCGCCACCACGGTCTTGCCGGTGCCCGGACCGCCGGTGATCAGGGTGGCGCCTCTGCCGGGAGCACGGATCGCGGCGTCCTGCTCGGACTGGATGGTGGCGACGATGTCGCGCATCCTGCCGGTGCGCTTGCGTCCCAGGGCGGCCATGAGCGCGCCGTCGCCGATGACCGGCAGCCGGTCGGCGGCGTCCTCGTCGAGCAGGTCGTCGCTGACCTCTTCGACGGTCCTTCCGAACGAGCGGATCACCCGGCGCCGCGCCACTTCTTGGCGGTCGACGGCCGTGGCCTGGTAGAACGGCGCGGCCGCCGGTGCGCGCCAGTCGACCAGGAGCGGCCGGTACTCCTCGTCGCGCACGCCGAGCCGACCGATGTGCCGGACGCGGCCGTCCTCGAAGTCGAGGCGCCCGAACACCAGGCCCTCGTGCTGGGAGTCGAGGTCGGCGATGCGGCGGGCGGCGCGGTAGACGAAGACGTCCCGCTCGAACTGCGCGCCGGGGACGGTGGCGTCGCGGTGGGCGAACCCGGCCTGGCGGTGGGTCTCGGCGTCGGCGCGGAGCACCTCGACGCGGTCGTAGACGCGGTCGACGAATTCCTGCTCGATCGCGACTTCCTGCTCAGAGGTGTTGGCGGGGTCGGGTGCCGGCACGGCGTGGGACGTGTCGGCGTCCTGGGGGTGTTCGACGTCGACTGGGCCTGGTTTCTCGGACACGGCGCTCCTCGCTCGAATTCGGGAACGAACCAGCCTAGCGCGTGGAAACGCCGCCCGTCCGGGAATCGGTCCTCACGCCGGGCCGGGCGCGGCGGTTCGCCGGCGCCGCAGGTAGATCTCGATGAACATCCAGTTGCACAGGAACGAGGCGACCGCGGCTCCGGTGTAGGCGGTCGCGAAGAGGCTCTCGAAGTCTCCGGAGTAGACCGGCCCCAGCAGCGGGATCTGGAGGCCGATGAACAGCCCGAGGTAGGCGCGCAGGGTGACTCCGGCGAACGTGAAGGCCATGTTCCGCATCATCCAGCGCTCGTGCTCGGCGATCCTCCCGGCTCTGACGGCGCCGAAGGCGCGGTAGGCGGAGTAGAACCAGGCCACGTCCAGCATCACCCAGGCGGTCATGGCGATGGGACCGGCGGTGGTCAGGAGCGCCACCACGATCCCGCTGAGGCTGCCGGGGAGGACTCCCGCGAGCAGGTAGGTGCGGCCGATCGCGCGGTGGACCTTCGGGTGCCTGCGGCGGATGCCTCGGAAGAACTGGAACGGCCCCAGGATCAGGGCCAGTCCTCCGGTGGCGGCGTGGAAGGACAGGATCGGCAGATGGACGGCGACGTCGTCGCGGTACTCGATCCGGGGTTCGGCGCCGGGGACGAGGTAGCGCGGAACCGCCCAGAGGGCGATGCCGACGCTGAGGACGGCGACGACGACGGCCGCGATGCGCCCGCGGCGGTTCCCGGTGGGTCGCTTCGAGTCGGTGAGTGCGGTCATGGGGGGCGGACTCCTCGATGTCAGTTAAACTATCGATAGTTAAACTATCAGAAAACCTCTCGGCCATCGAGTCCGCCTCCGGTATGAAGGAGCAATGCGAATCGGAGAGCTCAGCGCCAGGACCGGCGTTCCCACGCCGACCATCAAGTACTACGTGCGGGAAGGGCTCCTGTCCGGCGGCGAGCGGATCAGCAGCAACCAGGTGAGCTACGACGAGGGACACGTCAGGCGACTGCGGCTGGTACGCGCCCTGGTGGAGATCGGATCGCTGCCGATCGCCAAGGTCCGGGAGGTGCTGTCCGAGGTCGATTCCCCCGATCGCGACCTGGGCAGCCGTCTCGGCATCGTCGGTGCCGCACTGAGCGCTCGGCAGGACCAGCACGAAGCCACCGCACCCGCGGACCTGGACACGGCGATGGCGATCGCCGAGCGCAACGGCTGGACGAGGATGACTCGCGACCACCACCAGATCGCGACCCTGGCCGAGGTCGTCGGCACTCTGCGGCTGCTCGGACTGGAGGAGCTGATCGACCGGGCCGACCAGTACGCCCGGGCGGCGAACCTCGTGGCGGCTGCCGACATCGCTGTTCTGAAGGCCCGCAGCGACCGCGACGAGGTCCTGGAGACGATGATCGTCGGGACCGTGTTCGGCGACGCCCTGTTCGGGGCGCTCCGGAGGATCGCCCAGGTCGAGACCTCGGCGCTGCATTTCAAACAGTCCGATAAACGACACGGGTTCGCGGACGACCGGTAACCCTCTGGGGGCGACTCCCTGCCTGCGCACCTACACCCGCGCGTCCCTGCTTATGCAAGCATCATGATGTCTGCACCTGTCGGGTTTTTGACTTCGCAAGTTGATTATGCCGCTGTACGGTATTTCTGCGCACTCAAGTGATGGAACGGCCATATGAAGTCGCTGCTCGACATGAGACTTCGCTTCCATCACCAGGGGGGCCGCCCGACAAGTGGGGTAGACGGGCGGCCTGCGGCGGGGCTCCGATCACCTGGCCCGGGGCCCCGCCGCCCCACGGCCCCGCGCCGACGGCAGTGCGGCTCCCCGGATCTCGGCCTCCGGCCGGTTTCGCCCCGGTTCGATCGCCCGGAGCGGGCTAGGATTGGCCCCGGAAACGCAGTCTCAAACTAGGAGCAAAACCCGTGGCTCTCAACTCGCAGATGGTTCCGCTCGGCACCCCCGCCCCCGACTTCACGCTCCCGGACCTCGACGGGACCGACCGGTCACTGTCCGATTTCGACGCTCCGGCCCTGCTGATCGCCTTCGTCTGCAACCACTGCCCGTACGTGAAGCACATCGAGCAGGCATTCGGGTCGTTCGTCTCCGGGCAGGCCGACCTCGACGTGGTGGCGATCTGCTCCAACGACGCCGAGAACTACCCCGACGACGCCCCGTCCGGACTCGCCGAGCAGGTCGCCCGCGCAGGCTGGGACTTCCCGTACCTGGTCGACGAGTCCCAGGAAGTCGCCCGCGCCTACAACGCCGCCTGCACCCCCGACTTCTTCCTCTACGGCCCCGACCGCAAGCTCGCCTACCGGGGCGCCTTCGACGGCTCCACCCCCCGCAACGGCGTCGAACTCACCGGCGAATACCTCGCCACCGCCGTCGAGCACGTGCGCAAGGGCGAACCGGTCCCCGAGCCGCACCACCCGTCCACCGGCTGCGGCATCAAGTGGCGCGAGTGACCGACCGCTGAGCGGACCGGCGCCGTCGGCCGACACTGCCCGGCGGCGGTCCGCTCGCCGCGCTAGCGCCACAGATCGGTCAGGGCGATCTCGAGCTCGCCGAGCATGACGCGCAGCAGCGGCATCGACAGTCCGATGACCGTGCCGGGGTCGCCCTCGATCCGGTCGATGAAGGCCGAGCCGTACCCGTCGAGCGTGAACGAGCCGGCCACGTGCAGCGGCTCCCCGGTCGCGACGTACGCGGCGATCTCGGCGTCGGAGGCCTCGGCGAAGTGCACCACCGTGCCCGAGGACCGCACGATCCTCCGGTCGGCCTCCGGATCGATCAGGCAGTGCCCAGTGTGGAGCGTCCCGGTCCGGCCGCGCATCCGCTTCCACCGCGAGGTCGCCTCCTCGGCGCTCTCGGGCTTGCCGAGGATCTCGCCGCCGAAGTGCAGCACCGAGTCGCAGCCGAGCACGAGCGCCCGCGGCCCGACCATGTCGAGCACCGCCCCGGCCTTGAGCTCGGCAAGCGTACAGGCGAGCTCGGCCGGATCATGGCCCATCACCCGGCTCTCGTCGACCCCCGAGACCACCACCTCGGGCTCGATGCCCGCGGCGGTCAGCAGCTCGCGCCGGGCCGGCGAGGCCGAGGCCAGAACGAACGTCCTCGTCACCGGTCCATGCCCCTCCGCGCCGGAACCGAGGTGTCGCGCCAGGAGCGCCGCACCCGCAACCGCAGCCCCGGGTCGGCCCAGGAGGCGGCGCGGCGGCGCCGTCCGCCGTTCTCGTCCGGCTCCTCCTCGCGCGGCAGGGCCAGGACGGCGCCCACGACGGCCGCAAGTTCCGAGTCGGAGGGACGGCCCCGGATCACCCGGAGTACGGGCTCTCCGGCGGACTCCTCCCGGAGTCCCTGGAGCTCTGTGGTCATCGGCTCGCTCACTCCTCGATGTCGAATTCGCGGTGGACCCTCTCCCAGAAGCCGTCGCGGACCCAGATCCGGGCTTCGGGGTGGTCGCGTAGAGAGTAACCGAGCTCCTTCTCGGCCTCCACAAGGAGCTCCTTGTCGATGACCGTCGGAAGCTGCGGACCGGGCAGGAGGTCGGCGACGTTGTCGGCGCCGCGGGTCAGCAGCCACTTGTGGCCCACGTACTCCCCCACCGACCTGACCGTCTCCGGATCGAGCTTCTCACCGGTCTGCTGGGTGCGTACGAACTTGGGACGGGCGGACTCGGCCTCGGCCAGGGCGTCGGCGGCGTTCATGGTCACCGCGACCGATTCGCGGTGGCCGAACACCGCCGCGGGGCTGGGAACGCTCGGCTCCGGCTCGGCGACCGGCGCCCCGACCATGCCCCGGGTCGCCTGCGCGGCGGTGCCGCTCTTGACGAAATAGGGCTTCAGTTCCTCGGCGTCGATGGTCTCCACGGTGTCCGACTCCCACACCAGGCGCTCGGCCTGATTGGTCCCGTAAGGCGGCTCCACGCCCCACAGGTGGATCCGCACGCCGTAGGCCTGGGCGACCTCCACGGCCGGCACCATGTCCTCGTCTCCGGCCAACAGGATCGCCTCGTGGATCGCGCGGTGGCGGGCCAGCAGCTCCAGATCCGAGCGGATCTGGGCGTCGACGCCCTTCTGCTGGCCGCGCGAATTGAGGTTGCCCAGCCGGACCTTCACGTACTCCATGTTGGCGATGACGCGCTGGTCGACCGTCGGCACCCGGTCGCGCGCGGCATCGAACCAGTACAGACGCAGCACCTCGCCGTCGGGGATGTGCCGCGCCGCCCGCTCCATGAGCGATCCGATGACCTTCTCGGCGTCGACGCGGTAGTCCTTGCGCGAGCTCGCGTCGAGCAGCAGCTCTCCCGCGGCCGCATAGAGGTAGCCCACGTCGATCAACATGGCGTACCGCCTGGTCCAATGCCCAGGAAGCATCCCTACGGTCTGTGTCATGGCCCACTCCCAATCTCGGGCGGGACGAAATGTCCCGCTTCCCCCGGCTCCCTAAGACGGTACCCGGATACGGCTTGTGAGGTGGGAGTGGTGCGCTCGGCCCCGCGTGCCGCCGCGGACGCGCGGGACCCGGCCGCCGCTAGAGCGGGATGTTCCCGTGCTTCTTCGCCGGCAGCTCGTCGCGCTTGGAACCGGTCATGCGCAGCGCCCGCGCGAGCTGCGCGCGGGTCTCGTGCGGCTGGATGACCGCGTCGATGTAGCCCAGCTCGGCGGCGACGTACGGGTTGTTCAGCTTCTCCTCGTACTCGGCCATGAGCTCGGCGCGCTTGGCCTGCTCGTCGTCGGCCTTGGCCAGATCGCGCCGGTAGAGGATGTTCACCGCGCCCTGGCTGCCCATGACCGCGATCTCGGCGGTCGGCCAGGCCAGGTTGACGTCGGCGCCGACGTGCTTGGAGCCCATGACGCAGTAGGCGCCGCCGTAGTTCTTGCGGACGACCACGGTCAGCTTGGGGACGGTGGCCTCGGCGTAGGCGTAGATGAGCTTGGCGCCGCGCCGGATGATCCCGTCGTGCTCCTGCGAGGTGCCCGGCAGGAATCCCGGCACGTCGACGAAGGTGATCACCGGGATGTTGAACGCGTCGCAGAAGCGGATGAACCGCGCGCCCTTCTCCGAGGCATCGATGTCGAGCGTCCCGGCGAAGTGCATCGGCTGGTTGGCCACGATGCCGACCGGGCGGCCGTCGAGGCGGCCGAATCCGGTGACGATGTTCTTGGCGAACAACTCCTGGGTCTCCAGGAACTCGCCGTCGTCGAGCACGGCGTGCAGCACCTTGTGCATGTCGTAGGGCTGGTTGGCCGAGTCCGGGACCAGGGTGTCGAGCTCATGGTCGGTGCCGGTCAGGTCCAGCTCGACGTCCTTGGACTCGTAGAGCGGCGGCTCGTCGAGGTTGTTCGACGGCAGGTAGCTCAGCAGGTGCTGGACGTACTCGAGCGCGTCGCCCTCGTCGCCGGCGAGGTAGTGGGCGTTGCCGGCCACCGCGTTGTGGGTGCGGCCGCCGCCCAGCTCCTCCATGCCGACGTCCTCGCCGGTGACGGCGCGGACCACGTCGGGACCGGTGATGAACATGTAGCTGGTCTGGTCGACCATGACGGTGAAGTCGGTGATCGCCGGCGAGTAGACCGCGCCGCCCGCGCACGGGCCCATGATCAGCGAGATCTGCGGGATCACGCCCGAGGCGCGAACGTTGCGGAAGAAGATGTCGCCGTAGCCGCCCAGCGAGGCCACGCCCTCCTGGATCCGGGCGCCGCCGGAGTCGGAGATGCCGATCAGCGGCCGGCCGGTGCGCAGCGCCAGATCCTGGACCTTGGTGATCTTCTCGCCCGAGACCTGCCCGAGCGAGCCGCCGAGGACGGTGAAGTCCTGGGCGAACACGCACACCTCGCGGCCGTCGATCGTCCCGTAGCCGGTGACGACGCCGTCGCCGTAGGGGCGGTTGGCCTCCATCCCGAAGTTGGTCGAGCGGTGCCTGGCGAGCGCGTCGAGTTCGACGAACGACCGCTCGTCGAGCAGCGCCTCCAGGCGCTCGCGGGCGGTGCGTTTGCCCTTCTCATGCTGCTTCTCGATCGCCCGGGGGTTGCCGGTGGCGGCCTCGTCGCGGCGCGCGGAGAGGTCGGCGATCTTCCCGGCGGTCGTGTGGATGTCGATGTCGGTCACGACTCGGATCGTAACCGCTGGGGCGGCCACTACTCTAGGTGCGTGAGCACACCAGCGCGAACTCCACTGGACCGGCGGGGACTCCGGTCCCGGTTGCGGGAGAAGTCCGATTTCTGGACCGAGCTTGATGTGGTGGATATCACTGGATCCACGAACGCCGACCTGGCCGAAGCGGCGCGGCACGGCGCCGAGGAGGGCCGGATCCTCATCGCCGAGCGGCAGACGCGCGGCCGCGGTCGGCTCGACCGGTCCTGGGAATCCCCGATCCACGCGGGCCTGACGATGTCGATGCTGCTGCGTCCGGCCGCGCCGCCGGAGCAATGGGGAACCCTGAGCCTGGCCGCGGCGGTCGCGCTGGAGGAGTCGCTCCGCGCCGTCGCCGGGGTGTCGGTGAGGCTCAAATGGCCCAACGACGTCCTGCTCGAAGGCCGGAAGGTGTGCGGGATCCTCGCCTCGGTCGAGGACGGAGCGGTCGTGATCGGGATCGGCCTGAACGTGTCGCTGACCGAGGCCGAACTTCCGGCTCCCGACGCGACCTCGCTGCTGCTCGGCGGGGCCGCCACCCTCGACCGCGAGAAGATCGCCGCGGCATTCCTGGCCCACTTCGCGGCCGTCTACCGCACCTGGAACGAGGAGGGACCATCGCACGTGGTGGCCCGCTGGCGCGAGTATTCGGCGACGCTAGGAAGATTCATTGAGGTATCTTTCCCCAACGGCCGCAAGGTGGCAGGCACCGCGGTCGACATAGCCGAAGACGGCCGCCTGGTCGTCCGGCGAGGCGAAGGCGAGGGCGGCGAGGAGGTGCTGACGGTCGCCGCGGGCGACGTGGTCCACCTCCGCCGACGCGATTGAGGAGCAGCGGATTTGACCGAGGACGCACCAGTCGAACCCGACCCGGCGCCCACCGGACTCGGCGCGGACGCCGAGCGCCTCTACCGGCTGCTGCTGTCCAAGGCCGACGCCTCGGTCTCCCAACTGGCCTCCGAGGCGGGGATGGGCCTGGCGCAGGTCCGCGCCGCCCTCGGCGAGCTCGTCGACGGCGGCTTCGCCACCATGATCGCCGACTCCCGCCACCGCGCCGTCGCGCCCGACGTCGTGCTGGGCGGGCGCCTGGCCGAGCAGTTGAGCACGGTCCGCGCCGGATACGAATCGCTGCGGGAGCTGCTGGAGATCCACCGCACCGGCCCCGGACAGGGCGGACGCGACGACCGCGGCCGCTGGGAGCAGGTCACCGGGGCCGTGGCGATCAGGTCGCGGCTCGACCAACTCCGCGCCACCGCCGAGGAGAGCGTGCGGACCTTCGTCAAGCCGCCGATCATCGCGGCGGTCCCGGACGGCGAGCGGCACCGCGAGATGCTCGAGCGCGGCGTGCGCTGCCGGCTGCTGTTCGACCGCGAGGTCCTCGAATCCTCCCCCGAGGCTGCGCATCTGCGGCAGTCGATCGACTGGGGCGACGAGGTCCGCTTCGCGGGGCGGCTGCCGCTCAAGTTGCTGATCGTCGACGACCGCACCACGATGATCGAGGACCCCGGCGCCGGCCGGGCGCGGGCCATCATCACCTCCAACAAGTCGATCGTGCAGCTCGCGACCACCCTGTTCGAGCAGTTGTGGGAGACGTCGATCCCGGCCCCGTCGGCGGACCGGGACGAGGAGCCGGACATCGACGAAGACGATGCGCTGCTGCTGAGTCTGCTCATCGCCGGTCTGACCGACCAGTCCATCGCCTCCAAACTGGGCATCGGCCTGCGCACCGTGCAGCGCCGGGTGCGGGACCTGATGGACCAGGCCGACGTCGACACCCGCATCCAGTTGGGCTGGCACGCGGCGAAGCACGGGTGGGTCGCCTAGGGTGCCGCATCTGGACGGTCGTATCCGGAGCGGCGGCCGTTCGGGACGGACCTGCGCGCGGCCGGGACTCGAAACTGGTGTCCCCGCGGGCTGACGCGGTGTTGTACTGTGCAGAAGTATCGACAACCGCCCACCCACGGCCGGGCCAATTCACGACTCGCCCGCTTCGGCGAGAGGCTCGCGAGCCGTCAATTCGCACAGCCCGTTTTTTCACTCCTGGAGGTCACGCAGTGGGGTATCCCGACGATCAGCTTGCCCGCGGCGAAGAGGTCAAGCTCCACACTCGCCCGCACTGGAAGGAGGCCGTCGGGCCCGTCCTCTGGTTCGTCGTCTTCCTGCTCCTCGCGGCCATCGCCGTCTATTACACGACCGGCACCGACTGGTCGATCAAGACCTGGGTCATTCTCGGCGAGGTCGTCGTCTTCCTCGGCCTGATCGTGTGGCTCTCGGTCATCCCGTGGATCGCCTGGCAGACGACCCACTACGTCATCACCGACCAGCGCGTCATGTGGCGGGTCGGGATGATCACCCGGGAGAGTCGGCACATCCCGCTCGGGCGGGTCAACACCGTCTCCTACACTCAGTCGATCGTCGAGCGGATCCTGGGATACGGGGACCTGAAGATCGACTCCGCCTCCGACGACGGCGAGATCGAGCTCATCGACGTCCCCAAGGTCGACACGGTGAAGGCGACCATCTACCAGCTCGCCGAGGACGACCGCAGCCGCCGCGCCGCCTCCGGCGACGGCGCCTGATCGGAACGATTGCGAGGCCCGGCAGCCGCTGCCGGGCCTTTCTTCCGTCCGAGACCGGAAGGATCCGGTGGGTCGGGACTAAGCCTCCTGGCGGCGGCGGAACACCCAGGTGCGGTAGGCGTAGAAGCGGAACGCCGAGGCGATGCCGACCCCGACGACGTTGGCGGCGATGTTCTTGGCCAGCGGATTGTCGAAGTGCTCCGGCCAGACCTGCGCCAGGCCGTTGTTGGCCCACAGGCACCCCAGGGCGATGAGCAGGCCGATGCCGTTGAAGAAGAAGTACAGGAGGTATTGGCGGTGGGCTGCGGCGCTGCCGATCCGGTCCCGCCAGGTCCAGTGCCGGTTGCCCAGGAAGGCGCAGGTGGTGGCGATGGCGGTCGCGAGGGTCTTGGAGATCCAGTCGGGCCATCCGAGCACCAGCAGGCAGAGGTTGAACAGCCCGATATCGATCAGGTAGGCGGTGCCGCCGACGCCGACGAAGCGGAAGAGCTCGCCGCTGTGCCGCCGGAACAGGTCCCAGGCGCGCGCGATCGGTGTGCCGGGGCGGATGCGCGGCGGGGTCTGCGGTGAGGTCGGCATCGCTCACAGCCTAACCCGCTCCGCCTCGGTTCGATCCGGGACCGTGGCGGTTCCGGCTGTCAATCGATCGGGCCGGCCACGGCCACGACCCCCACGATGAACGGGTCGTCGCCCCGGGAGTACCGGATCACGCCGTCCTCGTCCAGGTCGACGGTGTGGACGGCCACGTCCACGCCGAAGGTGTACCAGTGCGGGTTGTTCAGCGCGCCGTTGGCGCGGGACCGCGCCGGCTGGCCCAGGTTGTGGCCGCCGATGCCGTGCGAGTCGCCTGCGTTGTAGGCCGATCCGCCCCACAGCGTGTGGGCGACGGTGACCTCGCCCGGCCCCCGCACCCCGATCTCGGCGTCGTCGGACGGGGCCCCGTCGTAGACGGCCACCTCCCGCTTCTCGGCGCCGGACTCGGCGAAGACCACGGTGATCGACCAGCCGGCCCATTGCGGATCGGTGCAGTGCGGGTGCCCCCTGGGGTGCCAGGGCTTGCACTTGGAGGAGGGGAGCCGGTGGTTGTCGACGGCGACCCAGTGCTCGCCGCCCCCGTCGACCAGGTCGGTGACCTCTACGAACGCCTGCCGGCCCGGATCGGTGTCGGTGGTCTCGCCGGCCGAGAGGTCCGTCCACGAGCCGTCCGGTCCGGCGAGCGAGACGTCGCTCGGGAGGTCGTCGTCGACCCCGGCCCAGTACAGGCCGGCCCACAGCACTTCCGAGCCCGCGGGGACGTCGAGGACGGCGCCGCTCACGGACTCGCCGTCCTGCCCGGCGGGCGGCTGCGGGTGTCCGCGCCCGGGTTTGTAGGGCTTCATCGGGTAGCGGTCGCCGATGCCGCCTTCGGCGCCCTCGCGGCAGCCGGGGAGCGAGCAGGTGAGCCAGGTGTTGCCGGAGGCGGTGACGCCGGTGGCCTCGAGCCCGGCGTAGCCCACCTCGGCGCCGGCGGGCGCTACCGCGATGCGCAGCTCGGTGGTCCCGTTGATGTCCGGCCCGTCGACGGCGACGGTGAAAGTCTGGAAGCCGGTGACGCGGTCGGCGATGTCGACGCGGACCCGGGCTTCGGCCGGGTCGGGCATCTCGCCGATGGTGCAGCGGACGTCGGCGCCGGCGGCGTCGCACTTCCAGCCGGGTGCCGCTTCGGACGAGGCGAGCGTGATGCCATCGGGGAGCGTGACGTCCAGCTTGACATTGGAGGTCGCGGTCTGGCCCCAGGCGGCGGGGGTGCCGGTTCCGCCGGACTCGGTCGCCCGACCGGTGGAGGGCACGTAGCCGCCGCCCGACCGCATCTCTTCCAGAACGATCGGAAGGACTCCCTCGCCGCCGGCGACCAGACCGGTGTTGCCGAGGTCGTGGGCGATGGTGTAGGTCTCCGGCTCCTCGGCGGGCGGGTCGTCCGACTCGGTTTCGTCGGGCGGGTCTTCCGGGTCCTCGGGATCGGCGCCGGGCGGCGGTTCGTCGGGCGGGTCGTCCGGGCCGGGCTCCTCCGGCGCCGGGTCGTCGGGGTCGTCCTCGGGCTCGGGTTCGGGCTCGGCGACCGGGTCGTCCTCGGTGGCGGCGGGCGGGTCATCGGTGGCCTGCGGCTGCTCCTCGGGTTCGCCGGAGGTGAGCGCGAAGACCGCGAGCGCGGCGGCCACGGCCGCGGCGGTGCCGACCGCCGTACTGCCCTTGGTGCCGAACTGCTGGAAGATCCGCCGGATCCAGTTGCCGACGGCGACGAACGGCGCGGCCAGGGTGCCGAGGACGCCGCCGACGGCGACGCCGGCGGCCGAGGCGACCCCGGCGGCGAGGTACGGCGTGGCCGAGGCGCCCAGAACGATCGGGGCGAGGATGAGTCGCAGACCGGAGTTCAGCTCGCTGAGCTCGGCGAACAGCAGATTGCAGGAGACGCAGCCGTCGAGGTGCTCATCGACCTGGGCGGCGTCGCGGGAGGCGAGCTTGCCGCGCACCCGCGCCCCGAGCCGGTCGACCGTCCAGCGGCACCGGTCGGGCGGGGCGTCGGCGGCGTGCTCGGTGAGGTAGTTCTGGCGGAGCTTCTCGCGGGCGCGGTAGGCCAGTGCCGACACCCCGTTGGCGGTCATGCCGAGCATGGCGGCGACTTTGGCCGGGGGTTCCTCCTCGACTTCGGTGTGCCAGAGCACCATCTGCCAGCGTTCGGGGAGCTTGCCGAAGGCGAGGGCCGCGTAGCGGCGCTCCTGGCCCTCGACCGCCGGGTCGGGCTGGATCTCGCCGGAGTCGTGCTGGCTGAGGTCGTCGGTGTACTCGATGCGCTTGTCGCGCCTGACCCGGTCGTAGAAGGTGTTGCGGAGGGTGCGCAGCATGTAGGGCCGGAAGGCCAGCTCGGGGCCTCGGCCCTCTTGGAGGGTGTGGAGCAGTTTGGCGAAGGTCTCGGAGACCAGGTCGTCGGCGGCGGCTACGTCCTGGGCGAGGACTCGGGCGAGCCGGCGGGCGGCGTGGATGTGGCGCTCGTACAGGACCGCGTAGGCGGTGGTGTCGCCGGCCCGGGTGGCGGCGATCAGTTCGGGGTCCGAGAGCTGTCCGGGGACGTCGGGGTGTGGTGAATCGACGCTGGGGGAATCTCCGGCGGGAAAGGTTTCGGGCATGCGCGCCGGTGCTCCTTCCTGGTGGCGCCGAGCTCGTTGGATTCGGGGGGCTCGGTGGCGGGTACGTCGCGAGGCGTTCGATCCTCATCCGTAAGGGAGTATTTTTCGGAGCCTCCCTTGAGTAACGAGCCACTACGGTTCTGGTTGTGCCTAGAGATTAGGCGAAATAGACCATGATGAGAAGCCGCAAAATACGCATTTAAGCCCATATATCTAACAAGCCCACTGATTGTGGCTCGATTGTGACCGTCCCGTCGCCCGATAGGGTGACGGCTGCTTCCGGTCAACTGTCGGAAATATGCCAGGCTCTTGCGTACCGTGGTGTAACGCACGAGACCGCGAATACCGCCCGGGAGGTGAGAGATGCCCGCTTCGGTGCTGCTGGCGCTGCTCGCGGCCACCAGTCTGCTCGCGCTGACGCCGGCGCTGGTGCGCCGGTACGACCCCGACGAGCGGATGATCGCCGACCGCGCCGCCTCCGACGCCCGCGTGCTCGCGCGCGAGGCCCACCGACCCGGCCGGCCCGCGGCCCATCCCGCCCCCGAACTGGGGGGTCCCCACGAGAACCCTTCGCCCCCAACGGGTCCGGCCGGGGGCGCGCCGATGAGCGCGGTCCCGGCCCACGCCCGGCGATGGGAGCGGCGCGGCGTTCGGTGCGGCGACTCGGTACGGTTGGAACTCGACCAGTCGTTGACCGGCGAGGACCCCGAGATGCGTGAGACGGCCAGGCTTCGAAAGATGCGCGCCGAATGGTGGCGCCGACGCCACCGCAGAGTCCTCTACGTCCTCATCGCCCTGACCCTGGTCGAGCTGCTCGGCGTCGTCGTCGCCGGGCCCGGATTCTGGCTGGGCGCGGGCATCTCGGTCGCCGCCCTCGCCGCCTACGTGTACTACCTGCGCTCGCGCGCGAAACGGCTGCTGCGCAGCAAGGCCGCCCACCCCGCGCGGGCGATGCTCGCCGCCGAGCCGGAGTACCCCGAGGAGGAGCCGCCGACCTACGTGCCCGAGCAGCCCGGGGCCGACGAGGACTGCGACCGGCCCGGGGAGGGCCGACGGGAGTCGTTCCTGTTCGAGAACGGCACGCTCCACGAGGAGCCGGAGGACCCGCCGCACCGCCCGGAGGCGCGCCGCAGCGATCACACCGGCGGCGTACGGGGCCGCTCGTACGAGTCCCCCGCTAAACTCGAACGGTGATGAGTGAGCAGCTCGAACGGCACATCCTGACGTTCAACTTCCGCCAGGGCCGCAAGAAGCCCCGCCACGACGAGGCCATGCGGCGGCTGTGGCCGCGCTACGGCGTGGACTGGGAGCCGGCGGACGGCCGGATCGACTTCGCGAAGCTGTTCGGGCGCACCGCGCCGCTGATCCTGGAGATCGGGTCGGGCAACGGAGAGGCCGCGGCCGCGATGGCCGACGCCGACCGCGAGCGGGACCTGCTGGCGGTCGAGGTCTACCCGCAGGGCGTGGCCGACCTGATGGCCCGCGCCGAGGAGCGCGGCCTCGGCAATGTGCGGGTCTACTCCGGCGACGCCCTGCCGCTGCTGTGGCACGGGATCGGACCGGGCTCGATCGAGGAGATCCGGGTCTACTTCCCCGACCCGTGGCCGAAGAAGCGCCACCACAAGCGCCGCATCATCCAGCCGGCCCACGTGGCGACCATGCGCGACCTGCTGTGTGAGGGCGGCGTACTGCACTGCGCGACCGACATCGAGGACTACGCCGAGCAGATGCTCGAGGTCCTCACCGCCGACGAGGCCCTGGAGAACTCCGCCGACGGCTTCGCCCCGCGCCCGGACCACCGCCCGGTGACGAAGTTCGAACGCCGCGGCGTCGCCGCCGGGCGGAGGATCTTCGACCTCGTCTTCCGCAAACGGGGCGGTTAGATCCGCGGGCGCCCGTACCACTCGGCCGGCCGCCCGGTGACGGCCGCAACGCAGTCGAAGTCCCTGCCATGGTGCAGCAGGGTCGGATCGTGGAGTATCGAGCGGGACTCACCGTCGGTAGTTCCTCTTGTCCTCGAACAGCGAGAGGTCCACGGATCCATCGGCGGCCGAGGCGCGCAGTCGAGTCAGCGCCATGGCGCGCCGACGGCTTTCGAGGACTTCCTTCAGCGCGGCGTTGACGGTCTCCTTCTTCGTCGACGTTCCGAGCACCTGGCTCACTTCGCCGAGCAGGTCAGCGTCGATGTCGATCACGGTGCGAGTCATTGCCGCAGCTCCTTAGATATCCGGCGCGCCAGCGAAGACAAGATATACGCAATGGCAGCCGAGTGCCGGACGACGCGCCGTGACCTCGTTACGCCAGGGGAAGGCCGGCCAGGCGGGCGTGCCAGACGGGGGCCGAGGAGTCGGTCAGGGACGCGACCTGGTCGATGACCGCGCGGAGGCGTCCGGCGTCGTACCGGGCCTCGTGCCAGGCGGCGGCGAACATCGGGTCAAGGTGGTCGGGGGCGCGGTCGCTCAGGATCGCCACCAGTTCGGCCAGGATCTCCCGCTGCCGCGAGTACCAGGCCTCGCTGGTCCTCGGCTGCATCACGTACCGCCAGGCGATGCCCTTGAGCAGGGCGCACTGGATCCGCTCGGCCTCGGGGACGATCAGTTCGGCGTCGTAGCGTCGCAGCCGCTCGCCGCCGTAGCGACCCCGAGTCGCATCGACCGCGGCGTTCACGAAGCGGCCCACCATCATCGAGGTGAAGTCCTTCAGCGCCACCTGCGCGCCGAACGAGCCGTCGTAGTCGTGGAGCGCCCGCACCACCGGGTCGCGCAGCAATTCCCGCAGGGCCTCCTGCAGACTCGCGGCCGACTCGTCGGCGTAGCGGCCCGCCACGTCCTTGCAGACCCCCGACTGCTCGTCCGGGTCGTCCATCAGCGCGGCCAGGTCGATGTAGCCGCCGTGCAGGCCGTCCTCCACGTCGTGCACCGAGTAGGCCACGTCGTCGGACCAGTCCATCACCTGGGCCTCCAGGCACCGCACGCCCGCCGGTGCGCCGCCCCGGAGCCAGTCGAAGACCGGCCGGTCGTCGGCGTAGACGCCGAACTTGCGCGCGCCCGGCTCGGCCGGCCACGGGTACTTGCAGGTCGCGTCCAGCGACGCCCGGGTCAGGTTGAGCCCTGCCGAGCGGTCCTCATCGTCGAGGACCTTGGCCTCCAGGCGCGTCAGCACCCGCAGCGTCTGCGCGTTGCCTTCGAAGCCGCCGCAGGCGCCGGAGACCGCGTGCAGCGCGTCCTCGCCGTTGTGCCCGAACGGCGGGTGCCCCAGGTCATGGGCCAGCCCGGCCACGTCCACCACGTCGGGATCGCAGCCGAGCTTGTTGCCCGTCTCTCGGGCGATCTGGGCGACCTCCAGCGAATGGGTGAGCCGGGTGCGCAGGAAGTCGTCGGTCCCGGCGGTGTGCACCTGCGTCTTCGAGGCCAGGCGGCGGAAGCCCGCCGAGTGCAGGACCCTCGCCCGGTCCCGCTGGAACGGCGACCTCGTCGACTCCGGCTCGGGCACGCGGCGCTCCTCTGCGGGCCGGCGCCCAGGCGAAACGGGATCGGTCACGCCGTCGAGCCTAACGTGACCGATCCCGCGGTCGGGAGGTGTGGTTACTTCAGGTAGAGGCGGGCGAGGCCGATGCCGTCGCCGTCCTCGGTGCCGTGGGACCAGGCGAAGGCCGACAGCGGCTCGGCCTGGTCCATGTCCTCGCCGAAGGTGTGGATCTCGCTGAGGTCGACCCACACGCCCAGGGCGGCGCTGCCCGGGCTCTGGTCGGCGAAGTCGCTGAACCGCGAGTCGTCCGACAGGTTCCCGTCTGCGACCGCGCCGCCGGTGTAGGACAGTTGCGAGCCATCGGCCTCGATCCCGTCGGGGAGCTGCCGCCCGCCGGAGAGGTCTTCGAGCATGTCGTTCAGCTCGGCGGCGCGGTCGTCGGACAGCAGCGCCGAGAGGAACAGCGACTCGGGGTCGACCCCGCTCTCGGCGTCGAAGTCGGCGGTGAAGCTGAGCTGGGCGCCCGAGAGCAGCTCGATCAGCTCCTCGGCCTCGCCGAAGGCGTCGCCGAAGTCGTTGGAGTAGGGGTCGTCCTCGAGGTACTCGGAGGGATCGTCCTCGGTGCCGTACATCCAGTACCGGTCGTCGAGATCCCAGTAGCGCTCCTCCTCTTCGTCGCTGAGCTCGCCGTCGATCCACTTCTGTTCGAGTTCGAGGTACTCGTCGTACTCCTCGTCGGTCAGCGGGGAGCCGGTGCCGGTGTCCCAGCCGGTTTCGTCGCCCGACCCGGAGAAGGAGTCCTCGAATTCGCTCGCCCACTCCTCGGTGATCTCGTCGAGGTCCTCGGGGACGTCGGCGGTGACGGCGAGGTCGGAGGCGGGCAGGTCGCCCATGTTGCCCATGAGGTCCTCGGCGCCGGTCCACGGGTGTTCGGACTCGCCGAACATGCGGTACGAGAGCTCGAAGCCGTCGTCGAATGCGGACATGCCCATGATGAGGTGGCCCGAGAGCATGTCGGAGAACTCGCCGAGGCTCTCGTCCTCACCGGCGGCCTCGGCCATGTCGGTGATCGCGTCGAGGTCGAACCAGTACACGACCACCTGGTCGCCGTCGAGCCACGAGCGGGCCTCGTCGTAGGCGTCGGTCTCCGACAGCGGCGAGGTTCCGGCCTCGGATTCGGCCGCTTCGAGCGCGTCGGCCGCGCCCTCCTCTCCGAACACCATGAGCGCCGAGTCGTCGGTGACCTCGTAGGCCCACTGCTCCTCGGTCGCGCCGGTGGCCTCGCGGATCCGGTCGAGCCCGTCCTCGGCGGCCTCGGCGTCGGTGCTGGCGAGGTTGGCCACGCCGTACGGGGCGCCGTCGTACTCCCACATGGCGAGGCCGTGGCGGCGACCCAGCCAGGAGCTCAGGTCCCGTTCGGCGTCAACGCCCTCGAGCCCGGACTCGTCGAGCAGGTCGGCCCACAGGTCGTCGGTGTCCTCGTAGTCGAAGCCCTCGAACTTGCTGAGGTGCTCCAGGAGCTTCGGCGTCTGGTCGAACGACGGGTCGAGGTTGAGTTCGACGTACATGCCGGCGGTGGCGGGGAAGCGCTCGGCCGGGTCGGGCCCGGAGGTCCAGACGTACTGGAAGAACACGAACGCGCCGACGCCGAGCAGCAGCACGACCGACAGGACCGCGGCGATGATCGGCCCGCCGCGGCGCTTGCGGGGCGGCGGCGGGGGCGCGGGCGTGTAGCCGCCCGGCGGGAAGTAAGGCGGCTGCCCGCCGCCGGGCTGCCCCGTTCCGGGCTCCACGTGGACCTGCGGCTGCGCGTACGGCTGCTGCGGGTGGTACTGCGGAGGCTGCTGATATTGCGGCGGCTGTTGGTACTGCGGTGATTGGTACTGCGGCGGCTGCTGGGGCTGCTGGTACTGCGGCGGCGGCTGCTGCGGCGGGCCGACGTTGTATTGCTGGGGATTGTTGTAGCTCGACATGGTTCGACGCTATGGCGTCGATGCAACGGCGGCATCCCGATAACGTGCCAACCGGAATTCAGAACTCGTACACCTGACCGGGCTCGACCAGTTCGACCGGTCCGGTGTAGGCGGCCCGGGCTTCGGCGAGCGTGGCGGACTTCGAGCCCCACGGCTCCACCAGGTGCGTCAGCAGCAGCCGGGCGGCACCGGTCTTGGTGGCGTAGTCACCGGCCTCCTTGCCGGTGAGATGCACGTCCTTCGGGTTCTCACGCCCCTCGAGGTAGGACGCCTCCGCGAGGAGCACGTCGCAATGTGCCGCGAGCGTCTCCAGCGCCTCGCACGGCCCGGTGTCGGAGGAATAGGCCAGTGAGGACCCCGCGTGTTCGACGCGCATGCCGTAGGTCTCCACCGGGTGGGCGACCTGCTCGACGGTGATCGTCAGCGGCCCCAGCTCGAACGAGCCGGAGTGCAGCTCGCGGAAGTCGTAGACGTCGCGCAGCGAGGGGTTGCACAGCTCCCCCTGGCCGCCGTAGGCGGCCACGATCCGGTCGGACACGCCGACCGGCCCGTACAGCGGGATCGGATCCTGCTGCTCGCCCGGCGAATAGCGGCGCATGACCGCGTACCCGCAGGTGTCGAAGAAGTGGTCGGGGTGGAGGTGGGTGATGACGATCGCGTCCAGCAGGTGCGGATCGAGGTGCCGCTGCAGCTCGCCCAGCGAGCCGGTGCCGAAGTCGATCAGCAGGCGGTACCCGCCGGCCTCCACCAGGTAGGCCGAGCAGGGGGTGTCCGGGGCCGGGAAGGACCCGGCGCAGCCGATCACGGTCAGTTTCATGGCAGATCACACCTCGTCCAATGCGGCCGTCGCGGCCTGTGGAAACAGGTTCCCGAGGAAGCGGCGCGCGGTCCGATTGAAGGCCGCGGGGTCGCCGGTGGCCAGGATGCGGTGCTCGCCCGGCCCATCGCCCTCGGCGAGGAGGTCGTTCTCGGTCAGCACCCGGTACAGCTCGCGGGCGCATTCGTCCGCGGACGACACCAACGACACGTCCTCTCCCATCACCAGTCCTATGAGTCCCGACAGCAGCGGGTAGTGGGTGCAGCCCAGTACGACCGTGTCGACGCCGGACTGCTGTAGCGGCTCAAGGTACCCCTGCGCCAGGCCCAGGAGCTGTCGGCCCGTTGTCACTCCTCGTTCCACGAAGTCCACGAACGCCGGGCACGCCGCGGCGGTGACCCTCACGTCCGGGACCACGGTGAAGGCGTCGAGGTAGGTCCCCGACGAGATCGTGGCCGCCGTCCCGATCACTCCGACCCGGCCGTTGCGGGTGGTCGCCACCGCCCGCCTCACGGCGGGCCTGATGACCTCCACGACCGGGACGTCGTAGCGGTCCCGGATATCCGCCAGGCTCGCCGACGAGGCCGAATTGCAGGCGACGACCAACGCCTTGACCTCCTGTTCCACCAGGTGGTCGCAGATGTCGAGCGTCAGCTTGCGGACCTCGGCGATGGGCCTGGGCCCGTACGGGACGTGCTCGGTGTCGCCGACGTACAGCAGCCGCTCGGAGGGCAATAGTTCGGCGACCGCTCGGGCGACGGTCAGGCCCCCCACACCGGAGTCGAAGATCCCGATGGGCGCGTTGTTCATGGGCTCCGAGCGTACGTCCGGGGGCGGTTTCGGCGCCCGTTCTCGTCACGGGAATGTCGTCAAAATGACATGGTGGCGAACGCCACAGGATTTTTCTCCGGCGGTGGCGCGGGACACAACGTGCGCTGGAGCGGCCGAGCGGCGATGCGGCCGACCGCGACTCGGTGGGCCGACTCGCTCAGGCGAGCTTGAGCATCACGAACGCCGCCAGGAGGGTGGCCGAGGCGGCGCCCATGAACAGCCACGGGACGCTCTTGAATCGGATGGTCGCGAACGCCATCATCGTCAGCAGCATCCCGACCACACCGGTGGTGATGAACGCCGGGGCGAACCAGCCGGCACCGTCGCCGAAGATGCGGAACAGGCCCACGATCGCCGAGGCCGATCCGGCCAGCACCAGTGCGAGCGCCCAGATCGCGACGCCCGCGAGGCGGCGGAGTCGGACCGCCGACTGGTCGGGAGCGTCCGGCTCCTCGGCCGGGGCGTCGGTCGGCTCGTCCCGGTCGGCGGTCGGCCCGCCCTGACGCGGCACCCCCGGCGCCTCTTCGACGACCGAGGAGCCTTCCTGCTCGGAGGAACTCATCGGACCAGGCTAGCAAGCGGAAACGGACATGTCGTCATGCCCACACCTGACCGTCCAGGGCGTTCGCCGCGTCGTCGAGCTCGTCGGAGTAAGCGCCGGTCGACAGGTACTTCCAGCCGCCGTCGGCCACCAGCAGCGCGATGTCGGCGCTCCGCCCGGCCCTGGTCGCCTCGCGGGCCAGCGAGAGCCCGGCGTGGACGACCGCGCCGCTGGACAGGCCCACGAACAGGCCCTCGGAATCGAGGACCTGGCGGGTGCGCCGGAGGGCGTCCTCGGTGCCGACGCTCAGACGCCGGGAGAGGACCTTCTCGTCGTACAGCTCGGGCACGAAGCCCTCGTCGAGGTTGCGCAGGCCGTACACCAGCTCGCCGTAGCGGGGCTCGGCGGCCACGACCTGCACGTCCGGGGCATGGTCGCGCAGGTGGCGTCCGACGCCCATGAGCGTGGCGGTGGTGCCGAGCCCGGCCACGAAGTGGGTGATTCCCGGCAGGTCGCGCAGGATCTCGGGCCCGGTGTCCTCGTAGTGGGCGGCCTCGTTGGCCGGATTGGCGTACTGGTTGAGCATGACCAGCTCCGGCTTGTCGACCGCCATCTCGCGGGCCTTGGAGACGGCGGCGTTGGAGCCGCCGGCGGCCGGGGAGAACACGATCTCGGCGCCGAAGGCCGCCAGCAACTGGCGGCGCTCCAGGGAGGTGTTCTCGGGCATGACCGCCACCAGACGGTAGCCCTTGCGGCGGGCCAGCATCGCCACGGCGATGCCGGTGTTGCCCGAGGTCGGCTCCAGGATCGTCCCGCCGGGCCGCAGGCGGCCGTCCGCCTCGGCGGCCTCGATCATCTTGGCGGCGACGCGGTCCTTGACCGAGCCGGTCGGATTCTGCCCCTCCAGCTTGGCCCACAGCCGGACCTCGGGCGAGGGCGAAAGCCGGGGCAGGCCCACCAACGGCGTGTCGCCGACGAGTGCGGTGATGTCTTCGTAGCGCGCCACGGCCGATCGGTCCCCGTGACTACATGCCGCCCGCGACCGCGGGCAGGATGGTGACCGAGTCGCCGTCCGACAGCTTCGCCTCGAGACCGCCGATGAAGCGGACGTCCTCGTCGTTGACGTAGACGTTCACGAAGCGGTGCAGGCCGCCCTCCTCGGTGACGACGCGGGCCTTCAGGCCGGTGTGGTTCCGGTCGAGGTCGTCGAACAGCTCGGCGAGGGTGTTGCCGGAGCCGGACACGAGCTTCTGGCCGCCGGTGTGGCTGCGGAGGATGGTGGGGACGCGGACTTCAACAGACATGGTTTCGGCTTCCTTCGGACGTGGAAAATCGGCAGACTCGTCTCGCCGCACTCAGCGGAGGCGGCCGGGAATCAGTGACAGTCGTAGACCGTCGAGTCGGGGCTGTGCGCGAACTTGTAGGTCTGCACCGCGTCGGGAGCTCCGACCGCCTCGATGGGCTCCTCGGTGACCTCGCCGTCGGCGATCCGGAACGAGCGCACCTCGGCGACCTCGGGGTCGCGGGTGGCCACCAGCACGTAGTGGGCCTGAGGCAGGCCCAGCTCGGAGGCGATCCCGGCGTCGGTGCGCGACGGGTAGGCCTCCGTGGCGGTGTGGGAGTGGTAGGCGACGACGACCTCCTCGTCGTTGCCCCACATCTCGTCGTAGACCCGCTTCCACTCTTCGGCATCGAACTCGTAGAAGGTGGTGGAGCGGGCGGCGTTGGTCATCGGGATGTGCCGTTCCGGCTCCCCGGTGCCCTCGGGTCCGGCGATGAGCCCGCACGCCTCGTCCGGGTGGTCCCGGCGGGCGTGGGCGACGATCGCCTCGACCAATTCATGCGCTATCCGCAACACGACGACAAGGTTACACACCCGGCGGCCGAACCGCCGCAGTCGCTCAGCTCGTGAGATGTGACTCCCCGTCCGGTCCGGGTCGCGGCATCGGCACTACGAGCGCGGCGACGCCGACCGCGAGCGGCACCAGTGTGGAAAGCCACAGCACCGGCCCGAACGACCCGGTCCAGGAGTAGAACAGCGAGTACAGCACCGGGGCGAACGCGGTGCCGGCGATGGTCGTCGAGGAGACCACGCCGCGGATCGCGCCCAGGTGCGCGGTGCCGAACAGCCGCGGGGTCATCGCGCCTTCGATGGACCGCAGGGCGTTGGCGCCGACGCCGATGGCCATGCCGAAGCCGATCGCCGACCAGCCCGGCTCGACCGCGGTGCCCCAGGCGATCGCGAGCGCGAAGCCGGCCATCGAGGAGGCCAGCAGCAGCCGCGGATTGCCGCGGTCGATGAGGTAGCCCAGGACCAGGGACGACACCGTGCCGGCGATGGTCTGCGGCAGGAAGTTCACCGCGGCCTCGGTGGGGGTCAGACCGCGCTCGCCCAGCAGCGCGATCTGGTGGAAGCCGATCGCGGTGCCGAAGAACCCGGAGGTGGCGATGCTCGCCACCAGGACCCAGAAGTAGGGGTGCCGGACCGCCTGGCCCCGGGTCATCCCCCATTCGGCCTTCGAGGTGCCGCCGTTGGCGGGGTCGCCGTCGACGAACTGGCCGATGTCGGCGGGCCGGTTGCGGGCCGCCAGCAGCGCCATGGGGATGACCACGGCGGCGACCGCGGCGGCCTCCAGGAGCAGGGCGGTCCGCCAGTCGGTGAAGTGGATGACCCGCTCCATCAGGACCGGCGAGAGGGAGATGATGGCGGTCCCGGCGGCGGCCTGGATGCCGAGGACGAATCCGCGGCGCTTCCGGTACCAGCGGGACACCAGGGTCGCCGCGCAGAGGCTCAGCGCGCCCTGGCCGAGCATGCGGATGCCGACGAAGCCGGCGCCGAGGCCGAAGATGTCGGTGGCGAACGACAGGCCCACCAGCGCCAGGCTGAGGGCGGCGGCGATGACCGCCATCGCCTTGCGGGTGCCGTACTTGTCGACCAGGCGGCCGATCAGCGGCAGTGCGGCGGCGCCGACGAAGGTGCCGATCATGTAGGCGGTGGAGATCGCGGTGCGGCCGACGCCGAGATCCTCGATCATCGGGTCGATGAAGACGGAGATGGCGGCGGTCTGGCCCGGGAAGGTGAAGCCGATCGCGATCGTGGCGACGACGACCATGCGGGGGCCGGAGAACTTCCGGGGGGCGTTGCGCGGGGCGGTGGCGGTCACGGGAATGGACTCCAGGAGGTAGTGCGTCGGCGCGGCCGCTTGCCTGCCGGTCGGCAAGATAGCCTTTTCCAGCTTAGGGCCTGGCTCGAGATAAGCCATACTCTTCTCGATGGGTGAGCGGCGGGATGAGTTCACGGCCGTCTCTCCGCAGGCTCCCGCCGGCTGCGCGGCGGTGGGTGAACTCACGCCGGACGGACCGGTCTCCGGGGGCCACGGGTTCCCGGGCTTTGAGCGGACGTCGGTGCGTCCGCGCGGGGTGGATTAGGCTCGGACGCATGTCCGTGACGCTGCCGAACACACCCTTGTACACCGACCACTACGAGTACACGATGCTCGAGGCGTCCCTGCGGGACGGCACGGCCGACCGCCCCTGCGTGTTCGAGGTGTTCGGGCGCCGCCTGCCGACCGGACGCCGCTACGGCGTGGTAGCCGGGATCGAGCGGCTGGCCGAGGCGATCCAGCGCTTCCGTTTCGACGAGGAGACCCTGTCCGGCCTGGTCTCGCGCGGCGTCATCAAGGAATCGACGGCGGACTGGCTGGCCGACTACCGGTTCTCCGGTGATATGGACGCCTACGCCGAGGGCGAGCTGTACTTCCCCGGCTCCCCGATCCTGACCGCCTCCGGCGGATTCGGCGAATGCGTGCTGCTGGAGACGCTGGTGCTTTCGATCCTCAACCACGACTCCGCGGTGGCCGGCGCCGCAGCCCGCATGGTGACCGCCGCCCGCGGCCGCCCCATCCTCGAGATGGGCTCGCGGCGTACGCACGAGGCCGCCGCGATCGCCTCCTCGCGGGCGGCCTACCTGGCCGGCTTCGCCGCCACCTCCAACCTGGAGGCCGGGCGGCGGTACGGGGTGCCGACGTCGGGGACCAGCGCGCACGCCTTCACTCTCCTGCACTCCTCGGAGCAGGCCGCATTCCGGGCCCAGGTCGACACCTTCGGGACCGACACCACGCTGCTGGTCGACACTTACGACATCTCCCAGGGCATCCGCAACGCCATCGCCGTGGCGGGCACCGGGCTCTACGCGGTCAGGATCGACTCCGGCGACCTGGACGTCATGGCGACCGAGGCGAGGGAGCTGCTGGACGAGCTGGGCGCGACGGACACCAGGATCGTCGTCTCCGGCGATCTCGACGAGTACGCGATCGCCGCCCTGGCGGCCGCGCCGGCGGACATGTACGGGGCCGGGACCGCGGTGGTGATCGGCTCGGGCGCTCCGACCGCGCAACTGGTCTACAAACTGGTCGAGGTGGAGGGTCGCCCCGTCGCCAAGCGCAGCGAGCACAAGGTCACCACCGGGGGGCGCAAGACCGCGGTGCGGCGGCACAAGCCGACCGGGACGGCGATCGAGGAGGTCGTGGTCTCGCGCGGCGAGCCCGAACCGCGCCCCGGGGACAAGCGGCTCCAGGTACCGCTCTTCCGCTCCGGCGAGCCGCAGCCGCTGCCGACTTTGGACGAATCGCGGGAGTTGCTGCGTCGGCGGCTCATCTCGATCCCTTGGGAGGGTTTGAAACTCTCCCCCGGGGACCCGGCGGTGCCGGTCCTCATGCGCGAGAACTCCTGAACACGCTACGATTCAGTCACCCGATTGTGCCACTCCCCCAAAGACGATCCTCCGTGAAAGGACCCTGCCCCTATGGTGTTCAGCAAGATCAAAGCCGTGCTCGGCAGCGGTGTTTCCATCGACACGCTCCTTCATGACCCGACCGTCACTCCGGGAGGGACGCTGAAGGGCGAGGTGCGGATCTCCGGCGGCGAGGTCGACGCGTCCGTCGAAAGCGTCGACCTCGAGTTCACCGCCCTGGTCGAGGACGACGCCAAGGCCGAGGACGCCACGGCCGTGCACGAATACTTCAACGCCCAGGTGTCCGGAAAGTTCGACCTGCCCGAGGGCCAGGCCCACTCGCTGCCGTTCGAGATCCAGGTGCCGTGGGAGACCCCGTTCAACTCCAACGACGGACGGCCGCTGGTCGGCGGTATGAAGCTCGGCGTGGCGACCAAGCTCGCGCTGGACCAGGCGTTCGACAAGGGCGACCTGGACTGGCTGACCGTGGAGCCGCTCCCGGTGCACCGCGCGGTGTGGGAGGCGCTCGAAGGCCTCGGATTCTCGTTCCAGGAGACCGACCTGGAGGCGGGCAAGATCCAGGGTGCGACGGTGCCGTTCTACCAGGAGGTCGAGTTCTGGGCCACCGGTGAGCCCTACCAGGGCCGCGTCAATGAGCTGGAAGTGACCTTCGTGGCCGGCGAGGCGAACACCGAGGTGGTGTTCCAGGCCGACAACAGCGCCGGGCTGCTGGCTCCGGACCTGAACACGACGATCCGGTTCAGCCTGCCGACCGACGAGGACGGCGACGTGACCGAGAAGGTGCGGGAGCAGCTCGACGAGTTGCTGGAGCAGAAGGGCTCGTAGCCCGGCTGCAGGCGTCCCAGGGCGGTTCCGCGAGTGATCGCGGGGCCGCCCTTTTGCGTGTCCGCGGAAAAAACCGGGCCGCGACTTGCACTCAATATAAGTATACGTATATGATGTACGCATACGCAGCGCAGGCCGTGGAAGGAGGTTAGGATGCCGCCATGCCCAACAAGACGATCTACGTTTCCGACAAGGACCTGCCGGTCTATCGGCGGGCGCAGGAACTGGCCGGCGGCAACCTGTCGAAGGCCATCTCCAAGGCCCTGCGCAGATTCGTCGAAGCAGAGGAGGGTCGCCTTGAGGGCTACGAAGAGATCACCGTGAAGGTCGGCGTCGGCCCGGCCCGCAAACGCCGCCGCCAGCGGTTCACCGGCGTGAAACTGGGGCAGTGGGGCCAGGTGACCGAGAAGGGGCGCTCCGAAGCCTTCACCGTCTACCGCTCCAAGTCCGGCAAGTTCGTCATCCACATCGAGCGCAGCGCCGACTGGTCGTGGGACGTCGAGTCGAAGGGCTGGAAGCAGCACCTGGGGATCGGCCCCCAGACCTGGGCGTCGACCGCCGAGGAAGGCAAGCTCATCGTGGTCGACACCCTCGAGGAGCTCCGGGAGCGGATCCCGGCCGAGTTCTACGAGATGGTCGCCGACAGCGCCCAGGAACCGCCGATCGAAGACCTCGACATCTAGTCGTGCCGCCCCGGGAGGTTGTGAACACTTGACGGCTTAGCCGCCCGGCGACGGCGGCCGAGCATTTCCCACCGGCCACAGGCCGGGGTTCCACCCTGCGATCCGAACGATCGCCGAGGCGGGGGACGACTGCACCCAAGATCAGTCCACTTAGAACACCAACACAGTGAGGGGACACGGACGTGTTCGACCTCGGCCTCCTCCTCACCCTCTACCCACCCGCGAAGCGAGGAACCATGAACACCGAACCACTGGCCATCGAGGCCCGAAACCTGCGAAAGTCCTACGGCGACGACACCGTCCTCGACGGCATCGACATCGCCGTCCCGCGGGGCGGCATCTACGCCCTGCTCGGCCCCAACGGCGCCGGCAAGACCACCACCGTGAACATCCTGTCCACGCTCATCGACGCCGACGGCGGCGAGGCTCGAATCGGCGGACGCGACGTGTCCGCCGAGGCCGACCGGGTGCGCGAACAGATCGGCGTGACCGGCCAGTTCGCCGCGATCGACGACCTGCTCACCGGGACCGAGAACCTGCGCCTCATGGGCCGCCTGCACCACCTCGACCGGTCCGAGAGCCGATCCCGCGCCGAGCGGCTGCTGGAGGAGTTCGACCTGGTCGACGCCGCCGCCCGGCGACCGTCCACCTACTCCGGCGGAATGCGCCGCCGGCTCGACCTCGCGATGAGCCTCATGGGCGACCCGCGCGTGATCTTCCTCGACGAGCCCACCACCGGCCTCGACCCGCGCAGCCGCCGCACCATGTGGACGATCATCCGCGAACTGGCCGCCGAGGGCGTGACGATCTTCCTGACCACCCAGTACCTCGAGGAGGCCGACGAACTGGCCGACCGGATCGCGGTCCTCGACGGCGGCCGGATCGTCGCCGAGGGCACCGCGGACGAGCTCAAACGGCTCATCCCCGGCGGGCACCTCAGTCTCCGGCTGAACCGCGACGACCAGATCGAGGCCGCCGCGGAGTTGCTCGGAGCGACCGCGACCGACCCCGAGCAGCTCACCGTCCAGGTGCCCGGCGACGGTTCGGTCGACTCGCTGCGGTCCCTGATCGAGCGGCTCGACCGGGCCTCCATCGAAGTGGACGAACTGACCGTCCACACCCCCGACCTCGACGACGTGTTCCTGGCCCTCACCGAACGGCCCGAGAACCGGAAGGAGTCCGTGCGATGACCACCATGACCTACGCTCTGCCCGACTCGATGACCATGCTGCGGCGCCAGCTCAAGCACATGCTCCGCTACCCGTCGCTGACGCTGCAGCTCCTGATGATGCCCATCCTGTTCCTGCTGCTGTTCGTCTACGTCTTCGGCGGGACGCTCGGGGACGGCATCGGCGGCCCGTCCGGCGGGCGCTCGGCCTACCTCGACTACGTCGCGCCCGGGATCCTGCTGATGACGATCGCCTCGGCGGTCATGGGCACCTCGATCTCGGTCGCGATGGACATGACCGAGGGCATCATCGACCGCTTCCGCACCATGGCCATCGCCAGGGTCTCGGTCCTGACCGGGCACGTCCTGGGCAGCATGGTCCAGATCTTCATCTGCACCGCCGCCGTACTCGGCGTCGCGATCGCCGTCGGGTACCGCCCGCAGGCCGGGGTGGCCGACTGGCTCGCCCTCATCGGAGCCTTCGCGCTGATCGCCTTCGCCCTCACCTGGCTCACGGTCGCGGCCGGCATCAGCGCCAAGAGCGTCGAGACCGCCAGCAACACACCCATGCCGCTGGTGTTCCTGCCGTTCATCGGCTCCGGCTTCGTACCGACCGAGTCCATGCCGGGCTGGATGCAGTGGTTCGCCGACTACCAGCCGTTCACGCCCTACATCGAGGTCACCCGCGGTCTCCTGAGCGGCACCGGCGTCGAGCAGAGCGACGTGGTCCTGACCTTCGCCTGGTCGATCGCGATCGCCCTGTTCGGCTACACCGCCGCCCGCATCAAGTTCAACCGGCGCTGAACCTCCGCTCCACAACCGGGAACCCGGGCCGGGCCGCCGATCGGCGGCCCGGCCCTCACGCACCGCCCCGGCACGGGCATGCTGGCCCCATGTCCCAAGAACTCCCGCCGGGCCAGCGGCTCGGCCCCTTCGAGCGGTTCGGGCTCCCCAGGTTCGCCGCCGAACCCCGGCTCCCCGCCGCTCCGCTCATCGCCGTATCCGGGCTGGTCGACCGGCCCGGAGAGATCGACCTCCGGTCCTACCGGTCTTCGGATGACCGCCGGGAACAGGTGAGCGACCTGCACTGCGTCACCACCTGGAGCGCGGTCGGACTCCGCTGGGGCGGGGTGCCGTTCCACATCGTCCACCGGCACCTGGCCGACTCCATGGGGATCGCCGAGGAGGCCGAGTGGGTCCGCTTCCGCGGCTTCGACGGCTTCCGCTCCAGCATCAAGCTCGAGGACGCGCTGGCCGAGAACGTGCTCCTGGCCGACCGCCTCGACGGCGACCCGCTCGGAGCCGACCACGGGGCGCCGCTACGGCTGGTCGCGCCGCGGCACTACGGCTACAAGAGCGTGAAGCACGTGGTCGCCATCGAGTACATGCGGCACTACGACCCCGGTTCGGCCGGAGCGATGGTGCATCCGCGCGGGAGAGTCGCCCGCGAGGAGCGGAGCCGGTGGCTGCCGGGGTGGTTCTGGCGCCCGATCTGGAGATCGTTCGTCCCGTTCGTCCGGAGGCGCTACCGCCGCGCGGACGCCGGCAACCGGTAGGGACCCTCGGACCTCCCATCCGGCCGGGACCGGCGGGCCGAATCCGGTGTCCGCGCATGCCGAAGGGCCCGACCCCCGCATCGGGTTTCGGGCTGGGCGGTATGTGAGCCCTCCCCTCGGCACCGGCCGGGCGCCGAGGGCGGCCTCAAAATGGTATCCAGTCGTCTGCCGAGGGGCCTTCGCCTTTGATCGGCGGTGGCAGCGTCGCACCGGCCCCTACGGGAGTCGAGTCCGATTCCTCCGGCGTCGGTCGCGGCTCGGTGTCCGGTGCCGCGGAGGTCCCTTCCTCGCGGCCGGCCTCGGCCCTGAAGGCCGCCCGGGTCCGGGCGATGGCGGCATCGGCGGCCTCCATCGCGTGCTCGGCGGCGAGGTCGTTGAGCTGCCGCCGATACTTCGGCGACCATTCGTCCGGGTACAGGCCGGTCGGGGTCTCGTCCTGGGACAGGTCCCAGTCGGTGTCGGCGGCGCCGTCGGTGTGGCGGATCGTCGCCTTACCGGGGCCCGTCTTGACGACCGCCCACTGTCCTGTATGGATTCGACCATCGTGGAATCGACACAGCAGAATCAAGTTCTCGGCCGTGGTCGGGCCTCCCTCCAGCCAGTGAAAAGTTACGGTTTTACGGCCTTCATGTATACTGTTTAGTCCGAATAATCATCATTTACGGGCTTTAGGAGGCCATCGTGAACCTTGACAAATACCTCGCGTCGATCGGCACCGCCGCAGCTTCGAAGTTCCAGCGGGACCACGCCGCATCCTCGGTGTCATCCGGCTCTCGCACGAGACCGACGCGACCACCTCCCCGGAGCGCCAGCGGGAGGCGATCATCCTGTGGGCCGAACAGCATGATTGCCAGATCGTCGGCTGGGCGGTCGACCTCGACGTCTCAGACGGGGTAGATCCATGGGAGCGAGGTGAACTCGGGCATTGGCTGCGCCATCGCAGCCATGAATTCGACGGCCTGTGTGCCTGGAAGCTCGACCGATATTCGCGCTCGGTCTCCCACTTCTCGAAGTTCCTCGACTGGGCGAAGACGAACGACAAAATGGTCGCCACGTCGGACAACGTGCTCGACTCGACCACGCCGACGGGGATGATGCTCGCCTACGTGATGAGCATCTGCGCCGAATGGGAGCGGGTGATGGCCTCGCAGCGGTCGGCCGACATGCGCGCCAAGGCCCGACGCGAGGGTCGCTACGTAGGCGGACAGCTCGCCTACGGCTACCGGGCGGTGCGCCAGCCGGACCGGTCGTTCCTGGTCGAGGCCGACCCCGAGCAGGCGAAGGTCGTGCGCGCGATGATCGCCTGGCGGCTCGACGGCTGGTCGATCGGCCGGATTCGCCGCGAGCTCAACGACCGGCAGGTGCCCACCCCCCGCGGTGGAGGGTTCTGGCAGCAGAACTCGGTCAACCGGATCCTGACCAGCCCGACGCTGCTGGGCTACACGATGCACCAAGGCCGCGTGGTCTGCGGCGAGGACGGTATGCCGGTCCAGTTCGCCGAACCCCTGGCCACCGATGAGGAGTACAAGGCGCTGCTGACGATGGCCGACGAGTCCAAGAAGACTGAGTTCTACGGCAACCGCCCCAAGAAGCCGGTCACCGAAACCTACCTGCTGAAGGACCTCGCCCGGTGCGGAAACTGCGGGGAGCGGCTCTACCGGTATTCACGCACGCGTCCGGGCAACCGGCCAGATGAGCCGATCTACCGCTGCGCGAAGCACCGCAAGAACTGCGACAAGGTACCCGAGATCCTCTTGCCCAAGCTCGAACGGGTCGTGATCGAGGCGGTCATGGGCGATCTGGACGACACCGAGGTCTTCGCCAAGGAGTTCGTGCCCGCCAATGACGTCGCCGACCGCCTGGTGAAGATCAACCGCGCGATCGACCAGCACCGCGGCGACCGCGCCGCCGGTGTCTGGGACGGGGATGACGAACGCTTCCGCCAGATCATGACCCGCCTGATCGACGAGCGCAAACGCCTGGAGGCATTGCCGCAGACCCAGGCTCACTGGCGGAATGTCCCAACCGGCACAACCTACGGACAGCGCTGGGCCGAGGCGGACTTGGAGGGCCGCCGCGAACTGCTGGCACTGGCGGGTGTCGAGCTTGTGGTGTGCGCGAACGAGAACGTTCCTGCGCCGAACTGGTGGAAGGAAGCGGGCCCAAACCGGGCCCAGGCGAAGATCCATTCCCGACTGGTCTATCTGCGCTGGGCCATCGATTCGGTATAGAACGCGTTCGTCGATCGACCGAAACTGTCGGCCGTATCTATTGCAGTGCAATCGATACGGGTCACCGGCGCGCCCGCCCAAGGATACGGCGCCAGCCTGTGTTTCAGCGGCCGGTCTTTCTTGGTTCTAGGCGTCTTCTTGTCAAGAGACGAGACGGGCTACGACATTTCGACATGTTCGTAGGAATTGTCGCATAAGCGCCACCTCTACACCGACTTACGGACGGCACCCTCAGGACTGCTCAGTCAATCTTCCGCCTCGATTTGAAGCTCGCCCTGCAGTCTGCAGAACCAACACCACGGAGAGAACGGTGGTGGCCAGTCCAGCGATCCATGAGCCTGTTTCAACGACGTTGAGTTCCGTTGCAGTGCATGGAAAAGGCTCCTGGTAGAACCAGAGGTGCTTCAATCCCTCGGCCTCCCAGGAGCCCTCGTGTTGTTCTACCCTGCCGCACTGTCGCCGTCCACCGCGACCCTCAACCGAGTAGCCGGCCTCATCCGGGCCCACCGCAAGGCCATCGGCTCGCACTGGCGCACCCTCGATCCCGGCACCCAAGCCCTGCTCACGCTCGCCTACCTGCGCAAGGGCGAGACACTGCGCGATCTCGCGGCCGGCTTCGGCATCTGGGCCGCCACCGCGTGGCGACGTACCCGCGAGACCATCGGACTGCTCGCCGCCCTGGCCCCGGGCATCCGCGACGCCCTGCGCCACGCCAATCGGTCGGGCGCAGCCTTCGTGATGCTCGACGGCACCCTGGTCCGGATCGACCGCAACCGAATCGACCGGCCCTGCTACTCCGGCAAGCACCAGCGACATGGAATGAACCTCAGGCCATCGCCGATGCGCGCGGGAACCTGCTGTGGATCTCCGGTGCGATCCGCGGCTCGATCCACGACACCAAAGCCGCCTGGATCTGGCGAATCCCCTGGCTGCTGGCCGAGCACGATTTGTTCGCCCTGGGCGACAGAGGCTATGACGGTCTCGACCACGATTTGGTGGTCACGCCGATCAAAGGCAAGAACAAGCCCGCGTGGCAAACGGAGTACCACCGGCTCCACGCCCGGCTCCGCGGCCCCGGCGAGCGCATGTTCGCCCAGCTCAAGACCTGGTCGATTCTCGACCAGATCCGCTGCGACCCGCACCAGGTTACCCAGATCGCCAAAGCCGTCCAGGTCCTCAACAGCTACGAACACCACTCAGCTTGAAACAGACTCA
>NZ_PGGV01000037.1:497337-499168 GCF_002798405.1 Glycomyces xiaoerkulensis | reverse complement strand
GGGTGGGTGTTCGTGGCCGGGTGGTCGGCGGTTGCGGTGGGGCCGTGGCGGGAGGGTCGGCGTCGAGTGTGAATGATCCTCGTATCCGGTTGGGCCCCAAGTTGTCCGGTGCCGAACATGAAGACTCTCTCACTCGTACGGGTGATGCCATATCCGTCATCGTTCCGTAACATTGAGTAGTAGCACAGGCGATCTGAATCGGTCTGCTTGTTCGAATCTCGATGAGGGGGTGTGCGATGGCGGCGACCGGGACCCGCAGTACCAGGGCCGAAGCCCTCCGCACCGACCTCGACGACGCGGCGGCGCTGATGAACTCGGTCCATGCCCAGGTCTTGGGGCGGGTGATCGAGGCGCTGGACTGGAAGGTCCACCGCGACCTGGACGGGTTCGCCTCGCCGTTGGAGTGGCTGCGGACCGGGTTCGGATTCCACTTTAAGGTGGCCGCCGACATCGCCGTGGTCGCCAAGTGCGCCCGGAAGTTCGCGGTGCTGGCCGAGGCGGCGGCCGCCGAGCGGGCCCGGATCGATCTGGTCGCGGTCGCCGTCCGCCGCCTGGAGCGCACGAAGGCCCTGCGCGTCTACGCCCGGGTGCCCTACGGCGAGGCGGTCCCCTCCCCGTGGGGTGGCGACGTCACCTGCTCCACCCCTGAGCACTTGATTGCCGAGTACTGCGCTCATGCCACCCGGGCTGAGCTGATCGGCTACCTCGACCGGATCGAGGCCGCCCTCGATGCGGGCGAAGAGCTGCTGGACGGGCTCTCCGAGCAGTCGCTGCAGCGGGTCGATCTGGTGGAGCTGCCCAATGGCATGTGGTCGCTGGAGGGCCTGCTCGACGGCCAGACCGGGCGGCTGTTCGCGAAGCTGCTGGAGACGGCCGTGCCCCCGCCCCGGGCCGACGAGACCGACGAGGACGGGGTGCTCCCTCCGGCGGCCAACCGCCGGGCCGAGGCCCTCCACCAGATGATCGCCGCCTACGGGGCCGGTCCGGCCGCGCCGACCCGGCACGGCCACACCGCGACGCTGAATCTGACGGTCGACCTCGCCACCCTCCGGGGCGAGGACACCGGGCGGGTGCCGCTGATGGAGGGCCGACCGGTCTCGGTCGCCAAGGCGCGCCTGCTCGCGTGCGAGGCCGGGGTCGTCCCCATCGTGTTCGACTACACCACCGGTGAGGCGGTGGAGGTCGGGGCCTACCGGCGCCTGCCGGGCACGAGCCTCCGCAGGAAACTGGAGCTCGAGCAGCAGGCGGGTTGCGCTTGGGTCGGTTGCGGGCGGCCGGTCTCCTGGTGCGAGGCGCACCACCTCGTCGAATGGTGGCGGGGCGGGCCCACCACCGCCGACAACCTCATCCTGTTGTGCCGCTTCCATCACGGCCGGGTCCACACTCCTGGATGGAGTGTGACCAAGACCGGCCCGGGGCAGGCGCTGATCGTCCACCACGACCACCACGAACCCACCGACCCGGACCCCGGCGACTGCGGGTGCGCCGACCACCGCAGCGCCGAAGACCTCGAGGCCGAGTTCAGAGGGGATGTGGACGATGTCTTCCCCACCGGCCTGTTCCCGGCCGAGTGGGGGCCGGGACTGGCCGCAGACCTCCGCGACGCCGCCGCAGCCAGCACCGAGGCCGACTCGCCCGACCTGGTCCCGCCGCCGGGAGCCCGGTTCATCGACCTGGCCGAGGTCGAGTCGATCACCGGAACCGCACCCGAGACGGACTCTCCACCGGCCACCGATCCGCCCGCGATCACAGGCGAACTCCATTCAGCCGACGATTTCATTCCCTTTTTAGGCCGCCCGCCGCGGGCGACCGCGGCGGGGGTGAGCACAGA
>NZ_PGGV01000037.1:0-497287 GCF_002798405.1 Glycomyces xiaoerkulensis | reverse complement strand
CGGCGGGGGTGAGCACAGAGCGCTCAGCTCGAACTCCAAGAGAGGGTTCGAGCCCTCCGTCATGCCCGCACCCGGAAACGCTCCCGCTCCGCCGTGCCGGATGCTAGCCGGCGGCGCGGAGGAGGGCGGCGAAGTCGGTGGAGTCGAGGTCGAAGACGGGCGAACCTTCACCGAGTTTGGAGTCACGCACGTGGAAGCCCGAGTCGGCGCAGGGAGACAGCTCGACGCAGTTGGAGTTGTTGTCGCCTCCGCTGTGGCTGCTCTTACGCCAGGCCCGCCGGAGCTCGACGCAACTGGAGTTGTTGTCGGGGCCGCTGCGGCTGCTCTTACGCCAGGCCGTCAGGTCGGTCATCGAGATACTCCTTCAGCGCGATCGACTTCTGCCAGAGAACCTTCCACAACTCATCGTAACGTGCGATGCGAGGGGCCTCCTCGATGCACCAACTGTCGTCCCAGACCTCCGTATAAACGAACGTGGGGCCGCCATTCTCAGCGCCGTCCGATCGGTAGATCTCGAAGGCGCCTCCGCCCTCGGGGTGGGGGCCTACGACCACCTTGATTTCCCAGTTCGGAA
The DNA here is from genome assembly GCF_002798405.1 of Glycomyces xiaoerkulensis. Classification (GTDB taxonomy): domain Bacteria; phylum Actinomycetota; class Actinomycetes; order Mycobacteriales; family Micromonosporaceae; genus Glycomyces; species Glycomyces xiaoerkulensis. Next base: position 496,713 of record NZ_PGGV01000037.1, on the reverse strand, counting down.
GCGCGTCGAGCTCGAGCAGGCGATCGATCTGCCCCACCCTGTCCTCTTCGCTGAGATACCGCAGGTGACGCAGCGCTTGCTCGCCGATGAGGATTCGCACCGTAGGGTCGTCGGATCGATTGCACAGGTCGCGCTGTCGCTGGCGCTTGAACGGCCAGCCTCTATCGAGTGCCGCCTCCGGGACGTCCCATGCCAGCCGGAAGATGTTGTAGTGGTACGGCCTGCTTTGAGCGATACCCGGAATGAAGTACGGCTCGTACTTGAATATCCCGCCCATGTAGCGCTCGCCCATGTGCAGGCACAGAGCGTTGAATCGGCGGTCGGCCTGGAAGTTCTGGCGCGCCTCGTTCCGTGCGATCTCGACCATGTAGTCCCGCAGTTCCTTCGGGATGTCCAGGAACTCGGCGAGCGCGTAGACCTGGCCGACGTCGGGACACTTCTTGCCGTGCTCCCATTTGCCGACCGTCTGGTAGTCGCGTCCCAGGAACGCTCCGACCTCGGCTTGGGTGATCTTCCGCGCGTCCCGCCGGGTCTTCACGACGCGACCCGGAAACCACTTGGCGAGTTGGGACTCCGGCATGGTGGGTGCCTCCTGTGCCTCGACTTGCACCGTTCGGCTCCTCATGATGACACTCGGTTGTCGAACGGTGATCATCTGTTCAAACGAGTCACGCGGAAACAATGGCTCGAGAACAATGACGCCGACCGCGTCACCGCATCCGAGCCACGCCAAACACGGCAAGGAAAACCCCTGGTCAGGTCCCTTGCCGCGCCGTAGGTTGGGACCCATCGCGGGCGCTCCAGGGACCCGCGACGGTGGGGATACGGCCCGGGAGTCTGCGACCTCCCGATCCACTCGCGGCTCCCGGGCGCCACTCCATCGGATACCCGACAGGCTCCCAATTGGAGGTAAGCGGTGCACTATCCGAGCGTGCGACCCGACCGGACATCACCGGCGCCCGAGGACATCGAGGTCGGCCTCACCGTCGTCGGCGACGTCCGTGTCCGCTGCCTCTTCGATCCGGACTGGGGGTCGGTGATCTGCCTGCGCATCGCCCCGGGAGAGCTGGCCCAATACCTCGGCGTGGTCGCCGGGATCGAGACCGACGGCCCCAATCTGTATCTCGCCGAGGCCCAGCGCTGGCGATTGCCGACCCCCGAACACCGCCAGACCTTGCGGCGGAACGTCATCGATCTCTACCGCCGATGGCGGGAACAGATGACGGGCTGACACAGACTCGGGTGCGGCTCCTGGCAGTCGTTGTTCGCAGTCCCCGTGCCTCCCGCCGGGAGGCCGCACCCGACCTTCTTCCCTCGGCGGGTCCCCGCAGAGAGCCTGGGCCGAGGGAGGCGGAGGGGCCGCGTCGGGCATCTTGGTGGGGATGTCCGGTGCGGTCCCTTCTCGTGTGTCCGATCAGAACAGGCCCAGCAGCGCCGCCAGGACGAACAGGACCAGCACCACCAGCGCCGCGATGGCGATGTAGAGCAGGAGCTGCGGCCACACCACGATCACGACCGTGCCGCCCGCGACCGCGATCGCCGACGCCACGGCGAAGGCCCGCCACCTGGTACTGCCGCCGCCTCGTCCGCGAGCAGGTTCCTCGCCCGACAGCTCATCCGCCTGCGACACTCCCGCGGGTATCGGCATTGTCGGCTGCGCCGGCTGTGCGTCCTGATACCCGGGAGGGGCCAGCCGCTGCAGGTCGGACAGCAGCACGTCCAGCTCCGAATAGACCTTGGCGTTCATCGCCGCGTCGATGCGCTGCTGGTACTCGGCCACATCGAGCCGCCCGTCCTCCACCGCCTGCCGCAACCGGTCGAGCACGAGCTGCCGGTCGGACTCCGAGGCGCGCATCCGATCGCGGTCCATCTGGCCACCTCCAACTTCTGGTCAATACCAGGATGCCAGGCCAGGGCAACATGCGGCACGGGCCTTCCCTACCGGCCCCCGAACTGCGACCATGAAGACCATGAGTGCTGAAGAGGAACTCGTCGTCGGTGTCGGATCAGGCACCGAGACCACCGACATGGTCCTCAACATCGGTCCCCAGCACCCCTCCACCCACGGCGTGCTGCGGCTGCGGCTACGGCTCGACGGCGAGCGCGTCACCGAATGCGAACCGATCATCGGCTACATGCACCGGGGCGCCGAGAAGCTCTACGAAGTCCGCGACTATCGGCAGATCATGCTCCTGGCCAACCGGCACGACTGGCTGTCGGCCTTCTCCTCCGAACTCGGCGTCGCCCTCGCCGCCGAACGGCTCGCCGAAATCGAGGTGCCCGAACGGGCGGTGTGGCTGCGCATGGCGCTCGCGGAGATGAACCGGGTGCTCAACCACCTGATGTTCCTCGGCTCCTACCCGCTCGAGATCGGCGCGATCACCCCCATGTTCTACGCCTTCACCGAACGGGAAGTCCTCCAAGCGGTGTTCGAAGAGGCCAGCGGCGGACGCATCCACTACATGTACAACTGCGTCGGCGGCCTCAAGCAGGACGTGCCGAGCGGCTGGGAGGACCGCGCCCGCACCGCGCTCGACGACGTCGAGCACGGCATGAAGCGCATGGACAAGATGGTGCGCCACAACGAGATCTTCGCCGCCCGCACCAAGGGCGTCGGCGTGCTCGACAAGGACACCGCCGCCGCCTACGGCGTCTCCGGGCCGGTCGCGCGCGGCTCCGGCCTCGACTTCGACCTGCGGCGCGACGAACCCTACCTCGCCTACGGCGAACTGGACGTGCCGGTGGTGCTGCACGAAGGCGGCGACTGCTACGCGCGGTTCATGTGCCTGCTCGACCAGGTGCAAACCTCGATCGGCCTCGCCCGGACCTGCCTGGACCGGGCCGCCGCCATCGACGGGCCGGTCAACGTCAGGCTCCCCAAGATCTTCAAGCCGAAGGCCGGCGCCACCTACGTGTGGACCGAGAACCCCCTCGGCGTCAACGGGTACTACCTGGTCAGCCAGGGCGACAAGACCCCGTACCGGCTGAAGCTGCGCTCCGCGTCGTACTCGAACGTGCAGGCCCTGACCAGGCTCATGACCGGCTGCCTCATCCCGGACATGATCGCCATCCTCGGCTCGATGTTCTTCGTCGTCGGCGACATCGACAAGTAGTCAATCGCAGCGGTCCTCGGTCGAGGCGAGCAGCTCGTCGCCGCCCACGTCCCACCACCACGTCTCGACCGCGCCGCCGCGGGCGCACTCGACCCGCCCGTAGCCCCTGATCCGGGCCCCGGCCACGTCCCGCCCCGGACGGGACTCCGCGAGCGCGACCCAGTCCGGCCGCTCCGCCGGAGTCACCGAACCGACGGCGGCCCCCTCGGGCCGGCAGCCGGTCGAGACCGAGCCGCGCAGGCCGGGCGAGGCCCCTTCCCGGTCGACGTGCAGACTCACCGTGAGGAAGTCCCCGCCGGTGAACCGCCAATGACCCGACCGCCCCGGCCGGTCGACCCCGAAGTGCCCGGCCAGCGCCGCGCTTGCCTGCTCGAAGGCCGCCTCCGGCTCGTCGGTGGCCACCTCGAAGTGCCGCTGGAAGTTCACCCCGCCCCGCACCGGCGTCAGGTCGCAGGCGGTCGCCGCCGCCGGTCCGACCGAGAACGGGAACGCGCTCCCGGCGAGCGCCGAGGCCGCCACCCCGACGGCCGCGTCGGCCGCCGTCCGCCCCTCGGCGGCGTCGGCCTGCTCCCGCACGGTCGCCCCCGACGCGAAGAACGCCGCCGCCACCAGCAGCACCGCCCAGGCGACGACGATGGCCCGCAACCTTCGGCGCCAGGCGGGGGACAGGTTCGAGAACACCACCCCAGTCTCCCCCATCGATTCTCGGGCCGCCGACCGGTTCGCGGCCGCGGCGACGGCAAAGGGGCGGGCCGCCTACGCGGCCCGCCCCTTCCGGACTGGGTGAGCTGAACTACCCGGTCGGTCTCAGCGGCTCACCGAAAGCTTGGTCTCGTTGAGGCCCAGCGAGGCCTCGACCTCGCCGGTGGCGTCGCCGAAGCGCGAGAGCGCCCGCAGCGTCCACGCGCCCGGAGCGGCGAAGAACCGGAACTGGCCGTTCTCGCCGGTCACCACCTCGGCGGTGAACTCGCCGGAGCCGTCCAGCAGGCGCACGTACGCGCCCTGCACGGACTCGCCCTCCTCGTTCACCACCGTTCCGGTCAGCACGGTCTCCTTCTCGATGTCAACCGACGCCGGCAGGGCGGTGTCCTGGGCCGGTGCTCCGCAACCGTCTGCAGCCATGGGAAATTCCTTCCTCTACCGTCGCCGGGCTACTTGGTGCCGGGCTCGTCGCCGAGCGCGATCGGCACGCCCACCAGCGAGCCGTACTCGGTCCACGAGCCGTCGTAGTTCTTCACGTCCTCGTAGCCGAGGAGCTCGCGCAGCGCGAACCAGGTGTGGCTCGAGCGCTCGCCGATGCGGCAGTACGCGATGGTCGGCTTGGACTCGTCGAGCCCCGCCTCCTGCACGTAGATCTCGCGCAGCTCCTCGTTGGACTTGAAGGTGCCGTCCTCGTTGGCGGCCTTGCTCCACGGCACGCTCAGCGCGGTGGGAATGTGGCCGCCGCGCTGGCTCTGCTCCTGGGGCAGGTGCGCCGGGGCGAGCAGGCGCCCGGCGTACTCGTCGGGCGAGCGGACGTCGATGAGGTTCTTGGCGTCGATCGCGGCAACGACCTCGTCGCGCAGGGCGCGGATGGAGTCGTCCTGCGGCTTGGCGACGTAGGCGGTGGCCTCCCGCTTCGGCTTGTCGGTGACCAGTTCGCGGGCGTCGAGCTCCCACTTCTTGCGGCCGCCGTCGAGCAGCTTCACGTTCTGGTGGCCGTACAGCTTGAAGTACCAGTAGGCGTAGGCGGCGAACCAGTTGTTGTTGCCGCCGTAGAGGACGACGGTGTCGTCGTTGGAGATGCCGCGCTCGCCGAGGAGCTGCGAGAACTGCTCCTGGTTGACGAAGTCGCGGCGGATCGGGTCCTGGAGGTCTTCCTTCCAGTCGAGCTTGATCGCACCCTTGATGTGGCCGGAGTCGTAGGCGGAGGTGTCTTCGTCGACCTCCACGAACACCACGCCGGGGGTGTCGAGGTTTTCTTCCGCCCAGTCGGCGGTGACCAGCACGTCTTCACGAGCCATGTTGGGTTCTCTCCTGAGTAAGTGGGTATGACTGAATTCGGTCTGCTTACCGGGTTCGACAGCGTGGCCCCTCGTGCGGGAGTGGAGCTGGTCGAGCAGGGAGAATCCAGGCCGGATCGGTGCCTGGGAGTATGGAGCCTTGCTCTTGGAGATTTGCGCACGCTGGGCCGCATGGCGGCTGCCCGCAGGCTAGCCGCCTAGGACATTCGACAGAGCGTGGTCGCGATCCTGCAGAAGTCGATCGCGCGCCGCTTGGTGAGCATCGGCTTGCGCATGGGCTGAACGCTAGCAGACATCCCGGCCTGTGACCACACCCCTCTCGCCATGCGGTACGGCCCGGGCCGGGCGCGTCAGGCGAGGACGACGTCGTCGGCCGAGCCGGTGACCCGCATCGTGTTCTCGGTGAACTCGATCTCGGTCAGCTCGATGCCGTAGGGCAGATCGGGCAGGTCGAGCCTGGTGTTGAGTTGCGAGCGGTACTGCTCGAGCAGCTCCTGGCCGCCCGGGGGCAGGGCCCCCTCGACCAGTTCGAAGGCGCCGGTGACGATCTCCAGGGCCCCGTCGACGAGCGCGATCTGGCCGGAGCCGGAGACGCTGATCTCCTGGCCGGCGGCCTCGGCGGTGGCCTCGATCCGCACTTCGCCGCCGTCGGCGACGGTCATGTCGAAGTCGACGAAGTCGTCGACCAGGCTGGAGAGGGAGTCGAGCGCGATCGTGCCTTCGGCGTCGACGGTCGCGGCGGTGACCTGCCGGTTGCCGTCGAGGAATTCGCGCCAGTCGGCGTCCACATCGTGGGCGATCAGGTCGAGCTCGGGGAAGCGCAGGCCCTCGGCGCCGACCTCGCGCAGCTCGATGTCGATTTGGCCGAACTCGCCGTTCCATGCCTGGGTGGCGAAGGGCCAGCCGTGGATGGTCACGTCGGGGCCCTGCTGGGAGTGGGCGCCGTACGAGGCGGCGGTGTCGGCCACCCGGTCGGCTACGGCGCGTTCGGCGACCGCGTTCGCGACCCGATCGCCGAGGGCGGCCAGGCCGACGACGATGACCAGGACGATGACGATGATGCGGAGAACGCGGAGGAACTTGCCCACGGGGTGGTCTCCAGTTAGTCGATGATGTAGTAGGCACTCAACAGATACACGACCGGGCCGGACAGGGCGAACGCGAGGACCGGCCCCGATACGTCGATCACGGGCTGGGGGGCGGTGCCGTCGCCGTCGATGCGGCGGGCGGCCGAGAGGTAGGCGCAGGCCAGGTCGACCAGGACCGCGGTGAGGGCGACCAGCAGGCCGCCGACGGCGGCGTTGCGGGGTTCGGGGCCCTCGATGACCATGCCGGCGTACGCGGCCGAGGCCGTCCCGCACATGGTGCCGATGACGATGCCGAAGGCGCCGCGGGTGACCTGGCGGTTGATGCGGGGGTCGGGCATGACCAGGTCGACGGCGCGCGCGGCGAGGATGCCGGTCCCGGCGGCGACGACCGCTGAGTACATGGCGGGCGGGGCCGCGCCCAGGCGCGAGAGCGCTATATAGGAGGTGTAGCCGGCGACGGCGATGCACACCAGCATCGTGAAGCCGAGGTTCTCGATGACCCCGGCGTGGTCGCGCCGGAAGAGCTGGGCGAACACCGCAGCCGGAAAGGCGGCCGCGAGCAGGACCGTGATCGGCAGCAGGGACACCGGCGTCCAGGAGATCGCCGCCCAGTCGGCCGCCGCGGCCAGGACGGCGCCGGTCGCCAGCGGCACCCAGGCCCCGGTGATGCGGCGGGTCCAGGTGACGGTGGCGAGCATGGCCAGTTGCAGGACGCCGATGCCGGCGGCGTAGACGGGTCGCTCGAGCTGCGCTCCGAGGACGAGTCCGGCGGCGATGACGACGGTGGCCGCCAGCGGCGGCAGCCGGTAGTGCCACCGCGGGCTCGGCGGGGGCATGGTGTGGTCTTCGGCCGCTCCGGGCGCCTCGGCCCCGTCGGTCCCGCCGACCCGCCGGGCGGGGAAGGAGGGCAGCAGGCGGCGCAGTCCGGCGGGGAGCCGGGACGCACCGGTGCCTGGGGCGGCGTCGGCGTCCTCGGGTTCGCGGCGGTGCCCGCCTCCGGCGGGCCGCTCGGCGGAGGGCTCGTCGCGCCATTCGGGCCCGCCGGGCCGCCGCCCGGCCCAAGGGGCGTCCCCGCCTGCGGACCGCGGTCCTCCCCGTTCGTGCCCGTCACGGCGGGGGAATACGTCGCGCGGTTCGTAGCCCCAGCTCTCATCGGGTCGCCTGTACGACACGATGGACAGCCTACGGCAAGGCTCCCAAGCGACGCTCACCTTCGTACCCGTACGTGGCGGTGTCGGCCGCGGCGCGCCGCCGGACCCGCACAACGGTTTCGTTGCATGGTGAGGTTTCCGGTGGGTGAAACTGGCCTTTTGGCCGAGTGCCGTTTACACTTATCCGAGACTCCACCTACCGTCTGTCATGCCGCCCGCCGCCGACGTCGGGATTCGTCGGCCGAGCGTGCTCAAGAACAGCGGAGGACCACCGTGGAAATCCTGATCCTCACCTCGAACCCGGTTCCGGAGTCCCCTGAATCGATCCTGCCCTCGCTCGAGCTGCTGCCCCACCGTGCCCGCTACGCCGGACGCGACGTTCGGGCGCTGCTGAGCGGTCCCAGCCCGGATGCGGTGCTGGTCGACGCCCGCAGCGATCTGGCGGACGCTCGGGCCACCTGCCGAGTCCTGCAGGCCACCGGGCTGACCGTGCCGCTGTTCGGCATCGTCACCGAGGCCGGACTGGCGGCGCTCCAGGCCGACTGGGGCGTCGACGACTTCCTCCTGGCGAGTTCGGGGCCCGCCGAGATCGAGGCCCGGCTGCGCCTGGCCACCGGCAAGCCCAGCGCCGCCGCCGCGGCCGGTCCGGCGGTGATCCGCGCCGGCGATCTCACCGTCGACCCCGACACGTACGCCGCCAAGCTCAAGGGCCAGCCGCTCGACCTCACCTACAAGGAGTTCGAGCTGCTGCGCTACCTGGCGCAGCACCCGGGGCGCGTGTTCACCCGCGAGCAGTTGCTGCGCGAGGTGTGGGGCTACGACTACTTCGGCGGCACCCGCACCGTTGACGTCCACATCCGCCGCCTGCGCGCCAAGCTCGGCAGCGAGCACGAGTCGATGATCGGCACGGTCCGCCAGGTCGGCTACAAGTTCGTGGCCCCGCCGCCCGACAAGCTCCGCGAGAGCGACCCGAAGCCCCAGAAGGTCGACGTCTGAGCCGCCGCGGACGCGAAAGGGCCGCGATCCGATAGGACCGCGGCCCTCCGTTCACAGGATCATTCCCCGGACGGGGCCGGGATCTCCACGCCTCGGCCGACCGGCTCCCCGAAGTCCGGGGTGCCGTCGGGGCCGAACGTGAACGGCTGGACGTAGGTCTCGCGGGTCGAGCCGCAGCCGTCGCTCGGGGACGGGTTGCCGTGGTAGACCAGCCAGTGCTCACTGCCGTCGGGCGAGGTGAAGAAGCCGTTGTGGGCCGTGCCGTAGACGCCGTTGGCCGATTGGAACACCGGCGTCGGGGTCTTGGTCCACGACGATGCCGACAGCGGGTCCGAGCCGGTCAGCTCGAGCAGCCCCAGCTTGTAGTCGGGGGTGTCGCACGAGGAGGCCGAGTAGGTCACGAAGGTCCGACCGCCGTGCTGGAGCACGGCCGCGGCCTCGTTCACGCGGGAGCCCTGCACCTCCCAGTCGTGCGTGGGGCTCGAGATGGTCGCGTGCGAGCCGGTCACCGTCCACGGATTGGACATCGCCGCGATGCGGACGGTCTGGTCGGACCCGATCCATTCGCTCCACAGCAGGTACAACTGCCCGTTCACCTCGAGGTACGAGCCGTCGATGTTCCACTGGTTCGGCAGCGGAGTGCCCATGAACTCATAGGGTCCCATCGGGGTGTCGCCGGTCGAGCGCAGCACGTGGAGTTTCTGGCCGTCGAGGTCGGTCTGGGAGAAGCCCGAGGTGTACATCAGGTACCAGGTGCCGTCGATCCGGTGGAACTCCGGCGCCCAGTGGCTGCAGCAGCGGTCGGGCACGTCGGCGTCGTCCCAGACGACCGTGTCCGAGGCGGTCTTGAGTCCCTCCAGAGTGGCCGCGCGGCGCATGATGACCGTCGAGTCCCAGGTGGTGGTGGACATGTAGTAGTAGCCGTCCCAGTACTCCAGCCACGGGTCGGCGCCGTTGCTGCGGATCGGATTGGTGAGCGTGTCCTCGTCGGACCCGCCGCCGTCGACCGGGTTCAGGTGCCACTTCTGCACGTCCGCGCCGGTGTAGTCGTACTGGGAGATGCGGTCGCCGGGGGTGGTCGACCAGTCCCAGAGGTCGAGGGCCTTCTCGGAGAAGCGGTTGATGAAGGAGTGGGTGCCGTCGTCGTGCTCGGTCACCGACCACTGCTGGTTGGTGCCGTCGACATCGGTCCACTGCACGATGTCGGCGCCGTTGTCGGCGTTCCACTCGAACACGTCCAGGACCAGCCCCGAGTGGCGGGCCTCGATGCGGTAGTAGCCGTCGCCGGAGTCGACGAAGCGGAACTGCTGGCTCTGGTCGTCGAGGCGGTCCCACTGGACGAGCCCGGCGCCGGTGTCCTGCGAGTCGTTCTGGAAGTCGAGGGCGAGCCCGGAGTGGGCGCTGGTGATGACGTACCACTGGCCGGTCTGGACGGCCGCCTGCGCGGGCGCGGTGGAGGCGGCGACCAGGCCGGCACCGGCCACGGCCGCCGCGAGCAGGCCCGCGATGAGCAGGCGGGCCCGTTTGAATCGGATTCTCATGAGGGTCTCCTACGGGGTTGATGAACTATCGGGGTGGGACGCCCCGGAGGCGTCGGGGCGTCCCGAAGGGAGGAAGGTCGGTCGGCGTCGAGGCCCAGTTTCAGGTCCTCAACCGCCGTTGAGCACCGGCCAGCCGGAGGCGCTCCACTCGATCTGCTCGATGCCGAGGCTGAAGCTCCCGTTCTGGTGGTACGAGTGGTACGCCATGAGGCCTCTGTGGATGGATTGGCCTCCGGTGGCGACGTAGTTCCCGTGGGAGCCGAGGACGACCGTGCCGCCGCCGTCGCGCATGTCGACCCCGTTCGCGTCGAGGAACGGTCCGGTCGGGGAGGCGGAGCGGCCCACCGCGATCTGGTAGGTGGAGTCGGCGCCCTCGCAGCACTGGCCCAGCGAGACGAACAGGTAGTAGTAGTCGCCGTGCCGGGTCATCGAGGCCCCTTCGATGCCGCCGCCCTTGGTGGCCAGGCGGATCGGCTGCGCACCGTCCGCGGGCTTGCCCGAGGGCCAGTCCAGCTCGAGGATGTGGATGCCTTCCCACCAGGATCCGTACACCATCCAGTGCGTGCCGGAGCCGTCGACGATGATGTTCGGGTCGATGGCGTTGTAGGGGTCGCCCTCGTACGACTGGAACACGATGCCCTCGTCGACCCAGCCCGAGGCGCCGAGCGAGTCGTTGGTGGCCAGCCCGATCAGCGACCGCTGGGCCCCGAAGGTCGAGGCCGAGTAGTACAGGTAGTACCTGTCCTGCGAGGCGTCGTAGTGGATCTCGGGCGCCCACAGGTTGTCCACACCGGGGATCTCCTGGGAGATCCAGGCGGGCTTGGTGTTCCAGATCGTGCCGATCGACTGCCACGACCGGCCCTCGTCGGTGGAGCGGCGGACCGGGATGTTCCCGTCGCCGATGCGGCCGTCGCCGGTGGCGAAGACGTACCAGTCCTCGCCGGCGCAGCCGGCCCACAGGGCCGGGTCGTGCGTGCCCAGGTCGCCGCCCAGTCCCGCAGGCTGCGACGGGGAGGCCTCGCAGTCGCCGGGACCGGGGTCGCCGGGACCGGGGTCGGTCGGCTCGGGGTCGGTCGGCTCAGGGTCCGTGGGGCCCTGGCCGGCCGGCTCGAGATGCCACCGCTGGACGGCCGAGCCGGTGCTGTCGTACTGGGAGATGCGGTCGCCGGGGGTGGTCGACCAGTCCCAGAGGTCGAGGGCCTTCTCGGAGAAGCGGTTGATGAAGGAGTGGGTGCCGTCGTCGTGCTCGGTCACCGACCACTGCTGGTTGGTCCCGCCCACGTCGTCGTACTGGGCGATCGTGGCGCCGTTGTCGGCGTTCCACTCCCACACGTCCAGCACCATCTCGGAGTGGCGGACCTGGATCGCGTAGTAGCCGTCGCCGGCGTCGAGGAACCGGAACTGCTGGCTCTCGGCTCCGCTGGCGTTCTGCTGGACGAGCTCGGCGCCCGGTTGGGTGGACTGGCCGCTGATGTCCCAGGCCAGCCCCGAATGGTCGCTGGTGACCGTGTACCAGGTCCCGGGGGCGACGGCGGCGTTGCTCGATGCCGGGTTGAGGAACGCCAGTCCGGCGGCCGCGATCACCGTGGCAGCGAGCCCGGCGAGCAGTGCGGCTCGTTTTCGTCTCATGGGAAGACTCCTGAGTCACTTGATCGATAAAATCGAGATCACTCGATATTATCGATAACACGGCCGTCGGTCAATGCCCCCCGGCCTGGAGACCCGCCCGGCTCAGCCCCGGCAGTCACCGGCACCGAACTCCCCGTCCTCCCACCGCTCGTACGGCAGCGCCGCGACGATGCCGCGCCGCGCCGCCGCGCAGTCCGGATTGGCCATGGTGAGCTCCGAGCCTACCTGCCACACCCCGGCCTCGACGTCGGCGGCGTCGATCCGCCAGTCCGCCGAATGCTCCAGGAAGACCGTGTGCTCCATCGGGTCGTCGTCGCGGTCGCCGGCGAAGCCGTAGGCCCAGAAGATCGTCGTGTGGACCTCCAGCACCGGCGCCCCGCCGGCCTCGACCTCCTCGTAGGAGAACTCCACCGCCTCGGCCCTGATCCCGGTGCCCAGATCGTCCTCGAGCACCGTCGCGTAGTCGAGCGCCTCGACCGTGCCCATCGCGGCCTCGACCTCGGCGCGCTGGTCGTCGGCGTAGAGCGCCAGCAGCTCGTCCAGGCCGGTCCGGCCCAGGGTGAAGGAGTTGCGGCCCTGCTGGTTGACCCACAGCACCCGCTCCAGGGCGGCGCCGACCTCGTCGGCGCTGAACGACTCGGTGGCCTCGGCGTCCGGCTCGAGCAGGAACCGCGCCTCGCCCATGCCGAAGGCGGCGGTCTGCTCGAACGGGAGCAGGTCCGCCCCGGCCCGATCCTCCATCTGGGCGGCGAGCTGCTGGCCCCGGACGGTCATCCACACCACGAAACCGACGACGAGGAGGCCGGCGAGCACGCCGAGCAGTACCGGCAGCCGGTCCTTGGCGAACGACCGCCGTCGGCGCGGCGCCGGTCCGAGCCCGCGATCGCCGGTCGCCGACGTCTGGGAGGGTGCGCTCACGCCGCAAACCTAAAGCGAAAAGGCGCCCGCCGCAAACCGCGGCGGGCGCCTCAGCGCGACTCGATCGCTAGGTCGTGACGTTCACGATCGTCGAGTCGATGTGCGCGCCGTCCGAACCGAAGTCGACCGTGCCCAGGTAGCGGGCGCCGGGCTCCAGCCCGGACCAGGCCAGCTCCACCTCGAACGCGCCGCCCAGCGACACCGACTGCTCGGCCGGATCGACCGAGAGGTTCCCCTCGTCGGCGCTCGGCACGACCCAGCCGTGCAGCGAGGTGTCCACGCTCTGCGGACCGCCCCACAGGTCGACGAACACCACGAACGTGTGGCCGCCCGGCAACGTCACCGACTCGTTCGAAGTGCCCGTCGCCGAGTAGTCGACCAGCGTCAGCGAACCGTCGTCGGCCTTCTCGTACACGAACACGTCCAGGTCGGTGCCGTCCGGGTGGTCGGCGTCGAAGGTCGCGAACCGCACCATCGCCGCGTCGGCAGGCGTCTCGAACTCCCACGAGGCGACGTGCGAGTTCTCCTGCGGGTCGTCGGCCGGGAACGAGGAGCTGTCCGGATCGGTCAGCGTCTCGGTCCTGACCTCGGAGCCGACCAGGCCGGACACGCCCGCCGAGAGCGTGCCGTCGAAGCCCGCGGCGCCCTCCAGGGCCGAGGTGCCCTCGGTGCCTTCGTAAACGACCTCGTCCTCGACCCCGAGCCGGGTCGGCTTGACGGTGATCGGCGAGCGGACCCGGTTCTTGTGCCAGCCCCAGCCGAGCTCCTTCCAGGTGATCTCGCCGAACGCCCACTCGTCGAAGGCCGCGTCCTTGCGCTCGATGTCGAGCGTGTAGGAGAACGACTCGCCCGGTTCCACGTAGACGAACTTCTGGTCGACCTTCACCTTGGTGCCCTCGGGCGACTTGATCTTGGCCTTGTAGAAGCCGCCCCGATCGGACACGTTGGTGAGCGTGCGGGTGACCGAGTAGTTGCCGGTCAGCTCCGCGACGGTGATCGACGGGTAGTTGAGCTGCGAGGGCTCCATCGATCCGAAGCTGTCGCAGGTCGACTGGATCTTGTACGCCTCCGGGGTGCCGCAGATGTACTGGATCCAATCGACCGCGCCGGACTCGTACACCAGGCCGGGGTCGAACATCGCCGCGCCGTCGACGTGGCCGGCGCCGTAGTCGAACACGGTCGCGTCCTCGCCGCCGCGCTGGATCGGGTTCCAGTGGTCGTCGGTCTGGTAGGCCGTGGTCATCATGGCCGACTTGACGGCCATGGGCGACCAGCCGGGGTTGTCCGACAGCAGCAGCGCGCCCAGGCCCGCGACGTGCGGGCTGGCCATCGAGGTGCCCTGGGAGGCGCCGTAGTCGTTGCCGCGGTTGTGCTCCGGGGTCAGACCCGCGACGACCTCGACACCGGGTGCGGTGAGGTCGGGCTTGAGCATGTTCTGACCCGCCGCCAGCGCCGGTCCGGCCGAGGAGAACGCCGCCATCTCGGGCGCGTTCTGCCCCACCCGTTCCGAGGTGGTGACCGAGACGGCCGCGTCCTCGGTGGACTCGATCCAGTCGGCCAGGTCGAGCCCGTCGCCGTAGGACATGTGGACGGTGGGGACGGCCTGCGAGGTCACGACCGAGGCCGGGCCCAGGTCCTCGACGTCGCGGACCACCAGCGCCTCACCGCCGGCGGCGGCGATCTGGTTGGCCATGTCGGTGAACAGGTTCCCGCGTTCGCACAGGATCCCGAAGCCCTCGGTCTTCGCCGGGTCGAGCGTGCCCGGGTCGCAGCCCGCGGCCGCCTCCGGATCGGCGTCGTCGAAGGCCGCCTCGGCCCCCGTCCTGATCGGGAAGTCCATGGCGCCGTTGATCGCGGCGACCTGGACCGTGGTGCCCCCGAAGGTGAGGTCGGAGCGGTAGGTCATGTCGTGCGTGGAGGCGCCGACGGTGGTCACCCACGGCTCCTGGTGGTCGACGGTGGAGCCGGGGCCGTCGTTGCCGGCGCTGGCGGCGACGAACACGCCCGCGGAGGCGGCGTTGAAGAACGCGATCGAGATCGAGTCGACGAACTCGGCGGTGCCGAGCGAGCCGATGGAGAAGTTGATGACGTCGACGCCGTCGTTCACCGCGGCCTCGATGCCCGCGACGAGGTCGCCGCCGGCGCAGCCGGCCCAGCAGACCTTGTAGGCCGCGACGCGGGAGGCGGGCGCCATGCCCGAGACGGTGCCGAACTCCTCGCCGTCCATGACGACCTCGGACCGGTAGTTGCCGGCGGCGGTCGAGGCGGTGTGCGTGCCGTGGCCGTTGCCGTCGCGCGGGGACGCGTACTGGTCGGCGGCGGCTCCGCGGATGTCGAACCAGCGGGCGCCGATCAGCTTGTTGTTGCAGGTGATGTTGGCCTCGGGATCGTCGTCCTGGCCTTCTTCGCACTCCCCGTTCCATTTTTCGTCGATGACGTCCTGGTCCGGACGGGGCTCGGGCAGCGGTGCGAAGGACGGGTTCTCCGGCCAGATCCCGGTGTCGAGGACGCCGACGATGACGCCTTCACCGGCCTTCTCGGGGTCGCCGAACTGCCGGTTCCAGGCCCCCCGGCGGCCTTCGAGGCCGAGGAACTCCGGGGTGGTGGCGGTCTGGAGCTGGTAGAGCTTGTCGGGCATGACCGAGGCGACCTTGTCGCTGGCGGCCAGTCGCTGCGCCTCGTCGGCGGTCAGCTCGGTGGCGAATCCGGAGAGGACGGTGTCGTATTCGGCGGCCGGTTCGACGTCGAACTCCTCGATGACCTCTTCGCGTTCATCGGCGAGGAACTCGCGGTACTCCTCGACCTCGGGCGAGTCGAAGTCGATCGTTTCGCCCTCGTCGGGACTGGTCGACATGATGCCGGCCTGGTCGCCGTCGTAGGTGGCGATGGGTTCGCTGTCGAGCTGGACGATGTAGTAGCCGTCGGTGTAGTCGACGTCCTGTGCCGGGGCCTGCTTGACGTATTCGGGGCTGACCTCGGGGAGCGAGGGGGGATCGGCGGCGGCCGGTCCCGCCGCGGTGGCGAGTCCGGCGACGACGATCGGTACGGTCGCTGCCGCCAGGGTGACTCGGGTTCCGGCTCTGACGCGCGTCTTTGCACGTCTGAAGGTACGGGGGGACGAAGATCCCATTCGATGAGCTCCTCTCAAAGGGACGGACGCCGCGGAGGGTGGATTGCGGCGCACGGAAGCGAGCCTATTGTGAGCCTGACTCGCTGTAAACCCTCATACCAGGAGATTTCGTCGGCCCGGCAGGACTGTTACGAGTCCGTGACCTCGATGGAGAATGGACGGGCTTCCAATCAGTGAATAACCCGCCGCGCCCGATCGGGGCGCGCGGCTACCAGCGCCACCACAGGAACCGGTGCTCGTACCGGATCTTGATGGAGCTGGCCTTGGCCTTGCCGCCCACATTGAGCCGCAGCCCTTCGACGCCCTGGTACTCGCACTTGTTGGTGATCGAGCTGGCGATGACCTCGACCTCGTCCACGGCGTAGGCGCCCTTGGGCAGGATGATCTCCACCGAACTGGCCTTGAGGTCGGCCTCGAGATCGACCTCGCGGGTGCCGATCACCGCGTGCCGGAAGTCGAGCTTCACCGAACTCGCCTTGGCGTCGACGCCGATGCGGCGCGGCACCAGCCACTCGCCCTTGCGCTGGACCGAGGACGCGATGGGATTGAGCGTGACCTCCGACGGGGCGGGGTCCGCCCGGTCGGCCGCGCCCTCGGCTCCGGGCACCACCACCTGGCCGGCCCGGTCGGGCAGGTCGGTCAGGAGCCGGTCGACCTCGCCGTAGGTCTTGGCCTCGTAGACCTCGCGGGAGCGGTCGGCGAATTCGTCGAGATCGAGGCGCCCCTCCTCGGTGGCGGCGTGCAGTCTGCCGATGATCGCTTCGCGTTCGGCGTTCGAGATTCGCATGTTCGGGTCGGGCGTGGACATTTCCTTATTACCTTCTGTTCGCACCGGGGCTGAGCCGCCTCGGTCGGAGGACGAGCCCGCCGTTGCACCATTCGTCGTAGTCGAACAGGTCCGGCTGGTCGATCAGGGCCCGGGTGTTCGCGGCCCACAGCCCAACATACTGGTCGCGGGTCTCCTCGGCCCTCTCGAGTAGCCGGTCGATCCGCTTGCGCGTGTGCACGCGGAACTTCGTGCGCACCGCGTCGCCCGCGTAGATGTAGAGGACGTGCAGTGCGAACGAGCGTTTCGGGCAGGTGGGGTCGGCGGCGAGTTCGAGCCAGGCGTCGACGAGCTCGTCGGTGGCCAGGGTGAGGTCCCACTGGCGTCCCTCGGGCGCGACCGAGTGCGGATCGAGCGCCCAGGCCCGGATCTCGTCGACGGTCGGGAGCGCCGGGTGCGCGAACCCGTCGAAGGACGCTTCGGTCACCAGTACTCCCGACGGCAGCGATCAGAGACTCGAACTATGCTCGTCCCGATCCTAACCCGTGGCGGGCCGACCCACTTCCCTCCGGTTTCATGGCCTCCGCCACCGTGTGCGGCCGGGCCGCTAGAGGTGCTCGATGTCGCAGAGCTTCCACTGCCCGTCTTCCTCGACGGCGACGTAGACGCTGTAGACGTCGGCATTCTCCTCATCGGGTTCGGCGTCGTCCCAGGTCCAGTCGGCCCAGACCTGCACCCGGCCGTCCACCTCGCGGGACATGCCCCAGATCAGGAACTCGTAGCCCGGACTGTAGTCCTGGTAGAACTCGTAATCGGACTGGAGCGCGGCGGACGGATCGGCGCACATCAGCTCCTCCATCGCGGCGTTGTCGCCCGAATCGCCGGCGACCACCCACGCGATCCCGGCCCCCTCGGGGGTGTTCGGGTCGTAGTCGTCGGAGTTGACCGGTGCGCCCCAGCCCTCGAGGCCCTCGCCGGAGCCGCCGGTGTCGTCGTCCTCCTCGGTCGGCTCCGGGGACGGTTCCTCGCTCGGTTCCTCGGGCTCTTCGGACTCCTCACCGGTGGTCTCGTCGGCCGCCTGGCCCGATTCGCTTTCGTCGTCCTCGAGCAGGCGCGGCACGAGCAGAACCGCGGCCACGCCGAGGACCACCACGAGTCCGATGATCAAGCCGAGGATGAGGCCCAGGTTGGAGTTCTGCTTGGGCGGCGGCATCGGAGGAGGCAGCGGCGACCCGGGCTGGGGCGGATAGCCCGGCTGGACGCCCACCGGCGGAGTCATGTTCGGCGGGGGCGGCTGCTGCGGGTACGGCGACGGCTGGCCGGGGCCGTACCCGGGCGGAGGCGGCGGAGCGTTGCCGTAGCCCTGGGAATAGGGGTCGCTCGGCTGCTGCGGCGGCTGGCTACCCGGCTGGAACTGCTGCGGGTCGTAGCCGCCCGGTGGCGGGTAGGTCATCGCTTCCGTTGCCTCTGCTGTGCTGGGGACGGGTGGGTGGCGGTGAGGTCTCACCGGGGTGCCACCGATCGTACAGCCCGGTCGCGACCCGTGCGGGCGGCGCGGATCGCGGCGACCGGCGTGGCTAGCGGTTACCGTGCGTCGCACACCCTGTGCGATCGTCACTCACCTTGGGGGTCTAAGATTCATGGCCCCGGCTCACTCAACGTAGGTCGTACCAGTCCCCGCTGTAATGCCGCGTGCATTCGAGCGACCGGCAGGGCCGTATCGAGAAGTTCAGGCAGCGACAAAACCGGCTTATCTCCCGAGGTTCAACGTATGGCTACTGTCCAAGCTATCGGTTGGTGGACATTGCGGCTCTCCTGTGTGCTCGCGCCGATACCGGTCGTGGAGGGAGCGGGCCTCAACCGGGCCTGGGGCTACGGCCTGCTCTATCCGGCCCTGGCCGCGACGTGGGCGACCGGCCGGTGGCAGCGCCGCCGCCAGTTCGCCCGTCTGCGAGGCGAACCGCTGCCCCGGCATCCGGAGAACCCCGATGACCCCGCATCGTTCTGGAGCGACGAGCAGGTCGGCGAGATCTCCGAGACCATCGACGTCGCCCGGGGGCGCCGGGCCCGCTCCCCGGTCGGGCGCGAGCGCGCCATGCGGAACCTGGTCGGCAGCATCCAGAACGAAGGCATCGACGCCGACCTGCGCATCCAGATGATCCAAGACCTGGTCGACCTGGGCGGGCGCGAGATGGCCGTGCGGCTGTCCACGGTGGCCCGGGACTCCGAGGTCGACATCGAGGTGCGGCTGGAGGCGTCCGAGCACATGGTCCGGTTCAGCTCCGAGATGGGCAGCCGTGCGCTCCAAGCGATCGCGGGCGACGGCACGGTCGACGACCAGTACCGCCTCGACGCCGCCAGCGCCCTGGTCGACTGCGCCGGCCGGCCCGCAGGCATCGCGCTGATGCGGCTGGTCACCGACAACCGGGTCAGCGAGTACGTCCGCCACGGCGCGGCCAACATGCTGCGCCGGGTGAACCGGTCCTCCGCCGCCCTCGCCTTCCAGCATCTGGCCACCTCGCCCCTGATCTCCTCGCGCCTGCGCATCATCTGCGCCGAGCAGCTAGCCGACGACGACGCCGCCGAAGCCTCGACCGCCCTGTGGCGCCTGCTCAAAGGCGTCGAGTCCAGCATGGATTACAACGTGGGGATCGACGCCGCCGAAACGCTGTACGGGATCGGGCACGACACCGGCGTCGAGGCCTACTCGGCGCTGGCGGTCGACCCGTCCTTCCCCTGGTGGGGCCGCATCGAGGCGGCCTACCGGCTCGGGAAGCTCGGTATCGGCGACGGATTCGACCTGCTCAGCGACTTCGCGTGCGCCGAGGAGCTCGACGACGTCTACGGGCTGGCCGCGCTCGACCGGCTCTTCCAGCTCGAGACCGAGACCGGGACCCTCGAGGCCGACGATTAGCGATCGGGTCCGGAGTGGGCGGTCCTGCTCTCCGGGCGGCGGAGCTCGCGCAGGCACCCGGCGGTGATGAGCAGTTGGGCGGCGGCGTAGGTGGCCATGACCGCCTGATCTTGGCCCGGCAGGCCGATGCCGGCGACCCCGAGGCCGAGCATCAGGTCCGAGGCGACGAACAGCGCACCGCCCCAGGCGGTGGCCGCGTTCACGGCGACGGCGGCCGCGCCCATCGAGACCAGCAGGAGGCTGTAGACCGCGACCGGTGGGGCCAGTGACTCGAGCCGCGGCCACAGCGCGAGGTTCGCCACCGCCCAGACCGCCAGGTAGCAGACGGGGCCGGGCCAGCGCCGCAGCAGGCGGGCGGGCGCGCCGAGCCGGAGGAACACCGCCAGGTAGCAGACCTGCATCACGCCGAAGAGCGCCATGCCGGTGAGGAAGGCGGGGGTGCCGTCGACCAGTAGGGCGATGTCCGCCGCCCACGCGAACGCCAGACCGGCGGCGAGGACGCGTCCGACCGGCCGCCCGATGCGCCCGGAAGCGGCGACGAGCCCCAGCAGCAGGAGCATCAGCGACGGCTTGGTGGCCCAGCGGGCCCACTCGAGTCCGACCGAGATCGCCACCAGGTCCCCGGTGACGGCGAGCGCGAAGGCGCACAGCAGCAGCCGGGCCGGACGCCCGTGGCGGGCGCGGGGGTCGTCGATAAGCGGTGCCCACATGGCTACCAGACGGTAACAGCACCTGGCCGGACCATGGCTACCGGTTGCACCACCGCCGCGAATCGGGCGTCGACAGGAAGGCCATGGTGAGGATCGACATCGCGACGCCGATGAGGCCCCCGACCACGCCCCCGATCATGCCCGAAGCCTCGGCC
This sequence comes from Glycomyces xiaoerkulensis, assembly GCF_002798405.1. Lineage (GTDB taxonomy): Bacteria > Actinomycetota > Actinomycetes > Mycobacteriales > Micromonosporaceae > Glycomyces > Glycomyces xiaoerkulensis. The sequence continues at coordinate 476,599 of NZ_PGGV01000037.1, read as the reverse complement.
GAGGTAGTGACCTCCATGTCGGATCCATAGGGCATGGCGCCCATCATCGCCCCCGGCATTGCGGCGCTGAGGACCCAGCTCGCCACCATCAGAGCGAGACCGACCGCCTCCAGGACGACCGCGGCGGTCCTCGCCCGGCCGCTGCGCCGCTTGATCTTGACGGCGAACACGCCCCGGAGCACGGTCCACACGATCCCCTGCAGCACGTACAGGAAGAACAGAATGCTGATGCCGCCCGGCCCGGCCAGGTTCCCGACCTGCATCATCAGTACGCTGCCGCCGAGCGCCAGCGTTCCGCAGGCCCCGAATCCGAACTGGATCCAGAGGAACACGACGGCCGCGGTGGTCATGCCGGGCATCCGCTCGGGGACGGGCTGGGGCGGGTAAGGGGGCGGGGGATAGGACACGGTGTCGGGCTCCAACGAGTCAGGGGCAATCCTCGATGGCAATCCTATTCCACAAACGTTCGGTCGGGGGTCCGCGCCGACCGCGACGCCCGATTCGATCGGCGGCGTCGGCGGTTTCCCATACGCTGGTCGACATGCGGAAACGTCGAAAGCACCAGCGCCGGGACCAGCGGATCGAGCAGCGGATGCGGGCCGGGCAACCGCGGTCGGAGTTCGGCGAGCTGGTCAAGGGCTTCGTGCCCGCCCTGCTCACCTTGGGCGAGCACCTGACCGGGGCCGAGGACGCATTCGAGGCCGAACGCGCCGCCGCCGAGACGCTGGTGCCGATGCTGGCGCTTGACGACTTCAGGGCCGAGATGGCGCGGAGCCTGGCCGAGGGCCTGGCGGCCGAGGGCGGACCCGCGGCGCTGGCGGTCCTGCGCATGCTGGCCGAGTTCGGCGAAGGCGCCGATTCGGACGCGGCCTCCGGCCTCGCCGACGGCATGGCCGCGAGCGGTGTAGCCGACCCGCCCTGGCTCGAAACGCTGCGCGCTCCGGTGGAGGCGCTCGAGTTCCGCCGCTTCTCGGCCGCATCGGAGCCGGAGCGGGCGGCGCTGGTCGCCTCGTTCCGGCGCGCGGGGGTCGACCACGGGTTCCTGGTCGCCGTCGACTACCTCCGCTGCGGGGCGGCCGATCTGGTGGAACCGGTGCGTCCCGGCGAGCTCGGCGAGGTCGTATCCCTGATCGGGGCCCGGTACGCCGAGGCGGGGATCGACCCGGCCGAAGAGGTCCTCGACCCGGAAACGGCCGGGCGGTTCCTGGTCGGAGCCGTGCAGGCCTCCCTGGACCACATGGCCGAGGACGGATCCCCTTGCGGCATAGGCCCGGACGCCGATCCCGACTCCGGGGCAGTGCTCGACCGGGAACGGGCGCGGGGCCTGGGGGCGCTGCTCACCCGGCGCCTCCGCGCGGCGGGGCTGGCGGGCGAGGCGCCGAAGCACGGCGAGCACGTCCCCGGCGGCGGCGAGAGCCCGAACTCCCCGTAGAACCACTCCCGATGCTCGGCGGTCAGGGCTCCAGGACGGGTTCCATGCGATCGCGGACGGCATTGTGGACCCGGTCGGGGACGGTGAGCCGCTCGTCCGCGCGGTACCGGCGGCCGAGTTCGGCGGTGTCCACGTCGGCACCGGAGCTGAGCTCGGCGAGTTCATCGAACCAAGCCGCGCGATCGTCGGGAACGCTCTCGCCCGGCTCGGTCATCGCGCCCCACACGTCCCACGGCAGCAGCTCCATATTGTTCAGGGCCGCCACGTCGCGTATCAGGTTGTCGGTGATCCAGTACCAACCTGACAGCCCCAGGGCCTGCAGCCCGAATCGTGCGGGGTCCAGCTCGTCGGACCGGCAGAGTTGCCAGGCGGCTCCGCTGGTGAGGAACCGGTCGCGGGGGACGTCGGTGAGGTCGAGACCGATGCCCCATTCGGCCCGCTGCCGGGCATCGATCTGGGCGTCGACCAGCCTCCAGCGCCGCTCGGCGCCGTCCCAGTACTCGGCGACCCAGTGGTCCTCGAACCGGCCTTCCGCGAAGTAGGCACCGAAGCCGCAGCGCGCCCGTGCCGGTATGCCCTGGGCGCGAAGCATGGCGACGAACAGGACGCTGTAGTGGCGGCAGTTGCCCACGAATCTGCCGGCGGGCTCTCGGGGCTCCGTCAGCGACCGGTCGTCGTCATCGAGGATGCGTTCCAGTATTCGCTCGACCGGGCGGGTGTGGACGAGCGCCACCCGTTCGGGCGGGAGCGTGACGTCGTAAAGCCCGGTGAGATGCTCGTGTACGACCAGCCCTTGAACCGTGGCGCGGAGCTCCTCGATGCCCGAGGGCAGGTCGCCGAACGCCGAGGCGTACCGGCCGGGCGAGGTGAGTACGCCCGGGACGCGGAAGGCATCCAGTCGATCGTTCCAGTCGTGCTCAGTGTCGGCCACGGCGGACCTCCAATCTCCTCGGACTTTCGGACCCTAGCCACGCCCTGGGACATTCCCGGCGCGCTCGTCCCCTTGCCGGCGGGGCCGTGATCCGGCCCGGAGGACACGGGCCGGCCGACGGTCGGCTACCGGACTGAAAATGTCGGTGGGGATCCCTACGCTTGGTGCATAACGGTGCCGAGCGGTTGGAAGCGCCTATGACAAGACCTTCGGATCCAGAACCCGCCAGACCCGTGCGTTCATCGGCAAATCGGCCCCGGTTCGGCGACATGCCGACCGAGGGGAAGGCCGCCGTGGTGATCCTGCGGGGGCAAGTCCTCCTCGGACTGCTCTGCTGCACGGGTCTCGGCTTCGAATCGGTGATGGGGCTGCTCAACGCCGAGGATTCGTCGAGGCAGATCGAAGCGAACATCTCCGAGCCTTTACAAGTCCAGGCGTTCGCGGTGTCGTTCTTCCTGTGGCTCATCGGGGTGACGGTGCTGCGGACCGTGCTGGCCAGGGAGATCGTCGCCCGGAAACGATGGGCTCGACGGACACTGATCGCCTTCGAGGTCGCGGACATCGCCTTGGGAGTCGCGATCTGGCTGGCCGTCGCCGCCGCGACCGGTGACCCCGAGCTGACCGGAGCGGTCATCGCCGGCTCGAGTCTCGGTCTGCTGATCGCCGCGGCCCTGATCGGACTGGTCCGCACCCCCGAAATGGAGCAGTGGTGCGACCGGTCGCGAAACAACACCGCCTCCGGCCACGGCCGCCGCGCCGAGCCGGTCCGGCGGTGAAACGGCGTCCGGTGCAGGCCGAGCGGTCAGGAGGCCCGGCGGTCGACGGCGGCGGCCGCCACCAGCAGCCCGACCGTGACCAGGAGGAGCAGGAATCCGCTCGGGCCGACCAGCCAGAGGCAGAAGGAAACCCATGCGAGGATCGCCAGCGCGTAGCCGAGGCCGACCCTTTGATGCTGCCTTCCCAGGCGGATCATGAGCAGCCCCAGCAGCAGCGCGGGAACCACGATGCCGCCGGGCAGCGCCCAGAAGACGGCGACCGATTCCGCGTCCGGGTCGACGCTCCGCAGGGAGCCGGAGAACCAGTCGCGCCAAGGCGCCTGCGGGACGAAGACCGCGGTGTGGAGGACGGCGACGACGATCAGCGACCAGCCGGCGATGATCGTCAACCTGGCGGCTCCCGTTGCAACCGGAGCGCGGTCTGGTTCGGAAGTGGTGGTCATAGCTCGAAACTACGGCCGCGATCGATCCGATGACTCCCCCTGGAGGGTCAGTCGACTCCCCTTCGAGCGGGTTTCCGTCCCACCGGCAGGCGTGCGCCGGCCACCCCTTCAGGGCCCGCGAACGCGCGGGTGCGGCGGGTGAAATGGCCGATCATCGGTGGCCTCTCAGGCGCGGCGAACCGGAGTCTCGACCAGGCGGCGAGCCAGCGGCGGAAGCGGACGAAGTGGGCGACGAAGCGCCCGCACTCACTTTCGAAGGCACTGGAGCGGCAGCGCGTCATCGGGACCTCCCGAACGCGACGTGGTCGGCGTGGGACCGGCGAGGCAATTCGACGGGCACGGTCGGGACCAGATAGCGGGACCCGTCGGCCCGGACGCGAAGGCCGGGGCCAGAAGGTCTGGAGTGGTCAAGCGGATCGCGCCGGGGGAGGTCGTCGGACCTGCGCGGCCGGGCTTCGGCCTGGGCGGGATAGCCGGTCCAGACCAGGCCGGCGGAGAGTGCCGAGAGCATCAGATACGCGAAGCCGACCACGAACAGCAGTCGCTGAGCCAAGCGCTGAGGCGGGTGGTCCTGGTGTTCGGCGTGCTCCGCGGATGCGCTCCGAGTTTCGGGACGCGGCCATGGGCTGGGCTTGCGGGCGGCGCTGAACGACCGGGGGCGCTTGGGAGGGATGACCCAGTCGTCCCACGGCGAGGCCGGTGGCGGGGCGCCGGGTGCGGCGCGGAAGCCCGGGATCGCCCAGGTGGGCGTTCCGTCGGTGTTGGAGGCGTTGCGCGCTGGGGTCGGGACCGGATTTTGGCGTACGCTGGCGCTAACCACGGGAGGATCTCCTCTCTGGTTGGTGAGGCGGGCCGCCGAATCTGATTGGCGTCTGAGGCGGCGGCCCGCCGCTTCCATGTTCAATTGGATGCCGAAATGCACGCACTGCGTGTACTGGAACCGTCGCACAGGATCACGACAAGATCAACGACCGACACGCGCGACATTTCGGAGTGACCGCGGTCGGCAGGCCGTCGGCGTCGCGGGCGACCGGTCCGATCGGTTTTGTGTTTCACTGACCCAATGGATCCGAGCGAGCGGCAGGAAAAATATCGCGGGAGGCTCCGGACCGAAGGAGGAACCGACACTCTCGAACTCCACGGGCCGACGCCGTGGGACGTGAATCTCGAGGACTTCCGAGAGATCCCGGATCTGCGCCTTGCGGTTCGGGAGGGCTCGCCTCAACCGACGGTGAACCTGCGCGGCTCCTCGGCCGACACGCGAGTGACCGTGACCGACCCCATGCGGATCCGGGTCCTCGGCGACGTCACCTCGACCCTCGAAGTCGATATTCGCCGTGCCGCCCCGGGAACCTCACAGCATCACAAAGTGGCCCTTCTGGAGGGAGAGGTCGACGAGCTCGTACTCCGATCAGGGGCATTGTCGGTGCAGCGGAACGGCGCGCGAATCAGACGGCTGTCGACGCACACTGACACGAGGATTGACTTCGAGGTGGACCGACTCGCGCTCCATCAAAGCGGCCTCGCGATCACGCCGGCCCCGAACCTGTCGATCGGCGCCGTCGTCGACGGCCGCGACCGCCCCACCGGTCCGGTCAAGGTGAGCTTCAACGCCGAGAGCGGCAATCAGGGAGTCACCATCCGGCGGCTCGAGGGCGACTTCCGGATCCAGTTGGAACACCTCATACTCACAGTGGACGAGAATGACGAGTCCGCGACCGTGACCGGCCAGTCGGGCGGGGCCGCGAGTACGCTGCACGTTCCGAAGGGCCGGACGCTCACCGGGATCTCCATCCCGTTCGACGAGAACGTCGACCTGTGGTTGGACGAAGACGCCACCCTCCGGAACTTCTCCGGCCGATGCCGCATCGACAAGGCAGCAGGCGCGACGATCGAAGCAGCGCAAGGGGAGTCCTTCCAATACGTCGGGGTCAGGTCGGGACGGCCCGACACGGGCGACCGGGTGCGCGGGCTGACGCTGCGAGGAGTCCACATCGAGCCCGGCCGCGAGGGCCGAAGCCGACTGGTCGAGTTGACCGAGGTCCGCGTCCTCGAACCGGCGATCAACCTGAAGACCTACCCGGACCAGTGGCGCCGACCCTTCCGCTCGATCGACTCGCTGCGCAAGCGCGCGAAGAACGATCCCGACAAAGAGAAAGCGGTCGACGACCTGCTCGACTGCACCTACTTCTACCAGGAACTCGACACGCTCATAGCCGACAAGTGCGGCTCCGGCGCGATCCGCTCCCGCACCGCCTGGAACCGCGCCCGCGCCCAGCACCTCCGCTCCAGAAGAACCGAGCGGTGGATGTACGGCCTGTTCCGGCTGGTCGGATACGGTCAGCGCCCGATCCCGCCACTACTGGCCTGGATCGGCCTGGCGCTGGCGGCCACACTGGCCGCGATCGGCCTCGGCGCCGACGTCTCCCCGACACCGGGCGAATTCGCGACCCTCTGGCTGTATCTCCTGTTTACACCGTTCGTGGTGCTCAGGCTCGCCGCCGAGACCCAAGCCCCGAACACCGACCTGTTCATAGGGTTGGACCCCCTCCAGCGGCAGTTGATCCTGCCGATGCAGGTGCTGGTCCTCGCCGCGTTCCTGTTCCTCCTGGCCGCGATCCGCAACTACATGCGGTCCAGCCTGCCCAGATTACTCGGGCGACGCATCTAAGCCGTACTCCGATTCTGTCTCTACAATAAACCTGGACACGACCCCTCAAGACGGCGAGATTCCCTCTCATGGCGATCACCGGCACAGCGCCAGAATCAGGAGACGGACCCGAACCCGAGAGCCGGGCCGACGACGAACCGGCACCAGGGCGGCACGGCTCCGATCGACCCAGCCGTCCCGCCACGCTCGGATGGCGGGCCCCCACCAGCGAATGGACCATCGCCGCGGTGGTCAGTGCGGTTCTAGCAATCGGCATGACCTGGCCACTGGCCCGCGACCTCCACAAAGCCATCCCCCACGACCTCGGCGACCCGCTGCTCCAGGCCTACACGCTCGGCTGGCTCTCGCACGCACTCCGAGGCGACCCCGGCGGCATCTGGGACACCAACAGCTTCTGGCCGGCCGCCGACTCCCTCCTGTTCACCGACAGCCTCCTCGGCTACGCCCCGGCCGCGCTGTTCGCGACCGGCACCACCAGCACGCTGGTCGTCTACAACGTCCTGTTCATCGGCACGTTCGCGCTCGCGTTCCTCGGTGCCTACGCCCTGCTGCGCCAACTCGGCGCCCGCGTCGCCGGCTCCGCGGTCGGTGCAGCGGCCTTCGCCTACGCCCCATGGAAACTCGCGCACCTCGGCCACCTCAACGTCCTCTCCGCCGGCGGTATCGCACTGACCTTCGCGATGCTGGCGCGCGGCCACGGCTGGTCGCTGCGCGAAGGCTTCAAACCCGAACGGCAACGACCCGGCTGGATCCTGGCCGGATGGCTATGCGCACTGTGGCAGTTCGCCATCGGAGTCGCCCTGGGCCTGACGTTCGTATACGTACTGCTGGCGGTCAGCGTGGTCGTCGGAATCATCTGGCTGGTCAAACGACCGGCGCTGCAATGGAGGACGCCGGCCGCCGACGGTCTGGGCGGAACGCTGTTCAGCCTCGGCGTGTGGTGGATCGCCGACAAACACGCGGAGGTGGCCCGAACCCATCCCGAAACCGCACGCCCCTACGACTACCTGGATCGATTCAGCCCGACCTGGCGAAGCTTCGTCACCGCCCCCGAGGAGTCGCGCCTCTGGGGCGCCTGGCACGAGGCGGCCCGTGCCGACTTCACCTGGGCCCCCGAACAGACACTGCTCGTCGGCTTCACCCTGATCGGCCTCGCCTTCGGGGGCCTGTTCGTGTCGTCCTGGAACCTCCGGCAGCGCCTCTGGCTGGTCCTGGGCGTGGCTGTCACGGTCGCGCTGGCGATGGGACCGAACTTCCTGCACGACGGCGCCTGGGCGTGGGGCCTGCTGTACGACTACGTACCCGGATTCGACGCAGTGCGCACGCCGGGCAGGCTCGTGCTGTACACGACCCTGCTGCTCGCGATCCTCGCCGCAGGCGGCCTGTCCCGCATCGCCGACGACTCCGTAGTCCCGGCGCGCAAAGAACGCGGACTCGCAGTGGCACGAGCCCACGCCCTGCTGTTGCTCCCGATCGCGCTGGTGCTCGCCGAGGGCCTGAGCGTCACCGAGCACCGGGAACTGAGACAGGCGCCGGTCGCGATGTCGGAACTGGAAGGGCCCGTGCTGTTCCTGCCCTCCGACGGCCGCGACACTCGGCTCCAGTACTGGAGCGTCGACGGTTTCGTCGACATGGTCAACGGCAGCGCCGCGTTCACCCCGAGCGCCGAGTCCGAGATCTTGGAGGATTCGAAGTCCTTTCCGAGCACGGTCTCCATCGCGGACCTGCAGGAAGCGGGCGTCGAAACCGTGGTCGTGATCCCGTCCTGGCTGCCCGGGAGCGACTGGGACGGCCTGGACTACGAGGTCAACCCGCCCGGCATCGAGGTCGAACGGTTCGACGACGCCGTCGTATACGACCTCGGAACGTCCTGACTCCTCCTGCTGATTTCCCGCCCTGACAGGCCATTCAGGGTTACCTCAGATGCCGGAGGTGCTCCGGCGTCCTGCGTCGCATCAACGACGCCATCCGGGAGCGGCTGCGACCTGCCGAGGGCCGCCCGGCCGAGTTCTCGGTAGAAGCATGCAGATGAAATATCGCCTGCTTAGTCCAGCGGTGCGCCGCGTTCTTCCATGAAGGGGATCGGATCGACCGCAAGAGCGGAATGCGGAGGCAAGGTGTCGTTCCCTACCTGGGTCTCGAAGTGCAGGTGAGGTTCGGAGGAATTGCCGCTGGTGCCGACGTGGCCGAGCACCTGCCCGGTGGAGACCGCGTCACCCTCCTCCACTTCCGGGCGCGACTCCATGTGGCAGTAGAGCGTGGCGATGTCACCGGCGTGCAGGATCTTGACGTACCAGCCGCAGCCGCCCACCTCCGGCGAACCATCCACGTCGCAGGAATACGACTCCCCGTCAAGGGAAGCATTGCAGTCGGAGGCGATGACCACCCCGGCCGAGGCCGCGAAGATCTGGGTGCCGCGCGGGGCGGACATGTCGACGCCGTGGTGTTCAGGGCGCTCTTCGCTTCGGAACTGGGAGGTCACCGGGGAATTTATCGGCTGCGTCCACTCGGCGTCCGGAGGGCATTTGGTGTCGTCGCAGGTGGGGCCGCCGAACACACTGATGACGGGATCGATGAACGTGCGCGGCCCGAACCCCGGGATTATGACCATCGCCGCGACAAGGCCCGTCACGAGGACACCGATGCTGAGGAGCACCACACGCGACTTCTTCATGGGGCGATCCTATGCAGCGTCCGCACTGCGGCCCGAGGTAACGCATGGGCGCCCGTCTCACCTGGGCGCTTATTGCGGCGGGCGTGTGTAGCGCCTCCTCCGTCGTTCCGGTGAGGTTTCTCTGCACGATCCGTCGCTGCAGTACGGGAGCAACCGGGACGGCTTGGGCTGCGAGGCCAACTCTCCCGGCCTCGAGGCAGAACGGTTCGACGACGCCGTCGGATGCGACCTCGACGAAACCTAATGCGGCGAAGGTGCGCTGCGGCTTCGGTGGCACGGTCCGACGTGCGTTCGGTACGGTGACCCTGTGGGTAAGGGATCGAAGCGCGCGTACAGGGTCGGTACGGCTGGCGATGAACCGGAATTCGGCGACCCGCCCCGAAACTGGGGCAGGGTCGTCGGCATGGCCGGTCTGTGGGCGGTCCTTCTCCTCGGAGGTGCCTGGGTGGCACCCGGCATCGCCTCCGGCGGCGACACCGAAGAAGCCGACGCGCGTGACGAAGCCCCCATAACTCCGAGGCAAGTTGCGGCACGATATTTGGAAGCCGGCCTGGACGGCGAATCAGATCGGGCGCAAGCGGCACTCTGCGATGATGCAACTCCGCAGGTACTCGAAGCTGATCTGATAGAACTTCGAGCCGAGTACGAGGAGGAGCTTGGCAGCTATCCGGAAGTCGAGGTCGGTACCGATGAGCCAGTCAACTCTGATTCGGGGATGGAGGTTGGTTCCACTATCTCATTCATAGGCGAGACTGTAGTAAGAGATGAGTTCACAGTTACGGTGCTCGCAACTGGCTCCAGCTACTGCGTAGTGGAGGTGGATCGAAATTCCGAGCTGGCAGACGAGGAAACAAGCTCTACGCCGGAGAGTATCGAACCCCGGTCACTTGCTGCTGAATTCCTGAGCAGTATTCTTGCCGAACGAGATCTCGACGCCGCGACAGCCCTTCAGTGCGAAGGGTATACGGGAATCGTGCCTCGGGAACTGATAGATGCCGTTGTCGCCTGGGAGTCATCTCACGGAGTAGCCTCAGTGGATCAGTCGACTGGGAACGCGATGGCGGGCACAGGCAGTAACTGGACTGTGCCGATTGAAGCCAATCTTGTATCTGGTTTCAATGAGACCTTCGGCTTCGAAGTCGGTATTGATGCTGATCTCGGATGTGTCTCCTCGTTGGAGGGAGGCGAAGGTCTGGTGGGCGAAGAATAGGAGCATGGAGGTTCTCGTGGGCTCTGGCTTCCTATGGTTTCTTGAGCTGCGATTATAGTCCGAATTCTCGATAGACTGGCATTACCTCAACTGTGCGCCGAGCGCGCCGGACCAGCAGGGGAACGAGCATCCGTCGTACAGGTAATCTGGCCATGTGGAACAAGATGAACGGTCACGTCACGGTTCATCGTTCGGCTCGGTGGCGGGTGTTTACGCCGAGCACCGACCGGACTATGCGCAGACTGCGGTGCGTTGGGCGCTTGAGCTTGCGCCTGGATTGCGCGTGTTGGATCTTGGTGCCGGCACCGGTAAGTTGACCGCGACGCTGGTCTCGGCGGGCGCTGACGTCGTAGTAGTCGAGCCCGACACGGCGATGCTGGCCGAGTTGCGCCGCGCGCTGCCGGACATCCATGCCCTGCAAGGTGGCGCCGAGGCAATTCCGCTGCCCGACGCTTCCGTCGACGCCGTAGTGGCTGGCAACGCGATGCACTGGTTCGATATGGCTGCCGCGGGACCCGAGATTTCCAGAGTCCTCGCTCCAGGCGGTATCCTGGTCGGCTTGTGGAACGTCCTGGACGACAGGCTCGAGTGGGTCGCCGGACTCGCAAGAGTCAGCGGGACCGCGGTGATCGGCCCACGCGACACACCTACCGGATGGCGCGCCGAGACGGCCGACATTCATGTTCCCAAGACTGGTTCGCCTGCCTGGTTCGACTCCCCGGAGCGGGCGGAGTTCCCGCATGAGCAGTGCCGTACCGCCGATTCGCTTGTCGCGACACTCGCCACGCGGGCAGGGGTCCTGGTCATGCCCGAACAGGAACGACGGAGCACGCTCGGTCGCATCCGTGCCTACCTCTCGAGTCGACCCGAGACCACCGACGGCGAATTCACCCTCCCGATGCGGACCTGCGTCCTGCGACTACGACGTCGGTGAAGGTCATCGACAACCCGGTTCACGTCCGCTTCGAAATGGCCCGTTGGCCAATGGCTCGAACAGCCCGGCGTTCGGCGGCCACGGATGAAGAGCGCCAATAGCCAGAGGTCAGCCGAGCGCAGCACCGACGTTGTTCATGAACGCCACCGGATCGACCGCACCCGCCGCCGAACGGTCGCCATTCAGATGCACTTCATAGTGCAAGTGCGGTCCCGACGATCGTCCTGACGATCCGACATGTCCGATCACCTGACCGGCCTGGACCACATCGCCCTCCTTCACCAGCGGTCGCGATTCGAAGTGGCAGTATCGCGTCAAACGATCATCGGCGTGGAGGATATTGACGTACCAGCCGCATCCGGCGATCGCAGGGGAGCCGTCGATGTCGCACGAGTACGGGCTTCCATCCGGTGCGAAGGCGTTGCATTCCGAGGTGATGACGGTACCGCTTGATGCGGCCACCACCGGCGTCCCCTTCGGGGCGCCGATGTCCACGCCCTGGTGATTGGGCCTTGCCGCCGTTCTGAAGCCTGACCAGATCGGGCCCTCGACCGGCACGATCCAACCGGCGGCCGACAGCTCACCGGGAGGTGCGCAGTCGCCGAGTTCGACATTCACCGCCGGAACCCGACTCCCCCCGCCGGTCAGCGTGTTGACGATCTCGGTCGCCTTCGGCTCATGCTTCTGATACGCGAACGGATACGCCGAAACCTGTACTCGCTGTGCAGCGACGGTCAGGGACATGTCCTCCCAGCCGTCGACCGTCTGGAGTTTCTCGTAGAACTTCTGCGCGGCGGTAGCAGGATCCATGAGCTCTTCAACGGCTCCCCATCCCGAGGCGGGGCGCTGCTGGAAGAGTCCGACCGAATCGTGGTCGTAGCCTTCGCCGTCGTTCGGCAACTGAAGGCTCGCCGGGTACGCCGGGTTCGCAAGATTCCGCAGATTGGTCTCCTGCATGGCGGTTGCTATCGCGACGACCCAGCCTTTGACCGGCATTTCCATCTCCTGACCCACCGCAATGATGACTGCGGCGTTGTGGACCTGAACGTCACTCAGTGCTGCAACGGGGGGGAGATCGGCGTCCGGATCGACCGGGACGTTGTTCCCGCAACCGCTCCCCGTGACGACGTCGGTATCGTCGTCATCCGACTGATCCATCAGAAGCTGTACCAGGACTCCGGCGGCACCCACGCAGCACGCGGACACCAGCGCGATGCCCCAGATCCATCTACGCAACCATCTCGGCCGGCTTGACTCTTCCTGAGTCGTCATGCAGGCTCCCAGTCGATCGCTGACACCAGCCAGGCCTGGTCCGCCCAGGAGTTGCTGCTCTCGACCATCGTGATAATCAAGGTGCCTGTGTCCATCGGTATGCGCACGTTCCCGCCGTCGGGCTCGGCGTCTCCGGTGACTTCACTGGCGGGAACGACGGCAGGATCGACGCCGCGCATGAGTTCGGCCGCGTCTTCGGTCATATACGGCTGCATGCTCTGGAACCAGGAGTTCGAGTCCTTCCCTTCCGTATCCAGCCAGACACCGCCGAACTCCGCCGCTTTGTCAACGGCCTCCGCCGGGAGCTCTGATTCCTCATAGGGATCGTGGTGCGGGGAGTCGTCGTCTTCTTCGCACTCTTCGCCTTCGCATTCGGGGACGGTGACGCCGTCGTCGACTGTTAGTTCCTCCGAGGGAGCGTCAGAGGCAGTTGTTTCCTGCTCGGTGCCCCCCGAGCTCAGAGGGAAGTCCTCACGCCCTCGGGCCAGCGCGATCACTGCGACGACGAGGAGCACGATTATCACGACGATGCCGTAACGAGAAAAGATGATCCGCAGCGCCGTGCGCATGACTAGTCCCTCCTGGGCGGGGTGTAGACGCCTCCACTCGAAGTCGAAGCGGTCGTGCTGGAACCGCCGGTCGGCATCCGTTGGCCGGGCTGCGACTGCGGAGGAGCAGCCTTGGTTTCGGTACGGTCCGGCTGCCTACCGGGCGCGGTGTCGGAACGCGATTCCGGCCTGGTTTCGCTCTGCCGGACAGTCTCACGGCGCCGTTCGATCTCGGTCTCTTTACGCCGCTCTTTATCCACTGTCCGACCGAAGAGCGCATCGGTAGGTCCTCCGGCGCCTTGGAAACTGGAGAGCCGACGAAAGGGCCGCAGCAGCAACCACGCTGCCACTCCGACCAGACCGATGAGCATCACCTGCATCCAACTGGGCAGACTTGCTCCAAGTATCCGATCGGCGGCGAAGAGATAGATAACAGCCGCGACTGCGAACACGATGACGTTGATGACCGCCGCCAGCACGATATTGACCAGCCGCTTGAACGGGCCGCCAGCCGGGCGAAGGATGGCGATCGTGCCGATGATAGGCAAGGCGATCACGGCGAAGCGGACGATCATGAAGCCCAGGATGATCAGCACCGACGCAGTGATATCGAACAGCGAGAAGAACAGGGCGGTGAGCATGGCAAGAAGCCCCGATCCGGTCCTCTCCCAGGCACGGCCACCGGTCAGATGCTCGTATGCTTCAGGATCCTCTTGCTGGATCAGCGTTGCTATCTTGCGCCAGTTCTCTTGCTTCTCCTCGATGATGTCGGCCCTGCGCCCCGTGTCTTCGGCCTCCGAGTCCTCGGTCCAAGAGAACGCCTGTGCCGCATACAGCGCCGGTCCGTACTTGTAAGCCGTGTTCGAATTCTGCACATCCGGATTGCCGTCGTCGTCCTCGACGACTTCGCCGTTTTCCTCGCGGTAGTCGACCTGTTCGCCCTGGCCGAGCATCGCGCGCAGCCAGTTCTGATAGAGGACGTCGCCGGTCGACATGTCCGAGGCCTTCACCGCCGCGCTTCGAGTGTCGATGCAGTCGGCATGCGGATTATCTTCGAGTGCCTGGTCATATTCACTGCGAGTTGCGCCGGGCCGGTTGATGCAACCCTCGGCGGCCTCATCCTGGATCAGGCCCTGGCTCAGGTTCAGTCCCGCCGACATGCCCTCGTCGGCCCAGCTCGCCGCCTGCACCGGCCAGCGCGCCACCGCCGTCACCAGCACCAGGATCAGCACGGCCCACGCCGTGGTGGTCACCGCGTTGTTCATGTCGGCCTGCTTGCTGCGCCACAGCAGGTACAGCCCCACCACGCCGACGGTGATCGCGCCGAAGACCGAGAACACCTGGCTGTAGACCGCTTCGCTGCCAGTCCGCATGAACTCGTTCGACCAGCCCCAGAGCCGCTGCGGGTCCCAGGCGGCCTGGCGCATCGAGTTCGAGGCGCCGATGACGGCCGTGGAGACGCTGAACTCCATGTTGGCGAGGGCGTTCGCCGTGTCGGCGCCGTCGGGCAGGCTGAGGGCGTCGATGCATTGGCCGCCGATGCTCATTTCCTTCGAGCCGTACATCGGCAATTGGTAGCCGGCGTAGCCGTACCGCGAGTACTGGCCGATGCCTTCGCCCTTGTCGGGCAGGGTCGGTTCGGCGAACCAGCCGGCCATGCCCGAGTCCGGGCTCGACGGGGTGGGGGACTCGGTGCACTCGACCTCGGGCGAATCCTCGGTCTGCTGGAGACACCGTTCCCACTCGTTGTGCCACTCCCAGTCGGAGCAGCCGTCGTCGTCCTGCGCGCCGGCGGCGTTCGGGGTGAGGATCAGGGCTCCGGTGACCGCCGTCAGCACCAGGAGGATTCGGGCGAGGCGGGTGACGATATGCGTGGTGGAGGGGTCGGTCACTATCGGACCTCCCCCGGCGTGGTGTCCAACTGGTCGAGCAGGCCCCGCACCCAGCCGAAGTCGGCACGGATCCGCTGGACGCGGCCGTCGACGTCGCGCATGATGAACTCGCGGTAGGGCAGTCGCTTGGTCTCGCCGGCGTCGACCTCGCTGAGGGAGGCGAGCACCTGCTCGTAGCCGGTGCCGGTCGGCACCCGCAGCAGTTTGAGCGCCTCGGAGGCGACGTCCTCGTCCTCGGCGATGCGGCCGACGAAGACGGTGCTGACCAGGTTCTGGACGTCCAGGCTCAGGATGTCCTTGGGGTTCTGGCTGGCCACCAGAGCGGCCAGGTTCCACTTGCGGGAGTCGCGGGCCAGGCGCACCAGGAAGCTGCGGCCGGACTTCCAACCCTCCATGAAGTGGGCTTCGTCGAGCCCGACGAGCTTGCGGCGGTTCATGTCCCCGCCGTAGGCGCGGCGGACGGCCAGGCGGTGCGCGGTGTGGAGCATGGGCAGTGCCAGCGCTTCCTCGGCGCTCCAGTATTCGCGCTCGATGCCGAGGTCGGGCAGGCGCAGGCCGGACATGGTGATGACCGTCAGCGCGGTGTCGTCTTCGAGCACGCCCTTGTCGGGGGTGCCGAAGAACAGCTTCGCCAGCGGCATCTCGGCAGCGTCGAGCAGGAGCGCGGCGAGTTCGGCGCCGTCGCCGGAGACGTGGTCCTCGGCGTCCTGCAGGCTCTCGATGATGTCCTCGAGCGCGGAGTCCTCCTCGGCCGGGACGTGGCGGGCGGCGTGGCGCAGCAGCCGGGCGGTCGAGGCCTCCCGCTGCACCTGCGGCGGCAGCAGCATCGAGCAGATGTCCTGCACCAGCATGCGCCGCTCGGACCGGGCGTTGGAGACGGCGATGTCGTATTCGCGCTGGCCTTCGGGGCTGTCGCCGTAGTGCTCGCGCTTGGGCGACGGGATCAGCGCGTAGGGAGCGAGCGTGCCGTATTCGGAGCCGGTCAGGTTGAGGACCCGCGAGTACGGCTTGAGTTCGGGCATCTCGCAGAGCCTGGCGAGCGGCCCGGACGGGTCGAGGAGGGTGACCTGCACGCCGCGGCGGGCCGACAGGTAGCCCAGCGCGCCCATCAGGGTGGATTTGCCGCCGCCGGGTTCGGCGACGAAGACGCTCAGGCCGGAGCGTTCGCGGACCTCGGTGGCGAAGTGGAGGTCGAGGAAGACCGGCCTGCGGCAGGTGCCGGCGGTGCGGCCGATCAGGTCGCCGCGCCGGTCGCCGACGGTGGAGGCGGCCTGCGGCAGCGAGGCGGCGAAGAGCTTGACCGGCATGCGGCGGACGTAGCCGGTCTGCGCGATCGGCTCGCCGGGGATGAACTCGCGGGCCAGCCAGTCCTGGTTCTTGGGGTGCTGCAGGCTGATCCGCATCTCACGCTGGTACATCTGCATGATCACGCGGGCCCGCTCCAGGCACTCCTCCTTGGTGTCGGCGGTGATGGCCAAACGGTGCCAGCCGTGCGCGCGGGCGGCGTCGATCGGCAGACCGGTGGTCATCTCGTCGCCGACGTTGAGCGCGCGTTCGGCCAGGCGCTGGAGTTCGGGCGGGGCGTCGAGGGCGTGCTCGTCGTAGTCGTGCTGCTGGCTGCGGATCAGCCGCAGGCGGTGATCGAGGTCGCGGAAGGCCTCGCCGGGCCCGAGGATGTCGACGCGGCTGGAGATCTCCAGCGGCCACGGGCAGCGTTCGTGGAAGTGCAGCCACGGTTCGTGGCGCTGGGGAATGTCGAGCTCTTCCATGCGCCCCACGGTGAGCACCGCGGTGTGCTTCTCTTCGCCGGTGAGCCGGTTGACGAGCTTGACGGTGGAGCCGTAGGGGCTGCGGAACCGCTCGATCGATTCGGACAGGGCGAGGACGTCGCCCGATTCCCAGTCGGAGTTGGATCCGGATAGGAGGCGAGGCGGTTCCATGCCGAGTGCGACCGAGCGGTAGACGAGCCATTCGAGTTCGGCGGTGGTCACGCGGCGGGCGCGGACGCCGAACGAACCGAGGACCTCGTCGAACTGGAGGCTGCGCTTCTCGATGCGTTCGCGTTCGGAGAGCCTGGTGCCGCGCCCGAACAGGCGGCCGAACCGCTCGCCGAGGTTGTCGAACAGGGACCGTCGGGTGAAGGTGATGCCCAGGTAGGTCTCGCCCTCGGCGTGAGAGAGGGCGTGCAGGTGCCGTTGGGCGGCGACCAGGTGCTCCGACCAGCTCGTGCCGCCGGGGACGGTCCGCAGCGGGTGGCCGGTGTTCTGGTCGACGGTGCGGGCCCACTGGTCGGCCGGGAACGGCTTGGTGGTGCGCCGCAGGTGCACGCGCATGCCGGCGAGGCCGGCGAACTGCTCGGCGATGGCGGTGATGAGGGCTTCGCGCTCGAGGTCGGGCCGGAAGGACCAGCGCACCGGGGGCAGCGCGTACCAGGCGGTGACGGTGTTGGGCGTGAAGGTGGCGTGCCCGGCGATCTCGGTCAGCGACAGCTCGCGGAGCTGGCGTTCCTTCTCGCGCCCGACCGGTTTGGTCACTCGCGAGGGTTTGGGCTCGGGGGCCCCGACGACGGCGGGCTCGGCGCGGGTCTGCCTGACGGGGACGAGTTCCTGCGAGGGCACGCGCCGACTGTCCTGATGGCCCGATTTGGGAGTCCGGGACTGACCTGTGGGTACGCCTCCGCGGCGCTGGTCATCAGCCTGTGGATAACCAGGGTTCCGCTGTGGATAACTCGGTGCTTGCTGGGGATAACCCTGTGGATTCCCGCTGGTAGGGGCCTGTGGACGACGCTGTGGACGGCCCTGTGGATAACTCGGCCGTTCCTGTGGATAACCCTGTGGAGAAGATGTGGACGTGGGCGTCGTCGCCGCAGGTGGCGACGCGTGTCGCGTCTGCGGGGGCGGCGGCTCCGGAGCGGGCTGCCGCGTCGGCTGGGACGGGGCCCTGGGAGGCCCGGCCTGGCCCGGCTCTCGCGCGGGCTCGGCCCGGAACACCGCGTCGGCGAGCGCGGTGGCGTCGTCGGGGTCTTCCGCGGTGCGCTCGCGGTCGCGGACCGGGGCGGGCGGGCGGGGGGCGGAGAACTTGGCGACGGGCCGTCGGCGATCCTCGCCGCTCATAGGCGCTCCTCTGCTCGGGCGGTCTCCACGAGTGTGGGACGCAGCCTGATCGATCGGGTCGAGTAGGCGTGGAGGCGCTTCTCGACTCCGGCGTCTCGCGTGTGCTTCCAGTCGGTCAGCAGCGTCCGCAGCACCGTCGTGGCGGGCCGGTCGGCGTCGACGTAGCGGAAGATCAGCGAGGTGGCGACGAGGGCGAGGGAGATCTCGATGGAGGGGAAGAGCTCGACCTCGCCGGTGAAGAGCCAGTGGACGAACATGAACAGGGCCAGCAGGGCGGCGAAGACGCCGTACTGGGCGTAGGGGAGGTGGATCGGGAGGGTGTAGCCGGGCGGGCCGAGGTAGAGCAGCCGGGCGCGGTAGATGTCGTCGTCAGTGCGCAAGCGCATGGGCGTCCTCCATCCTGGCTGGCTCGGGAGCGGAGCGGGGGCCGGCGGTTATTCCTCGCTGAACAGCACGTCGACGAGGCCGCCGCCCACGGCCACCAGCACGACGGCTCCGGCGATGAAGGCGATGCCGAGGAGGGCGATGGTCGACGATGTCAGGACTCGGCTGACTTCGCCCTTGTTGGCGCGGGCGATGAAGATGAGACCGAGGATGGCGAGCAGGATCGGCGCGATGCGGCTCAGGAAGAAGCTGATGATGCCCTGGGTGTTGATCTGGGCATCCTGCGCTTGGACCTGCGCTATCACCGTCCAGAGAGTCTCTTTCATCGTCGTCAGTCCCATCTCGTCACAGAAGCCACACGGACCTCAAGTAACGCAAGTTTCACTCATGTATCTTGTCTCCCAACCCGTCGCGGGGTCTGAGTTCATCATAGGCCCGGCCCCTGACTCAATGCACCATCGTCGGCCCGATGCGCTACCGCGGAACCGGCTACTGACAAGTGAACCCCGATGGGCCGGTTCTTTCAATGACCCGTCGCCGGTCACACAGTGTCGGGAATCCGACACCGATCGAGAGGGGGCTCCGACGGTGCGGTCCGGTGCGTGCCGGACGGGACCGCGTATGGTGATCGGGGCGCCGCACTCCACCCCGAGGACCCACATGGGCGACGACATCATTTACGACACCAGCTTCTACGACACGCTCGAGGGCGCCGTCGGCGACTTCAGGAAAGCACTGACCAAGCGATGGCAGGAGCGGGTCGCGCTCGACATCGGCAGCTTCAAATACGATTTCCCCACCGGATTCCACCGTCACCGGGCTCCGTACGGCGAGAACTCCTGGGACTACTGGAGTGAAGTCAACAAGACCCACTTCATCTACGGCGAGTGCGAGGTCGTTGCCTGGGCCGAAGGCGGCCAGGAAGGCGACGTCCCCGAATGCGCCGGCGAAACCAACTCGCCGGGCAAGCCGCTGCCTCCCATGACCTGGCACGACGACTACGGCAACGACATCGCATACCCCGACGGAATCTACTGCGGCATGCCGTCGATGATGCGGAATGTCGAGTACTGGGCCCATGGAGAAGGCAGCGCCATCCTCAATGAGCTTCCGAAGTTCGACGCACACGACCAGAGAAAGATCGAAGCCGCACAGGAAGCGCTGCTGACCATCGGCGGTCACCTGGGGCTGGTGTCCGGCGGCCAGTCGGACATGGAATTCGACATCCAAGCCGCCAGCAACGCCGACCTGACCGAGGACGCGGCCTTCCTCGCCGGCAAAGACGGCATGGATCCGGTCTGGTACCAGCACTGGACCGGTCTGGCCGCTGATGCCGCCAAGGACGGTTTCTTCACCTCGGTCAATCCCACACTGGCGAACCAGGCCGGGATAGCCGGCCGGATCTCCAACCTGTATGCGGCCCGGGGCACCATCATCCAACAGGGTCGAGCCGGAGACCTCGACCTGCTGAACAAGGCCACCAAGGCGCTCGACGAGACCCAGACGATCACCCACGACCTCGACGGCGTCTGGCAGACGTTCTCAGGCGTGGGAACCGCTCTCGCGATCACGGGGCCGATCGCTCCGTGGCTGGCGGCAGGTGGTGCGGGCCTCAGCCTGATAGGAATCGCCGGCTCCAACTTCGCACCGGAGACCAAGACCGTCGAGTACGCGCACACGGTCGAGGAGGTCGTGGAAAAGGTCTGGGATTTGATCGAGGATCACAAGGGAGATCTCCTCGGCCTGGAGAACGACTACAACCTCGGTGTCCACGAGCTCCGCGACACCGTTTTCGGGATCGACAGCTTCAACCTGGAGATGTACGACATCACCGAGAACAGCGGCGACGGCAACGGGACCAGACTGGGGACCGGCTACTCGGCGGACGTCGATGAGATCCTGAAGGTCGCCGACCGCTGTTTCGAGGCCGCGTCAACCTATGAGGACCCTGTCATCGACAAGTTGGGCGAGGTCCGCGCCGCCGACGGATCGCTGGCGGATGAATCGGGGGAGGAAGGCCGGGCGGACCCGAAGGTCAAGGGGCTGGTGGACGAGTTCCACGGCTTTCTGAAGACCGCTTGCGCTCGGCTTTACACGGCCGGAGAACAGGTCAGGGGCGCCGCCGAGGCGTACGCCGAGACCGATGAGGAGCAGATGGCCCTGTTCGAG
Source organism: Glycomyces xiaoerkulensis (assembly GCF_002798405.1). Taxonomy (GTDB): domain Bacteria; phylum Actinomycetota; class Actinomycetes; order Mycobacteriales; family Micromonosporaceae; genus Glycomyces; species Glycomyces xiaoerkulensis. The sequence goes on along the minus strand of NZ_PGGV01000037.1, from coordinate 456,150 downwards.
AGCTTCAACTGGGACGAAGGTGAAGCGCCCGGGCATACCCAGAACTGGGTCCAGGACACCGACCGCAGCGGATGGGAGGTCCCGATTCCGGGAGCGCCCTCGTACGTCACCGACACCAGCCCGGGCGGCGACGACCCCGGCGACCAGGACTACGCGACAGAACTGGAAGGCGAATGAGGCACCTGATGGCTGGAGCGGTCGCCGGATTGATCGGACTGGCCGGCTGCAGCGGAGGCGAGCAGCCGGAAGACTCGCCCTCGCCGACCCACTCCGACGAGCCCTCGGCTACGACCGAGTCGCCGACGCCCCCCGCGGCGCTCGGATCGATCTGCGACTCGCTGCTCGAGGCGACCGCCATGCCGTACGACGACGAGCTCGACTACATCGATGCCAACGAAGATCCCGCCGGCGAATTCGCCGAACGCTGCTACATCGAACCGGCCGACTGGTCGGCGGCGGCGGAACTCGGGGCGGTCGGCCGCAATGATGTGAGCCTTACGTGGATCCTCGAGCCCGAGAACTACGGCTACCCGTCGTACGAGCCCGACCGCCCGGTGGAGGAGTACCTGACGCACGACGGGGCCGAGGTGTACCCGGGAGCCCCCGAAGGATGGCCCGAATCCGCCGTTGAGGGAGCCGACGAGGGCGCCTACCACTACGACTTCCTGTTCGAAGCGCAGTTGCCCACGGCCGTCGTGGAACACAAGATCCAGTTCTTCGTGCCCGACTCCGACGGGAGCGAACTCGAGCAGTACCGTGAGTCGGCCTACGAGATCTTCACCGCGCATATGGGCGCCCTGTCGGCCGACTTCTGACCGGACGGCCCGTGAGCGGACCGGGCCCACCCCGACGAGGCGTCAACCGGACCGTGCTGGGCCCGGACGTCTGGTCCGCATCCGGTTACAGGCTGTCGACCATCCGACACTAGACTCGGAAACGCCGGTTTCCTAGTCTCGATGTCGGCAGCGCCAAGCAGAATAGATGCCGACAGCACCACTCGCGCGCCAGCGGAGGCCTATGTGGAGAACCTCGATGACATCGCCGGACGGCTCACCGTCGCGGCGATCGCCTTCGCCGTAGCCGGCCTGGTGCTGGCCGCGCTCGCGGCGGCGGCCCTGGGGAGCGTCCGCGCCGCCGAGAAGTGGCCCTCTGCCCCGCGTCCGCGCGTGGGCCGCGGCCCGGCCCTCGCCGGGGCCATGTTCGGCCTGATCGTGTTCGCGCTCGCCGCCGGGCTGTTCTCCCTCGCGCGCGTCGGCACCGGCCTCGACCCCAACCTGCGCGTGCTGCTCGCGGTCGGCATCGACCTGCTCGCCCTGGGAGTCGGCGTCGTCGCCGTCAACCACCTTGCCGGCCGGGTCGAAGTGCGCGCGCTCATCTCCGAGTCCGACCAGCCGGTCGCGCCGCCGCCGATCCCGGTCTCCGGCGACCCCACCCGCTACCAGGTGCCCGACCGCACCGAACTGCCCGTCGAACCCAGCGGGGCCATGCCCGCGCCCGAACCGCGCCCCAGCTCCCCGCCGTTCGCCCCCGACACCGCCGCGACGACGAACCTGAGCCGGCAGCACAGCGGCGTGCCCACCATCCCCACCGACACCCGCCCCGGCTGGGTCTTCCAGGACCGCGGCACCGGCGCCTTCTACGCCGCCGTGGCCCAGAGCCGCGGCGGCATCAGCCTGCTGGCGCTCGAGGACTTCACCGTCGCCCGCACCGCATCGCTGGTCGGCCCGCTCGAACTGGTCGGTTCGGTCGAGGCCACCGTGTGGCCCCTGGAGAACGGCAACGGCGAGGCGGAGGCCCCCGAACCGGTCCAGCGCGAAGGCGCCGAAACCTCCCGCGGCGCCCCCGAATAGCGCTCCGGCTCCCAGACCTCGCGGCAGGAGCTCGACCCGCCCCGATTTGACCGATGTTCGGATATCGTCGGACGGGCTGTTGCGATAAAGAAGAGGAGCGAGGTGGACGGGGCCCGGGAACGCACCCTGACCGACGCCGACGAGCAGGTGACCCTGCGACTCGGCACCGACGGATCGGTGGCGGTCGAGCTGTCCGACGCCGGCCTCGGTCTGCGCGCCGGAGACCTGGCCCGCCGCATCGTCGAGCTCGCCGCTCACCTGCCGGCGCCGGACGATGCCGACCGGCGGGCCGTCGCCGACGGCGCCGACGCGGTCGCCCGGTTGCAGCGGACGATGGCCTCCGGCGGCTTCGAGGCCTTCGACGACGCGATGCGCCGCCGCCTCGGCATCGAGGCGCCCCCGGCGCCGACCATCCGTTCCTCCGAACACGACGCGACCCTCGCCGCCGCGCTCGGCGCCACACTCGACCACATGCGCCGCAGCGCCGAACCGCCCGCCCGGGCCGCGGGCGCCGAAGCCACCGCCACCACCGCCGACGGAGACGTCAGCGTCACCACCGGCACCGAACGGATCATCACCGCCGTCCGCATCCGCGGACGGGCCCGCCGGCGCGGCGCCGCCGGACTCGGCCGGACCCTCACCGAACTGCTCGCACGGGCCCGGACCCGGCTCGGCGAGCGGACGCGGATCACGATGGATCCGGCCGAATCCGGCGAACGCGCCGGCCGCGCCGGGTCCAGGATCATCGACCGGGCCACCGAGGCCGCCGAAACCCTGCGGCGAAAGGAAGGCAACGAATGAACATCGTGTTCGACGCCGAGTTCGTGCGCCGGCTCGGCGCCGACCTGGATACCCACGTCATCGGCGCGGTCGAGGAGGCCGCCGCGATCCTGCCCGAACTGTCCTCGGCGCAGCCCGCCCTCGGCGCCGAAATGACCCGGGCGGCGTCCGCGTCCAACGCCGCCGCCGTCGCCGAGGCCGCCGAATCCATGGCGGCCGTCGCCGACCGGTTGCGCGAGATCCGCGGCGCGGTCGTCGCCTGCGCCGCGGCCTGGGAGGCGACCGACGCCGACAACTCCGACGCGTTCGGCCGCGAATAGGAGCCAGCGATGTCGACCGGAGAGGAGCTGTTCGAACTCGGCGAGAAGATCTCGTCGTGGTCCGAGCGGGCCGCCAAGGACGCCTCGGTCTCGATCGCGGCGCCCGCCCTCGTCTTCGGCGGCCCGGTCCGGGAACTGGCCGCCGACCTCCACCGCAACCAAGGCAACCCCGGTGACGTCATCAAAGCCGGCGCGAAATGGATCCAACTCGCCGAACGCCAGCGGGCCGCCTCCGAGAAGCTCGCCGACCGCGCCCGGACCGTCACCGACGAGCATTGGAAAGGAGCCGACGCGGGGGCGTTCGGCGACGCCTCGGACGAGGTCGCCGACCGGCTGGACCGGCTCGCCGCCGAAGCGACCCGGAACGGCGTCCGCCTGGTGGAACTCGGGACCTCCATGGCGGCCTACTGCTCGCACATGGCCGCGTCCGCCAGAGAGGTCCAAGCATGCTTCGACGCCTACCTCGCCGCGCTCCGCGACCCCGGCAGCGCCGCCGGGGCACCGGCGCTCCGCCAGGACTGCGAACGAGCCGCCGCCGCGATGAGCGACAGCGCCCGGCATCTCGCCGGCAGGATCGAAGCCAAAGCCGCCGACCGATCGTCAGAAGAGGCCGAAGGCCCGCCACCGGTCCTGTCCGGGGCGCGCCTGCCGAGGATGGTGCGCGCGCTGGCGTCCTATACGGACCGCTCGGACCGTCCCGGATTCGACGCCGTCGTCGACCTTGAAGAGGCCCTTGAGGACGACGAGCGGTAGCCGCCCAGCGAACCGGTGAATCTGGCGCCGGGTTGCTACCGTGGAGCCGAAGGCAGTCCCCCCACCCTCGGCGAGGTGAGCGCGCCATGAGTGACCAGCAGTTCGAGCCGGAAGAATACGATGGGCTCGACGCCGCCGTCGCCTCGGGCGGTACCCCCGCGTTCGGTGACGTCGACACCGAGAGGAACGACCTGACGACCGCGACCAGCGGCGCGGAGACGCTCCCGGACAACGTCGACGTCCTCCCGGCACAGTGGCGCAAACCGTGCTCGAATCCCGAGTGCGGCAATCCGCTCTACCACCCGGCCGAGGAGTCCTGGCAGCAGCTCGTCTCGGCGGTCCCCGTCCGGGACCAGCTCTACCGGCTGAAGCCGCGCGCCCACGACATGGCGTACCCGACCGAGGCCGACTTCCGGGCGGCGGTGGCCGCCGTCCGCCCCGAGTACGCCGACGAGCACTCCCTGGAGCGGCTGCGCGCCGGCTGGACCGAGGAGGTCGCCGGCAAGCTCGCCGACTGGCCGGAGCGGATCAAGTCCGAACTGAGCGACCTCGGCGAAGGCTGGTCCGGCAGCGACTTCGAAGCCTTCGAGCAGGTCTGCACCGAGACCCGCGGGCTCGTCGACGACATCGTCGAGGACATCGACGGCACCGTCGCCCAGCTCCAGGAACTGCAGGAGACGATCTACACCCTCCAGGGCGGCGATCTGGGGGAGATCCCCTTCCCCGCGGCCCGGTTCTGGATCGACGGCGAGTGGCACAGTTGGGTTTCCGTCCACGTCAGGCCCGCCTGGTGGCACGGCGACTGCATCCAGCACACCTGCCAGGACGCCGAGCACGTCCTCGCCCTGGCCGGAGCCGACCCGGAGCTGGGCACCGAGATCATCGACTACATCGACGAGCGGGTCGAGCACTACGTCGACTACTACGAGAACCCGGCCAACATCGAACGCGACGGGCTCGACCCCAAGGGCATCACCATCGAGGAGGCCAAGCGGATGGCGGTCGCCGACGCGGCGGACGCCTACGGCGGGGTGGTCGAGCAGAACTGGCAGGAGTACGACGGGCGCCAGCAGGGCGTCGACGAGGACATCGAACAGCGCAACGCCGACAACGACTCCGAGCAGCAGTCGGTGAGGACGACCTCGAGCGACAAGCCGTACCCGAGCGTGGCCGACCAGGCCTACATGGATTTGGATCCGCCGTCGATGGAGCACCCGACCGGGACCGCCTCGCCGGAGTCGACCGAGGACCCGTCGCTCGAACCGCCGGAGAGCCAGCCGCCGGAAGGGGACGGCCCGCCCGGCGGGTCCGACGATGACGACGAGCCCGGCGGCCTGGCCAGCGGCGGGCCGGGTGGCGGCGGAGTCGGAGGCGGTTTCGGCGGCGTCGGCGGGTCCGGTCCGACCACCGGCGGAGCCCCTGGGGCCGCGGGCGGCGGCCCGGGCCCGGCCGCGACGGGCGCCGGCGCCGCGGGCATGGCCGGGACGGCGGCCGGTGGTGGCGCCGGGGGCGCGGCCCCGCGGGGCGGCATGACCGGGATGATGGGCGGCGCCGGCGGCGGCATGCGGGGCGGCCAGTCGAGCGACGAGGACCACGAGGCCGACGTTGACCTGACCGAGGACAAGAACATGTGGGGCTTCGTCAGCGAGGACGACGACCCCTACGCCTAAAAGGAGTCAAGCGAGATGGCGATGCAGCGCACCCGCACGTTCGACCCGGCCGCCCTGGAACGCTACCAGCAGTTCCTGGGCGAACTGCTCGACGAGCTGGAGCAGGAGATCATCCCGTCGCTGCGCGACGGCACCCTGAAGAAGGCGCCCGCCTTCGGCTCGGTCCCGGGCGCCTACGAGAACGCCTCGGGCCAGTACGCCGAATTCCACGCCACCACCTGGCGCAATCTGCAGTACCTGCGGGGCACCCTGCACGGCATGATCTCCGGGCTCCAGACCGCGATCGAGAACGACGGAGCGGTGGACGACTGGCTGGCCCAGCAGATCCCGAGGCTCCAAGGCGACGACATCTACAGCTAGAGAGCCGGTCGGCCGGGCCACAGCCGCGTGGGCATCCAGTCCAGACGGGTCACATCGGCGACGCCGTCGGCGGTCAGGGAGTGGGTGATCTCCGGCTCGCGGCCGGTGAGCTCGCGCCGGACCGGGTCCCAGATCCGGAACACCCGCACCGGCACGTACACGATGCTCAACCCTCGGACATCGAGCGTGAACTCGTGGCGGGCGGTCCCGCCGAGCCCGTCCGGACCGTATTCGATCGCGAACCGGTGGGGCCCTTCGTCGAGTGGATAGTGCCAGGTGGCCCAGTCGCACGGCACCTCGACGCCGTCGATCCGGGTCCGGAGCCGCCCGGCATGGCTGAGCGCCAGTTCGGAAGCATCGCCGGTGTAGGCGACCTCGCCGTCCGGGCCGCGGATGACCCGGAACAGCATCAGGTCGAACACCAGCGCCGCGCCCGAGACGGAGCGACCCCATCGGCGCAGATCGTTCGGTGACGGAAACCCGACCGCCGCCGCGGCCAGGCACGAGGCCGGATCGCGTTCGCGGCGCACCGCGATGCGGGCGGACTCGGCCTCGCGGTGCAGCCGGTGGGTGGTGCGGACCCCCATCGCCACGCCGGTCATGAGGCCGACCGCGCTGAGCAGCACCGCGGTCCCGGCCGCGAAATCGGCGACCTGGCTGCCGGTCAGCGCGGCCCACACGGCCGCGACCAAGAGCGCCACCAGGCTCACGATCGTCACCAGGCACCCCACGCTCGCGCTCCGCGCGGCCTCCCGGTTGATCTGCGGCAGGAAGTCCGAGCCCTCCGTGACCCGGTACAGCCGCGTGTGGAACCCGGTCAGGTGCCGAACGGACACCCCGTGGCCGCTGGTGAAGCACACCCGCTCGCCGGTCCGCGAGGTGAACTCCGTGCTCGACGCGTCGGCCCCCTGCACCTCCAAACGATGGGGCCCGGGTTCGACGGCCACCTGGTAGCGACCGTCCCCGGCCCCGACGACCTCGCCGTCGAGCAGCAGGACTCCGGTGCCGCCGCAGGCGGGATCGGTGCAGACGAGCACGTCCAGCAGGCCGTGTCCAGGCGGTGGCTGCACCGACTGCGATTCCCCGGCCCGGAATGATACGGCTGGCTCGAAGCGGATCAGGTCAGGGCGCTCCCCGGCGAACGCCCGCCCGTCCGCATCCCGATAGGCCGCCCGCGGCTCGGTGTCCAACTTCCAGGCGCCCTGGAACCGACGGCCCGGATCCATTTCCGACATGCTCACCTCAGATCGTGCTCTTCGACCGAGTTCACGGAACGCGGGTTCCAGTATTGAACCATCGCGCGCCGTTCCCCGCTGCACCTCGGAGCTCACACACCTCGTACTACGAGCTGCGGCCCTGCGACGGGTCCGATGCGCCGACCGCAGGTCCAGCACGTTCACCCGCTCTGGGGGGAGAACCTTCAGAAACGTGCGGTTTGCCGAACCCTGCTAATCTGAATCCGAAGACGACCCCGAACGCGCAATCCCCGGAGGAGCCACCGATGCCCGATCAGCGCGACTTCGACCCGGACGAGGTCAACCACTACAAGGCGGTGCTCGAAGCCGAGCTTGAATACATCGAAGGTGAGATCATCCCCCTGATGAAGGAGGGCGTGCTCAGCTACGCACCCGCATTCGGGCTCACCGACGAGGCCGGGAAGGCCGGGGAGTACGAGCAGGACTTCAACAACATCTGGATGGACATCCAGAACCTGAAGGCGACGCTCAAGGGCATGATCGACGTCACCGAACAGGCACTCGAGGGGTACGAGCTGACCGAAGAAGCGGACCTCACCGAGCTCAACGTCGTCAGCTTGGAAGGGATTCACTCGACGTCGGACGAAGGCGGTACGGACAATTCACCGGCGGACTACAACGACCTCGGAGGAAACAACATTCCCGAGTAGGGGTCCCCTCCCCGGGGCCTCTGGCAGAAAGGCAGTGAGCGTGCAGATCACAGGCAATCGCCGACAACGAACCGCGGTCGGGATCGTTGGCTTGGCGCTACTCGTCTCGGCATGTTCCGGCGGGGCAGCCGACTCCGATGGTCCGACCTCCGAAGAAAACGAGGTCGATTCCACTTCCTCGGCGATCCAGGGGTGGACCGACGTGTGCGAGGTGCTCGACCCCGATGCGCTCTCGGAGCAGTTGCACATCGCCGAGTACGACGAGGGTCCCAATCATCTGGGAATGAACGAGGGCAACTTCCCCGGTGCGCTGAAGTGCAACTTCAGCTTCTACTTTCCCGATTACTCTGACGATGAGAGCGAAGATAGGGATCGCAACGGTTGGGTCTACATGGTATTGGCACCGTACAGCGGCGCCGACGAGGCCGCGGACGCCTACCAGGACACCTACGACGATGCAGCCCAGCAGCTTCGCGAGCGCCCCGATAAGGAGCAAGTTGTCGACCGGGAAATCTCGGGCGACTGGGACCGGGGAGCTGTTCTAGCCTCGGTCGGATCCGGGAACGCCACCCGGGCGATGTACCTCAAGGATTCCTACTTCGTCTACATCGAGATCGGCTATCGCCCGGATCCGGGAGTAACGGACGGATTGGCCCTCAGCAATATGGAAACATTCGAGGACCCCACCTACGAGTTCACCCCGCCGGAACTTGCCGACTGGTTCGAGTCGGAGTACCTGCCCGGCTTGGACGAAACCATCACCACCAAACTCGAGGAGTGACCGACGATGGGCGAAGAGGATATTGAGCAGCATGACGGCCTTGATACACATGAGGTCGACTACTATGGCGGCGCTCAAACTCAGTGCAGCAAGGATGGCTGCACGCTCGGCCGCACCGATGCAGAAGAGTCCTACGAAGCGCTGATGTCCGGACTACCCGACCCGGACGTCACGTTCACGCTGCCGCATGACGCCAATCCCTATGTGACGCCGACCCAGTCGACCTTCGACATGGTCATGAATGCGATCCGGCCGCCGGACGAACATGCGATCCAGCCGATAGCCGATACCTGGGAAGAACTGGCGGAGAGTCATTTGAAACTCATCCAGGAGGACCTTCGTGAAGCCACCACTAATGTGGCAAATAGTTGGGTCGGCGACGATTTCGACGATCTCGAAGAGAACATGAACACTACCCTTACAAATCTGGGCAGCACCCGCGACAAGATCACCGATCTGTCCGACGAACTCACCGAGGCGGCTTCGAACCTCCGGACGCACCAGGCACTGGAGACTGGAGAGACGCCGTTCCCGCCCGCTGGCTTCAATCTGGTGAACGATGAGTCCGGCTGCTGCGACGACTACAAGCTGCACGTCCGGCCGCCGTGGCATTCGGGGGATTGCGAGATCTTCGAAGGCGGCGATGAGATTGCGGAGGTGCTGGTGTCGGAGGGAGCGTCGTTTGCGCAGGAAGAGCGTGAACGCATCGAGACCCGGGCGGAGACTCTGGTCGATGTAGGGGGAAGTTCCCAGTATATCACCGGTTCCGGATCGACGGCCGCTGACAACTTGGCGAGGTGAATAGCATATGGGACAAGTCGGAGCAAACGAGCTAAGCCTCGAAGAAGCGAGAGAGATCGCTCGCCTGGAATCCCAGGACAGGATCGCCAACGCCGGCGAAGAAACGATGCAGGAGTACAACGACGAGGCGCAGGATCAGGTCGACGACATCGTCAATCGGCGTCAGAACGCCAAGACCGACGCCAGCCGCCTCCAGTTCGGCAACGAATCGGAGTCTCCTGCACCGATCGCGGACGGCGAACAGGTCGATCCTTCGCCGGGCCTGTCCGGTGCGCCGAGCCCCGGTTCGCCCTCGACCGGAGGGATGAGCGACTTCAACAACAACCCGGGAGCGGCCCCGAGCCTTTCGGATCTCGGTTCGGGCGGGGGCATCGGCTCCGGCGGTGTGGGCGGATCCGGCTCGGGCCTCGGAGATTACAGTTCCGGCAGTGACGTCGGGCTTGACGACGAGAGTCCGTGGAGCTCCAACATCTCCGATCCCGACGACATCGGCGGCGGCCTCGCCAGTGGCGGCGGTGGTCTCGGTGGTGGTTCGGGCTTCGGCGGTGGTTCCGGCGTCGGTGGAGGCGGCGGTGTCGGCGGTGGTTCGGGCATCGGCGGTGGCTCTGGTATCGGTGGCGGCAGCGGCGGTGCCGGCATGGTTGGCGCCGGCGGCGGCATGGGCCGCGGAGCGGGCGCCGGTGCCGGTACGGGCGGCCGTGGCGCAGGAGGCATGAAGGGTTCCGGCTCCGGAGCCGGAACCGGTGGAGGCAGAGGCGCGGGTGCCGGCGGCCGTGCAGGCGGTATGGGCATGATGGGCGGTGGCCGCGGCATGGGCGGCGGTTCCGGCCAGGAAGCCGAGGGCCAGGACAGTTGGCTCACCGAAGACGACGACGTCTGGGGCATCGGAAACGAGGAGGACGACCCCTACGCGTAGGCACCCGACCCTCGGGCCGACGCCAACGCCGTCGGCCCGAGGTAGGTTCGTGCGATGCTCGAGCCGGTGCTGCGTCCGCTCCTGATGCTCAACTCGTTCGTGGCTCCCGCGGCCGCAGTTCATGCTCGTTGGCGAGGGATCCGTCGGACTCGCAGTTGTGCTTTAGTCCCAGGCCCAGACGCGGGGAGGCGTCCAGTCGTCCTGCTGTTCGACGGGCGCACCGCCCAGGCCCCCGGCCGGGCGCGCCAGTTTCGAGACCCGGTGCCGCACTTGCGGCGGAAAGCCGGTGAGGCGCTGCGCGGTCTCGTCCCATATCCGGAAAACGCGGACCGGGACGTGCAGCACCGCGATGTCGTCGACGTTCTTGACCTTGAACGTGAACTCGTGCGCCGCTTCTGATCCGTCGAGCGGATCGGGCCCGTACTCGATCCGGAACCGGTGCTCGGAGGCCGCCAGCGGATAGAACCACGTGGACCAGTCGCACTCGGTCCGGACGCCGTCGATCCAGCATCGGAGGCCTCCGGCATGGGCCGTCGCAAGCGGCTCACCGCGACCCGAGTAGACGGCGCGGCCGTCGGGGCGGCGGGTCACCCGGTAAAGATAGAGGTCGAACACGATCGCGACGCCCCTCCGAGCGCCGCGCCATGAACGCAGGTCGACCGGCGCAGGGAAGGCGACCGGCCCGCCGACGCTGGTGCGGTGCACCGGTTCGACGCGGGCCGCCTTCGCCCGCTTGTGGAGTCGGCGGGTGGTGCCGATGCCCAGGGCGGCGCCGCCGACGAGCATCGCCACGCCGACCAGGACCGCAATCGCGGCCACCGCCTGGGTGGTGCCTTCGGGCGCCAGGACCGCCCAGAGCAGCGCACCGGCGAGGACGACGCCACCGGACACGGCCAGGAGGCACCCGCCGTTGGCGGCGTTCCCCTGCGACCTACCGAAGACGGGCATCAGGTCGTGGCCGTCCTTCAGGCGGTACAACTGCGTCCGGAAGTCGAGCTGGTTTCGGACCGCTACGCCTTGGCCGGTGGTGTAGCGGATCCGTTCGCCCGGGGCGAGTGAGAACGCCGCACTGGCGGCGTCGGCGCCCTGGACCCCGAGCGTGTGGGCGCCGGCCGAAATCTCGACCTGGTAGTGCCCGTCGCCGGCGCCGACCGGTTCGCCGTCGACCAGCAGGATCCCGGTGGCGTCGGCCGACTCGGAGGTGCACACGAACACCTCCAGCACGCCCCGGCCCTCGCCGGGCGTCATCGTGGTCGAACGTCCACGGCGCAGGTCGGCTGTGGAGGCGAATTGGACCGGCGGACCGTCTTCCGGCCGGTATCGTCGGCCGTCCGCGTCGCGGTAGGCGAATGCGGGCGCGTCGTCGACGTCCTCGGCGCCGCCGAATCCGCGCTTCGAGTCCCGGGGCGGTGGGTCGGCCATCTACCCGTTGAACCCGTCGGCGATGTCGTTCGTGTTCGGTCCGCCGGATCCGGCGAGTGTGCCCACCATCCCCACGGTCTTGAAACCGGCCTCGGAGAGCGGCTTCGCCGCGACCGACAGGACCCGGGCGACCTTCGAGAGGATGCTGTGCGCCTGCATGAACGTGTCGGCGGCCTGCTTGTATTTCTGCATGGCGTTGACGGTGGTCTGGAGCGCCGAGCGGATCGAATTCGCCATCTGTGCGGCGGCCGCCCCGCCGAAGGTGAACGTCGAAGCCGCCGTGGCCGCGGCCCACTGGGTGATCTGCTTGGTGACCCATTTGCTGATCAGGTTGAGCAGCGTCTTGCGGATCAGCGTGGCGATGAGTTCGCAAAGCTGCATCAGGCCCTGCAGCACCTGGACCATGTCCCCGAGTTCGAACACCGACTCGGCGAATTCTTTGATCTTCTCCCGCGCCAGGTCGCCGTCCTCGCCGGACCATTCGCTGATCATGCCCTCGGGGATCTTGGCGATCGCCTCCCCGATCGGGGGAAGGCCGTCCTTGATTCCTTCCCAGCGGTTGATCTCGGCGGTCATGCGCTCACCGTTTCCGGTGACCATGCCGAGGGCATCGTCGACCGGCTGGATGAGCGAGATGAGGAAATCGAGGCCCGCGCTGACCAGGAACGACAGCGGATTGGTGGCGAGGGAGACCATGTCGTTCCCCCAGGCGGCGGTCGACGCCGCCAGGTCGGATACGGCGTTGAGCATCTCGCCGGCGTCGTCGGCCCGACCGACGGCCAGGACCTTCCCGTAAACCGTGTGGCCGCCGGTGACCGCCTTGGTGGGGGCCTGCGTCCAGGAATCGCCGTCGACGACGGAGGCGGGCCCCCAGGTGACGTCGTTTCCTTCCTCGGTGAAGGTGTCACCGCCCCAGTCGATGCTGTCGCCCAGTCCTTCGGGGTCGAGCTGGCTGAACTCCCGGGCGTTCTCCAGGTCCGTGGTGTCCCAGGACTCCCGGCACTCCTTGAGGCGCTCGGCGTGGCCCTCCAGGCCCTCGTTCATCATGCGGAACAGTTCCCGCAGTTCGGCGACTTCTTCGTAGTAGCCGGGCGAGATGAACATTCCGGGGACGCCCCAGGCCATCATGTCGAGACCTTCGTCGTTCGCCTGAGACTGGAGTTCGGCGGCGGAGGGCACCTGGCCCCGCAGCTCCTGTTCCGCATCGGAGAGCTGCTGCGGTGTTACGCCAACGGGTTCGGACATTCCAGGTCGCTTTCGGGGATTCGGAACCTTCGAGGGACGCTCGGGCATCACTTTAGTCTGTCCGTGCAAGTCGCAACACACGCGATGCGGCCTCGCGGAATGGCCGGTCGCGGCTCCCGGCGGGCGGGCCGGTGAGCATCTTCCGTATACCATCCCCGGTAGGCAACGATGATCCCACCGATTCCGCGAAGGAGCGTGACCCGGTGCCCGACGAAGACATGCGCGACAAGATCGCGGAGGTGCAGCGCCTGGCGGTCGAATCAGAGACCGAGTCGGTCTCTGAGGACGGTGCCGTCCGGGTCGTGGCCGGACCCGGCGGTGCCGTCAAGGAGCTCGATCTGCGGTTGAGTGCATTCCAGATGAGCGGCGTCGAACTGGGGGAAGTCGTCACCCAGACGATCAAGACCGCCACCGAGAACGCCGACCGGGACATGTCCGATCAGGCGGGCCGCATTCTGGGGGCCGTCCTCGGCGGCGACGAGGAGGAGCAGCGATGACCGAGCGCGGAGAGGGCCCGCCGGACCCCAATGAGATGCTGGAACGCCTGCAACGGATGCAGTCGGAGGCGGAGGAGACGCTCCGGCGGTTCGACGAGATGAATTCCGAGCTCGGCGCGGACGCCGTCGAGGTGTTCTCCGAGGACGGGCTGGTCCGCGTCAAGCTGGACGCCAACGGCCGGGTGGACGAGGTCGGCATCGACGAGGCCGCGATGCGGCAGCGCCAGACACTCGGGAACACCATCGTCGAACTGATCCGCGAGGCGTCGGCCACCTACGGGCTGCGGATGGCCGAGATGGCCCAGTCCCTGGCCGGGGACAAGGTGGACGTGTCGGCCATCATGGACCGCTACATGCCGCAGGATATGCGCGACCGCGCCCGCGACAACCTCGACGGCCGCTGAAGCAACGGAACGGTCCGCCCCGGCGACGCCGCGCCGGAGCGGGCCGTTCCCGTCGTTCAGAGCGGGCGGGTCTCGCCCGGGTAGTGGAGCTTGATCTGGCCCCGCACCTCGTCGAGGATCTCCATGACCTCGATCGTGGACGAGGGCGGCACGAGCGTCGATTCCAGCCGGTCCTGCCTCAGTGCCCGGTGGACCTCCAGGGCTTCGTGCACGTAGCCGTTGCCCACGTACGGCGCCTCGAATTCGCGGGGCTGCTCGTCATAGCGCGTCAGCGTGTATCCGCTGGGCCGGTGGAGGAGGCCCTGCAGTTCGATCCGGCCCTTGGTTCCGGAGATGGTGGCCGTGTTCGACGCCCCGCCGATGAACGAGCACGAGAGCTGTGCGATCGCTCTCGGGTAGCGCATGGTGACCGCGGTGTACTCGTCGACGCCCTCGGGCGACATCATCGATTCGGCGCTGATCGAATCGGGGACGCCGAGCACCAGGTGGGCCAGCGTGATCGGGTAGATGCCCAGGTCCAGCAGCGCCCCGCCGGCGAGTTCGGGGTTGCGCAGGCGGTGCTCGGGTGGGAAGTCGCCGTGGAGGGCGAAGTTGGCGTGCACGGCGATGACGTCGCCGATCATGCCCTCCCGGATGGCCCGGCGCATCTCCCGGATCGCGGGGTTGCAGCGTGTCCACATTGCTTCCATGAGGAACCGCTGGTGCTCGCGAGCGACGTTGAACATGGTCTTGGCCTGGCTCGCATTGTACGCAAACGCTTTCTCGCACAGTACGTGCTTACCGGCCTCGAGCAGTTGAATGGTGGGAATGTAGTGGTGGGAATGAGGGGTAGCGACGTAGACGATGTCGACTTCATCGTCTTGTGCAAGGGCCTGGACGGAATCCCAGGCGTGGGGGATGTCGAACTTCTCGGCAAAAGCAGCGGCTCGCTCGGATGATCTCGACGCCACGGCGGTGACTTGGCAATCGTCGAGCAAGGCAAGATCTTCTACATAGGTCGATGCAATGTTGCCGGTCGCCAGGATTCCCCATCGGATCGGTTCAACCATGGGCGTAAGCACACCACAACTTCCGGCGATCGTCAACACGGGGGTGAATCTCGCGGCCCCGGCAATACATGGGATGTCTGACACGTGAATTATAGCCGGATGCCTGTGACCTGCGACGGGGGTGTGATACCGCTCTCGATCGGGAACCAGCGCAATTGTGGCACCATGGCGAAATGTCGCAAGCTTCTCTCACACGAACCGTCCGAGCGCTCGTGGCCGCCGCCTGCGGCGCGGCGCTCGCCTTGACCGCGGCCTCCCCCGCGTCGGCACACGCCGGCGTGGTCGGCACCGACCCCGAGGACGGCGCGAACCTCGACGTGGCCCCCGAATCGATCTCGGTCACCTTCTCCGAGCGGCTCGACGGCCCCTCGACCGAGATAGCCGTCACCGGCCCCGAAGGCGAGGAGGTCGAACTCGAAGCGGCCGCCTTCGACGGCGACACCTTCACCCAGCCCATGCGCTACACCGTCGCCGGCCAGTACACCGTCGCCTTCCGGGTGATCTCAGAGGACGGCCACCGCGTCGACGACTCGTTCACCTTCACCGTCGGGGAGATCCCCGTGGGGCTCTTCGCGGACGGCGCCGGGGAAACCGAGCCGGAGGACGACGATCCGCAACCGGACCCGCCGGCCGAGGCCGACGGCGAGACGCCCGTGGCGATCGACGCCGAAGAGCCCGCCGAGGGGGCCTCGGAGTCCGACACCGGCACCGTGCTCGCAACGGTCCTGCTGGTGGCCCTGGTCGTCGCCCTCGGCGCCGTCCTGCTGGTGAAACTCCTGGGACGCCGCCGGACTAAGGACAGTTGACCCACTCGTCGCCGCCGTCGGTGAAGAACTGGTGCTTCCAGATCGGCAACCTGGCCTTCGCCTCGTCGACCAGGTCGGCGCAGGCCTCGAAGGCCTCCCGCCGATGCTCGGCCGAGACGGCGGCGACCAGCGCGGCATCGCCTATCGCCAAATCCCCGATCCGGTGCGACACGGCCACGCCGTGCACGCCCGGCCGGGCCGCGATGCCTTCGGCCACCTCCCGCAGGATCGACTCGGCCGAGGGGTGCCCCTCGTAGGAGAGGGCCTTGACGCCGCGCCCGTGGTCGTGGTCGCGGACGTTGCCCGAGAACGACACCACCGCGCCGGCTACCCCGAGCGAGACCGCCCGCTCGTGTTCGGCCGCGTCGAGCGCGGTCTCGGAGATCCTCGTGCGGATCATCAGCTCACCCCCGGAACGGGTACCAGCGGGACGGTCTCGCCGGCCTTGCCTTCGCTTCCCGGCCCGATCACCGCGAAACCGGCGGCGAGCGCCAGTCCCCGCAGCATCGACGAGCCGTGGTGGGCCAGCCGGTTGCCGGCCCGGTCGACCAGAGCCAGGTGCGTGCAGTCGCCGCGACCGGGGACGTCTTCGGCCAGTGTGATCGCTCGCGTCTCGGGCGGCGGCAGGCCGCGGAGCCCCGCCAGCAGCGGGACCACGAGCGTGGCCACGGCGATCACCGCCGACTGCGGGTTTCCCGGGAGCCCGGCGATGAAGCGTCCCTCGTCGGTGCGTGCCAGCAGCATCGGGAAACCCGGCCGCACGGCCACCGTGTTGAGCACATAGGAGGCGCCGATCCGCGCGAGCGCGGGGTGCAGGTGGTCGACGGGGCCGACCATGGTGCCGCCGGTGGTGCAGGTGACCTCGGCGTCGGCGGTGGCGGTGCGCAGCGCCCGGACGTGGTCGTCGAGGGTGTCGGCCACCGGCCCGATGGCCTCGAGGCCGCCGGCGAGCATCCGGGGGATCATCGGCCCCAGGGAATCGCGCACCCTTCCCTCGCGGGAGACGCCGCTGGTCAGCAGCTCGTCGCCGAAGACGACGGTGCGGGCGACCGGGCGCCGGTGAGCGGTGAGGGCGGTGCGCCCGGCGGCGGCCGCGAGCCCGATCACCGGCGCGGTGATCGGGGTGCCGGCCGGCAGCAGCTCTTCGCCGGCGGCGGCCTCTTCGCCGGTGCCGCGCCATTCGCGTTTCGGGCTGCCGTCCACCGACTCGCCGTCGACGGTGGCGTGTTCGAGCCGGATGATGCCGTCGCAGCCGTCGGGGACCTGCGCGCCGGTGGCGATCTTGACCGCCTCGCCCGGCTGCAGCGGCTCGGGGACCGTCCCGGCGAGCACCGAGGCGCCCGTGCGCCACGGCCCGGGCCCGGCCACCGCCCAGCCGTCCACGGCCGAGGTGGGAAAGGCCGGCAGGTCGGAGGCGGCGAGGAGCGGAGCCGCCAGCGCCGACCCGGCGGCCTCGTCGAAGGTGAGTTCGGCGGCCTCGCCGCGGGCGTCGAACCCGGCCCGCCAGGCGGTCTCGCGGGCCTCGGGCCATCCGGTGGGCGTGGCCGGCTGCATCAGCGGCTCCTTTCGTGGTCGCCGTCGTGCATCTGGGAGATCGCGTGCTCGATCAGGTCCGGGGTGAGCACGGTGAGCGCGTCCTTGGCGGCGCCGGTCGAGCCGGCGAGGTTGAGGATGAGCGTCCGGTTCTTGACGCCGCAGATGCCGCGCGAGAGGGCGGCGAGCGGGGTCTTCGCGAGCCCGGCGGCGCGGACGGCCTCGGCGATGCCCGGGACTTCGAATTCGACGACGCGGCTGGTCATCTCGGGTGTGAGGTCGGTGGAGGTCAGGCCGGTGCCGCCGGAGGTGACCACCAGGTCGAGCCCGTCGCCGACCGCCCGGTGCAGGGCGGACTCGACCGGCGCGCCGTCGTGCACCACCACCGGTGCTTCGACCTCCAGGCCGGCTTCGCGCAGCCCGTCGACCAGGATCGGCCCGGAGGCGTCCTCGTAGACTCCCGATGCGGCCCGGTTGGACGCGACGATGACGCGGGCCCGCAGCTTCATCGGTGCCATTCTCCGGTCTTGCCCCCCGTCTTCTCCTCGACGCGGACGTCGGTGATCCGCGCGGCCGGGTCGACCGCCTTGACCATGTCCACCAACGTAAGCCCGGCCACCGACACCGCGGTGAGGGCCTCCATCTCGACGCCGGTCCTGTCGGCGGTCCTGACCCTCGCGGCGATGTCGACCCCCTCGTCGGTGACGGTCAGGTCGACGCTGACGCCGCTGATGCCGATCGGATGGCACAGCGGCACCAGGTCCGGGGTCTTCTTGGCGCCCATGATTCCGGCGATCCGGGCAGTGGCGAGCGCGTCGCCCTTCGCCAGCGAGTTCTCCCGCAGCGCGGCCACCACCTCGCCGGTGGTGAGCAGCCGCCCGGTCGCCACCGCGCTGCGAGCCGATACGTCCTTCTCGGAGACGTCGACCATGCGGGCCGCGCCGCTCGGGTCGACGTGCGTGAGGTCAGCCATGCCCCGAAGTCTAGCCGCGGCGCCGCTTCGCGCCTGGGCTAGCGTGAACGGCGTGATCGAATGGCTCTATCTCTCGGCGCAGGCGGCCGCGCTGGCGCTGGCGGTGTGGTTCTTCGCCGACACCGCCCGGAGCAGGCGGGTCGGCATCGCCAATGTCGTCGGCGTCGGAGTCCTGGAGGCCGTGCTGCTCGCGCAGCTCATTGCGGCCTTGGTGCTCGTGCCCGGTGCGGGCGGCGAGGGCAAGGCGCTGTTCTTCTCCTACCTGGTGACCGCGCTGCTGGTGCCGGTGGCGGCCCTGTTCTGGGGCTCGATCGACCGCAGCCGCTGGGGTATCGGGACGGTCGCCGCCTCCTGCCTCGTGGTCGCCGCGCTGATGCTGCGGGTCCACCAGATCTGGGAGTTCCGGATCGATGTCGTCGCCTGAGGCTCCGGCCGCTGCGCGGGCCCTGTCGTCCGGCTTCGGCCGCCTGGTTGTCCTGGTCTACGTAGTGTTCGCCGTCTCGGCCGGGGTCCGCGCGGTCTTCCAGGTGGTGACGAAGTTCGACGAGGCGCCGGTCAGTTTTTCGCTCAGCGCGCTGGCCGCCTTGATCTACCTGTTGGCGGCCGTGGCGATCATCAGGGGCGCGGCCCGGACGGCCATGGCGGCCGTCGTGGTGGAGCTGGTCGGGGTGGTCGGCGTCGGCGCGCTGAGTTTCGCGGTGACCGAGTGGTTCCCCGAGGCGTCGGTCTGGTCGCACTTCGGTTCGGGCTACGGCTACGTGCCGCTGGTGCTGCCGGTGATCGGCCTGGTCTACCTGCTGAAGCGGCGGTCCGACCGGACCGCCGCCCACGGCGGAGGCTTCACTTGAAGAGGTCTTCGATGTGTTCGGCGGTCATGGCGTTGCCGAGCCAGCGCTCCAACTGCTCGGTGTCGAGGCACGATTCGATCCGGCTGCGGGAGAGCTCGTCGACGGCGACCTTTCGGAATGCGAGGATGCGCAAGATCGCCTTGGCTTCGCCTCGGGCCTCCCCTCTGGCCTCGCCCCCAGGCTTCGCCCTCCTTGAACTTCGCTTCGAAGAGGTCGTCCCTGTAGGCCGTCGCAGTTGCGCTCGACGGGGTTCTCGCCCCTGGTCATCGCCTCCGAGCCGGACCTGACGAGGGTGTGTTCGGGCAGCCGCCGGCCGAGCATCCCGCAGTACAGTTCCTCGGCGAATTTCGGGTTTTCCTGCAGCAGCCGCAATGGCAGCTCGTGTTGGTACGTCGGCACGCCCAGGAAACTATGAGCGCTGGTTCGAACACCGGACCAGTGACAGTCCGCCGTCGGTCGCCGACACTGTCAGGTTTGCGACAGAACGGTCAGCTGAAGAACCCGAAGCAGGAGACGACCAGCGTCGACCCGCACAGCACCAGCCCCAGCCGGAAATTGCGTTCGAGCCGCTCCTCCTGGTCGCCGATGCGCGGCCGCGAGGTCACCCCGATGGTGAGCCAGCCCAGTGCGAACGCCAGCAGCGGGCAGGCGATCAGGACCCCCGCCAGGACGATCGCACCGGTCAGGTCGTCGGCCTTGACCGTGCGCAGGACGACCAGTTGGACGACGAGCGCGGCCAGGGCGAACAGGCCGTAGACCAGGCCGTTGCGCTCGTCGCCGCGCCATTTCGGCAGCCAGGGCGGCCGGTGGGCCAGGAACCGGGCCTCCTCGAGCTCGGTCGCGGACGTGCGCAGGTCGGCTTCGGCCGCGTCGATCTCGACGGCCGGGTCGCCGTCGAGCGGCTGCGCGCTCGTACGCGGCGGGGGATCGACGCGGGCGGCGCGGGCGAGCTCGTCGACCCGGCTGCGCTGGGCCGCCGCCTGCTCGGAGAGCCGGTCGACGCGCTGGCCGAGCGATTCGGTCCGGGAGGCGCTGCGGGCGGCGGCCTCGTCGGCGTTCCGGCGGACCTCGTCGAGTCGGCGCACCTGGCCGAGGTAGTCGTCGAAGGCGCTCACGCCTGTTCCTCTCTGGTGAAGGGCACGATGAGGCGGCCCGAGCCGGGGTCGGAGTGGCGGTCGACCAGCAGCGCCCGGCCCGGGCGGGGGTTCCAGTGCTGGAACTGCTGCCCGAAGTGGGCGACCAGTTCGGAGCCGGGGAGGTCGAGGATCAGCGAGCAGGCCACGTCCTCGCGTCCGGCGGTGCCGCCGATGTCGTCGAGGAAACGGCGGTAGATCCGCCACCAGGCCAGCAGGTGGACGCCGCGGGCGGGGCCGTTGCGCAGCAGCTCGCGCAGCGCGTGCTGCCCGGCGCGGTCGAGCCCGGCCGCGTCCAGGCCCCAGGCGAGGACGACGGTGTCGTCGGGAACCTCGGCGAGCTTCGCGGTGAACTCTTCCGGCGCGATCCTATAGGATATATCCTGTACTTTCGCGTGGCCGGTGAAGTCCACTGCCCACAGTCGCCGCCCCGGCGCGGAGTGGTGGGACAGGCTCGCGGCGGCGGCCTCGAGGGCCTCCCCGCCGGCGGCGTCGGATCCGAGGACCGCCAGGTGGCGGCCCGGCCGCCGGTCCAGGTCGACCCCGGCCGCCTCGAGGTGCAGCGAGACCTCCCGGCCCAGCAGCGCCCGCCCCGGGCGCCGCTCGCCGGGCAGCGTCTCGGCCAGGTGGACCGGCCGGTAGCCGTAGAACACGCGCGGCGGCCCGAAATCGGCGTGCGCGCCGCGCAACTGCTCGCGCAGTCGCCCCATCACCTCGGAGTCGGCGTCGGGGAAGCGCGCGGTCCGGTCGGCCCCCTTCGCCCCGCCCTCGGGATTGAGCACCACCTGCCCCAGCGAGATGCGGGCGGCGGCATCGTTGCCGACCTCGAGGATCGCCTTCGCGCCCGGCAGCGCCACCCGCATCGGGAACTGCCCGAAGATCGAGTCCTTCTTGGTCCACAGCGCCTCGATGCCCGAGATCGTCTGGCTGGCCAGCACCAGGTGCACCCCGTAGGAGCGGCCCTTGCGCGCCAGGTTCTCCAGCACCGCCACCGCCTCGGCGGCGATCCGGTCGTTGCCGGCCAGCAGCACCTGGAACTCGTCGGCCACGCACACGATCCGCGGATACGACTCGTGGCGGCGCAGCTCGGCGAACGAGGACACGCCGTGGCGCTTCATCACCGTCGAGCGCTCGGTGAGCTCCCGGCTCAGGCTCCGCAGCACCGCCAGGCCGTACTCGCGGTCGGACTCGACGCCGACGGCCCTGGCATGGGGGATGAACGTGTCGTCGCGGGCGGTGGGGATGAACTCGGTGAACGACACCCCCTCCTTGAAGTCCAGCAGGAACAGCGCCAGGTCGGACGGCGCGTAGCGCGAGGCGAGGCCGTAGAGGACGTCGAGCAGGAACACCGTCTTGCCGCCGCCGGTGCGGCCGCCGACCATCCAGTGCGGGGTCGCGTCGTCGAAGCGCAGCCGCACCTCCCCGGCCCCGTCGCGTCCGATGAGGACCTCCAGGCCGTTCGCGGGATCCTCCGACAGCGGCACGTCCGGGATGAGGTCGTCGAAGGTCAGCGTCGCCGCCTCCTTCGCCCGCTCGGCAAGCCGCGCGGCCTCGCCGGCCAGGAACGACGGGTCGGCGGGCTCGGGCCAGGCCGCCGGCACCGCCAGCCGCTCCCCGCGCGAGATCGGCGCCGACGGCGGATTGGCGACCGCGACGTGGTCGCCGACCTGGTGCATGACCGTCGCCTGCGGGAGTTCGTCCAGGCCCGCACCCAGCACGGTCACCCCGTGCGCCAGCCCCGAGCGGGCCAGCGCGTAGACCCGCTCGACCAGGGGCCGGGAGGCTTCGCCGAGGGAGGCGATCGCCAGCAGGAGCCGGTCGGTGCGGCGGCCGGCGATGCTGTCGGCGACCTGCGCCTCGGCGGCGGCGACGACTTCGGCGGCGCCCCGCGCGTCGGTCGCGACCTGCTCGATGACCCCGGCGTCGGTGAGGGGGCGCAGCGGGGCGAACGTCGCCCCGAGCGTGGCCACGTCGATCCCGGCCACCCGCACCTCACCGGGTTCGCGGTGCGCCAGCGTGTGCAGGATCGCGGCCCTGACCAGTGCCGCGACCCCGTCGGCGCGGGCATCGGCTCCGGTGGCCAGGTGGCCGCGCGAGCCGAACGGCACCAGCAGCGGGAAACGCCGTCCTTCGTGGAGGATCACGGATCCGGCGTGCAGCAGTTCGGGGTCGTCCCGCAGGTGGGCGGCCGAGCCCTCGGCCGCCTCGGCGATCCGCCGCTCGGCCTCCAGGACGGCCGGGTCCACTGGGGTCTCGAACGCGGCGGCCCCGAGCCGCCGCCGGGCGGCCTCGAGCCGGACGGAGGCCAGGTCGCAGCCTGCGGCCGCGCTCGCCAGCGCGGAGCGGAAACCGGGCACCGGACCTCCTCTTGGCTCGCCCCCGCGGACGGGGCTGTTCCATCGGTCACAGGATAGTCGCTCGAGAGCAACCTACCGGCACGCGGCCGCGTGCATTAACCTAGACGCAGACCCGAATCCGTCCCGCCCGGAGTGTGCCGCCCGTCCGCCGCCGCTCCCGCCTGCGCCCGCGCGAGCGGAAGACAAGGACCGACCCATGAGCGAGTTCCTCGACATAGCCCTATCCTTCCCTCCGATCGTGTTCTCGTTCGGTCTGCTGTTGGTGGTGCTCTACTGGTTGACGGTCATCTTGGGAGCGTTGGACGTCGACATCGTCGACTTCGGCACCGACTCCGACGCCGAGGTGGAGGCGGGCGGTTCGATCTGGTCGGCGTTCGGGTTCGGGGCGGTTCCGTTCACGGTGGTGTTGTCACTGTGGATCACCTTGGGCTGGATAGTGACGGTGCTCGGCACGACTTGGATCCGCAACGCCGAGGAGGTCGCCGTCCCCGGGACGATCTCGGGGGTGGCCACGCTCGTGGCGGGGATCGGGGTCGGCATGCTGGGCGCGAAGCTGCTGTCGAGGCCGCTGTCGAAGGTCTTCGCCGAGGCTCCGGCCACCGCTCACCGGGACCTGATCGGCAAGGTCTGCGTGGTCCGCACGTCGACGGTCACCACCGCCGCCGGCCAGGCGGAGCTGACCGAGGACGACGGGACGGTGCATCTGCTCAACGTGCGCCGGTCGCCGCACGAACCTCCGGGGATCGAGGACGAGCTGTTCGGGCGCCATTCGAAGCTGGTCATCTTCGATTTCGACGAGGACGAGGAGGTCTTCCTCGTGGTGCCGGTCGCCATGCCTCCCGATCTGGAGATGCGCGGGCGCTGACCGGCGGCCGCGCGGCGGCTCCCGACCGGGCCGGTGGAATCGGCGCTCCGCCAAAGAACCCGGTAGACGCGCCGGTCGGATCCTCTCCGCTCGTCAGGGCCGTTCGGGCCGGACGGTAGGCTACGGTCAGCGTGACTTTAAGCCCGTTGTGCCCCTGTAGCCGCTAACCATCGAATAAGGGAGGTCCCCGTGCCGACGAAGACGGGAGCGAAGATCCGGATTATCGTCCTGGGCACTGGCCCTGAGGCCGAAGAGGCCCGCAGCATCGCCGACGGCGATGACGACGTCTCGGTAGCCGCGAAGTTCACCAAGACCGTGACCCACCTGGTCGTCGACGACACGGTGAAGCCCTCCGAGCCGCGTATCAAGAAGGCCGAGGAGGCCGGAGTGCCCGTCCTCAAGCTGGCCGAACTCAAGGACCTGCTCGCCGGCGGCGACACCCCCGAGCCGGCCGCCGAGGCCGAGCCCGAAAAGGAAGCCGAGCCGGAGCCGGCCGCCGAGGCCGAACCGGAACCGGCGCCCGAACCGGCCGCCGAGGCCGAGAAGGAGTCCGAACCCGAGCCGGCCGCCGAGCCCGAGTCCGAGCCGGAGCGGGCCGTTCCGTCCCAGGCCGAGGCGCCCAAGGTCGAGAAGGAGTCCGAGACCGACGCGGCCGAGGCGACGGCGGAGGAATCCGGTGCCGAGGAGGCTCCGGCCCACTCGCCCAAGCCGGGCTTCATGGCCCGCATCAAGTCGATCTTCGGCATGAGCGGCGCCAAGAAGTAGCGTCGACGAACATCCGAGCGGCCGCATCGGTCGGCGGACCGCGAGCGTCGCACTCGACGTTCGCGAGCCGCGAATCGGCGCGACCGTGAATGCCCCGGGTCCACTGGGCCCGGGGCATTCATGTTTCTGCGCCCGTGCCACTCCACGCCCGTCTCCGCAGCCACCCGTAGACGGCGGTGTCGCAGCGTCACCGGAAGCAACGGGAATCGCACCCGCCTCCGATCGCCGATCGTGAACCACTGGCGGTCCGATCGCGATGTCACTCCAATTGCAATAACCACTTCAGTGCTATCCAATAGCGTGAAAAGACTGTCCATCTCAGATTTTGGGCTAACCGAGGGTGCGCTCCCACTAGTGGTAGGAACCGTTACGCTGAGGTGACTAGAAAGCGAACGCCAGGAAAATTGGCAAGGCTGAAGGGCCACCACCGATGCACTCACCGCTCCAAAGGCAGGGTGGCGACCTGCGCCATCTGCAGAGCGCGAATGACTACGTCGATCTCAGTACCTGCGTCAACCGATACGGCCCCCCGCCCGCGACGGCGCGAGTGGTGCGGGAATTCGAATTCTCCGATCTGGCCGCCCATCCCTTCGGCGCCGAAGAGGGCTTCATCGCGGCCTATTCGCGTCATCTCGGCGTGCCGGAGGAACACCTCGTCGCCGGGCGCGGCATCACCGAATTCATCTGGACGCTGTCCAGGATTCTTCCGGCGAACGCGACCGCGGCGGTGACGCCCGACTACACCGACATCATCGCCGCCTTCCCCAACCACGTCGCGGGGCCGGCACCGGAGGAGGAGTCGCCGTCGACCCGGCTGTCGGCGCTCGCCTCGGCCATGTCGGGCCACCGGTTCGTCATCCTCTCCAACCCGAACAACCCGCTGGGGACCTACGTTCCGACCGCCGAGCTGGCCGATCTGTGCAGGAGCCGCCCCGACTCGACCCTCATCGTCGACGAGTCGTACCTGGTCTTCAGCCCGCACCACGACTCCTCGCTGGTGGGATTCGACCTGCCCAACGCCGTGGTCCTCCAGTCGCCGACGAAGCTGTTCGGAGTCGCCGGCATCCGGACCGGGGTGCTGTGCACGCGGAACCGCCGACTGCTCGCGGCCCTCGAGGACGAGAAGCTCACCTGGCCGCTGTCGCTGCTCGACTCGATCATCGCCCAGGCGGCGCTGTCGGAGGCCGAATGGGCCGCCCAGACCAGGGAGCGACTGCTGCGGCAGGCCGAGGGGATGCAGGCGGCACTGGAGGCCTCGCCTCTGGGGGTCCTCGCCGGCGCCCCCGTCCACTACCGATTCGTGCCCGCCGACGACCCCTCCACGATCCACAAGCGGCTGCTCGACCTCGGATTCGTGGTCCGGGCCTTCAACGGCGCCGAGCCGGGACGGGTGTCGGGCCTGCGCATCACCACTCCCATCGAAGACGAACTCGCGGCGTTCGCACGGGCTCTCGAAACGATCTAGCACCTCCGGAAAGGAGCACGGCATGCGCGTCCTGTTGGTGAACTCGGGGAAGGTCGACCCGATCGCGCGCCTCGAGAACGACCCCGAAGTCGAGCTGACGGTCATCACCGAAGCCGGCTACCGGAAGCACTACCGGCCCTCGACGCACCTGATCATCGTCGACGACATCGCCGATATGAAGGCCGTCTACCGGCACGCGATGGAACTGCACCGGGACCGGCCGTTCGACGCCGTCGCCTCGCCGTCGGAGCGCAGCCTCCAGACCGGCGGCTATCTGCGCTCGATCCTGGGGCTCCCGGGGCCCGACTACGAGATCGCCCACCGCTTCTCGCACAAGTTCGCGATGAAGCGGCGCCTCGCCGAACGCGGCGTACCGGTCGTGGCGCACGGGATCGCCGGCGGCGTCGACTCGGTGCTCGAAGCGGGAGTGGACACCCCGATCATCGTCAAACCCGCCCTCGGCAGCGGCACCACCACCGTGCTGCGCATCGACGACCGGCGCCACTTCGACTCGCTCGGCTCGCATCCGGTGCTCCAGCGCCTGCGGCGGTCCCCCCATCCGCTGATCGTCGAGCGCGCGGTCGACATCGACGAGGAGTTCCACTGCGACGGGATCGTCGTCGACGGCAAGGTCCGGTTCGCCGCTGCCTCGAAGTACTTCGAGCCGATCCTGCAGCGCGGCGAGGTCATGATGGGCTCCTACACGCTGCCGGTCGGATCCGAGCAGGACCGTATCGTCCTGGACCTGCACCGCCGTACGGTCGAGGCCCTGGGGCTGCGCGACGGCGTGACGCACCTGGAGGTCCTTCGCGAAGGCTCCGACTACCACGTCGGAGAGATCTCCTGCAGGCCCGGCGGCGCCGGCATCCCCGAGCAGGTGCTGGTCCAGTTCGGCGTGGACCAGTGGGACGCGTGCGTCAAGACGGCGACCGGGCGGACGCCGACGCTCGCCCCGGTCGCGGCCGACGGCGTCATGGTCCGCTGCCAGCTCCCGCTCCACCCGGGCACGGTCCGCGACGTCTCCTCCTCCGAGGAGACCCTCGATATCCCGGGCGTCGTCCGAGCGGTCGTCAACGTCGCCCCCGGCGACACGGTGCGCGGCCCCTGGCACTCGGGCATGTTCTCGGCGCTCGTCTACCGCAGGACCGACGCCGAGAGCGACGTCGACGACGTCGTCGCCGACGTCGACCGGCGCTTCCGCATCGAGATCGACCCGGAGGAACCGGCCGATGCCTGATCCGCACCTGCTCGTCGTCGGCGGATCCGAGCGGACCGTCCGGCGTGCGGCCGAGACCGGGGCCCGCATCACCGCCTGGCAGGACCGGCCGCACGAGCCGATCGCCGCGATCGCTGACGAGCTGCAGGTCTTCGACTACGACCGGCCGGCGCTCGCCGAGCGGAAGGCCGCCGAACTCCACGCCCGGCACCCGTTGACGGCCGCCGTGTCGCTGACCGAGCGCGGCCTGGCGCCCGCCGCGGCGGTGAACGCCGCACTGGGCCTGGCCGACAACGGCGTCGCCTGCGTCGCCCGCCTGAAGGACAAGCACGCGATGCGGCGGCGCATGGCCGAACGGGGCCTGCCGGCGGTCGCCGCCGCCCCGGCCTCGTCGCCGGCGCAGGTCGCCTCGTGCGCCGAGCGGATCGGATACCCGGCGGTCGCCAAGCCGGTCGACGGAGCGGGCAGCGTCGGAGTCCGGATACTCCGGAATCGGGACGACGCGCAGGCCCTCGGCGACCGGCCGGTGACCGCGTGGCTGGTCGAGGAGTTCCTCGACGGGCCGGAGTTCAGCGTCGAGGCCTTCAGCCAGGACGGCGAGCACCGGATCGTGGCCGTGACCGAGAAGCATCTGCTGCCCAACCGGGTCGAGATCGGACACACCGTCCCGGCCGCGCTCCCGCCAGCATGGCGCGACGAGGCCGCGACCGAGGTCGCACGCTTCCTCGACGCGATGGAGCTGCGGCGCGGCCCCAGCCACACCGAGGTCATCTTCACCCGCGACGGCGCGCGGATCGTGGAATCCCACAATCGGGTCGGCGGCGACAAGATCGCCGACCTGGTGCGGCTGGCGACCGGCGTGGACCTCATCGGTCTGACCTTCCGCCAGGCCGTCGCGCCGATCGAGCTGCCGGACGCCCACACCCGGACCGACCGGGCGGCCTCCATCCGGTTCCTCACCCCGCCTCCCGGAGTCGTCGAGCGCATCGAAGGCGAGGACGAGGTGTGGGCCGCCGAGGGCGCCGTCGACTGCGTGGTCGGCGTCCGGACCGGCGACACGGTCCACCCGATCCGGTCGTCGGCGGACCGGTCCGGATACCTCATCGCGACCGCACCGGCACCGGCGGCCGCCACCGGACGGGCGGCCGCGCTCGCCGACCGGATCCGGATCTCGACCGCACCGGCCGCGACCGTCGGAGCCCCGGGTGCGTGAGATCGACCGGTACCGGCGGTACTTCGCCGCGCGCTTCGCCCAGGGCTTCCCGCACCGGGTGGGGACCCGGACCGTCGGCAGGGAGGCCGAGTTCCCCGTCGTCGACGACCGGGGACGACCGGTCGAGGTGGATCTGCTCTGGCCCGAGGTGGCCGCACCTGGAGACCTGTCGGCCGTGCGCAAGGACGGGATGGTGATCGGCTACGCCGGGGACGACTACGGCTACTACCGGGAAGTGGGCAAAGGGACGGTCGAGGTCGTCACCAGGCCCGGCAGCTCACTGGCGGAGGTCGCCGAACTTCACGAGGCCGCGCTCGCCCGACTGGACCTGGCGGCGACCGCCCGGGGACACCGGATCCTCGGCCTGGGCATGCAGCCCGTCGCCGAGCCGGTACCGGAGTTCATGACCCCCAAGCCCCACTACCGGGCGTTCCTGGAGGCGCTGGGCGAGCCGTGGCTGTGGTTCACCCTCACCTCCGGCGACCAGCTCCACGTCGCCCTGTCCGAAGGCGAGGTCGCCGCGGTCGCCGCGACCGCCAACCAGATGGTCCCGGCGACGGTCGCGCTGTGCGGGAACTCGCCGGCGCTGGGCGGGGAGCCGGTCGGCGCCGTCTGCCTCCGGGAACTGGGACTGCTCCGGACGCTGCGGGAACGCGAACGCCACGGCATGACCCGGTCGGTCGCGGCCACGATCGAGGACCACGTCGACGGGCTTATGGGGACGGTCTACCTGGTGCACTCCGACCCAGAGGGCTACCGGCAGATCGGCCGGCCGTTCTGGGACTGGCTGATCGCCGACGCGCCGTCGCTGGAGGACGCCTTCCAGCATTTCCTGTGGCACGACCACTACAACTGGCACCACTGCCGGCCGCGCACCGCCACCGGCACGATCGAGATGCGCGCCGCCTGCCAGCAGCCGCACTCGGAGCACATGGCCGCGGCGGCCCTCGCACTCGGCGTCGTCGAGGCCCACCGCGAACTGGCCGGACTGCTCGCCGAACATTTCCCCGCGGGCGTCCCCGCCGACTTCTACCGCTCGGCCGTGGTCGGCGGCCTCGACCTCGACGACCGGTACCTGAAGTTCATCGACAGGGCGCTCGACCTGTGCGGACGCGCCCTGGAATCGCGCGCGACGGGTGAAGAGCGGTACCTCGAGCCGCTGCTGCGGCGGCTGGAGGACCGCGCCAATCCGGGCCAGGAGGCGGTTCGGCTGCTCGAAGCGGACGGGCTCCGGGGCCTGCTCGACCGGCGCGCCCTCCCGAGACCGGCCGCCGCCGAACGATCCGATTGAGGAGCGGAATGGCGATCTCTCTCAAGGACTACCTGCCCTCGGGCCGGAATCCGAGCATCCTCACCGTCGGCATGTTCGTCAACTCGCTGGGCACCGGCATGTTCCTCGCCGGCGGGACGCTGTTCTTCCTGCGGGTCGTCGGCCTGTCCGCCGCCGAACTGGCGCTCGGACTGGGCATCGCCGCCTTCGCCGGGCTCGTGGCCACCGTTCCGATCGGCATGGCGGCCGACCGCTGCGGCACCAAACGGATGCTGATCCTCCTCAGCCTCCTGCGGGCGGGCGCCTTCGCCGCCCTGGCCTTCTCCGCCGACCTGACGGCGTTCACCGCCTTCGCCGCGATGCAGACCGCGGCAGGCCAGGCGTCGGTGCCGATCATCCAGGCCCTCACCGGAGCGGTGACCGCGGAGCGGGACCGGGTCCGGACCATGGCGGTGATCCGGTCGGTCCGCAACATCGGCTTCTCGGTCGGCGCGCTCGCCGCCGCGCCCATCGTCGGTTCGGACAGCCTCGCGCTCAACCGGTCCCTCCTGGTCTCGGTGGGGGTCCTGATCGCGATCGGCGGCGCGATCGTCCTGGCGCTGCGGCTGGAGGCGGCCGAGATCGGACCGGTCAAGGCGAAGAACCCGCTGGCCGCGTCGAAGGCGCTGGCGGACGGGCCGTACGCCGCTCTGGCCGCCCTCCACTCCGTCCTCATGCTCCACATGACGCTGCTGGCGGTCGGGGTCCCGTTGTGGATCTCCCAGTACGAGACGATTCCCGCCGCGACCGTCCCCGGCGTCATCTTCCTGAACACCGTCCTGGCCGTGGTGCTGCAGGTGCCGCTCGCGAAGAACGTCGACGACGTCGCCTCGGGGGTGCGGACGACGAGGCTCGCCGGGGCCGCGCTCGCGGTCACGGCGCTGGTCATGGCGGTCGGGCTCGACCGGCTGCCGCTCTGGGTCGGCGTCGGCGTGGTCGCGGCCGCCTGCGTGACGCTGACGTTCGGCGAACTGTGGCAGGCGGTCGGTTCCTGGGAGCTGTCGTACGCCCTGGCACCGGCCGAGTCGCGCACCACGCACCTGAGCCTGTTCTCGCTCGGGAGATCCGTTCAGGAGATGATCGGTCCCGGCGCCGTGGCCGTGGTCCTGGCGGCGGGCGTGTGGGGATGGGCCGCGCTGGCGGTGGCCTTCGTCGCCGCCGCGTTCGCGTCCGGACCGGTCGCGAGGTCGGTCGAGGAGCGCCGTAGAGCACCGGGCCCCGCCGAAGCGTCCGCTACTCGCTGACGATCGCGACCTCGGCCAGAACCGATTCGAGGGTGCGGGCCGCCGCAGCGGCGTCGGGGCCGGTGGCGATGGCGTAGCCGAGGCGGCCCCACGAGTCCCGCAGCGGCCCGACGGCGTCGCCCTCGCGCACACCGACCGACAGTTCGACCAGGTCCGGATGGCGTTCGCGGTCGGGCAGCGACACCGAGCGCACCGTTCCCGGGGCGGCGGTCACGAACCCGATCGCGGCGTGCCGCACCGGCGCCCGCGCCGGGGGCGCGGGCGCCTTCGCGTCCAGCACCGCCAGCAGGTCGGCGACGATGTCGGTGTCGTAGGCCAGATCGATCAGCCGGTGGATGTTGTCGCCCGGGAGCCGTCCCGCGCACTCGATGAGGTGCGGGACGCCGTCGACGCGGATCCATTCGGCGTGCAGCACGCCGTTCTCCACGCCCGCCGCCGCGATGAGATCGCCCATGTCGCCGAGCAGCCGCCGTTCGAGCTCCGGTTCGATCGGCGCCGGGACCGCGTGTCCCAGCTCCACCGGATACCGGCCGGGCAGCACCGTCTTCGCCGTCACGTTGCCGTACACCGGGGCCGAGTCCCGGACGAGCATCTCCACGCTGAACTCGGGGCCGCGGAGCCGCTGCTCGACCATGTACTGCGCCTCGCCGGTCCCGCGCGCCCGCAGCCGCGGTTCGTCGGCGCCCACGCACTCGTCCCAGGCCGACCGCAGGTCGGTCGCGGGGTCGATGAGGTTGACGCCGAGGCTGGCCTGCCGGCCGGCCGGTTTCAGCACCGCGTGCCCGCCCCAGGCGGCCACCTGCCGTTCGAGTTCGACCGCCGACTCGACTCGCCGCCACTGCGGCTGGGCGATGGCCGAGCCGGCGGCGGTCCGTCGCAGCCGGAGCTTGTCGCGCAGGGTTCGGGCCGCCCGCAGCCCGAGGCCGCGCAGCCCCCACGCCTCGGCGAGCGCGGCGGCGGCGACGACGCCGTATTCGGTGGCGGGGACGACGGCGGTCAGGTCCGCCGGCCGCTCGATCATCGACGGCAGCTCCTCGGCCGAGGACTCGTGCTGGACCGGCGCGGGCAGGACCGCGGCGACGCACTCGTGGTGTTCGGCCGCATCGAGGACGTTCCGGGTCTCGATGATCTCCGGTTCCTCGACCAGGTAGACGCTGGCGGGAGGGAGGACGGCCTCCGCGCTCGACAGGAGGAATCTGCTGAATCCGAGGAACATGACCGACACGTGGGCACCTCACCGAGCGAGTGGTACAGACTGTCCGAAACGTTACCGTCTGCGAGTCGCGTCCCGCGGCCCTCGGGCTCGCGCCGCCCAGCATCTGGGCGGCGCGCCGGGGCGGTCGGGCCCGAAGTCGCGGCTCGCGGGGGCGGCGGCCCTAGTCTGAGTGTGACCTGTCCCGGCCCACTGGCCGACGAAAGTTGAGTCGGATAGACTCAACTCCGCGTTGGTATCACCGACCCTGTTCCGCACTGGAAGGAAGACAGACCCGTGGACGTCAGCCGCTTGACCACGAAGAGCCGCGAAGTCATCTCCCAGGCCGCCCGCACCGCAGCCGCGGGCGGGAACCCGGCCGTCGAGCCCTGGCACCTGCTCGACGCGCTTCTGACGGTCGACGGTTCGACCGCGCCGGGCCTGCTCCAGCTCGTCGGCGTCACGCCCGGCGTGGTCTCGGCCGAGACCGAGCGCCGCCTCGACGAGCTGCCCTCGGCCTCCGGGCCGTCGGTGTCCGAGCCGTCGATGGCCCGCGAGTCGCTGCGCGTCATCAACGCCGGCGACAAGCTCGCCACCGACTACGGCGACGAGTACGTCTCCACCGAGCACCTGCTCACCGGCCTGGTGCAGACCGGAGGCGAGGTCGGCACCTTCCTCGCCGAGCAGGGCGCGACCGAGAAGAAGCTCATCAGCGCCTTCCCGACCCTCCGCGGCGGCGATCGCAAGATCTCCAGCGCCGACCCCGAGGAGGGCTACAAGGCCCTGGAGAAGTACGGCCTCGACCTCACCGAGAACGCCCGCTCCGGCAAGGTCGACCCCGTCATCGGCCGCGACACCGAGATCCGCCGCGTCATCCAGGTCCTGAGCCGCCGCACCAAGAACAACCCCGTCCTCATCGGCGACCCCGGCGTCGGCAAGACCGCCATCGTCGAGGGCCTGGCCCAGCGCATCGTCGCCGGCGACGTCCCCGAGTCGCTGCGCGACCGCCGCGTGATCCTCCTCGACCTGGCGAGCATGATCGCCGGAGCCCAGTACCGCGGCCAGTTCGAGGAGCGGTTCAAGGCCGTGCTGGAGGAGATCAAGTCCTCCGGCGGCCAGGTCATCCCGTTCATGGACGAGCTGCACACCATGGTCGGCGCCGGCAAGTCCGAGGGCTCGATGGACGCCGGCAACATGCTCAAGCCGGCCCTGGCCCGCGGCGAACTGCACATGATCGGCGCCACCACCCTCAGCGAGTACCGCGACCACATCGAGAAGGACGCCGCCCTGGAGCGCCGCTTCCAGCCGGTCTTCGTCGGCGAGCCCTCCATCGAGGACGCCGTCGCGATCCTGCGCGGCCTCAAGGAGCGCTACGAGGTCCACCACGGCGTGCGCATCACCGACTCCGCGCTGGTGGCCGCCTCGCAGTTGTCGGCCCGGTACATCACCGACCGGTTCCTGCCCGACAAGGCCATCGACCTGGTCGACGAGGCCGCGTCCCGGCTGCGCATCGAGATCGACTCGCGTCCCGAGGAGATCGACGAGGTCGAGCGGACCGTCCGGCGCCTCGAGATCGAGGAGACCGCGCTGCAGAACGAGACCGACGACCCGGCCTCGGCCGAGCGCCTGGCCTCCCTTCAGCGCGAACTGGCCGACGCCCGCGAGCGCCTGGCCGCGCTCAGCCGCCAGTGGGAGTCGGAGAAGGACCGCATCTCCAAGGTCTCCGACCTGAAGGAGCAGCTCGACGACCTGCGCACCCAGGCCGAGCGCGCCGAACGCGAATACGACCTGGAGAAGGCCGCGCAATTGCGCTACGGCCGCATCCCCGAACTCGAGCGGCGGCTCCGCGAGGCCGAGACCGAACTCGAGCACGAGACCGAGCCGGCCCAGCAGCCGATGCTCAAGGAGGAGATCGACGCCGACGAGATCGCCGACGTCGTCTCCTCCTGGACCGGCATCCCCGCCGGGCGGCTCCAGGAGTCGGAGACCCACCGGCTGCTCAACGCCGAGAGCGTCCTCGGCGAGCGCGTGGTCGGTCAGGCCGAGGCCGTCCACGTCGTCGCCGACGCGCTGCGCCGGGCCCGCGCCGGCCTGTCCGATCCCAACCGGCCCACCGGCTCGTTCGTCTTCGCCGGACCCACCGGGGTCGGCAAGACCGAGCTGGCCAAGGCGCTCGCCGAGTTCATGTTCGACGACGACCGGGCGATGATCCGCATCGACATGGGCGAGTACACCGAGCAGCACTCGGTGGCGCGGCTGATCGGCGCGCCGCCCGGTTACGTGGGGTACGAGGAGGGCGGACAGCTCACCGAGCCGGTCCGCCGCCGGCCGTACTCGGTGGTGCTGCTGGACGAGGTCGAGAAGGCCCACCCGCGGGTGTTCGACAGCCTGCTCCAGGTCCTCGACGACGGGCGTCTGACCGACGGGCAGGGCCGAACGGTCGACTTCCGCAACGCCATCCTCATCATGACCTCGAACCTCGGCTCGCAGGCCCTGACCGATCCGCTGCTGGAGGAGTCGGCCCGGCGCGAGTCGGTGATGGGCGCGATCCGGGACCACTTCAAGCCCGAGTTCCTCAACCGGCTCGACGACATCGTCATCTTCCACGCCCTGGAGCTGGACAACCTGAAGTCGATCGTGGACGTGCAGTTGCGCCAGTTGCAGAAGCGGATGGACGCCCGGCGGCTCAAGCTGGAGGTCGGCGACGACGCCAAGACGTGGCTGGCCGACCGCGGCTTCGACCCGGTCTACGGGGCCCGGCCGCTGCGGCGCCTGATCCAGCGGGCCATCGGCGACCCGCTCTCGCGGGAGCTGCTCGAAGGCAAGATCATCGACGGCGACAAGGTCGGCGTCGGTGTCGCCGAACCGGGTGACAAGCTGACCGTCTCGAGGGAATGAAATTCGGCGAAACCGCCGTAAACGACCGTGACGTTGGTCATAGTGCAGGCTATGGCCGCAGACGAGTATTCGCGTTTCACGCGGCGCACGGTGCTCACCGGCGCGGCGGCCGTGCTCGCGGCGGGGGTCACCGCCGCTCCGCCGCGAGCGGCGGCCGCCGCGGCGCCGACGGCCCTCCGCGCCGCGACCGTCCGCGACGGCCGGGTCCTGGCGCTGACCGCCGACGAGGCCGGGCACTACGCGATCCGACCGGTCGAAGCGGACGCGGGTCGGCGCGTCGAACTCGGCCCGCCGCTCGAGGTGTCCCTGCCCGAGCGCTTCCATCCGCACTCGATCGCCGCCGTCGGCGGAACCCTGTGGATCACCGGCGCCGTCGATGCCGGACGCCACCGGGCCCTGCCGGGCCTCTTCCGCGTCGAGACCGACCGGGCCGAGGCGGTGGCCCTGCCGGTGCCCGACCCGATCCGCTCGGGCGCGGCCACCTCGATCGCGCCGCTCGGAGCCGAGGCGCTTGCCGTCGCCGTCGAAGGCGGCCCGGACCCCCATGCCGCGCTCATCGCCCGCAGCCACCTCGCCCTCAGCGCCGACGGCGGACTGACCTGGACCGACCGGCCGCTGGCCGCGGACCTGGGCGAGGGCTACGGCACCGTCCTGGCCGGCCACGACGGGCGGCTGTACGCGGTCGCCGCCGACGGCGCCGGCGATCAGACCGTCTACTCCGGCCTCATCGACGCCGAGATCGAACCGGTCGCGGCCGAACCGGGCGCCGGACGGCCGATGGCGGCGGTCGCGACCGGGGGTGACCAGGTCGCGGTGTTCAGCGACCGCGACGGATCGGTCCACGGCGCCCGGTACGGCCGCGACGGCCGCCGCCCCGAATCGGCCGGCCACGGCGGCGGCCGCACCGGCGAGGTCGTCGCCGTCCAGGGCCGCCCGAACGCCTGGCTGGAGACCGAGGACGACCGAGTCAGCGCCCGCGGACTCGGGTGAGGAGGAGCCATGGGATTCCCCGGCAGCGCCGAGGCGTTCGCCTCCTCCAAGTGCGCCATGGACGACATCACCCGCGACTGGCTCGGACGCACCGAGTGGAAGATGCGGTACCGGACGGCGTTCAACTCCGGCGGATACGGCGTCCACCCGTCGGTCAGCTCCTTCCGGATGCACCCCGAGGCCCACGACTACGGAGGCCGACTGATCGAAGCCCTCCACGACCTGGGCCGGAACCACTCGGCGACCGGGGAACCGGTCTCCTACACCTGGACCGGGCTGGCGGGCGCCAAGGTCTGCAAGACCGGCTACCACCGCTACGGAGCGGCCCTCGACTTCACCAAGTTCGCCTGGGGCTCGGAGGCGCTGGTGGACCTGGCCGTCCACGGCGAGAGCGACAGCCTGCGCATGCGGCGCCGGTACCTGGCGGTGGTGGCCGTCTGCCGGAAGTTCTTCGGCACGGTCCTGCATGTCCACAACGATCCGGACGGCAGCCACTGGCACCATATCCACGTCGACCGCGGACGGGAGGGCGTGGCGCTGGACTGGGACTTCGGCACCGACGTGACGATCGTCCAGTGGGCGGCCAGGGACCTGGCGGGGATGACCGAGATGGTCATCGACGGGATCTGGGGCCCCCAGACCCGCTCGGGCTACGAGCTGCTGCGCGACCGGTTCGGGGCCCGGAGCGTGGACCCGACCGCCGCCGCGGACGACGGACACGCCTGGATGGACCTGATCGCCCGCCACGGCATGGCCGACGGCGACGCCGGCGAATTCACCATCGACTGAGAAGGGGACGGGATGCCCGAACGCGGACTCGCGGCCGTTGCGGCGCTGGCCGCGCTGCTGGCCGCCTGCAGCGGCACGCCGGGCGAGGAGGCCGCGACCGAGGCGCCGACCGGCGACCCCTCGGGGGTCGTGTACGGCGTGGGCGACGACCTCGCGCTGTGGCGCTGGGAGGCCGGATCGGACGAGCCGGAGCGGGCGTTGGACCTCAGCGGGGTGTGGGACCATCAGGGCGACGTGGACCGGGTGCTGACCGCCTCGCTCAGCGTCGACCCGACCCAGCGGCACGCGGCCTGGATCGCCGGCGGCGACCCCGGCGCCGAGCTGATGGTCGGCGACCTGGACACCGGCGATACGCGTTCGGTGGTGGACTACCCGCTCGACCACGGCTGCCTCGACCCGGTGTGGGCCCCCGACGGGTCGCGGCTGCTGGTGCACCGCGCGGATGTGTGGGAGGGGACCGAGCAGGCGCCGCCGCCGACCCGGGCGTTCGGCGACCTGGAGTGGTACTCCCCCGAAGGCGAGCGGCTCGACGACGAGATCGACCTGGACGAGGGCTGCCGGTTGCGCTGGTACACCGCCGACGGGGAGGTCCGGGGACTCCACCGCGACGTGGAGGTCACCGAGCTGTACCGGGTCGACGAGCGCGGCGGCCGCCTCGAGACCGCGGCCGTGGCCGATTTCGAGGGCGTCGATCCGGCCGTGACCGACCTGGTCGAGGTCGCCCCGTCCGGCCGGTACGCGTGCATCGCCGACGGCTACGACGAGCACGAGACCTACGAGGGCGGATTCACGATCCGGCCCGAGACCGGCACCAACGTGATCGACCTCGAGACGGGTTCGTCGGTGGGATCGGACTGCGAGGCGCTGGCCGACGACGGCTACCTGGCCCGCGACGAAGCGACGGTGGCCTTCGCCGAATACGGGGGCGGGACCGTGTGGGAGGCGCCGCTGCCCGACGAGCTGGCGAATTCCCCGGACCTGTTCTACTTCCCTTAGGGGCCCGGCCTGTGTCCGCCTGGGCCGTCCACGGTTCGGCTCGTGGACGGCTTTCGTGGGCGGTCGGCCCGTCGCCGCGCCGCCGGTTCCGGACGGATTCGCCCGCCGTGGCGGCCGAACCGGCGGCGCGGTGCCCTTAACGCCCGGACGGGGAAGCGCCGCTCGACCTTCTGGCCCGAGAGGGTGCCGTCGATCAGCCGCCGCAGCGCGTGGGAGGCGGCCGCCAGCTCCTCGGTGCCGATGGCCTCCTCCAGCAGGGAGTCGATGCGCTCGTCGTTCGCCTCGACCCTTTCCACCAGTTCGCGGCCCGAGGGCGTGAGCCGAAGCAGGACCACCCGGCGGTCGACCGGGTCCGGTTCGCGGGTCACCAGTCCCTTGCGGACCATGGCGTCGACCAGCCGGCTGGGGCTGCCGGTCTCGCAGACCAGGTAGCGCCCCAGGTCGGCGAGGGTGAGCGGCTCGTCGTCGGCGAGGACGGTCAGCACCTCCGCTTGGGACGGGGTCAGGCCGTGCTCGCGCAGTCCCTGTGTCAGCCACCGGTTGCCCTCGCGCTGGGCGGCCAGCACCAGATATCGGAACTCCGTGGCCTTGCTCCTTGTTCGGTTCGGGTTCATTGCTCTTCCTTCCTGGTCGGAGCGCCTGCAGTACGAGACCTCCGTGATCATGGTATATGCGTTAACATGGATGTTCCAACATCGATGACAAAACATCAATGCGAAGTCATTGATGTCACATCAACCATGATGTAGCATCGATGTTGTATCACCGATATTGCGGCGGGTTCACCGGCCGCCATTCCAAGGCCACGCGCCGATTGGAGACGACATGACCCTTCAGGCCCTCAGTCAAGACACGATCACCCTCGACGACACCCGGACCGCCATCGACGCCATCGCACGCGGAGAACTCGTCGTCGTGGTCGACGACGCCGACCGCGAGAACGAAGGCGACCTCATCATCGCCGCCGAACACGCCGACGCCGCCGCCGTCAATTTCATGATCACCCACGGCCGGGGCCTGGTCTGCGCCCCGATCACCGCCGCGAAGGCGGCCGAACTCGCCCTGCCCCCCATGGTCGACCGCAACCAGGACCCCCACGGCACCGCCTTCACCGTCAGCGTCGACGGCACCCCCGCCACCGGCGTCACCACCGGCATCTCGGCCCAGGACCGCGCCCGCACCATCGAACTGCTGCTCCACGGCGACCCCGCCGACCTCGCCCGCCCCGGCCACATCTTCCCGCTCACCGCCAAGGACGGCGGCGTGATCGAACGGCCCGGCCACACCGAAGCCGCCATCGACCTCGCCCGGCACGCCGGCCTCGCCCCGGCCGGAGTCATCGTCGAGATCATCAACCCCGACGGCACCATGGCCCGGCTCCCCCAACTGGCCACCTTCGCCCGCCGGCACGGGCTCGTCCTCACCAGCATCGAGCAACTGCGCGAATACGCCGCCGCCCACGACGTCCCCGCCCCGTCCGCCGCGCTCGCCGGAGCGATCCGATGAGCCTGGCCAAGACGCTGTGCCGCAAAGGCACCAACGCCCTGACCCGACCGGCGGTCAGGCGCCGCTACCTGGCGGGGGTCGAGGGCCTCGAACACGTCCCCGAACACGGACCGTTCGTCCTGATCTCCAACCACGTCAGCTTCGCCGAGCACTTCGTGTACGAGGCGATCCTCCACGCCCGCCGCGGCCGCCGCGGGGTCTTCCTCACCAAGGCCGAGAGCTTCCGCGGCATCCGCACCGTCTGGTACGAGGCCATGGGCGCGGTCGCCGTCGACCGCGACCAGCCCGCGCGGGCCCTGCTCGAGCTCGCCGACACCGTCCTCGCCGACGGCGACGCCCTCGTGGTCTACCCCGAAGGCACCCGCAACCGCGGCAGCGGACTCCAGCCGTTCAAGGACGGCGGCTTCCGCTTCGCCGCCCGGGCCGACGTGCCGGTCATCCCGGCCGCCGTCTGGGGCACGCAGGACATCCTGCCGATCGGCGCCACCATGCCCCGGAACGGCCGAGCCCGCGTCGCCTTCGGACCGGCGCTGCGACCCGACCCCGACCTGCGGCACGCCGCACGCCTCCGCGACCTGGTCGATCGCGGACGCAGCGCCGTGGCCGACCTGATCGACCTGGCCCGGCACCCGGCCACCGGCCGGAGCCGCGAGGCCGCCCGCCGCACCGCGGCGGTGGCCGGCGCCCTCGTCGAACGGGCCCTCGACGGCCCCGAACCCGACCGCGACCGCCTCAAAAGGGCGGCCGCCCTCCTCGAGGTCGCCGACTCCACCGACCCGGACAACCCGCACGTCCGCCTCGTCCGCAACCGACTGGCCGGACTCCGCCTCCTCGGCGGCCCGGCCCCCCTCCGGCCGCTGCGCGCCCTCGCCCTCCGCGGCCGGCTCGAACGCGCCGCCACCGAGCTCCCGACCGAGCCGATGGCGCACTACCTGCTCGGACGGTGGCACCTCACCGCCCCGGGCCTCCTCGGCGGCAGCCCCGACCGGGCCGCCCGCCACCTCGCCGAAGCCGTGCACCTCGACGGCGGCGACACCCGTTACACCATGGCGCGGGCCGAGGCCCTGCGCCGCGTCGGGCGGGAGCGCGAGGCGCTCGACGACGTCGAGTCCGTCCTCGACGCTCCCGCCGCCGACGAACGGGGCGAACGCCGGCGCCGCCGCGCCGCCGAGCTGCGGGCGGCCCTCACCGCCGCGGCCGCGACGCCCACCGCCGAAGTGATGCAAAGGAGAACCACGTGAGAACCGTCAACCGATGGGCCATCCACCGACCCTGGACGGCCGTCCTCGGATGGATCGTCCTGGCCCTGATCGCCGCGCCGCTGGCCATGCAGCTCGGCGGCGCGCTCAAAGCCGGCGGGTTCTCCGATCCGCGCGCCGGATCCGTCGAGGCGCAGGAGACCCTCGAGGAAGCGTTCGACCAGAAGCCCAACTCGCTCATGGTCGTCCTCAGCACCGACGGCGACGCCACCGCCGCCGTCCCCGACGCCTCCGAGGCCGCCACCGACATGGGCGCCGACCTCGTGGTCGACCACCGGATGCAGCCGGGCTGGGTCGCCGACGACGGCGGCACCACCATGGTCGTGCTCGGATTCGACGAGGACAACACCACCGTCCAGTCCCTCGTGCCCGAACTCGAGACCGAGATCGACCGGGCGGTCGGCGACGGCGTCACCGTCGAGATCACCGGCGCCCCGGCACTCGACGCCGCGCTCAACCACCACTCCGAACAGGACGCCGCCAGGGCCGAACTCATCGCCTTCCCCGTCCTGTTCGTGGTGCTGCTGCTGGTGTTCCGCTCGGTCGCCGCGATGCTCGTGCCCCTGGCCATGGCCGGGATCACCCTGGCGATCACCCAGGCGGCCGGCTTCGGCTTCACCGAGATCACCGACGTCAACAGCCTGTTCGTCAACATCGTCACCATGATCGGGCTCGCCGTGGCCGTCGACTACTCCCTGTTCATCATCAAGCGGTTCCGGGAGGAACTCGAATCCGAACTGCCGGTGAAGGACGCGCTCGAGAAGACGATGGCCACCGTCGGCCACTCGGTGATGTTCGCCGGCCTGGCCGTGATGGTCTCCATGGCCGCGCTGTTCATCCCGCGCACCATGGCCTTCACCTCCATCGCGCTGGCCGGAGCCCTGGTCACCGCCGTCGCCGTGTCCATGTCGATGACCCTGCTGCCGGCCGTGCTCTCGCTGCTCGGACGCCGCATCAACTGGGGATCGATCGGCCGCCGCAAGCGCCGCGAGGCGCCCGAGCCGAAGACCCGGCTGATGCGCCGCCCCGGACTCGTCCTCGCCGCGCTCGTGGTCGCCTTCGCGGCCCTGGCCGCGCCCGCCCTCAACCTCACCTGGCAGGTCCCGGTCGCCAGCGCGAGCATCCTCCCCGGCGACGACGGCGCCCGGACCGGGCTCGAACGGGTCGAGAACGAGATCGGCCTCGAGGGCCTGTTCCCGGTCGAGGTCGTCCTCACCGCACCCGAGGCCGCCGCCGGCGACCTGAGCCGGGCCGCCGACGACGTCGCGGCCGAGGCGGCGACGATCGACGGCGTCGTCGACGCCCGGGTCGACTACGGCGAACCGGCCGGCGGCGAGCTCGCCGCGCTGGTCTCCGTCACCACCGAGCACGACCCCGACAGCGACGCCGCGCACGCGGTGGTCGACGACCTGCGAGGGATCGTCGACGGCCTCGACGGGGACGTCACCGCGCGGCTCGGCGGCGCCACCGCCACCGGCGACGACTTCGACGACCTGGTGCTGCGGTCGATGCCGCTCGTGGTCGCCGCGGTGGCCGTGCTGAGCCTGATCCTGCTGACCGTCTCGTTCCGGACCTGGCTGATGCCGCTGCTGGCGCTGGCGTTCAACGCGATGGTGGTGGCCGCCAGTCTCGGCGTGCTGGCGCTGATCTCGGCCGACGGCTCGGGAACGATCAACAGCGTCACCCCGCTGATGCTGTTCGCGGTCATGTTCGGGCTGAGCATGGACTACATGGTCATCATGATCTCCCGCATGAAGGAGCTCTACACCGACGGCCTGGGCCACCGCGAGGCGGTGATGGGCGGCCTCGCCCGGACCGCGGGCCTGGTCAACGGCGCGGCGGTGATCATGGTCGCCGTGTTCGTGTCGTTCACCAGCGCCCAGATCAGCATCGTGCGGGAGCTGGGGATCGTCCTGGCGGTCGCGGTCGTGCTCGACGCGGTCGTCATCCGGCGACTGGTCATGCCCGCCACGCTGCTCATAGTCGGCGACCGCGTCTGGGGCCGCGGCCGCCGCACCGAAGAAGTCGAACCGGTCCGCGAGCTGGCCGGTGCCGGAGCGAAGGGAGCCTGGTGATGAACGACCCCGTCCAGTATTACGGCGAGATCCCGGTGGTGTTCGACGGCCTGCGTCGCATCGTCTGGAAGCCGATGGAGGCCGGCCGCGCCGCCGTCCAGTCGGTCTGGCCCGACCAGGAGCAGCGGTCGGCGATGGGACGGCGCCTGATGCGCCGCGAGCCGGTCCTGGTGGTGATCGACCACGAGGCCCCGCCGGTGGCGCTGCTGCCCGAGGAGGTGCCGCTGGTGGCGCCCCGGCTGCGCGAGCGGCTGACGGTCGACGACGGCATGCCGCAGTTGCGGGTCGAGCAGCTCGACTGGCTGCCGACCCACCTGCGGCAGGCCGGTCGGCGGGTGCTGAACACGGTGCGGACGCGGATGCGGCTGACGCCGCGGCCGCTGCTGCCGAGGCTGGTCCTCGACTGCGAGGAGGGCGGGTCGGTCCGCTTCGCGGTCCGCACCGACCCGCGGCCGCT
Source organism: Glycomyces xiaoerkulensis (assembly GCF_002798405.1). Taxonomy (GTDB): domain Bacteria; phylum Actinomycetota; class Actinomycetes; order Mycobacteriales; family Micromonosporaceae; genus Glycomyces; species Glycomyces xiaoerkulensis. The sequence goes on along the minus strand of NZ_PGGV01000037.1, from coordinate 413,507 downwards.
GTCCGAGACGGACCTGGTCGCGCTCGTCCGTCACCTGTGGTCGTCGTCCTCGTCGCGGGTGGAGAGGAGCGTCGAGCGTGTCGGGGCCGCTTGAGGGCCGCGTCGCCGCGGTGACCGGTTCCGGGCGCGGACTCGGGCTGGCCGTCGCGGAGGCGCTGGTGGAGCGGGGTGCGCGCGTGGTCGCGCACCACCGCTCCCCGTCCAAGGAACTGGAGGCGCTGGAAGGGCGTCACCCCGGCCGGGTGGAGCCGGTCGGCGGGGACCTGTCCGAGGAGGGCACCGCGGTGGCGATCGCGGACGCGGCCAAGCGTTTCGGTTCGTTCGACGCGCTGGTGTGCAACGCCGGCGCCTCCACCGACCGGTTGCTGGTCCGCACCAGCATCGACGATTGGGATTCGGTGCTGCGGAACAACCTCCGCAGCGCCTTCCTGGCCACCAAGCACGCGCTGCGGCCGATGATGCGGCAGCGTTCGGGGCGGATCGTGTACGTCTCGTCGGTGGCGGCGTTCTACGGCAACCCCGGCCAGTCGGCCTATGCCGCCGCCAAGGCCGGTCTGAGCGGGTTGTCGTTGAGTGTGGCGCAGGAGTACGGGCCGTACCACGTCAAGACCGCCGTGGTCGCTCCGGGGATGTTGGACACCGGGATGGCCGAGCGCCTGAGCGACGATCAGCGCGGCCGGATCACCGGGCGTTCGCTGGGGCGTTTCGAAGGCAGCACCGGTCGGACCGCGGAGACTGTGGCGTTCCTATGCGGACCGGGAGCCGATAACGTGAACGCGACGACCATTCATGTCGATGGAGGGGTGAAGTACCCGTGAAAGAGCACCGGTCCTCCCGCACGGTGTCGGCCCCACCCGAACGGATCGCCGAACTGGTCTGCGACCCGGCGCGGCTCCCGGACTGGAACCCGGCGCTGGCCGAGGTCGACGCCGAAGGCGCGGCGGAGGAGCGGCGGCGCTACCGGATCCGGGCCGTCCGCGGACTGCGCGGGTACCTGGTCTACACCCTCATCAGCCCCGAGTGCATCGAGATGACCCTGCAGGTGCAGGGGCTCCGCGAGGAGAGCTACTGGCTGCTGGAACCGTCCGGCGACCGGACACACGTCGAGCACGGCTTCTCCCACACCGGACTCCTGGGCCGCCTGCTGGGCCCGGCATTCCAGGGAGTGGCCGAGCTGCGCCTGGACCGCCTGGCCGACCGCGCCACGGCCTGACCGGCCACCGCCGCGGGTCCGTCCGAAAGGACCGACCCGCGGCGGCCGCACCTGCTCGACCATCACGCCGAGGTACCGGTAGCCTGCAGATCCGAGTCGTCAGTGAGGACGACCGCAGACGATCGTCTCTGGGTAGGAGTCCGATGCTCGCGCAGACCTCAGCGGCCACGCTCGCCGGCGGATCGGCTCCGAACGAGGACTTCTACCTGGTGTCGAACTCGTGGGCGGTCGTCCTGGACGGCGTGACCCGCTATCCGGACGACGGGTGCGTCCACGACGTGCCCTGGTACGTGGCCGCGCTCGGTGGCGCGCTGGCCGAGCGGCTCTCCCAACCGGACCGGGGACTCCGGTCGTGCCTGGCCGACGCGATCGAGGCGGTCGCCGACCGCCACCGCGCGACCTGCGATCTGGCGAACCGGCTGTCGCCGGCCGCGACCGTCGCCATCGCCCGGTTCGCCGACGACCGGTTCGAGTGGCTCGTGCTCGGCGACGCCGCCGTGGTGTGGCAGGTACCGGGGCGGAGTCCGCAGGTCGAATCCGACGACCGCCTCGGCCGCCTGGAAGACCCACCGGCTCCGATCGACGTGGGCGGGATCGAGCGCTACCCGACCGACTACATCGCCCGCGTCCGCAACCGCCCCGGCGGGTTCTGGGTGGCCTCGACCGACCCCGAAGCGTCCCGGCAGGCCCGCGCGGGCGTGCTTCCGGCCGGCGAGCTCGAGACCGTCGGCCTCTTCTCCGACGGCCTCACTCGCCTCGTCGAACGATACGGCCGCTCCTGGGACGACGTGCTCGGCACGGCGGCCTTCGACGGAGTGCCCGGCGTCCTGACGCAGGTCCGGGAGGCCGAGAACAACGACCCGGAGATCCGCGCCCGCGCCAAGCGCCACGACGACGCCACCGGCGTGATACTCCGGCTGGTGATCACGCACCGGCAGCCCTGACCGAGCAGGATCGGGGAGCCGGCGCGTCCCCGGCCGAGGGGCAATCGTTCGCATCGGGTGGCTTCGCAGATCTACCCTGGGAGCACGTGTCCGCCCCTGGAACGGAGCCGAAAGTGTCCTACCCTCAGCAGCCCCACTACAACATGGGTGACTACCCGACGCCCGGCGGGAGCCCGCCGCCGTACTCCCCCCAGCCGACGAACCCGTACGCCCCGCCACCGCCGCCCCAGCAGCGGCCGTCGTTCTCGTCGGCCACGCCGCTGCTGGTGACCGGGCTGGTCGCCGCCGTCGCGGTGGCGGGGCTGATGCTGACGCTGTGGCTCCTGGCGAGCGGGGACCTCTCCGACGCCGAGGACCTGGCCGACGAGCGCGCCGACGCCATCGAGGAGCTCGAGTCCGACAAGTCCGACCTCGAGGACCAACTGGGCCAGGCCGAGGAGCACAGCGCCGAGCTCGAGTCGCAGGTGAGCGACTTCGAGAGCGAGGTCGGCGAGATGTCGACCGTGCAGGGGTGCATCGACGGGCTCGAAGCCTTCTTCGACACCGAGATCGACTCCGACGAGGAGGCCGAGGCGTGGGATGAGATGGTGGATCTGTGCGAGGACTGGGTCTACTGAGGTAGGCGCTCGGGTCCCGCGGCCGCCGCGCAGCGGTCGGCACTGCCATCCCGGTATTCCGGTGATTCGCTCGATATCGAACGAGAATCCGGTATAGAGCTGCCTCCGGCGTCGGGCGTCGTGTCCGGTCACGAATCCGCCCGCCCGGCCTCGCGCCGAATGCTTGCGGCGAGCGGACCCCGGTAGGGTGGGCCGGACCGGGAGGCGAAGCGGCCGGTCGCCCTGTCGGCCTCGAGGAAGCGATGGACCACGAGCAGACCACTCCGAATCCGAGGGGCCGCGGCTCGACGCCGGCGGGAGTCGGCGTGATCCGGATCGGGCTCGCGATCCAACTCCTCACCGGTGCCATCGGCATGCTGCTCGTGTACCCGCTGCTGCTCGGGATCGGCGCCATGGCCGGCTACGCGACCGCGCAGTTCAACTCGACGACGGTGATCCTCAGCGTCGCCGCCCTGGTACTGCCGACCCTGTGCCTGCTCGCGATCGTCCAGATCGGTCGGACCGAACGAGGCGGCGGATACCTGCGGGTGGCCGTGGCCGCCACGGTGGTGCAGATCCTCGTTCTCCTGCCGTTCTACGCGGTGGCCGCGATCCCGTCCGCCGCAGCGCTCCTGTTCGAACTGGTGCCGCTGGCCGGCGGGCGCACCCGCGAGCGGATCCGGCACGGCTCGAGCCCGGAGCGTCCGGCGCTGCCGGAGCAGATCGTGCTCCCATCGGCCGCGGCGGCACTGGCCGGTCTGCTCGTCTGGAACGCCGCGGCGAGCGACGTCGAGGTCCGGCATCCGGAACGCGAGTTCGACGGGGCCGAAGCCCCGGCCAGGCTGGAGGCAGCGATCGAGGAGGCCCTGTCGGTGGTGGAGGAGATCGACCGGTCCCCTCCCCTGGAAGACCACCGGTCGGGCGACACCCCGTGCAGCGACGGCGCCGGACGGGACGACGACTGGTCCGAGCACCGGCTCGTCTACCGCTTCGAAGGGACCCCGCCCCGCAGCGGCCCCGGTCTGGCGGCGCTGGAGGCGATGCGCGAACACCTCCCCGAGCACGACTGGGAGATCACCTCCAACGAACCGTCCGGCGACGGTGGGCACCACCTATATGCGGTCCGCCACGACGGCGTCCGCCTCCGGCTCATCGTCGCCGAGGCGCACACGATCCTCGAAGCCGACAGCGGCTGCGTCGAGAACCCCGAACCGGACTGAAATTCCGCCGACGGCGCTCGGCGGTGCGTAGTAACCCGATCACCGTTCGTCGGAAATCCGACATCGACGGGTTTCCGGTGGCCGAGAGGCCGTCTCATCCGGACACGCGTCCACGCGCGCATCGAGTTCCGCTCCCGCACCCCGGCCGCGGGTAACATCTGAACCGATCCGCTTCCGCAGCTTCACCTCTCAGCCAAGGGGGCAACGTGCTCGACCTGTACGACCCGACGGCCGACCGGTACTGGGCCGACGACCACCCGGTCCTGGAACTGATCCGGTCGCGCCGGGACGCGGGCACCGGACCCGGCGACCACGACGACGGCCATCGCCTCGGACTCGCGGTGGAAGGCGGAGGCGTCCGCGGCGTCGTCTCGGCGGCGATGCTCACCGCACTCGACGACCTGGGGCTCCGCCCGGTCTTCGACGCGATCTACAGTTGCTCATCCGGGGCGGTCAACGCCGCCTTCTTCACTGCCGGCGACACCTGGTACCCCCTGACCATCTACTTCGACGACCTGTCCACCAAGCGGTTCGTCGACATGCGGCGTTTCCTGACCCGGCGACCGGTGCTCAACCTCGACTACGTCTTCGACGAGGTCCTGGAGACCGTCAAGCCCCTCGACTACGAGAACGTGCTCAAGACACCCGCCTCGTTCCAGGTCGCCGTCACCCTGGTCGACGAACTCGAAACCGCCGGCGTCGCCGACTTCTCCTCCAAAGCAGACCTCAAGGAAGGCCTCCGCGCCAGTTGCTGGCTTCCGGTCGCCGTGCCCGGGGCCGGACGCTTCCGCGGGCGGCGGGCGGTCGACGGCGGAGTCCTGACCGCTCACCCGTACGCGCTGGCACTGCGCGACGGGTGCACGCACGTCCTGTCGCTCAGCACCAAACCGCTGCGTCGGCCGCCCACGGGACCGTCCGCGGGCCGGCGCTTGTCGGCGGCCTACATGGAGCGGATCCGCGCCGGGCTCGGACGCGGCTACCTCGAATCGCTCGAGCGCTACCGGCACCAGCGCCGCCGTCTGCAGGAGCGGATGCTCGAACCGGGGGAGGCGCCGTACGTCCTCGACTTGGCGCCGCTGCCGTGGATGGCCGAAGTGAACCGCCAGGAGACCTCCCTCGACAAGATCATGACCGGGGCGCGCCAGTCGCATTCGGTGATGGCCGCGGCGATCGAGGGCGTACCGGCCGCCCAGGTCCGGGATGGACGCTTCGCCTCACTGCCCCGGTTCGTCACCGTCCAGAGGAGTCGCGCTGATCGCCACGGTTGAATCCCTGAGCGGTGCCGTGGCGGCGCTGTCCCGAGCCGCGGACGAGGACGGCGAGACTGCCGCGGCCCTCGCCGCATGGAACGTTCGGCAGTGGCGCACGGCGCTGCTCGACATCCCCTTGGACGAGCAGGGCTTCCTGGACCGGCTCCAGGTTGAACGTGTCAACGAGATCGAGCGGCTCCGGCAGTGGTGGTCGGACCGGGAGCGGAAAGCCACCGTCAATGTCAAGACCGCGGGCTACCTCGGGTTCTACCTGCTCACCCTGATAGCGATGCATTGCTCGGACCGGATGCGGTTCCATGACGCAGGCGCCCCGAACCTCGAAACGGCCGACATCGAACCTCGCGGGCTCTGCACCGAGTTGGTCGCGGATCCGGCCGTCCGCCAAGCCATCGGCGCGCTCTACGCGCCGGGCCGCACCGGCGCGAAGGGATCGGACTCGGACTCGGTGTTGAACGCCCGGCACCAATGGTCTGAAGTGGACCTCAAGTCGCTGGGGTTCCACCGGTTCGGCACCACCTCGATCATCCTCACCGGCAAGACCAGGACCTCGCTCGGGACTACGAAGAAGCGGTACGCGCTGAAATGCCTCATCTACCCGTACCAGCGCATCTCCGCGATCACGAAGGCCACCAGGGAATACCGTGACCGGTACCGGCTCACCGAAGACGATGTGCAAGGCACCTCCCACCTGGTGCCGGTGTGGGCCAGCCACGACAACTGGATCCTCATGGACTTCGTCGAAGGAGCGACGCTCGCCGAGGTCCTGGAAGAGAACGCCGCCCGCGCAGGACCGGGGCCCCGGCGCGACCTCATGCGGCGCATCGACCTCGACGAACTCGAACAGCTGGGGTCGGCGCTGCTGGTCGCCCTCGGGGAGCTCGAGCGGCACGGCCGACGCCACGGAGACCTATCGCCGTCGAACGTCATAATCGAACGGGACGGCGAGGCCGGAAGCGTCCGGATGCGGCTGATCGATCTCGGCGTCAACCACCTTTACACGCGGAGCCTCAGTGGACCCCACCAAGGCGACGCCGCGTACGTCGCGCCGGAGGTGCGCAAGGCCGGCAAGAGCGGCGACGAGGCCGACCTGTACTCGCTCGGAAGGCTGCTGATAGCGATCAGCGGCGTGCCGCCCACCGCCGACGGTACGGTCCCGGACCAGTTCTACACCGATTCGGTCGGCCTGGCGCGGCTGCTCGAAGACCTCACCGACTCCCGCCCCGAAAGGCGGCTGCTGGTGACCGAGATCAGGTCGTCGGTACGCCGCTTCCCCGAAATCAAGGAGCTGTACCAGCACGAACTCGAGGTGGCGAAGACCGCTCGCAGCGCCGAACGCTCCGGTGGCCGGTTGAACGCGCTCAAAAGGCTCACCCCCGGCGAGGGCATGGTCAACCGCCAGCGCCAGATCCTGGAGGTCCGCAGCAAGCAGGTCAAGGGCGCCCGCGGACGGTTCCACCTCCGGCGGGCCAGGTGGCTGAGCCGGTGGTCGGTGGGGTCGTCCTGGATCCTGTGGGCGACGTTCGCGCTGGTGATCATGTGGTGGGCGCGCGACCTCGGCATCGACTGGCAAGCGAAGGCCGTCGAGGCCCTGAACAACGTCCTCGGACGCGACCGCGAGGGCATCGTCGTGCTGGACGACGTCCGCGCGTCGGACTACCCGATCCCGGACCCGTGGGGGAACCTGCCGGTTCGGCTCATCGGTCTGACGTTCCTGCTGGCGGGCGCCAAGTGGTATCTCAACGTCCTGGCCGGCCTGACGCTGCGCTCGCAACTGCGCCGCCGCGGCCGGCGGCGGGCGATCACCGTGGCCACCGAGGTCGCGCTCCGCTCGGCCGCGTTCCTGCCGTCGGTCTACATCATCGTGCCGACGCTCGTGCAACGCGACTGGTGGCCGCTGTTCTCTGCGCTCGGCGTCACCACTGTCGCCGTCGTCAACTCGACCTGCCTGATGTTCGCGCGCGATGCCGTCGGCAGAGCCAGGCGGGAGGGGCTCTCGACGGTCTCCGACGGGGAGATCGCGACGCTGGAGAAGTTCGCGCCGTGGATGCCGTCGAGCTGGATCTACAGTTTCGCGGTCTGGTCGATCGGTTCACTGCTCATGGTGGGGGTGCTCGAGGACGAGCTCGTGTACGCCTTCGCCGTCGCACTGGTCAACATCGGCGTCTTCTACATCACCAAGTGCGGCATCGAGGCTCCGTACGTCCGCGTCGGCCTCTCGCGCGCGATCCTGGCGGCCGAGCGGATCGACCACCTGGAGGCCGAGCGCGCGAAGGCGCCGCGTCAGCGCGCGGACGACCCCGACTCGGGGTCCGCCGCGCCCCGAGCGGACACTCGTCGAGCTCGGTGAGGCTCAACCCGCTCGGCGGCGTCATCAGGGAGAACGACCGCGCTGCAATGATGTCGGCAATGGGACTCTGAATCGCCGTCAGAGTCGTCCTCCGGAGAGATCATCGCTCCGTTCGTCGGTGCTCCGGTCACCCGGGTCTCGCGCCTCCGGCTCTACCGCCCCGGTTCAAGACGTGGAGGGCGCGCGCTGCCCGGCCCTCGTGTCATCCGATGTGGGAGCGCACCTGCCGGGTGAAGGCTTCGGCTCGGCGCGTGGTGTCCAGGAGGACGCAGTTGGTCCGCACTGTGGTGAATTTGATCGACCAGGTCCATAGGACGCGTCCACACTCGATGCTGGTGATCTCCGGGTAGCTGTGAGAGTACAGCCGAGAGCCGAACAGGCTCTTGGAGTAGAACAGGATTCGCCGGTCCGTGGCGATGAGTGCCCCATACTTGGTGCCTTCCCACCTGCGGCCGTCGGACTGGTACCTGTACATGCCGATGACCGCGGTCTCGACCTGTTCGCCGTCGTTCAGGTATCGCCGTGCCTCGGCGACGAGCTTCTTGAGGCGAGCCATCCTCGGACTATACCTGCTTATGTGCATATAGGAATTCCATGCGAGCGGCATTGTCGACAGCCAACGGAGCGTTCGCGCCTTCTATTGCGGCGGAACGCGTCATGACTTTCCAGCGGGAAACTCGTCCGCAGCCGATTCGCTCCCCGCCCTCGCCCTCCCGGGAGTGCAGGGCCTCCAGCGAAGTCTCCGGCGATTCCGGAGTGGCTTCCTTCGCAATCCGGGCGGCTTCCTCGCCCCCAGGCCGTTCCGCTCGGCGCGGTTATGGCGTCCTCCGCGATCTCCCGGCGGCCGTACAGGGCGAGCCAGGCGCGTGAGAGCGCGAAGGTCGCCCACGTGCCGCTCCCGGGCGTCTTCCTCGTAGCCGGGTGCCGGTCGTCCTTCGTTCCACCTTTCGGGGTGTTGCCTCGCGGGCTCCTGTGCCCTAGCATTACTGTCAATATGACAGTAATTGAGGACGATAGATGCCGGAGATAGAAGAAGACCCTTGGGAACCGCCGTTGGTGCTGGTGGCGGTCGATCTGGTGATCCTGACATTGCGCGCCTCGACCTTCCACGTGCTGCTGATTGAGCGCGGCATCGAGCCGTACCAGGGCTCGTGGGCGCTGCCGGGCGGGTTCCTCAACAACGCGGGCGAGGGCGTCTTCGAGGCCGCGCTGCGGGAGCTCAAGGAGGAGGCGGACCTCGACGGCACCCGACTCCACATCGAGCAGCTCGGCGCCTACGGCGAGCCTGAGCGCGACCCGCGGGGGCGGGTGTTGTCGGTGGCGTACTTGGCGATCGCTCCGGGGCTCCCCGAGCCGGTCGCCGGCACCGACGCCTCCGGAGCGGCGTGGACACCAGTCGAGCAGGTGCTTTCCGGCCGAGCGCCACTGGCATTCGACCACCAGCTAATCGTCGCCGACGCGGTCGAGCGCGCCCGGACCAAGCTGGAGCACTCGCCGTTGGCGACGGCGTTCTGCGGCGAGACGTTCACGATCGCGGAGCTGCGGCGAGTCTACGAGACCGTCTGGGGAGCCGAACTCGACGAACGCAACTTCTACCGCAAAGTGCAGCGCGTCCCGGGCTTCATCGAACCCGCTGGAACCGACCGCCGCGCGGGCAAGGGGCGCCCCGCCCGGACCTTCCGCGCCGGGCCCGCCGAAGTGCTGCACCCCCCGCTCACCCGCCCCGAGCCGCACCGCGAATCCGAGGAGGAACGATGACCGGCACCGTAGTCGTCTTGACGGCGCTCGACCTGGAGTACCAGGCGGTCCGAGCGCACCTGGAAGCGATCGAGAAGCACCGCCACGCGGCGGGAACGCTGTACGAGAGCGGCACCGTCCGCGGCACGTCCTGCCGGATCACGCTGGGGCTCACCGGAGTGGGCAACCAGTACTCGGCCGTGATCGCCGAGCGCGCGATCCAGGAGTTCGCGCCGAAGGCGGTGCTGTTCGTCGGCGTGGCCGGCTCGCTTTGGTCCAAGCCCGGCCGCGGCGACGTGGTTGTGGCCGAGCGCGTGTACGCCTATCACGGTGGCACCAGCGAAGACGACGGCCTCAAGGCGCGTCCCCGTTCCTGGGAGGCGCCGCACGCCCTCAGCCAGCTCGCCCACCACCTCGAACGCTCCGGCGACTGGCGCGCCCGGCTTCCCGCCGGCTCCGGCTCGCCCGAGGTCCGATTCGGAGCGATCGCGGCGGGGGAGATCGTGCAGAACTCGACGATCTCACGCGAGGCGAAGTGGATCCGCGACCACTACAACGACGCGGTCGCCATCGAGATGGAGGCCGCGGGCGTGGCTCACGCGGGCCACCTCAACAGCGTGGCGGTCGGGATCGTGCGCGGCATCAGCGACATGGCTGACGGCACCAAGAACGGCGAAGACGACGTCGAGTGGCAGCCGCGAGCCGCGGCCAACGCCGCCGCCTTCGCCGTCCGCCTGGCCGAAGCACGCATCAACGAACGAGAGGAGATCGCCATGTCGGCGAACGCTTCAGAACCTCCTGCGTCGGCGGCGGCCGGCAACACGGTCTACAACACCGCCTCGGGGTCGGTGGGGATCCAGGCCGCGAACGTCTCCGAGAGCACGGTGCGGATGGGGGCAGCGCCCACCGGGGACGGGATCGATGACCTGGTCACGGCGGTGGCCGATCTTCGTGCGCGGCTCGATCGCGACCATGCGGGCGGCGAAATCGACGACGACACCTACGAGGCGGCCCGAGACGAGCTCGCGTCCGCTGAGACCGCCTTGCGCGAGCCTGGCCGTCAGAGCAGGAGGAGAGCACTGCTGGCCCTCAAGCGGCTCAGCGGGCTGGCGGCCGGCACGACCAGTCTCGGTGCGAAGGTCGCCCTGGTCATTGCTGCAGTGGGGAGCCTGTCATGACCTCCGCCCCTGCGAGGTCGGCCTCGCACGACTCGACCCGCAACGTCGCCGAGTCGGGAGCCTCGGTCGGCATCCAGGCGCGGGTGGTCCACGACGTCAACGTCTATCAGCAGGTCGCGGGTGAGACACCGAAGCAGCGGTACGAACTCGGTCTGCGATTCTTGAACGACGGCGTCCCGTTCAAAGCCCGAGACCTGATCGGCGAAGCGATGGCCACCGGCCTCGACGACGCCGAGGTCCGGTTCCACTGGGTGCTGGCGATGTTCAGCAAGCGGTCCTATCGGGACCTGGAACGTCTCGAACGCGATCGCCTCGACAAGCTCGCCGAAGACATCCGGGCCTACCCTGAAGGGAAGTATCGCAGCGCCTTGGAGGCGATCAGCGAACTGACCGCGCACCTGAGCGGCGGAGGCGGCAGCGTCGACGCCGCGGAGAAGAAGATTCTGGCACTGGAGCCGGACCTGCTCGCCTCGATCCAGCGCCACCTGCAAATGGTGCTCTCCGGCGCCACTCAGGACAAACTCTGGGAGGAGGCGAGGCGGCGGGCAGAGCCCGGCCGCGCCGGTGGCGACCGCGTGAACCGGGTGTGGGCCTACTTCCACCCCGTACCGATCCCGGCGCGGGCCCTGGGCCCGGAGGCACCGCGGGTCGATCCGTTGGACAAGCCGTACGCGACGGCCGCCGCACTGCTGTCGGCACTCGCAGTCGGATACCTCGGATGGCTGCTGCTGTCCAACGGCGACGCGGTGGCGCTGCTGGCGTACCTGGCCGCCCTTGCCACCGGCTGGGTCGGTGTTCGCGCCGCCTTCGAATGGCACTACCGCACCGCCCGGATCAAGCTCGAAGATCGCCGCGACTCCGTTCACTCCGCCGGGAGCCGCCCCCGCGGGACCGGCTTCGCCAGGGACGTGAGCCGTGCGTTCGACCACTACTTCGCCATGTACCGGCCTCACGGGATCGACTACACCGTGTGGCTGGCCGAGACCGACGGCATCCGCGGCCGCCTGCGCGACGAGATCGTCGAGCTCTACCGCGAACAACGCGTTCCCGTCGGCCGAGTGCGCTGGCTAATCGCCTACCTCGCCAAAGACGTCAGGCGACGATCGTCGGCGGGCACCCTCAACGATTACCGGGAATGCCACCGCGTCGCGCCCACCATTCGGGCCCGAAGCGTGTCGGCGCTGACGGTCACGGCCGGCGCCGCGCTGTTCGTCGTCGCTTCGGCCCTCCCGGTCGCCCCGCTGACCGCCTCGTCCGCGGTCGCCTGCGCCGCCTTCAGCGGCCTGTACGCCGCCCGGCAGTGGTGCCACATCCGCAGCGAGGAGCGCCGCTATGACGACGAGAGGGCGGAATTCGAGCGGCGCAGTAGCGAACGGCATGACGCCTACCTCCGCTGGAAGGGCAAACTGGACTCGATTCGGCCGAGTGAGAGCGAGATGGAGACCTGGCTCAACTGCGACAAGACGATCCTGATCGACGAGGCGCTTCGGCTGTACCGGTTGTCATGGAGTGACGTCATCGCGCACGCCGTCCTCCACGGGCACGCAGGCGGAGCGAAGGCCGGTCGGGCGCGGGGCGGGCCGTGGCGGTACTCCAAGTACGACCTGCGGCTGTTCCTGATCACCAAGGACGGGGTTCGCGAGGTGAGTTCTGAGTTGAACTTCGAGCAGGCTTCCTTCAACGGCCAGACGCGCAGCAACTACCGATTCGACGCGCTGTCCTCAGTGCACGTGGCCGAGGAAGCCGATGACGGCTATACCCTCGAACTGACCTTGACGAACGGCCCGATCAGGAAGATCGAGGTCACCGCCGCTGGCAATCCGGAATCACATCGGGAAACGATGCAGTCGGACGAAGTCGACTTCCCTGACGACCTCTCCGAGATGAACCTCAGTGCCGCCGGGTTCGAGCACGCGCTGCGGATCCTCGAAGGCATCGCCGCCGAAGGCAAAGGCTGGATCGACCGCGGCGACTTCACTCGCAGCACCCCAGGCTGACCCGCCGGGGAGGGCCGGTGCGTGCTCAACGATCCACGCCGGATTGGGGACGGCGTCGCCACGTATGGGTGCCGCGTCGTCGAGCGCCGGCATCACCGTCGACAAACAAGCACTCACCCTGGTTCTCGTGGCGAAGCCTCGATGGCATTGGTGATGAATGCGCAACGGCCGAGCATGAGCCCGGCCGTTGCTTCTTGCCTATGTGCTCCTGCCTGCAGCGAAGCTTTGTTCTGGCGCGCCCCGAGGGATTCGAACCCCCAACCTTCTGATCCGTAGTCAGATGCTCTATCCGTTGAGCTAGGGGCGCCCGCCCGGCCTTGCGGCCGAGCCGAGCACCAGCTTACCCGTGCTTAGAACCGTGCTGCAAGCGGGTATCCCCTTGTGCCCTGAGTCATCAGGCTTCGGGCCACCGGTACGAACCGGCGCGGTTCGTAGAATGGGCGTTCGGGGCGATGCGAGGGAGATGCGGGCAAATGGGCAAGCAGTTGCGAGTGACCACCAGGAACGCGCGGTTCCAGCAGTGGGAGGCGCTCCTGACCAACCGGAAGAAGCGCAACCAGGCCGGCGCGTTCATGGTGCAGGGCGTCAGGGCGATCGACCAGGCGATCGAGCACCGGTGGGAGTTCCAGAGCCTGCTGTTCGACGCCGACCGGGGCCTCTCGACCTGGGCGAGGAACGTGCTGGAAGCGGTCGGCGCCGAGCGGTTCGCCCTCTCCCATGACCTGATGGCCGAGCTCGGGGAGAAGAACGAGGACGTCCCGGAGCTGCTCGCCGTGGTCTCCCTGGCGGACCTGAACCTCGATTCGGTCAAGGCCGGGCCGGACTTCCTCGGGATCGTGTTCGACCGCCCCGGCAGCCCCGGGAACCTGGGCTCGCTCATCCGCTCGGCCGACGCTTTCGGCGCCGAACTGGTCATCACCAACGGGCACGGCGCCGACCCGTTCGACCCCCGGTCGGTCAGGGCCTCCACCGGCTCGCTGTTCTCGACCAAGGTCGCCCACGCCGACTCCCCGCGCGACGTCGCCTGCTGGCTGGCCGACCAGGCCGGCGAGCCGATCCGCCTGGTCGGGGCCGACGAGGACGGCGCCACCGACATCGCCGACTACGATCTCACCCTGCCGGCGCTGCTGGTCATCGGCCGCGAGGCCGCCGGCATGTCCCGGGCCTGGAAGGAGACCGTGGACGCCACGGTGCGGATCCCGATCGGCGGCTCCGCCACCTCGCTGAACGCGGCCGCAGCCGGCTCCGTCGCGCTCTACGAGGCGGTCAGGCAGCGTTCCGGCCGCTGGTAAGCAGTTCGCCAGCACCGCGGCGGCCAGGCCCCGCCACGCCTCCGGCACCGCCGCCGCGCGCTCGCCCGGCGGCGCCTCCAGCGCCTCCCACAGTGCCGACTCGGCCCCCACCACCTCCTCGCCCAGGAAGTACCGCTCGACGTACTCCCGGCGGTGGTCGCGGCCGGGGAAGAAATGCCCGCTCGCGGCGAACAGCGCCACATACGCCCGGTGCAGCCCGCCGGACAGGGTCTCAGCCAGCTCCCACGGGTCCTCGGCGTCCACGAGCCGCTTGGCGATCTCGTTGGTCTCGGTCTCGACCGCCTCGCGCGAGGCGTCCGCGAGCGCCTGCGGGAACGCGGTGACCTCGGACCTGGCGTGCGAACCCAGCTCGGAGTCGTCGGCCAGGAGAATGCCCTCGGCGAATCGGGCCATGACGTGCAGCGGCTCCTCGCCGGGCGCCCGCCAGCCCTCGCCGCGCGCCAGCTCGGCCAGCAGCGCGTCGAACCGCGCCACCGTCAAGTGACCGGCCTCGACGTGGACCTCCTCGGGGACCGCGTCGGCGTCCCACACGCACACCAGCTCGGCGTCGTCGCCGAACCCGGTCAGGGCCGGACCGTGAGCGTAGGCGAACGCCAGCCGCTCATCGTCGTTCATTTCGGCGAGGACGTCGTTGGCGAGCCTGAGGACCGCTTGCGGTAGCGACATGCCATAAGTGTGGCCGTTCTTTGCAACTTTTGTCCACAGATTCCGCCCGACTCAGTGGATCCTGGGCGTCGCAGCCCGTCGATAACATGTCGCGATGATGCCCACCAGATCAGCCGGAAACGAAACGGAACACGCAGCCGGTTACGTCGCCGCCTGGCGCGCCCACGCCCAGCGGCTCCGGGGCCCCAAGTGGGCCTCCCCGCTCGAAGCCTGCGCCCACCTCGGTGCCGTCCAGTCCCAGGAGGTCAACTCCTACAAGCTCACTCCCGCGATGCGCTCCGAACCCGGCGACGGGGACGGCGCCTTCGCCCCGGCCGGAGCGGTCGACGCGCTCGTCGCCGACGGGGAGGTGATCCGCACCCACGTGCTGCGCCCCACCTGGCACACCGTGCCGGTCGGCGACATCCGCATGATGCTCAGCGCCACCGCCGACCGGGTCCTCATGCCGCTCGCCTCGATGTCCCGCGGCCACGGCTTCGACGAGGCGTTCTTCGACCGCTGCGACGCGATCCTCGCCGAGGCCACCGCCGGAGGACGCCACCTGACGCGCGAGGAGGCACGCGCCGAACTGGTCGAGGCCGGCGTGAGCGAGCCGACCAACCAGCAGTTCACCTACATCCTCATGCACGCCGAACTCAAGGCGGCGATCTGCTCAGGCGTCCCGAAGGGCCGGCAGCAGACGTACGCGAACTTCGACGAGCGGGTCCCCGCCTCCGGCATGGACAAGGACGAGGCCGTCCGGGAGCTGGCGAGGCGCTTCTTCACCTCGCGCGGACCGGCGACGCTGAAGGACTTCACCCGCTGGTCGAGCCTGAAGGTCGCCGACGCCAAGGCCGCGCTGGCCGATCTGGACCTCAAGTCCGTCGAGATGGAGGGCCGGACCTGCTACTACGAGGTGGACCCGCCGGAGTCGGACGAGGGCGGCCCGGTGGTGGACTTCGTCCAGGGCTTCGACGAGATGCTGTGCTCGTACACCGACACCAAGGACTGGGTGATGCACCATTCGGTGCCGACGGCGATGTTCCCCGACCGGCCCCGCTTCAATTCGGCGATCCTGCTCGACGGCCAACTGATCGGGCATTGGAAGGCGACGGTGAAGGCGCATCGGGTCGAGATCGAGACCTACCGGCTGCGAGGCTTCACCGCGGCCGAGGTCGCCGCGATGCGCCGCGGTGCCGACCGCCTCCGCGCCTGGTACGAGCGCGACGAAATGGAGCTCGGCCTCGACCACGCTTGAGCGAATGAGGGCCGCGGTCGGGGACGATCGACCGCGGCCCGCACCTTCTTTGTCGATGGAGACCTATTCGGAAGTGTCGACGGTCATATGGCAGGGGCCGGTAGTGCGATTGAACCCCGTGGTCGTCGATGAGAGCTCGTACGTCACTTCGTAACTGCCGCTCTCCAGCGCATCCGCCGGGTCGAGGGCACGGGTCGAGGTGTTCTCGAGGACCACATCATGTGGCTCGGTCGTCAGCACCGCCGCACCCGTGGCCGCGTCGCGGAACGTCGCGGTGAAGGTGAGCCCGAGGTCTATCTCGTCCGGCTTCCAGGCATTGACGTAGATCTGCCCGTACTCCTGATCGGATGCGCCGTAGGTGTTGGGTGAATCCGGATCCGTGGAGCAGTGCCGATAGGCGTAGACCCCTGCGATATCGAAAACGATCTCGAAGCGGGCGGTGTCGCCTTCGAACCGGGCGGTTTCCGCACTGCCGGGCATCCCGAGGGTGATCCGGTCGGCCGCGTCCTCGTCCTCGTCCACCCACCGTTCGGGGAGCAGATCGGTGACGTCGTATACGGCCGTGCCTTCGCTGCACGTGCCATTCTCCGGCACCCCGGTCGGGCCGGGACGCGTGTTCCATGTGGCCGCTGGTGTGTACTCGGCGGTGCGATGAAGGGGCGGTGCGACGCATGTGGTTCCCGCGGCCGCGTCGACCCGGAAGCTCGCAGAGTCCACCGGGAAGGTGTAGTCGAACGAGTAGTCGGGCAGTCGGTCGCGTCCGGAGACGGGCCACTGGAAGTTCCAGTAGGCGGCTCCGTCGGACGACGTCGTGCAACCGGCGCCGAGCAGGGCGTCGCAGTACTCCCCGACCACTGCACTTCCGCTTTCTCCGGCGGCCTGGAAGTACGGCGCGTCGAATCCCGCTCCACCGCGGTACAGCGCCTCGTCGGGGGAGGCCGAGGTGACTGCGCCCCACTCACCGACTCCGTAGTCGGTCAGAGTCAACTGCGTCGAGACGGTCATCGGGAAGGAGGCGTCCTCGAGGAACCCGTCCGGCAGGCTCATCGTGAGCGTGCCGTCGGCGGCCAGATCGAGGGTGGCGCGTTCGACGTTCCCACCGGCGGTGCGAACCGTGAACGGCGTGGTTCGCTCGGTCGAAAGGAAGGGGTCGTCCGAGCCGTGGAATTCGATGATGTCCCCGTCGACGTTCGCCGTCTCCGGGTAGCCGACGACGAGGCCGTTCGAGAGCTCGCTCCATGCACTCGGGTTCGCAACGTCGAAGCGCACCTCCGAGGAGGAGACACCGACGTCGACTGAGAGGTCGACCCCGTCGCCGAGTCCGTCGTAGACGGCCTCGGTTCCCGAGTACGTCGGAACGGGGATCTCGCCCTTCCAGTCCAGCGTGCTGCCACCGTGCGACTCGATGAGCGGGTAGTAGTCGTCGGTGTAGCGCAAGAAGAGATACCAGGGCGAGCGGTCCTGCACGAGGGAGCCGTAGTAGTCCACGAGCGTCGGATCGGGCACGCCCTCGTCCCGAAATGCCTGTGAAGGAGACCCGGTCGCGGTCAGTTTCAACTGGCCTTCGGGCGTCACCCGGTAGGTCGAGTAGGGGTACGAACGGTTCTTGATGCGGACTTCCACGCCGCAGGCGACGGCTGCTTCGAAGGCCGCGCCGATGTCCGACTTCATGGGGTTGTCGCCGAGCGCGGCGCACTCGGCCTCGTCCTGCGCGCCGGCGGCACCCGGCGACACCAGGAGCGCGGCGCCGAAGGCGGCGGCGGTGGCCGCCGCGATTCGGTTTCGCGCACGGCGTCTCGGGGGCGAGGTTTCGTTCATTCAGATGTTCCTGAGCGTTTCGGGGGTTTGCGTTGGTCGCGAATCATCGTAGTCGCTGCGGGGGTGGGAGATCCGTCAATGCGGTCCTCATGGGGCGGGGCGGCGGAGAGCCGCCGCCCCGGGGCCCTCAGAGGCGCTTGAGGGCCTCGGCGAATGGGCCCAGGCCCATCGCCCCGAGGTTCAGGGCGTCGGTGTGAAACCGCCTGAGGCTGTACCGGTCGCCCTTGCGGGCCGCGTACTCGTCGCGGGCCTGCATCCACAGGCGCTCGCCGACCTTGTAGGACGGTGCCTGCCCCGGCCAGCCGAGGTAGCGGTTGCACTCGAAGCGGAGCATGTCGTCTTCGACGCGGCAGTGGGCGCGCATGAACTCGAACATCTTGTCGCCGTCCCACTGCTCGCCCGGCCGCCAGCCGAACGGGTTGTCCTCGGGGATCGGGAACTCGCAGTGCAGTCCGATGTCGACGATCACGCGCGCGGCCCGCATCGCCTGCCCGTCGAGCATGCCGAGCTTCCCGGCCGGGTTGTCCTCGTAGTAGCCCAGGTCGTCCATCAGGCGCTCGGCGTAGAGCGCCCAGCCCTCGGCGTGGCCCGAGGAGAAGAGCATGGTGCGCTGGAACCGGTTGAGCAGCTCCGAGCGGGCCATGGTCTGGCCGATCTGCAGGTGGTGGCCGGGCACGCCCTCGTGGTAGACGGTGGTGATCTCGCGCCACTTGGCGAAGCTGCCCTGCCCTCCGGGCACCGACCACCACATCTGTCCCGGTCGCGAGAAGTCCTCGCTCGGGCCGGTGTAGTAGATCGCCCCGTCCTCGGTCGGCGCGATCTTGCACTCGATGCGCCGCACCGGTTCGGGGATGTCGAAGTGCTTGTCGGCCATCTCGGCGACGGTGCGGTCGGCCAGGTCCTGCATCCAGTCGCGGAAGGCCTCCTTGTCGGTCATGGTCTGCTCGGGGTCGCCGTCGAGGTGGTCGAAGACCTCCTCGATCGGTGCTCCGGGCTTGATCCGCCCGGCCACCTCGAGCATCTCGGACTCCAGCCGCGCCAGCTCCTGCCAGCCCCACCGATAGGTCTCCTCCAGATCGATCTCGGCGCCGATGAAGAAGCGCGACGCCCGCGAATACCGGTCGCGGCCGACCGCGTCCTTCTCCGGGGCCTGCGGTGCCAGCTCGTCGCGCAGGAAGTTCGCGAACCTGGTGACGGCCCAACGCGCCATCGCGGTGCCGTTGCCGAGCTTGATCTTCAGCGGGCCGGAGGTGATCGGCTCGCCGTCGACCGTGCAGCGCCCGGCCAGGTTCGACCAGAAGTCGTCGCCGCCCGCGCCGTTCCAGTTGTCGCAGTGCTTGGCGACCTCGAGGACCTGCCGCTTGGCCGGCACCCGCCCGGCGGCGGCCTCGGCCCGGAGGGTCTCGGTGTACTGCGCGAGCGCATCCGGGACCGCCGAGAGCCGCCCCGCGATGTTGGAGACCGCCTCCTCCCCTTCGGTCGGCATGAGGTCGAAGATCATGCGAACGACGTGGGCCGGGGAGTGGAGCACGTTCAGGTCCAGGAAGGTGTCCCCGGAGTCGTAGCGCTCGACCGAGAGCCGGAGGCGCTCCAGCATGGCCTCCTTGGCCGCGCGCTCGCGCTCGTCGACCGGTTCGGCCGCCTCGAGTTCGGCGATCGCGCCCCGTGCCAGCTCGGCTTCCCGCTCCAGCCCGGCCGGGGAAAGGTCGTCGATGAGATGGTCCGAGCCTGGCACGCCCATCTGGGTGGCCGTGAAGGGGCTCATGGCCAGTACGTCGTCGACGTACTGCTCCGCTATCCGATCGATGTTTCTCATGGATTGGACTTTACGCGAGGTCGCCGTACCGTGGCGACCTCCGAGTCCCCTATCGACTCCACCCAGCCGCCCGCGGTGCCCAGCTCCAGCAGTCCCTCCCGGGTGATCTCCAGCGCCTGCGGCTCGCCCGGTTCGGGCGGCCAGGAGGCGCGCAGCCTCCTGGCGCGGTCGAACCAGCTCACGATCCGGTCGGGCTGCTCACCGAAGGAGTACAGGCCCAGCCGCGCGTCCTCGAGCTCGACCGCCAGGTGCTCGAGCGCCTCGGTCATCTCGGCGCGGTTGCCCTCGACCATGCCTTCGAACAGGCGGTTCGGGCTGGCCGCGACGCGGGTGCCGTCGTGGAACGATCCGGCCGCGAGCGTGCGCGAGAGCGGTTCGTCGGCGATCAGGGTCAGCGCAGCGGCCGCCAGGTGCTCGACGTGGGAGATCCGCGCCGCGGCCCGGTCGTGGGCGGCGGCGGTCGCCGGCACCACGTGCGCGCCGATCGAGGTCCACAGCCTCGCCAGCGCGATCCAGTCGCCGAGCTCGGTCTCGTCCTCGAGGCACAGCACCCATCTGCGGCCCCGGAACAGGCCGGGTTCGGCCGCGTCGAAGCCGGCGGTCTCCTTGCCGGCCATGGGGTGCCCGCCGATGAATCGCGGATGGTCGGCGAACGCCTCCCGCATGCGGCCCTTGACCGAGGCCGCGTCGGTGACGATGCCGTCGAAGCGGTCCGGGCCGAACAGCGACGCCGTGCGGGAGGCCGCCGCGATCGGCACGGCCACGACCGCCACGTCGGCCTTGCGCAGACCGGCCGGTTCGTCGGCGACCTCGATGCTCGTGGCGGCGGCCGCCGCGCGGGTCTCGGGGGCGGTGTCGTAGCCGGTCACCTCGTGGCCGGCCTCGGCCAGCGCCAGCGCCGCCGATCCGCCGATCAGGCCCAGGCCCAGGATCCCGATCCGCATCAGAGGTAGAGTCCGGTGGCGTCGTCGTCGACGCGCTTGGCGGCCACCGCGTGGATGTCGCGTTCGCGCAGGAGGATGAAGGTGCGGCCCTGCAGTTCCACCTCGGCCTTGTCCTCGCGGTCGAACAGGACGCGGTCCTCGGCCTCGACGGAGCGGACGAGCGGGCCCACAGCGACCGCTTCGGCCCAGTGCAGCCGTTTGCCCATGGTGGCGGTGGCCGGGATCACGATGCCGCCGGCGGAGTGGCGTTCGGCGTCCACGTCCTCCCGCACCAGGAGCCGGTCGTGGAGCAGGCGGATCGGCAGTCCGGTCTCGGAGTCGAACGGTGTATCGGTCACAGCGCTCGAGCCTACCGTTCCCCATGGCCGCGGCCCCAGCGTGAGCGTCGCAGCTCACGCCCGCGGCGGTGTCGGTCGGGCGGTCGGCTCTGGGAGGCGACCGGTACCGTACAGAGGAAGCCACACCCGCACGCACGGCGACCGTTGCGGAGCCGTAATTTATGTGCCGCTTGGAGACCACGTGAGCCGATTCCGCCGCACCGCAGACCGCGCGAGACGACTGTGGATCGGCTGGCGCCTCAGCCCGGAGCGCCTCCCCACCCCCACCGATCCGGAGGAGGAGCCCCGTGCGGCGCTGGCCGCCGGCGGCGAGGGCCTGCCGCCTGAGATCGACGAGGACGACGACGGGACGTCCCCCGAGCGGCGTTTCGTGCCCACGGGCCTGGCCGTCGGCGCCGCGTGGTCGTGGCGGCTGCTGGTGATCGCCGCTGCCATCATCGGCGGCTTCTACCTGATCGGCCAGATCGCCATCGTCGTCATCCCGTTGACGGTTTCGTTCCTGCTGGCGGCCATGCTGCAGCCGATCGCGGGCACTCTGATCCGCCACGGCTGGAACAAGTCGGTGGCTTCGATCCTGGTGCTCATCGCCGGTCTGGGCGTGGTGGGTCTGGTGCTCACCTTCGTGGTGCAGCAGTTCATCGCGGGCGTCCCCGATTTCTGGGAGGAGATCCAGACCGGGCTCACGCAGTTGCAGAACTGGCTGGAGGAGGGGCCGTACGGCCTCGACGGCGAGCAGATGGCCGGGATCCTGGCCAACGCCCAGGACAACGTCCAGGACTGGTTCACCGACAACCAGGAGACGCTGGTCGAGGGCGGGCTCACCATCGCCGGCTCCACCGCTACCGGACTGGCCTATTTCGTCACCGGCCTGTTCCTGGTGCTGTTCACCACCTACTTCTTCATGCGCGACGGACGCAAGATCTGGCTGTTCATGACCGGCATGCTGCCGCAGGCCGCGAAGGAGCCGATGCGGTACGCCGGCGGGGCCGGCTGGACGACGCTGGTGCAGTACATGCGCATGGTGGTCGTGGTGGCCGCGACCGACGCGATCTTCATCGGCGTCGGCCTGTACCTGCTGGAGATCCCGTTGGCGCTGCCGTTGGCGACGCTGGTGTTCCTCGGCGGGTTCATCCCGATCGTCGGTGCCACGGTTTCGGGCGCCGTCGCGGTCGTGGTCGCCCTGGTGGGGACCGAGAACGGCCTCTGGAACGCCGTGTTCGTCCTGGCGATCGTGCTCGCGGTCCAGCAGATGGAGTCGAACCTGCTCCAGCCGATCCTGATGAGCCGCGCGGTCAAGCTGCACCCGCTGGCGATCGTCCTCGCGGTCACCGGCGGCGGTTTCGCCTTCGGCATCATCGGCGCGCTCATCGCCGTCCCGCTGCTGGCGATCATCAACGGCACCGTCCGGGCCCTCCAGCGCTTCCGGGAGGCCCGCCGCGAAATCGAGTCCCGCGAGGCCGAGACCGGCGAGGACGCCACCGATCTGGGCGAGGAGTCGATTCCGCGGTAATGAGCGCCCTCGAGATCCTCGACGCGGCGGTCGAGGCCACGCCCGGCGGCCAGACCCGCGAGGGGCAGCGCCGCATGTGCGAGGCGGTCGCCGACGCCATCGAGTCCGGTCGCCACCTGCTGGTCCAGGCCGGCACCGGCACCGGCAAGTCCCTCGCCTACCTGTGCGCGGCGCTCGAAGCCGGCAGGCCGGTGGTCGTCTCCACCGCGACGCTCGCCCTCCAGCACCAGTTGGTGGCGGTCGACCTGCCGCGGCTGGTGGAGGCCGTCGCGCCCGTCCTCGGCCGCAGGCCGACGTTCGCGCTGCTCAAGGGCCGCCACAACTACATCTGCAAGCGCAAGATCGCCGGTGACGCCGAAGAGGACGAGGCCGCCCTCGAGGGCACCGAGGAGCTCAAGTGGGCCGGGCAGCAGAAGTCCTTCTCCAACCAGGTGCAGCGGCTGTTCGCGTGGGCGAACGAGACCGGCACCGGCGACCGGGACGACCTCGACCCGGGCGTGAGCGACCGGGCCTGGCGGCAGGCTTCGACCACCTCGACCGAGTGCCCGGGCGCGAAGGACTGCCCGCAGGGGGCCGACTGCTTCGCCGAGGCCGCACGGGCCCGCGCCCACGAGGCCGACATCGTCGTCACCAACCATGCGCTGCTGTCGATCGACATGATGAACGACCGCGGCATCCTGCCCGAGCACGCCGTCCTCATCGTCGACGAGGCGCACGAGCTGGTCGACCGGGTCACCTCCGCCGCGCGCGCCGAGCTCGGCCCGGCGCGGCTGCGCTGGCTCGCGCAGCGGGGGCGGCGGCTGATCGACGCCGATGCGGCCGACGAGCTGCGCGAGGCCGCCGATGCGCTCGAGAACGCCCTGAACGTCGTCGGCGAGCGCCGTTTCGACGGGGAGCTCCCGGCGCCGCTCACCGAGGCGCTCCATCTGATCAACGGCGCCTGCGCCAAGGCCACCACGGCGATGGGCAACCTGGACGCCGAGACCAAGAAGCAGCTTGGCGCGCAGCAGTTGCGGGCCGGGATCACCGAGACGCAGGAGACCGCCGGGCGGTGTGCCGCGCCGTCGGCCGAGGACGTGATCTGGGCCGAGCCGAACGGCCCGCAGCTCGTGGCCGCGCCGCTGTCGGTGGGGGGTCTGCTGTCGGCGATGCTGTACGAGGACCGCACGGTCGTGGCGACCTCGGCGACGCTGACCCTCGGCGGCAAGTTCGACATAATCGCCCGCTCGATCGGCCTGGATTCCGATGAGGCCGACTACGAGTCGGTGGACGTCGGTTCGCCGTTCGACTACCGCAGGCAGGGCATCCTCTACGTCGCGGCGAGCCTGCCCCGGCCCACCTCCTCGGGCCTGTCCGAAGAGGCCGGCAAGGAGCTGCTGCGGCTGGTGGAGGCCAGCCGGGGCGCCGCGCTCGGGCTGTTCTCATCCAAACGCGCGGCCGAGTCCGCCGCCGAACTCCTGCGGTCCCAGCTCGACCACGACGTCCTCCTCCAGGGCGAGGAGACGCTCGGGAGCCTGGTCAAGCGCTTCAAGGAGGAGGATTCGACCTGCCTGCTCGGGGTGATGAGCCTGTGGCAGGGCGTGGACGTGCCGGGGATGACCTGCCGCCTGGTGGTGGTCGACCGCATTCCCTTCCCCCGGCCCACCGAGCCGCTCACGGCCGCCCGGTCCGAGGCCGCCGACAAGGCCGGCCGGTCCGGCTTCGCCGAGGTAGCGGTGCCGGCCGCGGCCGTCCGGCTCTCCCAAGGGGCCGGCCGATTGATTCGCCGCACCACCGACCGGGGCGTGGTCGCGATCCTCGATTCGCGCCTGCACACCAGTCGCTCCTACGGACGATTTCTGCGCGATTCGCTGCCGCCCATGTGGTACACGACCAAGTCCGATTCGGTCGCCGGAGCGCTCGGAAGGCTGGCCGACAGCGAAGG
This sequence comes from Glycomyces xiaoerkulensis, assembly GCF_002798405.1. Classification (GTDB taxonomy): domain Bacteria; phylum Actinomycetota; class Actinomycetes; order Mycobacteriales; family Micromonosporaceae; genus Glycomyces; species Glycomyces xiaoerkulensis. The sequence goes on along the minus strand of NZ_PGGV01000037.1, from coordinate 389,438 downwards.
TGAACAATAAATGAACTCATGGTGAATTTCGGTGTAACCGCAGCTAAGAGCGGTTACGTGTACCTGCACACAGCTTGGATCGAGGCATTGGCCCGTGTTCACCCGGGTGTTACCTTCGGCGTGACCGAATGCCAGCCGTCCCGCGACCAAATCGGTACAGTGAGGACTGCCCGATGAGAGAAAGACCGAGGTATCCATGCGTTTCTCGCTGAAACCTCAAGAAGGCGCGTTCTACGCCTTCTTCTCCGAGGCCGCAGGGAACATCAGACGCGGTGTCGAGATCCTGTCCGAGATCGGCGACGACAAGCCCGACTTCCAGTCCATCTCCGAACGCCTCGTGGACGTCGAGCACGACAACGACCACCTGACCCACCAGGTGTTCAACCGGATCAACTCCACGTTCGTCACCCCGATGGACCGCAACGACATGCACGACCTGGCCGGCAAACTCGACGACGTCCTCGACCACATCGAGGCGGCCGCCAACCTCGTCTACCTCTACGGCCTCTCCGAGCTGCCCGCCCTGCCCCGGGAGATGACCGAGCAGATCACCGTCCTCCAGGCCCAGGCCGCCCTCCTGGACGAGTACATGCCCAAGCTCAAGGGCCTCAACTCGACCATGAAGGAGTTCTGGGTCGAGTGCAACCGCCTCGAGAACGACGGCGACCGCGCCTACCGGATGCTGCTGGTGCGCCTCTACTCGGGCGAGTACGAGACCCTCACCGTCATGAAGCTCAAGGAAGTGGCCGACGAACTCGAAGCCGCCTGCGATTCCTTCGAGCACGTCAGCAACGTGATCGAAGCCGTGTACGTCAAGGAAGCCTGACGTGGACGCCAACCTCATAGCGGTGGTCCTGGCCATCGCCGCGGCCCTGATGTTCGCCTTCACCAACGGCTTTCACGACTCGGCCAACGCGATCGCCACCTCCATCTCCACCCGCGCCCTCAGACCCCGCACCGCACTCGCCATGGCCGCGGCCGGCAACTTCGTCGGCGCCTACCTCGGCGGCGAGGTCGCCTCCACCGTCGCCAGCGGACTGGTCGAGCTCCCGATCTCCATGAACGGCCTGGTCATCGTCGTCGCCGGCGTGCTCGGCTCCATCGGCTGGAACTACGTCGCCTGGTATTTCGGCTGGCCCATCTCCGCCTCCCACTCCCTGCTCGGCGGCGTCGCCGGCGCCACCCTCGCCGGCGGAGCGACCGTCCTGTGGACCGGATTCCTCAACAAGGTCGCCATCCCCACCGTCGTCTCGCCCCTGGTCGGCTTCGGCGTCGGCTTCCTGGTGATGATCGCCGTCTACTGGATCTTCCGAAAGGGCCGGCCCGACAAGCTCAACCGCGGCTTCCGCTGGGCGCAGACCGTCTCGGCCGCCGCCATGGCCGTCGGACACGGCATGCAGGACGCCGCGAAGGCCATCGGCATCATCGTCCTGGCCCTCTACGTCGGCGGCTACCAGGAGAACGCCGCCGACATCCAGTGGTGGGTCTACATCGTCGTGGCGGTCGCCCTCGGCCTCGGCACCTACCAGGGCGGATGGCGCATCATCCGCACCCTCGGACGCCGGATCATCGACCTGCACCCGCCCCAGGGCTTCGCGGCCGAGACCGTGGCCTCCTCGGTGCTGTTCGCCAACACGGTCATCGGCGCCCCGATCTCGACCACCCACATCATCACCTCCTCGATCATGGGCGTGGGCGCCACCGGCGGCAAGCGCGCCGTCAGGTGGGCCGTGGCGCGTCAGATCCTCATGGCCTGGCTCCTCACCTTCCCGACCGCCGGGCTGGTGGGCGCGCTGGTGTACTTCCCGGTGAGCTGGATGTTCTAGATTCGGCATTGCACTGGGAGCTGCGGCGCGCTTCGGCTAGCGTGGGGCTATGTCCATCCAGCGCTACGGGAAGTGGGACTTCCGGGCGGTCGACCCGGAGACGGCCGTCCGCGCCCGGGCCCGCCTGAGGGCGCAGGGCGCACCCGCCGAGCCCGAGCGCGCCGCCTCCATGGTGCTGCTGCGAGAGGCCCCGCTGCGGGTGTTCCTGCTGCGGCACGCCGCCAAGGAACCGTTCGGGACGGCCGCCGAGTGCGGGACGACGGAGGGGGTGCGCGAGCGCTGGGCCTCCGGCACCGACTGCGGATCCGAACGCGGCGGCCGGCAGCGGCGCTACGGGTTCCCCGGCGGCCGGCACAAGCCCGACGACCCCGACGTGGCGATGACCGGCGTCCGGGAGGTCGAGGAGGAGACCGGCGCGATGGTCGCGCTGCAGCGCGCCTGGGCGCGCTGGGTGACCCCCGAATACGAGCCGGTCCGGTTCGACGCCTGGATCTACGTGGCGACCCTCGCCGAAGGCTTCCAGCCGCGCATCCGGGTCAGGGAACCGGAGTACGCGACGTGGATCGGGCCCGAGCAGGCGGTGTGCCAGCACGGCGGCCAGATGTCGGTGCCCGAGGCCACGACCCTCGCCGAGCTGTCGAGGTATTCGACGGTCGGCGAGGTGTTCGCCGCGGCCGAGCAGCGCGACATGACCCCGCTCCTGCCGCGCCTGTCGGGGCCCGGCGACCGGACCCGGCTGGTGCTGCCCGGCGAGGAAGGCTACCCCTCGGCCGCCCTCTCGCACGTACAGGGCGTTTAAAGCCGCTTGGCCCACTGCACGTCCGAGCGCACGACCTCGAACCCCATCGAGCGGTACAGCTCGACCGCGCGCGTATTCGACTCGTCGGTGTAGAGGTCGATCTGCCGGATGCCGTGGGCGGCCATGTGCGCCAGGCCGGCGAGCGTGAGCGCCCTGCCCAGGCCCGTGCCCTGCGAGCGCGGGTCGACGCCCAGGACGTACACCTCGCCGACGCCGCCCTCGACCTTCGTCCAGTGGAAGCCGAGCATGCCCCGCGCGTCCTCGGCCACGATCAGGCCCTCGGGGTCGAACCACCGCTCGCCCATCCGGTCGCGCAGGTCCGCGATCGTCCAGCGTCCCTGCTCGGGATGGTCGGCGAAGGCCTCGGCGTTGACCCGCGTCCACTCGGCCTCGTCGCGGTCGGTCTCGAACGACCGGAGCCCGATCCCGGCGGGCAGGTCCACCGGCGCGCCCGCGCCGACCGGCCAGTTCTCCCGCGCCTCCTTCGGCCAGGAGACCGGCCACTCGAAGCCGTCGAGGTCCCGGCCGAGCTGGAAGAGCACCCGGTCGCGGCCGAAGCCCTCGGCGCGGGCCAGGGCCGCCGCCGAGGGCAGGTCGCCGTGCGCCCAGGTGCGGATCTGGGTGACGTTGGACTCGAGCGAGTCGATCACGGTGCGCAGCAGCGCGCGTCCCACGCCCCGCCGCCGGTGGTCCGGGTCGACCGCCAGCTCGGTCTCGGCGGTCGTCCCGACGATCTCGAGCTGCGCGTACCCGATGATGTGGTCCGGGCGGTCCTCCTGGGGCACCAGGAAGTGCTCCCTGCCAGGTGAAGCGGGCTTCTGGAGGGCGAGCACGGTCTGCTCGTTGAACGGTTCGACGCCGTCGGCGTGACCGCATCGATGAGAAAGAGTAACGATCTTGTGAATATCCCGACCCGGAAGTGAAGCAAGTTGCGGCATTCCGCTAACCTATATTCCGGGACTCAGCACCGTGCCGGGGTGCTGAGTCCCTCTTCTCGTCTGACACTCCGACCGCTCCGCGGACACGACGAACGGCCCCCGACCGAGGTGCTCCTCGGCCGAAGGCCGGTGCTGCGGAGGCGGTGGGATTCGAACCCACGGTGGGCTTTGAGACCCACGGCGGTTTTCAAGACCGACAGAGAAACCGCTTCTGACCTGCATCAGCGTATCCAGAGCGCCGAAAATCTCACCGTATTCTTACCCGAAGCGCTCTCCGACGTCTCCTACTTTGCCGTCCGTTGACATTCGTCAGGGGCACTGTGGCTGCGGCCGGGTCCGGAGAAGTGAAGCGAACTGAGCGTCGGTATCGAAGATACCTTGGTCCTTCCCGAAGGATCGCAGCGCTGATGAAGCTTCAGGCCAATTGAGAACTGCCTTGATGCCACAGCGCTGCAAAGTGTCTATGACCTGCGGAAATGTGACCCTCTGAGGAGCGTTCTAAGCGCCTTCCAGGCGTTCTGCCTGCCCAGGTATAGGGCGGGATCGGCTCAGGGGCACTGAGAGGGTCGTTTTTCGAGATGAACCGGCCTCGTGGCTACGGGTTGGCGGTGTCGGGCCCGGAGGAGTCGGCGACGAAGGTGCCTCGGCCGCGCACGATGACCAATTCGCCGTTGTCGATGAGGACGCGGATGCCTTTGCGGACGGTCTCGCGGGCGATGCCGTAGGTCTGGACCAGTTGCGCTTCCGAGGGGATCGGGCGGTTCGGTGCCCAGTCGCCTCGACCGATGCGGGCGCGCAGGATCGTGGCGAGTTGCTGATAGACCGGCACCGGTCCCTCGTGGTCGATCTCCGCGTCAGGGTCCATGAGCCTGACGCTAGACGCGAGTGCACGCCTATCTAGCTAGATCAACGTACATAGACGTCTACAGACGTCCTATCGTAGACTGAGGCTCCACCGGCCTCCGTGCGCTGACGCTGTCGGCCCCGGGGCGGGGCCGCTGCGACTGCGATGAGAGGACTGGACCCATGGACGAGCACCGGCAAGAGTCAGACTCGGAGCCGGTCGACGACGGCCGGAGTGGCCGGGCCTCGCCCGGGTTCCACATACCGACCCGGCACATGTGCATCTGCCAGTTCTGTCGCCGGACGTGGCCATGTCCGGACGCCGATCCCGAGCGGTGGCCACGGCTCTACGGCTTCCCTGACCTATAGACCCCCTGGCCAAAATGGCCAAAATGGCCAAAACCCCTGTCATGGGGCTCTCACCTGCGAGAACTCTCGGAATCAGGACATGGCCAAAACCTGGCCAAAGCTCGGCGCCATATGGCCAAAACCCCTCCGGCGGTGGTTCGCGGGGAGTTTTGGCCATGTCGACTGGAGTTTTGGCCAGGTTTTGGCCATGTCGCAAGATCGAGCGTTTCCCCTGCTCAGGGGCGAAGTTCTGGAGTTTTGGCCATTTTGGCCATTTTGGCCAGGGGGTGAACGCTAGTCACTCTCCTTGCGTCGGAAGTCGCACAGGACTGCCGTGGCGTCGTCGGAGCGCTTGTTTCGTGGCCACTGGCGCCCCTCGGGGTCTTTGCTCTCGGTTTCGCGCACACGGCGTAGCGCCTCCTGAGGCCCTTGCCAGGCGACGAGTTCCAGTAGTTCAGCATGCGTAGCCAGGCCGAATACGTCGGCGAGTCGGGCGGCTCCGTCGGACATGAGAAGCGCCCTGCGGAGTTCCTCGGTGGGGAGTTCGCCGGTGAGTGCGTGATCGACAACGGCCGGGTCCGACGTCGCCACCCAGAAGCCGCCTGGGACGTTTCGCTGGGCCAGTTCGGCTTTCTTCATGCGGAGCATGGCCTCGGATTTCCGGCGATCGCCGATCGGGTAGCGGTCGGCCTCGGCTTGTTCTTGGGCCGCTATGTGTGCGTGGTCATCGGTGACGACGTTAAGCCCGCTGTCTGTCTCGAGCGTCAGGGTTACATCACCGATGACCAGCCATTGGATGCTCGTATCGGCGCGTCTCAGGATGGTGATCGCCGCTGATGGCGTTCCTGGGTGGTCGAGGTCGCAGGTGTTGCCGTGAAGGTCCGCAACGTCCTCGATCGCTCGCGCCAGCGTCGAAGTCAGGGAGTCCTCGGCGTACTGGCGGTTCTGCACTGCTGACCCAAGTTGGGCCGCATACCAAGAGACGCCGTGGATGCATCCCGTCTCCGTCCGCGAGGTGGCGCCGTCAATCACGATGGCGATGTCGGCGCCGATCTCGATGTGGTCCTCGTTCGGGCGGTCTGGGTCTCCACTCTCGGTGGCCGCAAGGACCCTCATGATTTGGCCTCGCGGTACAGAGCGGTCAACTGCTGGGTGGACGTGACGTTGCCCGAGTCGTCGAAGTCGGCTTCGACCAGAGTCGAGAATCTCTGGAGCTTCAACTGTTTGTACAGGTCGGAAGCATTGTCCGCGAGCCATCGGGCGGCGCCCAAGGTTCCTTCGGCGTGGATGCCGGCGGCGTATAGGAAGGTGTTCCTACCCCCGGGGCCAGGCAATCTGCCGACATAGCCGATGTCCTTCCGCTCACCGCTGTCTCGCGGTGAGCGGTAGTCGGTGGAGGTGCTGTGGTCTCTGAGGAACCAGCCGTCCTCGTCCTCGACGAAGTCCAGGTGTGAGTCAGCGGCCATCACCTGGCTGAGGAACGGCAGCAACCGTACCGAGCACAGCACCACGAGGTTCTCGCGGTTCAGGTCGATCATGCCGGAGGGCGGCACGATCTCCTGGACCGCGTCGAGTCCGAGCGACCGAGTGGTGTCGGCGATGAGCTCGTAAGCCTTGAACGCTTCCTGCGAGACCATGGACTTCTGTGCGGAGTCCTTGCGCCCAAGTTCAGGCTTCGAGCCGATGGCGACGGTCACGCGCCCTGAGCCGAAGAACAGTCGTTCGGGTTTGACTCCGGCTGAGCGGAGCTGGGATACGCGAGACCGCGAGATGCCGACCCCTTCAGAGATCTTGGTGACCGTGAGTCCCTGGTCTACCAGTTCGTTCAACGCGTCACGGCGAACTGCTGCGAGCTTGTTTACCTGGCCTTGGAGAGACTCGATCGCGGCGTGAACCTCGCGGGCCCGGTGCATCGGGTCGTCGATCGCCTGAATCTCTTCGAGTCGGTCCATCTCTCGTCCCTCCGTCGTTTGGGGTCTACCGGAAGCCTATCTGTTAGGGGGCTGGCGTACCAGGTGCCATCCCTGTGTTCCATGCGAAATTCCTGGTTAAACCTCGTCAGACCTCAACGCGACAGCCCTCTAAAAGATTTCTTGTAAGGGGGGTTGCGCACTGTCTGGTGCATGCCCTACGGTGTTTATAGCCCTAACGGCCATCCGTTAGCCGGGGTTGCGGTCCCGGTTCGTGTGGCAGAGGGCAACAGAGATTGGACGCACACCTGCGTCCTTTCCGTCCGCCAAGACATTGCCTGGAGGCACCCGTGAGCACTGATACCACGCTTGATTGGCCTGATGAGCCGACAGCGGCTGAGTTGGCCGCGATCGAGGCCGAGTGGCCCCTGATCGCTGCTGAGATGGCCGCGTTCGATCGCCTGGTGGCCTTCGACGCCCTCGCGGCGGTCGAGGAGCTGACCGTTGCCGACCTCAGCTTCTCGCTGTCGTAAAGGGGGTGCCTGATGAAACCTGTCTACAGCGGCGACGCGTACGAGCTTGAGGTCGACGACGTCGTGTTCTACCAGGGCCGGGAGCGGCGCATCGTGGAGATCTCCAACGGCTTCCTCATTCTGCGCACCAGCATCGGTCGCCTGTCGACGGCCGTGCATCCGGCGAAGGTCTTCTACGCCTTTCCCGAGGGCCACGAGGGGGCGGACCGATGAGGCGCGGCGCGCGGCGGGAGGCCGCTGCCGGTTCGGTCCCGGTCACGTGCACGAACTGCGGCGGGGCGCATTACGCCTCGACTTGCACCAAGCCCGCGCGTTGAACGGCGAAACCAGGCGGTCTGGCCTGGTCCGGGCGCTGGGTGGCTCCCGGCCCGCTGATGAGCCAAGCCGAACCGATCACAGGAGTTGAACCCCCATGGGCAGCAAGAAGAACCAGAGCGACCAGGACCGTCAGCCGGAGCGTCGCAAGGTCCGTCGGCCCGACAGCCGGGAAGCGCGTGAGGCGCGGAGCGAAGCCCGGAAGCAGGAAGAGCTGGACCGGCGCACGGTCAACGCGCTGAAGCGATTCCGGGACTTCCTGGACTAGCAGGCGAAACGCGGCCGGTCGGTCGCGTCCGGTGCCGGGTGGCTCCCGGCCCGCTGATGAGCCAAGCCAAGCAAGTACAGCGGGAGGGCTGAGGGTTGCACATCGCTTACAGCCGTGACGGGTTCGAGCTGGAAGTCGACGATGTCGTGTTCTACCAGGGCCGGGAGCGGCGCATCATCCGTATCCACAACGGCGGCGGCATCGTCTTCCTGGCGACGCCGCTGGGCCGCCAGTCCGAGGGCGTTGACCCGGCGAAGGTCTTCTACGCCCGTCCCGACGGTCACGGGGAGGCGGAGTGATGACGCGTCCCTACCTGCTTTCTTCCGGTGATCTTGACTTGGAGCGGCTGCGTGCTGAGCGGGCTGCGGCGATTCTCAATACTGGCACCGCCGCCGAGGCGGCGGTGTGCGGCGAGTGCGGCGTTCCGGCCGCCGCCGAGCGGTGCGAGGACTGCGAGGCCCTCGATTGGCTCGATGACTGGGGCGGGCTCCACTCCCTCGATGACGGCCACGACGGGTCCTACGTCCACGAGGCGGTCGCTGGCCGCGATGGCGGGGCGGTCACGCTCACCTGCCAGTGCGGGGCCTGGTCCGGGTCGGCCCCGGTCGACGGCGTCGAGGAGCCGGAGGACCTGTTCGGCCGGTGGGAGGCCCACGTGTACGAGGCGACCGGCCGCCGCGAGGCCCCGGCCGTCGCCGCCGGCGGGGTCGACGACGCCCCCGATGAGGGGGCCGACCACCTGCGCGTTGAGGTCGAGCGGCTCGGGGCCGAGCGGGATCGCCTGGCCGATGTCGTCGACGACGCGGTGATGGCGAACGCTGAGCTGGCCGCCGAGGTGGAGCGGCTGGCGGCCGATAACGGCAGGTTGCGGGAGGCGGTGGTGCTGCTCCAGGATTCCAACCGCCTGTTGGTCGCCTGCGGCGGTCCGGCCGCTGCTGCGGTTGGCTGCGCGGTTGGGGAGGGGTCGGTATGACTCGGGTCCGCATTATCGGTCTGCCGTTCCAGGTCGATCACGTGGTGGCGCAGTTGTCTCGGCTGCTGCCGGTGGCTTCGGTCTCGGCGCCGAGGCCGTGCCGCAATCCGGCCGACGCTGGTCGGGTCCGCGTCTATGTGGAGGTGCGCTGATGTACCTCGCGCGGTTCGATGACCCGGCCGGGGTCCGGTTCGGGGTCCCGACGTTCAACTACCGCCACGCTCCGGCCGGGCTGGCGACCCGCCGCCAACTGGCTGCCAAGGGCTTGACGCCGGGGCGTCAGCCGATCGCGGGCCAGATCCTGTGGCGGCGCGGTAAGCGGGTGGCCTACCTCTACCGCGAGGACCGGGCCGTCCCCAAACGCGAGGCCACCGACGCGCAGTTGGCCGCGCTGCTGAAGGCGTGGGCGGCCCTGTCGACCTGCCCGACCTGCGGCCGCGAGTACCCCTACTACCTGCCGCGCCGGTTCGGCGAGTGCGCCGACTGCCACGAGACCGCCGCGACTGCCCCGACGGAGGGGAGCCGATGACCACCGAATACCACAACCGCGCTGATCGGGTCGAGCAGCGGCGGTGGGTCGCCGCGCATGTGTTGCTGGGCGGGTCGCTGCCGATGACCGATACGCAGTCGGCCCTGCTGCGGCAGCACTTCCCGGCCTTCGCCGCCCTGTCGGGGACCGACCGGGCTGCGTTGCGCGAGGCGTACGGCGCGGCGATCAGTCGCCACGTCGACGGCACGGCCGCTGGGGCCGATCGAGTCGTGGCCGAGATCAAGGCCATTGGCACCTGGTGGGGCTTGCGTGGCGAGTTGTTGCGCCTGGCCCGCGACACCGTCAACCACGTGCAGGGGGCAGGCCGATGACTGCATTCGCCGACCGGTTCCCCGCCTTCGCCGATCTTGGCGATGCCGAACTGCTGGAGCTGATCGAGGAGACCAATACCGCCCGCGCCCTGGCCGCCCGCGACCGGATCGCCGAGGCCGACGCCTGCTTCGAGGCCGCGGCTGTCCGGCTCGGGATCGAGACCGAGATCGAGACCCTGACCGAGGCCGTCCTGAACGGCGAGATCGGAGACCAGTGATGACCGTGAACAACAGCATCGGCGCGAACGCCGAGCCCGAGGAGCCGGACGGCATTGAGTGGGACCGGCTTGAGACCGAGGTCCGGGAGCAGTCTGGATGGCTGACCCGGGTCGACCGCGACGCCGGGCCGGTCGATCCCGACGCCGACGCCTACCTGTGGCCGAGCGTGACCGATCCGAAGGGCAAGCCCACTGGCGAGTTGGCGCGGCCGAACCCGGAGGCGGCGCGCGTGGCCCTGGAGCGGGCGGCCGCGGTCTCCTCGGTCGACGTCGATGTCCTGGCCGATGCGATCTCCGAGTCCGAGGCCCGCGAGATCATCGCCCAGGCCTCCCAGCAGCGCAGCACCGAACGCGAGCTCGACGGTCAGGTCGCTGAGCTCCGCGCCGAGCTGGCCTCCAAGGGCGCGAAGCGTCAGGCCGAGCACGAGGCGCACCTGGCCGAGACCCGCCGGCGGCGCGAGAACCGCGCGGCCGCGGCCCTGGAGCGGCGCACCCGCGCGCTGGATCCGACCTCGCGGATCGTCCGCCTGGCGGCCGCCGAGCGGTGGGTGCCGTGGATCGCGGTCCTCCCGGCCGCCCTGGCGGCCGTCCTCGGGGCGGTCAACGTCGGCGTGAGCCTGGACGTGCTCTCGCCGGGCACGCAGGTCATCAACTGGTTGGTCGAGCCGCTGCTGACGCTGCCGATCGTCGCGATCCTGATCGCCCAGATCCTCGGGGCGGTCGGCGCGGGCAAGGCCAACCCCTACCGGGGCCTGGAGTGGTCGCTGGTGACGGTAGCGCTGGTGCTGAACGTCGGCCTCCACCTCGCCGTCGACGGGCTCGCGCCCGCCGCGTTCGTGTGGGCGATCGTCCCGGCCGGGCTGGCGATCTCGGCGCACCTGGTGCCGCGGCTGATCCGCCAGGTCCGCGATGCCCTGGCCGCCGAATCGGGGCCGTCGACCGCTCCGGCCGGCGGCTACGGCGTCACCGCCCAGGCCGGGCCGGACCGGTCCGGGTCCACCTGGACCGCGCCTGGACCGTCGCAGGTCGGCGCGGGTGAGGCCCCCGAGTCCAGGTCCGAGGACGAGGTCCTCTCCGAGCTGGCCGAGGCCGTCCGGGACGGCCGGACCGACCCCGGCACCGGCCGTCCGATCGACCCCTCAAGCGCCGAGTCGATCCGCCGCACCGTCCGCGTCAGCAAGGGCAGGGCGCGCGCCCTGCGCGACCGCCTCGCCTCCACGGAGGCCCGATAGCCGCATCCGGTGGGGCCGGTCTGCTGCTCGACCGGTCCCACGTGGCGAAACCCGCCCTGCGCGGGTCCGGTGAGGGATGGCCTCCCGCCGCTGAAGAGCCAGGCCACGAAGGAGGGCACGACATGGCGAAACGCCAACCACCGCGGACCGCCGCCGAGTACGCCGACACGGCGGCCGACTACCTCGCCCTGGCGCGCGAGCACATGGACGGCATCGGCGTCGGCGCCGACCGGGCCGAGGCCACCGCCGCGGCCGGAGTCGTCGAAGCGGCCGTCGCGGTCGCGGAAGGGCACCGCCGGATGGCCGAGTACCTGACCGTCGAAGCCGTCCGCCGACAGCACATGGAGACCCAATGACCAGCATTTTCGCCGAGGCGTGGCAGGACACGCGCCGGGACGCGCGCCGTGGCGCGCGCCGCTGGCTGCGTCGCCACCCGGCCACGAACCTGTTCGCGTGGGGCGCGGCGACCGTGGCCTACACGCTGCCCAAACGGGCGATTGTCGCCTCCCACCGCGCCGGTTACCGCAAGCGGGTCACCACCACCGGGCGGCCGCCGGCCGCTACCGCCGCCACGACCACGGCGACGACCACCACCGTGACCGCAACGAGCCGCAGCGGCATCAGTCAGAAGACCGTCACCACCACCACCGGAACCGGGGTGATCCACATGTCAGCAACGTCTCGCCTGCTCGGTACCAGCGACCTCGCTCGTGCCTACTCGGCCGTCATCGACCAGATCGGCGACTGGGCGCCGATCCAGAACTTCGCCGCGAACTCGATCGTCGGCGCCTGCACCGACCTGAAGGCCTCGATCGAGGCGGTCGGGTCCGGCTTCGAGGACCTCAGCCTGACCTTCCAGATCGGCAACATCGACGACCGGGTGCATGAGCGGGTCACCGCCGCGATCGGCCTGCTCGGCAGCGCAGGCGAGTCGATCAAGAGGGCCGCCGAGGCGATGGGCCGGATCTACACCGACCAGATCAACCAGGAGGCCTCCAACGTGCCGATGGCCGGGATGCCCCTGGTCGGCGGGGCGCACGCGCCGCTGGAGACCCAGGTGCCGGCCACCCGCGCGGCCCTGCTCGTCAGCGCGTGGCTGCCCGAGCAGGGCAACGTCGTCAACGGCGTCTGGACCCACCTGGCGACCAACAAGTTCGCGATGACTCTGTGGGGCCGCACCCTCGACGACCTGGCCGACCGGCTCGCCCGCTACGGCGTCCACCAGAAGGTCCGCCGGCACCTGGCCGACGCCGCCGACGACCTGAAGGCGGCCGGAAACACCCTCCACGGGGCGCAGCGGGCGTTCATGAACCTGTACCGGCACCAGGGGGCGGCCGAGAGCGTCGCCGCCACGGTCACCCCGATCGACCGCTAGAGAGCACTTCGGCCGGGACGAAGGACTGGTTCGTCCCGGCCTCTGTTCAGCCACCAGGACACGTAAGGAGCCCACTGTGACTACCGCGAACTCTACGGCCAAGACCTTGAAGACCACCGGACGCGCGGCGAAGACCACCGCCAAGGGCACCGCCGCGGCCACGCGCTTCAACGTCCGCCACTGGCGGGGACTGCTGCCGGTCCACGTCATCGCCGCCGCCGGCCTCGCAGCCGCCGCGGCGAACCTGAGCGTCTGGGTCTGGGGACCGTGGGCGTGGGCGGTCATCGCCGTCATGGCCGCCACCATCTGGGTCTGGCTCGACGGCCTCATCGGCGACCTGGACCGGTCCGTGCAGGCCCCGGCCGCCGCCCAGCTCATGTTCGGCACCGCGTCGGCGGTCGCGCTGACCTTCGCCGCCGCCTGGGCGCCGGTCTGGGGCGTCATCGTCGCAGCGGGGACGGTCCTGGCCGTCTGGTGGTGGGCAGGCAGCAGCGTGTTCACCCGCTACTCCCGCTCCGAGCGGCGCGTCCGCGCCATGGGCGCCGCCCTCCACGCGCTCGGCGCGTGCGACGCGACCCGCGTGACCAGCGTCAGTGCCAACGCCAAGGGCGATGTCGAGTACCGGGTGTACGTCGGCGACGCCGACCGCCCCGAGAAGTTCCGCGACGCCGACATCGCCCACCAGCTCCACGTCGACGCCGCCCGCGTCATCGCCCGCCGCGTTTCGGCCGGCGACTCCCGCCACATGAAGGTCACCGTCCTGCACGCGGCCGTGACCGCCAAGAAGAACATCGCCCACCCGGCCCTGGACCCGGCTAACCGCGCCGAGGGCGCGGCCTGGGCGCCGGGCTCGCGGTCGGTCCTGGACGGCCTGGCGATCGGCCACGTCCTCGGGTCGGTCGACGACCGCGAGTCGGCCGCGCGGGTCTTCACCGACAACCCCGACGCCAAGTGCATCGGCCTGGTCGGCATGACCGGGTCGGGCAAGACCAACACCGCCTCTTCGCTGCTGCTGTCGGCGATCGCCTGCAACAACCTCGTCGTGGCCGCCGCCGACGCGGTCAAGGCCGACCTGGGCGAGTACCACGCCCCGGCGCTGCACCGCCGCGCCACCACCATCGAGGAGGTCATCGCCGATCTGGAGGCCCTGGAGCGGCTCTCCAGCGACCGCATCCAGCGGCTCAAGGGCATGACCGACGCCGAGGGGAACCGGATGCGCAACTGGATCCCCACCCCCGAGCACCCGGCCATCCTTTATCCCGTCGACGAGCTCACCGTCATGCTCAAGCAGGCCAAGCCCGCCCAGGCCGACAAGCTCATCACGCTCATGGAGTCGCTGCCCAAGCACGTCCGACAGGCAGGGATCGTCATCGGGTTCATCACCCAGTCGATCAACGCCAACGACGTCCCGACCACACTGACCAGTGAATACGGGTCGAACTTCCTCGTGCACAAGGTCAAGAAGGCCCACGACGGCGACGTGCAGGGCTGGGAGGTCGACGTCACCGAACGCGGCCTGCGCACCCGAGGCCAGTGCTGGGTCGGCGACCCTGACGGCGGCGACCCGGCCAAGACGATGGCCTACGACGCCGACACCGCGATCACCAAGAACGCCGCCGGGTGGGACGCCATGATCGACGCCTACGCCGCCGCCCGCCCGGTCCTGTCGGCCCACGAGGCCGGCATCCTCGGCTGGCCCCGGACCGCCGGGCAGACCGCCGGCGAGGCTGCGGCCGCGACCGAAGCCGCTCCTGCGGCGCAGGGCCTCACCGCCGAGGCCCTGGAGACCGAGGAGTACGGCGAGGTCGAGCTGGCCGACATCGCCGCCGACGACGAGGCCGAGCTCGATGACGAGGCCCTGGCCGACGTGCCCCACGCCGCCCGCGTCGTCGGCGTGCTCAGGGAATCCGAGGCGCCCCTGCCCATCGCGGCCCTGGAGTCGCAGACCCAGGTGCCCCGGCGGACCCTCCAGCGGCTGCTGGGCCGCCTCACCGAGGACGGCCTGATCGCCCGTGAGGGCGCCTCGACCGCCACCGTCTACCGCCTCGCCGCCTGAGCGATCTCGACACTGATTGTCACTGTGTGTAATTGGCGCGCGAGCGTGCCACGAGCGACAACGCGCAGGTCACCGCCGTGGCGCGCTCTCGCGCCACTGTCGCGCCCCAAGCCGCAAATTACGTCTATATCAGGACAAAGCTCCGAGATTTGGCGCGCAATCGCGGACCCCATAGGCCCCATGTCGTGGGTGCGCGCGCGACACGGCGCTCCCAGGAACGAGAACCCCCGCAAATATCACGCTCCGTAACCCGAAGGAGATCACACCATGACCACCAGAAGACGGCTGCTCGACCTGTTCTGCTGTGCCGGCGGGGCCGCGATGGGCATCGACTGGACCGACGACCGCACCGAGCTGGTCGAGGCGATCCCACCGGCCTACACCGATTGCATCGGCACCCGCCTGGCCCACAGCCCGCTGGTCGGCGCGCCGCCGGCACCGGCCACCACCTGAACCACCAGCCAGCCCCCGGGGCCGCCTGTGGTGGCCCCGGGCAGGAAGGAGACACCGTCATGAAGCACAAGCGCACCGACCCGGCTCTCGAGGCTGAACGGTCGACCCTCGGGGCGGCCCTGCTCGACCCCGCCACCGTCCCGGCCATCGCCGCCCACATCGAGGCCGGATCGTTCGACGCGCCCCGGCACGGGCTGATCTGGGCGGCGATCGCCGCCCTGCACGGCGAGGGCAAGCCGACCGACCCGGTGGCCGTCGCCGCCCGCCTCAACGAGGAAGGGAACCTCGCCAAGGTCGGCGGCGGCCCCTACCTCCACGACCTGCTGGAGGCGGTCCCGGCCGCCGCCTCCGGCTCCTACTACGCCGGACTGGTCGCCGAGGCCGCGCAGCGCCGCCGGGTCCACGCCGTCGCCGCCCGGCTGGGGCAGGCCGCCGAGGGCGGCGGCGAGATCGCGGAGGTCCTGGCCGACTCCCGCGCCGCCCTCGCCGACGTCGGCCACGGCGCCGAGGACTGGCCCGCGCCGATCCCGCTGGGCGGCTCGCGCGAGGGCCTGCCGGCGTTCCCGGCTGTGGCCCTGCCCGACTGGCTGGGCGACATGGTCGAGTCGGTCGCCGAGGCCACCCAGACCCCGACCGACCTGGCCGGATCGATCGGCCTCGCCGCCCTGGCCACGGCCGCGCAGGGCCGCCTGGCCGTCCAGGCCGGGCCCGACTGGGTCGAGCCGTGCAACCTGTTCACCGCCGTCGCCCTGGGCCCGGGCAACCGGAAGTCCTCCACGTTCGGCCACCTTGTGGCCCCGATCCTGGAGACCGAGGCCGAGCTGGCCGAGGCCGCCCGCCCGGCGATCATCGAGGCGGCCACCGAGGCCGAGATCGCCAAACGCGCCGCCGAGCAGGCCCTGGCCGCCGCCTCCAAGGCCCCCGACGACCCCGAAGCGGTCAACGGCGCCAAAACGGCCGCACGCGAGGCCGAGGCGGCCGCCATCCCGGTCGAACCCAAGCTCGTGGCCGACGACATCACCCCCGAGGCGGCGAAGTCGCTGCTGGCCGAGCAGTCCGGCCGCCTGGCGATCCTGTCGGCCGAGGGCGGCATCTTCGCCACCATCGCCGGACGCTACTCCGGCGTCCCCGACCTCGACGTGTTCCTCAAAGGCCACGCCGGAGACCTGCTGCGGGTGGCCCGCAAGTCGGCCCCGGCCGAGTACGTCCCGGCCCCGGCCCTCACGGTCGGGCTGGCCGTCCAACCGGCCGTCCTCCGCGAGGCCGCCCGCATGCCCGGCTTCGAAGACCGCGGCCTGATGGCCCGGTTCCTGTACGCCCTCCCGGCCTCCACGGTCGGGAACCGCAACCCGTGCCCACCGGCCATCCCCGGCCCCGTGAAGACCGCCTACAGCCGCAAGCTGGGCGGGATCGTCCACGCCATGCACCACCAGACCGAGGCGGCCGTGCTGGAGCTGTCGCCGCAGGCCCGGGCCCGGGTGGTCGACCTCGAACGGGAACGTGAACCGCGCCTGGCCCCCGGCGGCGAATGGGAACCCATCCTCAATTGGGCCAACAAATGGACCGGCGCCGTCGTTCGCCTCGCCGGACTCCTCCACCTGGCCCAATACCCCACCGCCGGAACCCGGATGCCCATCGAGGCCGACACGATCGACCGCGCTACCGTCCTGGGCTACTACTTCGCCGACCACGCCCTGGCCACATTCGCGTACATGGGCGTCGACGACCACACGGGCCCGGCCGCCGAACTACTCGACTGGCTCACCCGCCACGGACGGCCCGGCATCAGCGCCCGCGACATGTACCGGGCCCTGCGCGGCCGCCGCCACTTCGCCACCGCCGACAAAGTCCGCACCGCCGCCCGCGTCCTCGTCGAACACGGCTGGCTCCGCGAACAACCCCTGCCCCGCCGCCGAGGCGGCCGCCCGACCACACCCCGCTACGACCTTCACCCAGATACGACGAGGGTCGGCGGCTCGCTTTAGGAGGCCGCCGCCGACCTGTCGTTCCTTTCCGTCCGCCAAAGACAAGAGAAGGAGATTCCAGCATGTCACGTGCGACGTCACGACCGAAACCCACACGGCCGAGTTCACCCAACCTCATGACCCTCCAGGAGGTGTTCGCCGAGCTCGACATCACGAAGTCGACCTGGAATGACTGGAAGAACAAGGACCGCGCACCGCGCCACTTCAAGCTGCCGAACGGGCAGGTGCGGGTCCGCCGCGCTGACTTCGACAAGTGGCTCGACAGCCTTGCCGAGGTGAGCGCTTGATGCAATGGAGCTACAAAGCCACCTTCTGGGACCATAAAGTCACCAAGCGGAAAGGTGGCAAGAAAACCCATACCGTCCGGTGGACCGTGGAGGGAGAGCCGAAGCGCAAACCCTTCCACAGCAAGGCCGCCGCCGACGGGTTCAAGGCTGAACTTGTCGCCGCCCACCGCAATGGCGAGAAGTTCGATGCCGCCACCGGTCTGCCGCAGTCGATGCTCAGGACGAATTCCGACCTCCGGTGGTACGAGTTCGCGCTGAAGTACAGCGAGATGCGATGGCCGCGCATCGGCGGTCGGCAACGCCAGAGCATCGCCGAAGGGCTCAGCGACGCGACTCTGGCGCTGCTTGAATCGGGCAAGCAGCGGCCTTCTGACAGCGAGATCAGAGCGGCGCTGAAGCAGTGGGCTTTCGGCGATCGCCTCCATGGGGACCAGGTACCCGAGGAGCACGCGGCTGCCATCGCATGGCTCGAAGAGCACACGGTCGAGATGGCCGCGTTCGAGGACGAAGAAGACGGCCCTGGACTCATTCGCGGACTGCTCGACCACCTGAGTCTCAGGCAGGACGGGGCTAGGGCGTCCGCCAACTATGCCAAGCGCCGTCGCAGCACGATCAACACTGCGATGGAGTACGCCGTCGAGATCAGGGTCCTGCGCTCCAATCCGTTCGGGACAGTGTCGTGGACAGTCGAACACAGCGATGACTCCATCGACCCCGCCGTCGTTCCGAACCATGACCAGGTCGCTCGGCTGCTCAGCGCCGTTGGGCAGCTCGGCAAGCTCGGAGAGCGGATGGAGACGTTCTTCGCGATCATGGGTTATGCCGGCATGCGGCCCGAGGAGGTCATCGCACTGCATCGCGGCGATTTCGAACTGCCTGCCGAAGGCGACGAGGACGCCTTCGGCGAGTTCCGCCTGCGACGCGCCGAGCCTCACGCCAAGGCTCGATACAACGACGATCGCACCCAACGGCGTGATCGCCGTCGGTTGAAGCATCGGTCGGAGAAGTCGATCCGCATCGCGCCGATGCACCCACTCCTGGCGAAGCGGATCCGCGGCCACATCGACAAGCACGGCTACGGCTCGGGAGGCCGACTCTTTGTAGGCCCGAAGGGGGCGGTCCCGAGTCAGGAGTCCTACGGCAGGGTCTGGCAGAAGGCTCGCGAGAAGGCGCTCACGCCGAAGGAACTGGAGCGCGGGCTGGCCGCAGTGCCGTACAACCTTCGTCACGCCTGCGTCTCCGGCTGGCTCGCCGCAGGCGTTGAGGTCGCCCAGGTCGCTGAGTGGGCAGGCCACAGCATTGAGACGCTGCTGCGGGTCTACGCCAAGTGTCTCGATGGCAGCGCCCGGAGAGCCGAAAGGCGCATCCTCGATGTCTTGCCCGCCAATGACTCCGAGCAGGAGACTCCCGAGGGGAAAGCGGGGGAGCGTGGCACGGGAAAATCTCACCATAATCTCAGTGACGGGCCGGAATAGGCCGCGCCGAGCCGGACTCAGCCGTACCTCTTGAGTACGAACGCGAACGGCCCTTGACCAAGGTATTGCCTGGTCAAGGGCCGTTTCTGCTGGTGTTGCGGAGGCGGTGGGATTCGAACCCACGGTGGGCTTTGAGACCCACGGCGGTTTTCAAGACCGCTGCACTAGTCCACTATGCGACACCTCCGGGCGCGCAAAGGCTAGCCAAATCTACCAAAGGCGTGGCGGTTCAACGTCGCTCGGTTTGGATGCAGCAGGTGGCGCAGGTGCCGCAGCCGTCGATGGTGAACGCCAGGCAGCAGGTGTGGCGCCGGTAGACCAGGCGGCCGGCCCCGTCGGTGCCGAGGTCGACCAAGTCGGCGACGCCGAAGGTCTCCAGCAGCGTCCGAGCGACCGACTCGGCCGACTCGCGGCCGGCGGGGGCGCAGGTGGTGACCGCGTAGGCCAGGCCGGAGGCGAGCGAGCCCAGGAGGGTCCGCCGACCGAGGCGGACCCGGCCCCGGATCGCCTCCATCACCGGATCGAGGTGGGCCTCGAACAGCGACTTGCCCAGCCGCTCGAGCAGCTCGGCGTCGTTGGCGACGACCTCGACGCCCGCGGCATCGGCGAGCGGGTCGTCGGGCAGCGCCAGGAAGCGGGGCCGGAGCTGGCGGCCGGAGAAGCGCGGCTCGCCGTCGGCGGCGATGGTGAACTGGAAGTCGTCGGCCTCCAGCAGCGGCACGCGCCGGGCCGAAACGTATCCGAGCACGACCGGGGCGACCGCCCAGTAGCAGTAGGTCTTCCAGGCCAGCGCAGCCGAGGCGTGCGGGGAACCGCCCCAGAGACGGGCCGAGTCGGCGAGCAGTTCCCCGGTGCGGCCGGCGGCGAGGGAGGCGCCGGTCATGTGCGTGCCCTCGGGGGCCGCCCGGCCGTCGAGCCAGCGGCGCAGTCCCATCAGCGGCTGCGGCCCGTGGTGGCGCGTGATGCGGTCGGCACCAGCGCGCAGCGGTGCCAGCAGGTCGGGATAGGACGGCCGATCCAGGGGTTGCCCTCGCGTTTCAGGGCACTGGGCTTCGACGGCGGCGGCGCTCAGCACTCGAGGCCCTCCACACGCGCGAATCCCATCGGCAACCCCTCTCAGGTAAGGCTGGGCTAACCTTACCCGACCCGGACCGCGAA
Source organism: Glycomyces xiaoerkulensis (assembly GCF_002798405.1). Lineage (GTDB taxonomy): Bacteria > Actinomycetota > Actinomycetes > Mycobacteriales > Micromonosporaceae > Glycomyces > Glycomyces xiaoerkulensis. Next base: position 369,585 of record NZ_PGGV01000037.1, on the reverse strand, counting down.
ATGTCAAGGAGACGACAGACAAAGGGAGAGCTCAGAGGGCGAAAAGCGAGGTGCCGCGATCTTTGAGCGTCGCCGAGTGGGATGAGGTTCACAGCACCTCGCCTCTCTGTCCTCGATTCTGCACGCGATCGGACACGGCCCGTCGCACAAGCCGTGCGACCACCGCGGAATTCCGCCACCGGCTCTGGCAGGCTCGGAGCGTATGAGGAACGAGCTCCATTCCCGCACCGTCCAGCGGGAGGTCGTCATCGTCCTCGCCCTCTCGCTCGGCGCCTCGGCCGTCTGGGCGATCGTCGGCTTCCTGGCGACCCTGACCGAGCCTGGGGGCCTGTCCGAGGCGACGGTGGCGATGAACAGCGCCCGGGCCGAGGAGGAGCGCCCGTGGCTGGATCTGAGCCGGCAGCTCATCAGCCTCGCGCTGGCGCTGGCCCCGGTGGCGTTGGCCCTGCATCTGCTCGATCTGGACCGCGGCAACCCCTTCGGCTTGATCGGCCTGGACGGGCGGCGCCCGGGGTTCGACCTCTTCGGCGGCGCCGCCCTCGCGGCCGCGATCGGCATCCCGGGCCTGGGCCTGTACCTGTTGGCGCGGGAGCTGGGCCTCAACGTCACGATCGCCGCCGCGAACCTGAACGACGTGTGGTGGGCGGTCCCGGTGCTGATCCTGGCGGCCCTGAAGAACGCCCTCCTGGAAGAGGTCGTGGGCGTCGGCTACCTGGTGACCCGTCTGCGGCAACTGGCCTGGTCCCCGGTGGCCATCGTCCTGGCCCACGCCGCACTGCGAGGCACCTACCACCTCTACCAGGGCATCGGCGGCTTCGTCGGCAACGCGGTGATGGGCGCGGTGTTCGCCCTCGCCTTCCTCCGGTGGAAGCGCACCGGCCCGCTCGTGGTGGCCCACACCCTCCTCGACATCGCCGCCTTCGTCGGATTCCTGCTCGTCGCGCCGCACGTGAGCTGGCTCTGACCGACCGGAACCCGCCTAGCGATCGAACGCGCCTGCCGGTATGCTCGTTTCTCGGTACGTGCCGGTATCTGCGGCATGCCCGGAGGATTCGCATAGTGGCCTAGTGCGCCCGCCTGCTAAGCGGGTTCCGGTTGATCCCGGTCGAGGGTTCGAATCCCTCATCCTCCGCCAGTAGAACCCTGCTGACCTGCATCAACGCTGGATTGTCCGGGCTGTTCGGTTCCATGGCCTTCGAACATCCGCCTCTGTGTACGAAATCTCGCCGTTCGGTGCCGGTGATCTGCGATTACGTCACTTGTCCGGATCGCCGTCGCCAACCGCGTCCGGCGTCGTCCGGCTGTCGCCAACCAGTTTCCGGCCAAATACCGGCCAAAGTTCCGGACCGGAAATGACAGTGGTTCAGCATCGTTCACCCGTGGGGGTGAAACCCCCGGCCCGCGTCCCATGTTCTAGGAAACTCCGGGATGGTGGGCGTTCTACCAGCACAAACATCGGTCGCCGGGTGGTGGGGTTTTTCGTCGTTCCCGAAAGCGGGGCGGTGGTCGGGCACTTCGGGTAGGCCCGGCAGCTCCTTGAACGGGTCGAGTGTCGCGGTGTGGGCGCGTGCCCAGGCGAGCCATGAACGAGCGGATTCGACCTCCGCCGCTTGGGGATCGGCTGCGTCCAGGTGTGCTTCGAGGCGGTCGCAGTAGGCGGTGAGGCGGCGCCACCGCTCCAATGCCCGGGCTTGGCGATCGAGTTCGTCGGCCAGGAATCCCTCGACCGCCCGCCCCCGGTCGCGAGCGGCGTCTGCATCCCGGGCTTGCTGCTGGGCGGCCTTTGAGCGCGCTTCCGCGGCGATCCTTTTCCGATCCGCTGCAGCGCGTTGGGCGAGTGCCTCGATCACTTCGGGCAGCCGCTGCTCCAGCGGGACCGTCTTAGCGTCGGTCCACGTCGATTGCATGCCCGTGTACGACTGGGGGAGTGTGACCTTGAGGTGGCCGGCCTTGGTGGGGTCGGGTGTCTGCGGGGACTTCTGGTCGACCGTGACCGTGTACGTGAACCCGCGGATCCCGATCCGGATCGCTCCTTCGCGGGCGAGGCGAATCCGCTGCTTCTCCGACGGGATGCCGCTTCGGTCAGTGGCATGGTCGGTGACGTCCCAGCCGCGTTCGACCGCGGCCTGGGCGAGGCCCTGCAGCATGCAGAGGCCGCGGTGGCGCACCTGGCTCGGCGTCGCCATTCGTTCGGAGTCGTCTCGCAGCTGAGCGATGACCGGGTGGGGCTGATCAAGTCGGTCGGGAACCGCGACCGGCGGGAACGTCGCGGCCCGTTTCCGGGCAGCGGTGGGATGGACGGCGGCGACGAGCCGGACAGTCATCGTGCCGGCGACCGGTTGGTTGCATTCGATCCGATGGCCTTCGGGCACCAGACCGTGCCGCTTCGCGTAGTCGATGGTCTTGCGCCACCGGCCCTGCTCGGGTGCCGACAATGACAGCAAGTCCACGATCCGCTCCGTGCGCAACCGCTCGATCAACTCCACGGCGTCGCCATGCCGCTCACCCGGCGATGCCGACCGATTCAGCGCGAGCGTCCCGTACTTGGGGCGCGTGTCTGATACGACGTCGGCAGTGCTGGCGCGCTGTCTTGGTGTCCGGCCAGCCGCCGCGTGGCCAGGCGCATTATCAGGGTGTGTACCGTGCTCGAGGTAGTACCGACCGGCCTCGGTGATGATCGCCTGCCACCGGCCCCCGCTCCGGCTCACCGAGACCAGACCGCGAGACTGCAAAGCCCTCGCCGTGTTCCGATACCCCACCGACCCGGAACCGCTGAGATCATCGCCTCCACCGACAAGACCGAGGACCTTGAGTTGCCGCTCATTCAACGGACCGGTGCGCTCCACCTACGTCAACCTTCCAGCGGCAGTGGCGAGAACAGCAGGAGCCATACCTCGATGCTGACACGCTGTGGGTCGGCCGCTCGGATTTCGCGTTGCGCGAGTGTCGGAGTCTGCGATCACACTGGAGTCATGGTTGAAGTTTGGAGCGACGAGCCGATTGCGTCGAAGGACGAGGATGTCTTCGACAGGGTCGCCTACGCGGTACAGGCGGCGCGACTGATCACGGAGAGCGATCCGGGCAAGAGCAGCATCGTCTTCGGGCTGACCGGAGCATGGGGCAGCGGTAAGAGCTCGATGCTCGCCATGATCCAGGAGGAGATCGAGACCTCGTACTCTGCTTGGCAGGTTGCTCGTTTCACACCATGGGCCACCAGTGATCTGGACGGGCTGCTCGGAGACTTCTATGCATCCTTGAGCACCGCGTTGCCGCCGAAGAAAGCGAAGCGACTGCGCAAGTCCCTGGGCACACTGGCCCAGGTTGCAGCGCCAGCAACGAAAGCCATTCCCTGGATCGGAGGCACGGTCGCCGCCACTGCCAAGATGGCCAGTGAGGCACTCGTCAAGCAGGAGCCCTGGGACAAGGCGTTTCACCGGGCCGAAAGTGACCTGCTCTCCCTGAAGACGCCGATCCTGCTCATCGCCGACGACATCGACCGCCTCCAGAGCACCGAGCTCCTCGGCCTGCTGAAGGTCGTCAGGCTCCTGGGGCGATTCAAAGGAGTCCACTACCTCCTCGCGTACGACGAGGCCACGCTCTTCCAAACGCTCTCGGAGACGGACCTCATCGGAGGCGAGTCGGACGCGGCCGCACGGTTCCTTGAGAAGATCGTCCAGTACCCGCTGGTGGTGCCTCCACTCTTGGAGACCCAGCTGATCGACCGCCTCGACGAGGGGATCGACAAAGCGCTCGCTGACGCCGGACGGCGCGCGATCTCCAGCGGAAAACTTGGCGCTCTCCAGAAGGTGTACCTGTCGCAGCTGTCAACGCCCCGAGCGATCGACCGGTATCTTGCCCAGCTGCGGCACCATCTGCCGCTCGTTGACCAGGACGAGATCAACGACGAGGACCTGATCATCCTGACCCTGTTGCGGACCACCTTCCCGGTGCTCTACGCCCGGCTGCCCCAATGGAAGGACGAACTAATCTCCGGGCACACCGGCAAGCTGCGGAGCGGCGGCTCCGGCCCTCTCTATGAGCCGTTCGATCTCGCATCACTGCTGTCGACCGTGCCGGCACCCGCTCAGGAGGATGCGCGGGTGCTCCTGTCTACCTTGTTCCCGAAGATCGACTCGGGGATTCGTGTGAGATACCCGGATGCAGGGAAGCACATCTGCGACCACCGGTACTTCGACCGCTACTTCGCACTCGGCATTCCTACCCATGACCTCTCCGACATCGAAGTCGCCCGGGGCGTCGCCGCCGCGGGAGAGGGAGCCGACACCACTCTCCGCGCCTTGTTGACACAGCCGGAAGGTGGCCGGGTCGTGCTCGTCATCGACAAGGCCGCTCAGGCGACCACAGCGATGGCCATCGACAGCAGCGGCGACCACCAGCGATTGACGGTGATCGCCTCGGTTCTGTCAAACCTCGACCAGCTGCCGACTGACTCCGGATACCTCGCACGCCCGCGCAGCTCCGCAATCGAATGGATTGCAGTGATGCTGCTGCAGTTGTCGGACCACGCCGCACCCGCTTCGATCGCGAAGGCGCTGGCGGGCGCTTCAAGCCTGGCCGTCCAGGCGCAGATCATCCGCACTGCCGAACACCAAAAGCCGGGCCTCGCATGGCTCGACGACGTCGCCGCGGCAATGTGTCCGTCCATGATCGAAGAATTCCTGGACCATCTCCGCGCAGGCGACGACGCTCCTGAAGGCGAAGGCCCAGGCTGGATGGTCGACTTCCTCACTAGCAAGAACCGCCGAGACGCCCTGGCCGAACGGATTGCGGTGGCGCTGAAGAACCAAGAGTGTTCTCTTGCCGACATTGCGGCACGATGCGTCATTCCACAGCAGTTGCTCGGCGCCGCCGAGCGTCCATATCGGCTTCGTGAGTTCGACCAGTCACGGTTCAACCTACTCGCGCCCCCGGACCCGGACCCCTGGTATGAACTACCGACGATCGAAGTCGATGATACGGACCTGGCCTGGGCCAACCGGCGCGCCTACGCCACCGGCCGAGTAAAACGGCCACCTCACTCTGCCGTAGCTCGAGAGTGAGCAGCCCAAGTTCAGAAGCGAGGAAGTGGTCTGGCCTCCGAAGCGCCAAGTCGCGTGAGTTCGCCTGTCGCACGTCGCCACTGCGTATCCGTTGCCTGTCCGCCATTCAGATCGTTACAGAACCGGACCAGGGTTAGTACCGCGTCGATGAGTCGGTGGTCATCGAGCTGGCGCGCGATGAAGGCACCTGTAACGACGAGCGGCCGAACGCGGGCGACGTCGCCGACTTCGACGAGCCTCGCTAGTATGGTGCGCGCGAAGGCGATACGTGCGAGTGAGCGGTCGATTGCGGGAGCCCCATTGTGCTGCCAACGCCGCATGACCCACGCCATCGCGAGCCCAGGCTCCGCGGTGGCATGATTGTTGGTGAAGCAGGTGGTTGGTCCCTGCCAAGTCTCCCGAACGTCGCCCCGTTGCAACGAGAGTTCGATGTTCTCGGCCGCATCAAGTTCGTGCGCGATAACTCTCACCGCACCGATGAGTTTGAGGTCGGGATCGACGTTCGCCTCGATGCGGAGCGTCGCTCCGTCCAGGCTCACGTGTCGATCAGTCCATCCCATCGCCGCGAGGATGAAGTCGACGCGTTCAGGGATGGTAAAGCCGAGGTCGTCGAACAGCCGCAGCTTGTCGGTATGGCCCCCGTTGATCAGCGCGATGATGACTCCGGTGAGCATCGCATGCGCGGACTCCCATCCTGCCAAGACTCGATCTATGAGTTGGTTAAAGGTCAGCGAGTCGTACTCCCGCTGTTCGGCGGTGAAGTACACGATCTGGTTCTCGACGTCGATGCGCTGGAGGCGTCCGTGTGCATCGGCGTGGCGCAGGGCCTTGTCCAAGCCCAGCAGTAGCGTCTCGAGGCGGACATCGCGAGCCTGGCCCAGCAGATCCCCAAAACCTACATCGATGAGCTCTCCGTAGTCTCGATCCTTGTATGCCGCGAGGACCGTTGCGAGAAGGAACGGTGAGAGCCGTTCGGCCAGCACGTGACCGAAGCGGATGAGCGCGCGAACCTGACGTTCGGGATTCTCACTGCGTAGGAGCGTCTGGAATTCGCCGCCAGCCATCTGCAGTTCCCGGTGCATCTCATGGAAGTGGTCGAACCAGCCGTCGTGAGCGATCACCTCACCGAACTTGGCGCAACCGCGTGAGACGGTGCTGGTGAGTCGGCGGTACGTGATTCCCGCGCACTTCCAGAACCGGTCGCGGTCAGCCAGCAGGTCGATCTGTACCTGGGCCATTGTCAGGCTGACAGCGGGCGTGACAGGGCACTCAGCATCACCAGTGATCTGCGTGTAGATCGCTGCGATATCGGCCGGGATCTCAGCGTCGGCGTGAATATCGATATCGCGCGCAAGTTCTTCAGCCATGCGGATGAGCAACTCATTCGAGTCGGCTGCATCGGATGCTGTGGTGCGCGAGCGGCGCGCCAGGCGCTCCACCGCGTCTTCGAGGAGCTCGTTCGCAGCAGCGATGGACTCATTCGCTGTCTGCCACAGCGAGAGCGCCGAGTCACCGTTGGGAGCGACCATTCCGCGCAGGAACGCTCGTGTGGCATCGATCAGCGATGCCACCGATGCACGCAGCAGATCCAACCGCCACAAGCTCGGACGCAGACGCGGTGCGGCAGCCAGCTCATCCCGCCACGCGACCAGGTTTTGCACGTGTGCCTGCAGCTCGACTGCCACGTCCTGTTCGTCACACACCAGGACAAGGAGGTTGCTCAGTCGCGATATCCACTCCCCAAGCGGCCCAGAATCCTCCAAGTAGGGTTGGATGGTTGATGCTGGAGGAGCTGCCACAGACAGGTCGAGAATATCGAGGGCATCAGCGACGATCTCGGTGCGACGTGTAACGTGAGGATCAGGGACCGGATCGGTTCCGCAATGCCGACACCCCAGAGCCAGGGGATGGGATTGCCCGCAGCTTTCGCAGTCGACTTCAGTGAAGTACAGATCCAGGGCGAAGTCCTCAGGCTCCGATGGCATAGGACGTCTCCTTTGCGAGATGCTAGTGAATCGCCCCGGGTTTCTTGGAGGCTCGGTTATCTGGTTTCGGCGGCTGGTTGGGGCGTCGGGGGTTGATGGTAGCCGGTCGCCCAGTAGTCGGCTTCGACCTCGGCTGGCGGCCGGTGGTCGAGCTCGCCGTGGAGGCGTCGGTGGTTGTACCAGTCGACGTACTCGGCGGTGGCGCTCTCGATGTCGGTGATCGACTTCCAGAGCCCCCGGGTCCGGACCTGCTCTGCCTTGAACAGCGAGCCCGTCGCTTCGGCCGTCGCGGTGTCATACGAGTCGCCATTGGAGCCGACCGAGTCCACGGCCTGGGCGTCGGCGAGCCGCTCGGTGTAGCGCACGGCTCGGTTTTGGACGCCGCGGTCGGATTGATGCACCAGCCCCCCGAGGTGTCCTGCCCGTCGCGGGCTCGGACCCACAGGCCCATCTCCAGCGCATCGAGCGCCATATCGCACGGAGCTTCCCCTTGTGGTGGGGACACCTGGATCGTCGGGCCGGTAGGCTCGGCTGCAAGGAGCGATCAAGGTGGCATCAGGCAGCAAGTACACCGATGAGTTCAAGGCCGATGCGGTCCGTTTGTACGTGACCGACACTGATTCGTCGTATGTGAAGACTGCTGCGGCGTTGGGCATTTCGCTGAACACGCTGAAGAACTGGGTGCGCAAGGCCGGTGCGGGCAAGCTCACCGCGAACGCGGCCGGCCAGAGCCAGGACCCGACGCTGGACCTAGCCTCCCAGGCTGTGATCGAAGCAGAGAACCGCCGGCTCAAAGCCGAAGTCGCCCGACTGCGCGAGGAGCGCAACATCCTGCGCAAGGCGTCCGCAGTTTTTCTGCGCGCGACGGACTGGGCACGAAATACCAGTTCGTCGCGGACCATGCCAAGACCTGGCCGGTGAGGCGGAGGTGCGCGGTGCTGGGCCTGACGCGTTCGAAGTACTACCAGTGGCGGGACGGCCGTGCGGCCCGCCTGGCGCGCAAGGAACGTGACGCGGCCTTGTTCGAGCTCATCGAGTCGGTGTGGGCCGATTCGGGGGAGTCCTACGGCTCGCCCCGGATCGCCGTCGAGCTGCGCGAGGCCCACGGCCTGGCGGTGAACGCGAAGCGCGTGGCCCGCCTGATGCGCGAGGGCGGTATCGAGGGCCGGGCGTGGCGGGTGAAGCGGCCGGTCACGACCGTGCCCGACCCCGAGGCGGCCGTGGTGCCCGACCGGCTGGAGCGGGACTTCACCGCCGAGGCGCCCGGCCAGAGGTACGTCGGCGACATTACGTACCTGCCGACCGCCTCCGGCGAGTTCTGTTATCCGGCAACGGTGATCGACCTCGCCAGTCGGCGGGTGGTCGGCTGGTCGATCGCTGATCACATGCGGGCCGACCTGGTCGTGGAGGCGATGGACGCGGCCCGTCGCGCCCGCGGCGGCCTCGATGGCTCCATTATGCACACGGATAACGGTTCGCAATACACTTCGCTGGACTTCGCCCGCTGCTGCGACAACGAAGGCGTCCTGCGATCGAGGGGTCGGGTCGGCTCCTCTGCCGATAACGCATTGGCTGAGGCGTTCCACGCCTCGCTGAAGCGAGAGCTACTGGGCAGCAACGGGAAGTTCGCCGACAAGGCTGCCGCTCGGGCCGAGGTGTTCTCCTGGCTCAACTGGTACAACCTCAAGAGGCGTCACTCGTCACTCCAGTACCAGTCCCCGGTCGACCACGAACGAACGTTCAATACACTTCAGACAACGTGAAAACGTGTCCCCTTTTCAGGGGAAACTCCCATGTAGTGCGCCTGCTTCATTTCGACCAACCAGGTGATGTTGGCCTTGACTGAGTGCAACGCGTCAAAGGTGACCACCGTGCCGGCCAGATCGAGTGCCACCAGTAGGGGCCGGAAGTGCTTCGTCTCGCCGGTCTTCGCTCCGACCTCGGCCTGGGCGAGGGTGACCGTGGTGCCCTGGGTGACCGCCGAGAGCAGGTGACGGCGTTGCCGGCCGAGATGGGCCGAACCTTTCAGCGCCTTGCCGTCCACAGCTACCGCGAGCAACGGTCGCCTCCTCCGAGTCGGGACGTCGGCGGAGTCGGTGGTGGCGGCGCGGTGACGATCGGCCAGGTAGGCGCCGATCGCGGCATCGAGGGCATCGCCGTCGAGGCGTTCCAGGACGCGTCCGATCGTGGCGGTTGAGGGCGAGCGGCGCCAGCGGAGCAGGTGGCGGCGGATCCCGATCGCTTCGAGCAGGTCGATCTCGGCACGTTGACCCCATTCGGCAAGTTCGTCGATGCTCGTCGCGCCCGAGACCGTCGCGCAGGCGCAGACCAGCAAGATCGCGGTCAGGGAGTACCACCGGCCCCGCCGCGATCGGGGGTCGGGGACTGCATCGAGGTAGGGGCGCAGGTCGGCGATCCGGTCAGGGCCGAGGGGACCCAGTTTCGCGAGCACGGCAGGGATCGGCGAAGATGAAGTGGCAGACACGGGAAGCTTTCGTGATCATCAGGCTTAAGACACCACGATGATGACGGAACCCGTGTCTGTATTGCTATGCGGCCCAACCAGCCTCGGACCGACAGCTCACCCATGCCGGGAACTTGAAAAGACCCTGCTGATGTCCGACAGTGGATGGACCACGCCGATGTCCAGTGGGCGGTAGCGTTGTTCGAGTTCGAGCCAGTGAGCGCTAAGCTCTGGAAGGTATCTTCGCGCTCAGGGCAGCCCGTCGCTAATCTATTTGTTCAGCCGCTTGCACACCCGCTGGGAATCTCGAATCAACATCCGTGAAGCCCTCCCTCCGCATAGGCGACGCGCTGGTCTCTCGGAGACGAATACAGCAGGTAGGTAAGGAGTTCCTAGACTGAAGGTCATGTCAGATACCGACCCGTTTGAGGCCAAAGCGTGCCTCCTCACAAGCAGCATCCTCGACGTCGAGCGCTGCGAGCATTGGGACAGGAACGGGCGTCAGAACGCCTTCGACTTCAAGCTCTACATCTCCGACCAAGTCCATGCGCTGGAGGTCACCACGGCGACGCACGAGGAGATCCGCGACCACCAAGCTCGGTGGAATACCTACGGTCCCTCGCCGTCTACGACGTATCCAGGGCTGCAAGGCCACTGGGAGGTCATGGTGGACCAAAGGGCCTCCACGCTCGTACGTAAGCAGGGAAGAAAGCGCCACTACTTCAACGACCTTCTACCCCAGTGGCTCAAGATCTTTGAGCAGCACGGCATCGACGAAGCTGGCCAGTTCAGCACAACCTTCAAGGACTGGCCGTTCCCAAGCATGCGCCCTGACCAGCCGTCAGAGAGTCCAGCGCTTCGGAAGGCGATCTTCGAGTCGGCGAAGGCCGGCATCTGGACCTGTAAACGTGTTTACGGGGTGCCCCCTGGAGTCTCGTTCGCCTACGGATACGGCAGCAGCGACTACGGCCTCACACGGCCTGCTGACGATCCGAACCATGCAGTGCACCAGATCAGCGACCTGCTGCGCCGCAAGAGCGACAACGCCGAAAAACTGGGTGCCTCCGGCTGCGACCGTCGCCATCTATGGGTGTGGGTGGACCTCAGCCGCCTGGACATCATCCGCAGCCTCGATGAAGACGGAGGTCCCACCGAAGTGCCAGCAGTCGATTCCCGCATCACGGACGTTTGGATCGCCCGTCTTCTCGAAGATGCGAGAGTTGATGCGCTTCACTGGCGGACCGATGACGGCTGGGGCCAGACGATCCGGTTTGACCGCTACGTTGCCTAAACAGAATTTGCCCGAATAGAACTGCCACGCCATGGTCCGGTACGCCCGCCACAAGTACAAATACCACCCATCGCGAGATTGTGCGGTAGTCAAGCTGGGGATCTTTCGTCATGACCAACCACGAAACTGAGTGCGCCATCAAGCTTGCAGACGAGCCGCGACTTGCATTCATCGCTCATCCGCCAGCGCTTCCGCGAGTCCGTAGGCGTTGGATTCGCAGAGCTTGTCGATGATGTCGAGGCATTGCGTTCGAGTCGCATCGTCCCCTTGGCGGTAGAGGCGGAGTACGACTGTGATGAGGTGCCGTGAGGCGGCGCTGTGTGCGGTTCGGATGTCGCCGAGGTTGCTGCCGGCCGCTTCGGCGGCTTTCGTGCAGGTGGAGAGTGTTGTTGGCGGGAGTCTTGAGGTGAGCTTGGCTAGGCCGTAGATCGCATGTTCCAGGTGATCGTCAAAGGCGGCGCTCTGGGCGAACTGCTGGAGGAGTTGGTCCAGGTCGGTTGGTGCAATGCCCTTGAGCTGCCGCATGGCAATGGCGGCTCGGGCGCGCACTTCGACATCAGGGTCGTTGAACAGAGAAGGCAGCCAAGGGAGGCCATCTACGGAATGTTTGGCGAACGTCGCCGCGGCGCCGAGACGAGCAGCGGTCGGCAATGCATTGACGTCGGTGGTCACCGGTGCGGTGAGGGCCCCCCGGTGGGCTGCCGCAGCCCAGATTCGTCCTGCGCGTCCTGCCACTGCCGGTGGCCCGTTGAGCGCGCGTTCGAGGTGGCTGGCAAACCATCCCGGGGAGCGAAAGATCGCCTTGGCGAGAAGTTGTTCGGTCGTGGCCGCATCGAGTACGTCAGGCAAGGCAGTGAAGAGCGCGTCGGCCAGGTCCAGCGCCTGGCGGGGGTGGTGCTTGATAAGGGCACAAACGGCTTGTGCGGCACAGGCGCGGACCGCCAAGTGGTCGTCGACGGCGAGCCTGACGATGATCGGCGCGAGGTTCTCGACGAGGTCTGGCATGTGGATCAACGTGGAAGCCGCGGCGAAGGCGGCTTGGCCGCGAGTGGTGTTGAATCCGAAGTCCACCAGTCGCCCGTTGCTCTCGAACCGCTCATATGCTTCGTTTGGGAAACCAAATTCCGTATCCGGCCCCGGATCAGCGGACCTGGCGCACCAGTCGATGAGGTCGACGATGCGTGCGTTCTTTGCCTTGAGGTCGTGCATCGCGAAGCCGATGGCATGACCGACAGCTTCGCCGTGGATTTGCGTAGCGTGCTCGCAGACATCAGCGAACAGGTCAAAGTCGGCCTGGTGGGCGAGGCTGCGGATAACGTGCTCGACTGCTGCGGCGGGGATGGTGGTGTCGAACTGGAGGGCGAGATGCGCGAATCGCTCGGGTTCCTCGGTGGTACGTCCTTCCAGCAGTTCGGCAAGGCGCAGGGCGTGGCCAGCGCCGAGTCCATGGTGCCGACCGGTCTCTGGGTCATAGTGTTTCCGGAACGCCTGTAGCCAGTGGTCATCGGACATTTGCTTCGCGGCCTCTGGTCCGAACCGCTGCTCCTCGTGCTCGTCGGGTTGCCAGCGGGGCCCGGAGGGAGGGTCGTTCGGGAATCGCCGTTGGAGTTCGTCAAGGCGCTTGCGCACTACCTCCGAGGTCCGTTGCTGGTCAAGTGCAGTCAAGAGGATGTACTGGCCATATCCGTGGCCGCGTCGCGTCTCGACCGGTGACGTATGGGCCAGCAGCGTCTGCTCGAGTCGCCCGAGTCGGTCGCCTGAACAGTGGGGCGAATGGGCTTCGATGAGTCGCGCGGCAGCCCAGTAGGCGTCGCCGGTCCAACCCAGGAGAAGGTTGCGATCATCGGACACGAGCCACTCGATGGCCTCGTCGGCTTCGCCGGCTTCGGTCAGTGCCCGGCACGCGAGAAACCGCAGTTCCTGACTGTCGGCAGTGCCGAGTGTCGCCAGCGATGCGTTGGCCTTCTCGCGGTCTTGGGAGGTGAGTCTGGTCAGGGCCGTCTCGGTCGCGGTGAAGACGATGTCGTCGACGCCTGCGGGTGCGATCTCGTAGAAGTTCTTCCATCGGGTCCCGTATGGCAGGCGGGCTTCAGGAGTTCGCTGGTCAGTCAGCGCGATGCCGATGACGAAGGGCAGGACTTCCCGGATGAAGGCCGCAGGGGCTGACTCGGCGATCTCCTGGATGATGCTCGCCGACGATTCGTGGCGATCCAGACGACCGACGTCGAACGGGTCGGCATGTCCATGCTCACGCGCGCGGTCGAGGCTGCGGCGAAGGTGGGCACCGATCAGGCAGGCTGCGCCATCGGGGTCGGTGGCCTTGAGCTGATAGAGCAGCGGCCAGAGCTCTACGGGAGTCACCGACGTGTCCGGTGCCTCGAGCAAGTCGTGCTCGATCAGGTCAATGGTGAAGTCGACCAGGCCCGGCGGGAGGGACCAATTGATGAGGGTGACGAGTCGCTCCCGCCAGCGGCCACCTGCGTCGATGTAAGGGCGGAGCAGGTCCGCCACCCGCTCGGGGCGGTCTTTCGCGACTATGACCAGCGGCATGAATGCCGCATCGAGGTGTTCACGGCTGGCGAGCCAGGTTTCCCATCGCCCGAGGTCGTCGACGGCATCGAACCAGCCCGGGACGCTGAGCAGTGACCGAAGTTTCGGTGCGATAGGCAACGAGTCCCAGGCGAGTGGCTCGATCGCGGCCCAGTCGTCGGCGGTGGGTTTCAGTTGCCGTAGGTCGGTGACGATGATGTCCTTGAGGTGGAACCGGATGGCTTCAGAGGCCAGGAGCTGCCGCACCGTCTGCCGGAAGACGGGGCGGTTGACGGCGGCGAGGTGGTCGAGGACTTGGCGAGTCTGTGATCGCCGGAAGAGAAATTGACCAGACTCAGCCAGGAACCGATGCAGGTCATCGTCATCTCGGATGAACGCTCGAGCGAACAGGTAGTCGAAGTACGATTGGTGAAAGAAGGCGAAGCCGCTGTCGAAGCGCTCAAGGATCGATTCCGACTCCAACGCGCCGACGTCCGTGAGCCTGGCAGGATCGAGGCAGGCAGCGGGGGCGGTGAGCACTTCGTGTTCGCTCATGTAAGTCACGAGCGTGCTCGTGATCGCGTCCCAGGCGACGTCCCCGACTCGGTGTTCGAGGCGTCGCCGTACGTTTGCTGTGAACCGTTCGTACAGGTCTGGCAAGGTTCTGAACGGCTGGTCGCGGGCGGTCTCGTCAAGCTGGCAGTACACCCAAAGGTGCAGTGGTGTGCGCAGGAGCTCCAGCACATCCGCGGACGGCACATGCAGATGGTGCGCGGCAAGGTGTGCCTTGACGTCTTCGGCGGGAAGCTCGCTGAGCCGGACACGCTTGGTCGAAGCATCACCTTGTAGCAGGCTGGTCAGTCGTGGGTCCTGCTCTAGATCTACTGTGCGGCAGGCCAAGAGCACTTTAATATTCGGGTGTTCCCGCACGTCATCGAGGGCCTCATCCACCGCTTCGAACCCATCGGGCATGCGACCGCCAAGCTCGCTGACGGCATCCAACTGGTCGATGACCAGCAACCCCGGCTGGCCTGCGGCGATTCCAGCCAGCACAAGCGAAGGCGAAGCCGCAAGCTCCATTTGGGATCCCAGATCACGAGCGTTCCGTACCAGGGTTGGCCCGTCCATTCGGGTCACCGCAGCGGCCCAGCCATCCCCCTCCAGCGACGAAGCCACTTCCGCGACAACGGCCGACTTTCCCATTCCGGCCTTGCCATCGACCAGCAACACCTGCGGGGCTTCGACGTCATTGAGGATGCCGAGAACTTCCTCGGTCTCGGGACGATCGATCATGCCTATGGTCGGCTGAAGGCGCTCAACACGCCGATGCTGCGTCTTGACCGTACGCCGCAATCGCTGCTCGGCTTCGCCGTCACCCGCCCAGGAACTCACTTGCCAGTTGTCCAACGAGCCTCCGGGCGTCGCCGAGGACAGGACCAAGTCAGAGGAGGGCTCATCGAGGCGTGATTCAACGATGAAATCGTGCCAGAGATCGGCCAAGACCCGATCGCCACGAACCGCAGCATGGTGCAGGCGTTCCAGGATGGCAACACACAGCGCTACAGCAAGGTCATGATCCCGCTCGATCATTTCGAGCCGGTCATCCTCATCCGGTTGCGACTCGATCCAGGACACCCACTGCCGCACCCCATTAGGTAGCTCCACCGGGTAGGTCCCATCGACAAGCGGCCATTCATCAGCGGACCGCTCAAGCAACAGAGCGCGAACATAATCCTGACGATCCTGGTCTTCCGGAAAGACCTCGGCCACCGCGTCCTGCACGCCCAATTTCACGACGCTGATTAGGGCGTTCCGAACCTCGGGGGCGTCCCGATCACGCAAGCGGCGAGCACGGATGGCAGCGGAAATCTTACCCGCGATTTGCTTGGTGGCCCACCCGGCGAGGGCACCTGAAGCTGGCTCGAACATGACGAGAGTCCTTCTCAGGAAGTGCTATCCCACCACCATAGCCATCTCCGACGTCCTGAGCGGGCCGACCCGAACGCACCGATCACTGCATCGAAGTAGATGTATGAGCTATCACAGGCTGCTACGGGACCTGACCCTTAGGTGTTGACACCGCCCCATGCAGCGCGGGCGCTATCGCCATCAGGCACTAACGGGGCTGCTCATCAGCTGCCGATCCGTCGGATCTTTCCTTCCTCGGCATGCTGCATCCTGCTCGTCCGAGCCGGTGCATGCTTCCAATTGCTGCGCAAGGAAGTCGAGCAGCACGTTGGCGATCCCGTCGACATCAAGCGGCTCCCGCACCTCACCGGATACGCGGATGTCGTAACGCTTCCTGGCCAAGACCATCCTCCCTCACAGAGCCGTCGTGCCGATGAGGACTGGGGGTAACGTCCTAACTGCGAAGGCTAGACCTCTGACACGCGAGAACGTCTCTGATAGGCAAGAAAATAGCGACCCCCAACATGAAGGTCACTAATGTTCTATATGTCCGTTTGTGGAGTTGGCGGGAGTCGAACTCCTGGCTTTTGGTGATCCGGGGCAGAGTCCCTGGTTGGTAAATTACCTGGTAAGCGCAATCCGCGGTCGAGAAACTTGTAAACCGCCTACCTAAGCGGGTTCCGGTTGATCCCGGTCGAGGGTTCGAATCCCTCATCCTCCGCCAGAGAAGGCAGCTCTACCTGCTAAAACGTTAGCCGACCGGCCCTTGCGAGCTGGTCGGCTTATTTGCTGCACGTGTCCGAAGTCTGCCCTTGTTGATCCACACAAGGAGGAGTTCCCCTCAGGCGGGGACACCAAATCTTGATGGTGGTTGGGACAGTAGCGAGGCGCCGCTCGTACTCGACCGGGGAGTCATAGCCGAGCGACGGGTGCCGCCTGGGGTGGTCGAACCGGTTGAAGTAGTAGAACACTTTCGGCCTGGCTCTGGTGACGGCGGCGAACTTCCCGTTCGTACCGAGCGGTTCGCGTTTGAGCGAGGCAGGGAAGGACTTCGGTCAACGCACCGGCCGCGCTTGAGCCGACCGCGCCACGCGACCGGAGGGCGCCGTCGCCTTCACCATACTGTCTGAAATGGAGTGACATGTATTGATCCGCCTTGTCCGAGTGCGCAGCAGCGTCCTCCAGCGTGCCTCGAAATCGTCCACGGCGGCGTCGGCCCGGCGCGGAAGCGTCCTGGCCGCCGCCTCCGAACGGCATGGGCGCCCGCGCCGGCATCGGGATACACGCCTATCGGCTGTGTCTGATTGCTGACAGCCGGTGTTGCGTCGTATCGCAGCGAGACACGGTGGTGGTTCATACGCTGAGGGTCGGCACCACGGTTTCGGGTGCGAAGGTCTCGTCCCCGCCGATACCGGGGACCTGAAAAAGGGGGAATTCTCATGACCGCTGGCACGGTCTACGTTCACAACTACAACGTCAACCAGGTCCTCCACTTTGAAGTGGATGGCAACGACGTCGGAAGGATCGACTCCTGGAAACGTCAAGACGGGACTCCCGCCCCGTACTCGCCCGGAAGCATCGCAGTGCCCCGTATCTACCCGGACGGCGACCCGAGCGTGGCGGGCTTCAAGCCCGGCGAAAACCCGATCCAGATCGTGTGGCCCTCCTTCAACTCCAAGTCGGCGGTCACGCTCCCGTCGCTGAACGATCTGCCCATCAACCAGGACCTCGTGCTCGTGCTGACCAAGGGAACGCTCATCCTCATCGACGCCAGCACGGGAATGGTCCGGCAAGTCGCGGATGGCAGCCTGCCTTAGGGGGCGGCCCTCCTCGCCGAGGGGATCCGAGGTACCGCCGCTCCCGGCCGCATGGCGGGAGGGGCGGCCTCACCGATGACGCGGCCGAACCGAATGCCGGAACGGGGACGGACGATGACGGAGTTCGTACGCGCGGGAATCGAACCGGACGGCACGGCGCTCTACCGTTGGGAGCCGAAACCGGAAGGGGCGAGGACACGGCTGTTCTACCTGGGAGCGTTCGACGTCGGCTCGGCGCCCGAGGATCTCTCCCTCGAGGAGTCCTGGAACACGCCGGGAGCCTACCTCTTCTGTCCCGGCGAGCCCACCGCCGGATTCCCCGAGCTCCTCGCCGCCCTGGGGCTGTCCCGGGAGCATATAGGCCAGGACCCCACCGCCCGGGTCCTGGCCTGGCTCCCGGAGCCCGGGGGCGAGGGGGCCGTGCCGGTCTCCCTGGTCTGGGGAGGCCCCCGCTGGGGACACGTCAGTTACACCGATCCGCCGCAGAGCGTTCCGTTCGGCAACATCCGTCTCCATCTGTCGTCCGAGGTCCAAATCAGCCTGGACAACGAACAAGTGCGGATCGTCCTCCAAGGCTCCGGCGGGAGCATGGGCCTGCGCCCGCTCCCGTACCCGAACGTGCCACCCGAACAGGAGCCCCCGGCCCTGGCCCCTCTGGACTTCACCCTGGTCTTGGAGCTCGCCTCGGACTCACTGGGCAGCCTGACCGGTGCGGCGAGATGGAAGGTCCACCGCTGCTACCGGGTCTTCAGCGACGACTGGCGGGCGGAGGGAGACGCGCGGGGCGGAGAACTGCGCTTCTTCGTTCCCGAAAGCAAGTCGCGCGTCCGCCAGCTCGTCTACCCGCTGCTGCCCGCCGCACGCGAGTCCGACGACGAGTTCAGCTTCGACCTCGCCTTGGACCCGCTGGCCGTCACCGACGCCTCGCGCACCTATCTCCGCTTCACCGAGGACCCCGGCCTGAGCGCATCGGGGGCCTTCACGGTGGGCGGACGGCCGGTCGGGCTCCGGCCGCTGCTCGGCCAAGGGCCGTGCCCGGCCGGTTTCCACCTCGCACGCAGGCCCCGCACCAGCGCGGACAGCCCGCACGGCCCTCCCGGGCAGCCCTTCGTCTACCTCGCCCCGACGGGGCGCTACGCGCTCGACCTCCCTCCTGAGGAGCGCCCGGCCGACGGGGGTCGCCTCATGTGCGGCACCTCCGGCCTGGAGTACCTGCGAGTGCGCGACGGAGACATGCTGGAGTTCGTACCGGGACGGCCCGCGTACGCGCCGGGCTTTCCCGAGGGGGACGGGGGCGTGGGCCTGGATCCCTCCTACACGACCTCCTGGGTCCGCCTCCGCCCCGGACCCTCGCCCGGGCCGCGCGGCTACTACGCGCAGCCGGCGGCCTCGGTCCACTACGGCCACGGCGTCGTGCCTCCGCAGCAGGCGGGGACGATGGATCTGCCAGCGGCGGTCTCCTGCCTCGTGCGGACCCTGGACCGAGCCGCAGGGGCCGCCTTCCCAATGGCCTTCTACGGCGGTGCCCTGACCAGCGCCGACGACGATCTCCGGGAGGCCGAGACCCTCAGCAGGTTCGAGCAGCAGGTCCTCACCGGCCTGCGCGGCGCATGTCTGCGACAGGACGAGGCAGGGGAGGACCCCGAACCCGCGACGCGGGAGGACGGCGCCACCGCCGACCCGGTGCCGATCGCGCCGCCGGTCTTCACCGACGCCGACGGCGAACCGCTCCCCGGAGGACGCACCACGACACCGGGCGGGCTGGTGGTCGAACTCAACGACGGTTCCCGGCCTTCGGCGGCCAAGGGCACATGGAAGCGCGTGCTTCTCGCCGCCAAGGGGAACCAGACCCTGGCCCTCAACGCCGACGGCCGGACGGGGACCGTTGACGCGCGACTGGCCGGCGCCCTCGTCCACGACCAGGTCTTCCTCGTCCTGAACGACTGGAACCGCTTCAAGGACATCAGCGCGGAGCTGCTCCTGGCGGGCTTCAACTTCGAGCTCGCGCCGTCCGACGGCGACCCCGACACCCTCCTGGTAGTCAAACGCGCCACCGACCGCTCCCTGACCGACCTCGCCGACAGCCCTGCGGACTGGGCCGAGCCCGCCTACTTCATCGGCGGCCCCCCGGCGGTGAGCCGGGCCCGAGGCACGCTGCGAGCCGCGCTGCGGACCGCCGAGGACGCCGAAGGCGAGACCGACGACCCCTTCGGCTACTTCCGCGACGTCATCGCCACCAGTCCCGGATGGACCGGCATCGTCGCCTTCAACTCGCCCATCAACGGCAACGGGATGCCCGAATCGTTCCAGATGCTCTTCGCCGGAATCGATGGACGGTTGACCGCGCACCACTTCGGTGTCGAAGCCAACCGGATCCAGCGGGACCGGGACGGCCTTCCCGAGATCGCCGAGAGCTCGCTGTTCGGCGTGGTGCACTACGCGCCGCCCGCCTCCGAGGTGGTGCCGCCGGACCCGAAACCGTTCGACTTCCGCGTCCGGGAACTGAACGTGGCCGTCCGCAACTCGGCGGTCACCCGGTTCCACGCCGAGGTCGCGATGACGATCAACGAGCTCTTCGGCCGAAGAGTCCACCGCGCCACCGCGGACGCGCAGGACAACAGCGTCGCGGTCACCGGACGCTACCTGGAACGCGACGGAATCGGCACGGTCGCCTTCGAGGCCGCCGATAAGGTCCCCTTCTCCTTCGCCGACGGCGACGCGGTCCGTGTGCTGGAGGCGTTCACCGTCACCGGGGCCGCGATCACTCCGACCTCCTCGGCGGCCGCCGGGGACGGCACCACGGTCAAATCGCGCTTCGCCCTCGACGGCGAACTGCACTTCCGGCCGCACCCTTTCCCCGAGGGCGACGGCGGCTCGGGTTCGGGGGGCACCCGGTACGCGGATCTGGACCTCTTCTCCTACGGGACCGGTTCCGACCGGGGCGGGGCCGGCCTGCGCATGAACGGCCTGGCGCTGGACCTGACCTGCGTCCTCGGAAAGGACGGCAAACGGGTGGGCGACACCGAGATCGCGCCCGACCTCGGGGGCGTCCAGGTGACGCACAGTCCCGCGGCGCTGCGGGACGAGGGGTTGGCGGCGAGGCTTCCCGTGACCACGACCGGCTTCCTCCACAACGAGCGGGGCCTGACCGCGGCCGCGCTCAGGGGCCAGGGGGTCAACCTCGTCCAGCTTGCTGGCGAGCGGGGGCACACGACCTCCTCCCCTCGGTACGCGCTGCGGATGGACCTGCCGCTCGGAACGCTGGGGAACCTGGCCGAGGCGGCGGCCGGACTCGACGCGTCCCTGGTGCTGGGCTGGGGACCCAACACCTACTCCCCCGACGACGACGCCGTCGGACTGTTCATCCAGCTCCCCTCGGTCACGGCCGGGACGCTCGGGTTCGAGCTCCAGGGACTGCTCAAGACCACCTTCGGGGACGCCAACCTGCTCCAGGTCCGCGTGACCCCGAAGGGCGGACGGGAGCCCGAGCCCTGCTTCGTGCTCCTGTTCAACAACGTCGCGCTCAGTGTCCTGGGCCTCCGCCTGCCGCCGAAGGTGATCACCGACTTCGTCCTCTTCGCCGGCGAGGACCCCGCGACCGGGCGCCGTGCCATCGCCTGGAACCTGGCGGCCACCCAGCTCACCGCCTCGCGGGAAGGGAGCTGACGTGTCCGACGCCGCCGAGGACATCCCCGACGCCCGCACGGTAGAGGAGCTGATCCAGGCCGTGAACGAGGAGTACGGCCTCGACTTGCCCACCTCGTTCCCGAACGGGACCGTGCTGGAACAGCTCTGGAAGGTCGCACTGGAGGTCAAGGCGGGAAAACTCCCGGTTCTCTACGACGCCCTCGCTACCGAGCCGTTCTCCTTCGCCGTGCTCGACGGCAGGGTCCACATCACGATCCACAGTAATCAGAACACGTCTTAGGGAGACGCACATGACTACACCGTCGAATCCGGCGGACGAGACGCCCGCCAAGAAGACCGACATCGTTTTCGGCGTCGTCTTCGACCTCAACGGAACCCACGTACCGGTATCCACCAAGGACATCGCAAACGCCCGAGCGAACGGGATCGAGTTCACGCTGCCGGAGGCCGTCGAGCTGGGAACGATGAACGAGTTCGAGACCTGGTTCTCGGAAAAGTTCAAGATGTCCCTGCCAAAACCAACGGACATGCCGCCGCCGCTGGACGAGGTCCTCGGGAAACTCGCCAACCTGAAGGTGACCGTCCGCCAGTTCCACGTCAAGATCCCCGGGACGGGCTCCAGCGACAAGGCCAAGCTCTTCACCATCAGCCTCTCGGGCGCCTGGCCCGAGAACAACGGCGTCGAGCTCATACCCGGTGTGCTGTCGATCGGGGGCGTCGTCTTCGGCGTCAGCAACGAGTGACATGCATACAACCCTGGCCTGCACGATCCTGTACCTGCCGGCCGACTACGCGCTCGAGCTCGGCCTCACCCGCGGCCTCGGGGCCGAGCGCCTCACCATCACGCCCGGCTCCAGCCCGACGCGGCCCAAGCTCCGCAGGATCGTGGCGGACCTGGCCGAGATGCTCGGCCTCGGCGACTCCCTGCAAGGCTTCCTGGACGCCACCGAGCAGGCGCCGTGGAAGGACGTCTTCGACATCGAGGTGGAGCCCTCCCTGACCGTCGAGGTCGACCGGCGGCCCTCGGTCCTGCTGGTGGTCAAGCTCTACGACGGCCCGACCTACGGTCTGCGGTTCCCGGGGAAGCGACTGCCCTCCTGGATCACCGTCGAGCCGGACTTCACCGTCTACGACCTGCTCGTCGGATATGACCGGGCCAAGGGCGGGCTCGAACTCCGGGCCAGGGTGGAGTACGAGCCGCAGCGGTCGGCGCCATCCGAGGCCGGGTCCGCGCGGGTCGCCCCTGGCCGCGGGGACGCCCCGCCGGAGGAGGACCGGCCCGGCGGCAAGACCCAACTGGTCTCCTTCCCTCTGCCCCTGCCGGACCAGGGCACGCCCAACTTCGAGGTCGAGTACCTCGGGCTCGGGCAGAAGTTCGGCCCCACCGTGGAAGTCGGTGCCGAGGACCCCCTCAAGGACACCTTCGACGTGCTGGAGAAGAACCTCACCAGCAACGACCCGGTGACGGTCGTCCGGGAGCTCGCCGACTGCTTCCACCCCGACCGGGGCTGGTTCGTCGCCGCCGATATCCGGCTCCGCGGCTGGCGGGTACGCGCGCTCTTCAACGACCCCGTGCTGTACGGACTCGAAGTGACCTGCGCCAGCCCGGGCGATCCGTTCGACGGCTTCCTGTTCGAGATCCTGTATCAGAAACTCGGTCCTCACCTGGGCGTGTACTACGGCGCCCTGACCATCCCCGAGGCGTTCCGCCGGATCGACCTCGGCGCCGTGGCGCTGACCCTGCCTGCGTTCAGGATCTGGATCTACACCAACGGCGACTTCAAGGTCAGCGTGGGGTGGCCGCTGGGCCCCGACTCCATCGGGGTGGCGGTCGCCGTCTTCACCGGCGGCGGCGGTTTCTACTTCGCCAAGCTCCGCAGCGGCGACGACCCGAACCACGCGGCCAAGGCCGTGCCGCCCTCGCCGGGAACGGCCCCGGACTACAACCCCGTCCTCGAATTCGGCCTCGCCGTATGGCTCGGTCTCGGCCGCTCCATCGAGAAGGGCCCCTTCTCCGCCACGCTCAGCCTCACACTCCAGGGCACCTTCCAGGGCCTCCTGGCCTGGGAGGCCCCCGGCGGCGGCCGGGCCGCGAGCCTGTCCCGCGCACCGGACTACCACTGGTTCGCCGCCACCGTCGGCATCGTCGGCCAGCTCCAGGGCAGTATCGAACTCAAGGTGATCCGGATCTCGGTGCTGGTGCGCCTGTCGGTCACCGCCGGGATCGCGTTCGAGAGCGGGTACGGGACGGCGGCCGAGGTCGTCGCCCGAGTCCACGCCGAAGCCGGCCTCACGATCGTGTTCGTCAGGATCTCCGTCAGCTTCGACACCACCATCTCCGAGACGTTCGCCCTCAGCACCGGCGAACACGGACCCGCAAGCCTGAACGGCCCTCGCAACGCGGCCTTCCAAGGGATGCACGGCGCGCCCCCGAGGCAAGCGGACGCCCCCGCCGTCGCCGCCCTTGAACCCGGGTACGCCCCGGCGCCGGTGATCGAGGCCGCCGCCGAACCTGCGGGCGCTCCCGACGCGGAGCCGGTCGACATCGGCCTGGGCTTCCTGCTCCACCCGTCGGCCGTCTACCGGAACGGCGCGAAGACCGGGTCGGCCGTCGCGCTGCTGACGATCGCCTGCCCGCCACCGGGAGAGGCTCCGGCAGAGGGCACCACCGATTGGGAGAAACTCGTCGACGCCTTCGCCGCCTGGCTCTTGGACGTGTGGGCGCCGAACAGCGGCACCTGGGGCGAAGTCCGCACCGCCCTCGGCGAGGGCCGCGACCTTCCCCCCGAGCACTGGGACGAGGCACTCACCGGTTTCCTCACCCGGCAGGTCAGGTTCACGGTGCGCGGCATCGACCTGACCAAGGAGGGCGAGCCGCACGATGCCGCGGTCTTCCCGGTCTTCGACGCCATGAGACTCACGTGGGACGGCGGCTCGGTCGTGTTCGCCGACCGCGCCCCCACCGGCCCCGGATACGTCGAAGCCGTCGACGCGTACTTCGAGGCCCTCTCCCTGCGCGGGACGGTGGCCGCCGCCGCGACGGCCGACCGGGCGCACTCCGGGCAGGAAGGGTCCGTGGCGCGGTTCGTCTTCGACGACTACTTCCTCCTGATCGCCCGACAGCTCGCGCACAGCGGGCCCGAGAACGCCGCCGGAAAGCCGGAGGCCGGGCCCCTGGCCGGCATGGTCTCCCGCTACCTGCTGCACGGCCTCCGCCTGCCCGATCCCGACAGCCTGTCCACCATCGCGCCCGAAGCCGGGTACACGCTCACCGGCCAGCAGTTCACGGCCCCGGACACCGCCACCTGCACCGCCACGCTGTCGATCGACAAGTCGCGGGACGAGCGCGCCGCGGCGCTGCGGTTCGACGGCGGGGCCAAAACCGCCACAGCGGCGACCCGCATGGGCGAGGTGCCGGACCCGCCGCACCCGGACTGGACCGGTCCCGACGTCCGCCCCGGCGCGCGCACCGGCGCCGACACGATCAACGTGGACGCCCTCCCCGCAGCGCACAGCGAGGACACCCGGTACGCGCAGCGGTTCCGGTCGCCGTGGACGGAGGCCGGGACCACCCGCTTCCTGGTGCCGCTCCCGCCGGGCGTACTTGCCGAAACGGCCCGTCGGCCCCTCGAGGTGACGGTGTCGAAGGCGGGCGAGACCCGGCCGCTGCCGGCGGCTCCTGTCCTCACCATCCCGCTCCGCCTCCACCGGGTGGAACGCGCCGAGGACGCCGACGCGACCCCGCGATCGGCCGGCCGCCACGTGCCCTTCGTGTATCGGGTGGAGGGCACCGACGCCCGCACGCGCGCCCGCATCCACGGCCTCCTGGAGCAGGCGGACCCGACGCTGCCGCAGCAGGCCACCGTCTCCCTCCTCTACAACGCACCGACGGTCGGCTACCGGTCCGACCGCCTGGACCCGGCCGAGCAGCCGGTCACGCTCACCAAGACCAACCTGTCGACGTCGAACGAGCCCGCCGAGGCGAACGTCATGTTCGCGACCGCGCCCTCGGCACCGGAGGGCCCCGACGAACTCGGCCCGACCACGGCCACACCCGATCAGACCGAGGACTTCCTGCGCCTCCTGTGGGAGGTGAGCACGGTCCACACCGGCGGGTTCTTCCTGCGCTACGCCGCGGCCGACGGATCGGACCTGCCGGAGCGGATCTTCGCGTCCGGGAACTCGGCCGACCTGACGGTCGCGGTGACGTTCGCCGCCGAGGAAACGCCCCGGTTCGACGCCTGGCACGACTCCTTCGCGCCAGCCCTGGACGCCGCCTACCAGGACACGCTCGTCCTCCGGCCCGGCGACGCCGACGGGCCGATCCGGGTGCTCGCGCCCTCGCACCCGCCCGGTTGCGTCGGGTTCACGGCCGAGTGGCAGCGGGCCAACGAGCTGCTGATGCACGAGGCGGCCCCCGACCCCTGCACACCGGACTGGGTCGCTTCGCTGTACCACCTGATCCAATACCGGGTCAGCGGAGAGCAGGAAGGCACCCTGCCTCAGTTCGACGCCTCGCCGTGGAGTTCGGCGCTGTCCCCCACCCGGGAGCGCGGCCCCGGCGAGCGGAGCCCGTCTCCGGGCGGCGACCCCGCGAAGAAGGACTACCGCCAGATCGTGCCCGTGTCCCTGTTCGCCCAAAGGGACGACGACCGCGCCGACCCCTATGCGGCGGTCGGCGGGCGCCCCCTGCTCTCCTTTCGGCTCAACGACGTCTTCGGCAATGAACTCGACAGCGCCTCCTTCTCCGCGCCGTTCCCGGTCACCTACAACGATCCGCTGATCCTCCCCGCGGAGTGGCCGGGGGCGCACTGCGCCTACCGTTTCGTTCCTCCGGGGGCTGACGCCGAAGGCCCCGCCCTCTCGCTGCGGCTGCGCTTCGATCCCTCCCACATCCGCACCGCAGGGGCGGCGTTCACCGCGCCCGTGCACGGCCTGGCGCCCGGAGTGGAGCCCACCGCCGGACAGCGGGTGGCGCAGCAGGTCGAGGCGGCGGTGGCCCGCTACGACCTCGTCCTGGCGCAGCTCGGCGACCCCCGCCTCTCGGTGGCGCTGCGCACCACGGTGCAGCCCTCCCGCGAGGCGTTGGCGGACGGCGAGGCGCTGCGTTCGGAACTGGCGCGGTTCGCGCGATCGGCGAAGACCGAGCTGCTCGCGATCGCGGCCGGGAACGAGGGCTCGCCCGTCGAACTCGACCTGCCCGCGGCCGTAGACCCGGCCGACCTGGCCGAGGCCCCCGAGAACATCGTCGAGATCCAGACGACCCTGACGTTCTTCCGGCCGCCGGAGTACGTCTACACCGACGGCGGGAAGCAGGTGCCCGGATCGCAATCGGCCACACTGACCGTGGCCGCCGACCTGGACTCGCCCCCGGCCCGGCGCTCAGGGGCGGAGGGGGACGCGCAGGACGAGGCGCGGCTGCGCGGGTTCGCACGCGACTTCGAGAGCGCCTTCGCCGGTTTCGACGGCGACGGAGGACGGGCGCGCGTGGCGGTCACCTCGGACGTGCGGGAGGGCGCGCAGACGGAGGCGGCCCCGTCCACGCCCGCGCTGTGGGCGGTGCGCTGGAGCAGCACCGCGGGAATCACCGTCCGCACCGCCGAGGACGCTCCCTCCTACTTCTCCCTTGCCCCGCTGAGTGTCCACCTGGCCTCCGTCACCGCCGACGTGCCCGCCTACGATGCGTCGTTGCGGCCCGCCGTCGCCGAGCGCACCTTCACCGGCGTCGATCTGGACGCGTGGGCGCGGCAGTTCCTGTGTGCGGTGGACGAGGTGCTGTCGGCCGACCACGCCCCCACCGTCGCGAGTCTGGACGCCGATACCTACCAGGAGATGATGCGGGCCAAGAGCGTGCTCGCCCAGGCACTCGCCGAAGGCGTGCAACCCGTGCTGGAGGGACAGGCGGCCGGCGGCCTCGCCGAGGCCCGCGACCGCTTCGAGCAGTCCGTGCTCAACGAGCTCTCCTCCGCCTACGACATTTCCGCGGTCGTCCAGGTGCCGATGCGGGTGACCGTGAAGGACACCGGTACCGCCACTCGGACCCGCCTGTTCGGCAGCGTCGTCGGCGACGCGCCGGATTCGGACGGGACGGAGGAGGCCTCCGCCTTCACCACCGGTACCGCGAAACTGCCGCTGCGATCGACCGACACCGAGCCGAACCGCCTCTCGTTCCCGGTGACGGCCACCGAACCGCACCAGGTCGCGCACCTGCCGATACGGCCCGCCTACCGTTCGCGGTTCCTGGAACGCGAGATCCCCGCAGACCACGCCGACCACGGGTACGCGCCCTCCCAGTGGCTGAGGATCGTGCTGGAGGAGGAACCCGAACCGTTCGACCTCCCCCTCGGCCACCTGGACGTGCCCGTGCCCTCGCGGGAGCACCCGCCGCCGTTCGTGCTGAGAGGGCAGAAGGCCGACCGGCCCGCGGTGACGCCGCACTGGGACCTCGCCGATCCGCTCACATGGGACTACGAGGCCGACCTCGTGCTGCCGGAGTGGGAGGCCCAGGACGACCTGTGGTTCGACGTCACCTACAACCTGCCGGTCGCCGACGATGCCGGCGAGGGCGCGTCGATGCGGGACGACCGGGAGCCTCCCCTGGCCGGACTGCCGGAGGAGCTCGCCGCCTTCTCCGTGGCGTGGCCGCAGCTCCGGCCGCATCTGGCCGGGCTCACCGTCCCGGGCGAAGCGACGGCCCCGGCTCCGCAACAGGTCATCACCGCCGTCTGGAACGCGGTCAAACGGGTCACCCGCGCCTGGGCGGCGCTGCGCGGCATCCCCGACCCGTGGGCGCCCGCCGACGGACCCGAAGCGGCGGACGACGCCCCGCCGCCGGAGGCGCCTGGGCCGGTGAAGGACAGCTACGTCATCCGTTTCGCGGACGCCCGACGGAAGCTCCTGCACGTCTACGCCAAAGCGGGAGTGAAGGAGGACGGCACCTGCGACGAGGCGTCGCTGCGATGGCCGCAGATCAACGGGTACACGCCGCGAGGCAACGTCGGCGCGGTGTGCCGACCGGCGGAGCAGGCCTGCGCCGGCGCGCCGACACCGGACCCGTGCTGGTACCGGGCCGAGTACCGGTTCAATCCGCCGCCGGGGGAGGAACTCGAACTCACCTTGGAGTGGACGGCGATCGACGTGTTCTCCCGGCAGACGGCCGAGACGGTCTTCTGGCTGGTGCGCAACGCTCACCTGTCGGAGGACGACGCCGTCGAGACCAGTGCCGCGTTCGTCTACCGAACCCCCGAGGTGGGTTTCGTGGGCCCGGTGTCTCCGGTCGTCACCGTGGACAGGGCGGGCCCGGTGCATCCCGGTGCGGATGTCCGAGAGACCTTGGTTCAGGCGCTGTCCCCGCTGGCGACCGCCGGAGCGGCGGCATACAGGGAACGCTTCATCAAGGCGGGCCTGCACTACAGGTACCGGCTCGCGGGAACGGACGGCCTTGGACTGCGCGGCGACCGCCCGGTGCTCCTGGCCGACCACGTCCGGCTGGCGACCGGTGTTCACGCGGACGAGGACGGGGCGACCGACCTCGACACGTTCGCACAGCGCCTTTCGGACAACCTCCAGTTGTGGCACCGGCACGCCCGTCCCAGCACTGCGGGTGCGACGCTCTCCCTGGAGGTAACGCTCTTCGCCGACATCCGCGGGTCCCGGCTGCCGGTCGTCACGGTGCGGGACCTGGAGATCGCCACCGCCGGCTCCTGGTGGATCGACACGTAGACGGGAACCGGTTCGTGCGGGGGCCGGTAGCCCTCGCCGACGCGAACGGAGGCCGGGCGGCGATCGCCGCCCGGCCTCCGGCGCTCGGGGAGCCGTGCCCCTCACCGAAGGGTCACGCCGGACTGTTGCAGGTGAAGGTGTGCGCGGCGGTTTCCGCCATGGCGTTCAGGCACCTGCCCATCTCCTCCTGGCCGTAGAAGTTCGGGTGCATGGACTCCTGCTGCTGCCCTTGGGTGAGGCCCGATACGATGAACCGCGCCCATTCGCTCTCGGCCTTGGGCAGCGGATTGTCGAGCGTGTTGCCGCTGGCGGACTGGCGGACGCCCTCGGCGCAGACCTCATGGCCGTCGAGGGCGTCCTGGAGATTGAGGAAGTCCACCCCGCCGACGTTCCTCGCCGCCTTCTCGTGCGCTTCGGACAGATCGGGAATGATCGTGTCGCGGGCCCAGTTCGAGTCGTCGTTGAAGAAGGGGCATCCGCCGGTGTTGAGCCGAGCGTACGTCTCGGGGTATCGGTTGTCAGCTCCTCTCGGGATCGGTGAGGGATAGCTCTGGAGGACCAGGCGGTAGTCCGCGGGCTGATATCCGGCGTTCCCCATGGTGCTGCGGATGGACTGGAGGACCTCTTCCACCTTGGGTTTCATGGTGGCGATCCGTTCCTTCATCGGCTGCCTCAGGCGTTCGTTGCAGTGCCGTACTTCGACCGGGCTGCTGAATGCCTTGGCGCAGCTCGCGATGACGTCGCTGAAGCCGATGTCGTTGCCGCCGATGGACAGCACGATGAGCTTGATGTCCTTGGCGGCGGCGTGGTTCGCGAGTTGCTCGATCTGCGGGGGCTCGCCTTTGAACCGCGCGCGGAGGACGTCCTCGGTCGTCGCTCCCGAGCAGGCGATGTTGATGCGGTTGCCCTCATCGATCTCGAAGGACCGCCCGTTGATGCGGACGGAGCTCAGGTGCTTGATCTCGGCTCCGGCCGAACGGTTGCATCCGTTGGCGTACGACGATCCGTAGACCCTGGTCGGGTCGTAGGAGCATGAGATCTCCCGCCAGCAGTTGTATGCGGCGAGGTCGGTGCCGTACCGGCTGCCCCGCCAAGTGTTGCCGTTGCCCTTCCAGCGGCCCGCCTCACCCGAGATGAAGCTGTCGCCGAGGGAGATGACGGCCGGTTCCTTGGCGCCGGTCGGGACGGCCTCCTCGGCGAGGGCCGCCGACGGGGCGGCGAGCAGCGCGCCCAGAAACGCGGCGACGGCGCCGGTCGCCCATGCCAGCGCCGACGACTTGCGCCCTCGCATTCCTCTCACTGATTCCCCTCCCGTGCCGGACTTCGCGCGAGTTCGCTGTGCCGCTCCGTCGACGGCGGGACGTGGTTTGCCTGCGCTCATGGTGGTTCCTCTCGTGTGGAAGGCGTGCCGGTGCGGCCGTCCGCCGGCGGTGGACACTGGAGACGGGCCCGGATACTCGCTCGAACCGAACCCGTCTCCATCGCAACCCCTCCTGATGGCGAACGGAGGCGCTGCCGCAAGTGGACCGCCCTGGCTCCGACACAGTGGACCACGGCTGTGAGGACGCCGTCATCGGTTTCGATACCGCCGGCTGTCGGGAAACCGACAGGCGGCGGCAAGAAGACGAGCAATGCTCCCGTCTTGATCGGCGCTTCCCTCTGGAGTGTCGGGGGCCTGGCCCAGCACTTAGGACTCCAGTCGTCCAGTGAGAGTCCGGGGTGCCGAGGAGAGTCCGTCGGGGCCGCTGCCGGCATTTACATTTCGAGCGGGTGTGAGTTAGATTTATATTTGTCAATGTTTCCATCGACTGGGAGCGCTACCATGCTCAGATCGAGAAAGACCCGCGTCAGAAGCCTCATCCTCGCGTTCGCGGCGGTGGTCATGGCCGGCGCTTCGGCGCTGTTCTTCACCACCCAGACGGCCTCCGCGCACGGCACGGCGACTTCGCCGCCCGCGCGGCAGTACAGCTGCTGGGACCGGTGGGGCGACGACCACCAGAATCCGGCCATGGAGCAAGAGGACCCCATGTGCTACCAGGCCTTCCAGGCCAACCCCAACACCATGTGGAGCTGGATGAGCCTGCTCCGCGAGGGCATGGCCGGTCAGCACGAGCAGCGCATCCCCGACGGTCAGCTCTGCTCCGGCGGCAACTCCGACTACGCCTCGCTCGACGAGCCCGGGGACTGGCACACCACCTCGCTCGGCAACGACTTCACCCTCCACTACGAGGACCAGGCGACGCACGGGGCGGACTACTACTGGGTGTACGTCACCCGGCAGGGATACGACCCCACCACCCAGAGACTCGGCTGGGGCGACCTCGAGCGCGTCGTGGAGACCGGCGTCTACGAGCCGGGCGAGGCGGTCGACATCCCGGTGAGCGCGCCCGGACGCAGCGGGCACCACGTGGTCTACGTGATCTGGCAGGCCAGCCACTTCGACCAGACCTTCTACTCCTGCTCGGACGTGTGGTTCGGCGGCGGCTCCCAGCCCGATCCCGAGCCGACCGACCCCGACCCGGAGCCGACCGAGCCGGACCCCGAGCCCACCACCGACCCCGAGCCGAGCGACCCGCCGGCCGGCGGCGAGTGCACCGCCACCTACACCGTCGCCAACGAGTGGGGTTCGGGCTTCACCGCCAACGTCGAGGTCGCCAGCACCGGCGGGTCCGGCGCCTGGGAGGTGAGCTGGACCTGGCCGGGCGACCAGGAGATCACCAACAGCTGGTCGGCCACACTGGACCAGTCCGGCTCATCGGTCACCGCGACCGGAGCGTCCTACAACGACACGCTTGCTTCCGGACAGTCCACCTCGTTCGGGTTGAACGCCACTTACGGCGGCTCGAACACCGCTCCGGATCTGACCTGCGCCATCGGCTGACGGGCGAGCGGATATCGGGCGGTCTCGGCTCCGGCGGCCGAGACCGCCTTCTCCACGCCCGGGTCAGCTTGCCGGGTCGTATCCGAACTGCCGGACCTCTTGCGAGCAGCGGCAGGCGACGGCGATCTTCGCCGCCCAATCGAACGCCGCCTCCCGCGAGGGCAGCTCGAGTACGGCGTACCCGCCGTTGGGTACCCGGTGACCCGGGTGCGTGCCTTCGGTGACGGTGCCGTCGCCGGACACGAGCACCGGGGCCACGTCCTCGTCGATCCCGCCGCTGAACACGTACACGCCCGCCGCCTTGGCCTCCTCGATGACGGCGTGCGCGGCTTCGGCCACCGCCTCGAAATCCTCGTCGGGGATCACCATGGCCTCACTGGGGAACGAGATCAGGTACTTCGTCATTCGCGGACTCCTCTGCTCCAGGGCACTGCTCCGGTGCCCGGCTCGATCATGGCTCCGGCGTCCGACAGGCGGAGCGTTGACCCCCGAAATGTTATGAGCTAACATTTCTGACATGGCACCTCCCTCGAAGCGCGAACGGACGCGGTCACGGCTGAGCGACTGCGCGCTGACCCTGTTCGAAGCGCACGGGTTCGAGGCCACGAGCGTCGGCATGATCGCCCGCGAAGCGGGCGTCACCGAGATGACCTTCTTCCGCCACTTCGGCAGCAAGGAGCAGGCGGTCCTGACCGACCCGTTCGATCCGGTCATCGCCGAGGCGGTCGGCGCCCGGCCGTCCGACGAGGCGCCGCTGGCGCGAGCGGTGCGCGGCCTGCGGGCGGCGCTGGCAGAACTATCCGATGAGGATCTGGAGACGGCCCGGCGGCGCGTCCGGCTCGTTGCCCGCACGCCGGTGCTCCGCGCCGCGGCCGTCACCCAGAACGAAGCGACGTCGGCGGCCATCGCCGATCGCCTCGCCGCGGGCGGCGCCGACGCCTTCTCCGCCGGAGTCGCGGCCCAGTCCGTGCTGGCCGCGGTCACCGCGGCGCTGTATGCGTGGGCCGAGGATCCGCGGCGGACCCTCACCGAGAGCATCGGGGCCGCGCTCGACGTTCTGGACCCCGGCCATGTCTGACCGCCTCCGCATCGACGACGCCGTCCGCGCCTACGGGCCCGCGACCGGTGTGCTCGGCGTCTCCCTGCGGGTCGAACCCGGACTCGTGCACGCCCTGGTCGGCCTCAACGGCGCGGGCAAGACGACGCTGATGCGCGCCACCCTCGGCATGATCCGGCTCGACTCGGGGTCGGTCCGCATCGGCGGCGTCCCGGTCGGCCGGATGCCCGCCTCCGCGTGGGCCGGCGTCGGGCACCTGATCGACAGCCCGTTCGCCTACCCCGAACTGAGTGTCCGCGCGAACCTCGAAGTGGCCGCTCGGCTGCGGGGCCTGAGCGCCCGCGCGGCGCCCGAGGCGGTGGACGCCGCCGTCGACGGCATGGGCATCGCCCGGTACGAGCGGACGCGGGCCTCGCGACTGTCCAAGGGCAACCGCCAGCGGCTTGGCCTGGCGGCCGCGCTCGTCGCCGACCCGGACCTGATGATCCTGGACGAACCCACCGACGCCCTCGACCCCGCCGGAGTGATCGCGCTGCGCGAGACGCTGCGCGAACGCGCCGACCGGGGCGCGGGAGTGCTGGTCTCCAGCCACCACCTCGACGAGGTCGCCCGCATCGCCGACCGGATCTCGGTGATGAACCGCGGCCGGATCGTCGGCACGCTCGACCGGACCGGGGCCGAACTGGAGCGGTCCTTCTTCGAGCTGGTGCTCCGCGACGACGAGCGCCGCGCCGAGGACGTAGGAGGAGAGTCGTGAACGGACTGCGCGCCGCACTGCGGGTCGAGGCGCGGAAGGCCGCGACCGCCCGGGTGCTCCAAGCCGGAGCCGTGTTGCTCGTCGGCGGCGCCGGCGTGCTCGGGGCCTCCCTGACCGCCGCCGTCGAGGCCGGTAACGATCAGGTCGCCGCCAAACTCGGCCAGGTCGCCGCGACCGACGGATGGCCGCTCATGGTCGGCACGGTCTCGCAGATCGTGGCCGCCGGCGCGCTCCTGACCTTCGGCATCACCCTGAGCTGGGTCTTCGGCCGCGAGTTCACCGACGGCACCGTCTACGGGCTGTTCGCACTGCCGGTATCGCGAACCGCGCAGACGGTCGCGAAGTTCACCGTTCACTTCGGGTGGTCGGTGGTGGCGGCCGCGGCCCTGACCGGCCTGGTGGCTGTGGCCGGCCTCGCGATCGGACTCGGCGGCCTCGACGACTCGGCCGCGACCGGACTCGGCCGCCTCTTCGTGCTGTGCGCCGTGAGCGGCCTGGTCGCGGCCCCGGCCGCCTGGGCCGCCACGCTCGGTCGAGGGCCGATGGCCGGCATCGCCACCACCATCGGACTGATCGTGCTCGCCCAGGTCGCGGTCCTGGCCTTCCCCTCGGGGAGCGCCTGGTTCCCGATCGCCGCACCCGCACTGTGGGCGTTGCGGCCCGACGAGGTCACCGTCGCCCAGCTCGCCCTGATCCCGGTGTTCGCCGCCGGGTTCGCGGCGCTCACCGCCCGGGCCTGGAACCGGCTCCAACTCGACCGCTGAGGCAATGTCGAGCCCTCACCGGCGGCATCCGGCGGCCCCGGCAAAGCCGATGGTATGGCAGGCTCAGGACCAGAGTGTAGTGATCGGAGCAGCAGCGATCCTCTCGTCCAGGGAGAAGACCCGCGGTCCGGTGTGCAGCACCGCACCACCGATAAAGCGCTCACCATATTCTTCGCGAAGCCAGATGAGGTGCTTGGCGTCTCGGCGAGTCGGGGCACTGTTGGCCTTGATCTCGAAGGCGAAGATCCGGCCGCCGCCGTACTCGGCGATGAGGTCGACCTCGTGTCGGCCGGCGTCATGGCGCAGATGGAACAGACGCGGGGCGCTTTCGCATGAGGGGAGCTGGGAGCGCAGATGCGACATGGCGAAGGTGTCGATGATTCTGCCCAGGAGATCGGCGTCGGTGAGCAGGCCGTCGGCATCGACACGGAGGGCGGCCAGCGCGAGGGAAGGATCGACGATGTAGCGCTTCGGCGCCCGTGCCAGGCGTTTGAGCCGGTTGTTCCACCATGCCGGCACGGTATCGGCTACCAGGAGATTGCGCAGGAGAGCTTCGTAGGCGCCTCCGGCCTTGCGATTGACTCCTGCGGCCTCGGCGATCGCGGTCTGGTCGGTGACTCCGGCGGTGTTGAGGCAGTACGCCTCGAGATAGCGGCGAAGCAGGTGCGGATCGCGCTGTTCTCCAATGTCGGCGGCGTCGCGAGTGAGGAGCTGGTCGATATAGCTCTGAATCCAAGGGCGGTGTTCGGTGGCAGGCAGACGGAGCACTGGCAGCGGGAAGCCGCCGGTCACGGCGAGTTCCGCGTAGTCGCGCAGATCCAGCGCCCCACCGTGGCCCGGACTCCCGAATCCCTCGACGCCCCGGGTTGCGAGTCGGTCGAGCAGGGGCACGGCGGGCAGCTTGCCCCGGATTTCGGCGACTGTCATCCCGTACACCGGAATCCGCAGTAGGCGGCCGGTTCCGGGCCAGGTTTCCGCGTCGAGATCGCCCCGGACCGAGCCGGTCACGATAAACCGGCCGGGGCGCGGATCGGTGTCCAATGCGCGTTTGACTGCTCCGAGGACCTGAGGTGCGAGCTGCCATTCGTCGATCAGGACCGGTTCGGCTGCACCGCGCAACAGTGCGTCGGGATCCGCTTCGGCCACGGCGGCCTGCCGTGGTTCGTCGAGGCGGACGACCGTCTTGGAGAACCTGGCTGCGGTGGTGGTCTTACCGGTGGCACGCGGGCCGATGAGCAGGATGCCACCGTGATGCCGCAGTCTGCGGTTGAGCAGGTCATCGATGAGCCTCGGCTGATAATCGAGCTGCATGCAACTATGGTACCCGTATTCCGCATTGATCGAAGGACGGATTACGCGGATGCCGACACCCACATTACGCAGTTTGCAACGAACTCAGCCAGCACTGGGTGGTGCTCCAGGCCGCCTGCGAGCGGCGTGGGGGCGCCGACGCCCTCGCCATCACATGGAAGAGCGCTTCGGCCTCACCAGCGGCACCAGAGGAACCGGCGTTCGTAGCGGATCCTGATGTTGCCGAGGTTGGTGCGGCCGGTGAGGCGGAACCGGGGGGCGTTTCCCGCCCGGGTGCATCCGTTGGCGATTTTCCTCCCTCTCAAGGTACGCG
The DNA here is from genome assembly GCF_002798405.1 of Glycomyces xiaoerkulensis. Taxonomy (GTDB): domain Bacteria; phylum Actinomycetota; class Actinomycetes; order Mycobacteriales; family Micromonosporaceae; genus Glycomyces; species Glycomyces xiaoerkulensis. The sequence continues at coordinate 334,078 of NZ_PGGV01000037.1, read as the reverse complement.
TTTGCAGCGGGCCTCGCGAGCGTCACTGTTGGGACTTCGTCGGCGCGAAGCCGCCGGTCACGAGGAACCGGCGGTGGACGCCTCGGTGTCGGCGACGCGGAAGTCCAGCTCCTCGCCCCGGCGGTCGACGGTGATCCGTCGGCCGGACTGGATCCGGTCGTGCAGCAGCATCAGGGACAGTTCGTTCTCGACCTCGCGCTGGATGGTGCGGCGCATCGGCCGGGCCCCGAACTCCGGTTCGAAGCCGTGCTCGGCGATCCAGTCCACGGCCGCTGGAGTGAATTCTACGTCGATGTCCTTGGCGCGCAGCCGGTGGCGGGTCTCCTCCAGCAGCATGGAGGTGACCTGGCGGAGCTGCTCGGACTCCAGTTGCTTGAAGATGATGATGTCATCGATCCGGTTGAGGAACTCCGGGCGGAAGTGCTCCCGCAGCCGCTGCATCATCCGGTCCCGCAGGGCGTCGTCCTGCTCGGTCTGGGGCGAGGTGAAACCGACCGGCTTGGTGCGGAGCAGGTCCGAACCCAGGTTGCTGGTCATGATCAGGACGGTGTTCCTGAAATCGACCGTGCGGCCCTGGGCGTCGGTGAGGCGCCCGTCGTCGAGGACCTGCAGCAGGGCGTTGAACACGTCCTGGTGCGCCTTCTCGACCTCGTCGAGCAGCACCACCGAGTACGGCCGGCGGCGGACCTTCTCGGTCAACTGCCCGGCCTCCTCGTAGCCGACGTAACCGGGAGGGCCGCCGATGAGCCGGCTGACGGCGTGACGCTCCTGGTATTCGCTCATGTCCACCCGGATCATCCGGTGGGCGTCGCCGAACAGCGCCTCCGCCAGCGCCTTGGCCAGCTCCGTCTTCCCCACCCCGGTGGGTCCGAGGAACAGGAAGCTGCCGACCGGGCGGTCCGGGTCGCCCAGACCCGCGCGGGACCGGCGCACGGCCTCGGCCACCGACTGCACCGCCTCGTCCTGCCCGACGATGCGCCGGTGCAGGTGCTCCTCCAGGCGCAGCAGCCGGTCCTTCTCCTCCTCGGTGAGCTGGCTGGCGGGGATGCCGGTCGCGCGGGAGACCACCTCGGCGATGTCGTTCTCGGACACCACGGAGAAGCCGTTGCGCCGGGCCTCGCCGCTGAGCTCGTCGATCCGGCGGCGCAGCGAGGCGATCTCGTCGCGCAGCGAGGAGGCCCGTTCGTAGTGCTCGTCGGCGACGGCCTGGTCCTTGTCGCGGGCCATCTGCTCCAGCCGCTGCTCGAGGTCGCGGCGTTCGCCGTCGGGCCTGCGGCCGCGCAGCCGGACGCGGGCGCCGGCCTGGTCGATCAGGTCGATGGCCTTGTCGGGGAGGAAGCGGTCGGTGATGTAGCGGTCGGCCAGTTCGGCGGCGGTGACGATCGCTTCGTCGGTGAAGCGCACCTGGTGGTGGGCTTCGTAGCGGTCGCGCAGTCCGCGCAGGATCGCGATCGTGTCCTCGACGCTGGGTTCGGGGGCCAGGATCGGCTGGAACCGCCGCTCCAGTGCCGGGTCCTTCTCGATGTTCTTGCGGTACTCCTCGAGCGTGGTGGCCCCGATGGCGTGCAGTTCGCCGCGGGACAGCGCGGGCTTGAGCATGTTGCCGGCCCCGGCCGCGCCCTCCGAGGCTCCGGCGGTGACGACGTTGTGCAGCTCGTCGATGAACACGATGAGTTCGTCGCCGTGCTCCTGGATCTCCTCCAGGAGCTTCTGGATCCGCTCCTCGAAGTCGCCCCGGTAGCGGGTGCCGGCGACCAGTCCGGTGAGGTCGAGCTGCACCACGCGCCGGCCGTGGAGGGTGTCGGGCACGTCGCCGTCGACGATGCGCTGCGCGATGCCCTCGACGATCGCGGTCTTGCCCACACCGGCCTCGCCGATGAGCACCGGGTTGTTCTTGGTGCGCCTGGACAGCACCTCGAGGGTCTGCTCGATCTCGTCCTCGCGGCCGATGACCGGGTCGATCCGGCCGGTGCGGGCCATCGCGGTGAGGTCCCGGCCGTACTGGTCGAGCGTGGGGGTGTTGCTGGCTTGCGGCTGCTCGGCCGGCTGCGCCCGGCCGGAGGCGGCCGACTGGAGGGATTCGGGGGAGATGTGGTGGGCGCCGAGTATCCGGCCCGCCCCCGATTCGGGGTTGGCCGCCAGCGCCAGCAGCACGTGCTCGGGGCCGATGTAGGTCGACCCGAGCGCGCGGGAGACCTGGTGGGCGTCCAGGAGCGCGCGCTTGGCGGCCGGGGTCAGCGCGGGCGGCTCTTCCCGGGGAGTCTCCCGGGACATCAGTTGGTCGATCTGTTCGGCCAGTTCGTCCGGGTCCGCTCCCGCGCGGGAGAGCAACTGGCGGGTCGGTTCGACCTGGGTGGCCGCCCACAGCAGGTGCTCGGCGTCGAGGTCGGTGCCGCCCCATTCCATGGTCTGCCGGATGGCGCCGCCGAGCAGCTCGCGGGCCTGGTCGCTCATCATCCCGGTGATGTCGACCCGCCGCACGCGGCGCTGCTGGCCCTGCGGGCCGAAGAACCGTGCGAGGAACTCGTCGAGTGGGCTGTACTCGAACCCGCCCCGGCCAAAGAAGTCGGACATCGATCCCTCCACCGCGGTCGGCAATGCTGTTCGGTCGGTTCACCGCACCGGTGGGGGCGTTCCCTCTCGGTGCGAGGCGAAACTCCGGTCCGGCGAGGTCGGCGGCGGACGCCGACCGCATATGATCGCTGCGAGGCGGACTCGACGTAGGAAGCACGGGTGAACACATGGCGGACCGGCCGCTGCTGAACCGCAGGCTCGAGGGCTTCGGCACCACGATCTTCGCCGAGATGTCGGCCCTGGCGGGGCGCACCGGCGCCATCAATCTCGGGCAGGGTTTCCCCGACACCGACGGCCCGGCCGAGATCGGCGAGGCCGCCGCGCGCGCGATCCGGGACGGCCGCGGCAACCAGTACCCGCCGGGCCCGGGCGTGCCGGAGCTGCGGCAGGCCATCGCCGACCACCAACGGCGCTTCTACGGCCTGGCCTTCGACCCCGATCGCGAGGTGCTGGTCACCGCGGGCGCGACCGAGGCGGTCGCCGCGTCCATGCTCGCCCTCCTCGAACCGGGCGACGAGGTGGTCGCCTTCGAGCCGTTCTACGACTCCTACGCCGCCTGCATCGCCATGGCCGGTGCCACTCGGGTGCCGCTGACGCTGCGCGCTCCCGACTTCCGTCCGGATATCGACGCCCTCCGCGACGCGGTCACCCCGCGCACCCGCCTGCTGCTGCTGAACTCACCGCACAACCCGACCGGGATGGTCCTCACCCGCCGGGAGGCCGCCGCCATCGCCGAGCTCGCGGTGGAGCGCGACCTGCTGGTGGTCACCGACGAGGTCTACGAGCACCTGGTGTTCGACGGCGAGCACATTCCCCTGGGCTCGCTGCCGGGGATGCGGGAGCGGACGGTCTCGATCTCCTCGTCCGGCAAGACGTTCTCGCTGACCGGCTGGAAGATCGGCTGGATCACCGCCTCGGCCGACCTGGTCGCGTCCGTGCGCACGGCCAAGCAGTTCATGACCTACGTCAGCGGCGGCCCGCTCCAGTACGCCATCGCCGAGGCCCTGCGCCTGCCCGACGCCTACTTCGCCGACTTCCGCGAGGACCTGCGCGCCAAGCGGGACCTGCTGGCCGACGGGCTCGTCGACGCCGGTTTCGAGGTCTACCGGCCCCAGGGCACCTACTTCATCACCACCGACGTCGCGCCCCTGGGCGAGACCGACGGGTTCGCCTTCTGCCGCGCCCTGCCCGAGCGGCGCGGGGTGGTCGCGGTGCCCAACGCCGTCTTCTACGACACCCCGGAAGCGGGCCGGACGCAGGTGCGCTTCGCCTTCTGCAAGCAGCAGGGTGTCCTCCAGGCGGCCGTCGACCGCTTGACCGGGCTCTGACCACGCCTCACAGCCGCGTCACCGTCAACGGTTCGGGGGCTTCGGGGGCGCCGACCGGCAGCGGGCACCCGGGCGAGGACGCGCAGGTCTCCAGGTCGTCGCAGCCGGCCGACAGCGCCGCCCGCAGCAGCTCGGCGACCGACTCGAGGTCGGCGATGCGCCGCTCCACCTGTTCGAGCTTGGCGCGGGCCCCCTCGCGCAGGCCGCCGTCGCGGCCGCGGCGGTGCGTCCGCTGGTCGAGCAGGGCGGCGATCTCGTCGAGGGTGAACCCCAGCTTCTGGCCCGCCTTGATCATCCGCACGCGGCCGACTGTCCCGGGCGGGTAGACGCGGTGGCCGCCGAGGGTGCGGGGCGGGTCGCCGAGCAGGCCGCGCCGCTCGTAGTAGCGGAGGGTCTCGCGCCCGACTCCGGCCTCGGACGCGACCTCGCCGGGCCGCTGGCCCGCGCTCATCGGGCCGCCGCCGTGAGGGCCTCCAGGCCGTCCAGCACCGCGGCCTGCTCCGGCGGTACGGTCACCTCCAGCGTCAGCCGCTGGTCGGCGGCGGTCAGCACGAAGGTGAAGAACCCGCAGCAGTCCGTCTCGCGGGTGGCCAGTTCGGCGATCCGCGCCGCGGTCGCCGGGGTCGGCTCCAGCGACATGCGCAGGAGGGTGGGGTCGACCCGTTCGACGTCGTCGGCCGCCTCGCCGAGCAGGTCGTTGAATTCGGCCGCCCGCAGCGGCCGTTCCTCGGTGGGCAGGGTGCATGCCTCCACTGGAGGCCACTCCGCCAGCGGCAGGCGTCGGGTCTCGCCGGTTTCCATCAGGGGCACCTCTTCGCGGTCGGCGTCCGGGTTCGTTCTCCGACCATAAACCCGGACCCGGGTACAAGATGCCGTCGATCATGGCGCGAATCACCGTAGTCCCCGGTACTAGAGAGAACTCCACCCCGAACTCGGAGCTCAGCGTCAATGTGCGGCACGCCCGGCGAAAATAGGGTTCAGGCATGGAAACCACCACGGACACCGCCGCTCGGCGCCGGCCCGGCCCGCTCGTGCTGATCCGGGCGATCGGCTCGGCGGCGACCTGGCGGGCCCTCGCCCACCTCGTCACCGGCGCGGTCATCGGATTCACCGGAGGATTCACGCTGCTGTGCCTGGGCCTCGTGGCCGTCCTCGGCGCGCCCACCGTCATCGTCCCGATCGCCGCCTGCGCGGTCATCATCGCCTTCAGCGGCGCCCTCACCGCCCTGCAGCGCTCCCGCCACGGCGCCTTCCTCTACCTGCGACTGCCCCAGGGCCGCTCCGAGGCGACCTTCACGCTCAACCCCCGGACCCTGATCGACCTGTTCGGCAACCGCAAGACCTGGTACCGGCTCGCCTACCATTTCATCGCGGCCTGCTACGGCCTCACCGCCGCGTTCGCCGCCCTCGCGGCCTGGGTGCTCGGGGCGGTGCTGATACCCGCCCCGCTCTACTGGGCCGACCCCGAACCGGGGGTCGACCCGCTCCTGCTCAGCGGCGTCGGCCTCGTCCTCGTCCTGGCCGCCCCCTGGGTCACCCGCGGGCTCGCCGACCTGGACGCCCGGATGGCGCGGCGCCTGCTCGGCATCTCCCGCAGCGAGGAACTCGAGCTGCGCATCACCGACCTGGCCGCCAGCCGCGACTCCACGGTCGACGCCGCCGACGCCGAGCGCCGCCGCATCGAACGCGACCTGCACGACGGCGTCCAGCAGCGCATCACCGCGCTGGCGATGAACCTCGGCATCGCCCGGGAGACCCTCGCGGACGTGTCCGAACCCGGCGCCCGCGCCCTCGAGCAGGCCCACGAGGAGGCCAAGCAGGCCCTCGCCGACCTGCGCGACCTGGTGCGCGGACTGCACCCGGCGGTGCTGGAGGACCGCGGACTCGACGCGGCGCTGTCGGCGGTCGCGGCCCGCTCCCCGGTGCCGGTGCGCGTCGCGGTCGACATGGATCGGCGAGTGGACGGCGACGTGGAGGCGGTGGCCTACTTCGTGGTCTCCGAAGCGCTGACCAATGTGGCCAGGCATGCCGGTGCGGCGCGCGCCGCCGTCGAGGTGGCGCTCCGGGGCGAGACCCTCCACGTGACCGTCACCGACGACGGGGCCGGCGGGGCCGACCCCGGCGGCGGCACCGGCCTTCGCGGGCTGGCCGACCGCGTGCGCTCGGTCGACGGCACCTTCGAACTCACCAGCCCCGCCGGGGGACCCACGACCATCGAAGTGGAGCTGCCATGCGCGTCGTCATAGCCGAGGACTCGGTCCTGCTGCGGGAGGGCCTCGCCAGGCTCCTGGAGCTCGGCGGCATCGAGGTCGTCGACACCGTCGGCGACGCCGAGGCGCTGCTGCGCTCGGTGGAGCGCGACCGCCCGGATCTGGTGGTCGTGGACGTGCGGATGCCGCCCGACCAGACCGACGAGGGCCTGCGCGCCGCCCTCCTGCTGCGACGCCGGTACCCAGACCTGGCGGTGCTGATGCTGTCGCAGTACGTCGAGGAGCGCTACGCCGTCGAGCTGCTCACCGGCCACACCCACGGCGTCGGATACCTGCTCAAGGACCGGGTCGCCGACGTGCGCGAGTTCCTCGACTCGGTGCGGCGGGTGGTCGACGGGGGGACCGCGCTCGACCCGGAGGTGGTCTCCCAGTTGCTGGTCCGCCGCGAAGGGAGCGAACTCGAGCGGCTGACGCCCCGCGAGCGGGAGGTCCTGTCCCACATGGCCGAGGGCCGCTCCAACACCGGCATCGCCGAGGCCCTGTACCTCAGCGACGGCGCGGTCAGCAAGCACATCCACAGCATCTTCACCAAACTCGGGCTCCCGCCCACCGACAGCCACAACCGCAGGGTGCTGGCGATTCTGAAGTACCTGCGCGAGAACGAAAAGGACTGACCCATGACGACCGTCCGGAACGAGTCACCGACCGCGAGGCCCGGGAAGTCAAGCCGCAGAGCGTGGTGGATCTTCGGCGGCGCGCTCACCGCAGCGGTGCTGGTGATGGCCCTGATCGCCGCAGGCGCGTGGATCTGGGCCGTCTCCTCCCCGAACGAGACCGGCACCCGCGCCGAGACCTACCCGCAGCCGGTCGCCGGCGTCGACCTGGACGTCTCGGTGGGGGAGGTGAACCTGACCGCGGGCGACGGTGAGGAACTCGAGGTCCGCAGCGATCTGACCTGGAAGGGCACCGAACCGAGGATCGAGGAGGAGATGACCGCCGACGGCGTCTTCGAGGCCCGCGCCGACTGCCGCGAGGACTTCCCCTTCCAGCTCTTCGGCGACCAGTGCGAGATCGACTACACGCTCGGCGTGCCCTCGGGCACCGAGACCTCGGTGCGGACCGACGTCGCCGACATCAACGTCGACGGCATCGACGGCGACCTGAGCCTGGAGACCGAGGTCGGCGACGTCGACGCGCGGCAGCTCCGCACGAGCGCCACCTCGGTGGAGTCGGGCGTGGGCGACATCGTGCTCGCCTTCGACGAGATGCGCGGCGACATCGACGTCGAATCGGGCGTCGGCGACCTGACCATCCTGGTCCCCGACGACGGCACCACCTATGACGTCCGGCTCGACACCGGCGTCGGCGAGCAGGACATCGACATCGCCACCGACCCGACCTCCGAGGCCGACTACGTCATCAACGCCACCACCGGCGTCGGCGACCTGGAGGTCCGCTACGGCGACTGAGGAGGAGGCGACTTCCAAAGAGGCGGTCGGCGGCACCGCAACCGCCGATCCCCTCGCAGGCAGAACCACCTACATGACACGTAGCCTACGTTCGATGTAGGTTCCCGTTCCGGGATGAGAAGCATGGTCGCGGCCGAGGGCGCCTTCACTCGGGGCTCCGGCCGAGCCGTAGGGAGACGACACTTAGGACTGCGGTACTCCATCGTGAGGTCACAGGTCTGCAACGGTTTGCCAAACTCGGGGCGAACTCCACAACCCACACCGTTCCGGCGTCGTGTTACCGGTGCCGGAGCGAGCAGTTCCGGTGACCAGAACAGTGGACAACCAAACAGGAGATCCATGACCCCCAGCAAATCCCGCCGGCGCCTAGGTCGGCGGTCCGCCGCAGTTCTCGCTGCCGCCGCCATCGGCGTCGGCCTGGCGGCCGCTCCGGCCCAGGCAGAGGAAGCCGACTGGATCCAGGACGCCGCGGCCTTTCCCGAAGGCGAAGGCCTGGTGCCCCCCACCTCCCCCGAGACCGAGCGCCAGTCCGCCTCGTTCTACGTATCCACCTACAACGACGGAACCGGAGGATCGGTCGACAACCTGCACGTGGTTTTCGGCATCTCGGGTGAGCGGGAGGGCCTGACCTTCGAGACCGACACCGAAGGCTGCATTGTCGACGGCTCTACGGTCACCTGCGACTTCCCTGACGCTAGTATGAACGACACCTTCTCGGTGTACCTCGACGTGCTGGTCGCCCCGACCGTGGCGGTCTGGGAAGAGTTCGACTACTCCATCAGTGCCCAGCCCACCGGGTACGACGCGAGCGTCTTCACCGGGACCTGGACGATCGGCCCCGTGATTGAAGCCGACGCCGAGTTCGAGGTCGAAATGGAATCCCCCGAGGAACTCGCTCCCGGCGCGAGCGTGGAGCCCGGGATCGCCTTCTCCAACAGTTCGGACTCCGCGTACACCGGTGTCTTCCTAACACTCTGGGACGGAGATCCGTTCCTGCGGGTTTCGGCCGAATACGGCAACTGCGGCGAGACTGACCACGGCTCAGTGCTGTGCTTCATCCCGGAACTCACTCCGGAACCCGGTGCGGTCTACGAGATCGCCGACGAGACTCCCGTGTCGTACACGCTCGACGAGAACGCACCCGGCCCGATGCGGTTCCACTCCTCGGTGAACGTCCAAGTGATCGACGTGTGGGCCGAACTCGAAATGGATGATCTCGATCTGTATTCGTCCGATCAGGAGCTGCAGATCGTCCCCTCGGACCGTGAATCGATCGAGAACCCCGGCGGCATGACCGTCACTTCCCCGGTGAACCCCTACGATGTGGCCGTCGAGGACCAGAGCATCGAGGCCGAAACCGAAGGCACCACCACCGTCGCCATTCCGGTCGAGAACCGGGGACCGGCGACCGCTTATGCCCGCCCGCATCCGGGCAGCGGCGAGGGCAGCTTCAACGTCACGATCCAGCTCCCCACCGGTACCGAACTCTCCGGCTCCGATGAGTACGGGTACATCGAGGGCGACGGCTACAACTGCACCGACGCGTCCAAGTCCGATTGGCTACCCGAAATCGATCCTGAGGTCCACAAGCTCGACCGGATCGATGCGCAGTGCTGGGGCATCTACCGGATCGATCCCGGCGAGCAGGCCGTGATCGAGCTGCCGGTGGCCGTCACGGACGCCGCCCCGGCGACCGACGGACGGGTGGTCGTCCAGGAAGGACCCGAGTTCTGGGACTTCAGCGTGTTCGACGAGTACTGGGACCTTTCCGAGGATGACTACCCCGTCATCGACTCGGACCTGGAGAACAACACCGCGATGCTCGCACTGAACTCGCCAGACGCAGTCGGAGGCGGCGGGAAGCTGCCTTCGACCGGTACTTCGCTGACGCTGGTCGGCTCGGCTGCTGGAGTCGTGCTGGCCGCGGGCGCGGTCCTGTTCGTCCTGATGCGGCGCCGCAAGGCCGCCGCCACCTGGTAAGCGTTCGGAGAACCACCGGGCACGTACCCTACGGACCTCGTAGGCTGCGTGCCCGGTGCATTGCAGGATCTTCGACGGTCAGCGCCGCTTGAGCTTCTTGATCACTGAGGTGTAGTCGCCCGGGGCGAGATCGACGCCGTCGTGCTGGCCGGACGCTCGAAGCAGCCGGTGCTGGCCGGGGAGGCGAAATGGGGTATGGACGTGAGCGCGCCGCGCCTGTTTCGGAAGCTGGAGGCGAAGGCGGCCAGCCTGGTCGACGATACCGATGATCTGCAGTACGCGATCGCGGCCTGGCGGTCGGTCGCCGAGGTACTGCCCCGCGTCGGTACCTTGACTGCGGGCGACCTTTTCGGTTGAGGCCTCGGTCGGCGCCAAGGTGTCTTCAAGTTCCTGATGATGTAGGGCCCGACCACCGCGTCGAACATCGCGGGGGTGCCACTGGTCGGAAGGGACAGCCGCCTTGGACCTCGGACGACGCAGTACGCTGAATGCGTGAGATCACAGAGCCGGGAACTGTAATGCGTGCCGTCGTCCAGCGCGGCTACGGCCCGCCGGCCGAGGTGTTGGGCGTCCGCGAGGTCGATCGGCCCACGCCGGGCGAGGATGAGGTTCTGATCCGGGTGCGGGCGGCGTCGGTGCACCCGGACGTGTGGCACGTCGTCACAGGTCTGCCGCGGGTGTTGCGCGTGTTTGGCTCCGGAGTCAGGCGGCCCACGCCGGCGCTGCCCGGGACGGACATGGCGGGGGTGGTCGAGGCGGTCGGCGCCGGAGTGAGTCGGTTTGCGGCCGGGGACGAGGTCTTCGGCGAAACGATCGCGGGAATGCAGTGGCGCAACGCCGGCGCGTACGCCGAGTACGTCGTCGCCAAGACGGACGGCCTGGCGGCCAAACCTTCGGACGCCACCTTCGAGCAGGCCGCGACGGTTCCGACGGCGGGATTCATCACGCTTTCCAACCTCCCCGACCTCGACACCTGGGAACCGGGAAAACGCGTGCTCGTGGTCGGTGCCGCCGGAGGGGTAGGAGCGATCGCCGTGCAGCTCGCCCGCGCCGCGGGCGCCGAGATAACCGGCGTCGACCACCCGCGCAAGCTTGAACTGCTGCGCAGCCTGGGAGCAAGCCAGGTCGTGGACTACACCAAAGAAGACATCACGCGGAGAGAGGAGCGGTACGACCTGGTGTTCGACGTCGTCGGCGTCCGCCCGTACGCCGCCTATCGGCCGATCATCGCCACCGGTGGCCGATACGTCCTCATCGGGCACGACCACTTCGGTGCGCGGGGACGGCGACTGCTCGGCAGCCTGCCGCGGATGATCGGGTTGATGGCCCGCTCTTTCGTCGACCCCCGCCTCCCCCGGCCGACTGCCGCGCCGGACCGCGGGGAGTCGATGGCGCGCTTGCAGGAGCTGCTCGCCGACGGACGACTCACGCCGGTCGTGGACCGCACTTTCCGGCTGGAGCAGGCGGCCGAGGCCATCGAGTACCTGGCATCCGGTGCGGCCCTCGGACGCGTGGTCGTCGTGCCATAGTGGCCGACGCTCGGCCCTGCCGCTCGAGCACGAACACCGGCGGCTGTCGGTCGCCGGGCGGTCCGGTGCACACCGCCCTGGGTGGGCGCCGAAAGCCTAGCGGTGCTTGAGGTCCTCGATCATGAAGGCGTAGTCGCCCGGGGCGAGGTCAAGGACCGGCGAGCTCTCTCCGAGCTTGGAGTCCCGGACCTGGACCACGTCGGCGCGATGGCGCAGCTCGACGCAGTCGGTCTGCGCAGCGCTTCGGGTGGACTTCTGCCATTCGCTACTCAACACTGCTCAGGTACTCCTCAACATCCACAACACAGGCCAGCGAGTCCGAGAATACCTCGCGAGCTCGTGCGACACCGTGACGCTCGTCGATGTAGCGACTGCCGTAGACGGAATCAATGTAGAGAAGCTCCGGAGTGTATGGCCCAGCGAAGGACATGAGCTTGAATGCTCCCGGCATCGCCGGGTGGATGCCGCGATCTATTGAGAGTACGGAGACTTCGACGGAGTCCAGGGCCGCGACCTCCCGAAGTCGTCGAATCTGCTCCTCGTAGTAGGGCGCGCCATTGATGCGCAGCACGCATGCCTCATCGAGAATGAAGCGCATCTTGGCGAGCTTGCCCGGTGGCCGGTTGAAGACCCAGTCCTGACGCAGCAGCTTCACTCGGGTGGCTTCAGCGGATGCAGCGGTGGTAAGCGAAGGCTCTGCCTCGTAGAGTGCCTCCATATATGCCTGAACCTGTAGCAGCCCAGGGATGTATGCGGCCTCGTAGGAGTCGATCGTCATCGCCTCCTTTTCAAGTGTCAGGAAGGCGTTGAACCACTTCGGGGTGGTACTGAAGACGTTCTCCCAGCCGTTCGCGTCGGTCTCGCGCGACTGCCTCGCCAGCGTCTCGAGTTCGTGGATGATCTGTTCGGGGGCGCTGTAGATGAACGCCCAGCCGGCGACAGTGCCCGGATCGACCTTCTGGTTCTCTGCCTTCTCGACCCGTTCGAGCCTGGTTTTGTTGGTGCCCAATATCTTTGCTGCTTCGCGGATGGACAGGCCGCGGTCTTCCCGCAGCCCTCGCAGGATCACGCCGACGCGCCACGATGCCAGTGATGGTGTGCCCATCACTCGATGATCGCATTCGAACACGTTCGGTGTGTAGTCCACTTTTCGCCGTCCCACTCAACCGTCCCGATTTCGGCGGCCCTCAGCGGGACACCGTTTCAGAGTCCCGGTTCCGCGTCCGCGAAACTTTCCGTTTCCGCCTCATGTGAACTGGTCATACGTTGTGTTCACCTACCAATGAACAATCCATTTCGGGGGGAGAACCGACCATGACCGATCCCGGCCGGACACACCGACCGACCACCGGTGCCTTGGAGTGCGGGCGCTTCACCGACGGCGTGCGGACCTTCAGCGTCCGCGCCTCCAGCGTCGACGCCCCGGACTCGTTCCAGGTATACGCCGACGACGGCCGATGCGACCCGGTACTGGTCGTCTCCGGTCTGATCTCCCGCGAGCTGAAGGCCACCTGGGCTTCGCAGTGGAGGTACGCCTCGGAGGAGTGGCGCGATTGGCTGGAGGCCAGCGCGTTCATGGCCTTCTACAACGGCGAGCGGCCCGCGGTCGGAAGGGTGCGGGTCTGCAATGGCTGACGGATATGTCGGCGAGTTCCGGCGCGGCCCGGCGATCTTCTCGGTCCGCCGGTCCGCGCGCGAGCCCAGGGAGTACCGCGTCGACTGCAATGACGGCAACGGGCCGTCCGAGGTCTGCCGACTGCCGGAGACGACGGGCGCGGGTCCGCTCTGGCACGGCGCGTGGAACGGTGACCAGTGGTGCGCCTGGATCGAGTCCGAGGCCCGGAAGGTCATCGAGAACCCGCCGTAGGGTCTCGGACCGGGCAAGCTCACGGGCGGAGCCCGTCCCTTTGCAGCCGAAAGTCCCCTATGGTCGAGCTGCGCGCCGCCCTCGGGACAGGGGACACACTGGCTGCAAAGGGTGCGGCTCCGCCGCAGAGCTTGCCGTGTCGTGAAGCGGTCGACCCGTCGAAGCGCTCGCATTGCGCGGACCGTGGGGCGTTCAACAGTCCCAGGGGCGCCGGTCGGCCGTGCCGCGGAACCGACGGTCGTGGAGGCGGCGGCAGGTCGAGCACATCAGTTATTTCAATCATTCATCTAGGGGTTATATTTATTGGTGCCGGAACGCAGGGAGGCCGGAAGCGACCGACACGTTGCGGCGGTGCCCGGGGCGGCCACCCCGCCGTGAACGGCCCGGGCGAACGAACCCCCGACGTGGAAGCGCTGGTTTGAAGTGACTGACCTGTCTGCCGCGACCGCCGAGCTCGGTCGCTCCGGAATCGTGCTCGACGGCCGCGAAGAGGCGATGCTGTGCGCGTCGCTGTTCTACTTCCGGATCCCGCGCGAGGTCTGGGAGGCGCGGCTCGCCGCGGTCCGCGCCACCGGCTACCGGGCGATCGACGTCTACCTGCCGTGGAACTTCCACGAGACGGCACCGGGCGTATGGGATTTCGAAGATCGGCGCGACGTAGGGACGTTCCTCGACCTCGCCCACGAGGCCGGCCTGGCGGTGATCGCCCGCCCCGGCCCCTACATCTGCTCCGAATGGGACGGCGGCGCCCTCCCGGCCTGGCTGCCGCTGGACGAAGACCTGGCGCTGCGCCAGGCCGAACCCCGCTTCCTCGAGCAGGTGCGCGCCTGGTTCGACCGGGCCATGCCGATCCTCGCCTCGCGCCAGTGGGGCCGCGGCGGCGCCGTCGCGGCCGTCCAACTGGAGAACGAACTCGACTTCTTCGACACCGCCGACCGCCGCGCCTACCTCACCGCCCTGCGCGACATGGCCCTCGCACACGGCATCGAGGTCCCCCTCCTCGCCTGCGCCGGACAGGGCGACCGGTCCGGGGCGACCGGCGGCGTCGACGGCGTCGCCCCCGCGTTCAACTTCTACCCCGACGACCGCTCCCCGTTCATCGAACCCGAAGTCCGCCGGTACGCGGAACTGGCCGACGACGGCGGCCTGCCGCTGCTGGTGACCGAGACCAACCGCAGCCACACCACCCTCCGCCGCCTGCTGGTCAGCGGCGCGACCCTGATCGCCCCCTACCTCCAGGCGTCGGGCTTCGACTTCGGATACACGCCGTCGGTCGGCAACTGGGGCCACCCCGGCGGCTTCATGACCCACGACTACGACTTCGACGGCTACCTCTCCCCGGTCGGTGAGGCCCGCCCCGAATCGGCCGAGGCCCGCCTCCTGGCCTCCTTCGCCCGCACCCTCGGCCCGGCCCTCACCCGCGCGACCACGGCCGCCGACGACCAAGTGCACGTCACCGCCCCCACCAGCGCCTCGCCGTCGAAACTGGTGCTCGACGGCGGCGGCACGGTCACCGGCCCGGCGAACCTCGGCCCCGAACCGGGCGAGGCGACCATCCCCGCCGCGAACGGCACGCCCGAAGTCGTCGTCGAGCTGCCGCCGTTCTCCTGCCCGCTGCTGGTCCGGGACCTGCCGCTGGAGCGGTTCGGCCTGCCGGGGACGCTGCGGCTGGCCTCGGCCGACCTCGTGGGCGCCGGCCCGGACGGGCTCGAATTCGCCTCCCGCGCCACCAGCGCGGTCGCGCTCGCCGGCGACGACCCCGGCGCACCGGTGGCGGTCCTCAAGCTCGGCGAGCCCGCGCCGGGCGCGCCCGTGCGATCGACGGCCGACTCCGGCGACGCGCAGTGGGACATCGTGGTCCGCCACCCCGACGACATGCCCGTGCCGCACGAGCGGCCGACCGCGCCCGTCGCGGGCGAACCGGCCGTCCTCACCGGCGCGGTCCGGCTCGACCTCGAGACCCGCTCGGGGCGGACCGCGCCTCACGAGCTTCCCCCGGCCTCCGAGGCCGTGGGCGTCTACCGCGGCCGCACCCACTACGCCTCCTCGCTCGACGGGATCGACGAGCTGCTGATCGAGGAGGCCGCCGACATCGTCGACCTCAGCCTCGACGATCGCGCGCTGCCGACCGCCGCGCGCTTCGGGGCCACCCTGGCCGTGCCGGTCGGTGAGGCGAGCCGACTCGAAGCCGCGGTCGAGACGTGGGGCCACTCGAACTTCGACGACGCCCGCCTGCCCGCCCTCGCGCTCGGCTCGCGGCGCGGCCTCGGCGCCGTCTGGTCGGTGACCGCCCGCCACGACATCGGCTCACTCTGGACGATGGACGGCGGCGCGCAGTGGGCGGGGGACCCGGCGCCGGTGCGCCCGCTCGGCGGCTGGTCGAGCACCCGCGTCGGGAGCCCGGTCACCTACCGGCGCACGCTCCCGGTAGACGGCCGCAGCCACCATGCGCTGCACCTGACCGGCCTCACCGGCCCGTGCGAGGTATCGGTCGGCGACGCGGTCCGGATCGTCGGCCCCGACCACCCGTGGCTGCACCTGGGCGTCGGCGAAGGCCGCGAGCTGACGATCACGATGCCCCACTGGCCCGAGCCCTTGGACAGCGCGGAGCTGCTCCGCCTGGAGCCGGTGCGGCACTGGCAGGTCGAACCGCAGCCGGACGAGGCGCTACTGGCACTGTCCCAACGCGACTGTCCCGGCCGCGAGATCGAGCTGCCGCTCGGGCTCGCACCCGGCGAGGAGACCTGGATCGACCTGTCCGTGCCCGAGGGCGGGCTGTCCCTGCGGTTCGAGGGCCAGCAGGCGCGCGTGAGCGCGTTCGCCCGGGGCGAGCTGCTGGGCCGCGTCTGGCTGGACGATGCGGCCCGGCCGGAGTTCACCGGCGGCGACCCGGGACGGCTCTGGCTGCCGGGCGCGTGGAACTCGGGCACGGTCCGCCTGCTGGTCCGCGGCACCGCCGGAGGCGGCCCTCCCCGGCTCGGGAGCGTGAGCGCCGCCCCCACGCCGGAGTGATCAGCGGGCGGCTCAGCCCCTGGGGGCGTACATGATCACGGCGACGCCGACCAGACACAGCCCGGCGCCGATGAGGTCCCACCGGTCCGGCCGGAAGCCGTCCACGACCACACCCCAGGTCAACGACCCGGCCACGAAGATGCCGCCGTAGGCGGCGAGCACCCGGCCGAAGTGGACCTCGGGTTGGAACGCCGCGGCGAAGCCGTAGGCGCCCAAGGACATGATCCCGGCGGCGATCCACAGTACGCCCCGGTGCTCCCGCAGCCCCTGCCAGATCAGCCAGGCGCCGCCGATCTCGGCCACGGCGGCCAGCAGGAACAGCAGGATCGATCGGGCGACCATCACGGCGGTGACTCTATCAGCGCCACAGCCGCCGCGAAGGCTCCGAGCTGCGACACGAAATGTCACCCTCGCATGTGTCCGTCGTTACCGTTCGAACCTATGACGATATGGTCGGAAGCATGGCGGTCGAAAGCGTGTACAGGAGGCACCTTCGGACCGTCGTGGCCAACAGCGCCGCCCCCTACGGCTACACGCTGACGATCTGGACCACCGGCGCGATCACCACGCACGCCGCCGGGACCTTTCCCTCGACCGCCGAAGCGCTGCTGCTCCTGACCGGCGCGGTGCTCGGATTCGGAGTGGTCGGCGCGTTCGCGTCCGGCGGGATCAACGGCGTGCTCTCGCCCCGCGGCCGCGGCGCCGTCCGCGTCTGGGGCGGGATCCACCTCCCCTCGGTCGGGCTCACCATCACCGTGGTCACCGGCCTGACGCACCTGGTGAAGGGCATCGTGGTCTGGCCGCTGGTCGGATTCGTGTCGACCGCGGTCTACCTGCTCACCATCGCCGGGCAGTTCTGGCTCGCGACCCAGCGAGGGGGCGTGCCGGAGCCGTACGACCCGCCGGACCCCGATGCCGCCGGCGAGCGCCGCGCCGATTCCTAGCCGACCGGATCTCCCGGTCCCCCGATTCGTTCGCCCGCGACAGCGTCAGGGCGACGCCGGTGAGGGCGATGGCCAGGCCGAGCCAGGCCACGGGGGCCACCGGGGTGCCGAACATGGCCCAGGCCCACAGCATCGTGGCCGGCGGGGTCAGGTAGAGGAGCGTGGCGGCGGCCGTGGCGCCGTTGCGGCGCACCACCGCCCAGTAGGCGCCGTAGCCGCCGACGCCGGAGAGGACCGCCGACCAGACGACCGCGACCCAGAAGCCCGTCGAAGTCGGCGGGGCGAACTGGCCGACCGGGGCGGCGAGCGAGGCGAAGGCCGCGGCACCGGTGAGGAACTGGACGGCGAGGGCGTCGAGCGGGCCGAGTCCGCCCGGGCCGGTGCGCCGCTCGAAGACGGTGGCGGTGACCAGGCTGAGCATCGCCGCCACCGGCAGCGCGTAGGCCCACACCGACGCCCCGCCGCCGGAGAAGTCGGCCGACACCACCAGCGCGACGCCCGCCAGGCCGATCGCCAGGCCGCCGATCTGGGCGGTCCGCACCGGTTCGCCGAGCGCGGCGAAGGCGGCCACCGCCGTCACCACCGGCTGCAGCGAGGCGATGAGCGCGGCGGTGCCGGGGTCGACGCCGAGCTGGGTCCCCAGCACCACGCCGTAGAGGTAGCCGCCCTGGGCGAGCACGCCGATCGCGACGTGGACGGCGAGGTCGCGGACGCTCCAGCGCCGTCGCCGCCACAGCAGCCACGCCAGCGCGGGCGCGGCCAGAAGGAGGAACCGCCAATTGAGGACGGTCAAGGCCGGTGCGTGCCTGGTGCCGAGCTCGGCGCCGATGAAACCCGAGCTCCACAGCACCACGAAGGCGCCGGCCCAGCAGCGGTCGATGGCGGTCACGTGCGCCTCCCCTGGAGTAAACAGATCGGTTTACGTGACCCTAGCTAAACAGACCGGTATACTTCCAGTGGAATCCGAGGAGGAGGCCCATGACCGCCGACACCGCGCCCCGCATGACCCCGGCCGCCCGGCGCGTCCTGGACACCGCGAGCGAGCTGTTCTACCACCGCGGCATCAATGCGGTGGGCGTCGACCTCATCGCCGAGACCTCCGGGGTCACCAAGAAGACCATCTACGACCGCTTCGGCTCCAAGGACCACCTCGTCATGGCCTACCTGCGCGAGCGGGACGGGCGCTGGAGGGCGCTGGTGGAGCACCACATCGGCGCCGCCGGCCCGGGCGAGGCGGTCCCGGCCGTTTTCGACGCGCTGAAGGAGTGGACCGCCGCCAGCGGCGACCGCGGCTGCGCCCTGATCAACGCCCGCGCCGAGATCACCGGCCCGAACCACCCGGTGCGGACGCTGGCCGCCGAGGAGAAGCAGTGGCTGCTCGGCCGGTTCACCGGCCTCCTGCGGGCCGAAGGGGCCGCCGACCCGGACGCCGACGCGGTCGAGCTGCTGCTGCTCCACGAGGGCGCCGTGGTCATGAACGACGTCGGCCAGGTGACCGGCGCGATCGACCGCGCCCGGCTCGCGGCCCGGCGGCTGGTCGACCGCGCCTGACGGCTCACTCCCAGCGGAAGAAGCGGACCGCGATCGCGACGCTGACCGCGATCGCGGCGACCATCGCCAGCAGGTGCGCCGGGTTCTGCTCCAGCCCGACCCAGGCGTTGCCGACCGCCTGGACGGCCGCCCCGAACGGCAGGACCTCGCCCACCGCGGCCACCGGACCCGGCAGGTTCTCGGTGGGTCCGAACATGCCCCCGGTCGCGCCCAGCAGGAGGAAGCCGACCAGTCCGAAGGCGACCCCGGAGCTGGGCGTGGGCGCGACCGCCGCGACGATCATCCCGACCGCGAACATCGTCAGCGCCGCCAGGCCGAGCACCGCCAGCGCGAGCCCCAGGTCGGTCGGCAGGCCCACGCCGAAGAACAGCATCGCGGCCGCCACCCCGACGGCGATCCCGGCGATCGACTGCACCGCGGCCACGACCATCTGGGCGACCAGGATCATCGCCGGGTGCGCCGGGGTCGCGCCCAGGCGCCGCAGCACCTTGGTCCGGCGGTAGTACACCAGGAAGCTCGGCATGTTGATCACGCCGACCGAGGCGATGACAATGGTCAGGGCGATCGGCATGACGTACAGCTCGAAGACGTCGATCCCGTCGGCGGTGGTCTCCCCGGCGTAGCTGAAGCCGTTCATCACCAGGATGAGCAGCGGCAGGCCCAGCGGGACGATCAAGCCGGAGGTGTCGCGGGCGACCATCTTCGCCTCGGCGGCGATCAGGAGCAGCCAGGCCCGCGGGCCGGGCCGGTGCACCGGGACGTCGGCGGCGGTCATCGCGACTCCTCCTCGCCGTCGAACGGGCGGCCGGTGAGGGCCAGGAAGGCGTCTTCGAGGGTGGCCTGCTGGAACCGGGTCTCGAGCACGGTCACCCCGGCCCGCACGAGCGCGGTGCTCACCGCCTGCAGCAGGTTCCCCGAGCCGGTCACGGCCACCTCGTCGCCGGAGACCCTCACCTCGCGGGCCTCCTCGACTCCGTCGAGCACGCGCGCCTCGAACGGTTCGGCGGTGCGGAAGCGCACCACCTGCTCCAGTCCGGCGCGGGCCACCAGGTCGGCCGGGGAGCCGACGGCCGCCACCCGGCCCGCGTCGATGACGGCGACCCGGTCGCACAGCCGCTCCACCTCGTCCATGTGGTGGCTCACCAGCACCACCGTCACCCCGCTGTCCCGCAGGTCCTCGACCGTGGACCACATCCCGCGCCGCGCCTGCGGATCGAGCCCGGTCGTGAGTTCGTCCAGGATGGCCGCACGCGGACCGCCGACCAGGGCCAGCGCGATGGACAGGCGCTGCTGCTGCCCGCCGGAGAGCTTCTCGAAGCGGACCTTGCGCTGCTCGGCGAGGCCGACGCGCTCGATCAGCTCGCCGGGGTCGGCGCCGTCGCGGTAGAAGGACCGGTAGAGGCGGACCAGTTCGCCGACGGTGAGCGCGTTCGGCAGGTTCGCGTGCTGGAGCTGGACGCCGAGGACCTGGCGGAGCCGGGCGCGGTCGCGCCGCGGGTCGAGGCCGAGGACCGCTGCGGTGCCGCGGTCGGGCCGGCGCAGGCCGGCGATGGTCTCGACGGCCGTGGTCTTGCCGGCGCCGTTGCGGCCCAGCACCCCGTAGATCTCTCCCGCCTCGACGGTGAGGCTGACGTCGTCGACGGCGGTCACGTCGCCGTAGCGTTTGTGCAGCCCTCGCGCTTCGATGGCCGGCATAGGCTCTCCCCTCGGTTCGGTGTCGCCTCCGAAGCTAAGGGCCCGAGCACCTCTCGCGCGCGTGCGAGAGGTCACCGATCCGGTCCATGACTTTCGGCACGGGTGCGGCCGCTCGCGCTCGCATATGCTGGCGGCGATGAGTCGGATGTGGGCGCAGATACTGGGCGGGGTGTTCGCCACGCTCGCCTGCCTGGCCACCGCCGTGCCGGTCGTGATCTTCCTGGCCAGGGGCGAGCCGGTCACCTCGATCCCGGGCGGGTGGTGGCTGGCCTGCTTCGCGGTGTTCATGGCCGCCTTCGCCGCCACGATGTGGCTGGGCTGGATGCTGCCGCGCCGCGTGACGCTCGCCCTGTTCGCCGTGCAGGTGGTCGGCGCGCAGGTGCTGGTGTTGACCTCTCCGGGCATCGGCTGGGTAGCGATCCTGCTGGTGTTCAACGCCGCCATGTGCGGGTCGGTGGTGGGGCCCCGGGTCTCGGCGGTGGTGGTCGCGTCGAACACCGCGGTCATCGCGCTCGGCTCGGCCGGTGGCTCGACGCTGGAGTTGGCGCTGGGCACCGGTCTGTACGTGGTGCTGCAGGTGGCCGCGTACCTGAGCGTGGTGGCGATGCACCGGGAGGGGGTCGCGCGCAAGCAGTTGTCGGAGGCCAACGTCCGGCTGCGGGCGGCCGGGGCGCTGCTGGCGGAGTCGAGCCGCACCGAGGAGCGGCTCCGCATCGCCCGCGAGCTGCACGACCTGGTCGGCCACCAGTTGACGGTGCTGTCGCTGGAGCTGGAGGTCGCCTCCCACCGGGCCGAAGGCGAAGCGGCCGAACCGATCCGGCGGTCCCGCGAGCTGACTCGGCGGCTCCTGTGCGACGTCCGCGCCACCGTCGGCGAGATGCGCCGGGACGGCCCGAGGCTGCGCGAGACCCTGGAGTCGATCGTCGCCGAGCTGCCCGAGCCGGCCGTCCACCTGCGCATCGACGAGTCGGTCGAGACCGGGGAGGAGGTCGCCGCGATCCTGGTGCGCTGCGTCCAGGAGGTCGTCACCAACGCCATCCGCCACGCCGAGGCCTCGCACCTGTGGATCGAGATCGGCGCCGACGGCGAAAGGGTCACCTTCGAGGCGCGCGACGACGGCGTCGGCGCCCGCCGGGTCGAGATGGGCAACGGCCTGCGCGGCATGGCCGAGCGCCTGGAGGCCCGGGGCGGCCGGGTCCGCTTCTGCGGCGCCGACGGCTTCCGCGTGCGGGCGGAGGTGCCCGCGGCGTGATCCGAGTCTGCCTGGTCGACGACCAGCACCTGGTGCGGCAGGGCATCCGGCGCCTGCTCGACCTCAGCGAGGAGGTGGAGGTGGTGGCCGAGGCCGACGACGGCATGGCCGCGCTCACGGTCATCGGAGCCGAGCGGCCGGACGTGGTGCTGCTGGATCTGCGGATGCCGCGACACGACGGCATCTGGACCCTGGAGGCCCTGCGCGAGAGCGGCCTCGAAGTGCCGGTGCTGGTCCTGACCACCTTCGACGACGACGAACTGGTGCTGCGGGCACTGCGGGCCGGGGCGCGCGGCTACCTGCTCAAGGACGTGACGCTGGCGCAGTTGGTGAGCGCGGTGAAGGCGCTCGCCGAGGGCGGGACGCTGGTGCGGCCGGCGATCACCGACCGGCTGCTGCGGGCCCTGCGGGAGGGCGAGGCGCCCGGGAGTGAGGCCGCCTCGGGGGCGGTGCCGACCTCGCCGCTGACCGACCGGGAGTTGGAGGTGCTGCGGCTGCTGTCGGCCGGGCTCAGCAACCGCGAGATCGCCGATTCGCTGTTCCTGGCCGAGGGCACGGTCAAGAACCACGTCTCCAGCGTGCTGATGAAGCTCGGTTCGCGGGACCGGACCCGGGCGGTGCTGCGGGCCCTGCACCACGGGCTGCTGGAGTGAGGCGCGGTCAGTCGCCGGGGATGCCGTCGTCCTCCAGCGGCACCGGTTCGGCCTCGATCTGCTCGACCTGGCCGGCGCCCACGCGGTAGGTGGTGCCGATGTAGTTCTGGACGCCCTGGTCGACCCTGGCGATCCCGACCGCGCGGTAGCCGGCGTGGTCGTCCTCGCTGTAGGAGATCGGCACGATGCCGTTGCCGGTCAGCGCCCCCGATTCGACCGCCGCGACCAGCGACTCGCGGGTGGGCTCGGCCCCGGCCTCGGCCAGGGCCTCGGCGAACAGGTAGCCGACGCTCATGCCGTAGACGGTGTTGCCGGTGAACGGGACGTCGTCGTTGTACTCCTCGTGGATCTGCCGGAACAGCCCGTACCAGTCGCTGTCGGGGTTGAACGGCAGGTAGTTCACGCTCACCATGTCCTGCAGGAGCAGCGGGGCGGTCTCCTCGCCGAGGTATCCGACGAGGGTCTGGTAGTCGGCGCCCGGGGACGAGGTGTACCACTGCGGGAACCACTCCATCTCGGCGGCGGTGCCGACCGCGAGCGCGGTGAACGCGTTGATGGTGCCGAGGATGTTGATCTCGCAGTCGGCGGCCCGCATGCGGCCGATCTGCTTGGTCAGGTCCTCGCTGAAGGTCAGGTAGGTCTGGATCTCGGTGATCTCGTTGCTGCCGACGACGGTCTCGACGCCTTCGAGGATGCCCTCGCCGAAGTCGTCGTCCTGGCCGAGCACGCAGATGGACGCGTCGGGGTGCTCGTTCACCGCGTGCCGGGCCAGGGCCGCGCCTTCGGTGACGTACTCGGCGTTGAAGCCGAAAGTGCCCGGGTAGGCGCCGGGCTGGTTCCAGGTGAGCGAGCCGGAGGAGACGAACAGGTCCGGCACGCCCTCCTCGTCGAGGTAGTCGAGCACGGACGCGTGGGTGGGCGTGCCCAGGCCGTTGACGACCGCGAACACCTCGTCTTTCACGACCAGGTCCTCTATGGCGTTCTGGGTCTCGAACGGGTCGTAGGAGTCGTCCTTGACGATGTACTCGATGCTGCGGCCGTGGATGCCGCCGTTGTCGTTGACGTACTCGAAGTAGGCGTCGGTGGCCGCCGAGATCGAGGCGAAGCCGGCGGCGGCGGATCCGGTCAGCGGCTGGTGGGTCCCGATGGTCACCGTGTCGTCGGTCACCCCGGGGGTGTCGGGCTCTCTTTCGATGTCGCTGCACGCGGTCAGCCCGAACGCCGCCGCGGCCGCCAGGGCCGCCGTGGCCGAGGTGGTCTTGCGGCCATGCATGTCGGTCTCCTCTTGTCGATCGCGGAAGGCCGGGCACATTGACGGCCGTCTGGCCCTTGCGCTGCGGGTTCCCGCGCGCGCTCGGGAGACCCTACCCGAGAGTAGCTAGTGATGGCCACCCCTCGGTGCGCGAGTGGCCTGGGATAACACTGGGGAAGGAGGTATGGATATCGATATGCACGTTCGGGCCGCGCTGTCCGGGTCGTGTTCACCGCGCGCCGCTCCGGCGGCGAGATCCCGGGACCGGCGGCCTCAGTCGTCCTGCTTGACCCACTCGGGGTACCGGGCCGTCCACTGGTCGACGGTGTCGGTGCGCAGGGCCTCCCAGAGGGCGTCGGCCGCGACCCGCTCCTCGCCGTCGTGGATGCGGACGATCGACAGGTCCTTGCCGTTGTGGACGATCGTCTCCGGCTTGGAGGGGACCTGGATCGTGTCGATGTCCCCGGGGTCGATGTCGCGGAGGCCCACCACCAGGTCGACGACCTCCATCCCGTCGGGCCGGTCGAGCTTCACCGAGTCGCCGAAGCCCGACAGCAGCTCGCCGACCTTGCCGGGATCCTTGTGGAAACCCTGCGCCTTGGCCTCTTCGAGCAGCGACTTGATCGCCTGCTGCTGCATCTTCTGGCGCCCGTAGTCGCCGCCCCAGCCGTTCTCCCAGTCCTCGGGATGATCCTGGTCGCCCCAGCCCTTGCGCTGGCGCACCAGGTCGAGGGCGTCGTCCTTGCCGTAGTAGGCGCACTCACCGGGGAA
The DNA here is from genome assembly GCF_002798405.1 of Glycomyces xiaoerkulensis. Lineage (GTDB taxonomy): Bacteria > Actinomycetota > Actinomycetes > Mycobacteriales > Micromonosporaceae > Glycomyces > Glycomyces xiaoerkulensis. Next base: position 309,991 of record NZ_PGGV01000037.1, on the reverse strand, counting down.
CACCGTGCCGGTATGGATCGAGGTGATCTCGTGCGGCGGACACAGTTCGATCTCGCCGACGAGGTCGACCAGGTCCAGGAACCCGTTGAAGTCGGCGGTGGCCGCCAGATGGAAGTCGACCCCGGTGAGGTCGTCGATGGCGGCCACCACGTTGGAGCGGGCGACCGCCCACTCGTCGCTGATGGAGGCGGCGTGGTTGAGCTTGAACTCGCACGGATCGCCGCCCCACGCGGGGCCGCAGTCGGGGATCGGCACCCACAGGTCGCGCGGCAGCGACACCATCGTGGCCTCGGTCAGATCCGCGTTGACGTGCACCATGATCATGGTGTCGGAGCGGGGCGAACCGTCGTCCTCCTCGTCGACGCCGAGGACCAGGACGTCGAGCGGGCCGGTGAGGTTCTCCACGTCCTCGATCTCGGCCCGGTCGTGGTTCAGGATGTTCTCGTCCTCGACCGCCGAGTTCGCCGTGGAGACGCCGTACTGCGTCACCGCCGCGGCGCCGCCGGCCGCCACCGTCGTCAGGCCGCCGGTGTAGAGCATCAAGTGCGCCCACCAGGGCGCCCGGGTCCTACCGGCCATCGGGGGTTCCAGGGGAGAAGGTCACACTCCTAGAACGCCCCGGGCGGGCCGAGAGGTTGCATGCGGCGCCGCGAAAGTCAGTTCGAGGCCGTCTCGCCCTCGCCCGACTCCGAGGCGTCGTCCTCGGCCGGTTCGGATCCCTCGCCGCCGGTCGTCGGCCCGCAGTCACTGGGCCGGTCGCTGCTGACCCACTTCGGGTACAGGCATACCCACTCGCCGAGCGTGTCGTCGTTGATCGCCTGGTAGAGCGCCTCGGCCGCCATCTGCTCCTCGCCCTCGTGGGTCACCACGTACGAGGTGCCGTTGATCGTCTCGGCGCTGGAGGGCACGCCGATCGAGGTGATGCCGTCGGGGTCGATGTCGGCCATCTGCGTGATCATGTCGGTGAGCTGGTAGCCGCCCAGGTCGATCGTGAGCGCCTCGCCGAAGCTGTTGAGCAGGTCGACCGCCTTCACCGGGTTCTTGTGGTACTCCTGCGCCTTGGCCTCTTCCAGGATCTTCTTGATGGACTGCTGCTGCATCTTCTGGCGGCCGAAGTCGCCCCAGGTGCCGTTCTCGTAGTCCTCGTCCCAGTCCCAGCCGTAGCGCTGCCGGACGATGTCGAGCGCCTGGTCCTTGTCGTAGCGGGCGCATTCGCCGGGGTAGGTGACGTTGGTGTGGATCGATGTGATCTCGTGCCACGGGCACAGCTCGATGGTGCCCAGCTCGTCGACCAGGTCCAGGAAGCCCTCGAAGTTCGCGATCGCGCCGCCGTCGAACTGCACCCCGGTCAGGGACGTGATCGTCTCGGCGGTGTTCTGGAACGCCAGACCCCAGTCCTCGTCCGAGGCGAACGCCTCGGTCAGTTTCGTCTGGCACGCCGGGTCGCAGCTCGGAATGTCGACCAGCAGGTCGCGCGGCAGCGACACCATCGACACCTCGGTGAGGTCCTCGTTGACGTGCACGATGATGTCGGCGTCGGTGCGGGCCACGCCCGCGTCGCCCACCCGCGCGTCGGTGCCCAGGACCAGGAAGTTGAGCGGGCCCTCGATGGCCTCGCCTTCGGACTCGAGCCGCTGGTCGCCGAGGAGGTCCTCGGTCGGGAGCGCGTTGTTGACCAGGTTGACGCTGATCTGCGTCGCGATCGCGCCCCCGCCGGAGGCCACCATGACGAGCGCGCCCATGACGACCATGGCCTTCGCCCACCAAGGGGAGGAGGGCTTGGCCGCATGCCTGACGGACTGACTCACTGGTACCGGCTCCCGGGGGTCATGTGCTTTCAATGGGGTACACGCGCAGGTTGGGCGCCGGGTTGCACCCGGCACTTCAGAACATACCCGCCAATGCGCGGCGGCGTCATCCGCTCACGGTGGTGGTACTGCTCCCCGAGTCCGAGATGACGATGAAGTACAGCAGCACGGCCGCGACGATCACCCCGACCGCGACGGCGAAGGCGATCTTCCAGGCGCTCCAGGGCCGCTCCCCGGTGACCCGCCCGGTCTGGCCGCTGACCAGCACCTGCCACGACTTCCCGCCGAACAGGTACACCACCAGCCACACCGGGAGCAGCAGCAGCTTGTACTTGATGTCGGAGTAGCTGGTGTGGACCGAGTTGATGCGCTGCGCGTCGCCGCCGATGTCGCGGCGCACGTCGCGCCGGATCTGCTCGTCCATCTTCAGCTTCGCCTGCGCCAGCCCCTGCTCGGGCTCGATGTCGTAGCGCTGCGTGTGGTGACCGGCCAGGAACTCCGGCTGGTACGCCACCGCCTCGCCGGTCGGCCAGTCGGCGGTCAGGTCGTCCAGGTGCTTGTGCGGGACCCGGGTGGTGGCCGGTACGACCACGTCGTCGAAGAAGCGCGCGACCGTGCCTCGGGCCGGATACCAGCGGGTGCGCCGCTGCCGGTTGCCGTTGGAGTCCTTCACGTAGTAGTGCTCGCCGCGCTGGCCGGTGTACTTCGACCGCGTGTCGGCGTCCCAGGTCCAGTGCGGCAGGTAGGTGGACTTGAGCGATTCGGCTTCGTGGACGTGCTTGAACCGGTTGGGCGCGAACCAGCGGCTCTTGACCCAGTCACGCAGCGCCTGGCGCGCCCCGGGCCGGTCGACCTTGAATGGCAGGACCCCTTCGGGCGCCACCAGGTCGGGGTTGAACTCGTCGGCCACGACCGGCGCGGCGCAGAACTGGCACACGTCCGACCAGGTGTCGGACTCGGTGTGGGCGCTGCACTGGGTGCAGACGAACAGGTTCGTCGGCACCTGGTCGCGGGGCCGCCGCGGCTTGGCCGCCAGCGACTCCCAGTCGCGGTCGACCACGCGCCGCCGGTCGAGCTCGATGTGCACCTCGGTGCCGCAGTACGGGCAGGTCAGGGTGGTCGAACCGGGGGCGAACTCGAGCTGGGCACCGCAGGTCGAGCAGGGGTAGGCCTGGTGGCCGGTAGCGGTCTGTTCGGACACGGGGGCTCTCCTATTGCGGGGGCAGGGGCGGCGGCATCGAGGCGAACAGGCTCGCCAGGTCGGGGATCTCACCGGCCGGCTTCCAGGCATCCTGGCCGGCCTTCCACGCGAGGGTCTCGCGGGTCAGTTCGCCGGTGCCGGCCTTCTGGCGCAGCGCGGCGAGGTCGAACGGCCCGGCCTGTTGGCCGCCGATGCCGAGGTACCACTCGGCGGCGTCCGGCAGCGGGGGCGGCGCCGCGGCCGGCTGCTGCGCCTGCTGCTGTTGCTGCTGGTTCATCGAGTTGGCCATCTGGTTGCCCATGGCCATGCCGGCGCCGAGACCGAGCCCTTCTGAGGCGCCGCCGCCGTGCTGGGCCGACTCCTCGAGGGCGTTCGCCGCCTGGTACTGGGTGTAGGCGCCCAGGTCGCCGACCATCCCCATCGAGGTGCGCTTGTCGAGCGCCTCCTCGACCTCCTTGGGCATGGAGATGTTGGAGATGGTGAAGGAGGGGACGTCGAAGCCGAGGTCGGCCAACTGCTCGGCGACCTTCCCGCGCAGCCGCTCGCCGATCTGGTCCTGGTGGACGGCCATGTCGAGGATCGGGATGCCGGCCGAGGCGATCGCCGGGGCGAATGCGGCCACGACCTTCTCGCGGAGCCACGAGTCGATCTCCTCGGTGCGGAACTGGGAGTCGGTTCCGGCCGCCTCGCGCAGCACCTTGGCCGGGTCGACGGCCCGCACGCTGTACATGCCGAAGGCGCGGATGCGCACCGGACCGAACTCGGGGTCGCGGACCATCACCGGGTTCTTCGTGCCCCACTTGAAGTCGGTGAACTGGCGCGAGGTGACGAAGTAAACCTCGGCCTTGAACGGGGAGTTGAACCCGTGCTTCCACCCCTTGAGGGTCGACAGGATCGGCATGTTCTGCGTCTCGAGGGTGTAGGTGCCGGGGCCGAACACGTCGGCCAATTGGCCCTCGTTGACGAAGACGGCGGTCTGCGACTCGCGCACGACCAGTCGCGCCCCCATCTTGATCTCGTTGTTGTGGCGGGGGAACCGCCAGACCATCGTGTCGCGCGAATCGTCGAGCCATTCGATGATGTCGACGAATTCGCCGCGCAGCTTCTCGAACAATGGAGTCCACACCTACTTTCCACTCGGGCGAGTTCGCTTCACTCTAGCGTCGACGTGCACCACCGTGTGGTCCGCTCACCGCCGGTCGGCAGAAGCGCCTCGGGCTCAGGCGCATCGGCATGTGCACGTGCATGGAAAACGGTAGCCGCCCCTAGATATATCCGGGCCTTGGTGGCAGGATAGGGCTGTGACGCCACGGAGGGAGACCACACCTGCGCGTGATTATGCCGAGGAGTACCGGCGGCTGCGCGCACTGATGGGCTCAGGTCGGGTAGCCGAGGCCGTCGACAGGGCCACCACGATTGCCTACAATGCACCGACCTCGCAGCGTCGTGCCCAGGCGTGGCTGTTCATCCTCCAGGGCTACATCAGCCAGCGCAGCATCTCCGAAATCCCGGTCACCCTCGATCAGGCCGACTCGGCCGTGCGCCGCTGCCGCGACTACCGGCTCACCGGGGTGTTCCACGCCCACGCCGCCTGGTACCACCACCATCATGTGAAATCCCTTCACTTCACCGCTCAGCACCTGGTCCTGGCATCCAGGGCGCTGCGGTCGATGAACGAGGCCAGCCAGGCCGCCGTCGACGCCTGGTACGACCTGTCGGTCGTGCTCAGCAACTGCGGCTACCAGCAGCAGTCGGCCGAGGCCCTCGACCGGTGCCACACCCTCGGCGACCGGCTCGGCGTCCCGCGCTCCTCGGTCGAGGGCGTCGAGATCCGCGTCCGCGAAGCCCTCCTGGCCTACTACACCGGCGACCCGCACGCCTGCATCGGCATGCTGCAGAAGGAGCTGCGGCGCGTCAAGCCCTACCTGCACGACCTCGACACCCGCGAACTCGAGTGGATCCACTACGCGCTGGCCCGGCTCAGCCTGCTCGGGTTCGGCGAGCAGTGGTCGGTCGAGCAGTACCTTCCGGCCGTGACCTCCTCGGCCGAGGCGCTCGACCTGCGCGCCCTGGCCCGCGCCTCGCGGCTGATCGCCCAGAGCCGCGGCCCCGAGGCGATGCAGATCCTCGAGGAGCGCGAGATCGGCGACGAGACGATCGGGGTCATGGAGCCCGAGCACCTGCGCTCGCTGGCGCTGGTGGCCAAGGGCGACCACGCCGAGTCGATCCTGGCCGCCCACCAGACGACGTACAAGCTCTACAAGCAGATCAACGAGTTCCACACGATCTACCTGGACTCGGCCGCCGCGCTGGTCGACCACGACCAGTTGCGCCGGGCAGCGGCCGGCTGGGCCGACCGGGCCAACACCGACGACCTCACCGGGCTGCCGAACCGCCGCCGGCTGGACGACTTCCTGACCAAGGTGGACGGCGAGGGGATGATCGCGGTGCTCGACCTCGACGGCTTCAAGGCCGTCAACGACACCCACGGCCACCAGGCCGGGGACGCCATCCTGCAGCGGGTGGCGGCGCTGCTGGCGAGCGTGACCCGCTCGGGCGATCTGCTGGCGCGGACCGGCGGCGACGAGTTCATCCTGGTACTGCCGGGCGCCACCGAGTTCGACGCCGACGCGGTCTCGGACCGCATCCGGGTGGCGGTGGCGGCCGAGAACTGGGAGTACTCGGTCCCCGGCACGCCGGTCGACGTCTCGATCGGATGGGCCCGGCTGGTGCCAGGCGGCAGCCCCGCGCAGACGCTGTGGGCTGCCGACCAGGCGATGTACCAGATGAAGCGGTCCCGCAGGTACTACTGAACCGCGGACTCGGCCTCGTCCGATTCGCGGTAGTTGCCGATCCACTCGCGCTCGGGGCGGCGGCCGAGGAAGCCGAAGAGGATCGCGGCCAGGAGTGCGGCGCCGAAGCCGGGGAGCATGGAGTAGACGCCGCCGGGCGAGCCGATGTTCTCCCACACGACCACGACCGTGGCGCCGGTGACCATGCCGGCCAGGGCTCCGAGCCAGGTCATGCGCGACCAGTACAGCGACAGGATGACGATCGGGCCGAACGCCGAGCCGAATCCGGCCCAGGCGTAGGCGACGATGTCGAGCACCGTGCCTCCCTGGAGCGCGAAGTAGTAGGCGATCACCGCGACCACGACGACCGCGCCGCGCCCGACCCACACCAGTTCGGAGTCGCGGGCCTCGCGGCGGAAGAAGCGCCGGTAGAAGTCCTCGGTGACCGCCGTGGAGGCGACCAGCAACTGGGAGTCCGCCGTCGACATGACCGCGGCGAGCACGGCCGCCAGCAGGATGCCTGCGATCCAGGGGTTGAACAGGTCCGTCGTCAGCGCCAGGAACACCGTCTCCTGGTTCTCCAGGGGTTCGTCGAGGTAGGCGATGCCGGCCAGGCCGATGAACACCGCGGCGGTGAGGGTGACCAGCACCCAGGTGGTGCCGATCCGGCGGGCGGCCGGCACGTGGGCCGCCGAGCGGATGCCCATGAAGCGGGCCAGGATGTGCGGCTGGCCGAAGTAGCCCAGGCCCCAGGCGAGGAGCCCGGCGATGGCGACCAGGCTGAGCGAGTCGCCGGTCGTCCAGCCCTCGCCGCCGGTGAAGGCCGCCTCGTCGACCCAGTTGAGCAGGTTCGGGCTGGCGCTCTCGACGTCGCCGAACAGGGCCCCGAAGCCGCCGAGCGCGCCGACGACCAGCAGCGGGACGATCACGAGCGCCAGGAACATGAGAACGCCCTGGATGAAGTCGGTGAAGGACACCGCCAGGAAGCCGCCGAGGAAGGTGTAGACGACGATGACGGCCACCGCGACGGTGATCGCCACGTCGGGCTCGACGCCGAAGATGGTCTCGAACAGCAGGCCGCCCGCGACCAGGCCGGAGGCGACGTACAGGGTGAAGAACACGCCGATGATGAGCGCCGAGACGACCCGCAGCAGGTGCGTCCGGTCCTCGAACCGGGATTCGAAGTAGGCCGAGAGGCTGATCGAGTTGTGGGCTCGCTCGGTGTAAGTGCGCAGGCGCGGGGCCACGAACAGCCAGTTGAGGTAGGTGCCGGCGGCCAGGCCGACAGCGATCCAGGCCTCGCCGATACCGGCGGCGTAGACCGCGCCGGGCAGACCCATGAGGAGCCAGCCGGACATGTCCGAGGCCTGGGCGGACAGGGCGGCGACGGGGGCGTTCAGGGAGCGGCCGCCGAGGGCGAAGTCGGTGAGGGTCTTGGTGCGCCGGTAAACCCAGACACCGATGAGCACCATGACCAAGAGGTAGGCGATGAAGGTGGTGATGATCGGACCCGATAGATCGACCATGTTTATACCTCACAATCGAAGGTTTTTGGGCAATGATGCTGATCATACAGTGGCAATAGCCCCAGCAAAACCCCTGTTTATATGTCCCGCATGGTCGAGTGGGCGGTATTTGGCACCGCCCGGGACCCCGCTGGGCGGTTTCGGGCCGACGATCGCGCTCCACCTCGTCTTCTGAGCCTAATGCACCTCGCGGCCGGTTTGAACTGTTCGGACGAACCTAAGTATGCTACATTGGTCAAATGACCAAGGCGAATGACCAATTCAATGCGGCGGCCCGGACCGCCGCCGAGCGCGGCCGGGACGCGCGGACACGACTGCTCGCGGCGGCGGGCGAACTCATCGCCGAACTCGGATGGAACGCGGTCAGCACCCGCGTCCTCGCCGACCGCGCCGGCGTCCGCTCCGGACTGGTGCACTACCACTTCGACTCGCTCCAGGCCCTCCTGCGGCAGGCCTCCACCGAGGCCATGACCCGAGTGCTGGACCAGAGCACGGCGGCCCTGTCCACGGCTGACGACCCCGCCGAGGCCGTCGAGGCGACGCTGGCCGAACTCGACCGCTACACCGGCACCGACCCCGAATCCCTCCTGTTCATCGAGGCCTACCTCGCCGCTCTCCGCGACCCCGAACTGCACCAGGCGATCGCCCGGCTCTTCACCGGCTTCCGCGGCGCGCTCGCCGCGGCGCTCGAACGGGCCGGCCACCCCGACCCCGACCCCGCCGCCGCCCTCCTCGCCGCCTCCTTCGACGGCCTGGTCCTCCACAAGGGCCTCGACCCGGAGCTGTCCGCGTCCCGGCTGGCGCCCCTCGTCCGACACATCGCCGAACCGGAAGGACCCGCGAAATGAAGGCCGTCATCTGCGGCGCCGGCATCGCCGGGCTCGCCCTCGCCGGGCGCCTCGGCACCCACGGCTGGGACGTCACCGTCGTCGAGCAGGCGCACGGACCCCGAGCCCAGGGCTACATGATCGACTTCTTCGGCCCCGGATACGAGGCCATGACCGCAATGGGGCTGCGCGACCGACTGCGCGAGGCCGCCAACCCCACCTCCCGCTTCCACTACGTCGACGAGCGCGGCCGCACCCGCGTCAGCGTCGAATTCGACTCCTTCGCCAAAGCCCTCGACGGCGAGCTCGCCAGCATCATGCGGCCCGACCTGGAACGGGTGCTGCGCGACTGGGCCGCCGAACGCGCCGAAATCCGGTACGGCACCACCATCGAACGCATCGACGCCGACCGGGTCGTCCTCTCCGACGGCACCACCGCCGAGGCCGACCTGGTCGTCGGCGCCGACGGCGTCCACTCCCGCATCCGAGGCCTCGTATTCGGCCCCGAATCCGACTACCTGCGCTTCCTGGGCATGCACACCGCCGCCTACGTCTTCGAGGACGCCGAGGTGTACGAACAGGTGCGGGGCCGATTCGTACTGACCGAGTCGATCAACCGCCAGATGGGCTTCTACGGCCTGCCCGACGGCAAGGCCGCCGTGTTCGCCGTCCACCGGGTGGACCGGCCCGACCTGCCGGCCGATCCCCGCGCCGAACTGCGGCGCGCCCACGCCGGCCTCGGCGACCTGACCGAGCGGGCGCTGGCGAAGTGCCCGCCGAACGACGAGATCTACTACGACCAGGTCGCCCAGATCGCGATGCCCCGCTGGACCGACGGGCGCGTGGCGCTGCTCGGCGACGCCGCCCACGCGGTGTCCCTCGTCGCCGGGCAGGGCGCCTCGCTCGGGGTGGCCGGGGCCTACGTGCTCGCCGAACGGCTCCACGCCTGCGGGTCGGTCCCGGAGGCGCTGGCCGACTGGGAGGACCGGTGGCGCCCGGTCGCCGAACGGACCCGGCAGGCGGCAAGGGACCGGGCCATCGAGTGGTTCCTGCCTGCCACGAAGGCCAGGCTGCGGCTGCGGCGCTGGGGCTTCCGGGCGATGCGCCTGCCCGGGCTCGACCGGTTGCTGCTCGGCCCGCTGATCCCGAAGAGCCACCGCTCGGTGACCGAGCTGGGCGCCTGAGCCTGGGGAGTTCGGTATTGGTGGTGGGTGTGTGGGCGGGGTGCCGCGCCGGGACCCGACCCCGCACCCGCCGACGCATGCGCAGCCATTACCGGGCTCACCAGGCGCACGCTGCCGGCCGCCTGGTCTTCCGCCTCCGTCTCGCCCTCTCACCGACTCGTCGGCATCGGGACCGAGTGCCAGGTCAGACCGATTCGATCGCCTCGGCGACCGCCTCGACCGCCAGTGCGCGGACGACGTCGGACGACGCCTCCACCTCGCCGGTGGCGGTGGCGATGAACGCATCGCCGTCCATGCGCGTGTGCACCGGGCTCACCGCCCGGGCCAGTCCGTCGTGAGCGCCCTGCGCCAGCAGGCGGCACTCGACCTTCGTGAGCCGGGCGTTCGTGGCGACCACTCCGATCGTCGTGTTGCGGCCGAATGTGACCGGGAAGCCCTCGGGCCGGAGCAGGTCCCGGTCGAGCCTGCCGGGCTCGCCGAAGGCGTTCACCGCGGCGAGCACGCTCACCGCCACCTCGCCGACCCGCAGGGTCGCCGACCGCAGCCCGGACGGCAGCGACTCCCCGCGCCACTGCCCGACCGTCGCGCCCGTTCCCGCTCCGACAGGACCGACGAGATCGGGCTCGACGTCGGCGCCTTTGGCAGCCTGGCACGCCTCATAGCCCTCGGCCGAACCGGGCACGATCCCGCTCCCGTCCAGGTCGTAGAGCCCCAGCGTGGGCACGATCGGGACCACGCCGCCCGGTGTGGCGACCCCGCGACCCTGCTCGGCCAGTCGGCGCATGACCCCGTCGGCGGCCGCAAGGCCGAACGCCGAGCCGCCGGTCAGCAGCGCCGCGTCGATCCCGGCATTGCCCCGGATCGGGTCGAGCAGCTCGATCTCGCGGCTGGCCGGAGCCCCGCCGCGCACCTCGCAGGAAGCCGTCGGCGGAGCGTCGAACAGCAGCACCGTGCAGCCGGTCCGCTCGCCGGTCCAATGGCCCACTCGAATCCCCAAGTCCCGCATCCGGGCAGACTACCCTTATCAGGCGGATGGAACCGTGCAATGGGAATGACCTGAACGCCCACTTAGGTCCGTACGGACGGTGTCGTGGGATACATGTGACCCAGGCGAAAACCCCTGGATTTCCCCGCCGCACGAGTCTTATGCTTGTTGCGAAGCCGGGAGCCAAGGCAACGAAGCGGCGATCCCGATCGAAACCCCCATCTCCCGGTCCCAGCGCGGAAGCGCTGGCCCGTCGCCGTCGACAAAGGCGTCATCGACGAGCGGTTCATCCCTGGAATTCACTATCCGGCATACCCGCCGGGAAGGAAATGATGATGAACGAATTCATCGGTGCTTACCTCGCAGTCGACGCCGCCAACACCACCGCCAACTCGGCCCTGCCGAACGCTCCGGTCGTCGACGACGGCCGCGCGAACAAGCGGTACGCGTCGGGCGTCACCGCCAACGAGAAGTTCCGCTTCTCGACCGCCGGCGCCCTCCGTCGGATCGCCGACCGGGTCGAGCGCGGTTCGCTGACCCGCGCCGCCTAACCAGGCGATGGTGTAGAGCACCCACAAGGTGCCTGAGCCAAAGACTGCAGAACCCAACAGACGCGACGCGCTGAGCCGTTACAGGCCAGCGCGTTTCGTTTTATAAGGGGGGAGGTGCGGGGTCCGCGTCCCGCACGCACGAGAAGCGGGGGCGCCCGGTTCAGTTCTCAGAACCGGGCACCCCCGCTTCGCTCGTAGCTCGGTACCGACCGACTACCAGTCGGTGGCGGCCTTGCGGCGGCGCATGACCACGAACATCACCGCGCCGGCGGCGAGCACGGCTGCGGCGGCGCTGATAAGGATCGTCATCGGCGTACCGGTGGCCGGCAGTTTGCCGGAGGCGTCGTCATCGCCGTCGTCGATCAGGTCGCCGGCGTTGACGCCGATGACCGCGACGTTGTCGTCCAGATCGGCATCGAGGGTGTCGGTGTATTCGGGTGTGTACGCCTCGCGCACCTCGATGAGACCGTCCGCGGACGAAGTCGCGTCCGTGATCTCGACCGTGAAGGTGAAGTCGAGCGTGTCGCCCGCGTCGAGCTTCTTGAAATAGCAGGCGAAGTCGAACCGGTCCAGCTCGGTGCGCTCCTCTTGGTTCCCGTAGTCGTGTCCGAGTGAGTCGGAATCGAGGCAGGCCCAGTGCTGGTCGTCCTCGCTGTCAAGGCCGATCAGTTCGAGCCCTGCGGGCAATTGGCCGCGAATGGCGTAAGTGCCGTAGAAGTCCAGCCGGTCGTATGCGTCGGCGGATCCGTTGTTGACCACTGGAACGGTGATGGTGCGCTGGTCACCCGCTTCTCCTTCGACATCGGCGTCGTCGAGCGCGAGATCGAACGGGTGCTCTGCGGTCACGATGGTGACGGTGCCGCTGTAGGGGGCGTCGAGTTCGTCGGTGGGGCCGTCCCAGGAGTCCGTGGTGACGAGACCGAGGAGGTTGGCCGAGGAGTCGTCCCAGAATTCGCCGCCGAGTTCGGTTTCGAGCGTCGCCTCGTTAACCGTGCTCACGCTGTAGTAGCACTGGCAGATCCCCTGCGGGCCCGGGGCGGCCTCGTCGATCGCGTAGGTCATCGGACCGCTGAAGGTGAACAGGGTGCCCGGCAGGTCCTCGAAGTCGGTGATCACACAGGTGACCCCGCGGTCGGAGAGCCCGATGCCGTCGACGCAGTTGTCGTACCCGGCGATCGCTTCGGCACCGTCGAGTTCTTTGCCGATTCGGGCGAACGGTTCCCCGAAGGTGACGACGATCGCGGCGGCCGACTCAGCCAGGGCGTCTTCCTGGAGGAACCTCGGCGACACTTCGACCTGGTCGCCGGGGGACACTCCGGTGACCTCGATGTCGCTGTGCCGGAAGGCATTGTGCGGTTCGGGATCAAGGCCGTCAGCGACTTCGATGTGACCTTCCTTGGACTCCACCTCGTCGGAGTCCAAGGAGACGGTCAGGGTGTAGTCGTAGACTCCGGGTACAGCGAGATCGTTCGCCCAGTAGTCGAATCCGAAGAACGTGTACGAATCGGCGTCCGGACGTGTACAGGTTATCTGCGTTCCCAGGCTGCCCTTATTGCAGTCTTGGACGGCGCCCGAGAGGTCGAACTCGAAGCTGTCACCGGCGGCGTGGATTGCGAGGTTCGCGGACACCGTATGCGTGTCGGACGAGAAATCGGGACCGAAGTCGACTTCGATGACGCCGGAGGACCGCTCGCCGCCGGGGGTGATCAGCGATTCGAACTGGAAGTTGACGTCGGGGTCGTCGACCGACTGCGCGGAGGCCGGGAGTGCGATGGCTCCGGCCGCGAGCGTGCTGGCCGCGACCGTGACGCCCAGGCGCGCTCCGAATCGGCGGGGTTTCGGGGAGGTCATGGATCTCCGATTCTGTTGATTCATGTTGTTCGGTTGCGTCAGCCGGAAGGGGCGGAGGGGATCCGGCTTGAAATACACGCGCGCCGCCGGGAACCGGTTGCATCGATTCACACTGCCGTAACCCGACGGCGCTCGGTTTCAGTGAATCACCTGGTTGCGGCGGCTCAGTGTTCCTGATGTGCCGCAATGCACATGAGGTCCTGCCATGTCGCTTGCCGAACGAGGCCGTTTCGTCGCATAGCGTGCCCGCCATGGTCTCCCATCCGCACGAGATACCGATCCGGCTCTTTCAGAATCGGCCGGAGCTGGCGGCCGAGCTCCTTGTCAAGAGGGTCGGTGCCGACCTGCCCGCTTACGCCAGTGCGGAGTCCGAGTCCGAGGCGCTGACCGACAACGATCCGATCGAACTGAACTGCGACAACGTGAGCGTCTTCCGCGACGCGGTCGGCAATGCGGTCTACGCGATCATCACCGAGGTCCAGCGCAGCGAGGACGCCGCAAAGAGCTTCAGTTGGCCCATGTACCTGACGATTCTCAGGAAGCGGCTCCAGTGCCCGGTCAGACTGCTGGTCGTCTGCACCGATGACGCCACCGCTCACTGGGCGCGGCGGCCGATCGAGATAGGCCCTCCCGGCTTCACGCTGCTTGCGGATGTGATCGGGCCGGAGGAACTGATCCAAGCCACCGACGAGCAAGAGGCCCACGAAGCGGCCGAACTGCTCATTCTCGCCGCGGCGATGGTCCGGAAGGGGCCGCAGGGCGATTCGATGGCGCACGCCCTGGGGCGCCGTCTCAACGAGCTTTCCGAGGCGGAGCGCAGGAAGTATGCTGGTTGGGCGTGGCGACTTCTCTCGCAGGAAGCATGCCGAGTGCTGGAGGAATATATGAGCTTGACGTACCAGGAATACCTTGAAAGCCCGGCCGGTCAGCTCGAGCTGCGCGGAGAGCGCCGCGGTGAGCTGCGGGGCGAGATCAGGGCCCTGCTGAAGCTGGTCGAGCTCCGCGGCATCGAGGTTTCGGCCGAAGCCCGGGAACGGATCGAGAGCTGCACCGACTCCGGCCAGGTCGAACGCTGGTTCGCTCGAGCGGTGGAGGCCTCGAGCATCGATCAGATCCTCCGCTGACGAGAACGCAGCGGTGGCCCGGACCTCAGGACCGGGCCACCGATCGGTTCATGCCGAAGGCTAGTCGTGCCAGCCCGGGATCGGGTAGGTCTGGCAGAACTCCCGGATCTCGGCGGCGACCGCTTCGAGTTCGGCCTCCTTCTCGGCCTTGGCGGCGCCGATCGCACGGTCGATCCAGTCGGCGATCGGATCCATGTCGTCCTCGGTCATACCGCGGGTGGTGACCGCGGCCGTGCCGATGCGCAGGCCCGACGGGTCGAACGGCTTGCGCTGGTCGTACGGGACGGCGTTGAAGTTCAGCTCGATCCCGGCCGCGTCCAGCGCCTTCGCGGCGGGCTTGCCGCCGATCTCCTTGCTGGTGAGGTCGACCAGGATCAGGTGGTTGTCGGTGCCGCCGCTGACCAGGTCGTAGCCCCGGTCGGTCAGCGCCTTCGCGAGCGCGCGGGAGTTCTTCACGATCTGGCCGGCGTAGTCGCGGAACGACTCGCGGGCGGCCTCGTGCAGCGCCACGGCGATCGCGGCCGTGGTGTGGTTGTGCGGGCCGCCCTGCAGGCCCGGGAAGACCGCCTTGTCGATGGCCTTGGCGTGCTCGGCGTCGCACATCACCATCGCGCCGCGCGGACCGCGCAGCGTCTTGTGGGTGGTGGTCGAGATGACGTCGGCGTGGCCTGCCGGCGACGGGTGCGCCCCGCCCGCGACCAGGCCGGCGATGTGGGCGATGTCGGCCAGCAGCACCGCGTCGACCTCGCGGGCGATCTCGGCGAAGCCCTCGAAGTCGATGGTGCGCGGGATGGCGGTGCCGCCGCAGATCATCAGCTTCGGACGCTCCTTGCGGGCGACCTTGGCGACCTCGTCGAGGTCGATCCGGCCGGTGTCCTTGCGGACCCCGTAGCGGACCGGGTTGAACCACTTGCCGGTGGCCGACACGGTGTGCCCGTGAGTGAGGTGGCCGCCCATGTCCAGGGCCATGCCCATGACGGTGTCGCCCGGCTTGAGGAAGGCCATGTACACCGCGAGGTTCGCGGGGGAGCCCGAGTAGGGCTGGACGTTGGCGTGGTCGACCCCGAACAGCTCCTTGGCGCGTGCGATCGCCAGCTCCTCGACCTGGTCGACGTTCTGCTGGCCCTCGTAGTAGCGCTTCTGGGCGTAGCCCTCGGAATACTTGTTGGTCAGGATGGACCCGGTGGCCTCCATGACCGCCTCG
Source organism: Glycomyces xiaoerkulensis (assembly GCF_002798405.1). Classification (GTDB taxonomy): domain Bacteria; phylum Actinomycetota; class Actinomycetes; order Mycobacteriales; family Micromonosporaceae; genus Glycomyces; species Glycomyces xiaoerkulensis. Next base: position 294,938 of record NZ_PGGV01000037.1, on the reverse strand, counting down.
GAGACGTAGTTCTCGGAGGCGATGAGCCGGATCTTCTCCGACTCCCGGCGGCCCTCCGCCTCGATCAGCCGCTCGATCTCCGGGTCGGCGGCCGCGAGCTTCGCGGTCAGGGCCTCGTAGGCGTCAGTCATTCATGCTCCTCGTCGATCGGCATGTTCAGCGCGGCGACCGGGCAGGTGGCCTTGACGTCCCGAGCATAGCCGTAGCGCCGGACCGCGCTCACCAGCGTTTCCGGAGCGGTGACGCTGGCCGTGGCACGTGACGGAAACGGCCCACTGGGACTCCGGTGCGTACACGCAGTACGGTGCGATGCATGTCACCTAAAACCGCTGCCAACGTGCTCGGCGTGGGATTCGCGGTGGCCGCGACCGCCGCGCTTGCCCAGCTCGGATTGGCCTATGGCTTCGGCCTGCTTTCGTGGGTCGATGCCGCTCCCGGATCCACCGACCCCGTCCTGGACTACCGCGGGAACGCCAACCGCGCCTGGGTGGCCTGGTTCGCCGCCGCCTCCTGCGTGGTCGGCGGTCTGGCCTCGGGCGTGATCGGGTCGCGCGGCGAGGCCACGCGCCCCGTCGTCCTCCGCGTCGGCGCCGTGTTCGCCTCGGCTCTCGGGTCGTTCTCCGTCGGACCGCTCGTGGCCGTGTCGGCCGAGCAGAGCGCCGTGTTCGAGACCTTCCCGACCGAGCCGCTCCTCGCCGCCGGAGTCGGCTCCGCGGTCGGCTTCGTGCTCACCCTCATCGGCCTGGGATCGCGCGCGGTCGCGGTCAACGTCGGCGCCTCGGTCGCGCTGGTCTGGGTGCTCGCGGTCCTGGCCGTGTTCGTCGAGGTCGGCGAGCCGGCCACCCCGGTCACCGAGTTGGCCGTGTGGGGCTCGTGGGTCAGCCCCGAGTCGGCCCTCGGCCGCCGCGGCTTCTCGATCGCGGTCCCGTTCGTGATCGGGTCGGCGCTCATCGGCGCGATCGTGGCGCTGCTGGCCCGGCGCGGGCCGATCACCAACTCCGGCTACCGCATCGCCGCGGCCTCCGGCATCGCCGGTCCGCTCATCGTCACCGTCGCTCACCTGGTCGCCGGGCCCACGCCCGCGAACGACCCCGAATCGATGGCCGTGATCCTGGTCGGCCTGTACGCGGCGATCGCCGGGCTGCTCGGTTCGCTGATCGTCACGGCGATCCCGCGCTCGGGCGGGCAGATCGACGACAATGTCGCCTCCGAGCCCGAGCAGTCGCCGGTCGAGACCGCCCCCTGGGCCGTCCCCGAACAGCCCGCCTCGTCCTACGACGACACCCCCTCCGGCGACACCGGCGGCCAGGTCTACGGCTCCGCGAGCGCCGCCAAAACCAAGGAGATGCCCGGAAAGCCGGACGGGGACGCGTCCGCGGACGACCCCGAGGTCGACTGGGTCCAGGAGCTCAAACCGGTCGACGAGTCCGGAGGCGACACCAAGACCGCCGAATCGGAGGCCGAGCCCGAGGCCAAGAAGAAGAGCAAGCCCAAGCGGCGGGCGCGCAAGGCCACCCGCCGCAAGATCTCCTCGGAATCGGAGTCAGAGTCAGAGTCGGAGTCGAAATCGGAGTCGGGTTCGGACTCGGAGACCGAGGAGAGCTAGACCTCCCATTCGTGGACCGGTCGGCCGCCGGCCGACTGGGCGGCGTAGTCGAGCACCATCGCCCGCAGCGCGTCGAACCGTTCGAGGCGCTGCCGGTGTTCGGCCACCTGGACCCTGGCGACCTGCCAGGACGCGCCGTTGACCCCGCGGCGGCACCGCTGCTCGATGACGTCGAGGAAGCGGTCGGCGTCCCGCGCGCTCACCCCGAGACGCGCGAGCCCTCCGGCGGCCGCCGGCAGCAGCTCCTCGAGTACCAGCTTGCGGACCGGCACCAGGCCCTTGCCCGGCCAGACCAGGTCGGCCTGGATGCCGTGCTTCGCTGCGGCCTCGAAGTTCGCCGCGGCCGTGTTGAAGTCGAGCCGTTCGGTGAGTTGCTCGTCCATCTCGGCGAAGTGCGTCAGCAGGCCGTAGTAGAGGGCCATGTTCGCGCAGATGTCGACCGGGGTTGGACCGGCTGGCAGGACGCGGTTCTCCACCCGCAGGTGCGGTCGGCCCGACCGGATGTCGTAGACGGGCCGGTTCCACCGGTAGATGGTGCCGTTGTGGTATCGCAGCTCGGTGAGCAGCGGGACGTCGCCGGACCCGACCACGCCGACCGGGTCCTCGTCGCCGCACAGTGGTAAAAGCGGCGCGAAGTGCTTGTAGTTCTCGTCGAACAGGTCCAGGACCGAGTCGATCCACCGCGAACCGAACCAGGCCCGCGGCGCCGCCCCTCTCCGGCGCTCCGGCGCGGGCCGGGTGTCGGTGCCCTGCTCGAACAGGATGATGCGGGTCTCGGCCCACAGGTGGCGGCCGAACAGGTAGGGCGAGTTGGCGCCGAGGGCGACCTGGATGCCGGCGATGGCCTGCGCGGCATTCCAATAGCGGGCGAAACGATCCGGGGCGACCTGGAGGTGGAACTGGACCGAGGTGTTGGCCGATTCGGGGGCGATGTTGGGGCAGGACCAGTGGACGGACTCGGCGCCGGTGATCTCGATGGCGAGGTCCTCGCCGCGCGCGGCCATGATGCCCTCGTTGAGGACTCGGTAGCGTTCGGCGGTCGAGAGCACCTCCAATCCGATATGGTCGGTGAACAGGGTCGGGATGGTGCCGATCGGGCACACGTAGGTGCCGGCCTTGTCGGCGGCCTCCCTCACCTCGGCGAGGATCGCGGCCAGGTCGGCCTCGTACCAGGAGATCCCGGCGCCGTCGAGCAGGCGCGGCGGCAGGTTCAGCTCCAGGTTGTGGGCGCCCAGCTCGGACTGAGCACTGTAGAGCGCCTCCTCGTCTCCGGCGGTGTGCAGGTATTGCAGGACGGACTCATTGGCGAACGCCGGATCACCGTCGTGCTCAAGGAGGTCGATCTCCAGCTCGACCCCGGTGAGCGGCCGCCCGCAGTCGAGTCTTCGATCCTGCAGGAGCCGCGACAGGGCCTCTCGTCCCGCGCGGAGCTTCGCGTGGAAGGCGGACTGGTCCCAATGCTCCAAAGTCGAACCACTCACCTCGTCGCCCATGTTTCCTCCCCAGGAATCGATGGTTCATCAACCTTAAGACGCTAGGTCACCTTACGGCTACCGAGGGAGTTGCCGGTACGCCCCAGATCGCGTGGTTCCCACGCATATTAGGGATCGGTTACAGAGTGTGGTGTCGGAAGTTCGACAGAATCCGGTCGGCCGCGGCGACGGTCCGTGCGCCGCACCCCGACCAGTAGGATCGGCGCGTGACCGAACAGCGCTCGACCCGGCTCCGCCCGGCCGACTTCCACGCCAACCTCCGGGGCGGCGGCATGCTCACCATGCTCGACCAGTACGGGGGAGCGGTCTTCGCTTACCTCGCATGGCGGTTCGGCCTCAAACCCACCCACCTGACGCTCGTCGGCCTGCTGCTCGGCGCCGGTACCTCGGCCGGGGTCATCGCCTACGTGCCGCTCGCCCGCGACGGCGCTCCCTGGTGGCCGGTGGCCCTCGGAGCACTGGTGCTGTGGCAGGCGTCCTACATGCTCGATTGCGCGGACGGCCAGCTCGCGCGCGCCACCGGCACCGGATCGGACTCCGGCGCCCGCGTCGACATCCTCTGCGACGTAGTGATCCAGAGTTCGGTCGTGGCGGTCGTGGTCGCCGTGACCGACGCCTACACCCCGAGCGTCCCGGCCTGGGCCGGCGCGGCCTTCGCGGCCGTCTGGATGACCAACCTCGTGACCTCGGTGATGGCCAAAGGGGACGACGTCTCGCTGGTGAAGTCCGACAACCTCGTGATCCGGCTGATCAAACTGGTCCGGGACTACGGCTTCGTGATCACCGTGATCGCCCTCGTCCTGCTCCTGCCGGAGGCGATGGCCGCGGTGATGCTCTTCTTCGGCGCCGTCAACGCCCTGTTCCTCCTGGCCTCCATCGCCGCCAACACGCGCACCTCACTGCGCCAGTAGTTCCTCATAGATGGCGATGAGGCGCCGCAGCACTACGTCGGGGGCGAAGGTCGATTCGTAGCGGGGCCTGGCGTTGGCCGCGTACCCCGCGTCCCCGGCGACCTCCTCCAACGCCCTCGCCAGGGCCCCGGCGGTGGGTTCGGCCGCCACCCCGGCCGGTGCGGCGGTGTCGGCACCCGCGATGTACGGAGCGCCGCCCATCCGCGTGGCCACGATCGCCCGGCCGCTCGCCAGCGCCTCCAGGCCGGTGGTGGGCAGGACGTCCTGCCAGATCGAGGGGATGACCACCGCCGCCGACTCCGCCAGCGCGCGCCGCATGCCTTCGGCGTCCAGCGGACCGAGGTACTCGACGCCGCCGAGCGAGGCGGCCGCCTCCTCCACGGTCGGGCGCAGCGGGCCGTCTCCGGCGATGCGGAGCTTCCGGCCCGGGAGGTCGGCGCGCCGCCAGGCGTCCAGCAGCAGCTCCACGCCCTTTTCGGGGACCAGGCGGGCGCCGAACAGGAAGCCCTGGCCCGGCGGCACCGGCCCGGGGTCGGCGATCGCGTTCGGCTTGACCCGGATCCGGTCGTCGGCGATGCCGATGCTCCTCAGGTAGTCGGCGATCGCGTCGGTCAGGGCGACGAACCGGTCCACGGTCTTCCACGTCCCCTGGTGGGCCCCCAGGGCGACGGCCATGACCGCGCTCTGCGGCCGCGAGCCCCGGTAGCAGCCGTGCAGCACTCCCGGGGCGTTCCAGCGCCGCCCGTGGCAGTCCCGGCAATCGTGCCCGTCCCGGAAGTAGAGGCCGTTCACGCAGTCGTGCCGATAGTTGTGAATGGTCTGGACGACTTTCACTCCTGCGCGATGCGCCGTCTTCACCACCGATGGTGAAAGGAGGGGGTACGGATTGTGCAAGTGGAGGATGTCCGGGCGTTCGCGATCCAGTAGCGCGGCCAATTCCCTCTGTGTTCGAGCCGCATGGATCGGGGAGGCGGCGAGTGTCACTTTCCGATGTGGCGCAAGGTCTTTGATCTCGTCCGAGGAGCGCAGGAACGGTACCGTCGATATCCCGGCGTCGCGTAGCGACGCGATTTCATAATCGACGATCACATTCTCGCCGGAAGGCTGCGCCGAGGAATACCGGTTGTGGGCGATGACGATTCTCACTATTCCTCCGGTGGCGCGGTCGGCATTCGGCTCGGCCGAAGATACCTCAATCGGGGAATAGGTGTAGGTTGTCGGGTACCGTGTCTGCGGGCCGCCCGGTAGGGATCGCGCGAGGCCGATCTCCCCCGCCGACACTCACCTCCACCGTAAGCTGACGACCGCAGGGATGTGCAGTGGCGACTAGCCTGGAACGGCCAGCAAAGCTCTACCCAGCCGGGAAGGACGAACGGACGGGGACTCAAGTGACCGGCGCGCGCAAGGACGGTGATCCAGAGCTCGTCACCAACGGCGTCACCCGATCCGCGTGGCGTCGGCTCGCCCGCGTCTCCAAATGGCACCGCGCCTATCAGGCGGCGCTGGTCGGCGTCGACTTCTTCGCCGCCTTCGCCGCCTCGGTGATCGCGGTCAACTTCACCCCTTACGCCCACGCCGGGTTCGACCCCGGCACCGAGATGGCGCTCTACCGCTACATCGTGTGGCTGGTGCTGCCGCTGACCTGGGTCGCGGTCCTGTGGGCCAACGGCGCCTACGACCGGCGGTACTTCGGGATGGGCAACGACGAGTTCAAACGCGTCGTCCGCGCCTCCCTGTTCATGCTCGCCCTGGTCTCGTTCCTGGCCCTCACCTTCAAGGCGGACGTCTCCCGTCTCGCGGTCGCCACGGTGCTGGCCTCGGCCGCCGCGCTCATAGCCGGCTTCCGCCTCGCCGCCCGCCTCGCACTCCACAAGGCACGCTCGTACGGCCGGGCCGTGCAGCGGCTGCTGCTCATCGGCTCCTACCCCGAGGCGATGGAGGTCTACCGGACCGTTCGCCGCGCCCCCGCCGCCGGCCTGGTCCCGGTCGGCGTCTACGTCACCGAGGGCGCCTCGTCGGTGCGCGACCTCGACACCCCGGTGCCCGTCTTCGCCGGCACCGACCTGGTCGGCTGCGCCGAGCAGATCAAGGCCGACACCCTCGCCGTATGCGGCACCGCCTCGGCCGACTCCGCCGACCTGCGCCGACTGGCCTGGCAGCTCGAAGGCACCGGCCGCGACCTCGTGGTGGCCCCCCAACTGACCGACATCGCGGGCCCCCGCGTCCACATCCGCGCGGTCGAGGGCCTGCCGCTGCTCCACCTCGAGGAGCCCAAGATCTCCGGCATCGGCTGGCTGATCAAGAACATCCTCGACCTCGCCTCCTCGGCGCTGAGCCTGGTCCTCCTGTCACCGCTGTTCCTGGTCGTCGCGATCGCCATCAAGCTCGACAGCCCGGGTCCGGTGTTCTTCCGCCAGGCCCGCGTCGGCCGCGACGGCGAGACCTTCCACTGCTGGAAGTTCCGGACCATGTACATCGACGCCGAGGAGCGCCAGGCCGCGCTCATGATGCACAACGAGAGCGACGGCCTGCTGTTCAAGATGAAGGACGATCCGCGCATCACCCGCGTCGGCAGGTTCCTGCGGAGCACCTCCATCGACGAGCTCGCGCAGCTCATCAACGTCGTGCGCGGCGAGATGAGCCTGGTCGGGCCCCGGCCGCTGCCGGCCGAGAACGGCGATTTCCTGGGCGACGTCCGCCGCCGCCTGCTGGTCCGCCCCGGCATCACCGGCCTGTGGCAGGTGTCGGGCCGCTCCGACCTGTCGTGGGACGACGCGGTCCGGCTCGACCTCTACTACGTCGACAACTGGTCGCTCACGACCGACCTGCAGATCCTCTTTCGCACCGTCGCGGTAGTGTTGCGCCGAAAAGGCGCCTACTGAGCGGTTACGCCCAGGTGAACGCCGGGGGAACCCTGATAATCTGGGGACTTGATGAATACTTACGGAACAGGCAGCCGGATCCTCGTCACCGGCGGCGCGGGGCTGGTGGGTTCCCACCTGGTCGACGCGCTTCTGGGGCGTGGCTGCCAGGTGACCGCGGTCGACGACTTCTCCACCGGGTCCCGCCGCAACCTCGCCGACCACCCCTCACTGACCATCGTCGAAGCCGACGTCACCGAGGGCCTGCCCGTCGGCGGCGACCCGTTCGACGCCGTCCTCCACTTCGCGTGCCCGGCCAGCCCGGTCGATTTCGACGCCCTGCCGGTCGAGATCCTCCGCGTCGACTCGGTCGGCACCCTGCACGCGCTCGACCGCGCCCTGGCCGACGGGGCGCGATTCATGCTCGCCTCCACCTCGGAGGTCTACGGCGACCCGCAGGTCCACCCGCAGTCCGAGAGCTACTGGGGCAACGTCAACCCGATCGGCGTCCGGTCCTGCTACGACGAGGCCAAGCGCTTCAGCGAGGCCGCCACCGCCGCCTACCGGCGCCATAAGGGCCTGGACGCCGCGATCGTGCGGATCTTCAACACCTACGGGCCGCGCATGCGCCCCGACGACGGCCGCGTAGTCCCCACCTTCATCTCCAAGGCCCTGGCCGGCGATCCGCTCCCGCTCCACGGCGACGGCTCGCAGACGCGCTCGCTGTGCTACATCGACGACCTCGTCCGGGGCCTGCTGGCCCTGCTCGACTCCGGCGAGTACGGCCCGGTCAACCTCGGCGCCGAGTACGAACTGTCGGTTCGCGACATCGCCGAGGCGATCATCCGCCTGACCGGCTCGAAGTCGGTCGTGGAGTACACCGACCGGCCCGCCGACGACCCCGAGCGGCGCCGCCCCGACCTGACCGCGGCCCGGGAGCTGCTCGGCTACTCGCCGCGGGTGCCGTACGAGGACGGCCTGAAGGCGACGATCGACTATTTCGCGGCGGCGGCGCGCGATGCGCGCGGCGCCGGCGAGACCGTGACCGCCGCAGGCGATCCGGCAGACGCGGACGGTGCGCGTGCTCAGCGCCGGCGAGCGGCCGCCGCGTAAGCTGTCGCTATGACCTATTCCGGTTCGAACTACCGGGGCAGCGCCTCGGTGCGCCCGGGCGCGGGCGCCGCCGCCCGCGTCGCGAGCGCACCGGGCGGCGGACCCACTCGGCGGGGCCTGATCGGTTCGGCGGTCGGCCTGGTGGCCTCGATCGCGGCCGCCGGAGCGGGCACCGCGGTATGGACGACCGCGAAGTCGGCCAACGAGGACCTCGACCGGGCCTTCGACCTCGAGCAATTGCCCGACAGGCCCGAGAAGTCCAACGGGGCGATGAACGTCCTCGTCCTCGGCTCCGACGCCCGCGGGGACGACTCGGACGACGACGCCCGCAGCGACACCGCGATCATCCTGCACGTCAACGAGAGCGGCACCGATGCCTACGGCATCTCGATCCCGCGCGACATGTGGGTGTACATCCCGCCGGATCCGAACGCCGAAATCTCGGACACGGAGGCGAAGTTCAACGCCGCCTACTCCTGGGGCGGGCCGAACCTGACCGTGCAGACCATCGAGGCGCTCTCCGAGGTGCGCATCGACCACATCGTGGAGATCGACTTCCCCGGCCTGGTGGAGGTCGTCGACGCCCTCGGCGGCGTGGAAATGTACGTCGAGCAGACCATCGAGTCGATCCACCCGCCCTACCGCACCTTCGAGGAGGGCTGGAACACCATGAACGGCGAGCAGGCCCTCGACTGGGTGCGGCAGCGAAAGCAGTTCCCCGACGGCGACTTCGCCCGCATGCGCCACCAGCAGGATCTGATCAAGGCCATCATGGATTCGGCGCTCAGTGCCGGGGTCCTCACCTCGCAGTCGACGCTGCGGGCGTTCATCGAATCGGTCTCCGACGCGATCAAGGTCGACACCGAGTTCAACGTCGTCGCCACCGCCATCGACTTCATGCACCTGCGCAGCGACGACATCGTCTTCCTGACCACCCCGCACCTCGGCACCGGCAACATCGGCGGTCAGTCGGTGGTCGTCTACGACGAGGAGAACGGCCCGGACCTGTGGTCCGCCGTGATCGACGACGAGGTGGGCCGGTGGGTCGAACAGAACCCGGAGCTGGCCGGCCAGGACGAGTCCGAGGAGTGACCTCCGGGTCTCGTTCCACAAGGTTCTGAATAACTCTCATGTTGTTGGTGTGGCGGGTGTTCCGTGATGCGACGCGTGCGCCGAATGTGGCCGCTGAGGTGGATCCCGAACCCCACCAGCGTGTTCACCGGCCGTAACATGGTCGGATCGTTCCTTCGACGGAGAGGTGGAGCCGATGAGTGACGATTCCGTTGTCGGGTCCGGTGAAGACCCGCCCTACGTACCCGATTTCGACATCAGCAAACCCGCCATCGCGCGAGTCTACGACGCCACCCTCGGTGGCAAGGACAACTTCGCGGTCGACCGCGAAGGCGCGGCCACGATGGCGAAGTACGTGCCCGGTATCCGCAAAGCCAGTCTCGACAATCGCTCCGGCCTCGTGAAGGGCGTGCGGTACGTGGCGAGGCAGGGCGTCGACCAGTTTCTCGACATCGGTGCCGGCCTGCCCACCATGGAGAACACGCACCAGGCGGCCCAGGCGGTCAATCCGGACGCGAGGGTCGTGTACGTCGACAACGATCCGATCGTGCTGGCGCACGGCCGGGCGCTGCTGGCGCGCGACGAGTCGACCCTGATCGCCACCGCGGACCTGCGGGATCCGCCGAGCATCCTGAACCACCCCGACGTGCAGAAGATGATCGACTTCGACCGCCCGGTCGGCCTGATGATCGTCGGCCTCCTGATGCACTTCCATCCCGACGAACGTCCCGGCGATTGGATCCGGGCGCTGATCGACGCCTGCCCGAGCGGGTCGTACCTGCACATCACCGACTTCGCCAATACCGGTTATCCCGAGCAGGAGGGGATGGAGAAGTCCTGCCTCGAGGCGCTCGGGAACGGGTGGATCCGCACGCCCGAGCAGATCGAGGCGCACTTCCAGGGGCTGCCGCTGGTGCCTCCGGGCCTGGACTACCCCACCCGCTGGTTCCCCGAGGAGCCCGACAAGGAGGTCCCGGCGGTCGAGGACCTGGAGCCGTGGCAGCGGATCATCATGGCCGGGGTCGCCTACAAGGAGTAGTCGCATCGCGATGGGCGCGCGGCGGAGCCGCGCGCCTCCGCCGTGTCGGCCGGGAGCGGCCGATCCGGAGCAGTCCATTGTGCTCTTAGTATCTCTCATGTTGTTGGTGTGGCGGGTGTTCCGTGCCGTGGCGCGTGCGCAGATTGCGGCCGCTGAGGTGGATCCCGAACCCCACCAGCGTGTTCACCGGCCGTAACATGGTCGAATCGCAACTTCGACGGAGAGGTGGAGCCGATGAGTGAAGAGCCGATTGTCGGGTCCGGTGAAGACCCGCCCTACGTTCCCGATTTCGACATCAGCAAGCCCACCATCGCGCGAGTCTACGACGCGATCCTCGGCGGCAAGGACAACTTCGCGGCCGACCGCGAAGGCGCGGCCACCTTCATGAAGTACGTCCCCAGCTCCCGCGAGGCCGCCCTCGACAACCGCGACGGCCTCAACAAGGGCGTCACCTACATGGCCAAGCAGGGCATCGACCAGTTCCTCGACATCGGCGCCGGCCTGCCCACGAACCAGAACACCCACCAGGTCGCCCAGGCGGTCAATCCGGACGCGAAGGTGGTGTACGTCGACAACGATCCGATCGTGCTGGCGCACGGCCGGGCGCTGCTGGCGCGGAACGAGTCGACGCTGATCGCCACCGCGGACCTGCGCGATCCGTCGAGCATCCTGAACCACCCCGACGTGCAGAAGATGATCGACTTCGACCGCCCGGTCGGCCTGATGATCGTGGGGCTGATGATGCACTTCCACCCGGACGAGCAGCCCGGTGTGTGGATCCGTTCCCTGGTCGACGCCTGCCCCAGCGGGTCCTATTTCCTGTGCACCGACTTCATCGACGAGGGCTACGCCGAGCAGAAGGCGATCGAGCGGGCCAGCCTCGAGAGCCTCGGCAACGGGTGGATCCGCACGCCCGAGCAGATCGAGGCGCACTTCCAGGGGCTGCCGCTCATCCCGCCGGGGATGGACTACATCTCCCGCTGGTTCCCCGAGGAACCCGACCGGGAGGTCCCGGCGGTCGAGGACCTCGAGCCGCACCAGCGGATCATGGCGGGGGGCATCGGCTACAAGGAATAGCCGCACCGGTTCGGGGCGCGCGGCGGTGCCGCGCGCCTTCGCCGTGCCGAGGCGGAGTCCGTCAGGAGTAGCTCTCCTCGATGATGTCGCGGAGGATCCCGGGAGTCTGGTCGGGGCGGGCCGCCTGCACGCACAGGTGCTCCATCACCGCCGAGTAGACGTCGACCTCGTCGTCGCGGTCCAGGTACAGGCCGCTGGTGAGGTGTTCCAGGTAGATGACGTCCTTGAGGTCGTCGGAGGGGAAGCGCAGCCAGGTGAAGGCGCCGCCGGCGCCGGAGTGGTTGCCGCTGGAGAACGGGATGATCTGGATGCGCACGTTCGGCATCTCGCAGAAGTCGATCAGCTCCTGGAGCTGGGCCCGCATGATCTCCCTGCCGCCGAAGGGCCGGCGCAGCGCTGCCTCGTCCAGTACGCACCACAGCTCGACCGGGTCCTCTTTGGTGAGGATCTTCTGGCGCGACATCCGGACGTTGACGCGGTCGTCGATCTCCTGCAGCGGCGTGGTGCCGAAGCCGAGCATGAGCACCGCCCGCGCGTACTCGCGGGTCTGGAGCAGTCCGGGGATGAACTGGACCTCGTAGGCGCGGATCCTGGTGGCCGCGCCCTCGAGGTCGAGGAAGGCGCTGAACCAGTCCGGGAGCGCGTCGCCGTACCGGTGCCACCAGCCGGGCCGGTTGGCCTCGCGGACCAGCTCCAGGAGCCGCTCCACTTCGGCCTCGTCCTCGATGCCATAGTGCCGCAAGAGGTCTTCGACATCTCGGAGTTTGAAGCTGACCCGGCCCAGCTCCATGCGGCTGATCTTGGATTCGGAGGAGCGGATCTCCCAGCCGGCCTCGTCGCGGGAGAGGCCCTTGGCCTCCCGCAGACGTCGCAGGTAGCCGCCCAGAATCATCCGCAGCGCGGTAGGGCCGCCCGCCGCTCCGCCCACAGGTGGTGAAGCCTTGTTCATGTCGCCCACCTCCAGACGTACGGCGAGGATTCGGCTACGGGTGAAAAGCTCACCCTGACAGGGTAGCCGGAGGGACTGTCCTGCCAGGGTGAGAGTGCCGCCCGCAGGCGTACCCGAGCGCGCTAGGCGATCAGGCCGTCGAATTCACCGTCCTTGGCGCCTTCGACCAGGGCCCGGATCTCCGCGACCGTGTAGATGAGGGCCGGGCCCTCGGGGTCGCGGGAGTTGCGGACCGCGATCTCATCGCCGCCGGGGAGGGCGGCGAGCTCGACGCAGTTGCCCCCTTGGGGGCCGCTGCGGCTGCTCTTCTGCCAGGTGAGCGACGAGGGCAGTTCCCCCGTCAGCATTCCGTTGCGTGCCTTGTCCATCAGAGATTCCTTCCACCAGTGGCCGGAGATCCGGCCGGATTCTCCACATCTGTCTCGACCGGCTCGCGAGAGGCCGCAGCACGCCCGCGACACGCCCCCACCATGCCTGACGGCCGCGTGTCGCGGGAGGTTTCCGACGTTCCCTTTGGCTGGTCTCGATCAGTGTCGCACATTACACTCAGTCGCTGCACGGGAGCATGCCCGTGCTCATACACGTTCGTCTGCACGTGCATCTTCCCGGTGTTGATGCATGCTACGATGCGTGTGATAATGCACATAGACACGGACGCGCATCGTGTGCGATCGTGATCCCAGACTCATTGACCGAAAAACGACTTTCGGCGCTGCATCGGTGGGATCCGTCCGGGGAGCCCGATACCGGGCTCCCCGGACGGCAACCGCCATCGCCGTCGAGTGGTCCACATCTCCATAACCGGAACTCGCACAGTCGTATTGGACAGCCGGCCGGTCCGCACTCCGGCAGCTCGTGATCATCGCCCGGAGAGGGGTTGGGTGCCATGGTGGAACGTCTTCAGACGCAGACGTTGCTACAGGCAGCCGCGGCGGGAAAGCTGCGAAGCTCGATGTGTCAGCAGGTGATGGCGATCGAGCGCGACCGGACCGGGAGGACGGTCTACCGGTGCGATCCCTCGTGCGGCAAGCACTTCGCGGACGCCCTGCAGATCCAGGCAGGACTGCTGTGGCATTTCCGAAGTCGCGGCGCCGGCAAGTTGTACGGACTGCCCGACGAGGAGATCGTGGACGACATGTTCGCGGCACTGCAGTTGGCCTGGGTCCGCGACGGGGACATATACACCGCGCGATTCCGGTGAACGCGGATACGAGACTTTGCTCTGTTTGGTGGGAAGGCTCGGGGAGGCCGGTGGGGGCCTCCCCGAGCTCCGCGTGGGCAAGGCTCGACGCCGTGCCGACCACGCAGGTGCCGGGAAAATCACGGCTTGACCAGCTAGATTACCAGCCCGGATAGGACCGCGAAAGCCCGTCGGCCACCAGGCGATTCGCCGATACCTCTTTGCGCCGCAACTGATCTCGCTCCCATTCTGGTCTGCGGCGCCTCCGCGTGCCCGCTCGGGCACCGGTGCTTCGGCATCACTCGGGCCGAGGCTGCACGGCCGTCATGCGGGACCGACGACCGTCGGATTCTCGACCGAACACGGTCCCCACCAACGAGAGCGCCTCTCTCACCTGCGGTCTTGCCTTGGAGTGCGCTCCAAGCCCTACAGTCCGGCGCATGACCACACAGCAACGCAAGCTCGATTCGGGATTCGGACACGACACCACCGCCGCCGATGTTCTCGACGGCCGCGACCTGAGCGGGACCCATGCCGTCGTCACCGGCGGCTACTCGGGCCTCGGCCTGGAGACGACCAAGGCGCTGACCAACGCCGGCGCCTCGGTCCTGGTCCCCGCCCGGCGCCCCGAGGTCGCCCGGGCGGCCCTCGACGGCCTCGCACGCGTCGAGATCGACGAGCTCGACCTGTCCGACCTCGACAGCGTCCGGTCATTCGCCGACCGCGTCCTCGAGACCGGCCGCCACATCGACGTCCTGATCAACGACGCTGGCGTGATGGCCTGCCCCGAGACCCGCGTCGGTCCCGGCTGGGAGCTCCAGTTCGCCACCAACCACCTCGGCCACTACGCGCTGGTGAACCACCTGTGGCCGCTGCTGAGCGGCGGTGCCCGAGTGGTGGCGCTGTCGTCGGGCGGCCACCGGATCACCCCGATCCGCTGGGACGACGTCCACTTCGAGGCCGGCTACGACCGATGGGCCGCCTACGGTCAGTCCAAAACCGCCAACGTCCTGTTCGCCGTGGAACTCGACCGGCTCGCTCGGGACCGGAACGTGCGCGCCTTCGCCCTCGACCCCGGCGGCATCCTCACTCCGCTCCAGCGCCACCTCACCCTGGAGGAACAGCAGGAGATGGGCTGGATCGACGAACACGGCGACCAGCTCGCCGAATGGCTCAAGACCCGCGAGCAGGGCGCGGCCACCCAGACCTGGGCGGCCACCTCCCCGATGCTCGAAGGCGCGGGCGGGATCTACCTGGAGGAATGCGACGTCGCCGAGATCTCCGAGGACGACGGCCCGGGCGTCCGCCCCTACGCCATCGATCCCGGACAGGCCCGCCGCCTCTGGAACTACTCGGCCGATCTGACGGGAGTCGACGCCTTCGCCTGAGGATCGGACCGTTTCCGGTGTCCTGACACATCACAATGGCGCCCCAGGCAGGAATCGAACCTGCGACCTGCGGTTTAGGAAACCGATGCTCTGTCCCCTGAGCTACTGGGGCAACGCCAGACGAGTGTAACCGATGCGGTCGCCGCGGTCACCGGACGGATGAGGGCGGCAGCGGCTCGATCCGGCGGATCTCGGCGGCCGCGAGGCGGGCCGCCTCGGCCGCGTCGTCGTCGGGCTGCCGCTGCGAGCGCCGCTCGGCCTCCACGCGCCGCAGGTAGACCTCGACCTCCAGCGCACGGCGCGACTCGTCCCACCCGAGCACCTCGCCGGCCAGCGCCGCGGCGTCCATGGCCGCGCGGGTGCCGCGGTCGGGCGTCTCGATCGAGAGGCGCAGGCGCCGGGTCAGCACGTCGTCGAGGTGGAGCGCGCCCTCGGCACGGGCGGCGTAGACGACCTCCGCCCGCAGGTACTCGCCGGTTCCCGGCAGCGGTCGGCCCAGTTGCGGCTGCTCGGCGGCGAGCCGCAGAATCTGGGGCGCGAGGTTGCCGTACCGGCGCAGCAGCCGCTCGACCGTGCCCACCGGAACCCGGTACCGCCGCGCGAGCGCCGAGCGGCCGGACCAGTAGTGGTCGAACCCGTCCGCCCCCAGCAGCGGCAGCAGGTGCGTCCCGCTCGCGGGCACCTCCTTGCCCAGATCCGCCGCGGCCCGGTCGACCGCGTCCCTGGCCATCACCCGGTACGTCGTCAGCTTGCCGCCGGCGACGAAGTACAGGCCCGGCTCGCCCCGCACCACCGCGTGGGTGCGGCTGAGCTCGGAGGTGTCGTCGGTCTCGCCGCGCAGCAGGGGCCGCAGACCCGCGTAGACGCCCTCCACCCGGCCGACGTCGAGGCGCTTGCGGAGGACCTCGCCGGCCTGCTGGAGGAGGTAGGCGACGTCCCCGGCCGAGGCCGCCGGGTGCGCCGGGTCGAGCTTCCAGTCGGTGTCGGTCGTCCCGATGATCCAGTGGGCTCCCCACGGGATGATGAACAGGACGCTCCACTTCGTCCTGGTGATGATCCCGGCGTTGCCGTCGATCGCGTCCCGGGGCAGCACGAGGTGGACGCCCTTGGACGCCTGCACCGCCATCCCGGTCCGCTCGGGCACCATCCGGGCCACCTCGTCGCTCCAGACGCCCGCCGCGCAGATCACCGACGCGGCCCTGACCCGGTACCGCTCCCCGGTCTCCACGTCGAGCACCTCGACCCCGACCAGCCGCCCTCCCTCCCGGACCAGCCCCACCGCCTCGGCCGACGGCACCACCGCCGCCCCCAGCGACGCCGCGGTGCGCGCCAGCGTGACCACCAGGCGCGCGTCGTCGACCCGGCCGTCGTAGTACCGGATCGAACCGCGGACGTCCCCGGACAGGTCGGGGAACGCCAACTGCGTCGCCGCCCGCCCGAGGTGCCGGTGCCACGGCATGCCGCGCCCCGAACCGAGGGCCGTCGCGAGCACGTCGTACGCGGCCACGCCGGCCCCGTAGTAGAGCCGCTCCCAGACGTCCTTCAGCGGCAGCAGGAACGGGATCGGCCGCACCAGATGCGGCGCCAGGCGCTCGGTCAGCAGGCCCCGCTCGGTGAGGGCCTCGTGGACCAGCCCCAGCTCCAACTGCTCCAGGTAGCGCAGCCCGCCGTGCACCAGCTTGCTCGAACGCGAGGACGTACCCGAGGCGAAATCGCGGGACTCCACCAGCGCCGTGCGCAGCCCCCGGCCCGCCGCGTCCACCGCCGCCCCGGTGCCGGTCGCCCCGCCGCCGATCACGAGCACGTCGAAGTGCTCGCTGCGCAGCCGCTCCAGATCGGAGTGCCGCCGCTGCGGCGACAGCCGGCCCGATTGCGAACGGGTCCAGGCCGTGAGGGTGCGCATGAGCAGACGATACTCAAATTGGCGCGACCTGGGGACACATCGGGCGGGCCGGCAGTCGATATCTTGGACGTGTGAAGCCCTCCCCCCGAAGAAGTCTCCAGCGACTCACCGCGTTCGCCCAGCGCATCGAGCACCGGCTGACGCTTCCGGTCGTCATAGCCGTCTGCGCCTCCGTGCCCGCCGTCTTCCTCACCATCTGGCAGGACGGCGAATTCGTCCTGGCCGGCACGATCATCGGCTGGTCGGCCGGCGCGATCCTGTGGGCCGAATCGGTCATCCTGCTGCTGGCGGCCGAGAACAAACTCGACTGGCTCAAGCGCCACAAGTGGCTGCTGGTCATCGGCGCCCTCACACTGATAAGCCTCGTGGTGGCCGCCGGCGGCGCCCAGCTCCTCCGGCTGCTGCGGGTCATCGGATCGCTCCGCATCCTGCGCGCCAAGCGCATCATCTCGGCCGCCCAGATCCTGGACCGCAGGCTCGGATTCGGCAACTTCTGGTGGCGCTCGGCGGTGTTCACCGCGGCCGGCCTGATCGCGGCCGTGTTCGTCGCTGTCGTGCTGGCCGACCCCACCTCCCAGCACGTGCAACTGCTGTCGTGGTTCAACGAGAACATGCGGGTGGTGCCGGTCCTGCTCGCCGGTGTCATCCTCGCCGTCGCCACCTGGCTGGTCGTCCGGAACCGCAGCGAAGACAAGGAGGAGGAAGAGGAATGACGTAGGCTCGGGGCCGTGGATACCGACGTCATCACCTTGACCGGGCTGAAGGTGCACGGACGCCACGGCGTATTCGGCCACGAGCGCGAAGCCGGGCAGGACTTCATCGTCGACGTCGCCCTCGCCACCCCGACCGGCCGCGCGGCCGCCACCGACGACCTCGAGCACACCGTCGACTACGGAGTCCTCGCCGACACCCTGGCCGACATCGTCGCCGGCGAACCGTGCAACCTGATCGAGACCCTCGCCGAACGCCTCGCCGCCGCCTGCCTCGCCCACGAGCGCGTCGAACGCGCCCGCGTCACGGTCCACAAGCCGCAGGCGCCGATCCCGCAGCACTTCACCGATGTGGCGGTCACGATCGAACGGGGCCGCGAATGAGCCGCGTCGTGCTGAGCCTCGGCTCCAACCTCGGCGACCGCGAGGCCCACCTCGCCGACGCCGTGGACGCCCTCGCTCCCGATACCGTCTCAGACCTCTACGAGACCCCGCCGTGGGGCGGCGACGACGACCAGCCGACCTACTACAACCTCACCGCCGTCGCCACCGCGCCCGGCCGGAGCGCCGACGCCTGGCTCGAAACCGCCCTGGACCTGGAGAACGACGCCGGGCGCGTCCGCGACCCCGACCGGCCCTTCGGCCCCCGCACCCTCGACGTCGACCTCATCGCCGCCTGGGACGACGACGGCCGCCCGGTCCACCGGACCGATCCCCGCCTCGAACTGCCCCATCCGCGCGCCCACCTGCGCGCCTTCGTCCTGGTCCCGTGGCTGGCCGTCGACCGCGACGCCGAGTTGCCCGGGCACGGCCCGGTGCGCGAGCTGCTGCGCGAGGAGGCCCTGGCCGAGGACGCGCGCGCATTGCGGCGACTCCACCCGCTATGGTCAGAACATCATGAGTGACGACAAGCACGGTCCTCAGCCGACCCTGCGGCCGACCGCCCCGTCGACGCTCGCGGTGAGCGCGCTCGCCGGCGGAGCGCTGACTCTGCTCCTCGTCGCCCGCTACTATCAGCGAGCACCTGAACTCGCCTGGTACAACTCCGTGGCCATCCTGGCGCTGGCGGTCCTGCTCGCCTGGATGGCCTGGAACACCCGAAGAACGCTGAACCCGAATCGGCGTCGCTCCCCGGCAGCGGCCCCCGACCGGTCCGAGCCCAACCCGCGGGCCGGCACCGTCCACGGCCCGGAGCACGCGCTCCAGATCGCCCGGTACGCCGTCCTGGCGAAGGCCGCCGCCATCGCCGGCGCCGTCTTCTTCGGCGCCTACCTGGGCTTCACGATCTGGCTGGCGATCCAGAGCGACCGGTTGGCCGCCGCCGGAGAAGACCTGCCGGGGGGCGTCCTCGGCACCGTCTCCTGCGCCGCGCTGACCGCCTCCGCCCTCTGGCTCGAGCACTCCTGCCGGATTCCACCCACAGAGGACGACGAGGACGAGGACCGGCCCAGACCCGAATAGCCGCACGACCCCCCGGTCGCCCCCCACCCGGAAAAATCCCCAATAACTTGCGCGTTATGAGGTGCGCTTATGAAATTTGACACCCTACGCCGCGACGACGACCGCGATTCGACCTCGTCGATGGACGTCCTCTCCGAGCCGCCGGCCGACCGCATGGCCGTCCACGTGGTCTGGGAGATAGGACTGCTGCTGCTGGGCGGCGGCGTCCTGTTCGCGCTGACGCAGTCGGCCGCCGGCCCGTTCGCCGAAGGCTCCTGGGGCGGCTTCGTGGCCGCGCTCGCGCCGCTGGTGCTGCTGGCCTCGGCCGTGGCCGTATCGCTGCGCGTCGGCGCGGTCAACCTCGCGGTCGGACCGATCGCGCTGCTGTCGGCCTGGATCTTCGTCGACGCCTCCGGCTCCGGCACCGCGGTCGCGCTCGCCATGGGCATGGCCGCGGCCGGATTCGCCGGATTCGCGCTCGCGACCCTCTGCGCGTGGCTGCGCGTGCCCGGATGGGCCGCCGGCGGCGCCGTCGGCGGCGCACTCGGCCTGTGGTCGGGCACCGCCGGTGAGCCGAGCGCGTTCATGCTCGCCGAGCTGCCGACGACCGGCGCGCTCGCCGCCCTGGCCGGCGCCGTCGGGCTCTCGCTCTTCATGGGCCTGGTCGGCTCCTTCGCCGGGCTGCGCGAACGGCTCGCGCCCATCCGCGACACCCCCGCCGGCGACCGGCACGGACGCGGCGGCGTGGTCTTCATCGGCCTGCTGCTGTCGTGCTGCCTGGCCGGCGCGGCCGGGGTGCTGACGGCCTGGACGTCCGTGCCCGCCGAAGGCGCGCCCGCCCTGCCGGATCCGATCCTGCTGTCGGTCATGGCCCTCGGTGCGGCCCTGGTCGGCGGCACCAGCCTCCTGGGCCGCCGCGGCGGCGTCTGCGGCACCGCGTTCGCGGCGCTGCTGCTGCTGGGGCTCATGTGGCTGTCCGAGGCGCGCGGCTGGAGCTTCGACCCGAGCTGGATCGCTCTCGGCGCGATCATCGCCGGATTCCTGGTCACCCGCCTGGTCGAGTCCATGAACACCCCCGACGAGGACGAACTGGCCTCCACCGGCCGGGCCGGCGAGGTCGGCGACCTCCGCGAGGACGAGCCGCCGCTGCCACCGCAGCGCGAGGGCGGCTACGACGACTACGACGCGGACTTCGCCGCGGTCGGCAGCGGCGGCGACCCCTGGTCGGCCACCGGGAGCATGCCGCGCGCCGGCGACCCGTTCGGCGCCTCCGGCGCCTTCGACGACCTGCGCGACCCCCGCCTCGGCGGCGAATACGGCTACGAGGCGCACGGGGGTCCCCGATACGATGACGGCCGTGGACGTTTCGGCCGCTGAGAAGCGGAACCCACTCTGAATCTCCCCTCGTTACAGGAGACGCTCCGATGACATATGTACCCCCAGAACGCGAAGGCGGCAACGGGGGCGACGCGATCGATCAGACCCAGAATCTGAGCACGTCGCCCGCCCCGATGCCGACCGTCGGCAACGGCGTCGACGTCGGCGCCCAGCCGCAGTACCAGCCCGAGTCGTCCCCGACCGTGCCGTTCGCCGCCGACCGCGGCGAGGCCGCGCCGGGCGGGCCCTCCGGGCCGGGCCCGCAGCGCGACCGCCTGGTCTTCCAACTGCTCTGGGAGGCCGTCCTGGCGCTGCTGGTCCTGACGGCCCTGTTCGTGGTCTACCGGGAGCGCGACCAGATCTTCGGCGGAGACACCGGCGCGCTGCTCGACGCGGTCGACCTGCACGCCCTGGCGCTGGCGCCGATCCTGCTGGCCGTCCTCGCGCTGGGCCTGTCGCTGCGCCTGGGCGCGATCAACCTGGCCGTGCCGGCGGCGCTGTTCATGGTGTCGTTCGCGCCGCCGCTGGCGGAGAACCAGTGGCTGAACCTGGCCTGGGCGGCCGCCGGAGCGACCGTGGCCGGCCTGCTGTTCGGGCTGCTGGTGCTGGTGCTGCGCGCGCCGGCCTGGTTCGCGGGCCTGGCGATGTCGATCGTGATCTTCGCGGGCCAGCCGCTGCTGACCCGCTACGCGTCCGGTCTCGAGCTCGGCGCGGTCGACACCTGGGACTCGCCCGGGGGCCTGTGGCTCTTCCTCGGGGCCGCGGTGCTGGCGATCGGCGGCGGGCTCATCGGCCTGTCGGCGCAGGTCCGGGACCGCCTCAGCCAGGTGGGCCGCATGGTCGACGGCTCCGGCGAGCGCTCCGCCGCCTCGGTGTTCGTGTTCCTGGGCGGGATCGTCCTGTCGATGCTGCTGGCCGCGGGCGCCGGCTTCATGATGGCCGTCTTCGGCCTGCGGTCCGGGGAGCTGGCCGCGACGCTGAACTTCGGCGTCTACGGCGGCGGCGCCGAGGTCCAGTCGGCGATCGGTCTCCAGGCGTTCGCGTTCATCGCGGTGCTGCTGGCCGGGACGAGCCTGTGGGGCCGCCGCGGCGGCGTGCTGGGCGCCGTGCTGGCGACGGTGCTGCTGTGGTCGATCCTGCTGCTGTGGGAGCACACCCTCCACGCTCCGGGCGACGACCAGATCCTCTACGCCGACTGGGTGCAGACGGCGTCCGCCGGCCTGCTGGTGGTCGGGCTGATCGTCACCTTCGGCCTCGACCGGCTGGGCCGTCCGAAGCCGCCCGGCGAGGACGAGACGGATTCGGACATCGTTCCGTTCGAGCCGCAGAGCCCGGCCCCGGTCCGGCCGGAGGACGCGACTAGACCACAATGACGCGGATGCCCGCCTCTTCGAAGGCGCGCAACTGCTCCTGAGAGGCGTTGCCGTCGGTCACGAGGGTGTGGATGCGGTCGGTGGCGCAGATCCGGGCGAAGGCGTGGCCGCCGATCTTCGAGCCGTCGGCGATCACCACGACCTTCCGCGCCCGGGCGGCCATGAGCGCGTTGATCGCCGCCTCGCCCTCGTGGTGGCTGGTCGCGCCCAGCTTGATGTCGACCGCGTCGACGCCCAGGAAGGCGATGTCGAGGGTGATCTCGCGCAGGATCGGCGCCGCCAGCGGTCCGATCAGCTCGTAGGACTGGGGCCGGACCACGCCGCCGACCACCACGACCTTGAGGTGGGGCCGCACGATCAGCTCGTTGGCGATGTTGAGCGCGTTGGTGACTATCGTCAGCCCGGTCGAGCCGGGCGTGGCCACCAGATCGGTGCGGGTGGCCAGGGCCCGGGCCACTTCGGTGATGGTGGTACCGCCGTTGAGGGCGATGACCTGGCCGGGGCTGACCAGCCCGGCCGCGGCCGTCCCGATGCGGTGCTTCTCCTCGACGTGGCGGGCCGTCTTGTACCGCAGCGGCAGGTCGTAGGAGATGCCGCCGGCGACGGCGCCGCCGCGGGTGCGGGTGATCATCTGCTGCCGCGAGAGCTGGTCGAAGTCGCGTCGGATCGTCGCCTGCGAGACCCCGAGCCGGGTCGCCGCGTCCTCCACGGTGATCCGTCCGGTCTCGGCGAGGATCTCCAGGAGGGTGTTCCACCGGGCGTAGCGGTCCATCGTCTTCCTCGGGTCGGTATCGCGGCGGGCCGCCGCTGCTTGCAAGATAGTGTTCGAAACCAGGTCTTCGGTGCGCGTGCGGTGCCCATTCCGGGCCCGCTCGCTCACCGTATTCTGCCGCACCGGCGTGAGCTGCCGCACGCCGGATCGATTCGAAGGAGTGCCAGTGGAGGGCGTCATGCTGCCGGACGTGGGCCGGGTCGTCACCCCCGACGGGGTCGTGAACGGGGCTTTGGTCATCGAAGGCGAGCGCATTGCGGGGATCGAGGAGCGCGAGGGGGACCCGGTCGGCTGGGTCCTGCCGGGCTTCGTCGACATCCACTGCCACGGCGGCGGCGGGCATTCGCTGGCGGCCGGCGATCCGGCCGCGGCCCGAGCGGCCGCGTCCTTCCACGCCTCCCGCGGCACCACCACCGTGGCCGCCTCGATGGTGTCGGGCACGCACGAGTTCCTCCTCGGCGCCACCCGCGCCCTGGCGCCGCTGGTCGCCGACGGCACGCTGGCGGGCCTGCACTTCGAGGGCCCCTACATCTCCGCGGCCAAGTGCGGCGCCCACGCCGCCTCGGTGCTGCGCGACCCGGACATCGGCGAGTTGACCGAGCTCATCGAGGCCGGCGACGGGGCGGTGAAGATGGTGACGATCGCGCCCGAGCTGCCGGGCGCGCTCGAGGCGATCGAGTTCCTCGACTCGCGCGGCGTGGTCGCCTCGATCGGCCACACCGACGCCAGTTACGAGGAGACCGACGCCGGCATCGACGCCGGTGCGCAGGCGGCCACCCACCTGTTCAACGCCATGCGCGGCTTCCGGCACCGCGATCCGGGGCCGGTTCCGGCGCTGCTGGCGGACGAGCGGATCTTCTCGGAGATCATCGCCGACCCCGTCCACCTGCACCCCGGCACGATGCGGTTCGCCTTCGACGTGTCGCTGGCGGGCTGGACGATGCTCGTGTCGGACGCGATGGACGCCGCCGGCCTGGACGACGGCGAGTACACGCTCGGCGGCCGCCGGGTCGAGGTCCGCGACGGGGCCGCGACGCTGGCCGGCACCGACGTCATCGCCGGTTCGACGATCACCCTGCTCGACGCGGTCCGAAACACCGTCGGCCCGGCCGGACAGTCGATGACGGGCGCGGCCCGGATGGCCGCGACCACGCCCGCCGAGCTGCTGGGCCTGCAGGAGGTCGGCGCGCTCGAGCCCGGCAGGCGGGCCGACGCCGTCGTGCTCGACGACGACCTGAACCTGGTGTCGGTGCTGCGGCGCGGCTCCTGGCTCGAGGTCTAGAACGGCGGCGCGCTCGAGTAGACCTCGCTGCCGGCGCCGATGAGGACGTAGACCAGGCAGAAGGTGAAGAACGAGACGACGCCGAGCACGAGACCGGTGATCGCGATGGTCCGGTTGGTCGCCTGACCCCGGTTGGCACGGCTCCAGCCGATCGCCCCGAAGACGATCGCCAGGACCCCCAGCGGCCAGGTGAAGACGTTGAGCACGGGGACGAGCGACAGCGCCACCGCGACGATCCCGCACACCAGTCCGGCCGTGCCCAGTCCGTTGCGGGACTGCGGGCCCGGCGGCCCCGCGCCGGGCGGCGGCGGGGGAGGAGGCTGCGGTGGCGGTGCCGAAGTGCTCATGCCCCGCAACGTAGTGCAAACTCCGGCCCGCTGCGCCGTTTCGGGCCATCGAGGCGTCGTCACTGGTGGAGGCCGTCGGAGCGCGCCGGCGGTGAACCCGGATCGGAATTTTTCGCGGTAGCCCTTTACTACCAGTGAGTATGCGGGTAGAAAAGAGTTACGGATCCCGAGGGACTACCCGGGGACATGGTCTCCGCAGACCGGAGGGATGCGTGCACAGCCGCCGAGTACCCACGTGCGACACGAGCCGTCGGGAGGCACAGCGGGTCCAGCGCCTAGGAGCCGGATACCGCGAATAGTTACTTCACGCTTGGTAACTCGGTTGGATGTGGCAGCAGTTAACGAGCGGCCCAGTCGAGGTTTCACTCCGGCTGGGCCGTATCAACGCCCGGACCCGCGCCCGACCACGGCTCGACGCAGCTCACTGGGAACGCCGAACGGCGGCTGCAAGAATGGTCGTCGATGACCAAGATCGAACCGGGCTGGTATCCAGACCCCGCGGACCCAGCCGTGCAGCGCTATTGGGACGGCTCGACCTGGATCGGCAAGTCCGTTCCCGTCGACGCCGAGCCGCCCGAGACCCCCGAACCGGTCGAGGAGCCGCCGCCCGAGCCGTCCGGATCGGCTTCGGCCGAGACCCGTCCGATCCTGGGGCAGGGCTTCGGTGAGGAGGGGCCGCCGAAGATCATCCAGCGCACGCCCGGGGCGGTGCAGCCTCCCGACACGGTCCCGATCCGTAGCCTCGGCATCACCGTCGGCTGGATCTCCAATCGGGACGTCCGCCGCATCCTCGCCGGCCGCGTCCTCGCACACGCCGGCGCCCGATTCGTCGCGCGTTTGGTCGACTTCGTGGCCCTCTTGGGGCTCAACGCCGTGGTGAACGGCTACTTCATCTGGGAGTTCTTCCAGTCGATCCGGCCGACCCTCGCCGAGGCCGCCCGGGACCCCGACGCGGCCGAACTCCAGTTGCCCGACGCCGCCTCCGGCAACTGGTGGATCGTCATCCTCATCGCGATGGGCCTGTGGTTCGCCTACGAGGTGCCCTCGACCCTCAACACCGGCCAGACCCTCGGCAAGCGGCTGATGGGCATCAAGGTCGTTTCCCTGGCGCCGGTGAACCTCGGCTGGGGCCGGCTGCTGCTTCGATGGGCCTACGCCGCGCTGCCGCTGATCTGTTTCCCGTTCGGAGCGATCCTGTGGATCCTGGACGGGATATGGTGCACCCGAGACCGGCCGTTCCGCCAGTGCCTGCACGACAAGTCACCCGGCACCGCCGTCATCGAGGTGCCCCGTTCAGAGGAGTCGATCTCATGAGCAAGCCGCTCCGACCGGATCTGGAATCCATCCCGACCTACGTGCCCGGCAAGGCGCGGCCCGAGGCGGTCAAGCTCTCCAGCAACGAGGTCCCCTACGGGCCGCTGCCGGGGGTGGTCGACGCCATCACCGCGGCCGCGGACCAGGTCCACCGCTACCCCGACCTGGCCGTGACGCGGCTCCGCGAGGCCCTGGCCGAGCGGCTCGGCCTCGCGGCCGACCGCATCACCGCCGGCACCGGCTCGGTCGCCCTCATCGGCCACCTGATGCAGGCGATCGCCGATCCCGGTACCGAGGTCGTCTACTCTTGGCGCTCCTTCGAGGCCTATCCGATCGCAGCGACGGTCGCGGGGATGCGCAGCGTCCAGGTCCCCAACACGCCCGACCACCGCCACGACGTCTCAGCCATGGCCAAGGCCGTCGGTCCCGACACCCGCGCGGTGATCGTGTGCAGCCCCAACAACCCGACCGGCCCGGTCGTCACCGCCGCGGAACTCGACGAGCTGTTCGACGCGGTCGACGAGTCGGTCCTGGTGGTCATCGACGAGGCCTACCGGGAGTTCGTCACCGACCCGGCCGTGCCCGACGCGGTCGAGCGCTACGGCGACCGGCCCAACGCGGTGGTGTTCAGGACGTTCTCGAAGGCCTGGGGTCTGGCCGGGCTGCGGGCCGGGTACATGATCGCCTCGCCCGAGGTGGCCGCGACGGTGCGCAAATGCGTGATCCCCTTCGCGGTCAACAACCTCGCGCAGGCCGCCGCGCTCAAAGCCCTCGACGCCGAGGCCGAGATGCGCCGCCGGGTCGAGGCGGTGGTGGCCGAGCGGGAGCGGGTCGTCCCGGCGGCGCGCGAGGTGGTGCCCGGCATCCCCGACTCGCAGGCGAACTGCCTCTGGCTGCCCATCGGCGCGGCGGCGGCGGACTTCGCCGCGCATTGCGAGGAGCGGGGGATCATGGTGCGCCCCTACGGGGACGACGGTGTCCGAGTCACGTTCGGACTGCCGGAGGACAACGACGCGATGCTGGAGTCGCTGCGCTCGTTCTCGCGGACGAAGGAGTCGTAGATCTCGGTCAGCGTCTGCTTCTGCTTGGCGGTCAGCTCGTGGTCGGTGGCGATCGCCAGCGGCGTGGCCGAGCCTTCGTCGTTGCCGATCCCGGCGCGGAGGTACATCAGCGGGGTGGTCATCCGCAGCGCCGCGGCCACCTGCCGCAGCACCGCCGCGCTGGGCCGGCGCACGCCGCGCTCGCGCCGCAGGTACGGGTTGGACACCCCGGCCTGATCGGAGAGCTGGCGGATCGAGACGTGCGCGCGCTTGCGCACGTCGCTGATGAATGAACCAAAGTCGCGATCTGTCACCCGCGTCACCATACGCGCCCCACAGGGCGCCCGCAAACCGGGCCTGGCCTGCATCCTTGCATTTCAGACCCCCCGGTTTAACCGCTCCTCACCCGAACAGACGATATGAGGACAACTCGCACAACGACAGCGCCTCAACCGCTCGCCGTTGCAGGAAGTCAGCCGATACCATCGACTTCGACGCATGGAGTTTCAGTGACAGCGTCACCGCCTGGAGGGCGTCGAGCGAGGAGGATAACCGGTGAGCGTTCTGCAACGCTTGGAAAAACAACTGGAGGGCCTGTTCGAGGGCACCTTCAACAAGATGTTCAAGGGCGTTGTGCACCCGGTCGAGATCGCCAGCGCCATGCAGCGCGAGGCGGAGACCCACAAGGCCGTGCTCGCCGGGGGCCGAGTGCTGGTGCCCAACCGCTACGTCATCGACCTCTCGCCGCCCGACCACGACCGCCTCGCCCCCTACGCCGCGGCGCTGGCCCAGGAGCTGGCCCAGTCCCAGGCGGAGTTCATCGGCGAGAACGGCTGGACCGTCTACGGCGACGTCATCGTCGAGATCGAGCGCGGCGAGGGCCTGGACACCGGCATGTTCCGGGTGACCGCCGAGGTCGCGGCCCTGAACGAGGGCGCGGACCAGTCGCAGCCGGTCTCCGGGGGCGGCGGCTACGGCCCGTCCCAGCAGCCGGCCCCGGCCGGTCCGGTCCTGGTCGCCGCCGACGGCCGCCAGTTCACCGTCGCCCACGGCGCCACGGTGATCGGCCGCGGCGAGCAGGCCCAGATCCGCCTGCCCGACGTGGGCATCTCGCGCCGCCACGTGCAGGTCGACTTCGACGGCCGGCAGGTGTCGGTGACCGACCTGGGCTCGACCAACGGGACCCTGGTCAACGGCCAGCGGATCACCACCGTGAGCATGCAGCCGGGCGACGTCATCCAGATCGGGACGACCTCCCTGACCCTGCAGGCGGGCTGACCGGGCGCAGCTCACCGGGCCGGTCGTGTCGCCGTGGGCTACCGTGTTCGGGACCGATCTTTTGTCCGCTGGGAGCGCAGCATGCCTGAGATAGTCCAGACCGTCGCCCGCTTCGGTTTTCTGGTGCTGCTGTGGCTGTTCGTGTTCGCGGCGGCCCGGACCGTCACCAGGGACCTGATGGCGCAGCGACGCCCGGCCCCCGCCGGCGGCCCGGGCGGCCCGTCTCAGGCCCCGCCCACCGCTCCCGGCGGCGGGCAGCGGCCCGCGCAGGCCGCCAAGTGGCTGGTGGTGACCTCCGGAGAGCTGGCCGGGCGGCAGTTCGTGCTCACCGGGCAGCCGATCTCGATCGGCCGGGCCCCGGACTCCACGATCGTCATCCGCGACGACTTCGCCTCCAACCGGCACGCCCGCGTGGTCCCCGCCGAGGGGCAGTGGGTGGTCGAGGACCTGGGTTCGACGAACGGCACCTACCTGGGACGCGCTAGAGTCTCCAGACCGACCCCGGTGCCCCTGGGGGTCCCGATCCGGATCGGGCGTTCATCATTCGAGCTGCGGGCCTAGTGCCACGCTACGGCGGTTGATTACATGAGTTTGCACCTGCGATACGCGGCCGTGTCGGACCGAGGCGTGGTGAGGCAAGGCAACCAGGACTCGGTCTACGCCGGCCCGCATTTCCTCGCCGTGGCCGACGGCATGGGCGGCATGGCCGCCGGCGACCTGGCCTCGGCGATCGTGATCAACACGGTCGCCAGGCTCGACGAGCCGCCGCCGGAGGAGTCGGTGGCCGACGAACTGGCCGACGCCGTCTCCGAGGCCAACCGGGCGATCCGGCGCATGGTCGCCGACGACCCCGACAAGGAGGGCATGGGGACCACCCTGACCGCGCTGTGGTTCGACGGCGAGTGGTTCAACATGGTCCACATCGGCGACTCGCGCGCCTACCGGATGCGCGACGGCGGCTTCGAGCAGATCACCGTCGACGACACCTACGTGCAGATGCTGGTCGACGAGGGCCGCATCACCGCCGAGGAGGCCGAGCGGCACCCGCAGCGCTCGCTGCTGCTGCGCGCCCTGGGCGCCTCCGAGGTGGAGCCGGCGTTCCAGACGATCAAGGGCGTCGCCGGGGACCGCGTGCTGCTGTGCTCGGACGGGCTGACCGGTCCGGTCTCCGACGCCGACATCGCCCTGACCCTCCAGAGCGCCGCCGGCCCGGCCGAGGCGGTCGAGTCGCTGATGACCCAGGCGCTGGAGGCGGGCGCGCCCGACAACGTGACCGTGCTGATCGCCGAAGTGGTCGACGGCGACCCCGGCGAGCAGGCCACCATCGTCGGCGGTGCGGCCGCCGACGCCCGCCTGGCCGACGCCGACACCGCGATGCTGCCGACGATCAAGCGCGAGAGCACCGACGAGGAGGAGGACGAGGAGGTACCGGAGGCGGAATCCGGCGAGACCGGCCGCCCGGGCGGGCGCCGCTCCGGCCGCGTCTGGCGCACCCTCCTGGCCGTGCTCCTCGTCCTGGCCCTGGTCGCCGCCGGCGGACTGTGGTGGATCCGCGGCCAGTACTTCATCGGCGTCTCCGACCAGGGCAACATCGCCGTCTTCCGGGGACTGCCGACCGAGGTCGCCGGCGTCCAGGCCGCCTGGCTGGAGGTCGAGTCCGACCGCTCGGCCGAGGACGCGGTCGAGGCCGTCCGCGCCGACCTCGACGAAGGCATCGTCACCGACGGCGGCCTCGAGGACGCCGAGGCGGCGCTGGCCGACCTGATCGACGCCTCCCCGGCCAACGACGACCTCCTGCCCCTGTGCTCCTCAACGGACGACGTGACCGACCCCGTTCCCGCGTCTGCGCAGGACTGTCGGGAGGACTGAGCGCGCTCAATGTAGGCTCGCACCGTCATCCGAGACGCGAGGGGGACTGATGGCCCAGCCGATGTCGGCCACCGCTCGGCCGAAGGGACCGTCCGAGACGCCGCTCACGCCCCTGTCGGGCATGCCGAGGCGCAGGGCCCGCCAACTGGCGCTGATCCTCCTCGGCGGCTGCATCGTCCTGGCACTCCAGATCGCCGTCGACATGGCCGTCAACGACGGTCGGCCCACTACCACCACCTTCGCACTGCCGGCGGTCATCCTGGCGGTCGCCCTGGCGGCCTGGGGCCTGACGGCGGCCTTCGCCCCCTACGCCGATCCGCTGTTCGTCGCCATCGCGGCCCTGATCACGGGGATCGGCATCGTCCTGATCCGCCGGCTGAACTACACCTACAGCGAGAACGCCATCGACGTCGACGCGGGCGTGTTCGCCGGCGTGGGCGGGCGCCAGCTCCTCTACCTCATCGTCGGCGTCGTCCTGTTCGGCGTCTTCCTGGCGGTCGTGCGCGACCACCGCATCATGCGCGGCTACGCCTACATCCTGCTGTTCGCCGGCATCGGCCTGGCCGCGCTGCCGGGCTTCCTGCCGTACTCGATCTCGGGTTCGGACGGGTCGAAGAACTGGATCCGGCTCGGGCCGTTCTCGATGCAGCCCAGCGAGTTCGCCAAACTGATGCTGCTGATCTTCTTCGCCGTCTACCTGGTGCGCAAGCGCGATGTGCTCGGTGTGGCCGGCCCGCGGCTGCTCGGCGTCCAGTTCCCGCGCCTCAAGGACCTGGGCCCGATCGTGATCGTATGGGCCGCCAGCCTCCTGATCCTGGTCTTCGAGCGCGACCTGGGGACCTCGCTGCTGCTGTTCGGAATGTTCCTTTCGATGCTCTACATGGCCACTCGGCGCGTTTCCTGGATCATCATCGGATTGACGCTGTTCCTCGGCGGCTGCGTGGCGATCTTCCCGTTCTTCTCCCACCTCCAACTGCGGGTGCGGATCTGGCTCGACCCGTTCAACCCCGAATACGTCGACGGCCAGTCCTATCAGTTGGTGCAGAGCCTGATCGGCATGAACGACGGCGGCCTGCTGGGCAACGGCCCCGGCCAGGGACGCCCCGACCTGCTGCCGGCGGCCGAATCGGACTTCATCCTCGCGGTCGTCGGGGAGGAGGCCGGCCTGATCGGCCTGATGGCGATCCTGGTGCTGTACGCGGTCTTCGTCCAGCGCGGATTCAAGACCGCGGTCATGTCCCGGGACCTGTTCGGCAAGCTCCTGGCCGGCGGTCTGGCGTTCTCGGTGGCGTTCCAGTTGTTCGTGGTCTGCGGCGGCATCACCGGGCTGATCCCGCTGACCGGCCAGACCACCCCGTTCCTGGCGATGGGCGGCTCCTCGCTGGTGGGGAGCTGGCTCATGTGCGCGATGATGGTGCGCGTCTCCGACGACGCCCGCCGGCCCTGGCAGGTCTCCTACGGACTCCAGAAGACCGAGGCCCCGCCGGAGTTCCTGGCCGAGCAGGCCGCCAAGCGCGCCGCCGCGGAGGCGGCCAGGGCCGAAGCCGCCGGCGTCGGCACCGACGACCAGGTGCCCGGCGGTGACCAGCCGACCCAGATGATCATCTCCTCCGCGCCCGGCGGCGACGGCGGCGGGCCGGCCCCGACCGGCTCGCCCCCGCGGCCCGACCCCTCCCCGCCGCCGGAGGGATCCCCCTCGCCGCCCGAACCGCCCCGCACTTCGCCTCCCGGGAAGGATCCGCGCCAGTGAACCCCGCTCTCCGCCGCTCCGGTGTGGTCGCCCTCGTGCTGCTGGGGGTGCTGCTGGCCCAGGTGACCTGGGTCCAGTTCTTCAGCCACGCCGACTACGAGGCCCACGACGACGGCCGGACCCTGTTCGAGGAGTACGAGGTGCCGCGCGGCAAGATCCTGGCCGGCGAGGTGGTCATCGCCCAGTCGCTGGAGACCCCCGAGGACTCGGCCTTCGACTACCAGCGCGACTACCCCGAAGGCGACTACTTCGGCAACATCACCGGCTTCAAGTCGATGTTCCGCGGCTCCAGCGCCGTCGAAGAGGCCGAGGACGAGGTCCTCAACGGCTCCAGTCCGCTGTTCTTCCTCGACGAGGTCAGCTCCACCTTCACCGGCGAGGAGCGGCTCGGCGGCGACGTCCACCTCACCCTCGACCCCGACCTCCAGAAAGCCGCCTACGACGCGCTCGCCGCCACCGGGGCCAACGGCGGTGCGGTCGTGATCGACCCGCGCACCGGCCGGATCCTCGCCCAGGCCTCGCACCCGGGCTGGAACCCCACCGAGGTCTCCTCGAACAACTTCGACTCCTCCACGGCAGCTTGGGAAGAACTGATCAACGACCCGGACAACCCCGGCGAGGACCGCACCCGCGCCAACTGGTTCCCGCCCGGCTCGACGTTCAAGACCATTGTGGCCGCCGCGTTCATCGAGAACGGCGGCGACGCCGACACGATGGTCCCGGCCGGCAACAGCTACACCGCTCCCGACACCGAACACGAGATCCGCAACGCCTCCGACCAGTGCCCCGAGGACGAACTGCCCTTGATGGAGGCGTTCGCCCGCTCCTGCAACACCACCTTCGCCCGGCTGTGCGTCGAAGAACTCGGAGAGGACGACGTCCTGGACACGGCCGCGGCGTTCGGTTTCGGCGAGGAGTACGAGACGCCGCTGCCGACCACCGCCTCGGTCACCGGCGACATCAGCGCCGAGGCGTTCCGCGCCCAGGCCTGCATCGGCCAGCAGGAGGTGCGCGAGACCGTCCTGCAGAACGCGATCATCGCCGCCACCATCGCCAACGGCGGCGAACGCATGGAACCGCAACTGGTCGACCGGATCACCGGCCCCGAAGGCGACACCCTCGAACGGCGCGGCGAGGACTCCGCCGGGCGGGCCGTCTCCGGCTCCACCGCCGAGCAGATGCAGGAGCTGATGGAGGCGGTCGTCACCGGCGGCACCGGCGGCAACGCCCAGGTCCCGAGCCGCACCGTCGGCGGCAAGACCGGCACCGCCGAGCACAGCGAGGGCGCCGACGGCTCCGAGGCCGACCACGGCTGGTTCCACGGTTGGGCGATGGACGAGGGCGGCGAGCCGGGCGTCGCGGTCTGCGTCTTCCTCGACTCCTACGGCAGCGGCGGGTCCTCCAAGGCCGCAGAGATATCCGGCGACCTCATGGAGCGTGCGCTTGGCGGCGAGTGACTAGACTGGTCGTCGACCCCCGGAGTAAAAGGAGCACGCCGTGTTGAGCCCCGAAATGCGCCTCGGGCAGCGCTATCGCCTGATAGAGCGCATCGCCGTGGGCGGTATGGGCGAGGTGTGGCGCGCCGAGGACACCGTCCTCGAACGCCAGGTCGCCGTCAAGGCGCTGCTGCCCGCCCTGTTGAACGAGCCCGGATTCGCCAAGCGGTTCGCCGCCGAGGCCAAGACCGTGGCCGCCCTCACCCACCCCTGCATCGTGGGAGTCCACGACTACGGCGAAGCCCCCCTGCCCAGCGGCGACAGCACCGCCTACCTGGTCATGGAGTACGTCGAAGGCCGATCGCTGTACGACCTGATCTCCCAGCGCGGCCGGCTCGACCCCTCGGAGCTGATGCCGATCGTCGGCGCGGTCGCCGAGGCCCTCGGCCACGCCCACGACCACGGCGTCATCCACCGCGACATCAAACCGGGCAACATCCTCGTCCGCGACCGGGACGGCCGGGCGGTCCTGACCGACTTCGGCATCGCCCGATCGGGGTCCTCGGGCGACCTGACCGCCACCGGCGCGGTCATGGGCACGGCCTCCTACATCGCGCCCGAGCAGGCCGAGGGCACCGGGGTGCTCCCGGCCTCGGACATGTACTCCCTCGGCGTGGTCGCCTACCACGGCCTCACCGGGCAGCGGCCGTTCGACGCGGAGAACCCGATCGAACTGGCCCTCCACCACGTCCGCACCCCGGCCCCGCCGCTGCCGGACGACCTCCCGGCGGGCGTGCGCGCCTTCGTGGAGCGGGCCATGACCAAGGACCCCGTCCAGCGCTTCGGCACCGCCGCCGAGATGGCCTCCGCGGCGCGGGCGGCGCTGACGGCGGGCCCGCCGACCTCGCTGATGAACGCGCCTCCGGCGGCCCCGCCGAGCGCTGGCGTGGTCGGCATGGGCGGCCCGACCGCCGCGGTCGCCGAACCCGGGCCGCCGCAGGGCCGCCCCGGCGAGGTCAATCTCGGCGCCCCGGCGGCTGCGCCGCCAGGCAGAGGTGTGAGCGGGACCCTCCTCGGGGCACTCATAGGTGTGGTGGCGCTGGTCCTCGCGGGCGGTATCGTGTGGCTGCTGCTGCTGAACGCGGACGGTGGCGAATCCGGGAGCGGAACCGAGGACACGGTCACCGAGGACAGCGGCGAGGAAAGTACACCCGAGGAGGAAACCGAACCGCCGGAGACGCCGTCAGATCCTCCGAGTGACGACGAGGGCGGGCCGCCCGGGCACGAATGCCTGGATCCGGATTCCGACCTGTGCGAAGGATAGCGACCTAGCGGGTCAGCGGCTGCGATTAGAATCGATCCGCGATGAACGGAACACGAGGACGAAAACAGCGATGACGACAGAGCCCCGCCTGCTCGGCGGCAGATACGAGATCGGCGAGGTCATCGGCTACGGGGGGATGGCTGAAGTCCACCGCGGCCGCGACCTGCGTCTCGGCCGCGACGTGGCGGTGAAGCTCCTGCGGGCCGACCTGTCCCGCGACGAGTCGTTCCTCGTGCGCTTCCGCCGGGAGGCCCAGAACTCCGCCTCCCTCAACCACCCCAACATCGTCGCCGTCTTCGACACCGGCGAGGAGCACGGCGTCCCGTACATGGTGATGGAGTACGTCAACGGCCGGACCCTCAAAGAGGTGCTGACGGCCCAGGGGCGCTTCGACCACGTGGACGCCTGCGAGATCGTCGGCGACATGTGCTCGGCGCTGGACTTCAGCCACCGGCACCACATCATCCACCGCGACGTCAAGCCCGGCAACGTCATGCTGTCGGAGACCAACCAGGTCAAGGTCATGGACTTCGGCATCGCCCGGGCGCTGGCCAGCGGCCAGGCCACCATGACCCAGACCAGCGCGGTCATCGGCACCGCCCAGTACCTCTCGCCCGAGCAGGCCCGCGGCGAGACCGTCGACGCCCGCAGCGACGTCTACGCGGTCGGCTGCGTCCTCTACGAACTGCTGGTGGGGCACCCGCCCTTCACCGGCGACAACCCCGTCTCCGTGGCCTACCAGCACGTCCGGGAGGACGCCAGGCCGCCCTCGGAGCTCAACCCCGCCATCCCGGCCGCGGTCGACGCGGTGGTCATGAAGGCGCTGGCGAAGAATCCCGAGAACCGCTACCGCTCGGCCGGCGAGATGCGCGAGGACCTCATCCGCGCCGCCCGCGGCGAGCGGGTGGGCGCCCCGATGGTGATGGGCGCCGACGCCCGCACACAGGTCATCGGCGCCGGCGCGACCGAGCGGATCGCACCCATCGAGTCGCGCCGCGACGGGAAGAAGCCCTGGCTGGTCGCCCTCGGGGTGATCGCCGCGCTCGCGCTGGTCGGGCTGGCCGCCTTCGGCATCCTGCGCGCCATGGAGCCGACGCAGGTGGCGGTGCCCGAGGTGATCGGCGAGAGTCCGGAGGCCGCGACCGAGATCCTGGAGGCCGAGGGCCTGGTCGTGGGCGAGATCGAGAACCGGGAGGCCGACGACCCCGGCGACGACCGCATCGATACGGTCGTCGACCAGGATCCGGGGGCCGACCGGGAGGTCGAGGAGGGCTCCGAGGTGACCCTCACCGTCCTGCGGGATCCGGACGAGGTCGAGGTTCCGGACGTGATCGGCGACCACGTCGACGAGGCGACCGAGGAGCTGGAAGGCGACCGCTTCGAGGTCGATGTCAACGAGGTCGACGACACCGCGCCCGCCGGCGAGGTCCTGGGCCAGGACCCCGAGCCCGCCGAGATGGCCGATCTGGGGTCGACCGTGACGCTCACGGTCTCGGCCGGCGGCCAGGCCACGGTCCCGGACGTCGTCGGCTCGCTCCTGGAGGTCGCGGCCGACGAGGTCGAGGCCGACGGCTTCGCCTACGACGTCGTCTGGGGCGACGAGGGCAGCACCGTCGGCGTGGTCTACCGCCAGGACCCGAGCGCCGACTCCACCAACGCCGAGGGCTCGACCGTGACCCTCTACGTCCAGGGCATCGTCGTCGAATGGCAGCCCGAGACCACCCCGGAGGAACTCCGGACCTCCCTGGAGGGCGAAGGGCTCTCGGTCACGGTCGAAGGCGACCCCGAGGGCGAGGTCATCGAGAGCGTCTCCGGCCCCGACGGGGAGCTGTCCAGCGGTGACGTGGTGGCGCAGGGCGCCGAGATCACCATCACCGCCAGCGACGGCGGCGGAGGCGGCGGGGGCGACCCCACTGACGAGCCGACCGATGACGAGTGCCCGATCACCAACCCGACCTGCGACGAGGACGACGAAGGCGACGACGGGGGATAGACGCGAACAGACCCCGCGGGATGATTCCCGCGGGGCCCTCCCCGTCACCTCGAGCCGCGCCGACCCGCCTCGGTGCTCGCGCGGCTCGAAGCCTGGTTCCTAAACGGGTTCGATGGCGCCCTCGAGGATGCGCAGCATGACCGGGTTGTCGAAGTAGACGTCGTTGAGCTCGTACGGGCCCGGTCCGACCTCCTCGGCGCGGACGCCCTCGATGGCGTAGGTGACGCGCTGGTTCAGGTACAGCGGCAGGCGCGGCAGGGTCTCGTTGAACACGATCCCGAGCGTCTTGTTGGCCTCGGCCTGCTCCTCCTCGCTGCCCTGCTGGGCCTGGAGGTACAGGTCCTCGACGTTCACCGTGCCCAGCGACTCGGTCTCGACCTCGCCGGTCGGCACGCCCATGCCGGGGGCGTCCTCGGTGCCCGAGTTGTCGGTGAACCAGGCCATCTGCCAGGAGCCGTAGACGTAGGGCACGAACGGGTTGCCCCAGTGGCGCACCGCGATGTCGAAGTCGCCGGCGCCCCAGATGCCCCAGGGGTTGTCCTCGGGCACGTTCTGGTACTCCACGTTGATCCCGAACTCGCTCAACTGCGAGGCCGCCTGCTCCCCGGTGAGGGTGAAGTCGGTCCAGCCCTCGACGCCGATCAGCGTGTACTCGGCCAGGTCGCCGTCCGGCTTGTGCCAGCCGTCGTCCTCCTTGGTCCAGCCGGCCTCCTCGAGCAGCTCGGTCGCCTTGTCGTGGTCGGTGGCGTAGTACTCCAGCTCGTCGTTGCCGAACAGGTCCTCGCTGTGCGGGTCCGGCAGGCCCGAGTAGGTGGCCGGGACGTAGTAGCCGCCGCCCCCCTTGGCGATCTCGCCGATGACCTCGGTGTCGAAGATGTACATGAACGCCTTGCGCACCAGCACGTCGGCGAATTCCTCGTGCCGGCCCTGGTTGAGCATCAGGCCGATGCCGTCGAAACCGGGCGTGGAGATCTCCTTGAGGCCGTCGACCTTCTCGATCGTCTGCCGGTCGGTCGCGCCGAGCACGTTGGTGCAGTAGTCGATCTCGCGGCTCAGCAGCATCTGCACCGAGGCGGGGTTGTCGCCCTTCTGGATCTCGAAGGTCGCGAACTTCACCTGGTCGGCGAACAGGCCGTCCTCGTGGACGTCCATGGTCACCACGGTCTCGCCGATCTCGGCGAACTTGTAGGCGCCGCAGGTGATGAACTCCTCGTCGAGGAAGTCCTCGGCGGCGATCTTCTCCGACAGCGCCGACTGCTCGTCGTCGCCCTGGATCACGCCGGAGGCGACCAGCTCCTCGGCCTCGTCCATCCAGTCGCCGTACCTGGACCGCGGCAGGACCTGAACCTTGAGCGCGCCGTGCTCGACGCCCGGGAACGCCGCCGAGTAGCTCACCGTCACCGTCGTGTCGTCGTCGGCGGTGGCCGACTCCAGCTCGTCCCAGCCGACCGTCCCCTGCCCGGCGTTGAGCTTCTGCAGGTAGATCGTGCCGGTCACGTCCGCGGCGGTCACGTCGGTCCCGTCGGTCCACTTCAGGCCCTCGCGGAGCTTGACGGTCAGGGTGGACCCGTCGAGCGACACCGACTCGGCCAATTGCGGGATCCACTCGTTGGTCGACCAGTCCAGCAGGGCCGGCCGCGGCATGAACAGCTCGGCCGCCGGCGAGGAGGCCAGCAGGGCGGCGTTGTTGATCGCGGCGTTGTAGTGCTGCGTCGTGGTTTCGAAGGGGTAGACGTAGATGAACTTCCCACTGGCGTCGCCGCCGTCGTCGCCGCTGTCGGCCTGGCAGGCCCCCAGGACTCCTGCGGCGGCGGCTCCGCCGGCACCGAGGCCGACCGCCTGCATCAGCCGGCGGCGTGAGAACTCTATGGTTTGAGAGGTCATCGCCTCTTCCTTTCCGTGTAAAGGGCGAATAGGGAGATGAGGATGAGGAACACCCCGAGAGCGACCGTCAGGGTCGTGACGGTGAACTCCGCAGTCCCCGTGGGTAGGTAGAGCAGGAGCAGGAGGGCGCTCGCGGTCAGGAAGACCCCGGCCCCGAGCCCCGCCCGCGCGATCAGGCCGACCATGTGGTCACCTGTCCGCCTCCGTCACGGCGAGCCGGACGGCCGTGACCTCGATCGGTCCGCCCGTGGTCGCGGGCGACCACGTGGCAGGCCAGACGCCGACCGCCCACGGGCTGGAGCGGCGGGGCGTCCGCATCGCACAGCCCGCCCTCGAAGGCGGGGCAGCGCGGGTGGAACGTGCAGCCCGACGGCAGATCGGTCAGGCTCGGGATCTCGGCCGACCGCAGCGTCGAGACCGCCCGGTTGGACCGGGCCAGGTCCGGGTCCGGCTCGCACACCGCGCCGATGAGGGCCTTGGTGTACGGGTGCTGCGGATCGCCGATCACCTGCGGGGTGGGGCCGTGTTCGACGACCTTCCCCAGGTACATCACCGCGATCTCGCCGTCCCAGGCGAAGTACTTGGCCACGGCGAGGTCGTGGGTGATGAACAGGAACCCGACGTTGAGTTCGTCGCGGAGTCGGCCGAGGGTGTTGAGCAGGCTCACGCGGATCGAGACGTCCAGCATGGAGGTCGACTCGTCGCAGATGAGGAGCTCCGGGTTCATCGCCAGCGAGCGCGCGATGTTGACGCGCTGCCGCTGGCCGCCCGAGAGCTGGTGCGGGTAGGAGTCCAGGTAGGACGCGGGCGGGGTGAGGTCGACGAGTCGGAGGATGTCGGCGGCGCGCTCCCGCGCCTCGCCCTTCGACTTCACCAGCCGGTGGCGCCGCAGTCCGGCCGTCAGCGTGGAGTAGACCGTGCGGGTCGGGTTGAGTGCGGCGTACGGGTCCTGGTGGATGTACTGGACGGCCCGGCGGTAGGTGAAGCGCTCCGCTGCGTCCATCTGGGCGACGGTCTTGCCGCGGAAGGCGACGCGCCCGGCGGTGGGCCGGGTGAGCCCGGCCGCGGCGCGGGCGGTGGTGGTCTTGCCGCAGCCGGACTCGCCGACCAGGCACAGCACCTTGCCGGGCTCGACGTCGAGGTCGATGCCGCCGACGGCGGGGACCTTGCCCTTCTTGGTGTCGAAGACCTGCTCCAGGCCGCTGAGCTGGAGGATCGGATCAGGCATTGGTCGCCTCCCCTTCGGTGGAGCTCGGGAGCCGGGCGCCGGTGCCGCCGTCCAGTCCGACTCGGTCGTGGTGCAGGCAGGCCGCCGCGTGCGTCATACCCTCGGGCCGCTCGGCCAGGACGTCGAGGGCGACCGGGGCGAGCTTGCACTCCTCGGTCGCGAGCGCGCACCGCGGATGGAAGGCGCAGCCGGGCGGCATCGCCTTCAGGCTCGGCGGGTAGCCGGGGACGGACTCGAGGGCCGGCCGGTCGCCGTGGACGGGCATGACGGCGTTGATCAGGCCCGCCGTGTAGGGATGCTTCGGGGAGTAGAAGATGTCGCGGGCCGATCCGGTCTCGATGATCCGGCCGGCGTACATCGTGGCGACCCGGTCGGCCAGCTCGGCGGCCAGTCCGAGGTCGTGGGTGATGAACACCATGGTGAAGCCGAACTTGCCGCGCAGCTCGTGGAGCTGCTGGACGATCTGCCGCTGCGTCAGCAGGTCCAGGGCGGTGGTGGGTTCGTCGAGGACCAGCACCTGCGGGTCGAGGGCGATCGCCAGCGCGATGAGCGCGCGCTGCTTCATGCCGCCGGACAGCTCGTGCGGGTAGGAGGGCAGGACCCGGTCGGGGTCGAGCCGCACGGTCTCGAGCAGCTCCCCGGCCTTCCGCTCGACCGCCCGTTTGGTCCAGCGCTTCCGGTCGGCGTGGTCGCGCAGGGTGTCGGCGAAGTGGTCGAAGATCCGGGCGACGGGGTTGAAGGCGTTCATCGCGCCCTGGAAGACCATGGCGGCCTGGTTCCAGCGGAAGCGCCGCAGTTCCTCCTTGCCCATGCCCAGCAGGTCGGCGTGGGAGCCGTCCTTGAGCCGGTAGAGCAGGGTCCCGGAGGTGATCCGGCCCAGTTTGGGCAGCAGCCGCAGCAGGCCGAGCCCCAGGGTGGTCTTGCCGCAGCCGGACTCGCCGACCAGGGCCAGGGACTGGCCCTGGTAGAGGTCGAGGTCGACGCCGCTGACGGCCGTCACCGACTCCTTGCGGCCGGTGCGGTAGGCGATCTCGAGGTCGCGGACGCTGAGAATCGGGTCGTTCACGGGTCTCACCGCTCCCTCAGTCGTGGGTTGAGGGCCTGGTCGAGACCGCGGCCCATGGTGACCAGCCCGATCGTGAACAGCACGATCATGACCAGCGGGGTGATGACGTACGGCAGCGCGACCGGGTTGAGGTAGAAGTTGTCGCGCCAGGAGATGTGGATCATCAGGCCCCAGTTGGGGGTGCGCGAGGGCATCAGCCCCAGGACGTAGAGCCCGACGATGGCGTAGATGGCCTGGTTGACGGCGATGACGAAGTTGACGAAGATGAACCCCGCCATGTTCGGCAGGATCTCGCGGAACACGATCCGCGGCGCTCCGAGGTTCTGGAGCCGGGCGGCCTCGACGAATTCGCGCTCCTTGAGGCTCATCACCTGCGCCCTGATGGAGCGGAACAGGAACGCCCACATGGTGGAGCCGACCACCATCGCGATGCCCCAGGGCGGGATGTTCTCGAAGAACGCCACCACCGAGAGCATGAGCAGGAACTGCGGGATGGTGACGGTGACGTCGGTGAGCTGCAGCAGGATCGAGTCGAGGCGGCCGCGGAAGTAGCCGGCGGCCGAGCCGAGCGCGACGGCGATGGTGACCGACATGGTGGCGGCCAGGGCCCCGACCCAGATCGGTTCGGAGCCGGAGTTGACCAGGATCTTGAAGGTGTCCTTGCCCTCGTACTGGGTGCCGAGCCAGTGCTCGGAGGAGGGCGAGAGCCAGATCTTGGTGATGTCGGTGGGGTTGTCCTGGTCGATCAGGAGCGGTCCGAGGAAGGAGAACAGCACGATCGCGAGCACCAGGAGGCTCCCGGCGAAGCCGGCGGGGGAGCGGGTCAGGCCCGTCCAGATCTGGCCGAGCGCGCTCGCCCGGCCTCGCCTGCGAGCGCCGGGCCGGCGGGTGTCGGTGGACTGGTCGGTCACTGTCGCGCCTCCTCGTCGGCGGTCTTGATCCGGGGGTCGACCTTGCTGAGCACCAGGTCGACGGTGAGGCTGGCGATGACGACCGAGGTCGCGAGGATGATCACGGTCGCCTGCACGACCGGGTAGTCGCGGCTGCCGATGGCTTTGATGAGCATCTGGCCGACGCCGGGGTAGTCGAGGATCTGCTCGATGACGATCGAGCCGCCGACGAGCGTGCCGAGGGCGAGCGCGATCTGGGGGATGACCGGCAGCAGCGCGTTGCGGCCGACGTAGGAGCGGCTGATCCGGCCGGGGGTGAGACCGCGGGCCCGGGCCACGGTCACGTAGTCCTCGGTGAGGACCTCGGTAGTGGCGGCCTTCATGTTGAGCATGAACGAGCCGGTGGCGGTGAAGGAGAAGGCCAGGATCGGCAGGATGGCGTGGTAGAGGGCGTCGCCGATGAACACGGCGTTGAAGCCGGGCTCGACCCCGGCCGAGACGCGCCCGCGCATCTCCAGGAACGGCAGGACCTCCAGGACGGTGTAGCCGACCACGACCACGGCGGCGATGAGTATGTAGTTCGGCACCGCGGTCAGGAAGGAGCCGACCGAGGTCATGACGTGGTCGAAGGCCGAGCCGCGCTGGTAGGCCATGGCCATGCCGATGAGCAGACCGCACGTGACCGCCAGCGTGATGCCGGCGCCGACGGCGAACAGCGTCCAGGGCAGGTACTCCATGACGTACTCGAACACCGTGCTGCTGGGGTTGGTGAGCGAGTTGCCCAGGTCGAAGGTGACCAGGCCGCCCAGGAAGTCCAGGTACTGCTGCCAGAGGGGGGCGGCGGTGTCGTACTGGATGAGGTTCTCGGCGGTGGCCAGGGCCTGCTCGTGCGACATGCCGGCGCTGTTGAGCCGTCCGGCCATGATCTGGATCGGGTCGCCGGGCATGAAGTGCATGAGCAGGAACGTGATGGTCGCGACCAGCCAGATCACGAAGACCGATTGGCGGATGCGGCGGAAGGCGTAGGAGTTCCATGCACGCCGGAGGCGGCGGGGGACGGCCGGGCGTCGGCGGCCCGGGCCGGAGGCCTCCGTCGGCGGGGGTGCGGTTGGTGCGGTCAACGGCACTCCTTCGTGCGTGAGCTGAGGTACGGCTTGCAAACGTGCCGTGCAGGGATGTAGTCGCGAAACAAACTGGAAAGAATGTTTCTAGTTAACGAACTTACATGTGGCCGGCGCCGCACGCCAGCCCTGAGACGGAATCGTTACGTTGCGCCCGCGGGAGCGTTTCCCCTGGTCTGCCGGACGGGCAGGGGTCGACGGTAGCCTTTCGGACGAGCCGGGGCGCCGCGGTCGTATGAGGCCCGGCCGCGTGTCGGCTGTGATGATCGCCTCCGGGACCGGCCTTCGGGACCGGGGTCCACATCCAGTACGCTCGTACTGTTAGTAATTGCGCGCCAAAGCCGCACCCGAGCGGCGCGGAGCCCGCAGCGCCGAGGAGAGGTATCGAACCCATGGCCAAGATCAAAGTTCAGGGGCCGGTCGTCGAACTCGACGGCGACGAGATGACCCGCATCATCTGGAGCAAGATCAAAGAGGAGCTCATCCACCCCTACCTGGACGTGGACCTGAAGTACTACGACCTCTCCATCCAGTCCCGCGACGCCACCGACGACCAGATCACCGCGGACGCGGCCAACGCGATCGCCGAGCATCACGTCGGCGTCAAGTGCGCCACCATCACCCCCGATGAGGCCCGCGTCGAGGAGTTCGGCCTCAAGAAGATGTGGCGCAGCCCCAACGGCACCATCCGCAACATCCTCGGCGGCGTGGTCTTCCGCGAGCCGATCATCATGAACAACGTGCCGCGCCTGGTACCGGGCTGGACCCAGCCGATCATCATCGGCCGCCACGCCCACGCCGACCAGTACAAGGCCACCGACTTCAAGGTCGACCGCCCCGGCACCCTGACCGTCACCTTCCAGCCCGACGACGGCACCGAGCCGATGGAGTTCGAGGTCGCCCGCTACCCGGAGGGCGGCGGCGTGGCCATGAGCATGTACAACTTCAAGAAGTCCATCGAGGACTTCGCCCGCGCCTCCTTCCGCTACGGCCTGGCGCGGAACTACCCGGTTTACATGTCCACCAAGAACACCATCCTCAAGTCCTACGACGGGATGTTCAAGGACACCTTCCAAGAGGTCTTCGACGCCGAGTTCAAGGACCAGTTCGAAGCCGCGGGCCTGACCTACGAGCACCGCCTGATCGACGACATGGTCGCCG
Source organism: Glycomyces xiaoerkulensis (assembly GCF_002798405.1). GTDB lineage: Bacteria > Actinomycetota > Actinomycetes > Mycobacteriales > Micromonosporaceae > Glycomyces > Glycomyces xiaoerkulensis. Next base: position 251,692 of record NZ_PGGV01000037.1, on the reverse strand, counting down.
CCGCGCTCAAGTGGGAGGGCGGATACGTCTGGGCCTGCAAGAACTACGACGGCGACGTCCAGTCCGACACCGTCGCCCAGGGCTTCGGCTCCCTCGGCCTCATGACCTCGGTGCTCATGACCCCCGACGGGCGGACGGTCGAGGCCGAGGCCGCGCACGGCACCGTCACCCGCCACTACCGCCAGCACCAGGCCGGCAAGAAGACCTCCACCAACCCGATCGCCTCCATCTTCGCCTGGACCCGCGGCCTGGCCCACCGCGGCAAACTCGACGGCACCCCCGAGGTCACCGGATTCGCCGACGACCTCGAGCGCGTCGTCATCGACACCGTCCAGGGCGGCCGGATGACCAAGGACCTCGCCCTCCTGGTCGGCGACGGGCAGGACTGGCAGACCACCGACGAATTCCTCGACACCCTCTCGGAGAACCTGGCGAAGAAAATCGCGGCCGCCTGAGTGAGCCCCGTAACTCCCGAACCCCAGGCTCGTTGAGTGGAGTGCGGTGCGTGAGAGCGGACCGTCCCTTCCCAGTTGGAGGCCCCAGCCGGCGTGCTTCACAGCACGGTCGGCCGGGGCCTCCCCCCTTGCCGGGGCTGTAAACTGAGCCCGCTATCTAGAAAGACGAGCGGAAGGCACACCAATTTGAGAGGCGTCATCCTCGCCGCCGGACAGGGGCAGCGCCTGCGCCCCGACACCGACGAGCTGCCCAAAACCCTGCTGCCGCTCTCCGGAACCACCACCATCCTCGACACGATCGTGGCCGGCCTCGCCGCCGCCGGCGTCACCGACCTCGCCGTCACCGTCGGCCACGCCGCCGACAGGATCCGCGACCGGCGCCCCCACCTGGAATCCCGCCACGGCGTCGACATCACCATCGTCGACAACGACCGGCCCGACTGGAACAACGCCTACTCCCTGTGGACCGCCCGCGACCACTACCGGGACGGCGCGATCCTGGTCAACGGCGACACCGTCCACCCCCACAGCGTCGAACAGGCCCTCCTCAGCGCCGCCAACGACCCCCCGCGGCTCCTGCTCGCCCTCGACGACCACAAGCGCCTCACCGACGAGGCGATGAAGGTCCGCGCCGGCGCCTCCGGCGTCGAACTCATCCACAAACGGCAGCCGATCGAGACCGCCGCCGGCGAGTACATCGGCGTCAGCCTCATCCCCGCCGCCCTCGCCGACGACCTCACCAAGGCCCTCGAGACCACCTACACCCGCGACCGGGGCCTCTACTACGAGGACGCCTACCAACTCCTGGCCGAACGCGGCCAGATCGGCACCGTCTCCATCGGCGAAACCGACTGGACCGAGGTCGACGACCACGCCGACTGGAACGCCGCCAAGACCGTCTACGCCGCCATGGGCGGGCGCTAGTGCCGCTCCTCGCCCGCACCGTGCTGGCCCCGCTGGCCGTAGAGGTCGCGGCGGGCGCCCTCGCGCGACTCCCCGAACTGCTGGTCGACACCCGCATCTCCTCGGGCGGCCGCGTCGCCGTCGCCCTCGGGCCGGGCCTCGGCCCCGAGATCGCCGACCGCCTCGACCTGCCCGACGCCGTCGTCCACACCATCAAACCCGGCACCCTGGCCAGCGCCCACGAACTCGCCGCGAAACTGCGGGACGACCGCGTCGACGCCCTGGTCGGCATCGGCGGCGGACGCCTGATCGACACCGCCAAGTACGCCGCCACCGAACTGGGCCTGCCGATGGTCGCGGTGGCCACCAGCCTCGCCCACGACGGGATCGCCTCGCCGGTGGCGTCCCTCGAACGCGAGAACGCCACCATCTCCTACGGCGTCCACACGCCCCTGGCGGTCCTGGCCGACCTCGACTACATCCGCCGCGCCCCCCGGGCCCAACTGCGCTCGGGCGTCGGCGACGCCCTCACCAACCTCTCGGCCACCGCCGACTGGCAGTTGTCCCACGAGGTCAACGGCGAGGCCGTCGACGGGCTCGCGCTGGCGATCGCCCGCACCGGCGCCGAAGCGGTGCTGCGCCACCCCGGCACCGTCGCCGACGACGGCTTCCTGTCCACGCTCGCGAACGCCCTCGTCCAGGGCGGCCTGGCGATGGGCATGGCCGGCTCCTCGCGCCCCTGCTCGGGCGGCTGCCACGAGATCGCCCACGCCCTCCAGGCCCGGCACCCGGGCCTGGTCGGCCACGGCGAGCAGGGCGCGATCGGCGCGCTGTTCTGCACCTGGCTGCGCGGCGACAGAGCGCTGTTCGCCGAACTGGCCGCGGCCATGGACCGGCACGGGCTCGCCCGGACACCCGGCGAACTCGGCCTCACCTTGGACGAACTCACCGCCGCGATCGAGTACGCTCCGAGGACACGGCCGGGCCGTTATACGATTCTCGAACATCGTGAACTGGATTCGGTGGCGATCAGCCGTCACCTCACGGAGATGATGCATGAGCTCGTTTAGCCCGTACCCCGACGGAGTCTCCGGCAACAATCCCGGGGATCGCGACGGGACGAACCCCGACGCTCCGAATCCGCAGGGCGGCAATCAGCCCGGGTCGACGAGCTCGGGCTCCGCGGCATTCGCGAGCCCGCCGCCGGGTGGTCCCCAGCAGTACGGAGGCCCCGGATACCCACCGGCGCAGGGCCAGGCCGGCCACGGCGTCCCGTACGGACAGCAGGCCCAGAGCCCGCACGGCCAACCGCCTCCGCAGCCGCCCCAGGGGCCGCCGCCGGCCCCGTACGGCTCCGACTTCGACCGCGACATGCCGATGGCCGGCCGATCGCCGATCCGACGCAACCTCGACGACACCGCCGAGCTGCCGGCGTTCCTCGATTCGGCGATGAGCGACGAGAGCCCGAACGGCGGCGCGCGGCCGCCCGATCGCGGCGGGAGGATCCGCAAGTTCCCGCTCACGACCGGGTTCACGGCGCTCCTGCGCCACCGCCACTCCCTGTCGGTCCTGATCCGGCGCGACCTGGCGGTCAAGTACCAGTCGACGTTCATGGGCTACATCTGGTCCCTGATCGAGCCGCTGGGCCTGGCGCTGATCTACTGGCTGGTCTTCGGGGTGGTCCTCGGCCGCTCCGCCGACATCCCCGGCGATGCCGGCTACGCGCTGTACATCGTCGCGGGCATCTTCGCCTGGCAGTGGTTCACCTCGGCCATGAACGAGGGCGCCAGATCCCTGGGCGGGCAGTCCAATCTGATCACCGTGATGAAGGTCCCCCGGGAGGTCTTCCCGATCTCGAAGGTCTTCGCGCGGTTCGCCGAGTACGTCGTCGGCTTCCCGATCCTGGTGGGCGTCGCCGTCTTCTTCGGCGGCATCTTCGGATGGAACCTCTTCTGGCTGCTGCCCGCGATCCTGATCCAGGCGATCATGCTCTCGGGCGTCGTGTTCATGCTCGCGGCCGGGAATGTGCTGTACAAGGACGTGCAGCGGTTCCTTTCCCTGTTCGTGCGGGTGCTGTTCTACAGCTCGGCCATCATCTACCCGCTCAGCCGCGTCGAGAAGGCGCTGGAACACCACGAACTCGAATTGGCCTATACCATCTTCACCTACAACCCGCTGGTGGTGCTGTTCCAGTTGCACCGGGCGGTCTGGATCCCGGGCCTGACCCCAGGCTGGGATCAGATCGGTGGGGCGTTCGGGTTCTCGGTCTTCCTGATGTTCTTCGGCCGCTGGATCTTCTACCGACTCGAACCGCGGGTTCTCAAGGCCCTCTAAAGGGTCTGGTCAGGCAGCCGGGCTCCGGCCACCGTCGCGGGCCGGAGCATGTCTGACCGGCGCAAGCTTTGTACGATGGTGAACACGACTCGACTTGCGTCCCAGGCCGCGTCGCACCCGGACTCCGGTACCCTCCCGGCCGTGCCGGACCGGATCGCCGTCACCCGGCATTCCGCCCCGTAGATGGAGAGAGCAGCCTTATGACCTCGCCCCAGTCTCCGAGGCCCCATGGCAGGGCGTCCACGGGGGCCGGGCTCGACGAGGACACGGTGCATCTCCCTCTGGCCGCCCCAGAACCGGCCTCGGGCTCCCGCCGGGCCATGCCCGGCCCTTACCCTGAGCGCCCCCCGTTCCAGCCCCCGCCACCACCGTCGGCGGGAGGCCCGCCGCTGCCGGAGCGCTGGGAGGGCACCGGCTTCCGCCCCGACGTCCAGGGCATGCGCGCGATCGCGGTGATGCTGGTCCTGCTGTCCCACGCCGGCTTCGGTTTCGCCTCCGGCGGATACGTGGGCGTCGACGTCTTCTTCGTGATCTCCGGGTTTCTGATCACCTCCCTGCTGATCAAGGAGGTTTTCGACACCGGCACGATCTCGCTGGTCGGCTTCTTCTCCCGCCGCGCCCGCCGCATCCTCCCTGCCGCCACCGTGGTCACCATCGCGACCGTCATCGGTGCTTGGCTCTGGTTCCCGATCACCCGCTTCGAGGAGGTGATGCGGGATGCGTTCACCGTGATCGTCTACGCGGTCAACTATCGCTTCGTCGTCGAGAACACCGAGTATCTCAACGCCGACGCAATGCCCACGCCGTTCCAGCAGTACTGGTCGCTCGCCGTCGAGGAGCAGTTCTACCTCGTCTGGCCGCTGTTGCTACTCGGTGTGCTCCTACTGGCGAAGCGCATACCGCGCCAGGCACTCAATCTCGCCATCGGCGTCATCGCCGTAGTCTTCGTGCTCTCCCTCATCACTTCGGTCCTCGTCACCGAGTCTTCCCAGCCGACCGCCTACTACGCCACCCACACCCGCGTCTGGGAGCTGGCCGGCGGCGCTCTAATAGCACTGACTCTTCCCGTATGGCGCACGGTGCATCAGGCCCTCGCCCTCATCCTCGGTCTGGCGGGCCTGGCCGCCGTGATCGGCGCGGCCCTCCTCTACGACGAGTCGACCTCTTTCCCCGGTTACGCCGCGCTGCTTCCGGTGCTGGGCACTATGATGCTCATAGTCGCCGGCACTGGCCGAGGTGCGAATGCGGTCTCCACTCTGCTCGCGACCGGGTCGTTCCAGTTCGTCGGCAAGATCTCTTACAGCCTCTATTTGTGGCACTGGCCGATCCTGATCCTCGCGCCACTAGGGCTCGGCGTCGAGTCCTCGAACCTGCTCAACGTGATCCTGCTGGCCTGTACATTCGCAATCGCGCAGCTCTCCTACGAGTACATCGAGACCCCGATCAGAAACGCCGGGCTCCTCCGCACTCACCACTTCTACGGCATCGCTACCGGTGTCCTCTGCTCAATCCTCAGCATCGCCATGGTCCTCACGCTCACTCTCGGCTTCTCCAGGGCCTCCGACGACGGCATCGACACCGACCTGGCCACTATTGAGGAGACCGAGTCCTCCGAGGAGCTCGAGCGGAGCCTCAGTGAGGGCCTGGAGATCGACAAAGCTCCCCACGACCTGACGCCGTCGCTGACGAATGTCGGGGACGACAAACCGCTGATCTATGACAGCGACTGCCACCTCGAATTCGAAGAGATCGCACCGCCGGACCAGTGCGTTTTCGGCGACGCCGAGTCGGACACGACCGTGGTGCTGTTCGGCGACTCACATGCTGCACAGTGGTTTCCCGCGCTCGATTCACTCGCGGCTGAACACGACTGGCGGCTGGTGCCACGCACTAAGAGCGCATGCACCCCAGTGGACGTCGCAGTGGAGAATTCGCAGTTGCAGCGCGAGTACACAGAATGCGAGGAATGGCGCCATCGCGTGTACGACGAGCTCGATAAGGTACGGCCCACACTGGTGGTCGTCAGCGCCTCTGACGGCGCTCCGACACTGGACTCAAGCAATCGGAACTGGGAGAACGGCTGGACGACCACGCTCCAGCGGCTGACTTCAGCGGCGGAACACGTCACCACGCTCACCGACACCCCTCGCACCACCGGAATGGCGGCCCCCGAGTGCATCTCGCTCCATCTCGAATCTCCCTCGCAATGCATTGAAACCGATCCGTACTCGATAAAGGATCTGGAACGCCGGGAGATCGGAATCGAGATCCAGGAATCGCACGGCGCCACCGTGATCGACGTCGTCGACTGGTTCTGTTTGGACAGTCGTTGCCCACTGATCGCCGACAATCTACTGATCTATCGTGACACCCACCACATCAGCACGCCGTACTCGAAATCGTTGGCGACTCTGCTGCATCAGAGGTTGCCGGAGCTGTAGGTACAACGGGCTCCATTGGTCAGCCGCCGGATCGCAGCTGCTGGAAGCGCTCCGCGGTCTCCATCCGTTCGCTCTCGAAAGCGGCGAGGATCCGACGCTGCAGGAACTCGATCCGCTCGACTTCAGTGCTCCCGAGCGACTCGTCGCCGCGTTGGCGGATGGCATCGGAGAGCGCGCGGTAGCGACGTGAGGCCCGGTGGGCGGCCAGCACCACCTGGCCGGAAAGCGCGATCGCGGCTAGGGAGCCGACCGCGATGCCGGCGTTGGTGCGGTCGGTCAGTAGGAGGGCGGCCCCGCAGGCGGTCAGCGCCGCCACCGCCAAGAACGGCAAAAGGTCGAGCATGCTGATGCTCCTGACCTTTTCAATCAGGTTCCTGAACCGACTCATTCTTCGCCGCCTTCGCCGGGCGTCGTGAGCTCGAGGTCGGCCACGGCCTCGTGGCAGGCTTCCAACAGCCCGCCCGGATCGTCCTTCCACTGGCAGATGACCTGCACCATCAGCCGACCGTCGAAGGCGAAGAAGTTATGCTGCTCAACCGACTCCTCCCACCAGTCGAGCACCTCGGCGTACCGGTAGATGCCCTCGTAGCCGCCGGTGAGCGCGGGACTCGCCTCGCTCGGCGCGGCGGTGTTGGCGCTGAGTTCGTCGTACTCGTCCACCAGCGCTTCGCGCTCCTCGGGGCCGCTGTCCGCGTACTCTTCGGGCAGCAGATAGGAGACGACATAGATGCGATGCGTGCTCTCAGGGTCTTCTAGCGGGCGGTAGAGCACGTCCGAGCTGGGGTAGGAGAGTATGTACTGCGCTCCGCCCTCGGAGTCGAGCTCGAAGCCGTCGGGGACCGCGATGTTCACTTCGGCGGGTGCTTCCGGCGCGGGGGCCTCGGTGGACGGCTCATTGGACGAGGTCGCGGGGTCTTCTTGGTCTCCTGCGGACCCGGTCCCGCAGCCGGCGGCCAACGCTCCGAGCACGAGAACCGAGACCATCGAGAGGAGAGATCGCATGGTTGGGCTCCGGGGCTAAGAAGTGGTGATGCTGGACGTATCGATGCTAGCGCAGCGTTGCCCGGGAAGCCCGATCCCGGCTTCGTCGAGCGATCGGACGCGGACGAGGTGGCTCTCGTGGCTGAAGTGTTCGCGCACATAACGCATGCCGCGTTCACTCTGCTCCCGGAACGCGTCAAAGTCCTTCCACATGCCTTCGATCGTCTGCTGGACCTGGTCGATACGGCAGTAAACGGCCCCGTCCCCGAAAGTCGCGGAGAAGTGATGCGGCAGAATAACTACGCAGCCTGTGGCCATCGCCTCCAGCGTGGCCCGGCCGAACGACTCCACCAGGACCGGGTGGTGGAAGTACACCCAGAAGTCCAGCTGGTAGAGGAACGATTTCACGCTGACCTCGTTGTAGTCGTATGCCGTCCAGTTGAGCGGCAGCCTGCCGTTGAGCAGTCGCCTCGGCACCTCGGCTCCGCCCATCACCCGTACATCGAGAGACGGGGCGTCAGGGTAGGCGCAGAGCAGCGATTCTGGGGAATCGGGCCATTTGGTGTAGTAGTCGCGGGAATGACGGCCGATCACCGGGATATCCGACCGGAACCGGTTCCGCGGCATCGCCCACCGCTCGGGTTCGATCACCGACGGGAGCGTGACGTCGCTGATCTGGTCTTGGTGTAGTTCGCCTTCGTCTTCGAGAGCCCGCCGTGTCTCCACACCCTGCGGGACCCAGACAGGTGGTACGCCGAACCAGGCTTCGGCGTTCGCTGAGCAGATGGCAGAGGTGTACCTGACGTCGCTCCCGTCGCGTTCACGTGGCGCCTGATTCGCGATGACGTACACTCGATCGGCCGACAGCTGCGGAGGTGCAGCGAGATCGAACTGCAGTACGGGCGGATAGCGGACGAAGAGAGTGCGCGCGTGCGTCGGATTGTTGGATAGGACGCGCCCGACCAGGCCTCGATTGATGAGATCCTGGACCGGTCCGCACAGGGGCCGCACGGGCGCAGAGGCGTATCGGTAGGAATCCATCTGGAGAACTCCGATGGAGGCGCCTGTCGGGAGGAGAGCGGAGATCTCCTCCAACGTAGACTTCGCCGGTGCTCCGTACGGTCTCCAGTCGGTAGCGAACACGTAGTCGTACTCGGCTCGATCAGGTTGAAGAGGGAGGTTGTGGTGCAGGTGGATGTCGGTCGGCACGGGGACGGGGTCGTCGGCATCGATGAACGGGTCCGCAGCGCCCGCCTGGACCTGCTCGTGCCACAGCGCGTAGGCCGAGCGGTACGCCTCGCGGGCCGGATGGACGGCACCACCGGCTCCGAAATCTGAGCGTGACAATGAATCGTCGCCCTGTCTGAGCATCTGGAGCAGTCTGGGATCGTAGACGATCGCGTCCTCGCCGAACACCGCCTCCAACCTCGCGAGATATTCGCCGTCGGCCGATTTTCTGAGGTTGTGGAAGTATCCGACCCGGGATATGACCTCTGCCGACCGGACCATCGTCGAGGGCATGCTGATTCCCGTCACCGGCCGACCGATGCGGTCGATGGTGAGGTCGGCTCGCATCTTGATGCCGTCGGCGACCGTGGCCACGGCGCCAGGCACCGAGTTCAGAGCTTCCACCTGCATGGCGATGCGGTCGGGATGGCTCCAGTCGTCGGCGTCCTGGAACGTCAGCAAGCTCCCGGACGCCATGTCCAGGGCGACGTTGCGGGCCGCATAGGTGCCAACGTTGGACTCGAGACAGACCAGGCGTACCCGGTCGTCGAGCTCGGCGGCTTCGTCGAGCAGCTCTCTGTACTCTCGGCCCGAACCGTCGTCGAGCAGGAGGATCTCCAGTCGCTCCCAGGACTGCGAAATGAGCGACCGCAGCGCGGTGATCAGGCTCCGGTCCGGCCGGAAGCAGGTCACGGCCACCGTGACCCGTTGGTCCGCGGTTCGGGCGGGCGCGGTGGCACGGAGTCTGTCGAACGGGATCGTCTCGGAATCCGCGGTGAGCGACCACTCGGCGGGCGGCATCCAGCGGCCGAGGCGATCCAGCCAACGGTTCCAGTCCCGCTCTCCGGTCTCGTCCGGATGCGTGAGATTGAGTTCGAGCGCGGCGCGCGAGGCCGGGTCGATCCGTCGGTATCGCTTCAGCAGTCGCCGCAGTCTGCTCAGTTCGCGTCGGTTCCAGAGCAGTTGCGCGTGCAGCGCCTGCTGCGACGGCTGGAGCCAGCCTGGATTCCACGTGCGGCCGATTCGTTCCAATAGCCCGAGGGCGACCTCCGAATCGGAGGACTCGAGTTGCTGCAGCGCGATCGTGCGCGCGTAGGTCGCCAATCGCTTCGGCAGGAGATCCTTAAAAGGCACGCCGACTGCCGCGAAGTCCTCTCCCCGGCCAAGTCGCTCGAGCTCCGCCGTGCCGCCGCGGCCATTGAGCGCGTCGTAGGCGATCAGTTCACGTGCGTTACGACTGCGGAGCCGGATGGCAGTGTTCGACAATGACGCAGCGTCGCGTCGTCGGCTGATAGCGCTGTAATCTCGCAGGATCCGGATGGGCTGCGACGGCGTGGATTCTGCTGCCATGAACCCGATTTCTCCTCGTGGCGGAAGGTGTGATGCCGGGCCACTGCGGTCGTTACGACCGCAGCATCCGTCGCAGTTTCGCCCGCGCCCGGCCGGCGACCGAGCGCCACCACGGCCGTGCGGCTCTGGAGGATTCGGATTGGAGTTGCTTGGCCCTCGACCGCCACTTGTCGAGTGACTCGGCCTTCTTGCCGGCGTGCTGTTTCCACCATTCTGCACGTTTCCGCTGTTTAGCCAGCTTGTCCTTGAGTTCCTCGACTATTCCGTACGGGATCGCCTGGGCGCTCGGGGCTTCTCCGGAACCGGGCGGTTCGGTGCCGAACCAGTCGTCGCCGTCTTCCCACCAGACGCCCCAGATCTCGTCGATCACGTCCTCCAGCGTTTCACCCTCCGCCCGCAGATGGAGGGCGCGGCTGAGGGCGGCGGTGCGTTCCAGTGTGACCGCGGCGAGCGCCTCGAAGCCGGTGACGGCGCAATTGACCTTGCCGACACGCCGGGTGTTCGCGACACGGACCACTTCGGAGACCGCGTTTGGGGCGACGAGGAGACCGACGGGCATTGTGAGTCTGAATGGCACGTTTCTGGAAGGCTGATCGAGATCCTCCGCGAACTCGACCCGAGGATCGGCACGGAAAGTCTCGGCGATCAGCCTCAGGTCAACGAGCGGCTCGTCCAGCGGGGATCGTCGCTCGTCTGTCAGCTCGGACCAGGGGCCGAGGAGACGGAGTCCGACATCGGTCACCGTGCTGTTCAGGACGGAGACACAGCTCGAGGAAACATCCTCAAAGGACGCATCGCGCACGTCGATGACGACTTCGACATATGGCACTTCCCATACGACGTGGCTTGAATTGCGCAGGTGCCGCATCATGGGGATGCTGTTCGCGAAGAACGGCTCGCGGTATCGGCGTCCCTCCTCACGGCGAGACTTCATCTGCGACATGCCCAGGTGCCAGGCGACGGCCCCACCGTCGGGGACGAGGACGGCCCCGGCCTGGGCCATCCGGTAGCCGAATTCGGTGTCGCCGCCCAGGATCATGGCGGTATCCATGCCGCCGCAAGCCTCGTAGAGCCGCCGGGAGAAGGAGATAGTGGCTCCGTTCGCCACGTGCCAGGCTCGGTCGTCGAGCGTGCGCAACTGGTCGTACTTTTCGACCATGTTGTATTCCCAGCTGGGGTTGATGTCCAACCCTTCGAACAGAGTGTCGGCCAGGTCGGCGGCGACCGCCGAGTGCACCTGTTGGGGCGGCAGCCGTTCGGGCCCGATGTCGGCGAAGGCGATGCGGCCGACGACCGCGAGGTAATCGCACTGGTGGTGCCAGCGAGCGTGTGCCTCGACATGCCGATGAGAAGTGAGGATATCGGCGTCGAGCCGCAGGACGACGTCGCCCGAGGCGGCCTGGATCCCGATGTGAACCGCGTTGGCGCTGCCCCAGTGGGGGCCGCTGACCCTGACGATCTTGGTCTTGTCCGGCGCCAGTTGCGGCAGTTGCAGCTCAGGTTCGCTTTGATCGTCGACAACGATCACTTCGAGCAGTTCGGAAGGATAGCTTTGGGCCGCCAGGGCCGCCAGTGCCACATCGAGTTTGTCCTGAGAGCCGTATGCGGGAATGACGACGCTGACGAGCGTGTCAGGCATCCAGGCGCCCAGATCCGGAGGCGACAGGACACCGTGGTCGTTGCGCCGGATGCGCGGTTGCTGGCTCGGCGAAGCTGCGGAGGTGGGCATGGTCGGAGGGATCGTTCCTTTCTATAGGGCTGCTTCGAGGTTGCCGGCGGTGACGAAATCCCCCAGATTGACGCCCCGCATCTGGCGCTCGGTGCCTCTCAAGAAGGCGGCCGACGGCCGGTTCCAGGTGTGGCCGCTCGCGCGGCGGGCGAGCACGTAGCCGATTCCGTGCATCCGATAGATGGTTCCGCCGGCCTCGGCTACGGCCGCAAGGAGTTCGCGGTCTTCGGCGGTGCGGACCCGACGGTATCCTCCCAGCTCGCGGAACGTTGAGAGGCGGATCAGTATCGTGCCTCCCGCAACGTGCAGACTGCGCCGTTCGCTGTGTCCTCCGAAACGCTGGACTGTCAGATCGAACTCCTCGAGGTAGACCAGCTCGGCGCCGCATCCGACGAGAACGGCGCCCGAATAGTGCGAAGCCCGCACCAGGTCGCTGACGTGATGGGGGCTGTACCAGTCGTCATCGTCGAATTTGGTGATGAACTCGCCCGACGCCGCTTGCGCACCGAGGTTGAGCGCTCCGCCGAATATCTCGTCGCCGTCGACCTCGACCACGGTGATCGGGAGGGGACAATCGGCGATGGCCTGCTTGACTTCGGGGACGTCGGCCGCGAGCCCATGCAGGACCAATACGATTTCGATGCGGGGGTGGTCCTGGGCGCTGATCTGGCGAATCGCCGGGACGAGGAAGTCGGGCCGCATAGTGCACAGAAGCACTGAAACGGACGGTGCTTCCTCCGGGGGCAGGCCGCTGGCCGCACGCACGCGTTGGGTGTGCGCAGCCGAAGAGTGCTCTCGCAGCGCTGCTCGCGACAGTGCGACCGAGTGGGACTCGCGGCGCAGTGCATCCGAGAGTTCCTCAGAAGCGTACATATCCATTCGAGAGGTTACGGTGCCGTTGAGTGCCCCCGCCCAGAGCGGGCTCCGATCACGGCTCACCAGGGGAACACCCCCGCACGCCAGTCCGGCGACGGTGCGGAGTCCTCCGATGCTGCCGGGGTGCCCGTCCCAGTGGACTCGCACCGACCGGAGTTCGCGCAACCGCTCGAGGTCGAAGTCGGTGACCGCTCCCGACGGATCGAGTCGCATCCGCCTACCGTCCTTGAATCGTACCTGCCAGGCATGATCGGCGAATACGAGATCGGCGTCGCTCTCCTTGGGGCGATTGTCGAATCCCATCCGGTTAACCGTGAACTCGTCGATCGGGGGCAGGATGCCCGGATCGACGGAGTCGTGGACCGGGTCTCCGCTCCCACCGAAGATTCCCCGTCGCACCGGTCTGGGGTCGCGGACCTCGAGGAAACGCACCCGGTCATCACCGGAGACCTTCTCGAGGGGGCCGGTGTGAAGCATCACGTCATAGAACGGTACGTTCGGCGAATTCTCCACCGGCAGCGGTGGTCTCGGACTTGTTGGGGCGCCAGGGCTCCAGTGTCCGGAACCCGGCCCGTGCAGGGCGAAGCGAGGCGACATCGGGCGCGGGCTCTCCGTGGTGGTGGCGATGACGGCCCGGACGTAATGGACCGCCGCCAGAGGCTGCCTGACGGCGAACTCGCACGACCAGCGGTGCGGGTCGTCGAACCTGACCTCGAGCTTCAGCAGAGACTGAGCGGTCCAGTAGGCCGGGAGTCTGACCTGTACGGGGCGGTTCACAGCGGCCATCTCGGTGATGACGACCAGGCACTGGCGAACCTGGGGAAGCAGGCCCGAAACGGCGACTGCCCGATGCAGGTCCGTCATCGTCCGCGCCACCACGGCCAGACGGCGGTACTCACCAGAGGGCCGCACACCGACGTCCAGATCGTCCAGGTCGATCACCTCAGGCCGTGCCTCGACGGCCGCCAGGGCGTTGGCGGGCCCGTTCCCCGAGTGGAATCCGATAGTCGCCACCAGAGCGCTCTCCCGTGCGAGGAAGCCCGCGAGGGGATCGGTAGTCATGGTGCCTCTCTGTTCAGCTCGGCGGTGATGCTCCTGAAACGGAGTCACAGGCTATTCTTGTCGGGCCCTGCGCTGCGGGAGTCCGGCGTCTCGAATGACGTGGTAGGGAGGAGCAGCGCATAACATGTGGTAAGAGATGTTGTCCGCAGTATAGCCAGCCGCGGCCGGGCGGTAAGAACTGCAGGTAGCGAGCGGTATCGCCTGACCCTCCGCGATGGTGACGCCTCGGCGACCGCCGTCGTTCGCCTGGAAGTCCGGTAGGGCGTGGTTCCGTACTGAACGGGGCACCAGAGGTCGAGAGTCTACAGTAGGTGAGATCACACCGCTGGCCGCTTCCTCGCATAAACCAGTATTGCGCTCGCGTTCATGACCAGTTCAGTCATGCGGAAGGCACGGCCGTGTTTGGGCGGGCGGCCGGTGTCGACCTGCGGCGATGCAGGGGTGTCGGGTCTTGTCTGATGCTGTTGGCCTGCAGCAGAGAGGCGCCGCTCGGCGTCTTCTTTGTCGTGACACGAAGGAAACAAGGAGCGGCTGCAGATCCCAGCGTAGGGAGCGAGATGTGTGATGGGCTGCTGCGGGTGCTGTTGGCTCAGGTCGATGGCTGTTTCGCCCGGGTCGGGCCGCGGCTGAAGGCCGGGCAGTACCTGCGCGCGGTCACGTCCGGCTTGGCCGAACGGCAATGGCTGGTCGACCGCTGAATGGATAGGTGACGTCGGCCCGGCCGCGGTGCGGCGTCTGCTGAACCGGGCGGTATGGCCACCGCTGGTGTGCGACGCCAGCACAGGGGCTGCGCCGACGGGGTAGCGCACGGCATCAGCCCATCCACCTCGCCTACGCCGGCGGCGGCTACGCTCCGCCTCGCAATCGATGTGGATAAGATGACTGCGATATGGCACCTCGCACCTCCCGTCACTCGGTTCTCTCCGACAATGACTATTCGTCGTTCGCCGTTCCCCGGCTTGGAGAATGGGAGCCGTGGCAGAGTGTCAGCGTAGTCATGCCCGCGTACGGTGCCCAGGAGAAGCTCGACCACGCGCTCGCCGCTTTGTCGGTGCAGAGCTACCCCCAGTCGCTCCTGGAGGTCGTCGTGGCCGACGACGGCAGCGACCCGCCGCTGCGCCTACCCGAGATCCGCCCGGAGCACTGCCGCGTCATCACCACCCCCGACGAGGTGTGGGGCTCGGCCGCCGGAACCAACGCCGGCGTCGCCGCCTCGGACGGCCAGGTGATCCTCCGGCTCGACGCCGACATGCTGGTCTGGCGCGAGCACATCGAATCCCAGATGCGGTGGCACCATCTGGCCGACTACCTCGTCGTGCTCGGGCACAAGCGCTTCGTCGACTACCGGCCCGGCCAGTACACACCCGAACAAGTCCACTACGCGGTCGCCTCGGGCGAGGCCGCCGGCCTGTTCGACCCGGCCGAAGCCAAGCCCCAGTGGATCGAAAGCGTCATCGAACGCACCGATGGCCTCAAACGCGCCCGCTGGCGCAACGTCGCCAACGTCTTCGTAGGCGCCTCGGCCTCTTTCCCCCGGACCCTCTTCGAGCGGGCCGGCGGCTTCGACTCCTCGATGCCCCTGGGCAGCGACACCGACTTCGGGCACCGCCTCGTCCAGGCCGGCGCCGCGTTCGTCCCCGACGACGACACCTCGAGTTGGCACCTCGGCGTCCCCGAGATCAAGGCCCGCACCGCCGACGGCAACCGATACCGCAGCGCATTCTTCCTCCAGCGCCTGCCCGAGCACCGCAGCCGCCGCCAGGCCCCCCGCGTCCAGTTCGACGTCCCCTCGGTCGACATCGTCATCGACGTCGACGAGTTCGACCTCGAACGCATAGACTCCCGCGTCCGCCCTCTGCTCGACGGCGCCCGCTCCGACATCCGCATCACCCTCGTGGCCCCCTGGCCCGACCCCTCGCTCCAGCGCGCCGTCGTCGCCGACGACGAGCTCGAAGCCAAGGTCGTCCAGGCCTACTACGGCGGCGAAGCGCGCGTCGCCTTCGCCGCCGAGACGCCCCCCGCCCACCACTCGACGCCCTTCCGCCTCGAACTCCCGCTGGCCTACCCTGCCACCACCCACACCGTTTCCCGGCTCACCGGCGCCGCCGAGAAACACAACGTCGGCACCGTCGAACTGCCCTCGCCCGACGGCACCGCCCGGCTCGTCCGGCGCTCCGCCGCCGCCCGCGCCGACCACCTCGGCGTGCCGGTGGACGAGGTCGCCGAGTCGGCGCGGCTCGCGCCGGAGGCCGAGGCCCCGAAGTCCCGCCGCCGCCCCAACGAGGTCGGCCGCCTCGCCAGGGCCTACAACGAGCGGCGGTGGCAGCCGCGCCGTGTCGCCAGGCTCTCCCGGCACGTCCGATATTCGCCCACGTGGCTCCTCCACTGCCTTCGACACATGGCCCGCAGATGAAGACCACTATCACCGCCGTCCCCGAGACCGACGCCGTCGCCGTCCGGCTCCACTTCGAACCCGAATCCGACGACCGGACCGAGATCCCCGGCGAGGCCATGATCGGCCGAACCGCGAGCGCCCGGCTGCCCGGAGGGTTCGACCTCGACGCCACCCACCCCGACGTCCTGGCGCTGGCCGCGCTGCTGTCGTGCCGGCCCTGGGCCGGTCGCCGCCTCCTCCTGGACCGACCCGTCAGCGAACCCTTTGCCGCCGCCGTCGCCGAACACCTCGACCTCGAGCTCGAACCGGCCGATCCGGACCTGCCACCCCGTGTCCGGCCCGCCGGGCCGCGACCCGGCGTCGCATACTCCGGCGGCGTCGACTCGGTCGCCGCGGTGGCTCTGCTGCCCGGTGAACCGCACCTGTATTACCTCGATCGCGTCATCCGCGAGGATGGCAAGGGCGCCATCAACAAGGCGGCCGCGCACGCCTCCTGCGACGACATCGAGCGCAAGGGCCACCTCGTGCGCCGCGTCCCTTGCGACGTCGAATATCTGCGCCGCCCCACCGGCGTCCCGGTAAACCTGCCGACCGACCTGTCGTTCGCGCTCCCGGCGGTGCTCTGCGCCGACTTCGACGGCCTCGACGCCCTGGTCACCGGCATCCTGGCCTCCAGCGTCTACGGGCTCAGCGGCGGCCGCTTCAGCGCCCCGGGACCCGACCACGCGTTCCGAGTCTGGCAGCCGGTCACCGCCGCGGCCGGGCTCCCGTTCCAGCCGGTCGCCGCCGGGCTCACCGAGGCCTCGACCCCCGTCGTGGTCGACCAGGCCTGGCGAGGAGAGGTTCTCGCCCAGTCTTGCCACGTCGGCGGCGCCGGGATTCCCTGCGGCTCGTGCCGCAACTGCTTCCGCAAGACGCTGGTCGACTCCGCGCTCAGTGGCCGCTGGCCCGAGCCGGAGCGCGTCGACGCCATGCTGCGCAGCCCTCAGGCGCTCGCCGACCTCACTGCCGTCCCGATGCCGCTCGAGTGCTCACTGGTGTTCTCCATGGGCCGCTACGACGGCCGTGACCTGCTGCTGCGGCTCCTGCGCGACCGGGTCTGCCGGGAGGACCGCCGGGCCGACTGGATGGCGCGTCACTACACGCCCGCGCTCGATCTGCTCGACGACCGCTACCGCGACGGCGTCGCGCAGCGGATCGCCGTTTACGTCAAGGCCATGACCGACGAGGACATCGTGGCGGTCGAATCCTGGGACGTCAAGGCGGAGGCCGCGTTCCGCCGAACCTGGAGCGAGTCGGCGGCGTTCATCGAACGGCTCACGCGCCACGGTTCGGTCGTCGGCAAACGGCGGGGGGTCCGCCCCGACTTCCGGCCCTACCGGCCCGGAGTCGCGGGTCGGCACGACGGCGAAGCCCTGCCCCGCAACGACTGGTCGAGTCTGCGGCCGGCCGAAATCGGCCGGCTCGAGCCGCGACTGACCGTCTCGGTCGTGGTGCCCGCCTACGGCGGCCAGGAGAAGCTCGACCTCGTGCTCGCCGGTCTGGCCGAGCAGTCCTACCCGGCCGAGCTCACCGAGGTCGTCGTCGTCGACGACCGGAGCGACCCGCCTCTGCGGCTGCCGGAGCGGCGGCCGGCCTCGACCCGCATCGTCCGCACCACCGGCGAGGCCTGGGGCGCGGGGAACGCCGTGGCCGTCGGGGCGTCGGCCAGCAGCGGGGAGGTGATCGTCCGGCTCGACGCCGACACGGTCCCCTTCAGGGCCCATATCGAGTCGCACCTGCGTTGGCATCACCTCGTCGACAATCTGATGGTGTTGGGCCACAAACGATTCGTCGAGTACGAGACCGGTACGCTGAGCCCGGACCAGGTGGCGCGCGAGGTCGCCGCGGGCCGAGCGGACGGACTGTTCGACGTCGATGCCGCGCTCGAGGCCAAGAACGTCAAGTTCCTCGCGGGCTCCGACCGGCTCCGCACCGCGCACTGGAGCCGCCTGCACTCGGTCATGGAGGGCATCACGGTCTCGACCCACCGGAGCCTGTTCGTCGCGGCCGGCGGGATGGACGTCGAGATGGTGCGCGGTCAGGACGTCGAGTTCGCCTACCGGGTGGGGCTGGCCGGCGGGGTGTTCGTCCCCGACGACGGCGAGTCGGTCTGGCACCTGGGCATCCCCGAGGGCTGGCGCAACCGCGACCGCGGAAAGCGGGTCCGCAAGGCCCTCAACGGCCAGCGCATCCCCGAGTCGATCCACCGGAAGGACAACGGCGGCCGGTCGTGGACGGTGCCACTGGTCGACGTGGTCGTCGACGTCGAGGACGCCTCCTTCGAGGAGGTCGTCGACTCGGTCATGCCGCTGCTGGACGGCTTCTGCCGCGACATCCGGGTGACGCTGGTCGGTTCGTGGCCGGAGCCGACGACCGGCCGCGAGGCCACATTGGATCACCCAAGGCTCGATCTCAAGCTGGTCCATGAGGCCCTGCGCGCCGACCGCCGCGTCCGCTTCACCAACTGGGAGTACGGCCGCGCCGACCCGTCGGTGCCGTGGCGGCTGGTGCTCTCCCCGCGCATTCCGACCACGCCATACACGATCGGAAGTCTGCTGGAGGTCGCGAACCGCGGGCAGTCCGGGCTCGTGGTGGCGCGCCACGGCGAGGATCGGATGCGCCTGGAGCGGCGTTCGATATTCGCCAGGGCCGTGTGGTTCGGCGCCAAGAGCTTCGATCTCGACCGGCATGTCGAGCGCCTGTCGTCGATCGTCCGGATGTCCGCCCCGTCGTCGGTCGCCCGTCCCGAGGAGGCGCCGCTGCCGGCTTCGCGCGGCGAATGGCGCAGGCGTGAGGAGCTGTTGGAACTGGTCGAGCTGGACAAGTCCCGCGCCGATCACCTGGCCTGGCACGTCAAGTTCTCGCCGACGTGGGTGCTCTCCCGGCTCAAGGCGAAGGTCAAGCGCATGCTGCGGCGCTGAGCGGTGCGGTCAGGCGCCGCAGCCGTCGATCGCGAGCCGGGCTCGGTGCCGTTCCAGCCAGTTGCCGAAGAGCCCGGCCCATGCCAGCGTCCGCATGCCGCCCATGCCGGATCCGAGCAGTGCCAGAGCGTCGGGGTCCTTCACGGCGCGGCGCGCGGTCGGCGTGAGCAGGGCCATTATCGGCTCCGCCTCGCGGACGTGGCGCCCGAGTATCCGAAGGCTTTCGGGGCTCGCCTGCCTGCGGCCGCGCCGCGCGCCGAGGGGTCTGCCGTCGTTCGTGGACGGCAGGGCTGCGACGTGGGGGTCGGCGGTGTGGAGCATGCGCCGGTAGAACGCGCCGCCGAGCTTCTCCTCGGCCGGCACGCGGATCGCGGCGCGAAGGACCTCGGGGTGCGCGAACGGGGTCCGGACGTCGAGCTCCGGTCCGAGCAGCCACCGTCCCGAGAGGCCGATGGCCCGAGCCGTGCGGAGGTGCAGCACACCCAGCATGGCGCCGGCCCGGTGGCCGATGAAGGGGGCGACGGCGGCGTGGAGCCGGTCGCCCGTGGTCTCGGTGAAGAGGTCGGCCACGGCCGGACGCAGCATCCGGTTGGCGCGTAGGCGGCGCTGCTCCAAGGTCTTCCAGAGCCGGTGTTCGCGTCGTCTGGCGTCGGTCTCGGTCGCGAGGGATTTGCCGACCAGGGCACTCTTGAACAGGATGTCGCCGGCCAGACCGTCGATGACGGTCCTTTCCCGGTCGTGGAGGCTGCGGGCGACCGGCATGATCCAGGTGTGGAGGTGGGTCTGGAACTCCAGGCGCTCCCGCACGGCCGCGTGCTCCTCTACCCAGGCCTCCGGGCCCGGGATCAGAGTGCGGTGCTCCATGCCGAGGGCTTCGGCGACTGGGCCCGCGTACGCCACGTCCCGGTCGTGGCCGTCGTCGCCGCTGGTGGTCCAGGCTGTGATGGCGCCGATGCGGCGGCGCGCGAGGATGCCGAGCAGCCGCGAGTCCCAGCCGCCGCTGAGGGTCATCGCCGCCTCGGAGGCCGGGACGATCGCCTCGGTCACGGTGTCGACGACGTCGGTCGGCGTGGTCTTCGCGTCCTCGGTCTCCTGGAGCCAGCCGGGTTCGAACGAGTCACGCGACAGGCGGCCGTCATCGACGGCAAGCGCAGTGGCCGCACGCAGTCGGCGGATCTCCCGGAACGGCGTGTCGTCGGCCGCGGGGGCGTGGAAGGCGAGGATAGCGGCCCAGGCGTCCCATCCGATGTGGAGTGGAGCGTCGCCGAGGTCGAGCAGCCCTTCGATGCGCGAGGCGAAGTAGACCGCGCCGTCGATCTCACGGTAGTAGAGGTCGTGCAGGCCGAGGGCGTCGGTGTGCAGGGCCGCGACCGGTTCGGTCTGGAGCCCGGCGGCCAGGCGCGATTCGGCGGCGTCCTGCCATCGTGTCGGTTCGGAGCCTGAGGCGAACGGGTCCCAATACCGGCCGCGGCGGGACCCGGACGACCAGGAGTCGGTCGTTCCGGTGGTGCAGAGGACCGCGGTCGGGCCTTCGACGGCGGTCGAGAGGCCGTCGGGCGCGTCGCGCCGCAGGCGTTCGAGCCGCTCCCGGCTCCAGCGGCCGAGCGCGCCGCACCAGTACTGCCCGGCGCGGTACGCGATCGGTTCGTCGTTCACCGGGAACCTCCTCGCAGAATGCGGACGAGGCGTCGCTTCATCCCGCGCCGCAGGCGTCGGCGCAGTGGTTCGGTCGCCAGAGACCGCCAGTGCCGGGCTTGCTCTCGTGTCTCGGCGAGCTTCGCGTCGCGCTCGCCGAGGGCGGCGCGGAGCAGGGCCAGCTCGCGGTGTAGCCCGGTGACGTCCGGCGACTCGGGCAACTCGTCGGTCCAGTCGAAGGCCCACGCGGACCCGTCGATCCACCGGGTGCCATCACGGCGGTCGACGGCGTCGAAGCGACTGTCGCCGGGGTGCGCGCGGGCCGCGGCCTCGACCGCTTCGCGCCGCTCCAGGCGGGCGAAGTGCATGTCGCTGTTCTTGACGCAGGCCAGGAAGATGATGCCCAGCTGGTCCCGTTCGATCTCGCGGACCATGCGGTCCAGGGCGCCGACTCGGAGCACGAGGTCGGGTGGCATACACAGCCGGTACGGCGCGGCGGTGTCGGGAGCTTCGTCGGCGCAGGTGATTCGCGGTTCGTCGGCGAAGCGACGGCGCAGCCGCTCAGCGCGGCGCTCGTCGGGCACCAGCACCGCCACCCGTGCCGATGTCCGGGAGGTGCCGAGGGCACTGTAGACGGCGGGCCCGACCTTGCTCTTGGACCGGCTCGCATCGACCACGATCTGCACACGCAGCGAGTCGATTCGGGCGTGAGTGGGGGCGGACACGGACCGATCGTAACGTTCCAGGTCCGACGGCGAACAGCCGTGGGCGGAGCGCCGCAACGGCGGAGAGACCTGAGGCGAATCACAGTGGAATGTTGGGGTGTATGGACAGTGAATATCGGATCAACTGTGCTTCTGTGGATGGTGGGTCGAGCCTGAGGTCGCCATTGAAGCCGAATCGTTATATTGCCAGCTTGGGGCAACATCTGTGGATATCAGGTCCTGATTTGCTAACAGAGAGTCCGTCGCTCGTGCTGCGGGCTCAGGCGATCGCTGCTAACGTTTTCGGCGGTTCCGGTCACAGCCAGTGTCGGCCTTACATGCCTCATCATCTCCACTACCCCCAATAGGAAAGTGCCCCAAGTGAAGCGACCCCACGCCCCTGGATTCGTCCATCGTGGTTTGGGCCTCGGCTTGACAGCCGTGATCGGTGCGGCGCTGCTCATCGACACCCCTGCCTCCGCCCAAGACATCGATGAATCGACCTGTAGCGAATCCACTGACCTGCAGGAGCGTAGCGAGTCCAGCGCACTGTCACTGGCCGCGGAATGCAGTGCGGAAGTACTCATCCGCGACTCAGTCGGCTACACCACCAGCTCGTACGCCCAGCCCGACGGTTCGGTGAGCACCGCCTTCACCGTAGAGCCGCAGTGGGTCCCCGACCAAGCCGGCGAATGGGTCGACGCCGACACCACCCTCGAAGTCGACGAGAACGGCACGATCCGGTCCAAAGCCACCGTCTCGGACCTCGCGTTCGGGTCGGGCGGTGAGTCCGAATTCGTTACCGCAACCAACCGCGAGGGTGAGGCGGTAACGCTGAGCTGGGGCGAGCCGCTGCCTGAACCGGTCATCGACGGTGACACCATCACTTACCCCGAGGTGCTGCCGGAGATCGACCTGCAAGCCCATGCCGAGGTGACCGGGTTCTCCTACGCGTTGGTGGTCAAGACCCCCGAAGCCGCAACGAATCCCGCGCTGAAGCGCGTCGAGCTCGGGTTCAAATCCCACGGTTTGTCGGTCGCCTCCGATAACGCCGCCGACACCGCCTCGCTCGCCGACAAGTCCGGACGACCGGCGTTCACCGTCGAGAGCCCGTGGATGTGGGATTCCTCAGCCACCGACGCAGGCATTCCCGAACATGCGGCTCCGATGGAGCTGGAGATGGACGACGACTCGCTGACGGTGATCCCGGACCAGGACCTGCTGAGCGACCCCGAGGCAGAGTTCCCCATCTATATCGACCCCAAGTTCCGCGACGAGGGCGCCAATTTCGCCAACGCCTACTCACGGACGACCGGCATCACCTGCGGCACCGGCTCAGAGATGTGCACCGGTCGACAGACCTGGGCAAGCGATTCTACCTACGGTGCGTGGCGATCGGCGATGAAGTTCAACGGCCTGCAGGCGATCGCCGACCGTGAAGTGCAGCAGACGACCGTATGGATCACTCAGACCCACACCGGTGACGCGGGCTCGACGCAGAAGGTGCGGCTGGCGGCGATGGACTGGTTCGACATGTCCAGCGACATCACCTGGGACGATTTCAACGACCAGATAGTCGGAGAAGTGGCCCGCGATTCCGTTCCGACCTCCCACACTGGAGCCGACGAGCCGGACCAGGAGATCAGATGGGCCGACGACAGGACCGCCGATCGGATTCAGGAACTGGTCGATCGCGGGAACAACACCGCGGTATTCGCGGCACTCTCCGGAGCCAACTGGGACCAGGAGGAGCACAGGGACTACTGGCGCAAGCTCGACCCATCCTCGGCGAAGATGATCGTCTGGCACGCTCCGCTCAAGGCCACGAACCTGTACACGGACGGCGACGCGTGCTCGACTTCGGCACCAGGACCGACCATCAATGACCTGACTCCGACCTTTAAGGCGACCGCGCCGAAGAGTCTCGAACCGGACAATCGGGTCTCGTTCTACCTCTACGAGCGCGACAAGTCGCATCCGAGCATGCTCGAACAGATCGACACCCATGATGTAGCCGACGGTCAGGTCCTACGGGTGTCGGTGGCCTCCGGAAAGCTCGAACGCGGCCGGACCTACCGGTGGAACGTGCGAGCCCGGGACTCTGACGCGGAATCGTCGCGCTATGGGCAATTCTCCTCGTACTGCTACTTCACGGTGAACTCACTTCCGGAGGCCCCGACCGCGCAGTCGACTGAAGGCCAAGGTTGTGGCACCGAGTCGGATCCGACGCTGGTGACCACCCGTACTCCGAAGCTGGCCGCAGCCCCGCGGGACCCTGACGGCGGCGCGGTCGAGTTGCGGTATCTCTTCTACAAGCCGTCCGGCTCGAACATCGAGAACTGGTACGTCGACGCGCAGGCCGGACAGTCGACGCCGTCCCGACTGGCCTCTGGCGTGGTGACCGAAGATGGGCTGTACAGGTGGCGTGCCCAGACGTTCGATGCATTCACCCACAGCAGTAAGAGCGAGTTCTGCTACGTGCGCATCGATACGACCGCGCCTGAGCCACCTGATGTGGCGAGGGTGACCGCGAATCCGCTCCCGGGAGATCCGGTCGAGTTCGAGTTCGTCGGCGGTGACGATGTGACCGGGTTCGAGTACGCCTTGGAAGGCGAAACCAAGCAGGCGGTTTCGGCGGCGGACGGTCAGACGAAGGTATCGGTCACGCCGTCCACCGGTTCGGTCGACCACGCGATCCAGGTCTGGGCGGTCGACTCGGCGGGAAACACCTCGAGTCCGACGACATACTGGTTCACCACCGTCGAAACCCAACCGGCCGAAGCGATCGGCGCTTGGCGATTCGACGGGGACGGACTCGACGACGCTGCGGACAGTTCGCTGTCAGCATTGGAGTCGGCCGTCTACGGTCCGGACCGCGAGGGCCGCACGGACGCGGCGGCCGTCTTCGACGGCGCCAGCGACACCTGCATGGTCGCCGATGAGCCCATCGTCAACGCGAGCGACTCGTTCACGGTCGCCGCTTGGGCCTACATCGAAGCGCCACCATCGTCGGGTTCGCCCGTGGTCATGGGCGCGACCGGTCAGAGCAGGAGCAACCTGAAGCTGTTCATGTCCTCGACGAACGCTTGGGGTGCTTCCATGTACTCGTCCGATACGGCCGACGTCACCGCGGTCACCGTCTTCGCCGAGTCCTCGAACACCGAGTTCAGTTCCTGGACCCATGTCGCCGCGGCCTATGACGCTCCGGCCGAACGACTGCGGTTGTATGTGAACGGCCAACTGGTCGCTTCGGATCCGGTACCGTTCGACCCGTGGGCGCCGACGGGACGGTTCGCGGTCGGTTGCGGCGCAAAGGGGAACGGCGCGACCTTCCATCCGATGACCGGATCGGTCGACGACGCGGTGGTGTTCAACGACATCTTGACCGGTGAGCAACTCAGCGAGCTCATGGACGGCAATGGCATGCCGTCCGCCGTGCAAGCGTGGTACCCGCTGCGCGGAGATGGGGCCGACGTTTCGGGCAGGGGTACCGACCTGACCGCGATGCCAACCGCACCTACGTGGGGACCCGATCAGTATGGCCGCGCTCAGAGCGCTTTGCAGTTCGACGGATCCACCTGTCCGACCGCTGACACGGTCCCAGTGCGTACCGATGAGGCATTCACAGTATCGGCATGGGCTTGGCTGGATGCAGAACATACGAGTGGGCATCCGCGTCTGTTCAGCTTCAACGGCGCACAGTACTTCTCGGTTATGACGAAGTACAGCGCCAATTCCGACACCTGGACGGTGGGGGTGACCAGTCAGGACAGCGCTGATGCGGACTGGGGCGACGGTGCCGTCAGTGCCGAGGCCGCAGTGAAGGAGAAGTGGACCCATTTTGCCGTCACTGTCGATCCGGACAATGCCCTGCTGCAACTGTTCATCGATGGGGAGCTGTCCGATACCGGCACTATCGCAATGGATTGGGAGCCTTGGCGCGCCGGGGAGTTCGTGATCGGCTGTGGCGGCGTAGAAGACGGCTCGCGTTGGACGGAGTGGGAAGGATCCATTTCGGATGTTCGTTTGTGGCGTGGGGCGCTTGATGCCGACGAGGTCGCTGCCGCTCATACCGAACGGTTGTCGCATTGGGAGTTGGGCCGGGACGAGCTTGGCGTCGATCTGTGGGGCGCCGATGACCTGACGCTCAATGGCGAGTATTCGTGGGAGGTCGACCGGTACAACGATTGCTGGGCGGCCTATGGACTCGCGCTCGGCGGTACTGGCTGGGCCGAGACGACAGGCCCCGTGATCACCACTGACGAGTCGTTCACGGTAGCCGGTTGGGCGCGAGTCGATGATCTCGATGACTACCGCACGATAGTTTCGCAGACCGGCGACGAGTTCGGTGCGTTCAATCTGGTTTACAGCCCGGTTGCCGGCCGATTCCAGTTGTCGATGCCTTCGGCCGGCTCTGGGGACGGTCCCTGGACACTCGCGTACGCCGAGGATCCTCCCGAGATCGATGAGTCGACCGGGGTCGGCAAGTGGTACCACCTGGTCGGCCAGGTCGATCTGGGCGCGGGTGTGATTCGGCTGTATGTCGATGGCGAGCTGCAGGATGAGGCCCCGGTGGTGGCCTCGCCGTGGAAGGCGACGGGTCCGTTGACGATCGGTGCGGCCGAGCAGCAGGGCGAGATGACCAATCAGATGGTCGGCGCCATCGACAGCGTCCGGACCTGGTCGGGAGTGCTGGACGAATTGTCGATCCAGGCCCTGGCGGCGGATCGTCCCCAGTTCGAGCAGGATCCGGACGATGCCGACTGCTCCGATTCCGAGGAGCCGCCCCCGTTGTGACGTTGCCGTTCGGTCGGCGGGAACTCCCCCCCCGCCGACCGGCACGCTGCCCCCTGCGAACCCCCGACTGGATTGATGGAAGGCCCCCTTTGATGTACCCCGGTTCTCTGTCGACCTCGCATGATGTTGCGTCGCCCCGGCGGCGGCGAGGAGTCGCCGCCGCGCGGATGTTCACCGCCTCGGCGATGGCCGCCGCGGCCGCGTTGTTCGCCTACCAGACCCCGGCAGAGGCGCAGTCGGGCGCGACCGAGCCGGATCCGGGGACCCCGGTGTCGACCGATCCGGTGGTCGGCGAACCGGTTGACCTGATCGAGCAGGGGCTGGCGACCGAGTCGGGGAAGATCGAGGTGCCCTCGGCCGGCGGTTCGGGCGGCTCGGACGCGACCGGGGATTGGTCGGCGACCGATCTGTCGCACGCGGGTTCATGGTCGCAAGGGGGCTCGACCGGCGGCTTCAACTACACCTACGGGTTCCAGTTGCCGCCGGGGGAGGGGCCGGTCCCGCAGGTGGGGCTCTCGTACTCGTCGCAGGCGGTGGACGGCCACACGGTCTCGTCGAACAACCAGTCCGGCCTGATCGGGGACGGCTGGTCGTATACGCCGGGCTATGTCGAGCGGACCTACGCCTCCTGTGCGGCAGAGGACGGCGGCAACACCCCGGACGCGACGGCCGACCGCTGCTGGGACGGCGAGTCACCTTCGGTGACGCTGGTGCTTGACGGGGTGAACGCCCCGCTGGTGCTCGACGACGACACCGGCGAGTGGACCGCGGCCTCCGATCCGAACTGGAAGGTCGAGCAGCTCGGTTCGCCCGCCGACGGCTCGTCGGCCTCGACCGAGCGGTGGCGGATCACCGCCGCCGACGGGACCGTGTACACCTTCGCCGACCGGGCCGGGTCGACCGACTCGCGGTTGCAAGTGCCGGTGTTCGGCAATCATTCCGGGGAGCCGTGCCACACGGCCGATGACTTCGCCGCTTCGGAGTGCTCGCAGGCGTATCGGTGGATGCTCGATTCGGTCACCGACGTGCACGGCAACCGGACCGAGTTCGACTGGTCGGCCGAGACCGGCCACTACGGGGCGGCGGCCGATGAGGAGAACCGGTCGGCGTTCGATCGTTCGGTGCGGCTGGACCGCATCGACTACGGACTGCGCACCGACGACGCGTCGGTGCAGGCCGGACAGGTTGACTTCTCCTACACCGACCGGTGCGAGGCGGACTGCTACGACGCCGATGGGGACCCGCAGGCCGACAATTGGCCCGAGACGCCGTGGGACCAGGACTGCGATGCATCTCCCTGCACCGACAGTTTGTCTCCGGCGTTCTTCTCCTCGAAGCGTCTTGCCTCGGTGGCCACCTACGTGCCCGACGGCTCCGGCGGGTTCTCGAAGGTCGACTCCTGGGAGCTGGTCCAGGAATTCCTCGACTACGGCGACGGCGAGGACACGGTCCTGTGGCTCAAATCGGTGCAGCACACCGGCCATGTCGGCGGGACCGAGTCGACCCCGCCGGTGACGTTCACCGGCATCGCCTTCCCCAACCGGGTCGAGCATTCGGAGGGTACGCCGTCGATGTGGCGGACCCGCCTGACCGCGATCGTCTCCGAGACCGGGTCGGTGACCGGCGTCTGGTACTCGGCACCCGACTGCGCCTGGGACGACCTGCCCGGCCCGCTCGAGAACGACCGGCGCTGCTACCCCGTCCTGTCCGAGGACGGGGAGAGCGAGGAGTGGTTCCACAAGTACGTGGTCACCCAGGTCGCCGAGTTCGACACCACCGCCGGGCAAGTGCCGGTGCGCACCTACTACGACTACTCGATCTCCGGCGGCGGGACCGAGCGCCTGTGGGCCTGGAACGACGCCGAGCACACCGCCGATGCGAACCGCACGTTCAACCAGTGGCGCGGCTACGCCCAGGTGACCACCAGGACCGGCACCCCGAACTCCGGCACTCAGTTGAAGGAGCGGACCCGCTACTACCGCGGTATGGACGGCCAGCCGGCCAATGCCGACGGGTCCGGAAGCATCGACGTGGTCGTCGCCGACGACGAGGGCGACACCGCAACCGACCACGAGGCCTTGCCCGGCGCGGTGTTCGAGGCCGCCTCCTACGACGGGGCGCATCTGATCTCCTCGATTGTGTCGCGGTACTGGACGAGTCTGGCCGCCGAGCGGTCCCACGACGGCGGCAGCCTGAAGGCGTGGCACGTCGGCGAGTCCCGTAGCGACGGGAGGAAACTGCTCGACGAGGCCACCGGCACTTGGCAACGCACCCGTCGGCTCACCGAATTCGACGACCGCGGTCGTGAGATCGAGGTCTCGGACCTGGGCGACCTGTCGGTGGACGACGACGAGCGGTGCACTCGGACCTGGTACGCCGACAATCCCGCCGAGAACCTGTACCGGTTCCCGCGCCGCAGTCAGACGGTCGCGACCGCATGCGACCAGACCGCATCGCTGCCGACCGACCTGGTGGACGAGTCCCGCTACTTCTACGACGGCAGCACCGACGACACCGCGGCCCCCACCCGTGGCCTGGCGACCAGGACCGAGGTGGTCGACCGTTACGAGAACGGTTCCCCGGTGTGGGTGGCGAAGGTCAAAGCGACCTATGACGCCCTCGGCCGGGTGCTGTCGGCCTCCGACGCACTGGACCGGACCACCACGACCGCCTATACGCCGGCGGCCGGTGGGCCGGTCGAGTCGGTGACCACTGAGAACCCGCTGGGCCACACCGCCACCGTGCACGCCGACCGGCACCGCGGGCAGCCGGTCAAGACCGTGGACGCCAACGGCGGGGTAACCGAGATCGCCTACGACCCGCTCGGCCGCACCACCGCGGCGTGGGGGCCGGGCTGGGACCGAACCGAGCATCCGGAGGTGCCGACCGCCGCCTACGAGTACAAGGTCTCGAACACCGAGCCGTCGGCGGTGACGACCTATGCGGTCACCCCGAGCGGCACTCAGCGGCTCGACAATGTGGCCTTGTACGACTCGCTGCTGCGCGAGGCCCAGAAGCAGGTCCCGACCCCGGTCGGCGGGCGCCTGGTGACCGGCGTCGAGTACGACAGCCGCGGGCTGCGGCTGTGGGAGTCGGGGCCGAACTGGGAGGCCGAGACCGGCCCGGGCACGGATCTGGTCGCGGTCTCCCAAGGCGAGGACCAGGCGCGCACCTTCTACTCCTACGACGGCGCCGGCCGGGTGGTGCTGGAGGAGTTCATGTCCCACCAGGAGATCCTCCACGCGACCGAGACCGTGTACGGCGGCTCCACCGAAGGCTGGATGGTCGCGACCAATCCGCCGGAGGGGGCGACGCCGACCGCGACGATCACCAACGCCCGGGGCGAAATGGTGGAGAAGCGCGATTACCACGGCGACACCGCCACCGGGGTCCACGATGCGACGGTCTACGACTACACCAAGCGCGGCAACCTGGAGACGGTGACCGATCCGGCCGGGAACGAATGGTCGTACTCCTACGATCTGCGGGGCCGCCAGGTCAGCGCGACCGACCCCGACACCGGCACCACCACCGCCGCCTACGACGAGGCCGGGCAACTGGTCCAAACGACCGACGCCCGCGGCCAGACGCTGACGACCGTCTACGACGACCTCGGACGCAAGACGGACCTGTACGCCGGTGACGAAGCGACCGGTGAATGGATCGGCGCCTGGCGCTACGACAACGCCAACAACGGCGTCGGCCTGCCGTACCTGTCGGTGTCCATCGTCGACGGGCAGAACATCATCACCCAGGTCCGCAACTACGACGATGCGGGCCGTCCGACCTCGGTCACGCAGTGGCTCCCCGAGCTGCCGGGATTCGAGGACCTGGCCGGGTCCTACAACGTCCAGCAGTTCTACCTGCCCGACGGGTCGGTGTCGAACACCAACCTGCCGCAGATCTCCGGCCTCGGCAAGGAAACGGTCGCCTACCACTACAACGACCTGGGGCAGGCCACGCGCGTCTTCGGCGACTTCTCGGACGGCACCGACACCACCGACTACGTGTCCGAGGCGTCCTACACCGCCTGGGGCGAGCTGGCTCAGCGCGTCCTCGGCGGGACGACCGGCGAACAGGTCCACCAGACCTGGACGTTCCAGGACGGCACCCGCCGAGTCGACGAGCACCGGTTGTCGCGCGACTCGGTCTCCAGCTCGATGGTTGCGCACCTTTCCTACGAGTACGACCAGGCCGGCAACATCCTGTCCATCGCCGACAGCGTCACCGACTCGCCCGGCGAGCCGGAGCGGCAGTGCTTCGTCTACGACTACCTGCAGCGGCTGACCGATGCCTGGGCACAGGCCGGAACCGGCGAATGCGCGGACGAGTCCGACCTCGACGCGTCCGACATCGGCGGGCCCGGCGCCTACTGGACCGAGTACGCCTACGACGTGACCGGCAACCGCACCACCGTCACCGAGCACGGCACCGACGGCACGGCCGAGACCGCCGCCTACGACTACACCGACACCGAGGCCCACCTGGTCGACACCGTCACCACCGGTACGGCGGTCGACGACTACGCCTGGGACGAGTCCGGCAACCTCACCGAAAGGACCGTCGACGGCCAGACCGAGACCCTGGAATGGGATCCGCGCGGCAAGCTGGCCTCGATCACCTCCGACGAGGGCACCACCGGAATGGTCTATGACGGCGAGGGCAACCGCATCGGACGCCTGGACCCGGACGGGACGCAGAACCTGTTCGTCGCCGGCCACGAGATCTCGGTCGACCCCCAGGGCGTCGTACACGCCACGCGGACCTACAGCCACAATGGGGAAATGATCGCCACCCGCTCGACCGACGAGGGCCTGACCTGGATCGGCACCACCCACCAGGGCACCGCCGCCTGGGCCGTCTCGGCGGCGACCATGGTGCTCACCTACCGGCGCCAAGATCCGTTCGGCAAAACCAGGGGCGAAACCGTCGACTGGACAGCCACCCAACAGGGCTTCCACACCGGCACCGAAGACCCCACCGGACTCGTGTCAATGGGCGCACGATTCTACGACCCCACCGTCGGCAGATTCATCTCCCGAGATCCCATCCAGAGATTCACTGACTCCCAGCAGATCAACGGGTACGCCTACACAGGTAACAATCCGATTATCAGAACCGATCCCACTGGACTCGACTGGTCGTGCATAGATGGCGACTGCTCTTATCACAACAATGACGGCAGTCTCAAGACCAAGGACGAATGCAAGAAGACCGGCTGCGGAACCGATCAATGTAGACGGAACTCATGCTCTTCTTCCAAAGATACCAACGGCGGTTGTAATGGCCCATACACCTCATGGGAATGTGGACCACAACCTCCTAGCTGCAATGGGCCATACACGCAGGCTGAATGCGGTGCTGGTGAGGGGAATCCAAATCCTCCTGGAGTTCCGACTGGTGACGAGATATTGTCTCAGGATTTCGAAGATGAGTTGCTCTCCGCAGTCTCGCTGCTATGGGAGGATATGCGGGAATTGGATATACCGGATGTTCTAGTTAATTTGGCGACGCAAGTAATTGAGGACAGCCTGCCTAAATTGTGGGAGGCATATGGGGCGGGAAGTATCGGGCTCTGTAGCACGTGGACCTTGCAGGTGGCATTGTCGGTTTCATATGACCGGTGCAAGATCTTTACCCGTGAGGATGGATGGGTCACGACAGAACGTTGGTCTGGGGGCCTGGGTCCATCTGCGGGAGCTGAAAAGGTCGGTGCCATAATGATTTCAAGTTCCAGTTCTGAGAGCGAACTTGTAGGGAATGACTACTTTGCCGAGGTCAGTCTTGGTCAAGGACTAGTCGGAGGTCTTGAGTCATCGGTTTCCTTTGGAGGGGAGTGGACTCTGACCGGCTATTTCGGAGTTGGAGCCACGGGGTGTCCCGTTGGAAGTTCTTGCCGGATTTCAGCCGGAGTGGGGGAGACCAATGCGATAGACTAATAGGAGGACTGATCAGTCATCAATAATTCTGTGAGGTATCTGTGAATGAATCATCTTCCCTAATTGTCAGACGATTCCGAAGGGGTCCAGGGTATCGCTTGTTGCTATGGGGTCTGAGGTGGTTGGTCGCATCGCCCGTTCTGGCTGTACTCTTTTGGGCTCTACTCGAAGCCCTAGCGACTGGTGGAGCGTTCAGTCTAGGGCCTACCTGGCTCGAAGTGATGATTCCAGTAGGGCTTAATCTTCTGCTTGGGTGTGGTTGGTTCGTCTTGGGACTGCTAGACCTGAAGAGATTCTTGAACAGTCATAATGTTGACGTCTCGCCACTGGCGATGACAAGGACTGCCGTTTCAATGGCTTGGAAGGACCTACTCAACCTTGAGCTACCCTATCGAGATTGAATCTACGCAAGCATATTCTTGAACAGTTGTCGTCATAGCTGAGATCCTTTAGAGGGCAACAAGGAAGCCTCTGGTGCAACAAGAATCTTTAAACAGGTTATCGCCCAAGGGGCTTACGCCTTGCTGCATCACACAATCACAGCCTTCGAATCGCATTCTGAGATCTCCGCGGGTCTGATTCGTGTCTACCGTAAGACCATCGGCCAGTATGTTGACGCAATTCGGAGGGGTGGGGCGCCGTTGCGGCGCTCCGCCCCTCCGATTCGTGTGGCTCATTTGGTGGTGGTTTAGACCAGGCCCTTCTTTTCGAGGGCGGTGCAGACGGTGTCGACCATGAGGCGGGTGACGATGTAGGGGTCCATGTTGGCGTTGGGGCGGCGGTCTTCGAGGTAGCCCTTCTTGTCCTTCTCGACCTGCCAGGGGATGCGGATGGAGGCGCCGCGGTCGGAGACGCCGTAGGAGAACTGGGTGTAGTGGGCGGTTTCGTGCTGGCCGGTGAGGCGTTCGTCGATGCCGTGGCCGTAGCCGGCGATGTGCTCGTCGGTTTTGGTGCCGAGGGCTTCGCAGGCGGCGAGGATGGGTTCGTAGCCCTCGCGCATGGCTTTGGTGGAGAAGTTGGTGTGGCAGCCGGCGCCGTTCCAGTCGCCCTTGGCGGGTTTGGGGTAGATGGTGGCCGAGACGCCGAACTCTTCAGCGGTGCGGTAGAGCAGCCAGCGGGCCAGCCACAGCGAGTCCGACACGTCCAGGGCCGAGGCGGGGCCGACCTGGAACTCCCATTGGCCGGGCATGACCTCGGCGTTGATGCCCGAGATCGGCAGTCCGGCGGCCAGGCAGTTGTCGAGGTGCTTCTCCACGATCTCCCGGCCGAAGATCTCGTCGGCGCCGACGCCGCAGTAGTAGCCGCCCTGCGGGGCCGGGTAACCGCCCTCGGGGAAGCCGAGCGGGCGGGAACCGACCATGAAGGTGTACTCCTGCTCGATGCCGAACCAGGAGTCCTGCGAGGCGAACTTCTCGGCGACCTCCGCCGTCGCGGCGCGGGTGTTCGAGGGATGCGGGGTGAGGTCGGTGTCCAGGACCTCGGAGAGGACCAGGAGGTTCTCGCCGCCCCGGATCGGATCGGGCACCGTCTTGACAGGACGGAGCACGCAGTCGGAGGAGTTGCCCTCGGCCTGGTTCGTGCTCGAGCCGTCGAAGCCCCAGAGCGGCGGCTCCGCGCCTTCGGCGAGGATCTTGGTCTTGGAACGCAGCTTGGCGGTCGGCTCGGTGCCGTCGAGCCAGATGTACTCGGCCTTGATTGCCATCAGGTAGGAGCCCTTCTCGTGGTGGCGCCGGTGGGGGCACGTCGGCGCTCGCGCGGCGATCGGTCTGTCAGGACACGCTCGCAAGAAGCAATTACCCGTTCGTTGATCACGTGTAAAAGCTCTGTAAACCGGCCACCAGTGGGGCTCGGGGTGTTAAGTGAGTGCTCTTCTACCAAATTTGCACCAGAAAATCTCCTTCGCCCCGTATCCGGGCTTCAGGTCGTTTCGTTCTTCTGGGTGCGAGCGCACGAAGTGCTCGCGCTCAGGTTCAGGACGTCGGAGGAGACCCATGGCGAGCATCGAGCGAAGCGGCGGCAACACCCGCCGGCTCGGCGTGCCTCGGCTCCTCCTCGGCGCCGTGTTCGCAGTGTTCGGCTTCCTGTTGTTGGGGGCCTTCGGCACGGCGACCGCTTGGGCATCGGACGAAACCGCCGAGGCACAGGGCCTTGCCGCGGTGACCGACTCGCTCACCGCAGAGGTGCTCGATCCGTCGCGTCTGGCCGCGCGACTGGTCCCGCAAGACCAGCAGGGACATGAAGCATCCGCGGACGAGGGATCGGCGCCGGGGCTGGTGTCGGGCCTGACCGAGACGGCGGGTTCGCTGGTGGAAGAGCCGGTCGAGTCCGTGTCGGACGTGCTGCGGAGCGAAGCGTCGTCCGGCGATGCGAATGGCAAGTCCAGCGAGGACAGTGCCGATGGAGTGGTGACACCGCTGTTGGGAACCCTGGTCGACGATGCGTCCGCGGTGGCGCACGACCCGGCCGACGCGGTGTCCGGGGTCTACGAGACCGTCGCGCCCGTGACCGATGAGGTCGACGTGGTGGCGCGACTGGTGACCGATGGCCTCGCGACGACGAGCGATGCGACGCCGCCCGGGGGCGTCCTCGCCGACGGCCGAGGACAGGCGAGCTTCACCGCCCTCCAACCGGACACGGTCCCCGTCGAGGTGGCGGCGGCACTCGCGAGAGTGCACAACGACCGGTCGGCCGCCGACCTCGAGCGCTCCGCCGCCGAAACCGGCGCGGCGGAGGCGGACCCGATCGCACCCGACCGGATGCGGTCGCCGATCGCCGACGCCGAGCAGCCCGAGCCCGCAGACGGGCTCGCACTGCAGCACCTGAGCGTCATCCCCGGTGGAGCCGCTGGCTCAACCGCCGGTATCAGTGTGGACGGTGGCAAATCCGCCGTCGACGTCTCCCCCTGCACCGCCGACGAGCAGGTGTCGCTCGACTGCGCGGTGATCGGGGAATTGGGGCGGCCCGTGGACCGCGCCGCCGAGCTGTCCGTCGCCCCTGATTAGCGCCCCCGCGCGTCGGCGCGGGTTGTCTCAGCGCATTTGCCGCAGTGCGCCCGATCCCACCGGTTGCAACGCCCGAGGTCCGTCCCTCGGCGCTGTCCGGCGCGCCGACGCGCGGCCCGGCCCACACCGGCCGCCTTCTCGAGAAGACCGGCCGAATCCAAAGGAAGCCGCCCGAGCCATCGGGCGCACAACCAAGAAGGAAACGAAAAGCATCATGCGCAAGGTTCTTACCGTCGCAGCCGCTGCCGCCGGCGTCGCCGCCATCGGCGCCGCCGCCCCCGCCACGGCGACCGGCAACAACTCGGGCGTGGCCGCCGGGGACGTCTCGCTGATCAACCTGGACGCCTCCGACGCCCTGCACTGGCAGATCTGCGGCCAGAACTTGCTGGCCCAGTCGTTCGGCCAGGTCTGCGACAACCGCGACCACATCGGTGAGGGCCCGCAGTCGGGCGTCACCGCCGGGGACGTGTCCCTGGCGAACGTGGACGCCTCCAGCGCCGCCCACTGGCAGATCTGCGGCCAGAACGTCGCCGTCTCGCCGTCGCTCGACCAGCAGTGCCTCAACCAGGACCACGTGTCCGAATAGACCCGACAGCGGGACCCGGGGGCGAGCTCACACGGACCCGCCCCTGCACTTCGAGAAAGGAACTTCAACACCATGCGCAAGACCACCGCCTTCGCCGCGTTCGCCGCGGCAGGCATGGCCGCCGCCGGAGCCGCCGCGCCCGCGATGGCGCAGAACTCCGGCGTGTCCGCCGGGGACACGTCCCTGGTCAACCTGGACGCTTCGAGCCTGGCCCACTGGCAGATCTGCGGTCAGAACGTACTGGCCCAGTCGTTCGGCCAGGTCTGCGACAACCGCGACCACATCGGTGAGGGCCCGCAGTCCGGCGTGACCGCCGGGGACGTCTCGGCGATCAACGCCGACGCCTCGAGCGCGCTGCACTGGCAGATCTGCGGCCAGAACATCGCCGTCTCGCCGTCGCTCGACCAGCAGTGCCTTAACCAGGACCACGTCAGCGAGGGCGGCGACCACAAGGCGAAGGGCGCCGACCAGGGCGACTGGTAGGAGCCGTCGGGCCCCGGCCCGCATCGTGAAGACGCTCGTAGGCGGACATCGAAGGAAGCTATGCGTTACAGGACCATTGTGGCGGCTTCGGCCGTCGCCGCCGCCGCGGCGGCGATCCCGAGCGGCGCGGCATGGCCGACCACACCGGACTGGCTGACTCTGGCCTCGGTTCAGACCGGTGAGCGGTCGCTGGTGCCGTTCGTGTGCGGAGAGCAGTCCGCCGGAACGGCACTCGATTCCGCCTGTCAGAGCACCTTCGGTACCGATGCGGCCGGGGCCGCCGAGGCGGTCGGCCGGCGGTTGCCCGAGGCGCCCGAGCCCGCCGGCCACGCCTCCCTGTCGGCGGCCGACGTCGACCTCCGCGACTTCGCCAAATGGGAAGTCTGCGGGGTCGCCGTGGCGTCCGAGACCGGGGAGGTCGAATGCGACGACTCGAACACCGGTGAGGACGAACCGGTCCGACCGGACCGCGGGGTCCCGCTGGTGAACATCGACGCCACCGGGGCGCTCGACTGGAGCGTCTGCGGGATAACAGTGCTGGGGAACGTCATCGGCTCGGACTGCTGACGCGGACCTTCACCTTCATACCGTTCATACCCAACGGCCGGGGCCCGCACAGGGCTCCGGCCGCCCCGTTCACCGCCCGTTCTCGAGCCTCCACGATTCCCCGGCCGCGAGCGCATGCTTCCGGTCGCCCCCGGCGCCGGGCATCTCCAGATGGAACCCGGTGTCGATGGTCGCCCTCAGCGTGCATTCGACGACCTTGCCGCCGCGCCAGGCCAGGCGCTCCACGATCACGCCCCCGCGGGCCCGGAGCCCTTCGACCTCACCCTCGGACCAGGCGCCCGGCAGCGCGGGAAGGAGCTCGACGACCGGCACCTCATCCCGGGTGCGGTGCGACTGCACCAGCATCTCGGCGATCGCGGCGGTGGTGCCGAAGTTCCCGTCGATCTGGAACGGCGGGTGCGCGCACAGCAGCGAGTCGTAGACCCCTCCGTCGGCGTACTCGGTCTCCGACCGGCGGAATCCGACCGGAGTGAGGAACTCGCCGAGCAGTTTGTGGGCCCGGTCGCCGTCGCGCAGCCGCGCCCACAGCGCGGTCTTCCACGCCAGCGACCAGCCGGTGCCCGCGTCCCCGCGCACCTCGAGGCTCCGCCGCGCGGCCTCCATCAACTCCGGCGAGGCGGTGAACGACGATCCCGGGAAGACCCCGTAGAGGTGCGAGAGGTGCCGGTGGTGGACCTCGGCCTCCTCGCGTTCGCCGGCCCACTCCAGGATCCGGCCGTCCGACCCGATCCCCGGCCCGGCCAAGCGCGGCAGCGCCTCCCTGACGGCGGTGACCACCGCCAGGTGCTCCCCGTGGACGGTCTCGGCGACGATGTCGGCGGCCTCCAGCACGAACTCGAACAGTTCCCGCACGAGCGCGGCGTCCATCGCCGTCGTCTCGTCGACCGCCGCCTCGCCCTCGGGCGTCGTGAACCGGTTCTCCGGGCTGGTGGCGGGATTGGTGACCAGCTTGCCGTCCCGGTTCGCGCTCAACCGGTCGAGCGCGAACCGCGCCGCCCCCAGCACGGTCGGCAGCCGATCGGCCAGGAATTCCTCGTCGCGGGTGAACCTCCAGTGCTCGGCCAGGTGCATGCTCAGCCACAGACCCGCCATCGGCCAGTTCTGCCAGGCGGGGTTCCCGTCGCACGGGGTGGTCAGCCGCCAGAGGTCGGTGTTGTGGTGGCAGCACCACCCGCCGGCGCCGTACAGCTTCCGGGCGGTCTCGGTCCCGCTGCGCGACAGGTCGTCGACGAGGTCGAACAGCGGCCCGTGGAGATCGGGCATCGCGCAGGTCTCGGCCGGCCAGTAGTTCATCTCGACGTTGATGTTGGTGGTGTAGTCGCAGTGCCAGGGCGGGTCGACCCGGTCGTTCCAGATCCCCTGGAGATTCGCCGCCTGGGTGCCGGGGCGCGAGGAGGCGGCCAGCAGGTAGCGGCCGAACTGGAACGCCAGCACCGGCAGTTGTTCGTCGGACTCCCGGGCCGCCCGGCGGCGCAGCCGCTCGTCGACCGGCGCCTCCGGGCGCTCGCCGCCGATCTCGAGCCGGACCCGGTCCATGACCTCCCGGTGCTCGGCCACGTGACGTTCGGCCAGGGTCTTCCAGCCGTTGGCCGCGGCGTGCCGCGACTCCCGCTTGACCTGCGGCAGCAGCTCGTTGGGGTCGGCACCGCTGCGCATCGCCAGGA
The DNA here is from genome assembly GCF_002798405.1 of Glycomyces xiaoerkulensis. Lineage (GTDB taxonomy): Bacteria > Actinomycetota > Actinomycetes > Mycobacteriales > Micromonosporaceae > Glycomyces > Glycomyces xiaoerkulensis. The sequence goes on along the minus strand of NZ_PGGV01000037.1, from coordinate 213,599 downwards.
ATACCACGGCTTCGCGGCAGTCGGTGAATTGGAAGCCGCCGTCGCGCGGGGCCAGGTCGCCGTCGCACCGCAGTTGCGCGTTCAGGCAGATGCCGCGCACGCCGTCGATGCCGGAGTAATCGATCTCGCCGGGCTCGGTCTTGGGCGGAACGTTCTTGGGGGCGTAACCGGTGAAGGTCAGCTCGTCGAAGTCGGCCAGCGTCGAGCCGTGCCGGTGAGGCCATTCGAAGTCCAGCGAGAGCTCGAACGGCTCCTCGGCGATCCAGCGCACCGCCAGCACCCCAAAATGGGCCGAGACGAGCGCCTCCTGCCGGACGCGGCCCCGCTCCACGGTCGCCAGCCCGTCGCGCAGGTCCAGCTCGCGCCGCTCGGACTCGGCGTCGTCGGAGTGCGCCGAACGCAGCGTCCCGGCCAGCTGGTAGGCCTGCGTGCCGTCGCCCTGCAGGCCGCTGAGGAGCCGGTCAGCGGCGTGGTGCTCGCCGCGCCGGATCGCTTCGGCCGCCTCGTCGACGACTCCCTCGACGCCCTCGGGCACCTGCCAGAGGCCGTCTCCGGACCAGAACCCGTCCTCGTTGAGGGTGATGAGGCCCGCGCCGATCATCGCCCCGATGCGGCCGTTGCCGATCGGCAGCCCCTCGTGCCAGGCCTCGGGCGCGCGGTCGTAGGTCAATTTCAAGTCCTCCGCCATGGGGACAGGATCCCACTACGAGGCCGCCTCTCCGGATCCGGGAGCGCGGCCCGGCCGCCGCCGGGAGCCCGCCGACTCCGGGGACGAAGCGGGGCGAATCCACGCAAGTGGCCTCCTGCCTGGGAAGACATCAAATTGCGATGCAACCTTGCGGACCGCTCGCGCGTTCAGCTATTGCCCAGTTCGAATCCGGCACATTCGATCCCTATATTCATCTCATCACGGAGAGTAATAAGTGGAACTCAAGCAACCTCTGAACAGGCTCGGGGCGCTGGCCGCGGCAGGAGCGGTCGGCGTGGCGGGCGCCCTGGCCTTTGCGGCTCCGGGCCAGGCCAACGACCACACCGACCCCGCGGAGCTGAAGTCCGCGCACCAGGATACGTACGTCGACTCCGACGAGTTTCCGCAGATCTGCGGCGAGAGCGAGCACATCCCGGACGAGAAGCCCGATGACTACGACGGCTGGGTCTTCCTGCTGCCCAACAGCCAAGGCGAGACTTTCGAGTCGGTGATCGCCACGTTCGAGGAGCCGGGCGGGGACACCAGCGAGCTTGAGGCCACCGTCGTCTCTCCGGGCGAGAGCGGCCAAGAGAAGCACGCCTACGTCGGCACGCCCGAAGGATGGAAGCTGAAGACCGCCAAAGCCGAGATCACCGGTGCCAAGAAGGATGAGCCGGTCTTCAATGTCACCCACGCCTGCCCGGCCGACGGTGTGCCCGACGACGACCAGAGCACGCCCCCCGGTGATGACGGCTCCACCCCTCCGGGTGACGACCAGTCCACGCCTCCCGGGGGCGACGAGACGACCCCCGGCGAGGAGACGACCAGCCCCGGTGAGGCTTCGACCTCCCCGGCCGGCGACGAGCTGCCGACCACCGGCGCCCCGCTGACCGTCGCGCTGGTTTCGGCCGCCGCGCTGGCCGCCACCGGTGCCGCGCTGTTCTTCGTGATGCGCCGCCGCCGGGCCACCGAGAGCTGGTAGCGGTCGAGCACGCCCCTGAGTGCGTTATTAAAACGTTATGCAACCTCGTGAAGCGCTCCCGCGTTTAGCAGTTGTCTCAGGGGTCGGATCCTCGGAACTACCGCCCGCTGCTTGACGGTGCGGTCCTTGTCGCGCCCCCGGATTCCTGCCACCGGGGGTGCGGCCTTCACCGCCCCGGAACCTTCCCCCTTGGTTCCGGGGCGTTTTTCTGTGCGCGGCTCCACTCGCCATGCCGCCTCGGGCACGGTAGATTACCGACAGGTTCAGAGCCGAATCCGATTGCTCCGCGTCCCCAGGGGAACCATTGCCCGGCCCCGACGCGCCCGTCACAGGAGATGCCCGAATGGCCAACGCCTTGAAACTGCCTCCCGCCGTGAAGCGACCGCTCGACCGCTACTTCCGCTTGTCGGAGAACAAGACCGGCGTCGCCCGTGAACTGCTCGCCGGCACCACGACCTTCCTCGCGATGGCCTACATCCTGGCCGTCAACCCCGGCATCCTCAGCTTCGGGATCGCCGACGCCCTCGGCGCCGGCAACGCCCCCGACCCCGGAGCGATCTTCACCGCCACCGCCCTGGCCGCGGCTCTCGGCTGCCTCGTCATGGGCCTGTGGGCCCGGTACCCGATCGCACTCGCCCCGGGCATGGGACTGAACGCCTTCTTCGCCTTCAGCGTCGTCGTCGGCATGGGCATCCCCTGGCAGACCGCCCTGACCGGCACGCTCGCCTCCGGCGTCATCTTCTTCGTCCTGGCCGTCACCGGCATCCGCGAGACGATCATCAACGCCATCCCCACGCAGATGAAGCTCGCCACCGGCGCCGGCATCGGCCTGTTCATCGCCTTCATCGGCCTCCAGGGCGGTGGCCTGGTCGCCTCCCACCCCGACACCCTGGTCACCCTCGGCGACTTCACCGCCGCGCCCGCGCTGCTCACCCTGTTCGGCCTGGCCGCCACCGCCGTCTTCCTGGTCCTGGGCTGGAAGGGCGGGGTCCTCTACGGGATGCTCGCCACCCTGGTGCTCGGCGTGGTCACCGGGCACATTCCGCTCGAGATCGCGGACTCCTCCTCGCCCAACCTGGACGCCTTCGGCGCGGCTTTCACCGGCATCGACGACGCCTTCACCACGCAGATGATCATCGTCGTCCTCACGATGCTGTTCGTGGACTTCTTCGACACCGCCGGCACGCTGTTCGCGGTCGCCGGGCAGGCCGGGATGCTCAAGGACGGCAAGCTTCCCCGCGCCGGGCGCGCCCTGGCGGCCGACTCGGTCGCCACCATGGGCGGCGCCGTCCTCGGCACCTCCACCACGACCTCCTACATCGAGTCGTCCGCGGGCGTCTCGGTCGGCGGCCGCACCGGACTGACCTCGGTCACCACCGCGCTCTGGTTCCTGGTCTCACTGGTCGCCTTCCCGCTGTTCACACTCGTGGCCAACTACGGCGAGGTGACCGCCCCGGCGCTCATCGTCGTCGGCGTCCTCATGGCCAGGCAGCTCGGCGGGATCGAATGGGGCAGGCTCGAGTACGCCCTCCCGGCGTTCATCACCATCGCGGCGATGCCGCTGACCTACTCGATCGCCAACGGGATCGCGCTCGGCCTGCTGTTCTTCCCCATCACCATGATCGCCAGAGGACGCTGGCGGGAGGTCCACCCGATCGGCTACGGCCTCATGGTGATCTTCATCGGATACTTCTTCCTCCTGGTCGAATAGCCCTCGGACGCGCGACGGCCCGGCTCCGCACCGGAGCCGGGCCGTCAGGCGCTCCGTTCAGGCGGCGCGCCGCAGCACCTCGCGCAGCTTCAGCCGCGAACCGGTGTGCAGGACGCTGCGCTTGTAGAGCAGGGCGCCGAGCAGGAGCGCGCCGACCGCCGACAGTGCCAGCAGCCCGATCGACAGCGCCACCTCCCAGGCCGGGACGGCGGTGATCGACATCCTGGTCGGCATCGCGATCGCCGAGAACGGCGGCACCAGCGACAGCACCCGCCCCAGCACGCTGTCGGGGGCGTTCAGCAGGAAGATCGACCCGACGTAGGCGATGGTCAGGGCGGTGGTGATCGGCGCGAGCACCGAGCCGGCCTCCTCCTGGCGCGAGACCAGGGAACCGACGCCGCCGGCGAGCGTGCCGTAGAGCGCGAACGCCAGGATCCACCAGCCCATCGTCGACAGCGCCGCGGCGGCGGTGCCCTCCGGCAGGTCGGGCAGCAGTCCGGTCGCCGCCGACACCCCGAGGCCGACGGCGATGATCGCGACGAGGTTCACCAGCGCCACCACGCCGAGTCCGATCACCTTCCCGCCGAGGAGCTGCCACGGCTTGAGGCTGGTCAGCAGGATCTCCACGATCCGGCTGGACTTCTCCTCGACCACGCCCATCGCGATGTACTGCACCGGCATCATCAGCATGAAGAACATGACGATCGAGATGATCAGGCCGGTGAAGTAGTCGAGGGGGCCGCTCACCCCGCCCTCGGACAGCGAGACCGTCTCCAGCGGTTCGGTCGCCAGGGCCTGCTCGATCTCGGACGGCTCGAGACCGGCCGCCTCCAGGCCCGACTGGACGCTCGCGGCCCGCCAGGCCGAATCCAGGACGGTACGCAGTTCGGTGTCCACGCGGTTCTCGGTGTAGAGGGCGCCTTCGGCGACGGCGGCCTCGACCTCGCCGTCCTCGACGGCCCGCTCGGCCTCGCCGACCGAGCCGTAGACGGTAACCTCGTAGTCCTCGTTGGGCGCCAACTGCCGCTCGATCGCCGCGGCCTCCTCGCCGGCGAGACCGATCCGGGTGGTGTCCTCGCCCGAGAGCAGCGTCGGCAGCGCCGCCAGGACCCCGACGATGAGCACGGTGACCGCGAGGCTGACGAGGTTGGCGCGGGACAGCCCGCGCACGCGGATCTCGCGGGAGGCCACCAGCCAGAGCCCGCGCAGGTTGGACGTCTCGGAGTTCTGGGTGCTCATTGGGCGACCGCCTCTCGGAAGATCTCGGCGATGGTCGGCTGGTCGTAGGCGAAGTGGCTCACCGGGCCGGCGTCGGCCGCGATCCGCAGGACCTCCTGGTCGTCGCCGCCTTCGACCAGGTAGTCCTCGCCGTCGCGGGTGACCGTGCCGGGCAGGCGGCCGCTCAGGTCCTCGGCGGTCGCGACCCGCAGGCGCAGCCGCCGGGTCTCGCGGGCCTTGAGCTCCTCGACCGAGCCGGCCGCGATGATGCGGCCGGCGGAGATGATGGCCACCGAGTCGCACAGCCGCTCGATCAGTTCGAGCTGGTGGCTGGAGAAGATCACCGGGACGCCGCCGGCGGCCCGCTCCTTGAGTGCCGTGCCCATGACGTCGACCGCGATCGGGTCGAGCCCCGAGAACGGCTCGTCGAGAATGAGCAGTTCGGGCCGGTGCACCAGCGAGACCGCCAACTGCACCCGCTGCTGGTTGCCCAGCGACAGTTCCTGGACGTGGTCGCCGGCCCGGTCGGTGAGGTCGAGCTGCGCCAGCAGCTCCGCGGTGGCGCGCTTCGCCTCGGCGCGGCTCATCCCGTGCAGCTCCCCGAAGTACGCGACCTGCTCGCCGGTCTTCATCTTCGGGTAGAGTCCGCGCTCCTCGGGCATGTATCCGAAGCGGCGGCGCTGGCTGGCTCCCAACGGCGAACCGTTGTAGACGACCTCGCCGGCGTCGGCGGCGAGGACGCCCATGGCGATCCGCATGGCGGTGGTCTTGCCGGCGCCGTTGGCGCCGACGAAGCCGATCACCTCTCCGGGGCGGGCGGACAGGGACACCCCGTCGAGGGCCACGGTCTCGCCGAACCGCTTGCGAAGGTCTTTGATTTCGAGCATGCCTTCACCCTAAAGTGACCCGCCGGTACCAGCGTCCCCCGCGGGAACGATTCCCCGCCCGGCCGCCTCCTACCCGAGTACGACTCGAGTCTGCGGTGCTGCCAGGCGATACGTCACCGGGAGCAGAACGGTGCCGACACGGTCGGCGCGGCAGCCGACGGCCGCGGCCGTCCGGCGTCAATACCTATGCGGTACAAGCAGAGTGTCGGATTTCTGTCCACGTCGCCACATGTTGATCCCTACCATGTGACCGGGGACCGTTCACCGAACGTGACCTGATCGTCGGCGGATCTGGATGGAGGGCACCATGAAGGCACCCGACCGGTACACGCTCGACAACGACGCCGAACAGGCCCGGGCCCGCTTCGACGTCCTGGCGCGCCGCTACGACCCCCACACCCGCGACTGCCTCGAACGCGCCGGGCTGGCACCCGGCATGCGCTGCCTCGAAGTCGGAGGAGGCGGCGGCTCGGTGGCCGCCTGGACGGCGGAGCGGGTCGGCCCCACCGGCTCGGTGCTGGCCACCGACATCAACCCGCACCGCATGCAGAGCCTGCCCGACATCGACAACCTCACGGTCCTGCGCCACGACATCGTCCGCGACGAACTGCCGCGGGGCCACTTCGACCTCGTCCACGCCCGCCTGGTCCTGCTGCACGTGGCCGAGCGCCGCACGGCGCTGGCGAACATGGTCGCCGCCCTGCGGCCCGGCGGCCGACTGCTGGTGGAGGACTTCGACTGCTCGCGGATCCCGATCCGACGAGCCCCGAACGCCGACGCGATCTCCCTGTTCCGGGCCGTCCACGCCGCGCTCATGGACGTGATCGCCGATCACGGCGCCGACCCGGTGTGGGCCGAGCGGGCCGGGGCGGCCCTGGCCGAGGCCGGCCTGGTTGATCTGGACACCGACACCTTCTCCGAGCCGTGGCCCGGCGGCGAGGAGGGCATCACCCTGCACCGGGCCAACACCGCCCAGCTCGCCGAGGAGATCCAGGCGGCCGGGGTCGCCGAGGACGACCTCAAGCGGTTCTGGGACCTGCTGGACGACCCCGCCTTCGAGATCGGCTCCTACCCGCTGGTCTCGTGCTGGGGCCGCCTGCCCGGCGGCCCCGCCTGAAGCTCTCAGAACGGGTTCGGCCCGAGCCGTCCCCAGGCGACGATCGCGGCGAGGACCAGGATCACGATGTTCCCGGTGATCATCGGGGTCTCCTTGCGGCGGCCGTGCGCCATGGCCGCGAGGATCATCAGCACTACGATCCCCAGCGCCGCCAGCGGAGCGAGTACCGACGCGAGGCCGATCAGCGGCGGCAGGATCAGGCCCGCGGCCGCGGCGATCTCGGCGATGCCGATGAACTTGATCGTGCCGGGCGAATAGGTCTCGAACACCGGCATCGATCCGAGCAGTTTCTCCCTGGGCTGCGCCAGCTTCATCACGCCCGCCATGAGGAACATCGCGGCCAGGACGATCTGCAGGATCCAGAGGAACACGTTCATTGACCTTCTCCCCTTGTAGTGGTGCCTTGCGGGAGGCGGCCGCTCGGCTCCGGCGGCCGCGAACTCGGCCCCGTTGCGGGGTGCTTTCACCATTCTGCCCCGTTTCCCGGGAGCCGTCTGCGAACGCGTCCGTTCGGGCCGGGACCTGCCGGGTCCCGGACGGTGACCGCGTCCCCACCGACCGATTTCTCCGGATGGGGGCTTGTGCCGGTCTTGGTGAATAGTTAGATTTATCTATAAGGAAGGTTTATTTATGAATTGAGGTGCTACATGCTCCGACGACCACGTCAACGAGCGCTGGCCCTGGTGAGCGCACTGTTCACCACGGCTGCCCTTGCCATCGGCCTGCCCGCTGTCACCGCCGACGCCCAGGCGCCCTGCGCGGCTCCCTGGGACCCCGGCACCGTCTACACCGGCGGCGACGTCGCCTCGCACGACGGCCGGAACTGGACCGCCCAGTGGTGGACCGTGGGCGAAACACCCGGCACCACCGGCCAGTGGGGCGTCTGGCGGGACGCGGTCCCCTGCGGCGGCTCCGACGACCCGAGCGACCCCACCGATCCGGGAGACCCGTCGGGCTTCATCGTCGCCGAGTCACAGTTCGACCAGATGTTCCCGGGCCGGAACTCCTTCTACACCTACCAGGGCCTCGTCGAGGCCACCGCCTCCTACCCCGCGTTCACCAACACCGGCGGTGCCGCCGTCGAGAAACGCGAGGCCGCCGCATTCCTCGCCAACATCGGACACGAGACCGGCGGGCTCGTCCACATCGTCGAACAGAACACCGGCAACTACCCGCACTACTGCGACAGCGGACAGCCCTACGGCTGCCCCGCCGGCCAGGCCGCCTACTACGGTCGCGGTCCGATGCAATTGAGCTGGAACTTCAACTACAACGCCGCCGGCGACGCCCTCGGCCTGCCGCTCCTGACCGACCCGTGGCTGGTCGAGCAGGACGCGACCGTCGCCTGGCAGACGGCCCTGTGGTACTGGAACACCCAGAGCGGACCGGGCACCATGAGCGGCCACACCGCCATGACCACCGGCGCCGGATTCGGCGAGTCCATCCGCTCGATCAACGGCGCGCTCGAATGCGACGGCGGCAACCCCGCCCAGGTGCAGAACCGCATCGACAAGTACCGGCAGTTCACCCAGATCCTCGGCGTCGACCCCGGAGGCGGCCTCGGCTGCTAGACCGGCACCCCCCACCGGCCCGCCGGCGCCGACAGCCCGGCGGGCCGGCTTCTGCACCGGCGAGTCCGCGAGACCGCCCGACCGGACGGCCCGCCGGACACATCACATCCGGCCGACCGCCCGCGCCACCCGCGCGATGTCGTCCGGCCGCACCCGGCAGCAGCCGCCCACGACCGCCGCGCCCGCCTCGGCCCACGCCCGGGCTCCGGCGGCGTCGAAACGCCGCGGCCCCGTCCAGCCCCGGCGCTCGGCGTCCCAGCCCTCGCCGCTGTTCGGGTAGGCGATCACCGGTTTGCCGGTCGCCGCACGCGCCACCGCGACCGCCTCCGGCACCTCGGACGGCGCGCAGCAGTTGACGCCCACCGCCGCGACCGCCGGGACCTCCGCGGCGACCGCGAACGCCTCGGCCAGCGGCTGCCCGGCCCGAGTCCGGCCGCCTTCGACGGTGTAGCTGAGCCACGCGGGCACCCCCAGCCGGTCGACCTCGCCCAGCAGCGCCTCGGCCTCGTCGACGTCCGGGACCGTCTCCAGCGCCAGCACGTCCGCGCCCGCCTCGGCCAGTACCTCCAGGCGCGGCCGGTGCCAGGCGGCCAGCTCCCGCACGCTCAGCCCGTACCGGCCCCGGTACTCCGATCCGTCGGCCAGGGACGCCCCGTACGGGCCGACCGAGGCCGCCACCCAGCGCTCCCGGCCGTCGTCCGGCGCCGCCTCGCGGGCCCGGCGCGCCAGCTCGACGCTTCGCCGCAGCAGCCGCACCGCCTCCTCCCGGCCCACGCCGCGGGCGGCGAACCCCTCGAACGACGCCTGGTAGCTCGCGGTCGTCGCGATCCGGGCCCCGGCCCGGAAGAACGCCAGGTGCGCCGCCTCGATCGCCTCCGGCGCGTCGGCCAGCAGCCGCGCCGACCACAGCGCGTCGCTCAGGTCGTGGCCGCGCTCGGCCAACTCGGTGGCCAGGCCGCCGTCGGCGACCACGACGCCCTCTGCTTCGCCGAACCCCACGAGGGACACTGTAGGCGCGTCAGAGCCAGCGCCGCCATTTGAAGACCGCGTACAGCGTGATCGACACCGCCGCCATGAGCACCAGGGAGAACGGGTAGCCCCACGCCCAGTGCAGCTCGGGCATGTCGTCGAAGTTCATGCCGTAGACGGTCCCGACCAGGGTCGGGGCGAACACGATCGCCGCCCAGGACGAGATCTTCTTGACCTCCTCGTTCTGGACCAGGCTGGACTCGGTCAGGCGCTGCATCTCGGCGTTCTGGCGCTGGGAGACCACGGCGGCGTTGACCGTCAGCATGTTGTTCAGCAGCTCCCGGAACGCCTCGATCCGCTCGATCGCGCGCACCGCGTGGTCCTCGACGTCGCGCAGCAGCCGCTGCATCTCCAGATCCACCCGGTACTTCTCGAAGCCCGAGCGCAGCGAGGCGAACAGGTCGATCAGCGGCTCGACGGCCCGGTGGAACTCGATGACTTCGCGGCCGAGCTGGTAGATCCGCCGCGAGACCTCCACGTCCTCCTCGAAGACCTGGATCTCGATCTCGTCGATGTCGTTGGAGACCCCGCGCAGGACCGGCGTGTAGTCGTCGACGATCCGGTCCATGATCGCGTACAGCACCGCCTCCGGCCCCAGGCTCAGCAGCTCCGGGGCCGATTCGAGGCGGCGGCGGACCGCGCGCAGGTCGGGGGCCTCGGAGTGGCGGATGGTGACCACGAAGTCCGGGCCGACGAACACGTGGAGCTCGCCGATGTCGACGACCTCCTGGGTGTCGACGTAGCGGGCCGGGCGCAGGACCACGAACAGGGTTTCGCCGTAGCGTTCGAGTTTGGGTCGCTGGTGCGCCTCCAGCGCGTCCTCCACGGCCAGCTCGTGCAGGCCGAACTCGGCCGCGATCGAGTCGATGACCTGCCGTTCGGGTCGGTAGAGCCCGATCCAGCCCATGCCGCGGCCCTCCCGCACCATTTCGTAGGTGCGTTCGAGCGAGCCCGGCTCGATCCGCCTGCCGTCGGCGTAGACGGCGGAGTCGATGAGCGGTCCGCCCGACGGATCGGTCCGGGGCGGTTCGCTCTCGGTCTCGGGCCGCCGTCGGCGCGGGGCCTCGCTCGGTGCGCGACGCCGGCCGGTGAGCCAGTCGAATCGGGCCATCGGTGTCGCCTCCCACTCATTGCGCCGTCCCAGCGACCGTAACCTCTCTGCGGTCATTCATCCGGCAGTAGTTCCCGGAGCAGGTCCCGGACGCGCCGGTCGATGTCGTCGCGGATGCCGCGGACGGCCTCCACGCCCTGCCCGGCCGGGTCGTCCAGCTCCCAGTCCAGGTACCGCTTGCCCGGGTAGACCGGGCAGGCGTCGCCGCAGCCCATGGTGATGACCACGTCCGAGGCCCGCACGGCCTCGTCGGTGAGCGGCTTGGGGAACGCCTTGCCGATGTCGAGGCCGATCTCCTCGAGCGCCTCGACCGCGGCGGGGTTGATCGAGTCGGCCGGGGCCGACCCGGCCGAGCGCACCACCACCCGGCCGGCGGCGTGGTGCTCGAGCAGTGCGGCGGCCATTTGGGACCGGCCGGCGTTGTGGACGCAGACGAACAGGACCTCGGGCCGGTGCTTCACGCGGTCTCCCTTCCCGGTGCGGACGGTTCCGGGCGCCCGGATTCGAACAGCGCGCGTGCCCGGAGGCTGACGTAGACGAGGCCGACCAGGACCGGGACCTCGATGAGCGGTCCGACCACACCGGCGAGGGCCTGGCCGGAGGCCGCGCCGAAGGTCGCGATCGCGACGGCGATGGCCAGCTCGAAGTTGTTGCCCGCGGCTGTGAAAGCCAGGGTGGTGCTGCGCGGGTAGTCGAGGCCGATGCCCTTGCCGAGCGCGAAGGACCCCGCCCACATGATCGCGAAGTAGGCCAGCAGCGGCAGCGCGATGCGGGCGACGTCGCCGGGCCGGGCGATGATCGACTCGCCTTGCAGGGCGAACAGGACCACGATCGTGAACAGCAGGCCCCACAGCGCGAACGGCCCGATCCTGGGCAGGAACCTGGATTCGTACCAGCTCCGGCCCTTCCGGCGCTCGCCGATGCGCCGGGTCAGGTATCCGGCGGCGAGCGGGACGCCGAGGAAGACCGCGACGTTGAGGGCGATCTCCCAGCCGGAGACCTCCAGGCCCGCACCGTCCAGGCCCAGCAGGCGCGGCAGTGCGTCGAGGTAGAACCAGCCGAGCGCACCGAATGCGATCACTTGGAACACCGAGTTGAGGGCCACCAGCACGGCGGCGGCCTCGCGGTCGCCGCAGGCCAGGTCGTTCCAGATGATGACCATGGCGATGCACCGGGCCAGCCCGACGATGATCAGGCCGGTGCGGAACTCGGGCAGGTCGGGCAGGAACGTCCACGCCAGGGCGAACATCAGCAGCGGCCCGACAAGCCAGTTGAGCGCGATCGACGCGGCCAGCAGCCGCCGGTCGGCGGTGACCGAGTCGAGCCGGTCGTAGCGGACCTTCGCCAGCACCGGGTACATCATCAGCAGCAGTCCGGCGGCGATGGGGAGCGAGATCCCGCCGACCTGGACGGCGTCGAGCGCCGCGCCGACGCCCGGTGCCCACCGGCCCAGGCCGAGCCCGGTGAGCATGGCGCCGCCGATCCACAACGGCAGGAACCGGTCGAGGGCCGACAGTCCGGCGACCGGCCCGGCCTCTCGCGTCTCGGTACCGGCGCTCATGCGACGGACCCGGCGGCGGGCACGGCCAGCAGTTCGGAGAGCCGGCGCAGGAGCGTCGGCTCGGCCCGGTAGTGGACCCAGGTGCCGCGCCGTTCGGAACCGACCAGGCCCGCTTCGCGCAGCACCCTGAGGTGGTGCGAGATCGTCGGCGCGGACAGGTCGAAGGAGTCGGTCAGTTCGCACACGCACGCCTCGCCGCCGTCGCGGGAGGCGATGAGCGAGAGCAGCCGCAGCCGCACCGGGTCGCCGAGGGCCTTGAAGGCGGCCGACAGTTCGGTCGCGGCCGCGGAGCCGACCGGCTCGCGGACCAGCGGCACTGCGCAGTCGTCCTCCCGGAGCGGCAGCGAGCGCCGCGGGTCTTGATTCGACATCCGTCTAATCTAGCGGCCGCCGGGCCGGGCCGCGAACGCCCGCCGTGAACATCGGAGGAACATCGCCTGAAATTCTCGGCGGTGGTCGGCCTGGAACGTAACCGACCTCGCGGGACAGTGCGGCTATGCGTGCGGGTCGAACTTGTAGCCCAGGCCGCGGACGGTCACCAGGTGGCGCGGCTTGCCCGGCTCGGGCTCGATCTTGGAGCGGAGGCGCTTGACGTGCACGTCCAGGGTCTTGGTGTCGCCGACGTAGTTGGCGCCCCAGACCCGGTCGATCAATTGGCCGCGGGTGAGCACCCGACCTGCGTTGCGCAGCAGCATTTCGAGCAGCTCGAACTCCTTGAGCGGGAGCTGGACGTCGTCGGCGCCGACCGAGACGGTGTGCCGGTCGACGTCCATGCGGACCGGCCCGGCCTCCAGGACGGTCACGATCGGGTCGTCCGGCTCGGCCGAGCGGCGCAGCACCGCGCGGATCCGGGCGACCAGCTCGCGGGAGGAGTAGGGCTTGGTGATGTAGTCGTCGGCGCCCAGTTCCAGGCCCACCACCTTGTCGACCTCGGAGTCGCGGGCGGTGACCATGATGATGGGGATGTTCGAGTTCGCCCGCAGTTCACGGCACACCTCGGTGCCGGACTTCTCGGGAAGCATCAGATCGAGCAGAACCACGTCGGCGCCGGTGCGCTCGTACTCCTTGATGGCGGCGTCGCCGTCGGCGGCGACGGACACTTCGAAGCCCTCCTTGCGGAGCATGTAGGACAGGGCGTCGGAGAACGATTCCTCGTCTTCGACTACGAGAACGCGGGTCACGGATCAACCTTCCCTAGCAAGCACTGCCATCTGGTCTGTCGATTTCATCCGACTTCGGTGCCGTCGCGTCGGCCGGCAGGGAACGCGCAGGCAACATCAAGGTAAACATTGATCCGGATTCGGGCATGCTGGACACTTCGACCCGACCCCCGTGATTCACCGCAACGTGTTTGACAATGGCCAAGCCGAGGCCGGTCCCGCCGGTGGAGCGCGAGCGGGCCGTGTCGACCCGGTAGAACCGTTCGAAGATCCGGCCCACTTCCTCTGAGGGGATGCCGATCCCCTCGTCCCGCACCCCGATGCAGACGGTCCGCGACCGGGCCACCGAACCGCTCGGGCGGCACGTCGAGGTGGTCACCTCGACGCTGGTCTCCTCGGGTGAATACGCGATGGCGTTGTCCACGAGGTTCTTGACCGCCATCACCAACTGGGACTCCGAGCCGAGCACTTCGAGCCCCGCGACTCCGGTGGTCTTGAGCCGGATGCCCTTCTTCTCGGCGTTGATGTGGGTCTGGTCGAACGCCTCGCCGATGATCCGGTCGACCGACACCGGCTCGGGGTCGGGGAGCTTCTCGGCCCCTTGGAGGCGCGAGAGTTCGAGCAGGTCGCTGACCAGGTGGTTCATCCGGGAGGACTCCTCCTGGATCCGATCGGCGAACCGCTCGGCCGCGTCGGGGTCCTCGACGGCGTCCTTGAGCGCCTCGGCGAGGATCTGCATGGCCCCGACCGGGGTCTTCAGCTCGTGGCTGATGTTCGCCACGAAGTCGCGCCGCACCCGCTCCACGCGGTGCAGCTCGGAGATGTCCTGGAACTCGGCGACCGACACGCCGTCGGGCAGGGGCGTGATCCGGACGCTCACCGCGCTGGTCTCGCCCATGCCGGGGGATGGGACCTCGATGTCGGAGGTGCGGAAGCGCCCCGACCGCCGGGCCTGCGCCAGCAGCGCCCGCAGCGTCAGCGAGGTGATCTCGTCCTCGTCGACCAGGCCCAGGTCGCGGGCGGCGCTGTTCGCGTAGAGGACGCGGTTGGAGTCGTTGACCAGGCAGACGCCGGTACGCAGCAGGTCGACCGCTGCCGCCCAAGGCCGCCGGTCAGGCGGGAGGTGGCCGCCGTGCGGCCGCGGACCCCTGCGGGTCCGCGTGAGCGCGACGGTGGCGGAGACGGCGCCGAAGGCGGCGCCGGTGAACAGTCCCGCCAGCGCGCGCCCGGCGGTCTTCGGCAGGCGGGAACGGGTCGAACGATGCTTCGGCACGGTTCCAGCCTATGCGCGGGGACGGCCCGGTGTCGAGCACCGGGCCGTCCCGTCGTCACTCTCCGTTAACCTTCGGAGCTCTACTTCTTGCCCTGGGAGGCGACCGCCGCGGCCGCCTCGGCGGCGGCCTCCGGGTCGAGGTACTCCCCGCCGGGCACGGTCGGCTTGAGCGTGTCGGGGTCGAGCTCGTAGCGCAGGGGCATGCCGGTGGGGATGTTGAGTCCGACGATCTCCTCGTCGGAGATGCCGTCGAGGTGCTTGACCAGGGCGCGCAGGGAGTTCCCGTGGGCGGCCACGAGCACGGTCCTGCCGGCCTTGAGGTCGGGGACGATGCCGTCGTACCAGTACGGGAGCATCCGCTCCAGCACGTCCTTGAGGCACTCGGTGGCCGGCCGCACCTCGGGGGCGAGGTCGGCGTAGCGGGGGTCGGCGTCCTGGGAGAACTCGCTGCCGGGCTCGATCTCGGGCGGCGGGGTGTCGTAGGAGCGGCGCCAGGTCATGAACTGCTCCTCGCCGAACTCGGCGAGCGTCTCGGCCTTGTTCTTGCCCTGGAGGGCGCCGTAGTGGCGCTCGTTGAGGCGCCAGTGGCGCTTGACGGGAATCCAGGAGCGGCCGGCCTCGGACAGGGAGATCTCGGCGGTGTTGATGGCCCGGCGCAGCACCGAGGTGTGGACGACGTCGGGCAGCAGTTCGGCCTCGGCCAGCAGGCGCCCGCCGCGGACGGCCTCTTCCTCGCCGGCGGCCGAGAGCTTGACGTCGACCCAGCCGGTGAAAAGGTTCTTGGCGTTCCATTCGCTTTCGCCGTGGCGAAGCAGCACGAGAGTAGCGGTCATGCTTCCATCCTGCCGCGCCGCGGGTGAGCGCGCCGTAGCCTCGCCCACACGATGTGGCCGAGGTCGCCATGTCTCAGTAGCGTCCGCCGAACGGCAGCACTTTGCCGGGTTCGATCCAGCCCTTGACCGATGCCAAGACGATCAGTTGGTCATTGGTTTCGACGTGGAGCTTGTCGCGGAGGGGCTTCAAGGGGTGTCGTAGATGCTTACTCGAACAACCGAGCCATTCGGCGGCGACCTGCTGCCTGGGAGCGGCTATGACGCAATTGGGTTGCGGCGGGCGGTGGCGATGCAGTTCGTATGGGAGTCGACCCTGATCGGGCCGATCGGCGGCCTGGTGGGGGACAGTCCTGGGCGTGAGCATTGTTGCGATCGTGTCGCAAACTCGGGACTGGCAGACCGTATTCGATCCGGTCCTGCTTGCGGCCGGTCCGGCGGTCGGGGCGGTGGTCGGGATCGTCGCCGGGGCCTACCCGGCCTGGCGAGCCTCCCGAATCCCGTCGGCGGTCACGCTCCGATCCTGATCCCGGCTCGCCCACAATCGATTGGAGGTGCGCATGGTGGACGACCCGACGCTGAATCTGCCGCGGATCGAGGCCGAGCGGGCCGCAGTACCCGAGCTGATCGAGCTGCGAGGACTGGCCATGACCTATCCCGGTCCGCCGCCAGTCGAGGTGTTGAAGCCGGTCGACCTGCGAGTGCGGGTCGGCGAGTATGTGGCGATCGTCGGACCTTCGGGTTCGGGCAAGTCGACGCTGCTGAACCTCCTGGGCATGCTCGGCGCGCCTACTTCGGGGACCTATCTGCTGGACGGGCACGACACCTCCACGCTCAAGGAGTCGGCTCGGACCCGGCTGCGGGCCGAGAAGATCGGCTTCATCTTCCAAGCCTTCCATCTCATGGCGCACCGCTCGGCGACCGAGAACGTGGCGATGTCGCTGGTGTGCCAGGGCGTCCCACACGGCCGCCGCAAGGCCATCGCACGTGCGAAGCTCGAACTGGTCGGGCTCGGCCACCGGCTGGAAGCAGTGCCGACGACGCTCTCGGGTGCGGGGCGCCAGCGGGTGGCGATCGCGCGGGCTTCGCGGCCGAGCCCTCGCTCTGTTGTGCGACGAGCCGACTGGAAATCTGGATTCGTCGACCGCAGATGCGGTGCGGGCCACGATCGATGACCTACATGCCCAGCGTCTGACGGTTCTGGTGATCACCCACGACCGCGAGGTGGCCGACCGCGCCGAACGCGTAGTCGCCATCCGAGACGGCAGTCTCACCGAAAGCGACCTGGGTCCCAAGTGCGGGGGAGGTTTGCTGCGTGACCAGCGGTGACGCTTGAGGTCGGGATCAGGTCTCCGTAGGAGAGGGACCGGATTTCCTCCCAGCTCGACTCCTGGGCATCGGGGCGTAGGCCGTCTCCGCGGAAGCTGCCGTCCGGCAGCTTGAACCCGGACTCACTGACCTCGGATTGGGGCGGCACCGTGCGCAGGCCCTCCTCGATCATCGTGCGCAGCGTCGTTCCCTCCGCACGGGCATGTTTCCCGGTCTCTCCGAGCAGCTCCTCTGCGATCACGACGGTGATCCTCGTGCTCGTGACAACAACTCCGAAACCAGGCAGATCACGTGATACCGATCGTACGCCGTCGGTTTCCTGAAGTGACTATGCGCACCGGGGCGAATGCCGATTCGCAACACACGGCTCACAGTCACCCAACTATCTAGATCTGATCTTGGTAGATTGGATCTAGCAAGATTGTATCTAGATAGTTGGGTGACCATGGCTGACGCATTCGTGGGAAGAACGCGCGAACTCGCCCGGTTGGCAGAGCGCCTGGACGCGATCCGAGAGCGCGGCTCGGGCATCGCCGTGACCCTGAGGGGGCGGCGGCAAGTCGGCAAGTCCCGACTGATCCAGGAGTTCTGCGACCGCTCGGGGCTGCCGTACCTCTACCTGACCGCCGTCAAGGGCGCCTCTGCGGTCGAAACGATCCAGCGGTTCCTCACCGAGATCGACGAGTCCAGCCTCCGCCAGGCGAGCAGCGCCGCCGGGACGGTCCCCGCCGAGAACTGGGTCGGCCTGTTCAGGGCGATCGACGACCTCGTCTCAGATGAGCCCGTCGTCATAGTCCTCGACGAGGTCCCGTGGCTGGCCGAGCAGGACGAGACCTTCGACGGCGCGCTCCAGCTCGCCTGGGACCGGTACCTGGGGCGCAAACCAGTACTGCTGTGCCTGCTCGGCAGCGATCTGCACATGATGGAACGCCTCACTTCCTACGATCGCCCGTTCTACGGCCGCTCCGACAACATGGAGCTGCGGCCCCTCAATCCGGCAGAAACCGCGGAGTTCACCGGGCTGGACGGTGCGGACGCCATTGAGGCCCAACTGCTCTCGGGAGGATTGCCCGGGGTCGTCTCGCGCTGGCCGAGCGGAACGCCGCCCCTGGAGTACCTCCGCCGCAAAGCGGCGGAACCGGCCGAGCCGGTGGTCGGCATTCCCGAGGCGGCGCTGTTCGCGGAGTTCCCTTCGCCAGACACGAAACGCCGCGTCCTGGAGGCGATCGGAGCCGGCGACCGTACGCAAGGACGCATCGGAGCCACTGCCGGAGGGATGGCGAGTGGCACGCTCGCGCCGGTCCTGGACCAACTGGGGACGGTCAAACGTGTGATCCAGCGAGAGGAGCCACTGTCGACCAGACCGGGCAAGCCGACCCTGTTCCATGTCGCGGACTCGAATCTGCGCTGGTACCTGACGATGGGCCGCGACGCGCAGGAGTCGGCCCGGCGCGGTCGGGGCGAACAGGCTCGCCGACTGATCGAGCGCCGATGGTCCGCTTGGTGCGGCAAGGCCGTGGAGCCGCTGGTGCGTGAGTCTCTGGAGATGGCCGCGGTGGAGGGGCGGCTTCCGTGGACGGAGGTCGAGTCCGTCGGAGGCTGGTGGAACCGCCGGTTCGATCCCGAGATCGACCTGGTGGGCGCCGACCGCCCTCCGGTGGCCCGGAAGATCTACTTCGCAGGATCGATCAAATGGCTGCAGGGGCCGTTCGATGGTCGGGATCTGGCGGCGCTGGAGCGTTCCGCTCCCGCTATCCCAGGCTTCGAGCCCGAGGAGTCGGGCCTGGTGGCGGTCTCACGATCGGGAACCTCCGAGCGGATCGACCGCGATCGCCTTTCGCTGGTATGGGGTCCCGATGAGATTCTCAATGCTTGGCGGACCTAAGCGGCCACCGTCGGTCTCGGTCAGTCGCCGGGGCGGAGGTGTTCGAATGCGGCGAGGTTCCGGGTGGATTCGCCGCGGGACAGGCGCCACCGCCATTCCTCGCGGATCGAGGAGGCGAAGCCGATCTCGAGGATCACGTTGAAGGTGTCGTCGGCCGCTTCCAGGGCCGACCCGAGGACGCGGTCGAGTTCGAGGGGGTTGACCGAGTCCAGCGGGAGCCGCCCGACCAGGTGGATGTCGCCGGTCTCGTCGAGTGCGAAGCCGACCGCGTAGAGCCTCCCGTTGCGGCGCAGCAGCTCGGCCCAGACCGCCTCGCGGTTCTCCTCGGGGCGTCGGGAGACGAACGCCTCCACGCGCAGGGCGTGGTCCTCCACGATCAGCGAGCACGGCGTCGACAGCTTCTTGCTGCCGGGGAGTTCGAGGTCGACCGCGCGGTCGCCGGAGGTCCGGTACTCGACGCCGATCCGGTCGAGCGCGGAGGTGAGTGTCCCGATCACCGCTCCAGCCTAAGCGGTGGGCGGCGGGCGCCGCCGCCCGATGGAGCTCGGCGGCGCGGCAGTACGCCGCGCGGATGCCCGAAGCGGTCGCGCCCCACGAGAACTCCTCGGCGTGTGCGCGGGCGCCGCGGGCCAGCCGCTCGCGCAGTTCGGCGTTCTCGAACACGGTGCGCAGCGCCGCCGCCCAGTCGTCGGGCGAGTGCGTGTCGACCAGCAGCCCGGACCTGCCCTCGGCGACCGCGGTCGGCAGGCCGCCGACGCGGGCGGCGACCACGGGCGTCCCGGTGGCCTGCGCCTCGAGCGCGACCAGGCCGAACGATTCGTTGTGGCTCGGCACCGCCACCACGTCGGCGGCCCGGTACACCTGCGCCAGCGCCTCCCCGGCCCGCGGGGCCCTCCACTGCACCTGATCGGACAGGCCCAGCTCGGCGGCGAGCTTGGGCAGCCAGTACAGGTCGGTGTTCGACGGCCCGCCCACGAACACCGGCACGATGCGGCGGGCGAGTTCCGGGTCGGTCCTCCGCAGCCGCGCCAGGCCCCGCAGCAGCACGTCGGGGGCCTTGGCCGGCTGTATCCGGCCCACGAACGCGACCACGAGGGCCTCCTGCGGCAGGTCGAGCGCCTCCCGGGCCCGGTTCCGGTCGCCGGGGGAGAAGACGTCCAGGTCCACGCCGGGGTGGACGACCTCGACCCGCCGCGGGTCGGCGCGGTAGTGGTCGCGCAGCTCGGAGGCCTCGGCTCCGGTGTTGGCGATGAGGAGGTCGGACTCGGAGGCGACCTGCTCCTCGCCGATCACGCGCGTGTGCGGCTCGGGGTCGTCGCCTTCGGCCAGGCGGGCGTTCTTGACCTTGGCGAGGGTGTGGAAGGTCTGCACCAGCGGCACCCCCCACCGCTCGGAGGCGACCCACCCGGCCTGCCCGGACAGCCAGTAGTGGGCGTGGATGAGGTCGTAGTGCCCGGCGGGGCGGTGCGCCTCGGCCCGCAGCAGTCCGCCGGTGAAGGCGCACAGTTGCGTGGGCAGGTCGTTCTTGGTCAGGCCCTCGAAGGGGCCGGCCGGGACGTTGTGGACGAGCACGCCCGGGGCCGCCTCGGTCGTGGCCGGCTCCTCCGAGCAGGTGGCGCGGGTGAAGATCTCGACCTCGACGCCGCCGCGCGCCAGCTCGCGGGCGGTGTTGAGGACGTACACGTTCATGCCGCCGGCGTCACCGGCGCCGGGTTGGGCGAGCGGAGAAGTGTGGACCGACACCATGGCGATCCGTCTGATGCGGCGCTGCCGACAGTGGGGGCGGAATGCCGGGGTTCTCCTGTTGTTCAATGACTCGTCCTCTCCAGCGGTGCCTTCCTGGGGACAACGCGCGAAGCCCTAGCAATCCTTCCGTCGGAGAGCGGCGAGCGGCAAGCGGCGTCCGGTGGTAAGTGACGAAATCCGCAGCGTCCGCGCGCTACCACCGGCGGGTGAGAAGCCAGAAATTTGTTCGCGACACGGTGCGGAATCGGCCTCAAATCCGGTCAAGTCGGCCATGATGGGGATACTTGTCATCACGAGGGGGGAGACAACACCATGAGCACGGCCACCGTGCCAGCCGCCAGGCAGCCCACCATGTCGCCGACGCCCAAGCTCGGCAACGCCCAGACGCTGCGGCGCCTGCCAGTCCAGGAGCGCAGTGCCGCCCGCGTCCGCCGGATGCTCGACGCCGCCGCCGACCTGATCGAGGAGGTCGGCTACGACCGGCTCTCGACCACGGCCATCGCCCAGCGCGCCGACGTCGCCATCGGATCGGTCTACCAGTTCTTCGGCGACAAGCGGTCGCTCGCCGAAGCGCTCAGCCAGCGCTACATCGACCAGTTCGTCGAGCGGTTGGTGGCGCGCTTCGACGCCGATCAGCCGCCCGACTGGCGCACCGGGGTCGAGGCCGCCATCGCCGAGTACGTGCACATGTACCGCACGGCTCCGGGCTTCCGAGTGCTCCACCTGGCCGACGCCATCGATCCGGCCGGCACCGGGCCGATCCCCTCGGGCGGGGACCGGATCGCCCAGCAGTTGCTGGGGGGCGTCGAGCAGCGGTTCGGCATCAAGCCCGACCAGCGGCTGATAGAGGTGGCCACCGCGGCGGTGGAGACCGGCCAGGCGCTGGTCAGGCTCGCGTTCCGCCGTCGGCCGGAGGGCGACGCCGCGGTACTGGCGGAGGCGCGCCGCGTCGTCTGCGAGTGCCTGGCCCGCCGCTTGTCGTAGAGCACTCATTCCGACTGCGCCGTCGCCCGCGGCCGCACCGGGCCGACTAGTCTCATAGTCGAGCCGGTGCGGCCGCGGTTTTCCGCCTGGGCCGCAGGAACCGTCCCGCCGGCCGAGCCGGTGCGGCCCCGGACCTTCGAGGAGCTGAATGGCCAATACGACCGCCGATCTGAAGACGGTGCTGCGGATCCGTCCGTTCCGGCGCCTGTGGACCGTGCTGGGGCTGGCCTCGTTCGGCGACTGGCTCGCCCTGTTCGCCACCGCCGGGTTCGCGCAGTCCCTGTTCGACAACCTCGCCGCCAAGGGCGCGGTCTTCGCCGGCGTCATCGTCATCCGGCTGCTGCCGTCGCTGCTGTTCGGCGCCGTCGCCGGGGTCTTCGCCGACCGCTTCGACCGGCGCAAGACGATGGCCTGCTGCGACTTCGCCCGATTCGGGCTGCTCGCCAGCGTGCCCACCGTCTACCTCACCACCGGATCGGTGCCGATCACCGTCGCCTGGCTCGCGGTCGCCCAGGTCCTGATCGAGATCGCGGTGATGATCTGGATGCCCGCCAAGGAGGCCGCGGTCCCCAACCTCCTGCCGGCCTCGAAGTACGAGACCGCGAACCAGTTGACCCTCGCCACCACCTACGGCCTCGCCCCGCCGCTGGCCTTCGGGGTCCTGGCCGTCCTGGAGCGCGGCGCGAACGTGTGGTCCAACCTCGGCACCTGGGCCGAGCCGATGGTCCTGGCCCTCTACATCGACGCGGCCATGTTCGGCCTGCTCGCGGTGACGGTCCTGTTCTTCATCCCCCAGATCTCCGGCCGCGACGGGCGCGTACACCCCAAGGCCGGCACGATGTGGTCGGACTTCGTGGACGGCTTCTCCTACCTGCGCGGCCGCGAACGCGTCCGCGGCCTGGTCCTGGGCATGCTCGGCGCCTTCAGCGGCGCGGGCATCCTGGTCGGGGTCGGCACCATCTACGCGGGCACCCTCGACGCCGGCGACGCCGCCTTCTACCTGCTGGCGGTGTTCCTCTTCCTCGGCCTGGGCGCGGGCATCGCCCTGGGGCCCAAATTCATCCGCGAGCTCTCCCGGCTGCGCTGGTTCGGCATGAGCATCGTCCTGGCCGGGGCCGGCCTGGCGGTCGACTCGGTGGCGCCCTGGCTGTGGGTCGCCCTGTGCGGCTCGGTCGTGATCGGCCTGGGCGCCGGCATGGCGTTCCTGGCCGGCATCACCCTCCTCCAGCGGGAGGTCGGCGACGACTTCCGCGGCCGCATGTTCGCCTTCATCGGCGTCAGCGCCCGCGTGATCCTCATGGTGTCGATGTCGGTCGCCGCGCCGCTGGCCGGCTGGCAGGCCGCCCGCCGCCTCGACCTCGGGGTCACCTCCGTAGAGGTCTCCATGAGCCGCGTGCTGCTGTTCGTCGCCGCGGTCCTGGTGGTGTGGCTCGGGGTCGCGGCCTTCCGCAACATGGACGACAAGCCGGGCGTGCCGGTCTTCGCCGACCTGTGGTCGTCCCTGCGCGGCCGCCCCCTGTCGGCGCTGGTCACCACTGACAATCGCGGCTTCTTCGTGGTGTTCGAGGGCGGCGAGGGTGCCGGCAAGTCGACCCAGTCGGTCAAGCTCGCCGCGTGGCTCAAGCTCCGCGGTTACGAGGCCGTCCTCACCCGCGAGCCCGGCGCCACCGACATCGGCATGCGCATCCGCGCCCTCGTGCTCGACTCCGGCGGCGACGTCGCGCCCTCCGCCCGCGCCGAGGCCCTCCTGTACGCCGCCGACCGCGCCCAGCACGTCGAGAAGATCATCCGGCCCGCCCTGGAGCGCGGCGCCATCGTGGTCTCCGACCGCTATGTCGACTCCTCGATCGCCTACCAGGGGGCGGGCCGCAGCCTCGGCCGGAGCGAGGTCGGCTGGGTCTCGGGCTGGGCCACCGGGGGCCTCAAACCCGACCTGACCGTCGTGCTCGACGTCGACCCGGCGGTCGGCGTCCAGCGTGCCAAGGCCGGCGGCAACGGCGACCGGCTCGAACGCGAGGAGCTGGACTTCCATGAGCGGGTCCGCCAGTCGTTCCTGGACCTGGCCGCGGCCGAACCCAAGCGCTACCTGGTGGTCCCCGCCGACGGCGGACCCGAGCAGGTCGCCGTGGCCGTGCGCGAGGCCGTCGCCGAGCGGCTCGACATCCGCACCGAGGCCGCCCGGACCGAGACCGCCTGGCCCGATCTCGACACCGGCGGCGAGAGCCGTTGGGACAGCGTCGCCGAGGAGGCCGGACGGCCGTGAACCAGCCCGTGCCCAGCGTCTTCGATGAGCTCGTCGGCCAGGACGAGGCCCGGCGGATCCTGTCCGAGGCCGCCCGCGGGAACGGCATGACGCACGCCTGGCTGTTCACCGGGCCGCCGGGCTCGGGCCGCTCGACCGCCGCGGTCGCGTTCGCCGCCGCGCTCCAGTGCGCCGACGGCGGCTGCGGCGAATGCCACGCCTGCCGCACCACCCTGGCGGGCACCCACCCCGACCTCACCCGCGTCATCCCCGAGGGCCTGTCGCTCGGGGTCGACCAGGTCCGCCGGCTCATCCTCGACGCCTCCCGCGCCCCGACCTCGGGCCGCTGGCAGATCCTCCTCATCGAGGACGCCGACCGCCTCACCGAGGCCGCCGCGAACGCCCTGCTCAAGGCCGTCGAGGAACCGCCGGAGCGGACGGCGTTCCTGCTGTGCGCGCCCTCGACCAACCCCGCCGAGATCGCGGTGACCATCCGCTCCCGCAGCCGCGTGCTGGTGCTGCGCCAGCCGCCGCCCGAGGCGATCGCCGACCTCCTGGTAGCCCGGGACGGGCTCGACCGGCACGAGGCCGAACTGTTCGCCGCCGCCGCCCAGGGCCACGTCGGCCGGGCCCGGCGCCTGGCCACCGACCCCGACGCCCGCGCCAAGCGGCACGACGTCCTCCGGATCCCCCGCCGACTGACCGGCCTGGGCGCCTGCTTCACCGCCGCGGTCGAACTCATCGAGGCGGCCGAGTCCGAGGCGTCCGGCACCTACACCGAGCAGTCGGCCGCGGAGCGGGAGGCCCTGGAGACCGCGCTCGGCAAGGGCGGCACCGGCAAGGGCGCCACGAAGGCCGCGCGGGGCTCGGCCGCCGCGCTCAAGGAGCTCGAGAAGCGGCAGAAGACCCGCGACACGCGCGCCCAGCGCGACTCGCTCGACCGGGCCCTGGTGGACCTGGCCGCGTTCTACCGCGACGCCCTCGCCGCCGGCTTCGGCGCGCGCGTCGACCCGATCCACCCGGACATGGCCGACACCACCCGGGCCGCCGCCTCCAAGCTCAGCGCCGAGTCGCTGCTGCGCCGCATCGACGCGATTCTGGCCTGCCGCAAGGCCATCGAGGCGAACGTGCGCCCGCGCATCGCCGTGGAGGCGATGATGACGCGCCTGTGGCAGGCCTGAGCGGGCCGGTCACTGCGTCCACAGGTGCTGGATGAAAGCGTCGACCGGCTTGGGCGGCCGCCCGGTGCGCTGCCACCGGTACCATCCGGCCTCCTCGGCGACCCGCACGCAGAAGTCCCCCGAGGTCTCGAACGGCTCCGAGACGCAGCGGAAGTCGTCCCGGAACTCCCGGCCGGTCCAGTACCAGACCCGCCGCCCCATCAGGTCCGGCACGTCCGAGGCCGCGAGCGGCCTGCGCACCGGCGGCGCGTCCGGATCGGACAGCCGGTCGATCAGGTAGCCGGGCGGGGGCGTGGACGGGGCGGGGTTCGGGTCGGCCCGCTGCACCCACACCTCGTCGGCGTGTACCAGCGTCCCGTAGGCATCGCCGTCGCCGTCGACGGCCCGGTAGTAGTCGGCCTCGGAGATCACCGGCACCAGCATCGCGCCGTCGCGGTCGACCGGGTCGTCGGCCCGAAGGTCGAACCGCCAGCCCGAACCCGCCGCGCCGCACACCACCCGGCGGGAGTGCAGGTCGAACACGCGCACCGCCGGGACCGGCACCAGCACCGGCGGCGGCTCGGGGACGTCGAAGGCATTGTCGGCAGGACCCACCGGAACTCCTGACATTTCAGACGACCTGGGGCTGTACCCCCGCGAACGGGGCTGAAGAGAGGATAAGCGGTTGGCACACTCTGGGGATTCACGGCCCCGCGAGCTGCCATAGAGTCATGATCACAAGCACGGAACACTTCATCACGAAAGAGATGGCGCAATGAGCGAATTCGACGACACCACCGGCATGGAAGAGGACGTCGCCACCGACGACTACACCGAGGACGACACCACCGACTACTCCTCGGGCACCACCGAGACCTACGACATCGACGGTGACGGCTGGGAGGACGACACCTTCCAGGCCGACGGCAACACCTACATCGACTCCGACGGCGACGGCGTGGCCGACGGGGTCGCCCTGGACACCGACGGCGACGGCGTCTCCGACGAGCTCCACATGGACACCGACGGCGACGGCACCTTCGAGACCGAGGCCATGGACACCAACTCCGACGGCTACATCGACACCCTCGCCTCGGACACCTCCGGCGACGGCGTGGTCGACCAGGTCATGTCGGACACCGACAACGACGGCTACGTCGACACGGTGTCCTCCGACACCACCGGCGACGGATACGCCGACACCATCGTGTCGGACACCGACGGCGACGGATACGCCGACTACGTGAGCATCGACTCCGATGCCGACGGCTACTCCAACACCGTCATGACCGACACCACCGGGGACGGCTTCCTCGACAACGTGGAGACCTACCCCGAGGGCTACGACCCGAACCCGGGCGACCCGAACGCGCCCTCCGGCACCGACGGCAACATCCAGCCCGGCTCCGGCAACACGCTCTGACCGCGACGCCAGGGTGCCGAGCCGTCCGCGGCTCCACAGGTGTCGTCCGTGACCAGGGGACCGACCCGGGACTCGCTGATAACCGAGAAGGAACCGAGAAGGCCGGATGCGATGCGCATCCGGCCGTTCTCCTTGCCGGCGGGCCGGTCATCCGGTGCCGCGGACGAGTGCCATCGCCTCGGCTCGGGTCCGGGCGTCCGACTGCAGGAGGCCCCGCACCGCCGAGGTCACCGTCGTCGAGCCCTGCTTGCGGATGCCGCGCATCGACATGCAGGTGTGCTCGCATTCGATGACCACGATCACGCCGCGGGACTGCAGCGACTTGTAGAGCTGGTCGGCGATCTGGCTGGTGAGGCGCTCCTGCACCTGCGGGCGGCGGGAGTAGACCTCCACCAGCCTCGCCAGCTTCGAGAGCCCGGCGACCTGGCCGCCCTCTCCGGGGATGTAGCCGACGTGGGCGACGCCGGTGAACGGCATCAGGTGGTGCTCGCAGAACGACTGCACCTCGATGTCGCGCACCAGGATCAGTTCGTTGTGGTCCTCGTCGAACGAGCTCTTCAGCACCTGCTCGGGGTCGATGCGGAGGCCGGCGAACAGCTCGGCGTAGGCGCGGGCGACCCGCCTCGGGGTCTCCTTGAGGCCCGGCCGATCGGGGTCCTCGCCGATCGCCTCGAGGATCTCGCGGACGGCGGCCTCGATCCGGGGCAGGTCCACCGCGTCCTCGACGGGGCTGCCGTTGATGCGGCCGTCGAGCAGCCGGGCCGCGAGGTTGTCGAGTTCAGCCATCGCACAAGCTTACGAGCCGTTGCCGACGTCCTCGGCGGGGTCGTCGGCCGAGTTCGACGGCTTCGACCCGTTGGGCGTGGAGATCGGCGGCTTGTTCGACGGCTTGCGGCTGGAGGTGCCGTTGTACGGCGCCATCGGCGGCCGCTTCTCGACCCGCGTGGCGATCCGCGACAGTTCCTCCTGGTTGAGCGTCTCCTTCTCGAGCAGTTCGATCACGATCTGGTCGAGCACGTCGCGGTACTCGGTGAGGATCGCGTAGGCCTCGTCGTGGGCGATCTCGATGAGCGCGCGCACCTCGGCGTCGATCGCGGCGGCGACCTCGTCGGAGTAGTCGCGCTGGTGGCCGTAGTCCTTGCCGAGGAACGGCTCCGAGCTCGAGGAGCCGTACTTCACGGCGCCGAGCTTGGCGGACATGCCGTACTCGGTGACCATGGCGCGGGCGACCTTGCTGGCCTTCTCGATGTCGTTCTGGGCCCCGGTGGTCGGGTCGTGGTAGACCAGTTCCTCGGCGGCCCGCCCGCCCAGGGCGTAGGCCAGGGTGTCGATCATCTCCGAGCGCGCCTGCGAGTACTTGTCCTCGGTCGGCAGCACCAGGGTGTGCCCGAGGCTGCGGCCGCGCGGCAGGATGGTGAGCTTGTGGACCGGCGCGGCGTGGGGCAGCGCGAACGCCACGAGCGCGTGGCCGCTCTCGTGGTAGGCGGTCATCTTCTTCTCCTCGTCGCCCATGACCCGGCCCTTGCGCTCGGGCCCGGCGATGACGCGGTCGATGGCCTCCTCGAGCGCGTCCATCGAGATGGCCTGCTCGTTGCGGCGGGCGGTCAGCAGCGCGGCCTCGTTGACGACGTTCTCGAGGTCGGCGCCGGAGAAGCCGGGCGTGCGGCGGGCGATCGTGTCGAAGGTGACGTCGGGGACGAACGGCTTGCCCTTGGCGTGGACCGCCAGGATCTCCTGGCGGCCGTCCTTGTCGGGGGCGTCGACCGGGATCTGGCGGTCGAAGCGGCCGGGACGCAGCAGCGCCGGGTCGAGGATGTCGGGCCGGTTGGTCGCCGCGATGAGGATGACCCCGCCGCGGGTGTCGAAGCCGTCCATCTCGACCAGCAACTGGTTGAGCGTCTGCTCCCGCTCGTCGTGGCCGCCGCCCATGCCGGCGCCGCGGTGGCGGCCGACGGCGTCGATCTCGTCGATGAAGATGATCGCCGGGGCGTTCTCCTTGGCTTGTGAAAAGAGGTCACGAATGCGGCTTGCGCCCACGCCGACGAACATCTCTACGAAGTCCGAACCGCTGATCGAATAGAACGGCGCGCCCGACTCGCCGGCGACCGCGCGGGCCAGGAGGGTCTTGCCGGTGCCGGGCGGACCGAACAGCAGCACGCCCTTGGGGATCTTGGCGCCCAGCTCCTGGTACTTCTTGGGCTCGGAGAGGAAGTCCTTGATCTCCTCGAGCTCCTCGACCGCCTCGTCGGAGCCGGCCACGTCGACGAAGGTGGTCTTCGGGGTGTCCTTGGAGACCATCTTGGCCTTGGACTTGCCGAAGTTGAGCACGCGCGAGCCGCCGCCCTGCATCTGTGACATGAAGAACAGCAGGAGCAGGACGATGAGCACGATCGGCAGCAGGCTCAGCAGGAAGGACACGAACACCGACGTCTCATTGACCTCGGTGTCGAACGCGGCCCCGTTGTCGTCGAGGGTCTGGGCGACCGTCTCGGTCATGCCGGTCGGGACGTACGCCTCGACCTGGTCGCCGTTGGTGAGCTCGACCTGGACCAACTGCTCCTTGTCGAGGATGTTGGCCTCGGAGACGTTGCCGGCGTTGATTTCCTGGAGGACATCGGAGGTGGTCGACTCTTCGTAGTCGGATCCGCCGGAGAAGAAGGTGCCGATCAGGACCGCTATCAGAGCGATGAGCACGATCCAGACCAACGGTCTCCGGAAAAACCGCTTCCGTTCCGGCGTGGGTTTCCCGGCGTCGACCACTCGTTTCCTCCTGCGTTCGTACCGTTCTCGCGTGTTTGGCCGGTTCGGCCGAGTGTCGGCCCGCAAGTGTCGCCATACGAAGCCAACAGTTCGAAAGTACACTGCGCGGCGCTGCACCGTCCTCCCAGTGACCTCCGGTCAGGCCCTGGGAAGTCCCGCGATGTGATCCGTAATTACTACCACGAGCGGGTTGACTCCGCCCACCCAAGCCAGCGGCTCCGGCCGCCGGGTGGCACCCTTGTCGTATGACGTCGGAGCTTGCCAGCCCAGCCTCAGTCCCGTCGCCGGAGGCCCAGGCCGCCGTGATCGACCCCGGATCGTGGTATGCCGAGGAGATCGAGCGCACCATCATCACCGAAGACGAGATCCGCACCAAGGTGGAGGCGATCGCCGAGCGGGTCTCGCACGACTTCGCCGACACCGAGGAGCTGCTGCTCGTGGGGGTGTTCAAGGGCGCGGTGATGTTCATGGCCGACTTCGCCAGGGCTCTGACGGTCCCGGTGAAGATGGAGTTCATGGCGCTGTCCTCGTACGGGAACTCGGCCAGCTCGTCGGGGACGGTCCGAATCCTCAAGGACATCGACTCCGACGTGACCGGCCGCCACATCGTGGTGGTCGAGGACATCATCGACTCCGGGCTCACCCTGTCCTGGCTGCTGAAGTACCTGGAAGGGCTGAATCCGGCGTCGGTGTCGGTGGTGGCGATGCTCCGGAAGCCGGGCATGCAGCATACCGAGATCCCCGTCTCCTACCTGGGCTTCGACATCCCCAACGAGTTCGTGGTCGGCTACGGCCTGGACTACGGAGAGCGCTACCGGGAGCTGCCGTTCATCGGTGTGCTCAAGCCCGAGGTGTACCGCTAGCCCGGAGGCGCCCCGCGGTCCTGGCGACTTCGACACCGCCGGGCAGGAAGGTCGGCCCCTGGCCGTGCCAGGCGGTCACGAGCGCGTCGAGCGCCTCCAGGTGGTGGTGGTTGAGCGCCGCGCCGTTCACTCCGAGCTGAAGAATCCACGCCCGCAGCACCCGGTGCCGGATCGGCGCCTCGAGGGACTCGAGCCGGTCGGTCCGCAGCGCCTCGCCGTCGCGGCACTCGGCGGCGGCCGCTTCGGCGAGCGCGTCGAGGTGGTCGGTGTCGGCGGCGACCAGGGCGGCGGTGCGCCCCAGGTTCGCCACGAGGTCCTCGCCGAGGGCGTCGGTCAGGACGTCCATCGCCCCGCGCAGCGCCGAGCGTTTGAACCGGGGGTCGGTGTTGTGGGGGTCGTTCCACGGCTTGAGGCCGCGTTCGTCGCAGGTGGCGCGCGTGTCCCGGCGGGCGATGTCCAGCAGCGGCCGCCGGTAGCGGCCCCTGACCGGCCGCATTCCGGCGATCCCGCGCGGCCCGGCCCCGCGGGTGAGCGCCAGCAGCACCGTCTCGGCCTGGTCGTCGCGGGTGTGCCCGAGCAGGACGGCTTTGGCCCCGTGGCGCTCGGCCGCCCAGTCCAGGGCCGCGTAGCGGGCCTCCCGGGCCGCCGCCTCGGGGCCGCCCGATCCCAGTACCCGCACCGGCGCCACCTCGACCGGGTCGAGCCCCGCCCGGCGGGCCCAGGCGGCGACTTCTTCGGCGCGCTCGCCGGAGCCGTCCTGGAGGCCGTGGTCAACGGTGACCAGCCCCGCGCGCAGTCCGGCGCGGGGGGCGACGAACGCGAGGGTGTCGGCCAGGGCCATCGAGTCGGGTCCGCCCGAGCAGGCGGCGAGCACGAGCGCGCCGCGCGGCAGATCGGCGAGGCGGTCGCGGACGGCTATGCGCATCCGCGCGACCGAGTCCGGCAGTCTAGCCATGCCCCACTTTCGCATTCGGTTCCGAAAGCACTCTCCGGGCCCAGGAGTCGGGCCGTTCGATCTCGGTCTCGCTGGGGAGGTGCTCGGGCGTCTCCCAGATCCGGTTGAAGCCGTCGATGCCCCGCTCGGTCACGATCCGGTCGACGAAGCGGCGGCCGGCCGCGTACTGCTGGAGCTTGGCGTCCAGGCCCAGCAACTGCCGCAGGAACCGCTGGAGCGCGCCGGGGTGGGCGCGGCGGCGGTCGAAGCGGCGGCGCAGCAGTTCGACGTGGTCGATGTGGGTGCGGCCGACGCCGTCCATGACCGACTCGGCGTGTCCCTCCAGGAGGGTCATGAGCGCTTGGATGCGGGAGATCGCTTCGCGCTGCTCGGGGCTGGTGACCGCGGCCATGACGTCGGTCTCGCCTTCGGCGCCGCGCTGCCGGTCGGGCTCCTGGCGGGTGGCCGACAGCGCGCGGCGCACGGCTCGGCCCATCTGCGAGGCGGAGGACTCCTCCGGTTCGGCGGCCTCGAAGAATCGGTGGATGAGCCCGTGGAAGTAGTCGCGCATCCACGGGACGGCGGTGAACTGCATCAGGTGCGCCGCTTCGTGGACGGCGATCCACAGCCGGAACTCGCGCGCGGGCAGGCGCAGGCGGCGTTCGACGTCGACGATGTTGGGGGCCACGAACAGCAGCCGCCCCGAGGGGGTGGAGAACGTCTCGAACTGCCCGAGCACCCGGGAGGACAGGAACGCCAGCACCGCCCCGGCCTGGACGCCGGTGACCTTCGCGGCGGCGCTCGCCGAGGAGTCGGCCGCGGCGTCGGAGGCGCCGAGCCCGATCAGGAGCCGGCGCAGCCCGGAGATGTTGATGTGGCTCCAGCGCACCCGGTCGACCACTTCGATCGGCGCCCCGCCGTCGGGGGTCAGTCCGGAGTAGTCGGCGACCAGATCGATCGCGGTGCGGGCGTGGCGGTGCAGGTCGGTGACCACGTCGAGCGCGCCTTCGGGGCTCATGCGCGGCCCGCCGCGGATGAACGCGCGCGAGCACGACGCGGCCGTGCGCCAGTCCACGGACGGCAGCATGGGATTGCTCACGGGCGGCGTCATCGGTTAAGCCTATCCGGAGCGGAGTCGGCCCGCCACCACCCGGAGTGGGCATACGTCCCATTTCGTACATTCATGATCTTGAAACTGTCTACCTCTAGATGCTAAATTCTTGTCCTTCTAGCAATTTGTTGCTAGGAGATGGAAGAAGTTTTCAAGGAGAGCAACGATGCTTCAGCACCAGCCCCCGAGGCGGACCCCGGCCGCCCTGGCCGCGATCGCCCTCGCGGTCGGCACCGCCCTCACCGCGACCGCCCTCACCCATCCCGCCCAGGCCGCCGACCTCGACGACGGCGACGCCATCCTCAACATGTTCGAGTGGAACTGGGACTCCATCGCCGACGAATGCGCCGGGCCCCTGGCCGACTCCGGCTACACCCACGTCCAGACCTCCCCGCCCCAGGAGCACATCCTCGGCACCGATACCGGCCCCGGCGAAGAACACGCCTGGTACATCCACTACCAGCCGGTCAGCTACAAGCTCGACTCTCGCCTCGGCACCCGCGCCGAATTCGCCGACATGGTCGCCGCCTGCGAAGCGGCCGGCATCGGCGTCATCGCCGACGCGGTCATCAACCACATGGCCGCCGGCGCCGACGAGACCCGCACCGGCTGGGCCGGCAGCGAGTACTCCCGGTTCCACTACCCCGACGCCGGATACGGCCCGAACGACTTCCACAGCACCGGCGACGACTACTGCGAGATCAGCGACTACGGCGACCGGTGGGAAGTCCAGAACTGCCACCTGGTCGGCCTCAACGACCTCGACACCGGCTCCGACTACGTCCAGGGCCGCATCGCCGACTACCTCAACGACCTCATGGGACTCGGCGTCGCCGGATTCCGCATCGACGCCGCCAAGCACATCGACGCCGGAGAACTCGGCGACATCATCGCCCGCGTCAACGGCGACCCCTACATCGTCCAAGAGGTCATCGAGGCCGACGGCGAACCGGTCACCGACGACGAATACGCCCCGAACGGCGACGTCCACGTCTTCGACTACGCCCGCGACCTCGAACACCACATCGGCGGCTCCGGCGACGCCCAGCACCTGCCGGACATGGGCACCGACTGGGGCTACACGGCCGAAGCCGGAACCTTCGTCGCCAACCACGACACCGAACGCGGCGGCGAGACGCTGAACCAAACCCACGGCCGCGACTACCTGATCGCCGAGGCGTTCATGCTCGCCCACCCGTTCGGGACGCCCTCGTCCTACACCGGCTACGAATTCGACACCTTCCACGAAGGCCCGCCGCTGAACACCGACGGCACGGTCAAGGACGTCGACTGCGGCTCCGGACCCTTCACCTGCATCCACCGCTCCCCGTACCTGAGCGGCATGGCCGGCTTCCGCGCCGCCACCGCCGGAGGCGGCCTCACCGACGTCTGGGGCAGCGGCGACGCCTTCGCCTTCGGCCGCGGCGAGAGCGGCCACGCGGTCTTCAACGCCTCCGACGGCACCGTCTCCCGCACCTTCGGCACCTCCCTGCCCGACGGGGACTACACCGACGTCATCTCCGGAGACACCGTGACCGTCTCCGGCGGCTCCTTCGCCGCCACCGTCCCCGGCGGGACCGCGCTGGCGATCCACGTCGGCGCCACCGGCGGCGGAGACGGCGGCGAGAGCGGCTGCATCGACGTGACCGTCACCGCCGAGACCGACTGGGGCCAGATGGTCCACATCACCGGGGCCCCCGCCGAACTCGGCTCCTGGGACCCGTCCGCGAGCCCCGAGCTCTCGCCCGACGGCTACCCGCAGTGGACCGCCACCGTCGACGCCCCCGCCGGGCGGACGGTCGAGTACAAGTACACGAAGGTCGACGACGCCGGCGACGCCGTCTGGGAATCCGGATCGAACCGGACGGTCACCGTGCCCGCCTCGGGCTGCGCGAGCGTCGACGACACCTGGCGCTGACCGCACGTGCCCCGGCGCCGCGGCGCCGGGGCACGCTCAGCAGCCGCACAGCGCGACCGCCGTGGTCACATCGTCCATCGCGTCCTGGACCGCGCTCGTGTTCGAATGCTCGTTGCTGATCAGGGAGAACACGATCAGGTTCCCGTCGGCGGTGGTGAGCGACCCGGTCAGCGACGACACCCCGCTGAGCGTCCCGGTCTTGGCCCGGACCAGGCCCCAGCCGTCCTCGGCCCCGTCGAACCGGTCGTCCAGGGTCCCCGAATAGCCGGCCACCGGCATCGACTCGAACACCGTGCTCGCCAACGTATCGGCCGCGCCCAGCAGCATCAGCGAGAACGCCTCGGCGGTCATCCGGTTCCGCTCCGACAGACCCGAGCCGTCCTCCAGCACCAGGTCCGCGGTGTCGGCGCCGAAGCCCTCCAGCAGCGCCCGGTGCGCCCGATCGATCGCGTCCCAGGTCATCTCGCCCTCCACCGCCAGCGCCGTCTGGAACGCGACCGCGTCCGCCAGCCCGTTGTCGCTGGTGAGCACGAACGAGTCCACCAGGCCCGCCACCGGCTGCGAGTGGACGCTCCCGAGCACGCCCGCGTCCTCGGGGGCGGTGCCGTGGCCGACGTCCGGTGCCCCCAGCAGCTCGGCGAACCGCTCGAGCGCCGCCTGAGCGGGGTCGTCGTAGAAGTCGAAGTATTTCTGGTCGCCGCCGATCCGGCCGCCGTCGATCATGATCGGCGCCGCCCGCGCGACGTAGGGCAGGTCGTTGCCGTCGACGCCCGCGGCCAGCTCGTCGTCGGTGAAGATGTCCGTATCGAGCACGACCGTCGACGGCGCCTCGCCGCCGCGCGCCTCCAGGACCTGCTCGGCCAGGTCGGTCAGGCTGCCGCCCGCCCCGTAGTAGCCCTGGCCGTCGACGGTCAGCGTGATGTCGCCGCCGGCCACCAGCACCACCGTGTCGTCGTCGGCCCCCTCGACCACGCTGGTCTCGATCCGGTACTCCGGGCCGAGGTGCTCGTAGGCGGCGACGGCCGAGACCAGCTTCATCGACGAGGCCGGCGACAGCGGGTCCGAGCCGCGCTGCTCGTACAGCACCGAACCGGTCGCCGCGTCGGCGAAGACCGCCGACAGGTCCCCGTCGAAGCGCTCGTCCGACAGCAGTTCGGGCAGGGCCGAGGCCAGGTCGGGGGCCGGGGCGTCCTGGTCGAACGCGGCCAGGACCTCCGCCGGCTCGTCCGGGGGATAGGCCTCGGGGGCGGTGAACGCCCCTCTGTCGGGGACCGACATGGCATCGATCTGCCACACCAGCACCGCGGCGACCGTTAGCGTACCGATGACGGCGATGGTTGAGAAGAGCCAGGCCAGCGCGCCGCGCGCACGTGAGGGCCGCGGCTTCGAGGGGGAGTCCTCAGGTCGTGCCTGTGGCGCACTACTCGTGCCTTCGGGGTCGGCGTTGTCGCTGAGGGCCATGCACAGAGACTATGCCATCTAGAGCACTGGATTCGAGGCTGGAGGAGAGTCGGCCGATGGAGTTCGACGTCACGGTGGAGATCCCGAAGGGATCCGCCAACAAATACGAGATCGACCACGAGACCGGTCGGATCCGCCTCGACCGGACGCTGTTCACGGCGACGGTGTACCCGGCCGACTACGGGTTCATCGACGACACGCTCGGCCAGGACGGCGACCCGCTCGATGCGCTGGTGATCGTGCAGCCGACCTTCCCCGGTTGCGTGATCCGGTCGCGGGCGATCGGGATGTTCCGGATGCGCGACGAGAAGGGCGTGGACGACAAGGTCCTGTGCGTGCCCTCGGAGGACCCGCGCATGGACAAGTACAAGGACATCGCGGACGTGCAGGAGTTCGACCGTCTGGAGATCCAGCACTTCTTCACGGTCTACAAGGACCTGGAGCCGGGCAAGAGCGTCGAGGGCGCGACGTGGACCGGGCAGGCCGAGGCCGAGGAGGAGGTGCGCCGCTCCTTCGAGCGCGCCGAGGCCACCGGGTACAACCGCGGCCACTGACTCAGGCGTGCACGACGTCCAGCAGCCAGGGCTTGGAGCGGGTCGCGGGCTCGGAGAGCTCTACCTTCCAGCCCTGTGAGGCGAGGAAGTCGCCGAGTTCGGCCGGGGTCGTCGGCTGGACGCCGCGGGCCAGCAGCGCGTGGGCGACCTCGCCGCGAGTGGCCTTGGCCATGTGCGTGACGACCGTCCGCTTCCCCTCGGCGTCTTCTTTGTACACGCGCACGGAGACGCCGCGCCGTTTCGGGCCCCAGACCTGGGCGTAGGCCCCCGACCGCAGGTCGACGATGAGGTCGTCGCGGCTCTGGAGGAGCTCGCCGACGGCGGGCCGCCAGACCTTGGTGAGCTTCTCGAGTCCGGGAAGCTGCGCCGACATGGGCATCCGGTAGGGCGGCACCCGGTCGGAGGGCCGCAGCAGGCCCCACAGCGGCGAGGCTATGAGCACCTGGTTGCCGTCGGGCAGGTCGCCCAGGCCGAGCCGCTCGTAGAGGACTCCCGTGTAGAGCTCCCAGGCCGCGAGCGTGGGCGCGGTCCGGAGCTCCCGGTTCTGCTGGACGCAGTGCCGTTGCCGGGCGGACAGCTTCAAGGTCGCGACCGCCTCGTCCTCGTTCTCGCACAGGTCGATGAGCTGGTCGACCAGCATCTCCCTGGTCGGGGTCAAGGCCGGCGAGGAGAGTCGCCCAAGGTCGAGGGGAGGACCGTCCCCGCGGGCGGCCTTCCCTTCTGACGGAGGCAGCAGTATCAGCACAGCAGGCGAGTCTACCTGCTCGGCGACCCGACTTCACAGCGGCGCGCGAATGGTCTATAGTACGTGTGTTCGATCAAGCGGGAGCGGACCCGAATCCCACCGAGGGCCACGTGTGACGCGGATCGAATAGGCGCGGCGGCGGCACCTCCGCATCCGCCGCCGCGCCGTCCAAGCCACTCTCCCACCCACTGCGGACCCCGAGTACTCCACGCCGACCCCGCCGCGCCTCGACCGGCCTACCGCCGCAGATGAGGTATCGTCGCCGTGGGCCGCTAGCTCAATTGGCAGAGCTGCGGACTTTTAATCCGTAGGTTGTGGGTTCGAGTCCCACGCGGCCCACCAGCATCCCAGCGGAAGAACCGGGCGGCCCCAGTGGACTCGCCCGGTACAGCAGCACCCTCCGGCAACGCCGGGCGGTCCGCCCGAGGCGCGGAGTCCCCCTTGAGCCCGCTCCGATGGTGCCCACTGTCTCCTGGCCGTGCCCCGAGGAAGGCCACGGTCCGGGCCGGCACCGGCCGAAGCGGTCTGCGGTCCCCGGCCCGTGGACCACTTCGGCGGGTGCGGGAAGGACGGTCGGCTCGGCCGGAAGATGCGTTTGCATGAATTCTCGGAATCATCACAGACGGCACCTGAACCACAGGGAACGCTGAAGAAAAAGACTGGAAGAGCTTCTTTGAATAGCGTTCCAAGATCATCACAGGAAACACTCGTACCACATGTGAATCCTGGGAATCGAAGTGTGAACGCCGCCATTCAATGAATTCCCGTGATCACCACAGTGAACACATGAACCACACATGGCCCCGGCGAATCCAGGTAGAAAATTTCCTATTACAGCTTGTCCGTTTTGGATCAAATCAACACATTTGGTGTTTGCGATGGTCTCGTAGAGTTGCTAAAGTGCATCCGCGACGACCCCGATATGCCCAATGACGCCCCAATCTGTACCCGCCACTGAGGTCAACCCCGCTAAATGCTCTCGAACGTCGATCGGCCCCTGGCCGCCTGCGGTCCTGAAGCGTTGTTAGAGTGACGAGAAGGAACAGTGGAACGATGACAGAATCGGCTGTGCCGATGTCGCTGTCCCAGCAAGGCATGTATTTCGACTGCCAACTGCGGGACGCGTCCGACTACCATGTGGTACTTCACTTGAGGATGGAGCCGGTCGACCCAGGACGGCTCGAACATGCTGTGCGCCAAGTGATGTCAGAACAGCCGGCGCTGCGAAGCGCTGCGCGGAACGGCAGGGACGGCGTCTCGTACGTCGTCGCCGAGTCCGTCGATCCACCCACTACTGTGTATGATATTGAATACAGCGGGCAGGCGCTCGAGTTGATCTTGGAAGAGGTGGCGAAGACACCGTTCCAGCTTGATGAGGCACCACTCTTCCGAATCGCTCAATGCAGGTTCGGCGAGGAAGATCATTTGCTCGTCGTTTGCCATCACTTGATCGCCGACGGACAGTCGGTGAGCCTCCTGGCCGAGCGGGTCATGTTCCTCGCGCGCCGCGGCGGTACCGATCCGGGGACTCCGATCGAGGAAGACGCCGGGTTTCACTCCTACCAGAAGAAGCAATCCGAATCGCTCCCCGAGTCTAAGGAGAGCAGGCGCCGAAAATTCTGGGAGGAGAACCTCGACAGGCAGGAAGCCCCGGATCTGTCCCATTGGATGCGATCTGATACAGGCGAATCCGTGGGACGGGAAATCCGCCTTCCCGTGGATCCGTCCTTGCGCGATGCGCTGCGCTCCTGCGCGCAGGAAGCGGAAGTCTCCGAGTACACTCTGTACCTCGGGGCGTTCGGGCTGCTGCTGGCTCGATACGCACACGCCGACCAGGTGTCGGTGGCGACGCCCTTCGCCGACCGGCCCGCGCTGGAGATGGAGCAGAGCATCGGCTGCTTCATCAAGACGCTCCCGGTGCACATCGATGCGGACCCGCGCCGGACTCTTCGAGCGATGCTCGAGCGGGTCGGCGCAGAGGTCATCGGAACCTGGAAGCACCTCGGGTATCCGGTCACGAAGCTGCTGACCGACCGTCCGGCGCTGAGCCGCGCGACCGACGTGACCTTCATCCACGACAGCTACCCCCGGTACCCCGAGGGAGTGCTGGGGACGGTGCGGCACGACCGGGTCGACTTCCCCGGCAAGCTCTCCGTTCTGGTGGAGCAGATCGGGGACACCTCCGAGCTGGTGTTCCAGTACAAGGAGCCGGCGCTGTCGGAGGACCGGGTCTCACGCTTCGCCCGGCGATACCTGGCGATGCTCACCCGGATCCCGGACGCGCTGGACGCCCCGGTCGGGGCGATCCGGTCGGCCCCCGATTCGGAGACGGCGGACCTGCTGGCGGACCTCTCCCGGACCCACCGCTTCGACTGGGAGCCGACCGACCTGGGCTCGGTCTTCCTGGACAAGACCACCTCCGATCCCGCGCGCCTCGCCTGGTCCGACGAAACCCGCGACTACTCCAACGCCTGGGCCCATGACGCGGCGGTCCTGGTGCAACGCCGCCTCCTGGAGGCGGTCGGCCACGAGAAGCGGCCGGTCGGGGTGCTGCTGCCCCGAAGCGCCCGACTGCTGGCGGGGGTCTTCGGGACGGTGCTCGCCGGATGCTCGTATGTGCCGCTGTCCGAGGGCATGCCCGCCCGGCGGCTGGCCCAGATCTTCGACGACGCGGGGATCTCGGTGGTCCTGACCACCTCCGCCGCCGAACTCGAGCTGCCCGAAGGCGTGACCCGACTCGACATCGACCACTGGGACGACCTGGAGGCCCTCGCCGCGGACGAGCGCGTGCGGATCGGCGAGCGGCCGGCCCGCGTCGAACGCCACCCGGAGGACACCCTCTACATCGAGTACACCTCCGGGTCGACCGGACAGCCCAAGGGCGTCGTGGTCCGCCACGCGAACATCCAGAACACCGCCCTGGACCTGGAACGCCGCTTCCCGCTGGCCGCTGACGACGTCTATCTGCTGAAGACGGCCTTCACGTTCGACATCTTCGGCACCGAGGTCTACGGATGGCTGTTCGGAGCGGGTCGGCTCGCGATCCTCCCGGCCGGGCGAGAGGGCGACGCGCCCGCCCTGATCGGCGCGATCCGGGAGCGGCGCATCACGCACGTGAACTTCTCTCCCACCATGCTCCGCGTGCTCCTGGACGCCGCCGCCTCGAGCGGCCGCGCCGCCGACCTCGCCTCGCTGCGGTACGTGTTCAGCGGCGGCGAGGCCCTGACCTCGGACATCACCGAACGGTTCTTCGAGCTGCCGCTGCAGTGCTCCCTGGAGAACGTGTACGGCCCGACCGAAGCGACGATGTGGGCCACGCACAGCACCGTCACCGCCGACGACACCGATCCCATCGCGCCGATCGGGACGCCCCTGAACGACTACCGCGTCTACGTCCTCGACCGGGACGACGGCCTCTGCGGCGTGGACGTGCCCGGCGAAGTGTGCATCGCCGGCGCCGGGGTGGCCGCCGGCTACCTCAACCGCGACGAGCTGAACGCCACCCGTTTCGTCGAGAACCCGTTCTTCGACCCGGAGGAGGATCCGGCGCACATGCGGCGCATGTACCGCACCGGCGATCTCGGGTACCTGCGTTCGGACGGCCGCTTCGCGTTCATCCGGCGCATCGACGACCAGGTGAAGGTCGGGGGCGTCCGCATGGAGCTCGGCGAGGTCGAGCGGGCCCTCCTGGACGCCGACGGCGTGGTGGAGGCCGCGGCGGTCGTGGACGACGAGGCCGTCCCCGCGCGCCTGGCCGGATTCTTCACCGCCGGCGAGGACGTCCCCGCCGAACGGGTCCGCGCCGCGCTGGCGCGGAACCTCATGCCGCAGATGATCCCGTCGGTGCTGATGCGGGTGGAGGCGCTGCCGACGTCGGCTGCGGGCAAACTCGACCGCCGGGCCCTCAAGCGGCGGCTGCCGAGCGCGCGCGAAGCGGGCGCCGCCGCGCCGGCCGGGTCGCCCGCGCAGGAGCGGATCGCCGGACTGTGGCGGCGTGTGCTGGGCAACGACGAGATCGACGTCGACGGCTCCTACTTCGAGCAGGGCGGCAACTCGCTCAACCTCATGAGCCTGCAACTGGAGATCAAGGAGGAGTTCGGGCGCGAGATCCCCATCACCGACCTGCTCAAGCACCACACCGTCGCGGCGCAGACCCGGCTGCTCGGCGACTCCGCGCGGCCCGAGCCGGTCTCACGCCCGCGGGCGCGGCGCGGCGACGACATCGCCATCATCGGCATCGGCATCCAGGTGCCGGGCGCGGCCGACGTCCACCGGTTCTGGGCCGACCTCCGGGCCGGATCGGAGGGCATCACCTTCTACGACGACGACGAACTGCGCGCCCTGGGCGTCCCCGAGAGCGACCTCCGCGACCCGGACTACGTGAAGGCCAAGGGCCGGATCGCGGACGTCGACGTCTTCGACGACAACCTCTACGGCATTCCGCCGGCCGAAGTGGAGGCGACCTCCCCGCAGCTCCGGCTGCTGTACAAATGCTTCTGGCAGGCCTGCGAGGACGCCGGATACGACCCCAGGTCGATCCCGGGCCGGACCGGGGTGTTCGCCGGCGGGAGCGACGACTTCGCCTGGTACCGGAGAGCGCTGCTCGGCCCCTCGGCGTTCGGCGACCTCTACCAGAACTTCACGCTGGCCACCAACCACTTCCTGAGCACGCGCCTGTCCTACCACTTCGACCTGACCGGGCCGTCCATCTCCACCCTGACCGGCTGCTCGACCTCGCTCCTCACCGTCCACCAGGCCGCCCAGTCGCTGCGCGCCGGCGAATGCGACACGGCCGTGGCCGGAGGCGTCACCATCGAACTGCCCAACGAGGGCGGATACCGCTACGTCGACGGCATGATGCTGTCCGCCGACGGGCACTGCCGCCCGTTCGATGCCGCCGCCGACGGCACCGTCTTCTCCAACGGCGCGGCGCTCCTGATGCTCAAGCCGGTCGACGCGGCGCTCCGGGACGGCGACCCGGTCTACGCCGTCATCAAGGGGTCGGCGGTCGGCAACGACGGCAAGCGCAAAGCCTCCTACACCGCCCCCAGCGAGGACGGCCAGTACGAGACCATCCGCGCGGCCTACGAAACGTCCGGCATCGACCCCTCGAGCGTGACGTACGTGGAGGCGCACGGCACCGGCACGCTCCTTGGCGACCCGATCGAGGTCGCGTCGCTGACCCGCGCCTTCGACGGCGGCCCGGAAGGCGGGTGCCTGCTCGGATCGGTGAAGGGCAACGTGGGCCACACCGACACCGCCGCCGGTGCGGTGGGACTGAGCAAGGTGGCGCTCAGCCTGAAGCACCGCTACGTGCCCGGCACCCGCAACTACGACAAGCCCAACCCCAACATCGATTTCGACGCCACCCCCTTCGAGGTCACCGGCGAAGGCCGGGCCTGGCGCGGACGGCGGCTGCGGGCGGGCATCAACTCCTTCGGTGTCGGAGGCACCAACGT
Source organism: Glycomyces xiaoerkulensis (assembly GCF_002798405.1). Taxonomy (GTDB): domain Bacteria; phylum Actinomycetota; class Actinomycetes; order Mycobacteriales; family Micromonosporaceae; genus Glycomyces; species Glycomyces xiaoerkulensis. The sequence goes on along the minus strand of NZ_PGGV01000037.1, from coordinate 171,887 downwards.
GCACATGATCCTCGAAGAGGCGCCGGAGACCCGGCCGACGGACGACAACCCCTACGAGCTGCTGCAGTTCTCCGCGGCGAGCCGGGAAGCGCTGGACCGCACCGCCGAACGCGTCGTCCGCCACGTCGCCGACCACGACGACGTATCGCTGAGCGACGCGGCGGTCACCCTGCGCCGCGGGCGCGCCGAACTGCCCTACCGGAAGTCGATCGTCGTGGCCGCCGACGAGGACCGGGACGCCGAGGCCTGGAGCGAGCGGATCGCCGCCGCCGGCGCGGCGAAGGCCGCCGACGGCGGTAAGACCGCCCTGCTGTTCTCCGGCCAAGGCAACCAGTACCGCGCGATGGGCCTCGGCCTCTACCGGAGCCCGAGCCCCGCGGGCGCGGTGTTCCGGCACTGGATGGACGAACTGACTGGCCTGCTGCCCGGCGCCGAGGCGGCCGAGTTCCGGGACCTGCTGTACGGCGATGACGACGACGGTCGCGTCGACCGCACCGAATGGTCGCAGTACGCCCTGTTCAGTACCCAGTTCGCCATGGCCAAGGTCCTGGAGTCCCTCGGTATCGAGCCGGAAGTCCTGGTGGGGCACAGCATCGGCGAGCTGACGGCCGCCGCCCTCGCGGGAGTGTGGCGCCTCGAGGACGCGGCCCGGCTCGTCCGCGAACGCGGCACCCTCATGCAGCGCCAGGAACCGGGCGTGATGGTCGCCGTGACCTCGCCCGCCGAACGCGTCCGATCCATCGTCGACGGCATGCCCGGCGTCTGGGTCGCGCTGGACAACTCGGCCGAGCGCTCCGTCCTCGGCATGACCCGGGAGGCGTTCGGCGACGTGGTGGGGCGGCTCGAGGACCACGGCGTCCAAGGCAGCAGGCTGCACACCTCGCACGCCTTCCACACCCCGATGATGGCCGACGCCGCAAAGGCCTTCGAGGCGGTCGTGTCGGGCGTCGAGTCCCGGGACCCGTCCGTCCCCATCATCTCGAACCGGTCCGGCCGCATCGCGCGGCCGGGGGAGATGACCGCCCCCGCCTACTGGAGCGACCACATCACCGACGAGGTCCACTTCGCCGAGAGCGTCCGGACCCTGCTGTCGGAGGGACCGCTCTACGGGATCGAGCTGGGCCCCGGTCGCACCCTGTCCACCTTCGCCGCGCACGATCCGCAGCGCCGCCCGGACCAGAGCTTCCAGAACCTGCTGCGCCACGCCGCCGAGCCGACGCCCGACGACGCCTACCTGCTGAACTCGCTCGGCAGGCTCTGGGCCGCCGGGCTGCCGATCGACTGGAGCCGCCACGACACCGGCCGCAGGATCTCCCTGCCCGGGTACGCCTTCGACCCGGTCGCCCACCCGCAGGACACCGGCGTCGCCACCGAACCGTCCACTCCGGAGGAGACACCGTCCGCCTCCGCGGCCGACGCCCCGGAGGGCGTCCTCGACGCCTTCCGGCAGGTGCTCGGGTACCGGGACATCACCCCCGACGACGACTTCTTCGCCCTGGGCGGCGACTCGCTGAAGGCCACGGGACTGGCCACGCACCTGCGGAGCCGCCTCGGCTTCGACGTCGCCGTCGCCGACATCTTCACCGCCCCGACTCCCGCGGCGCTGGCCGAACGTTTCGACGGGACCGGCACCGCCGAACGCCTCCGCCCGGCCCCCGCAGCCGACGACTACCCGCTGAGCCCGGCCCAGACCCGCATGTACATCGCCGCGCAGATGGACCCCGGCCGGCTCATCTACAACATGCCGTCCGCGACACGGCTGGACGGCTCGCTCGACCCCGAGCGGGTGCGGACCGCACTCCGGCGGCTGATCGAACGGCACGAACCGCTCCGCACCACCTTCGCCATGCGCGGCGGCGAGGTCCGGCAGCGGGTGGCCGACACCGGGTCACACCCGGAGCCGCCGCTCCGGTTCACCCGGGGCGACCTCCCCGAGGACGACGCCGTCGACGATCTGATGGCCGAATTCGTCCGGCCCTTCGACCTCGAGCGCGGCCCCCTGTTCCGCATGGAGATCGTCGACGGCGGGCCCGACGGCAGCCTGCTGCTGTTCGACATCCACCACATCGTCGCCGACGCGGTGTCGGCCGAGGTCCTCACCCGCGACTTCAGCCGGCTGTACGCCGGGGAGCTCGATCCGCTCCCCCTGCAGTACAAGGACTTCGTCATGCACGAGGGGGACCCCGAGCGCCGGGACGCCCGATCGGAATCCGAGGACCATCTCGCGGCCGCGCTCGCCGACGCGCCGGTGCGCGATCTCCTCCCCACCGACCACCCGCGCGGGCGCCGGGACGCCGAGGCCGGCCGGGTGACCCTGCGCCTGGGCCCGGACCGCGTGGACGCGGTGAAGGCCCTCGCGGAGGCCCACAACGCGACGCCGTTCATGGCGATGCTGTCGGCGTGGGGCGCGGTGTTCTCCCGCTACGCCGAAACCGAGGACCTGGTAATCGGCGTACCGGTCACCGGCCGGACCATGGCCGAGACGCAGGAGATGATCGGCATGTTCGTCAACATGATGCCGATCCGGCTCCGGCCGGACGCCCGGACCGCCTTCGGCGAATACCTGGACGCCGGACGCGAGGCGGTGCTCGACGCCCTGACCCATCAGGACGTGCCCTTCGACCGACTGGTCGAAAAGCTCGAACTGCGCCGGGTCCCCGGCCGCCACCCCCTGTTCGACGTCTCCTTCGACTACCACAACATGGACCACCATGACCTGCGGATCGACGGGATCGGAGCGCGGCCGCTCGAGGTGATGCCGCCCGCGGTCGGCATGGACCTCGTCATCACCTGCACCGAGGCCGAGGACGGGCTGACGGTCGACATCGACTACGCGGCCGACCTGTTCGAACGGCCGACCATCGAGAAGCTCGCCGCCCACTTCGATACGCTGCTGGACCGCGCCTGCGCCGACGACTCCCGGCCGATCGGCCGGATCCCGCTGCACGCCGACGCCGAGCACGAGGCCGTCCGCGCCCGCCTGACCGCCGCGCCGTTCACACCGATCCACGAGCTCATCGCCCGGAACGCGGCACAGACCCCGGACGCGACCGCCGTCATCGACGCGGACGGCGAACGGTACGGCTACGCCCGGCTCGACGCCCTGGCGAACGCCCAGGCCGCCCGCCTCCGCGCGGCCGGGCTGGAGACCGGCGAAACCGTCGCGCTGTTCACCGTCCGCGACGTCAACCTCCTGATCGCGCAGCTCGCGATCCTCAAGGCCGGCGGCGCCTACGCGCCCTTCGACCCCTCCCAGCCCGAGGCGCGACACGAACGCATCATCGCCGACATGAGGCCCAGGTTCGCCTTCGCGCCGGCGGGCCTGGCCGCGACCTCCCGCATCGACACGGTCTTCGACATCGGCACCTGCACCGACCAGGCCCTGCCGGAGTTCGAGGCTCCCCCGACCGGGCCGGACGATCCGATCTACACCATCCACACGTCGGGGACGACCGGAAACCCGAAAGGCATCGCGGTCAGGCACCGCGGCGTGTGCAACCTCTTCGCCGACCACCGGGAGCGCGACCTGTTCGGACCCGGGGACGTCATCATCAGCCTGGCCGACCCCACCTTCGACATCTTCGCCTTCGAGAGCCTCATCCCGCTGGCCTCGGGCGCGGCGGTGCACATGTGCCCCGCCGGCGACCACAAGGACGCGGCGGCGATCGCCGACCGCATCGCCGCCCACGACGTGACCCACATCCAGGTACCGGTGTCGAAGATGACCGCGATGTGCGGCAACCGCCGCTTCGGCGCCCAACTCCACAAGCTGCGGGTCGTCGTCTGCGGCGGCGAGCACTTCTCGGAGAACCTGCTGACGCACCTGCAGGAGGAGACCGGTGCCCGCATCTTCAACATGTACGGGCCCACCGAGACGACGGTGACCGCCACCGTCAAGGAGTTCGCACCGGGCGACGAGGTCACCATCGGCAGCGCGATCTCCGGCGCCGAGGTGCTGGTGGTCGGCGACGACGGGATGATCCGGCCCGACGGCGTGCCCGGCGAGCTCTGCATCGCCGGGGAGGGCCTGGCCGCCGGCTATGTGAACAATCCGGAGGAGACCCGGCGGGCCTTCACCGCCCTCCGGGAACTGCCGGACGTGCCCGTCTACCGGACCGGCGACGTCGGCGTCCGCCTCCCGAACCGGGAGATCGCCCTCAAGGGCCGCCTGGACCACCAGGTGAAGCTCAACGGCAACCGCATCGAACTCGGCGAGATCGAGAAGACCGCGATGCGCGCCGACGGCGTGTCCTACGCGGTAGCCGCCGCCGAGGACGACGACCTCGTCCTCTACTACACCTCCACCGGCGCCCGGGACCTCTCGGCGCCGATCGAAGCCGAGATCGGCCGGGCGCTCCCGGCCTACATGAAGCCCACGCGACTGCAGCGAGTGGACCGGATGCCGCAACTGCCCAACCACAAGATCGACCGCCGGGCGCTGCGGAACGCCGCCCGCGCGCAGGACGCGCCCGAGCCGGACCGGGCCCCCGCCGCGCCCGCCCCGGCCGACGTCCTGGAGACCATCCTCGCGGCGTGGGAGGCGGTGCTCGACCGCCCGGCGGCGCCGTCGGACAACTTCTTCGACATCGGCGGGAACTCCTACAAGCTCATGCTGGTCAACAACCGCCTCGGCGAGAGCCTGGGCACGGACGTGCCGCTCGTGAAGCTGTTCGAGAACCCGACCCCGCAGAGCCTGTCGGAAGCGCTGGGAACCCCCGCGGCGCCCGAGCCCCGCGACGCGCCCGACGCCATCACCCTCGGGGACCTCACCGGCTTCGACGACTGGGCCGACGACGACCGGCCCGCCGACGGCCGCGAGATCGCGGTGATCGGCGTCTCCGGCGTGCTCCCGGGGGCCGCGAACATCGCCGAGCACTGGGCCGACCGCTCGGCCGGCAGGGTCGGCATCTCCCGCTTCACCAGGGAGGAGATGCTCGAGGCGGGCCTCGACGAGGCCGCGATCGACGATCCGCGCTACGTGAACGCGCGAGGATTCGTGGACGCGTCCACCTTCGACGCCGACTTCTTCGGCTACTCCGCCAAAGAGGCCGAGACCATGGACCCGCAGATGCGGCTGCTCCACGAGACCGCCTGGCACGCCCTGGAGGACGCCGGATACGTCCCGGGCGAGCACCCCGGCGACATCGGGCTCTTCGCCGGCAGCGGAACCAACTTCGCCTGGATGGCGGGCTTCCTGAACCGCCGGGACGACCCGCTCGGGGCGTTCGAGGCGATGACCATGAACGAGAAGGACTTCCTGGCGACCAAGATCGCCTACAAGCTCGACCTGACCGGACCGGCCGTCACCGTCCAGTCGGCCTGCTCCACCTCGCTGGTCGCGATCCACGAAGCGGTGCAATGCCTCCGCCAGGGCGAGGCCGCCATGGCGCTGGCGGGCGGCGTGGCGCTCAACTTCCCGCGGAAGGAGGGCTACGCCTCTCACGAGGGCATGATCTTCAGCCCGGACGGCGTGTGCCGCCCCTTCTCCCGGGACGCCGACGGCACCGTCCCGGGCCAGGGCGCCGGAATGGTGCTGCTGAAGCTCCTCGACCGCGCCGTGGCCGACGGCGACCACATCTACGCGGTGATCGCCGGCAGCGCGACCAACAACGACGGCAACGGCAAGGTCGGGTACACCGCCCCGAGCGCGCGCGGCCAGGAGCAGGTGATCCGCGCCGCGCTGGCCGACGCCGGCGCCGACGCCGACGAGGTCGGCTACGTGGAGACCCACGGCACCGGCACCGAACTCGGCGACCCGATCGAGTACGAGGCGCTCTCGGCGGTGTACGGCAAGCGCCGCCCGTGCGCCCTCGGCGCCGTGAAGGGGAACATCGGCCACCTGGACGCGGCGGCGGGCGTCGCCGGATTCCTCGGCGCCGTCGGCGTCCTGCACCGCGGAGCGATCCCGCCCATGCCCAACTTCCTGGACATGAACGAGCGGATCGACCCGTCCGGCTCGCTCTACGTCCCGACCGGAGAGACCGTGCCCGAACCCGGCGTGCGGACGGCCGCGGTGAGCTCCTTCGGCATCGGCGGGACCAACGCCCACCTCGTCCTGAAGAGCGCGCCGCCGCGCCCGGACGAACCGGACGAGGACGGGGAGTACCTCTACCCCGTCTCGGCCGGGACCGAGCAATCCCGGCGCCGCATGCAGGAGACCCTGGAGGACTTCTGCCGGGAGGCCCGCTCGGCGAGGGACGTCTCCCACACCCTGGCCCGCGGCCGCGCGGAGCTGGAGTCGCGGGCGGTCGCGATCGCCGAGCCGGGTAGGCCGCTCGCATGGATCGAGCCGTCCGACCCGCCGCTGGCGGTCGACGCCTCGGACGGGGCGCGCCTGTCCGTACCCGGCGAACCGGCCGCCGACCGGAGCCTGGCCGGGGCGGACTTCCGCGAGGCGGTCGAGCGCGAGCTGCGCGTCTTCGACGACGGACTTCGCTCCGCGCTGCGGCGGGGCGTGTTCGAGGAGCCCTCCTCCGACCGGGCGATCGACCGACTCTCCCAGTTCGTCATCCGGGCCGCGCTCATCCGCGTCGCCGGACCCGGGAGCCTCCACGCCCCCGCCGGAGCCGACCGGCTGCTGCGGATCGCGCACGCCTCGGCCGTCGGCGAGATCGGCCCGGCCGAAGCCGTGCAGTGCCTCAAGTCCGGCACGGTCCCGGCCGGCGCCCCGCCGCGCCCGGACCGCTCGCCCGAGCTCGTCGCCGACCCCCTGGACCCGGCGCGGCTGCGGCGGATCCTCGCCTCGCAGTGGGTCCACGGCGGGCAGGTCGACCGGAGCCGGTTCTGCGCGATCGGCAAACGCATCCCGATGCCGGGGTACGCCTTCGCCGAACGCCGCTTCACCTCCGACATCCGGCTGGACGAGCTGGGCGGGGACGCGGGCCGGCCGGCACCGCCCGCCGCCGCGGCCGCGGAGGTGCTGCGCGAGGCCTGGACCGAGGTGCTCGGGACCGAGCCGAGCGACGACGACGACCTCCTCCGGTCCGGCGGCGACTCCCTGACCGCCGTGCGCCTCTGCGCCCTGATCGAGGACCGCACCGGCCTCTCGCTCACCGCCGGGGAGGTCTTCGCCGACCCCCGGTACGCCGCGATCCGCGAACGCCTCGCGAAGCAGGGCGACCCGGCCCCCACCGAGCGGCCCGAACCCGCGGCCGCGCCGCCGCCGTCGACCGCCCCGGCCTCGCCCGCGCAGAAGCGCATGTACGCCGTCTGCGCGATGCAGAACGACACCACCGCCTACAACCTGGCGACCGCCTACGAGATCACCGGCCCGCTCGACGTCGAGCGGCTCCGGACCGCCTTCGGGCACCTGGTGGAGCGGCACGACCAGCTCCGCACCTCGTTCCACCTCGACGGCGGCGCACTGATGCAGCGCGTCCACGCCGACGTCCCGGACGTCGTGTCCGTGACCGAGCTGACCGCCGAAGCGGCGGACGCGAGGCTCGCGGCGGAACCGCGGCCGTTCGACCTCGCCGCCGCTCCGCTGATGCGGGTGGAGGTCCTGTCGGTCGACGGGGCGCCCCGCTACCTGCTGATCGACATGCACCACATCATCGGCGACCAGCGTTCCCTGGCGATCTTGGTCGACGACATCGCCGACGCGCTCGGCGGGAAGGCGCTGCCGGCCGCCCCGATGCGCTACGCGGAGTATGTCGAAGCGCTCGAGAAGCTGGAGGCGGACGGCAAGTTCGACCGGGACGTCGAGTTCTTCACCGAGATGCTCGGCGGGGAGATCCCCAAGCTCGAACTGCCCGCGGACAAGACCCCGCCGGAACCGGCCACGTTCGACGGCGCCCGCCACGGCTTCGTGAGCGAAGCCGGGCGGCGGGCCGTCGCCGACCTCGCCCGGGACTGCGGAGCCACGCCGTACATGGTGTTCCTCACCGCGCTCACCAGGCTCCTGGGCCTGTACAGCGGCCAGCGGGAGTTCGTGCTCGGCACGGCGGTCTCGGGGCGGACGGTCCCCGGAACCGACCGCACCGTCGGCATGTTCGTGAACACCCTGCCGCTGCGGGTCACCGACGACTCGCGCCGGACCGTCCGCGAGGCGGTCACCGCCTCCAGGGACGACGCGCTCGCCGTCCTCGGCCACCAGGACGCGCCGTTCGAGGCGGTGCTGTCCGAACTGGGCCTGCAGCCGGGCGGCGACGCCCACCCGCTGTTCGACGTCCTGTTCAACTACGTGAACACCGGGACCGAGGAGCTCGAACTCGACGGCGTGCGGCTCGAGCCCCTGCCGCCCGGGCGCATCAAGAGCCGGTACGCGCTGTCGGTCAGCGTGGCCGAGCGCGAGGACGACTTCTCGGTCGACATCGAATACCGCACCGAGCTGTTCGACGGCGCGACCATCGCCCGGATGGGCCGGCAGCTCGACCGGCTGCTGGTCGAGATGGCCCGGGACGCCGACCGCCCCGTCTCGCGACTGCGCCCCGAGACCCCCGCCGAGCACGGGCGGCGCCGGGCGGCGCTGACCGCCGCCGGACCGGTGATCGACGAATCCCTCCTCGACCGCGTGCGCGCCTCGTTCGCGCACCACGCCGATCGGCCCGCGTTCCGCTGGGAGCGGCGCGAATGGAGCTACGCGGAGGTGGACCGCCTCACCGACGCCGTGGCCGGCGGCCTCCAGGCCGCGGGCGTCGGCCCGGGCGACTTCGTCGCGTGCCACCTCGACAGGGGACCGTGGCAGGTCTTCACCCGGGTGGCGCTCATGAAGTGCGGAGCGGTGGAGATCCCGCTGGACCCCAAGGCCCCCGCCGAACGGGTCGCCCACGCCCTCGAGGACAGCGGCGCCGCGGTCGCCCTGTGCTCGGACCCGCGCGCGCACCCCTGGCCCGAGGACGTCGCGGTCCACCAGCCCGAGCGCCTGTCGGGGACCTACGAGGCTCCCGACGGCATCACCGCCGCCAGCCCGCTGATCATGATCTACACCTCCGGGACCACCGGGCAGCCGAAGGGCACCCTGGTCACCCACGGCGGGGTCCTGAGCACGTGCGCCGACAACGGCTACATGGACTACCGGCCCGGCGAACGGATCCTCCACCTCACGGCGAACACGTTCGATCCGTCGCTGCTGGACGTGTACAGCGCCTTCCTCAGCGGCGCGACCCTGGTGATGGGCGGCCACGCCCTCAACATGGACATGCGGCTCCTGGCCGACTTCCTCCGCCGGGAGCGGATCGACAAGGGCATCCTCATCACCGCCGTCTTCCACCTGCTGATGGCCGAGGACCCCGCGGCGATCGACGGCATGTCGGGCCTGTACGTCGGCGGCGAGGCCATGCAGCCCTGGGCCGCGAAGCGCGCCTTCGAGGTCCTGGGACCGGGCGGGCTCTACAACCTGTACGGCCCCACCGAGGCGTCGGTCTGCACGACCTACTTTCGGGTGGACGAATCGCCGGACTTCGACCGCATGCCGATCGGCGTCCCCGCCCGCAACCGGGAGCTGTACATCACGCACCCCGACGGCACGGACGTGCCGCGCGGCGTCCCCGGCGAACTCCGCATCGCGGGACCCAGCGTGGCCATCGGCTACCACCGGCGGCCGGAGCTGACGGCCGAGAAGTTCACCGACGCCCCCGGCGGGACCACCGGACGCCTGTACCGCACCGGCGACCGGGTGGTGCTGGACGAGTCCGACCGCATCGTCTACATCGACCGCGTCGACCGGCAGATCAAGCACGCCGGGTACCGCATCGAGCTGTCGGAGATCGAACTGGCCCTGCAGCGCTGCACCGGCGTGACCGAGGCGGTCGTCATCCACACCAACGAACGCGACGACAGCCGACTGACCGCCTTCTACACCGGCGAGGCGGCGCCCGCCGAAGCCGAGCTGCGCCAAGCGCTCCAGGCGAAACTGCCGCAGTACATGGTCCCGCAGCGCGCCTTCTGGAAGCGGGCGCTCCCGCTGACGCCGCACGGCAAGGCCGACCGGAAGCGGCTGGCCGCCGAGATCGAGCGCGCGGAGGCGCCGCCGGCACCGTCGCCGGGCGCGGACCCGGCTGTCCTGGACGCCTTCCGCGAGGCCCTCGGCGCGCCCGACCTGCAGGCGACCGACGACTTCTTCTACGCCGGAGCCCAGTCGCTCCAGGCGATCGCGGCCGTCCGCCGCCTGCGCGAATCCGGGATGGACCTCCAGGTGAGCGATGTGTACCGGAACCCCACCGCCGCCGGGCTCTCGTCGGTGCTGCAGAGCGCCCCCGACCCCGAGCCGGAACCGCCGCAACGCAAGCGGCGGGACCTGCCCGCCGAGCAGGTCCGGCGGATGGTCGACTGGGCGGCCGAGGACGGCCGCCGGGTCGCGGCGGCCTTCGCCGCCGAAGAGCCGGAGTACCGCTTCGACATCGGGGCCGTGGCGAGGCTGCACCGTTCCAGCGGGGCCGAGACCGGCGGCTGCATGCAGACGGTCACCGGCCTCGACGCCGCGGACCTGCGGGAGGCGATCGCGGCGCTGGCCGGCCGGCACGAGGTCCTGCGCGCCCGCCTGGCCGGCGACGAATTCGAGATCCTCCCACCCGAAGCGGTCGGAAGCCTGCCCGAGCTGGTCGCGGTCCAGGACCTCCGGCGGCTCGACCCGGGCCGGATCCGCGACTTCACCGACGCGCTGGCGCACGCCCTCCAGGCGGAACCGTTCGACGAGGGCCTGCTGTGGCGCTGTGTGATCGTCCGCGAGTCCGACCGGACGCTGCGGCTGGTCTGGGCCTTCCACCACGGCGTTTTCGACGGCTTCAGCGCCGGAATCCTGAGCGACGAACTCCCGCGCCTGGCGCGGGGCGAGGCGCTCCCCGACGCGCAGCGCTACAGCCGGTTCCTGACCGCCCTGGAACCGGACCGCGACTGGCGGTCCGAACTGGACTCCTTCGACTACGCGGGCTGGACCGACTCGAACCGGGCCGTGATCGAGGCGCTGGCCTCGCGGAGCGACGCGGTCCCCGCCGGACGCGCCAGCGTCCCGCTGGGCGGCGAGCACCCCCTCGAGGCCGCCCTCCGGCAGGTGCACGGGCGGTTGTCGGAACTCACCGGTGAGAAGCGGATCGCCGCCGGCCTGGTGAACGACTGCCGCCGCTGGAAGGGGCACGACTACGCCCACTGCATGGGCGAATTCCTGGACGTGGTCCCGGTGCTCCTGCAGGGGGACGGCGACCAGCCGGCCGTGGCCGAACGGCTCGCCCGCGCCCAGGAGCAGGGCATCCACTACCTGCATTCCCTGTCCGAGGCGGGGCGGGACGGCCTCCCGGAGGAACTGGCGGCCGCCTACCGGAACCGGGAGGGCCGCCTGGGCCTGGCGCTGGTCAACTTCCAGGGGCACATCGCGCCCGCCGACGTCCCGGACGGCCCGACCGGCGGCCCGGCCCTGGCGCCCGCCCACGTCAACGTCTGGCACGACGACGAGTTCCTCCACCTCGAGTGGATCACCGACGACGCGACCCAGGACACCACGGGAGACCGCCAATGACCGAACCATCAGTCGTCATCACCGGGCTGTCCCTGCGGCTCCCGGGAGCCGACGACCAGGACGAGTTCTGGAAGCTCCTGATCGACGGCGTCGACCGCACCCGCACCGTCAGCGAGGAGCGCCGCAAGCTGGCCCGCGCCCCCGAATGGCGCGACACGATCGGCGAGGTCGACCGGATCGACCGGTTCGACTCGGAGTTCTTCGGCATCGAGGACGACGAGGCCCGGTTCATGGACCCCCAGCACCGGATCGTGATGGAGCTCGCCTACGACGCCGCCTGCGACGCGGGGCTGCTGGAGGCCAACCTCACCGCCGACCGCCGCTACTCGGTGTACATGGCGATCTGCACCAACGCCTACTACCCGATGGTGTGCCGGTACATGGACGAGCACGGCATCGACGACCTCCACCCCCGCACCATCATGAACAGCATCAACAGCGCCCTGGCGGCGCGGGTGTCGCACCAGTACAACCTCACCGGCCCGGTGATGTCGGTCGACACCGCCTGCTCGTCGTTCCTCACGGCCCTGGCCCAGGCCGCCGACTCCATCCGGCACCAGGACTGCCTGGGCGCGGTCGTCGGCGGCGTCAACATCCTCAGCGGGGCCTACAGCACCATGCTGTGCAACTGCGGCGGCATCATCAGCTCCAACCCCTTCACCCGCGTCTTCGACGAGGAGGCCGACGGGACGCTCATCGGCGAAGGGGCCGTCGTCTGCGTCCTCGAACGCGAGGACATCGCCAGGAGCAGGAACCGGAAGATCTACGGGCGGGTCCAGGGGTACGCGGTCAACAACGACGGCTCGTCGCTGAACATCATGGCGCCCAACCCGCGCGGCCAGGCGGACGTGATCCGCGACTGCTACGCGACCGGCATCGACCACACCCGGATCAAGTACGTCGAAACCCACGGCACCGGCACCAGGATCGGCGACCCGATCGAGCTGAACGCGCTCTCGAAGGTCTACCGGAAATCGGACTTCGGCGACGCCAAGGTCGGCATCGGCTCGGTGAAGACGAACATCGGGCACCTGCTCGCCGCCGCGGGCGGTGCGGGGCTCGCGAAACTACTGCTGAGCATCCGCAACGGCCGCATGGCCCCGAACCTGAACCTCAAGACCATCAACCCGCTGCTCGAACTGGAGGAGACCCCGTTCGAGGTGGTCACCGAGCCGACCCCGTGGCCCCGCGACGGGAACCAGCCGCGGGTCGGCGCCATCACCTCCCTCGGCCTCGGCGGCACTAACGTCCACTTCGTCATCGAGGAGGGCGAGGCCGAACGCGCCGGCACCGAACCGCCGGCGCCGCTGCTCTGCCTCTCCGCCAAGTCGCCGACCGCCCTCCACCGCATGATCGAGGACGTGCGGCGCCACCTGGCGGCCGAGCGGTGCGATCCGTACAACCTCGCCATGACCCTCGCCCGGTTCCGCCCCGCCTACGGCTGGCGCGCCACCGCCCGGCTCGACGCCGCCTCGGGAACGCTGTCGCAGGTCCGCACCACCGACGACGACCGGATCGTCAAGAAGATCGTGCTGCGACCGAACCCGGACACCCTCGCGCGGGCCGAATCCCTCCGCCGGGCACTGGCCTGCAAGATCCGGACCTCCGAAGACGAACCGGGACGGTCCGAACTGGCGGTGTCGATCGGCGACGCCGGCCCCGGGACCCTCGCGATCGATCCGGGGCTCTCGGAGTTCGAGACCGCCGCCGAACTTTTCATGAACGGATGCCCCGTCGACTGGGAGCACTTCTTCCCCAACGAGACGGGCACCGTCCTCACCCTTCCGCCCTACCCGTTCGCCAGGCAGACGCACTGGCTCGAATCCTGAAAGGAGAACCCGTGGACAAGGACCACATCACCGCCGTGCTCACCAAGGAGATCGCCGAGGAGCTCTCGATCGCCCCGGGGGAGATCGACGACCGGGCCAGCTTCATGCGGCTCGGGGTGTCCTCGGTCCAGGCGCTGAAGATCATCAACCGCCTGCGCAAGGAGCTCGACATCGACATCAACCCGGTCGCGCTCTTCGAATTCAAGACCGTCGACGACATCAGCACCTACCTCGCCGAGGAGCACGAATGATCCGCCCGGCCGCCCGGCCCCGCCGACCGCACCCCGACCACCCGCGTTGAGGAGGAGCACCGTGACCCCACCCCAGCAGTCCGCGAACCTCCGCTACCACGAGCGACTCAAACAGGTCCTCCCCGGTGGCGTCCACTACAACTTCAACATGCCGTGGGAGGAGGTCCCCCTCCACTTCGTGGACGGCCGACGCAGCCGCCTGTTCGACATGGACGGCAACGAGTACCTCGACCTGTACGCCCGCTTCGGGGCCATGATCCTCGGGCACGGACACGAGGAGTACCTCGAGGCGCTCCAGAGCGCCATGCGGGTCCTCTGCGTCAGCCACTGCGACTTCGACGCCGACCCGCTCGAACTGATGCGGACCCACATCCCCTCGGCCGAGATGATCCGGTTCGGACTGTCCGGCACCGAGATCCTGCAGGCGGCGCTGCGACTGGCGCGGGCCTACACCGGACGGAACCGCTTCCTCCGGTTCGAGAACCACTACCACGGCAACGCCGACAACATCATGGGCGGCCGGGTCGCCGACCCGGCGAACCCGGTCCCGGTCGACTTCAAGGGCGACTACAAGGGAACCGACGGCCGCGCCGACAACGTGATGGCCGACCAGTCGTACATGCTGCCCTGGAACGACACCGAGCGCCTGGAGGCCTTCTTCCGCGAACACGCCGAGGAGCTGGCCTGCGCGGTCACCGAACCGGTGTGCGTCAACGGAGGCTCGATCGACCCCGCCCCCGGCTTCCTGGAGAAGCTGCGGTCGCTGTGCACCGAGCACGGTGTGGTGCTGATCTTCGACGAGATGATCACCGGCGTGCGCATGGGCGTCGGCGGCGCCCAGCGCCAACTGGGGGTCACACCGGACCTGACCACCTTCGGCAAGGCGATCGGCGGCGGCGGAGTACCGGTCTCGGCGCTGGCCGGCAAGCGCGAGATCATGAGGCTGCTCGAAGGCAAGAAGGTCATCCACGCCGGGACCTACAACGGCTACCCCCTCGGCAGCGCCGCGGTGAAGGCGACCTTCGAGATCCTGTCCCGCAACGACGAGGCCGTGCTGCACCGCATGCACGACCGGGCCTCGGAGCTGCAATCGATCCTGGTGGCGGCGGCCGAGGCCGTCGGCCTGCCCCTCATCGTCCAGGGGCCCCCGGGAGTGGCCTCCTTCCACTGCTGCCCGCAGCCGCTGGAGCACCCCGGCCAGTACGACTTCGAGCTCATGGGCAAGGACATCATGGTCGCCACCGCGCTGCAGCGGCACGGCGTGCTCGTGTCGAGCGTGTCCCGCATCTACCCCAACGCCCAGTTGTCGGACGACGATCTGGAGTTCTTCCAAGTCCGCGCCGAGAAAGCGCTCGGCGAAGCCAAGCAGTCCATCGATGAGATCTTCTGACCCCCGGAAAGAGATGACCGAACCCGTGTCTGAATCCTCCCCCTCGACCAGGCGGGCGGCCAAGCCGTACGCCAAGTACCTCGTCCTGTACCTGATCCTGACCATCGGCTCGGTCTGGGCGCTGACCCTGTTCTACCTGCTGGCCTACGACTTCGCCGTGGACACCCTCGGCGAGCTGGGCCTGAGGAACCCCGTCGTGGTCGTCATCCTCCACAGTCCGGCGATCGCGGCGCTGCTGGTCCTCTTCCTCTACGACCGGTGGCGCGGCCTGGCGAACTTCGGCCGCTCCCTGGTCCCGCGCAAGAAGGACCTGCTGTGGATTCCGGCCCTGCTCGCGCTCATGTTCGGGTACATCTTCGCCATCCGGTACCTGTGCATCCTGTTCGGCATCGACGTGCCGCCCGAACCGCAGAGCCCGGTCCAGATGGTGCTGACCTTCCTGGAACTGTTCTACATGGAAGTCGGGATGGTGGCGATCGCGATCGGGTGGTTCGGCTTCTTCCTGCCGTTCATGCACCGCCTCACCGGCAAGCACGTCTCCTCCGGCGTCCTGACCGGCCTGGGCATCGCCGTCTTCGTGGCGCCCGGAAACGTCTTCGCCTCCTTCGAGCTGGCCATCGCCTGGCCGCTGTACGCCGCGCAGCTCTGCGTCCTGTGCATCGGCATGAGCTTCCTGCTGAGCAGGATGAAGGGCAACGTGCTGTTCTTCCTGCTGCCGTTCTGGGCCTCCGCCTCCGGCAGCGCCATGCAGCTCTACTACTTCGCGATCCCCACGCAGTTCGTGCAGTTGACGCTCTTCGCGGTCCTGGTCGCGGCCCTGTACCTGGTGCTCAAGCGCCAGGCCGGCGGCGGCGAGCTGGACCCGCCGTTCGCCTTCCCCGGCTACCTGGAACGCGAGTACACCGTCCGCATGGGCGCCGTGTTCCCCGGATCCGGGGACAGGAGCCGGGAGGGCCGCTCCGAGACCCGGAGCGAGGCGGAACCGGTCGGGGCCGGCCGGGAGGCGACGAGTTGAGCGCCTCCGACCTCCTCTGGAACCTCCGCCCCTCCGAGACCGGCCGCCAGATCGTGATGTTCCCGTTCCTGGGCGGCTTCGGAGCGTCCTTCAACCACCTGGTCAAGCGGTTGAGCGGGGACTGGGACGTGTGGACGGTGAACCCTCCCGGGCACGGGCCGTCCACCCGGCCGCCGCTGCGCCGGCTCGGCCCGCTCGTCGACTGCTACCTGGAAGGCCTCCGCGACGTCCTCAAACCCGGCGCGGTGTTCTTCGGGCACAGCATGGGCGGCGTCGTGGCCTACCACGTGCTGCTGGCGATGGGCGCGCGGCCGGACTTCGAATCGCGGCGGCCGCCGGACCTGGTGCTGTCCGCCTCGAACGCGCCGCGGCACCTCCCGGTCGTCGGGTACGCGACGCTGCCCGAACCGGACCTGCTGGGGCGCCTGTCGGCGTTCGGGGCGATCTCGGAGGAGATGGTGAGCGACCGGTCCCTGGTGGACCTGTTCCTGCCGGCCTTCCGCGCCGACTACCACGTCCTGGAGGAGGCCCGGCGCCTGCCGCCGACCAGGCTCGACGTCCGCACCCGCCTGATCCTGGGCGGCCGCGACCCCCACACCGCCGACGGCGCCCCCGAAGCGTGGCA
The DNA here is from genome assembly GCF_002798405.1 of Glycomyces xiaoerkulensis. Taxonomy (GTDB): domain Bacteria; phylum Actinomycetota; class Actinomycetes; order Mycobacteriales; family Micromonosporaceae; genus Glycomyces; species Glycomyces xiaoerkulensis. The sequence goes on along the minus strand of NZ_PGGV01000037.1, from coordinate 155,325 downwards.
GGACTACATCGGGCCGCCGATCCGGACCCACGTCCTGGAGCGGGAGGAGCACATGTTCGTGCTCAGCGCTATCGAGCCGGTGGACCGCATCATCAACGACCTGAACGAGGTCCCCGCGTGAGGACGAGCATGTGGCGGGCCGCCGGATGAGCCAGGTGATCTCGTCGGAGCGTCCCCCGGAAGGGGCGCGGACCGAGGCGGAGGTGGCGCGCAACTTCCGGGGCTTCATGGTCATCTGGGCGGCGCAACTGGTCGCGCGCCTCGGCAACGGGCTGACCGCGTTCGGCCTGGCCGTGCACGTCTACCAGTTGACCGGGCGCAGCACCGCGGTCGCGATGGTCACCATGGCCGCGTTCCTGCCGGCGGTGCTGCTGGCACCGCTGGGAGGGGTCCTGGCCGACCGGTTCGACCGCCGGCTGCTGATGATCCTGGGCGACGCGTTCTCGGCGGTCGGCCTCGTGGCGCTGCTGCTGGCGATCCACAGCGGCTTCGGAGGCGTGTTCGTCGTCTACGGGTGCGTCGCGGTCAGTTCGGTGTTCACCTCCGTCATGGACCCCGCCTACCGGGCCACCGTCACCGACCTCCTCACGCCCGAGCAGTACGCGCGGGCCGGCGGACTGGTGCAGTTCGCCACCGCCTCCCAGTACCTGGTGTCGCCCGCCATCGCGGGCGTACTCATGGCCTGGTCGGGGATCGCGCTCATCCTGGCGATCGACATCGGCACGCTGGCGGTGACCACGCTGTGCATGGCGATGGTGTGGCGCACGCTCAACACCGAGAAGACGGCCTCCGAACGCGGATTCTGGGCCGACTTCCGCTTCGGCGTGGCGTTCCTGCGGCGGAACCGGGGCATCACCATGCTGATGCTGCTGGTGACCCTCGTGACCTTCTGCATGGGGTTCCTCCAGACGCTCCTGACCCCCTTGCTGCTCGACCTGTCGAACGAGGCGGTCTCGGGGGTGGTCCGCTCGGTCGCGGCGGTCGGCATGGTCGTGTCGAGCCTGGCCATCGGCATATTCAACATGGGCAATCGGCATCTCACCTACATCGCGGCCGGCCTGACCGTCGGCGGCGTCGTGGTGCTCCTGATGGGCGCCACGGTGAACGTGCTGGTCATCGGGGTGCTCGCCTTCGTCTTCTTCATGACGCTTCCGCCGCTGAACACGAGCGTCGAGGTGCTGGCCCGGCATTCGATTCCCAATGAGACCCAGGGCAAGGTCTGGGGCCTGATGGGGCTGATCTCGCAATTGGGCTACATCATCGCCTACGCCGTCTCCGGCGTCCTGGCCGACGCCGTCTTCAACCCGCTGCTCACACCGGACGGTGCGCTGGCCGGGAGCCTCGGGCTGCTGATCGACGTCGGCCCCTCGCGCGGGATCGGGCTGATGCTGATGATCGTCGGCGTGATGCTCATCGGAACCGCCGTGGCGATACCGCGGGTCAAGAGCGTCAAACGCATTGGGGACAACTTGCTACAGCAAACCGTGGAAACAAAGAGGTAAATACGATGTGGATTGTCGTAATCATCGGCATAGGGCTGCTGACCGCGGTCGTGCAGCTCGCCGTGCAAGGATTCTCGGCCGATTACGCGCAGGTGATGAAGACCTTCCTGCTGCACCAGTTCGCGGTGAGCCACGGGATCATCGCGGTCGGCGGGTTCATCATCAACGTCCTCCAACCGGAGAAGACCGCCGAGAAACTGGGCTGGCCGAGCGGACCCTTCCAGGTCAAGTACGGGTTCTCCCAACTGGGCCTGGGCGTGATGGGCGTCCTGGCGATCTGGTTCCAGGGCAACTTCTGGGTCGGGGTGCTGGTGACGCTGTACATCTACGGCATCAGCGGACTGTGGACCCACACCCAGGAGGTGCTGCGGAAGCGGAGGGCCGGCGGTAAGACCGACTGGGTCGAGGTCGGCAACATCGTTCTCGACGTGGTCTACCACGTCGTCCTGACGTGGATGTCCACGCAGATACCGGGAGTTTGGAGCTTCGAGTGAACAAGAGGGAGTCCCTGTATCTCCGATACGCCTCCAACGATCTGATCAAGAACAAGGGCGTCAACACCGCGCTCATCGTGATCCTGGTCCTCAGCGCCTTCCTGATGGCCACCGGGGCCATGGTGATGGAGCGCCTGATCGGATCGGTCGACCAGCTCTTCGACGAGGCCCAGCCGCCGCACTTCCTCCAGATGCACAAGGGCGACTACGACCCGGACGCGCTGGAGCGGTTCGCCGCCGAGCACCCGGAGATCGACGCATGGCTGGTCGAGGAGATGCTCGGCTTCGACGGTGCCGCCATCGCCTGGGACCGTCCGGAGACCGACGAGTCGGGCGATCTGGCCGACAGCCTGATCGACAACCTGTTCGTCACGCAGAACCGGGAGTTCGACTTCCTGATCGACGAGTCCGGGGCGATCCCCGAACCCTCCCGGGGGGAGGTCTACGTCCCGGTCGCCTACAAGCAGCAGTTCGAGTTGCGGGCCGGCGACGAACTCCAGGTCAAGACCGACTCGGGGACCCTCGACCTGCGCGTCGAAGGGTTCGTGCGCGACTCGCAGATGGCCTCGTCGCTGTCGTCGGCCACGCGGTTCCTGATCTCCGAGGACGACTTCGAGGAACTGGAGCGGTCCGGAGGCGGCGCCCCCGAGATCATCGTCGAGTACCTGCTGACCGACGCGGCCCTGATACCCGACTTCCAGCGGGCGTACGAGTCCGACGAGTCGCTGCCGAAGAACGGCCAGGCGGTCACCTACCAGATGATCCGCATCATCAACGCCTTCAGCGACGGCCTGGTGGCGGTGGCCCTGGTGTTCCTGAGCCTCCTCCTGATCGCCATCGCCCTGCTCAACGCGCGCTTCGTGATCCGCGGGAAGCTCGAGGACGAGGTCCGCGAGATCGGCGCCATGAAGGCCATCGGCCTTCCCGACAAGTCGATCGCCCGCCTGTACCTGGCGAAGTACAGCGTGATGACCCTCCTGGCCTGCATCGTCGGCGGGCTCCTCGCCGTGGTGGCGACGAACCTGCTGACCCGCGGCGTCCAGGTGAACTACGCCGAGGCGCCGGTGGGCGCCGCGACCGTCCTGGTGCCCGTGATCGGGCTGGCGCTGGTCTACCTGTTCGTCATCGCCATCTGCCGCCGCGTCCTCGGCCGGGTCAGGAAGATCCAGGTCGTCAACGCCATGGTCCACGGCAGCACCCTCAGCGACCGGCAGACCGCGCGCCGCGCCAAGCGGCAGGCCCGGCGCGTCCGGCGCTCCGGCCTCGCCTCGTTCCGCGGCCGCAGCGTCAACGGCCGCCTGGCGCTGCTGGACATCAGGGCCGACGCCAGGCAGTGGATCCTGATCCCCGTCGTCTTCTTCCTCGTGGCCGTCCTCATCACCCTCCCGATGAACCTGCTCAGCACCTTCGAGAGCCCCCGGTTCGTCACCTACATGGGCGCACCCGAGAGCGACATCCGCGCCGACCTGCAGTTCTCGGAGCACGTCGACCGGCTCCGCACCGAAGTGCTCTCGGACATGCGGGAAGACGACCGCCTGACCGACGTGCGGGCCTTCTCCAACCTGCTCTACGAGATCGAAGGGGAGGAAGGGCTGGAGACCCTGCGCGTCGAGGTCGGCGACTACTCCGGCGACACGGTCGAGTACCTGCGGGGCGAGCCGCCCGAATCCGGGCAGATCGCCCTGTCGGTCCTGAACGCCGACAAGTACGGGGTCTCGACCGGCGAGGAGATCACCGTCAGTCTCGGGGGCGAGGCGACCCCGGTGGTGGTCAGCGGCGTCTACCAGGACGTGACCAGCGGCGGGCACACCGCCAAGATGCAAGGGGAGGTGGCGACCGACGCGGCCGGCTACGTGATCTACGCCGACACCGTCGACGGCACCGACGCCGCCGCCGTCGCCGACGACTACGGCGAGCGCTTCCCGGCCGCCGCCGTGATCCCCATGCGGGAGTACGTCCAGCAGACACTGTCCTACGTGACCGGCGCCTTCCTCAGCGCCGCCGTCCTGTCCCTCATCTTCGGAATCGGCGTCGCGGTGCTCATCACCAGCCTGTTCCTCAAACTGCGCCTGACGAGCGAACGGAGGAAGATGGGCACGATGTCGGCCATCGGCTTCTCGACCGGCGAGATCATCACCCAGGTGAGGCTCAAGACCCTCGTCGCGGTGGCCGTCGGGACGCTGGCCGGCGTCGTGTTCGCGGCGACGGCCGGAGAATCCCTGGTCGGAGCCTTCATCTCACTGGCGGGACTCGGCATCGCGGACCTCTCGTTCATCCCGAACCCGCTGCTCGTCTATGCGGCCTACCCGCTGATCCTGATCGCGGCCGGATACCTCGGCGCGGTCACCCTCACCGCGGGTCTTCGCGGCGCCGACAAGAGCTCGTGGCTCAGAGGTTGATTGGAGCACTCATGACACAAGCAGACCACGTCACCCTGGAATCCCGGGACCTGACCAAAACGTACTACTCCACCGACCCTCCGACCCAGGTCCTCAACGGAATCGACCTGTCGGTCAGGGAGGGCGAGTTCCTGGTCGTGATGGGAGCGTCCGGATCCGGGAAGTCGACGCTGCTCTACAGCGTCAGCGGCATGGACCGCCCGACCGGCGGGAGCGTGCTCCTGGAAGGACGGGACCTGACCTCCCTGAGCGACAAGGAGGCGAGCCGCGTCCGGCTGACGACGATGGGCTTCGTCTTCCAGCAGGCGTTCTTCCTGAACAACCTGAACATCCGGGACAACATCCTCCTGCCCGCCCTCAAGGCGGCCCCGAAGGAGAAGGACGCCGCAATCGCCCGCGTCGACGCGCTCCTGGAGCGGTTCGGCATCGCGCACGTCAAGCAGCACGGCATCACCCAGGTCTCCGGCGGCCAGTTGCAGCGGGCCTCGATCTGCCGGGCCCTGGCCTGCGAACCGTCCGTCCTGTTCGCCGACGAACCCACCGGCGCGCTGAACAGCAGCATGTCGGCCGAGGTGATGGACGCGCTCACGGACGTGCACCGGGCGGGGACCACGGTGGTCATGGTGACCCACGACCCGGCGTGCGCCGCCCGCGGCGACCGGGTGATCTACCTCCGCGACGGCCTGCTGGTCGATACCCGCGAGCTGGGGACGTGGAGCGAGGACGAGGCGGGCCGACGCGAGGACGACCTGTTCGCGTGGCTGAGGAAAAAGGGTTTCTAGAAGGGATCGAAACGGATCATGACCGAATCAGAGTTCAAGAACGCGCTGGCGGAGTTCACCACCAAGACCGCCGGCGAGCTGGCGATGACCGACGACCTGGAGGAGATCGGCGTGGATTCGATCGGGGTCTTCGAGTTCATGATGAAGATCGAGGACACAGTCGGCAAGCAGGGCGTGGAGGTCACCGACTCCCTCGTCAGCGTCCAGGACCTCTACGACCGCGTGCAGGAGGCCGCCGAACGGCAGCACGCCTGACCGCCTCCGGCGCCGATCGGCGTGACCGGCGGCGACGGGCCACGGCCGGCGCCCGGACGGCACCGGCCGTGGCGCCGCCGTCGCCTCCGGGCGGTACCAGTGGCGGTCCACCGCAAACCCCCCAGTCGCAACCCGATGGAGAAGCATGGAAAAGGCTGTAATCACCGGAATGGGCGTGGTCAGCCCAATCGGCAACGACCTCGCCGAGCTCGAATCGAACCTCTTCGCCGGCCGCCACGGCATCGTGCCGATCGACCACTTCGACACCTCCGACGTGGCCGTGCGCGTCCACGCCCCCGTCACCGACCTCGACCCCGCGGCGCATTTCACCGGCCCCCAACTGCGGCGCCTGGACGGCTACAGCCGGTTCGGCCTGATAGCGGCCAGGCAGGCCGTCCGGGATTCGGGCCTGCTCGATTCGATCGACCCGTACCGGCTCGGCGTGTTCATGAGCAACTCGGGACTCGGCGGCGTCGGGACCGTCCTGGGGGAGTCCGAGACCATGCGGGAGCAGGGGCCGCGGCGCGTCTCGCCCGCCCTCATCCCCAAATGGACCGCCAACATCCTGGCCGGCCTCGTCGCGATCGAGGCCGGCGCACGAGGACCGGCGGTCTCCCACACCGCCGCGTGCGCGGCGAGCTCGGTCAGCGTCGGCGAAGGGCTGCGCGCGATCCGCCACGGGTACGCCGACGCCGTGATCTGCGGCGGCGGGGAGGCGAGCTCCCACAAGCTGGTGATGGCCGGGTTCCAGAACCTCCGCGCGCTGACCGCGTCGGAGGATCCCGACCGCGCGAGCATCCCGTTCGACCGCGAGCGCGCCGGATTCGTGATCGGCGAGGGCGGGGCCGCCCTCGTGCTCGAGAGCGAGTCGCGCGCACGATCGCGCGGCGCCACGATCTACGCGGAGGTCTCGGGCTACGGCACCACCAGCGACGCCTCGCACATCACCGCCCCGGCCGAGGACGGCGAGCCCATCGACCGCGCCATCGCCGACGCGCTCGCGGAGGCCGGGGAGAAGGACGAGACCGTCTACGTGAACGCGCACGGCACCGGCACCGTCAAGAACGACCAGGTCGAGGCCGCGTCCATCGGGCGCATGTTCGGCGACCGGGCGCTGGTGTCGTCGACGAAGTCCATGACCGGTCACATGCTGGGGGCGGCCGGGGCCGCCGAGGCCATCGCCGCGGTGCTCTCGATCCGGCGCGGGGCCGCGCCCCCGACCGCGGGGACGGCGGAGATCGACGAGGACATGAAGATCGACGTCGTGCGCGGCCGGGCCCGGACCGCGGAGCTCTCCCGCGCGGTCTCCCTGTCGCTGGGGTTCGGCGGCCACAACGTGTGCCTCGTGGTCGACCGCGCTGAGGGATGATCGACGTCGCCATCGCCCGCTCCGACCCGCTGGACGAGGCGACGTTCCAGCGGCTCCGCGCGGAGGTGCCGGCCGAGCGGCGGCGTAAGACCGACCGCTACCACCGGCGGCAGGACCGGTACGCCCGCGTGGTCTCGTTCGCGCTGCTGCAGTACCTCTGGCGGGAGCGGTCGGCCGACCCGATGCCCGAGGTCGTCAGCGGGGAGTTCGGGAAGCCCCGGTTCCGGGGGCTTCCCGAAGCGCATTTCAACTGGTCGCACGATGCCTCGGTCTGCGTGTGCGCCTTCGCCTCCGTGCCGATCGGCATCGACCTCCAGTCGCGCGTGCCGTTCGATGGGGGCCTCTTCGAGTGCATCGCCGCCCCGGGCGAGGAACGCGTGAGGGACCGGCTCCTGAGGGCCGACGACCTCAGTTCGCTGTGGACGCGGAAGGAGGCCCTCGTGAAACGCACCGGCCGGGGCCTGTCGACCCCGCTGCAGGCCGTCGACACGCTCGCGGCACCGGATCTGCTCACCCTCTCCTGCGACGAGATGGATTTCCGGATCAGTGTGAGCGCCGAAGGGCTGAGCGAGCGGGAGCTCCGTTCCCGGCTGCGAACCCGCTGGGTGCGTCCGAATCCGGCACCGGGCGGGTGGTCGGAGGAACCGCACCGCGGGTCCCTGCGCCGATTGCCGTTCCTCGCCTGAGACTCCGGCGGGCGCCCGCTCAGTCGTGTTCCTCGCCGGGGGCGTGCGTGTGGTCCTCCTCCTCGGTGCCGGCCGGTTCGGTCGTCGCCTCGCCTTCGGTTTCGTCGTCGGTCTCGCCGTGGTCGTGCTCGTCCTCCCCGCCTTCGCCGTGGTGGCCGCCGTCTTCGGCCGGGCCGTGGTCGTGCCCCTCTCCGCCGTGGCTCAGCGCGCCGTCGATGCCCGGGATCAGTGCCACCGCCATCGCCGCCCCGGCGAGGAAGACCACGGTCCGGTAGCCGCCGGCCTTGAGCACCCCGTGCCGCTCGCGCGGCAGCAGCGCCCAGAACGCCCCGGCGATCACCACGGCTCCGAGCCCCGCGGCCAGGACGTCGGCGAGGCCGATCGCCTCGGGCGCACCGGCGTGCGGGCCCATCGGCAGTCCTTCCCAGCGGCTGTAGGCCCACAGCCCCAACAGGCCGCCGTTGGCGAGTATGCCGACCGCGGCCAGGAACCGGCCCGCCAGCGGCAGTGCCACCACCGCCCACACCAGTTGGAACAGCGCCACGCCTGCGAAGAACACCCCCGAGATCGGCCATTCGTCCCAGTGGGCGGGGGCGGCCGCGCCGTGGATGATGCCGGCGGCGGCGCTGGCCAGGGACGCCAGGAGCAGCGCCAGTCGCGCGTCGGTCGGCCGCCCGTTCCGCGGCGGGGGTTCGTCGATCTGCGACCGCTCGGGGGCGCGGTCGGCGGCGTGCGGTGACCGGCTGTAAGTGTCGGTGGGATGCACGATGCTCCTTCGGATCTGTCCGACCTCGGGTCCGCGCGAAGGCGTGCCGGTATCACCTTCCCGCTCGGGGTTTCCGGACATGCTAGGGCAGCACCGGTGAGCCCCTGCGAGTGAGCCTCATCAAGTGCCGCCTCTGTGAGCAGCGCCATCGCCGGAACGAGGTTTTTACCGGGCGTTGTCGGCGAAGTCTTCGGGCGTAACGCGTCGGTGACTCCGGCCCGGCAGTATCGGTTCCGAGGCCGGGGCGGCGTTCCGCCGGAACCCGGACTCGACGCCGCACCGGCGCGGCACGCATTCGGCATCACCGCCCGGAAGGAACACCACTATGGAAACGTACGCGATCCTGGGACTCCACCTGGTCAACGACGAGGCGCGCTCGGCCCTGCCGGACGCTCCGGTGGTCGAGGACCGCCCGTCGGCGTTCGCCCGGCTGGCGTCCGGAGTCGCCGCGGCGCGCCGCGGCCTGTTCGCGCGCCACCTGCGCAACCCGGCCGCCGTGCCGTCGCCGGGGGAGGTCCGGCGGGCCGCCTGAGGAAACCCGGTCGGCCGGGGAGTCGCGCGACTCCCCGGCCCGCCGTCACCCGGCCCAGCGGATGATCTCCTTGGTGACCGTCTCGGGGATCTCCTGCTGCGGGAAGTGCCCGACGCCGTCGAGCAGTTTCCACTCGTAGCGGCCGTGGATGTACCGGCCCGAGCCCTGGGCGGTGCGCGGCAGCACGCACGTGTCGAGCGCCCCGTGCAATTGCAGGGTCGGCACCGGCGTCGGCTGCTGCAGCAGCCGGACGAATCGCCGGCCGCTCAGTCCGAGCGCGGTGCGGAACGGCCACCGGAACGCCTCCAGGGCGCAGAACGCCGCCTGCGGGATCTGGATGACGTCGCGGCAGGCCCGCACGTACGCCTGGAAGTCCCGGGTGCTCCGCCATCTCGGCCCGGACCACCAGTACATGAGGTCGGCGACCTTGCGCGCGTCCCAGGCGGTCAGCCGGTGCTCGTAGCGCGGCATCTGGAACGCGAACAGGTGCTTGGAGGCCGACAACTGGCCCTTCGGGTCGACCGCGAGCGCGGCCCGCTGCCGCAGCGGGTGCGCGGCCCCGAGCACCACCAGCGACCGGAACTGCCGCGGGTGGAAGGCGGACGCCGCGAACCCGAGGATGCCGCCGAGGTCGTGGCCGACCACGGTCGCCTCGCGCTCGCCGAGGGCGCGGACGAGTCCGACGACGTCGGCGGCCATGGTGTAGGCGTCGTAGCCGCGCGGCGGCTTGTCCGAGGCGCCGTAGCCGCGCAGGTCGGCCGCGACCACGCGGTAGCCCGCGTCGACCAGGGCGGGGATCTGGTGGCGCCAGGACCACCAGAACTCGGGGAAGCCGTGCAGCATGAGCATCAGGGGGCCGTCCCCGGCCTCGGCGATGTGGAATCGCGAGCCGTTGGCGTCGATGTGCCGGTGCTGCCAGGGCCCGGCCTTGAGCGCGGTGCTGTCGGCGAAAGTCCTGCGGTTCACGCTCAAAGCGTACGAGGTCAGGCGGGCGAGTGGTGACGCCGGACGGCGCGGGAGCGGGCGTTGAGCACCGCCGCGCCGATGAGCGCCGACACCGCCGAGCCGGCCAGGACGCCGGTCTTGACCAGTTCCCGTTGGGCCGCATCGGCGAACGCCAGTTCGGCGATGAGCAGGCTGACGGTGAACCCGCAGCCGCACAGCACCGCGACGCCGGCGATGTCGGGCCATTTCAGGTCGGGCGCGAGCCGGCCCCAGCCGAACCTGTGGGCCACGTACGCCCCGAGGGTGACGCCGACGGTCTTGCCCAGGAACAGGCCGGCGACGACCGCGAGCGCGACCCGGTCGGTGGCGAACTCGCCGAGGGCCTCGCCGTTGAGGGCGACGCCGGCGGAGAAGAACGCGAACACCGGGACGCAGAATCCGGCGCTGAACGGCTGGAGGGCGTGCTCGGTGGCGAGTGCGGGGGCCTCGTGTTCGCCGGGGTCGGGCTTGATGCGGGTGGCCAGCCCGAGGGCGACGCCGGCGATGGTGGCGTGGACGTTGGCCTCGTAGAGCGCCACCCAGGCGGCGAGGCCGAGGGGGATGTAGATCCAGAGGGTCTTGATCCTCCTGGCCTGCAGGAAGACCCAGAGGCCGATGACGGCCGCGAAGATGAGCAGGGGGATGAACGCCGGCTCGGAGTACAGGACCGCGATCATGGCGATGGCGCCGATGTCGTCGGCGATGGCGAGGGTGAGCAGGAAGATCCGGAGGCTCGAGGGGAGGTGGCGGGCGCACAGCGCGAGGACGGCGACGGCGAAGGCGATGTCGGTGGCGACCGGCACCGGCCAGACGTCGGCGGCGCCGGGCTCGCCCCAGGCGACGGCGACGGCGACGAACGCGGGCACCAGGACGCCGCCGGCGGCGGCGATGACCGGGAGCATGGCCTTCTTGATGTCGCGCAGTTCGCCGACGACCAGTTCGCGCTTGAGTTCGAGGCCGACCACGAGGAAGAAGAACGCCAGCAGGAAGTCGGCGGCCCAGTGCTGGACGTTGAGCGTGAAGACGTCCGGGATGCCGATGTAGGTGTGGCGGACGTCCTCGTAGAGCTCGGACAGGGGGGAGTTGGCGATGATCAGGGCGAGGGCGGCCCCGATCAGGAGCAGGACGCCGCCGGTGGTCTCGATGCGGAGGAAGCGGGCGACCTCGTTGCCGGCCTTGCGCACCTTCCGCACCACGTGGCGCCGGGGCATGCGGGGCATCGGCTGCATGGGGCGCCGATCGGGTTTACGCCTCGTCTCTGGCGGTTCAGGGGTCTCGGACATGAGGCTCCTTTCGACGGGCGCATCTATTGGGGTAGTGACGGAACCCTATCGAAAAGTGAGGCTTTGCCGCTACTGAGTGACGGGACGGCTACCAGCCGTCCCGTCCTCGTCATACTGGTTTCTATGGGGAACTCGAACCTCGGATCTCAGGTGGCGGAGATCACGCGGTCTCAGTCGTCCTGACCGAGCGACAGACCCTGCTTGATCCGGTCCATCACCGAGTTGTCTTGCAGGGTGCTGACGTCGCCGAGCTCGCGGTCCTCGGCGATGTCGCGCAGCAGGCGCCGCATGATCTTGCCCGAGCGGGTCTTCGGCAGCTCGGAGACGACCATCACCTGCCGCGGCTTGGCGATCGGGCCGAGCGTGTTCGCCACGTGCTGGCGCAGCTCCTTGAGGTGCTCGGGGCTCGACTCGACGTCGCCGCGCAGGATCGTGAACGCCACGATCCCCTGGCCGGTGACCGGGTCCGAGGCGCCCACCACCGCCGCCTCGGCGACGGTGTCGTGGCTGACCAGTGCCGACTCGACCTCGGTGGTCGAAATGTTGTGGCCCGAGACCAGCATGACGTCGTCGACCCGTCCCAGCAGCCAGATGTCGCCGTCGTCGTCGCGCTTGGCTCCGTCCCCGGCGAAGTACATCCCCTCGAAGCGGGACCAGTAGGTGTCGATGAACCGCTGGTCGTCGCCCCAGATGGTGCGCAGCATCGACGGCCACGGCTCGCGGATGGTGAGGAACCCGCCGTCCCCGGGAGGCACCGACCGGCCCTCGTCGTCGACCACGTCGACCGAGATCCCCGGCAGCGGACGCTGGGCCGAGCCGGGCTTGGTCTCGGTCACGCCCGGCAGCGGCGAGACCATGATCGCCCCGGTCTCGGTCTGCCACCAGGTGTCGACGATCGGGCAGCGGTCGCCGCCGATGTGCTGGCGGTACCACATCCACGCCTCGGGGTTGATCGGCTCGCCGACGCTGCCGAGCACCCGCAGGGTCGACAGGTCGTAGCGGGCCGGTACGTCCTCGCCCCACTTCATGAACGTGCGGATCGCCGTCGGGGCGGCGTAGAGGGCCGTCACCCCGTACTTCTGGACGATCTCCCACAGCCGGCCGGTGTGCGGCGTGTCGGGGGTGCCCTCGTACATCACCTGCGTCGCCCCGTTCGCCATGGGGCCGTAAACGATGTAGGAGTGGCCGGTGACCCAGCCGATGTCGGCGGTGCACCAGTACACGTCGGACTCGGGCTTGAGGTCGAAGACCGCGCTGTGGGTGTAGGACGCCTGCGTCAGGTAGCCGCCCGAGGTGTGCAGGATGCCCTTGGGCTTGCCGGTGGTGCCCGAGGTGTAGAGGATGAACAGCGGGTGCTCGGCGTCGAACGGCTGGGCCTCGTGCTCGCCCGAGGCGCTGCCGACGTGCTCGTGCCACCACAGGTCGCGGTCGTCGTACCAGTCGACCTCCTGGCCGGTGCGGCGCACCACCAGCGACTTCTCCACCGTCGGGCAGCGGTCCACCGCCTCGTCGACGGTCGACTTCAGCGGAAGCGGCTTGCCCTTGCGGAACCCGCCGTCGGCGCAGATGACGAGCTTGGCGCCGGCGTCGTCGATGCGGGTGGCGAGCGCGTCGACGCTGAACCCGCCGAACACCACCGAGTGCGGCGCCCCCACGCGGGCGCACGCCAGCATCGCGACGGCCGCCTCGGGGATCATCGGCATGTAGATCACGACCCGGTCACCCGGTGCCACGCCGAGCTCCAGGAGCGTGTTGGCGGCGCGCTTGACCTCGTCGAGCAGCTCGGCGTAGGTCACCGCCCTCGAATCGCCCGGCTCGCCCTCGAAGTGGATCGCGACCCGGTCACCGTGCCCGGCTTCGACGTGGCGGTCGAGGCAGTTGGCGGCGACGTTGAGCTCGCCGCCGACGAACCACTTCGCGAACGGCGGGTTGGACCAGTCCAGCGTCCGGTCCCACTCCCGCGACCAGTCGAGGCGGCGGGCCTGCCGCTCCCAGAACGCCAGCCTGTCGGCCGCCGCCTCGTCGTAGGCGGCCTCCGTGACGTTCGCCGATCGGGTGAATTCCGGGGGAGGGGGGAAAGTGCGCTTCTCCGAAAGGAGGTTGGCGAGTGTCTCGTGCGGGGTATCAGTCACGGGTATTCGCTCCTTACAGCGGCGTTACTGTGAGGCGGGTCTACTTTCGGATACCCTACTCCGAAACGCCGCCTTTACAAGCCGTGACCTGCCGATCATCGCCCAACGGCAGGCGAAGGCGCGCCGAACGGTCGACGAGCGGACCGGCGCCCGTCCTGCACCGTTTCCCCCGCCCGGCCCGGCGCCGGCGCGGCCCCCGCATAATTCGGCCGAAAGGCCAGCGCATCCCGCAGGCGGCACCGACGATGGCATTTGCCACGAGCCGGGAGTTAGCGCCCGTTCTCCAACATCGGTAGCATCTGTGACTGCCCTCTAGCTCATCTGGTGCGGCGTTTCGGCCGCGCCTCCGACAGGTAAGGTTCCGCCCGTGGATCCTCTCGCGCCTCTCCTCGAACTCTCCGAGGTAGCCGACTCCCTGGAGAACGCCAGGACGAACGTCGACCGCATGCTCTGGCACGAGGCACTCCGCGGCGACAATCCCGGGGTCCTCGCCGAGGTCGCCCTGCACGACGCCTCGGCGACGCTGGCGCTGGAGGGCTACGACTGCGACGTCGAACGGCTGCGCGCCGGCGGCTTCACCGACCCGATCGTCTCCGGCACGATGCGCGTGTCCGAAGCCCTGCCCCGCCTGGTCGACTTCTGGTCGGTCTCGCCGCGCTTCGTCCTCGCCAAGCTCCACCTGCTCGCCTCGCGGGACTTCCCCGACTCCGGCCAGGACTTCGAGCCCGGCCGCATCGAGGTCGACAAGGCCGGCGCCGCGCGCATCGACGCCATGTGCGCGCTGGTCTCCAACCCCACCAAGGAGATCCCCGCCGCCCTCAGCGCCGCGGTCGTCCACGGCGAACTGGTCGCCGTCCAGCCGTTCCCGGTGGCCAACAACGTCGTCGCCCGCGGCGCGGCCCGGATCGCGCTGGCCAGCAAGGAGCTCGACCCGGATCTGCTGATCACGGTCAACGCCGGGCACCTGGACCGGCACCCGGAGTACGTCGGCGCCCAGCGGGCCTGGTCGACCGGCACGCCCGACGGCGTCCGCTCCTGGCTCAAGCACTACGGCAAGGCGCTGGAGGCCGGCGCGGCCGAGACGCTCCAGATCTGCACCGAGCTGATGCGCAGCCGCTTAGGAGTCGCCGCGCAGCTCGGCGCGCAGCCGCTTCTTCTCCTCCCGGCGCTCCTTGAAGCGCCGGTCGATGTGGTCGATCATCTCCTCGCGCATGCCCTTGAGCAGCAGGAACGACGCCAGCATCGAGGCCAGCAGCCCGACCGCGAGCGCGAGCAGGAGGTTCATGAACAGGCTCAGGGGTGCGGCGACGGCGGCGAACAGCGCCAGCCGCGCCAGGAAGTACTTTGCGACCGGGTTCAATGCCGCTCCTCTCCGTAGATGCTGATTCCGGTATGCCACAGCGTGGCGTACACCAGCGCGGCCACCAGGCCGCCGATCCCGCCGGCGACCATCGGCAGCCAGGTCGGCGGCGCCAGCGCCGCCGCGGCGGTCCCGGCCCCGAGCCCGAGGACCACGCCGGTCAGCGACACCGCCCAGCGCGAGGGGCCCTCGTAGCGCCGGAACTGGTCGGTGAAGACGAACACGGTCGGCAGCGCGGCCATCCAGCCGGAGATCCGGCCGAATCCCTGGCCGGTGGCCGAGCTGAACAGGAAGTCGATCACCACCAGGGCGATCGCGCCCATGACCACGTAGGCCAGGACGGTCCCGATCAGCTCCCGCAGCGTGTCGATCCGCGGCTTGTCCCGGGCCTGGTCCGGTGGCACTAGAACTGCACCGACTGCGGTCGGGCGCGCCGCTCGGCGAGCGACTCGGGCGGGTCGTATTCGCGCATGATCTCGTAGTGGGTGTTGCGCTCGACCGGCTGGAATCCGGCGTCCCGGATGAGTTCGAGCAGGTCCTCGCGGCTCATCTTGTCGGGGGTGCCGTAGTTGTCGGCGTCGTGGGTGATCTTGTACTCCACGACAGACCCGTCCAGGTCGTCGGCGCCGAACGACTGCGCCAACTGGGCGACGTCGAGTCCGTGCATCACCCAGAAGCACTTGACGTGGTCGAAGTTGTCCAGCAGCAGCCGGGAGACGGCGAAGACCCGAAGCGATTCGGCGGGGCTGGCCATGGTCGTCCGCGGCTGGAGCCGGTTGCGGATCTTGCCGTCCTGGGAGTCGTGGAAGTCGTGCTGGTAGCGCAGCGGGATGAACACGCTGAAGCCGCCGGTCTCGTCCTGGAGCTCGCGCAGCCGCAGCACGTGGTCGACGCGGTGCTTCGGGTCCTCTATGTGTCCGTACAGCATGGTCGCGGGGGTCCGCAGGCCCTTGTTGTGGGCGGCGCGGTGGATGCCCGACCACTCCTCCCAGTGGCAGTCGTGGTCGACGATGTGCTGCCGGATCTCCCAGTCGAAGATCTCGGCGCCGCCGCCGGTGAGCGAGGCGAGGCCGGACTCGATGAGCTCGTCGAGGATCCGGTCGAGGCCGAGTCCGGAGATCTTTTCGAACCATTGGATCTCGGTGGCGGTGAAGGCCTTGAGGTTGACCTGGGGCAGGGTCTCCTTGAGCGCGGAGAGCACCCGCGGGTAGTAGCGCCACGGCAGGGTCGGGTGGAGGCCGTTGACGATGTGGAGCTCGGTGGGGGCGTCGTCCTTCATCTGCTCGGCGAGGGCGACGGCCTGCTCGACGCGCATGGTGTAGGCGTCGGCCTCACCGGGCTTGCGCTGGAACGAGCAGTAGGAGCAGGAGGCGGAGCAGACGTTGGTGAGATTGAGGTGCCGGTTGACGTTGAACATCGTCCGGTCCCCGTTCTTGTCGATGCGTACCTGGTGGGCGAGCCGCCCGAGCCAGGCCAGGTCGTCGATCTCGTAGAGCCCGACGCCGTCCTCGAACGTCAGCCGCTCGCCGGCGGCGAGCTTCGCTTCGATCTCGGCTTTGAACGCCGCTGAGTCGCTCATACCTCATCCCCTTCCGGTTTCCGCCAGCGTAACCCCGCCGCCACGCGGTGGCTCCGGGGCACGAGTGCCGTGTGACGGGCGAGAATGCGAATTTGGCGAGGCTTCGGTACAGTATCGGTGGCATCCACCACAGAAGGACTCCTCATATGCGCGTGAAACGGTTCGGGGCGACCGCGCTTGCCGGCGCGGGTGCGGCGATCGTCCTGTTCGGAGGTGCCCTGCCGGTCCTCGCCCAGCCCGGGGACACGGTTCCCGACGAAGGCTCGCGCCCGCTGGGCGAGGCGACCGACGAGGCCCCGGTCACCAATCCCGAGTCCGCCGACGGGCCGCTGGCCGAACAGATCGACGCGGCCTCGATCGAGGTCGCCCAGTTGGCGCAGGAACGGGAGTCCGCCGAAGAGGAGTGGCTGCTGCGCACCGAGCGGCTCGAGAGCGCCGAGACCGCGTGGCTGGAGGCCGAAGCCGAACTGGAGACCGCCCGGCAGCGCCTGGAGGAGGCCGCCGGCGAGGCCTACGCCGAGCTGTCGGCCGAACCCGACACCGAACTGCCCGACCTGACCGGACTGACGCCGCTGGGCGGGGAGTGGGACCTGCCGGGGTTGTCGTCCGATGTAGAGGAAGCCGCGACCGCCGAGTCGGTCGCGCGCGCCGCCCGCGACGCCGCCGAGCTGTCGTCGTCGCGGTCCGAGGAGCGCTTCACCGCCCTCGACGACGCCTACCAGGAGGCGCAGGCCGAGCTCGACGAGCTCATCGAGGAGAACGAGGAGGAGCTCGAGGCGCTGGAGGCGGCCCGCGAGGAGGCCGCCCAGGAGCACTCCGGCGACTTCTCCTCCGAGGTCGAGGGCTGGGACGCCGCGCCCGAGGCGAAGCAGGCCGTCGAGTACGCCCTGCTGCAGTTGGGCAAGCCCTACGAATGGGGCGCCGAGGGGCCGGACACCTTCGACTGCTCGGGCCTGACCCAGCAGGCCTACGCCTACGCGGGCGTCTCCCTGCCGCGCGTGGCCGCCGACCAGTTCAACTTCACCCGGGACCGGCCGGTCGACACCGAGCACCTGCTGCCGGGCGACCTGCTGTTCTGGTGGGACATCCCGGGCGACTGGCAGTCGGTCTACCACATGGGCATGTACGTCGGCGACGGCAAGATGGTGCAGGCCCCGCGCACCGGCGACGTGGTGAAGATCAGCAGCATCTGGTTCGACAACTTCGCCGGCGCCCACCGCGTGGTCGACGCGGTCAAGACCGGCGAGGGCGACGACGATGCGACCGGCGACCCCGGCGGCGTGCCGTCCCCGTCTCCGTCCCCCGACGACGAGCCGAGCCCGACGCCCAGCCCCACGCCGAGCCCGACTCCGACTCCCTCGCCGAGCCCGACGCCGAGCCCTGAGCCCTCGCCGACGCCGACCGAGACCACTCCCGGCGAGCCGTCGCCGACCGAGACCTCGCCGGAGACCCCGTCGCCTCCCGAGGACGATCCTTCGGACGACCCGCCGACGCCCACCGACGACCACACGTCCGAGAGTCCGTCGCCGCCGGAGGACGACTCCACGCCGACCGACGAGGAGTCGTCGGACGAGCCGACGCCCACCGAGGACGACCCGACCGAGAGCCCGTCTCCGGACGACGTCAACGCGCTCGCCGGATGGTTCGGTCGGCAGTTCGCCGCGGTCGCGGGTTCGAGCCGGTTAGGGCAAGGCGGATACCGAGTGCCACCGGATGATGGCACGATGGTGGCGAGGTAATCCGATCAACGACGCTCCATCCCCGAGGAGGCTCCCGTGGACGACAAAAGCTGCAGCGCTTGCGGTAAGTACTTGGCGTCCATGCAGCGCCGCTGCCCCCAGTGCGGCGTGCCGCTGCCGCCGCCGCTGGGAGGCTTCCCACCCGAACCGCAGTACGCGCCGCCGTCGTACGGCCAGCAGGGGTCCTACGCGCCGCCGCCGGCCCCGCAGGGCCGGCCCGCGCCGCCCGGTCGGCCGCCGCAGCCGCCGGCCCCGGCGCCGGTGGCCCCGCCGCAGCAACCGCAGCAGTACCGGCCCCCGCAGCCGCCGCCCCCCGGGCAGGGGCAGGCCGCCGCGGCCCGGCCGCCGCAGCCGCAGCAGCCGTCTGTTCCCCCGCCGGCCGCGGTCCCGGCGCCACCGCAACCGCCCGGTCCACCGGTCGAGTCGCTGCCGCCGGTGCCCGCCGGAGACGGCTCCCCGCCGCAGGCGCAGCCGGCCCAACCCGCCCCGGCACAGCCTTCGGCCGCCCAGCAGTCGCCGTACGCCCCGCCGCCGGGCTTCTCCGTCCCGTCCGCCGACGGACCGGCACCGAGCGCCGAGCCGACGCCGCCGCAGCCGCCGGTCCCCGAGGTCAGCCTCCAGACCGATCCCGGCCCGGAGCCCGAACCCGCCCCGGCCCCGGAACCGCGGGCCGCCGAGTCGGCCGCCCCCGCGACCGAGAACGACGACGCGCCGCTGTGGGACGACGACGTCCCCGAGCCAGAGGCCGAAGACGACACCGGCGAGCTCTCCGAGGAGGACGAGTCGGTGCTCGGCGACCTCGGCGACGACGTCCCCGGCGAGTCCCTGCCGCCGGCCCCGCCCTCGGAGGACGAACCCGAGCCCGAGGAGGCGCCCGAAGGAGCCGAGGCCGCCTCGCCCGAGCCCGACCGCTCGATCGAATCGGGCGAGACCATCCGCGAACCCCGGGCCGACCAGACCGACCCCGGACCCGAGCCCGAACCCGAGCCGGTCCCCCACCCCGAACCGGCCCCGCCGGTGCCCGATCCCGAGCCGCAGCCGGCCCCGCCGCCCGAACCGGGACCGCCTCCCGAACCCGAGCCGGGGCCGCCGCAGCCGTCTTCGGACGGCGACAAGCCGATCGCCGAGGCCGCCGCCCCCTCCGCCTCCGAGCCCGAACCGGCGCCGGAGCCCGCGGCCGAAGCCGCGCCCGCGGGCGAGTCGACCCCGTCGAAGAAGATCGTCGACGCACCCGACATCAGCCTGTTCGAGGAGCCGCCGAGCAAGTCCGCCCGCCCCTCCGAGCCGCCGGCCTCGTGGCCGCCGGAGGAACCGGACGACGGCGCGTACCGCGCCGGACGCGCCAGGGTCAAGGGGCTGGTCGAGCGGGCCGACCTGCCCGAGCACATGCCGCTGCCGCGGCCCACGGTCTACGGCGGCCCGAAACCGGACACGGAAGAGGAAAACTAGCCGAAACCCCACCGTTCACTCCCGCACCGGTCCATGCTGGAACTGCGTCGGTCGATGACGCGCACATCGCGCCACGGGGGTGAGCAACATGGCGGAACGCCGTGTGAAAGTGACCACGGAAGTAGGGATCCAGGCGCGGCCCGCCAGCGCCTTCGTCGAGGCCGCCGGTGCATCGCCGGAGGAGGTCGCCATCGCCAAGCCCGGTGGCGAACCGCACGACGCCAAGTCGATCCTGCAGGTCCTGCTGCTGGACGTCCGCGCCGGCGACCAGGTCGTCCTCGAAAGCGACGACGAGGCCGTCATCGACCGCCTCGCCGCCCTGGTGACCGGCGAGGTCCCCACCGACACCGAGAACGACCGGGCCGAGGAAGAGTGAGCCGCGCCCGGCGGTGCGCCGAGTGTCACCGCCGCCGCGGCGGCGCCGCACCGCCGACCGACCGGATACGGTCGAGAGCGTGAACATCGCACGGCGCCCCAGGGTAGGTCATATCGCGTTCCTCAACTGCCTGCCCATCTACTGGGGTCTGGCCAGGTCCGGGGCGCTGCTCGACGTCGACCTGCACCGGGCCCCGCCCGACGAGCTGTCGCGGCTGCTGGTCGACGGCGAGCTCGACATCGGCCCGATCAGCCTGGTCGAATACCTCCGGCACGCCGACCGGCTGCTGCTGGTGCCCGACATCGCCGTGGCCGCCGACGGCCCGGTCCTCAGCGTCAACCTCGTCTCCAAGGCGCCCCTCGACCGGCTCGGCCCGGCCCCGAAGGTCGCCCTGGCCTCCACCTCCCGCACCGGCGTCCTGCTCGCCCGCATGCTCCTGGAGCAGCGGTACGGCCTCGCACCCGAGTTCGCGACCACGGAGCCCGAACTCGACGCCGCCCTGTCCGGCGCCGACGCGGCCGTGCTCATCGGCGACGAGGCCCTCCGCGTCCACCACGACCCGCGCGGCCACCACGTCCTCGACCTCGCCGCCGCCTGGAAGGACTGGACCGGCCTGCCCATGGTCTTCGCCGTCTGGGCCGTCCGCCGCGACTACGCCGAAGCCCATCCCGGCCTGGTCAAGGACGTCCATCTCGCCTTCACCGACTCGGTGCGGCGCTCCCGAGAGGGGATCGGGGAGGTCGTGGCCTCGGCCGCCCGCTGGGAGCCGTTCGAGCCCGCCGCGCTGGCCGACTACTTCGAACGCCTCCAGTTCACCCTCGACGACCGGCACCTCGCGGGCCTGCGGGAATTCGCAAGACGCGCGTCCGGTTACACAGATGTGGCCCCGGCACCCGAGCACGGGCCCGAATTCTTCTCGGCCGGAAGGGAGAGCGCATGAGCGTCGAGCTCAAACCGCAGCGGAAACGGCGGCCCGCCTGGCACAAGCTCACCGTCGACCGGGTGCGCGCCCTCACCGACGACGCCGTCGAGGTCACCCTCGACGTCCCCGAAGCGCTGCGCGAGACCTTCGCGTTCAAGCCCGGCCAGCACCTGACCTTCCAGCGCGTCGAGCCCGACGGCAGCGAGGTCCGCCGCTCCTACTCCCTGGCCTCCTCCCCGCGCGAACTGGCCGATCTCGGCGAGCTGCGCCTGGGCATCAAGTCGATCCCCGAAGGCAGCTTCTCCGGCTACGCCAACCGCCGGCTCCAGCCCGGAGACGTCCTCGAGGTCCTCCCGCCGCTGGGGAACTTCTGCACCGACATCCGGCCCGACCGCCACTACGGTTCGATCGTCGCCGGCTCGGGCATCACCCCGATCATGTCCATCACCGCCGCCGCCCTCGACGCGGGCGCGACGGTCACCCTCCTCTACTCCAACCGGACCGAGGACTCGACCATGTACGCCGCCGAACTGCGGGAGCTCCAGGCCGAGCACGGCGACCGGCTGCGCCTCCACCACATCCGGACCCGATGCGAAGGCGCCGAGCCGCTCCTGACCGGTCGGCTGAGTCCCGACAGGCTCCGCCGCATCTTCGAGGAGCTGGTCGACCCCGGCGAGATCGACGAGTGGTTCCTCTGCGGCCCATACGAGCTGATCCTGGGCGTCAAGGAGGTCCTCGAGGAGACCGGCGCGTCACAGATCCACACGGAGCTGTACTACGTCGATTAGCCCGGATAGGCTCGGGCCATGGCCGAGATTGACGAGGTACTCACCCACGCCGCCGACGGCGGCCGCATCAGCGCCGAGGAAGCCGAACTGCTCTACACCGAGGCGCCGTTCCACCCCCTCGCCGAGGCCGCCGACACGGTGCGGCGCCGCCTGGTGGGCGACAACATCGTCACCTACCTCATCGACCGCAACGTCAACTACACGAACGTGTGCGTGACCGCCTGCAAATTCTGCGCCTTCTACCGCGCCCCCAAACACGAAGAGGGCTGGGAGCACTCGCTCGAGGAGGTCCTGCGCCGCTGCGGCGAGGCCGCCGACCTCGGCGCCACCCAGGTGATGCTCCAGGGCGGCCACCACCCGGACTACGGCGTCGACTACTACGAGCGGCTCTTCTCGGCGGTCAAGGGCGAGTACCCGGAGCTGACCATCCACTCCATCGGCCCCTCGGAGATCGCGCACATGGCGACGGTCTCCGACGTCTCGGTCGAGGAGGCCGTCCGCCGCATCAAGGCCGCCGGGCTCGATTCGATCGCCGGGGCCGGCGCCGAGATGCTGCCCGAGCGGCCCCGCACCGCGATCGCTCCGCTCAAGGAGTCCGGGGAGCGCTGGCTCGAGATCATGGAGACCGCCCACAACCTGGGCCTGGAGTCGACCGCGACGATGATGATGGGCACCGGGGAGACCGCGCACGAGCGGATCGAGCACCTGCGGATGATCCGCGACGTGCAGGACCGCACCGGCGGGTTCCGGTCGTTCATCCCGTGGACGTATCAGCCGGAGAACAACCACCTCAAGGGCCGCACCCAGGCGACGCCCATGGAGTACCTGCGGCTGCTGGCGGTGGCCCGGCTGTTCTTCCACAACGTGCGGCACCTGCAGTCGTCCTGGTTGACCACCGGGAAGGCCGCCGGTCAGTTGAGCCTCCACCTCGGCGTCGACGACCTGGGTTCGATCATGCTGGAGGAGAACGTGATCTCCTCGGCCGGGGCCCGGAACTCCTCGCGGCTCTCGGAGCTGGTCGAACTCATCCGCACCGCCGACCGGATTCCCGCCCAGCGCAACACCGTCTACGAGCGCCTGGCGGTCCACTGGGACCCCGAGGACGACCCGACCGACGACCGGGTCCGGTCCCACTACTCCACGATCGTCAAGGAACTCCAGGTCACACCCGAGTCTGCCTGATGCAGTCCCGGCTCGTGGCACACGGCGAACGGGCACGGACCGAACTCACGGCAGTGGTGCCCCGCCCCAGAGGGCGGAGAGGGGGACGGCCGCCATGTCAGGTCCGAACGGCCGCATCTCCTCGCCCAGGTACAGGACATAGCCCGCACGGAACCGGTCGCCGAGTCGATCTCGGAGCCAGTGAAGATGCTTGAACGAGTCGGACCGCACCGTTTCCGAGGCTTTGACCTCGATGGCGACCACCGCTCCGTCCCGACGTTCGAGCACGAAGTCGATCTCGCGGCCGTCCCGGTCACGGTAGTAATGCAACCCCGCTCGAATCGAACTCACCGTCAACTGCCGGGTCAGCTCGGCGAAGACGAACGTCTCCACCAGTGGTCCCGCAAGCGGGTGACCGGGGGCGGACACGGCTTCGAAGTCGGCTCCGAGCAGCGATGCCGTCAGCCCCGAGTCCGTGACGTAGGCCTTCGGAGTCTTGATGAGCTTCGCGGTCAGGTTGGTCGACCACGCCGGCAGCTTCGCGGTCAGATAGACGATGTCGAGATACCCCAGGTAGTCCCGGACCGTGGCTTGGTTCAGCTCCAGGCTCTTGGCGAGATCGGACTGGACCAGGTTCGACCCGGAACGCGCGGCGACCAGCCGCAGGAGATGCGGCACCAGATTGGCATGGCGCACGTCGGCGAACTCAGCGACATCCCGCAGAACCACTGTGGATACATAACTGTCGAACCAGTCAGCGCGAAGTGACTCGGAGCCGATTCGGACCGCCTCCGGATAGCCGCCCTCGCAGATGAGCTTGAAGTAGCCGCCCCGGTCCCACTGCGAAACCGGCGCTGAGTTCAATAGGCGCTCCCGGTCGAACAAGAGCGCTGGAGCGTCGACGCCTGATCTGGTCCGTTCGACGGCGCTCAGCGGCCACAGATCGACGAACACGGCTCGCCCCGCCAACGATTCCGACAACGTCGGGACAGTCAGAAACCGGGTCGAACCCGACAGGACGAACTGGCCGGGCGCATCGTCGAGATCCATGAGCCGCTTGACCGCCAGCAGCAGATCGTCGCCGCCCCGCTGCACCTCGTCGAAGATCCGCGGCGCCGCACCGTACCCGGCGAACCCCGACGGATCGGACCGGACCGTCTGGAGGGCCGTCGGGTCGTCGAGTGTCGCGAAGGTCCCGCCTCGTTCGGCATGCAGTTGCCGCAGCAGGGTGGTCTTTCCGGCCTGCCGAGGGCCACCGACCACGACGGCGCGGAACGCATCGACGCGCTCGTTCAGATGGGTGAGCGCTCGACGAGGCAGGAGGTTCGACATGAAGCGAGCATAGCAGGCAGAAACTTGATCGTAATAACATATTCGCCGACGCTCTAGTCACATATTCGCCGAACTCTTAACCCGCCGCCGCGTTGACCGGCGGGCCCTCTACGCACGGACCCTCACCGCCGAAGAAGCCCACGAGCCCCGGTCTCCACCCGCCGAAGTGGTCTACGGGCCTTGATCCCCACCCCAGGCCGGTCCACTCACCGGCACCACATGGGGGTTCAACGGTCCGAGCCACCCGATAAAGCTGCGTACGAGCGGCTCCGCCGCCTCGGAAGCATTACGCCCCCACGAACACCAGGCCCGTCGATGACACCCCGAACACCCGCACCCACATCTGGAAACCCAGTCGGCCCCGGCCGGAGGCCACGACCACGCCCGGGGACGGGGGCACCGGGCGTCGGTCGCCCGACCGGCCCAGCCGGACCCACCGAGCCGGTCGCAGGACCCGCTGTGTCGGGCTGGACTCGGGTTGCCGGTGCCAAGAGCCGTGAACGGGCATCATCGACCCAGTTTGCACGAAAGCGTGCGTAATGCTTCAGAAAGCGGCGGAGCCGCTCGCACGCAGCTCTTATGGGTGGCCCGGACCGTAGAACCCCCGTGTGGCACAGCGACGTGAACCGGCCCGGGGGTGGGGATCAAGGCCCGTAGACCACCTCGGCGGGTTCGTCCCGGGGCTCGTGGACGACTTCGGCGGGTGGAGATCGAGGCCCGTGGGCTACTTCGGCGACAGTGTCACCGACCAAACCGAGCAATAGAAGGATCAGAAGCGATCGCCTCGACCCACAGAGGTTCTGACAATCCCCGCTGTGTCGGCTTCGACTTTGAGAAGTGGCCTAAAGCACGGTACCTTCACTGGTTGCGGCGATGAATCTGCCCGACTCGCAGAGTCTCATTATTGTCATCACCATGACCAACAGTGAAGAGGAATTACATGAGCCAGCTTCTCAGGGTGCAGAATTTCACCGTCTCGCTAGACGGATTCGGAGCAGGCGAGGGTCAGAGTCTCGAGCGGCCGTTCGGTCACGCCGACCCTCGGGAACTGATGTCCTGGGCCATCGACACGGCGAGCATGCCCGGCCGCACCGATCCCGGTGGGAGCCGCGGACTCGACGACTACTTCACGCGCGACTTCGCCAACAATATCGGCGCGGAAATCATGGGCCGCAACAAGTTCAGCCCCCAGCGCGGCCCCTGGGAAAACCACGACTGGCAGGGCTGGTGGGGTGAGGAGCCGCCGTTCCACACTCCGGTGTTCGTCATGACCCACCATCTGCGTCCCTCGTTCACGCTGTCGGACACCACATTCCACTTCACCGACGGCGACCCCGCCGCGGTCCTCGAACAGGCGCGAGAGGCGGCGCAGGGCAAGGACGTCCGGCTCGGCGGCGGGGCCACCACGATCCGGGAATTCCTCGATGCCGACCTGGTCGACACCATGCACGTGGCCGTCTCGCAGGTCGAACTTGCTTCCGGAGTCCGGCTATGGCAGTCGCCGGACGAACTGCTCGACCGGTTCAACCTCGAGACCGTGCCCAGCCCGAGCGGCGTGACGCACCACCTGTTCTGGCGGAAGTGACACGAATCGACCCAAGCGGTGGTTCTCCCCTACGAGGGAAGAACCACCGTCTCGACTATCGATTGCTAAACCCGACGCCGTCACTACTCCAACCCTCACCAGGAGGTTCCCTCTCGTCCCAATCGGTTCCAGTCACACTCAGTACCAACCACCTTGCCCGGAAAGGCCTCAGTGCCTCGTTGCTGTCGTCGTGCGGTGTTCCGCAGGTCGTTGAACACACGACCCGCCGTCGTGTCTCGAGAGGGAGTCGGCATCAGCCGAGTATCACCCGCATCGCGTCGATCAACGCGGCGGCGCGGCCAAATGAACAGGGAATACATTGCGCGCGACTCGCAGACCGGTCGATCGATGACCTCATGAAGGATCTTCCGGCTGTGCTCGTCGTCGGACTGCGAGCTTGCGGCAAGACGACGACGGCTCGGCGTCATGCACGGACCGTGATCCAGCTCGACCGCAACGCCCAAGCGGCACATCATTGATCCGTCGCGACTGCCGTCCTTCAGGTAGACCGCCTGGACTTCCGTCGCGACGCCGGTATGGTCGGGCGGATGCGGCCGACGGGCCAAGCGCGATGGCGCCTACGAGAACGAATCGGAACACTGCGTTCATTCGTCCGAGCAGGGAGTCGAAGGCAATCGCCGACGCAGGCCACTGCATTCGCTGCTAGACAATGATGAGACTGGAGAGTTCAATTGGGGAAAATGTCACGATTCGGGTCGAATGGACTGGAACGGGAGATAATCGTCTCGCGTGCTTTTAAGCAGTCTGTGGTCGTAGCTAGAATCGGCCTATCCTGGGTTCTCGGAGCGATTGGTACCTTCATTGTTTTCAGCCAGGGTGGGTCGGACTTCGGCTTTCTGGGTGGCATTGCGCTCATCGGTACCATACTTATGGTGGGTGTCGCCGGTGCATCCGCTGTAGATCTGACAGCTTATATAACCGGACGCCGAGGTTACGTTGGGCTGGGAACAGCGGGTCCAGCAGCGGAGGAAGCCGCTAGGCGAGCCGTAGCGGATGCAATGAAGCGTGGAGTCTTTCTGATTCGTGACTAGTGGCGTTTCCCTGAAATTCGTTCTCTGGGGGAGCGAGTGCGACTGCCGCAGTACGCCGTAGGGTTCTGGGACGCCTGTTCCGAGCCGTTCCCCGAGGTCGATCCCCAGGCGCTGGCCTCCTTGGTCCACGGGTCGGCGCGGCCTTCTGGGGTATGGATCGAACATGTAGACCCGCTCGCGTACCCACGCAGTTTCCATGTCATTCGGCTCAAGAGCCGCACCGAGCAGTACGACCTGCTCTGCCTGCAGCACCTGGCCTGGGTCGGTTTCTGCCATTCGGCACCAGACTCCATGGGATTCGATACCGACGCCACGTTCAGGGAACCGCCGCCGTGGTCGAACCTCCTCGCCGAGAACGGGTACCGCGTGCTTACCGGCAGCGAACTTGCCTTGCGGTACTCCGAGATCGACCTCTCTGAGCTGACCGAAGTTGCGCGGTCCTCATGCCGGTACTGGAAGCCCGATACCCTTGCGGCGATCCTCTTCAACTGGTGGGACTGAGAACCGGGCTGCACCCTCGTCAGCCAAGAAGTCAAGGGGCGAGCGCATGCGTCCTTCAACTTCCGGATCGACCCTCGGTTGCGGATCAACAGGTCGGCGGGGAGGGCCGCGGCGGCCTTTGCGCGTGCGCGATCCATCGGGGCGTCGTATCCGCCTGGTTGAGACGGTGCGGTACGGGCGGACACCGCAGGGGAGGTTCACAGACGAATCCGGACGAACCGGCGTGTCAATCCGGGGCCGATCGTCACCGCTGTGCGACGGTGAGGTCACGCGCAGTGCGCGGAGTCGAAGCACAAGTGAATAGGCAGACGCGGGCCGCCGCGCTAGCGCTCAAACAAGTTCGGCGGCCCGCTCCATAAACCAGAGAGGAGAACCTCCCGTGGTTAGCGTCAGCCTACGCCAAAATCAGGCCCCGATTCAGCAGCGAAACGCCCTTCACCGCGACGGGACGCCCACCTGGGCGATACCGGGATTCAGGAGTGAACCCGGTGCCCCCGCACCGGCCAAGCCCTGGGAGGAGTGGACCGTCCCGCCCAAGCGGCCCCGCCAGTTCATGGCCAAGATCAGACCCTGCCCGGTGGCCGACCCGCGCCACCGGCAACCCGAACCCGCGGCCGAGCCGAACGGCGTCCGGAAACGCCTGCTCCTCCTGGCCGGGCTCAC
Organism: Glycomyces xiaoerkulensis; assembly: GCF_002798405.1. Classification (GTDB taxonomy): domain Bacteria; phylum Actinomycetota; class Actinomycetes; order Mycobacteriales; family Micromonosporaceae; genus Glycomyces; species Glycomyces xiaoerkulensis. The sequence continues at coordinate 127,634 of NZ_PGGV01000037.1, read as the reverse complement.
CTGGCTCATGCTCGTCGCCCTCGCCGTCGGACCCACCTGGAGCGCCTACGCCACCGCCGCCCCACCGCGAATCCCGACACCACCGCCGCGGCCCCCGCGGCAATCGCCCTGCCCGGCGCTCCTGCCCTCACCGCACCCGGCCGGAGGAGTCCGATGAGCCCCGCGCCGAACACCATCCGGCCCACGACCGTCCCCGACCCCGGACGGCTCACCGTCCTCGGCCACGACACCGTCGCCGACCGCCGCATCCGGTTCGGCACCCACGCCGAACTGCCCCGCCTCTGGATCGCCTTCACCGACCACCGGCCCGCCCTGCTCGGATACGTCTCGGGACTCGTCGTCGGCAGACCGACCCTGTGGATATCCGAACCCGCACACGAACCCTGGGCGCACGAGGGCGCCACCGCATCCGAATTGAAGGAGGCCGCCGAACGCGTCTGGGCCTCCTGCCTCCGGGTCTGCGACGGATGGACCGCTCAGATCAGGTGGCGGATCTCCTGTTCGACGAGCGGCGCGCTCACCCCCGAATTGGGGCAGCCGCCGAAGTGGTGCAGCGCCACCACCTCGTGCGAGTCGCGCGACAGCACCGGCGATCCGGACGAGCCGAACTCGGTGTCGCAGTAGTAGGCGACGTCGCTGTCGGCGACATAGCCGTCGTAGACCGGCTGCTTGACCACGCATTCGCCGCCGTCCACCGACGACTCCATCGCGATCTCGGTGGGCCGCCCCGCCGGGTGCTGCGGGATGTAGATCGCATCGCCGCGGCGAGCTGCGGATGTCGACAGCTCCAGCGACCCGAACCGCTCGATCGCGGTGAAGTTGGTGACGCTGAACAGCGTGTAGTCCAACTCCTGCGAACTCGCGTGGACGCGCCGCCCGGTGACCTTCACCGGGGCGGTCGCCTCCTCGCCGCCGCAGTCGGTGCAGTCGTAGCCGAACCAGGCCTCGGTGCGGCGGGCCTCCCAGGACTGGGAGAAGCAGTGGCTGTTGGTCAGCATCCGGTTGCGCTCGCCGACGCGGAAGGCCGTGCACAGCACCGTCCCGTCGATCAGGAGCCGCGCCACCGGGTCGGTGTGCCCGACCGCGCCGGGATGGGACTCCTCATAGCACGGTGAGGGCCGCTTGTCGTCGTACTTGCAGATGCTCTCGGGCGCACGCGGAGCCGCGCTCTCCCGGTCCTCGATGATCCGGTCGACCACCTCGGCCGGATAGCCGTAGGCGGCCCGGTCGATCACCGCGCCCAGCGCAGCGGCGGTGCCGCCGGAGGTGCCGTGCAGCTCGACGACGGCGGTGTCACCGGTGATCGAGGTGGCCCACCGGTCGATTCCCGATTCCTCGTACCGGTGCGACTCGGTCCCGTCGGGACTGGCGACGGTCACGTAATCGCCCTCGGCCAGCAGCAGCCGCTCGAAGTGGACCTTCACGTAGCTGGCGCCCGGGTCGTGCAGCTCCACCGTCCGCTCGGCTCCGCCGGTGAGCGACTCGGCCACGTCGGCTACCTCGCCGACCTGGACGACCCCGAGCAGCGATTCGTCGACCGGCAGCCGCACCACCGAATCTCCCAGCTCGAGCGTCTGCTCGTCGGCGAACGCGCCGGGCACCGTGACCGCGGTGACCGTCGCCGTAGCCGCGGCCGCCGCCGCGATCGCGAACCGGCGCCACCGCCGACCGCGTCCTGTACCTGCGTTCCGTTCCGCTCCGAGCACCACCGGCCCCTTTCACCACAGTCGCGTCGGTGGTTCAACGAGCGGGATACGCAGAAGTTGCGGCGGTCCCCCGTCAAGGTGGGGGCGCCTGGCCGTACAGACTGCGGTTCTGGACGTCCTTGTACCCGTCGCGGGTGGCCATCACCAGCAGCTTGTCGCCGGCCCGGATCCGGAAGGCCGCGTCCGGGTCCCACCTGACCCCCTCCGGGTCGCGCCTGACCGCCAGCAGCCGGTGCGAGCCCTGCACCGTGGCCTCGCGGGCCTCCGCGTCCCCCAGTGGCGCGCCCGGGGCGACCGTCACCTCCCCGATGTAGACCAGGTGCCCGCGCACGGGGATCACCTCGTGGATCTCGTCGTCGGTGAGGGCCGCCGCGAACGAGGCCGCGGCCACTTCCGGTGCGCTGTACGACCGGTGCTGCAGGGGGTCCCTGGGGCTCCGGCGCTTGTTCAACCTCCGCCGCACCAGTCTGGCGAAGTCGTCGCTGTAGATCCGCATCACCGTTCGCAGGCCCCGGTTGCACTCCAGGCCCGACAGCGCCGCCTCGAGGTTCGCCGAATCCTCGTTGGCCATCGCCACCAGCGAGAGGCAGTGATCGATATCGGCCTCCCGCAGCGTCTCCGGGCGGCTCGCGTCGCCGAGCAGCACCTGGGCCCCGACCGCGCGGGCGGCCTGGATGCCCACCGCGCGGCGGTCCTTCTCGATGGCCACCACCGGGATCCGCTCCTCCCGCAGATGCTCCACCACGCGCGTGCCGATGTTGCCGAGCCCGACCACGATCACGTGGTCCCGCACCGACTCGACGATCCGCCCCTCCGAGAGCGCGTAGCGCCGCGCCACCATCGCCTGCACGATCGCACCGGTGACGATCGGGATGATGAGTGAGCCGCTCATGACCACCACCCCGTGCGTGATCTTGACCGCCGCCGCCGACTCCAGGTCGGGGTCGATGCCGCCGCCGGCGATGAGCGTGATGATGTAGAGCGCGTCCCAGCCGTTCTCGACCGGGTTGACGCGGCTGCTGAAATGCGCCAGCGACCAGATTCCGGCCGACATGATCGCGATCAGCGCCAGCGCCGCGATCCGCAGCTTGGTGTCGACCGCCCGGCGCAGCCCGTTCTCGGTCCGCCGCAGGAACCGCAGCACGGTCCCGGGTTTGGAGCGGAAGCGGCGCCGCTTCCGCTCGGGCACCAGGCACAGCACCCGCACCGACTCCTCGGGATTCTCCGAGATCATCTCCACGCCGCCGCCGTTGCCGCTCGCCACCACCCACTGCGCCCCCGCGCGCGGGTCGGGCTCACGTTCGAGGTACAGGCGCCGGTCCCAGATGTCCATCTCGCCGGGCGGGATCTGCCCGAGCGCGGCGGCCCCGTAGGTGCGGGCGACCATGTCGGCGTCGGACTCCACGTACACGCCCTCGTCCAGCAGCAGCTTGATCCGGTCGCGCAGTTGCCGGTTGTACATCCTGATGACGAGCTTGGGGAGGGTCTCGTCGGCCAGGTCGTACGACATCTCGCGGATCTTCAGCGCCAGGTGCAGGTTGCCGACGTCGTTCTGATCCATCAGCGCCACCGCGTAGGCCTCGATGAGGCCGGCGTCCCGGATGGTCTCGGCGGTGATCCGGGCGCGCTCGAAGACCTCCAGGGAGGGCGAGCGCGAGGCCCACCGGCGGATCTCCTCGCGCTGCCCGCCCGGCCCGGGACCGATGATCACCATGACCCGGTAGCCGTACCGCTTGATGAGGTTGTCGATGAACCGCAGCGTCAGCCGGTTGTCGCCGACGACGATGATCAGTCGTTCGGGCGGGCTCCCGTTGTCGCCCTTCCGATCGGGGGGCAATGTATTGGGGTGCATACAGGCAGTCTAAGGACGGGGCGCCAGCGGCGCTCGCCCGCGAGTCACCGCCCCAGCCGCTCCAGCAGCGCGTCCACGTCGGTCTCGTAGTCGTACCAGTCGACGTCGTGGACGAAGCCGAGCTCGGAGTTGATCCACCGGACGTCGTCGGCGGCCTCCATCGTCCAGGTCTGGACGTCGACCAACTGCGGCTCGGCCCGCCGCAGCTCGGTCAGCAGCCGGGCCTTCATCGACATCGCCAGCCCGTACGAGCGGTGGGCGGGGTCGACGACGGTGTCGTACTGGTCGGCCCGGGTCGGCCGCTGCGCGGCCACCACCAGCTCGGTGAGTCCGACGACGGTGCCGTACGGCTCGGAGAGGGCCACGACGATGTGGGAGCGCATGCCGCGGCGGTTCAGGGTGGTCAGCGAGTCGCGCAGCCGGTCGGCCTGCGCCGATCCGCGCCACTCGGGCACCACCGCCACGTCGTCGCTGGCGCGCAGGTTCGCCTTGACCGCCGTGTACGAGTCCAGCAGCCGCTCGGGCACGCCTCCGGCGTGGTATTCGAGCCGGTAGCCGGCGGCCAGGCGTCCGGCCGCGAGCTCGATCTTCTCCCAGTCGATCTCGGTCCACCGCAGCAGGTGCCGCTGCTCGACCACGGCCCGCTCGAAGCCCATCCGGTCGTAGAAGCCCACCGCCGGGGTGGTGGCGATGACCTCGACCGACAGGGACCGGCAGCCGTGCGCGGAGGCGCATTCGGCGACCGCTCCCAGCAGTGCCTTGCCGACGCCCCGGCCGCGGGCGCTGGGGCGGGTCGACATCTCGATCACCCCGGTGCCGGCCTGCTCGCCGCCGAACATGATGAGGCCGGCGTGCCCGATCAGGTCGCCGTCGTCGTCGCGGTAGAGGAACACCAGCCGCTCGTCGTCCGGGAGCGTGGCGGTGAGGTAGTCGTGCAGCCGCTCGGTTCGCCAGCGGGGCTCGCCCGGCATATCTGCGGCGGTCATGTCATTGAGCACCGAACACCAGTCGCGGATGTCGTCGGCCGTCATCTCGCCTGGAGCGAGCTGCTTCAGGGGCATCTTTTATCCTTACCCGATTTCGTCACCGCACGAAACCCCCAAGTTACCCGGTGGGGCAACCGAGGGGGCGGGCGGTCAATGCTGCGTGCTCTTCGCGCCGTAGTCGTCGGCGCGGTCGTAGACCTTCTGCACGTACTCCTCGACGGGGTTGTAGCTGTGGACGGCGGCGTACCAGTCGGCCGGATCGGTCAGGTCGCGGCCGCCGGTGCACAGGTAGTCGGCCGCGGCGGTGGTGGCATCGTCGATGTTGTGGGGGTCGGCCGCGCCGTCGCCGTTGCCGTCGGCGCCCCACTCGTCCCAGGTCTCGGTCATGAACTGCATCGGGCCCTGCTCGTTGTGCTCGGGTCCGACGATCGGACTCAGCGTGCCGCCGTCGGCGGTGATGCGGTTGCCGTCGACGGTCCCGTGGTCGGACTCGGTGGCCCCGATGCCGGCCAGGGTCGTCCACGACAGGTTGCAGCCGGGGTTCTGGTAGGCCGAGACCAGCTCGGCGCGCCCGTAGGCGAGCAGGGCGCGCTGGGGGATGCCGAGGAACTCCAGGCTCTGCGCCCAGCCGTCGAGATCCTCGGCGGCCTGCTGGGTGGCCTCCTCGGTGGGGTCGCCGCCGGCGGCGTCGATCGGGTCGATGCCGGTGTCGGTCTCTGCCGGGAGGCCGGGGTCGGGGGCGTCCTCGGGGGTCAGGAACAGGGGGCGCTCCTCGGGCTCCGGCGACGGTTCGACGCCGAACGACCAGGCCGGACCGGCCCCGGGGACGACGTGGTAGCCGGCCGTGAGCGCGCCGGCGAGGACCGTCGCCGTCACCGCGCATTTGACCGCGAGGCGTCCGACGGGGGAGCGGAGCCACCGGGCGCAGCCGCGCACGCCGCGACCGAACCCTTTGAGCGCCTTCCACGGCAGCGACGCGAGTCGGCGGAGGAGCAGTGCGAACCACACGGAGGCGAACATTCCTTTCCTGTCGCTACGGCAGCGACGGGAGCAAGTATCTGTCATGGAGCGGTGCGGGCGGCGCTGAAGGTGGGAGTGGGCCCCGCCCGCGGGGAAAGCCACGCTGAAGGCGAGTATTCCCTATATGCCATCCCCCGGGCAACGCTCGACCGCGAACAATTCTGTTTCCAGGCCGCTACCAGCGGCGTTCATGATCGTTTTCCTAGAGGATCGACGGTGGCCACGAGCCGCCCGGAGCGAACCCGCGGGCGAATTCGCCTCCCCTGCCGCGCCTGGGCGCGACCGAGCCAGCCGTGCGGCGTCTGAATGCCCATCACATCCGGTAACCGACTGAGATGGGGGAGACATTGTGAGGCCGCTGGGTTGTGCCCGCGCACCAGCGCGCCATGGCCCGGCATACGGGGGCTGAACGAAAGTTGATCGACACGTGGATACGACTACCGCTATAACGGCACCGCATACTACACAGACGGCTCATCGGACACTGACCGCAGATTTGCTCCCCGCCGGTGACGTGACGTTCATGTTCACCGACATTGAAGGATCCACCCGCCTCGCCTCGGGCCTGGGCGCCGAGCCCTACCGGATCGTGCTGCACCGCCATCGGGCGCTCATCCGGGAGGTCCTCCGGACGCACCAGGGCACCGAGATCGAAACCGAGGGTGATTCGTTCTTCGTCGTCTTCGCCGACGCCGCCGACGCAGCCGGCGCCGCCGTGGAGATCCAGGCGGCCCTGCGCCGGGCCCCGTGGCCCGACCTGGGTCTGGAACGCGGTCCGATCCGCCCCCGCGTGCGCGTGGGACTGCACACCGGCGAGGCCTGGCCTTCGGCCGGGGGCTACGCCACCCCCGAGGTCCACCGGACCGCCCGCATCTGCGCCGCCGCCCACGGCGACCAGATCCTCGGCTCGGCCCAGTTCGCCTCCGCCGCCTGCCTCGGCCCGCAGCGACTGGAGCGACTGGGCTACTTCGAACTGCGCGGACTGCCGGGCACCACCGAGCTGGTGCAGTTGACCGCGCCGGACCTGCCGGCCGAGTTCCCGCCGCCGCCGATCCGGCCGCTGCGGCACAATCTCCCGGCCGATCTGAAGCCTCCGGTGGAACGGCCCGGCGAGCACCGCGAGCTCGACCGGGCCTTCGCCGGCCACCGCCTGGTGACCGTCACCGGGCTCGACGGTTGCGGCAAGACCACCTTGGTGCGGGCCTGGGCCAGGGGCCGCGTGCCGCTGCATCCCGACGGCGTCTGGTACTGCCGCCCCGGTGACGACCTCGGGGCGTCCCTGCTCGAGGCCATCGGCAAGCGGCCGGATCAACTGCGGCACCCCATCGAGACCGCCGTCGACCACCTCCGGGGCCGCGAGGCCCTGCTGGTGCTGGACGACGTCGACCGCTCGCACGCCTGGGCGGTGGAGAAGCTCCTGCGCGAATGCCACCGGCTGAACGTACTGGCCGCCGGCATCCGGCCCCTGGAACTGCCCGGCGAGGCCAAGCGGGCGCTCCAGTTGCCGCCGGTCGAGGTCGCCGCGGCGATGCTCGCCGGGTTCTGCGAGGAACGGGGCGCCGCCTGGAGCGCCGCCGACTGCCGCGCCCTGGCCGCCGCCGTCGAGGGCTTCGTGCCGGCCCTGCGGCCCCTGGCCGACGTCACCGCCTTCAGCTCCCCGGCCGCGGCCCTGCGGCGGTTGCGGGAGCACCCGGTGGCCACCCTCGACTCCGCCGGCGGCTTCCAGGCCGCCGTCGACGAGGCGGTCGGTCTCATCTCCGGCCCGGCCCAGGCGGTCCTGCTCGAGCTGGCCGCCCGCGGCGGCGGGGCCACCGTCGACGAGGTACTCGACCTGTGCCGGCAGCGCGACGGCAGCCTGGAGGCCCTGGTGGAGCTGGTCGACGTGGCCCTGGTGGTGATCGAGCGGCCCACGATGGAGCAGGCCCTCTACCGCGTCCCGAGACCGCTGCGGTGGCTGCTGTGCGGTCCGGGAGCCGAGTCCCGCCAGTTGCCGGTCAGTCTCGCCCGGCGCCTGGTGAACGCGGTCAAGGCCGAAACCGGCTTGGTGAAGAGCCGCTGACCCGTGTGAGAGGCTGAGGCCGTGTCGGACAAGAATGCGCAGCAGCACACGACCTCAGCCGCCTTGAACGAGCGCGCCTCCCGGGTCATCCCCGGGGGCGTGAACTCGCCGGTCCGCGCCTTCGGGGGCGTGGGCGGCGAGCCGGTCTTCATCGCCGACGCCTCGGGCGCGCGCATGCGCGACGTCGACGGCAACTCCTACCTCGACCTGGTGGGATCGTGGGGGCCGCTCGTCCTCGGCCACGCCCACCCCGAGGTGGTCGCGGCGGTCACGCGGGCCGCCGGGAAGGGCACCTCCTACGGGGCCCCGACCCTCGGCGAGATCGAGCTCGCCGAACAGATCGTCGGCCGCACCCCCTGCGAGAAGGTCCGCCTGGTCTCCTCCGGCACCGAGGCGACCATGAGCGCCGTCCGGCTCGCCCGCGCCGCCACCGGCCGCGACGCGGTCCTCAAGTTCGCCGGCTGCTACCACGGCCACGCCGACTACTTCCTGGCCGCCGCCGGCTCCGGCGTCGCCACCCTCGGCCACCCCGACTCGCCCGGCGTCCCCGAGACCGCGACCGCCGAGACCGTCGTGGTCCCCTACAACGACCTCGCCGCGGTGGAGGCGGCCTTCGAGGCCCACCCCGGGCGCATCGCCGCGGTCGTCACCGAGGCGATCCCCGGCAACATGGGCGCGGTCGCCCCGGCCGACGGGTTCAACGAGAAGCTGTTCGACCTCGCCCACGCCCACGGGGCGCTGCTGGTCTCCGACGAGGTCATGACCGGCTTCCGCGTCGGCCCCGGCGGCGTGGCCGCCCCCGCCGACCTCTACACCTACGGCAAGGTCATGGGCGGCGGACTGCCGGCCGCGGCCTTCGGCGGCCGCGCGGACCTGATGGACCGCATCAGCCCGGCCGGGCCCGTCTACCAGGCCGGGACGCTCTCGGGCAACCCGCTGGCCGTCGCCGCCGGCCTCGCCACGCTCCGGCTGCTCGACGAGGCCGCCTACCGCAAGCTCGACGCCACCGCCGCCGAGATCCAGCGCCTCGCCGGCGAGGCCCTCACCAAGGCCGGCGTCCCCCACCGCGTCTCGGCCCCGGCCAACCTGTTCAGCGTCTTCTTCGGCGAGCGCCCGGTCCGGAACTTCGACGACGCCGCCGCCCAGGACACCGAGGCGTACGGCGCGTTCTTCCACGCCATGCTCGAAGCCGGCGTCCACCTCCCGCCGAGCGCCTTCGAGTGCTGGTTCGTGTCGACCGCGATCGACGAGGAAGCCCTGTCACACCTCGCACAGGCGCTGCCACGCGCCGCAGAAGCGGCCGCTAGGGTGCGGTCATGAGCGGCTCGAAGACCATCGTCCACCTGCTGCGCCACGGCGAGGTCCACAACCCGGACGGCGTCCTCTACGGCCGGCTGCCGGGCTACACCCTGTCCGACCTCGGCCGCGAGATGGCCCTCGCCGCCGCCGAGAAACTCGCCGGCCGCGACGTCGTCCACGTCGGCTGCTCGCCGCTCCAGCGCGCCCGGGAGACCGCCGAGCCCATCGCGGCCTCCCACCGCATGGACGCCACCGTCTACGACGACCTCATCGAGGCCGACAACTCCTTCGAGGGCCTCCGCGTCGGAGTCGGCGACGGGGCCCTGGGCCGGCCCAGGTACTGGTGGCGTATGCGCGACCCGTTCAAGCCCTCCTGGGGCGAGCCCTACGTCGACATCGCCCGCCGCATGATGCGCGCGGCCCAGGCCGCCCGCGAGGCCGCCGAAGGCTCCGAGGCCGTCCTGGTCAGCCACCAGCTCCCGATCTGGACCCTCCGCCGCTTCGCCGAGCGCAAGCGGCTCTGGCACGACCCGCGCCGCCGCGAATGCGGCCTGGCCTCGCTGACCAGCCTCGTGTTCGAAGGCACCGGCATCGAGCGGGTCGAATACTCCGAACCCGCGGCCTACCTGGTGCTCAAGTCCGAGACCGCTAAGCGGGCCAAGGGCGCCTGACGATGGGTCTCCAGCGACGGGCACTGCTGGCGGCGGCGCCGCTCGCGGTCCTCGCCGCCTGCTCCGACGACGGGGCCGACCCCAACCGGGTCAACCAGATCAACCGCGACCGGTTCGTCTCCGGCGACGGCTCCAACTACCGGTGGGAGGACCCCGCCGACCGCCCCGAGGCCCCGCACGTCTCCGGCCGTTCCCTCGACGGCGAACCGCTCGACACCGCCGACTGGGCCGGATCGGTCATCGTGATGAACTTCTGGGGCTCGTGGTGCCCGCCCTGCCGCACCGAGGCCCCGTTCCTCGCCGAGGCCGCCGAGCACTTCCGGAGCGAACCGGTCGAGTTCGTCGGCGTCAACATCCGCGACACCGTCGACGCCGCCCAGGCGTTCGAGCGCCGCTACGGCATCGAGTACCCGTCCTTCAACGACGCCGGCGGCGAGATCGCCCTCCAGTTCGTCCACTACGACATCTCACCGACCACGATCCCGGTCACCTTCGTCATCGACGCCGAGAACCGCATCTTCAGCGTCTGGCGGGAAGACTTCCAGGACGCCGAGACCCTCATCGCCGACGTCAACAAGGTGCTGGAGCCGTGACCTACGCGCAGACCGGCTTCGCCGAGACCGCCGCCTCCGGTCCCCTGCTGGCGGCCTTCGGCGTCGCGGCCCTGGCCGGACTGGTCTCCTTCGCCTCCCCCTGCACCCTCCCGCTCATGCCCGGCTACGTCTCCTACGTGACCGGGATGTCCGGCACCGATCTGGCCGAAGGCGGCAGGCGCGGCCGCGTCCTGGCCGGCTCGGTCCTCTTCGTCGGCGGCTTCACCGCCGTCTACACCACCGTGGTCTTCGCCCTCCAGACCGCCGGGCGCGCCCTGCTGACCAACATCTCCGCGCTCGAAACCGCCGTCGGGATCTTCATGATCGCCATGGGACTCATGTTCATCGGCCTGGTCCCGCTCGGCCGCGGCTTCGCGCCCCGCTGGAGGCCCGCGGTCGGCCTCGCCGGAGCCCCCCTCTTCGGCGCGGTCTTCGCCCTGTCCTGGATCCCCTGCACCTCACCGGTGCTGGCCGCCATCACCGGCCTCGCGGTCATCCAGGACGGCACCGCCCGCGGCGTGGGCCTCATGATCGCCTACTGCGCCGGGCTCGGCCTGCCGTTCGTGCTCTTCGCGGTCGGGTTCCGGCGGCTGGCCGGAACGATGGGCTTCATCAAGCGGCACGGCCGCGCGATCGCCGTCGCCGGCGGCACCATGCTCATCGCCGTCGGACTCATGCTCGCCACCGGGGCCTGGACCGAGTTCACCAACTGGCTGCGCGCCACCGTCGGTGCAGGGGAGATCTGGATTTGACCGCAAGAACCGCCCGCCCCCTCCGCTCCTTCGGCCGACGCTGGTGGCACCAGCTCACCTCCATGCGCACCGCGCTGCTGCTCCTACTGGCCCTCGCCCTGGCCGCCATCCCCGGCTCCACCTTCCCCCAGCGCTCCATCAGCCCCACCGACGTCGACGCCTACTACGAGCGCCACCCCGACCTCGCTCCGGTCCTCGACCGGCTCTGGGCCTTCGACGTCTACACCAGTCCCTGGTTCTCCGCGATCTACCTGCTGCTGGTGGTCAGCCTCGTCGGCTGCATCCTCCCGCGCCTGGCCGCCCACCTCAGGGCCCTCCGCGCCGCCCCGCCCGACGCGCCGAAGCGGATGGACATCCTGCCCTACCACCGCCGCCTCGAGGTCCCGGCCGACCGCAACCGCGCCCGCGCCGCCCTCGAACACCACCGCTTCCGCGCCGTCGAACGCGAACACGACGACGGCACCGTCACCATCGCCGCCGAAAAGGGCCACCTCCGCGAATCCGGCAACCTCCTGTTCCACGCCAGCATCATCCTCATCCTCGCCGGCGTCGCCGTCGGCAGCCTCTTCAGTTGGTACGGCAACCGCATCCTCTCCGAAGGCGAGCAGTTCGCATACTGCAACAACCTCCAGCAGTACGACGAATACGGCCTCGGCGCCTACGTCGAGGAGACCGGCCTGCCCCGGTTCTGCATCCGGCTCGACGACTTCGAAGCCGAGTTCACCGACGGCGGGCCCACCGCCTACGACGCCGAGATCACCTACACGCACCAGGGCGACACCGGCACCTACGACCTGCGCGTCAACCACCCGCTCAACATCGACGGCGCCAACGTCTTCCTCATCGGACACGGCTACACCCCGGTGGCCACCTACACCGACCGCCACGGCAACACCTTCGAGACCCACCAGCCGTTCCTGGCCATGGACGACGCGCTCAACTCCGAAGGCGCCTTCAAGTTCCCCGACGCCGGCTTCGACCACGAGACCGGGCGCGTCGACCCCGGCGCCGAAACCGGCTTCGACGCCGTCCTCGTGCCCACCTTCGACGACTCCACCGGGATGCTGCTGGGCGCCCGACCCGAGCTCGGCAACCCGGTGCTCGCCCTGACCGCCTACCAAGGCGACCTCGGCATGGGCGACGGCCTGCCCGAGTCGGTCTACAACGTCGACGAGGACCAGATCGCCTCCGGCGACCTCGAGAAACTCAACGACGAGGTCGAGGTCATCGGCCTCGGCGACACCATGGAGCTGCCCGACGGCTCCACCCTCACCTTCGACGACGTCGAGCAGTACGCCGTCCTCCAGGTCCGCCACGACCCCGGCGGCCCCATCGTGCTCGCCGGCGCGCTGGTGCTGCTCGTCGCCCTGCTGCCCGCCCTCATCGTGCGGCGCCGCCGGTACTGGATCCGCTGGAACCCCGACGGCACCTCCGAGGTCGCCGGCCTCAACCGCAACGACTACGACGGCCTGGCCGCCGAATGCGACGAGCTCACCGCCGACGTCGCACCCGCCGAACCGCCCCGAACCAGAACCGACTCCGAAGACGCCATTGGGAGCACCTCATGACCGGAGCAGCAGCGGCGAACGCCATGTTCGTCGCCACCATCCTCGTCTACGCTGCGGCGATGTTCGCCTACGCCCTCGAATACGCCTTCGACAAGCGCGCCCCCGAACGCTCCGAGGCCCTCATGGCCGCCGGCGGCGAGGGCACCGACGGCGGCACGTTCGCGGACTCCCCGTCCGAAGCCCCGGTCAGCCCGGCCGCCGCCCGCGGTGCCGGACGGATCGGGATCGCCCTGACCTATCTCGGCACCGCCGTCCTGGCCGCCTCGATCATCACCCGCCTCATCTACACCGGACGGTGGCCGTGGGGCAACATGTTCGAGTACACCGTCGGAGTCGCGCTGGCGGGCATGGTCACCTGGCTGGTGCTGGTGCAGGCCGGACACGTCCCGCGCCGCCTCGGCCTGTTCGCGACCTTCGCGGTGACGATGGTGCTCGGCACCTCGGTCCGGGTCTACACCGAGGCCGGCCCGCTGGTCCCGGCCCTGGACTCCTACTGGATCGTCATCCACGTCACCGCCGCGGTCGTCGCCTCCGGCATCCTGCTCATCGGCTGCGTCTTCGCGATCCTGCACCTGCTCAAGCGTCGACTCGACCGGCGGATCTCCGACGGGAAGACGGCGCGGTTCCCGCTCACCGTGGCCGAGCGGCTGCCGGCCGCGGCTGTCCTGGAGCGCCTGACCTTCAAGATCCACGTGTTCGCCTTCCCGCTGCTGACGTTCGGCATCTTCGCCGGAGCGGTGTGGGCGCACTTCGCGTGGGGCCGCTACTGGGCCTGGGACCCCAAGGAGGTCTGGGCGTTCATCGCCTGGGTCGTCTACGCCGCCTACCTGCATGCGCGCGTCTCCGGCAGGTCCGCCCGGTCGCACGCCCCGTGGCTCGCCGTCCTCGGCTACGCGGTCATGCTGTTCAACCTCACCGCCGTGAATCTGGTCTTCCCGGGGCTGCATTCCTACGCCGGAGTCTGAGGCCGACCCGCACGGCCGAGTGCGTTGCGTGACTACCCGTATATATAAGGCATGGCCCGGGGGCGGCGCCGCGGCGCCGCCCCCGGGCCGGCGCTTCAGCGCCGGGCGCGGTCCGAGGCCGGATCGGGCCGGTCCCCGGGCGGAGGCGCGTAGTGCGGGTGGGGCGAGGGGCGGTCCACTTGCGGCGAAAGCGGGGCGAGGTCGTTCGGTTCGGGAGGCGGCGGGTCGGGCTCGAGGCCGAGCCGCTCGCGCCGCGACGCGGGCCTCGGCGCGCTTCCCATGAGCGCGAACAGCAGCACGATGATCACGACGGTCGCCACGCCGAGGATCGGCAGGATCAGCATGATGGGGTCGATCCCGTCGACGGCGCCTCGGCCCTGGTCGAACAGCGTCACTTGCACGCCGGCCATGCCGGTGTAGTGCATGCCCGAGATCGCCGCGGCCATCACGACGGACGCGGCGGAGTGCCACCGCCAGCCGTCTAGGTACATCCCGCAGGCCAGCGCCGCGGTGGCGGCGACGACCGCGATCACGACCGAGGCCCAGAAGTAGCCGCGCTCGTGGGCGATCTCGCCGGAGATGTTGATGGCCGCCATGCCCGAGTAGTGCATGAACACCACGCCGAGACCGGTGAGGGGGCCGGCCATGAGGATCTTCGCGACGGTGTTGCGCCGCCCCATGCCGGCCACGACCAGTCCGAAGAAGACCGAGGCGATCGACACCGCCAGGCTCAGGAACGTGATCGCCGGGTCGTAGGCGATGTCGGACTCGGTGACTTGGAAGCCGATCATGGCGGTGAAGTGCATCATCCAGATCGCGGTGCCGCCCAGCGCGAACGAGGCCAGCGCGATCCAGCGCAGGCGCTGGGCGAAGGACCTGACCGTGCCGGTGTGGCGGCGGGCCTGGGCCATGCACATCAGGGCCAGCAGCGACCCGGCGTACGCGAATCCGAATGCCATGATGGGATTTATCCAGCCGTAAGCAAAGTGACTCACGTGGTCCATGCGCGGTCTTCCTCCCCAGGTCGCCGCCAGTGTGTGGATTGTTGCGCTTGTGTGGTTTTTCGGAACGCTATCCGACTACAGCCCGGTGCCGTTCGCCAGACGGACAGTAGAGTTGCCCGACACGTCCCGATCGTCTCGGTAGTCCAGATTGGGTGCACTGAGCACGCAGAACACCAGGCCGACGATCGCCACCATCGCCAGCAGCAGGATCGGCAGCATGAGCACGAGCGGGCTCAGCCCCTGCACGGGACCGCCGGTCGTCTCCTCGACGCTGACGGCGGCCATGCCGGTGTAGTGCATCCCCACCACGGCCACGCTCATCACGGTCGCGGCGAGCGCCATGGTGCCGTGCCGGTCGACGACCGTTGTGAAGCGCAGGGCCACGGTGGCCGCGACGACGGCGATCGCCACCGACGCCGCCACCAGCCTGGAGTCGTAGGAGATCGTGCCGGAGGTGGAGATCGCGGCCATGCCGGTGTAGTGCATGCCCACCACGCCCGCGCCGCAAACGAGGCCGCCGAGGATCAGGCGCGGCCAGCCGGCGTGGGTGGTTCCGGAGATGAACACTCCGATGCCGACGGCGGTGACCGCCAGGCCGAAGGAGGCGATGGTCAGGGTCACGTCGTAGCCGATGTCGGAACCGACCACCGTGAAGCCGATCATGGCGGTGAAGTGCATCATCCAGATGCCGACTCCTCCGATGGCCAAGGAGGCCAAGAGGACCCAGCGGATGCGGCCGGCCAGGTCGGTGGCGGCGCGTGCGTAGCGGGCGGCGGACAGTCCGAGGAACGAACCGGCGGCCGCGAAGGCTAGGCCCATTGCCGGGTTGAGCCAGCCGTAGGTGAAGTGGTCGTGGTCCAAGGTGGCAGCCAGGTACTGCGGATCCATTTGATGAGGCCTCCTGAAGGGTCAGTTCAACGATGGGGGTACTTCGTGGGGATCTGTCGCACAGGCTGTGCGAGTCTTTGCACGGATTTGCTCCGCATATGGGCGATATGGTGTCATGTTCAGGAATGGTGATTCCTGAGGGGTTGTCGCACTCCGGCGAGGTGAACGCCGGGTTGACCAGGGCTGTCGCCGATCGCCGGGAGTCGGCGACCGCCCTCGGGGCGTCGCGAGGGGAGTCCGAATAGGTCATTCACGGACGGTCATCGGACGCTCGGTAGCGTGAGGACGCCTCGCCCCGCCGCCCGCCGTGACACCGCGGTTCAGCTCGTCCGTGCGGGTCGACTTGCCGCCCGAAGAGCTGAATACGCCCTATGCATGTGTCCGAAATTATGCGGTTTAGGGCGAATGGACCCGTAGCGCGGTGTGTAACGTGGCCGGTTGGGGAACTCCAGTACGCCCCTGGATTTCGGAGCGCACTTTCGTCATGATGGAATCTGCTGGGCTTCACATGCCGACCCGGCCGCCCCGAGCGGCCGGACGGCAGCCGGCGCGCGCCGCCGGCCCGAAACAGCACCGGCCCCAATGCCCGGCGCCGGTCTGAACAGAGGACCACCCCAGGAGGCTAGACAAAGGTGAGCAAGCGCAGCTCGAACCGAGCGGGTTCAGCGGCTCGACGAGGCCCGTTGGGCATGCCCCGCATCGCCGACATGCGAATCAGGTCCAAGCTGGGCCTGATTCTCCTGGTACCGCTCCTAGTCCTCGTCGCAGTCGCCGGGCTCCGCCTCTACGACCTGGCCGATCGCGTCTTCGAATCCGACGACATGG
This sequence comes from Glycomyces xiaoerkulensis, assembly GCF_002798405.1. Lineage (GTDB taxonomy): Bacteria > Actinomycetota > Actinomycetes > Mycobacteriales > Micromonosporaceae > Glycomyces > Glycomyces xiaoerkulensis. The sequence continues at coordinate 111,446 of NZ_PGGV01000037.1, read as the reverse complement.
TGAGCCTGGTGGAGTTCAACACCGTCACCGCCGAGCTGCGCTACGAGCTCCAGCGCGAGCGCAGCCTCATCGTCACCTACCTGCGCAAGGACGACGGGCACGTCGAGGGCATCGACCCCGAGGAGTACGAACTCGACGACATCCAGGCCCAGGCCAGGCTGACCGACGACGCGCTGGAGGCATTCGAACAGAGCGCCGGCCAGTTGCCGAACCTGTCCGACGACATCTCCAACCGCATCGCCGCGGTCGACACCCAGTACGAGAGCCTGCTGCAGATCCGGACCGCCGCCGAGGAGAACCCGCTCCACACCTCGATCGACGCGACCTCCCGCGTCTACCAGCGCCTGGTCGGCGAGCTGGTCACGATCACCGACATCTCCGCCCGTATCGTCAACGACCCGGAGATCGCCCGTCAGCTCCAGGCCATCGCCTCCGCCACCATCGTCCTGGAGCAGATGGAGGAGGAGCGCGCGATCGCGATCAACGTCGGCGACGGCAACAACTTCCTCAACACCACCCGCTGGACGAGCTTCATCTCCTTCTCCGAACTGCGGGTGAGCGCCGAGAACGAGTTCAAGACCATCGCCAACCGCGACGAGCAGCTCGCATTCTTCTACCGCTCCGGCGGCCTGGCCACCGAGGAGGCCCGCCCCGCGCTCGACTTCGAGGCCCAGACCGTCGGCGGCGGCACCAGCGCACCGCTGTCGGTCGACGCCGAGATCGTCTCCGCCTACGACGCGATCCTGGACAACGGCCTGACCTACATCGACAACGAGTCCGCCGAAGTGCTCAGCCAGGCCCGGTCCGACCGCGACTCGCAGATCTTCCAGCTCCTGCTCGAGGCCATCCTCATCCTGGCCGCGTTCGTCATCGCGACCGTGATCGCCCTGATCATCGCCCGGAACATGGCCAGCGGGCTGCGGCGCCTCCGCGAGGGTGCGCTGGACGTGGCGCACGTCGGCCTGCCGCAGGCGGTGGCCCAGATGCGCGACACCGAGACCATCGCCGGGCGGACGCCCGACGAGGTCGCCGCCGAGACCGGCGAGGCGATCGACATCGAACAGCGCGACGAGATCGGCAACGTGGCGCACGCGTTCAACATCGTCCACACCGAGGCGATCCGCATCGCCGCCGAGCAGGCGGCCCTGCGGGCCAACGTCTCGCAGATGTTCATCAACCTCGCCCGGCGCTCCCAGAACCTGGTCGACCGGCTCATCGGCCACCTCGACCACCTGGAGCGCGGCGAGGAGAACCCCGACCGCCTGGCCGAACTCTTCCAGCTCGACCACCTGGCGACCCGAATGCGGCGCAACGACGAGAACCTGCTGGTGCTGGCCGGTGCCGACTCCACCCGCCAGGAGCGGCACCCGGCGCCTATCGGCGACATCCTGCAGGCCGCCCAGTCCGAGGTGGAGCAGTACACCCGCATCGAGTTCGGCCAGGTCGACGCCCAGCGGGAGGTCAAGCCGGCCGCCGTCAACGACCTGGTGCACCTGATCGCCGAGCTGATGGACAACGCCACCGCGTTCTCCCCGCCGGAGTCGGCGGTCATCGTCACCGCCGACCAGATGCGCACCGCCGAGAACCCGACCGGCGCGGTCCGGATCCGCATCATCGACTCCGGCATCGGCATGCCCGAGGCCCAACTGGAGGAGATCAACCGCCAGCTCGGCGAGACCGCCGACGTCATCGACCTGGCCTCCTCGCGGATGATGGGCCTGGTCGTGGTCGCCCGCCTGGGCAAGCGCCACAACGTCGGCGTCGAGCTGCGGCCCGGCGACCAGCGCGGTATCGTCGCCGAGCTCGTCCTCGGCGAGGCGGTCCTGTCCGAGCCGCGGCTGCCCGAGCGCGGACAGCCCGACAGCGGCGAGACCATGGGGCTGGACCGCGAGCGCGGTCCCCGCGGCGAGCTGCTGGCGAACGACACCGGTTCCCTGCCGCGGGTCCCCGAGAGCCCGGCCGGGCTGTTCGACACCGTCGCCCCGCAGGGCGGGCCGCAGTCGCCGCCGCAGCAGCAGGAGCGCCCGCCGTCGTTCCGGCCGCCGGAGCCGACCGCACCGCCGCAGCAGCCGCCTCCGGCGCCTCAGCCGACCCCGCACAGCGAGCCGCGCACCGGGGAGTACTCGACGCAGACCGGGCATGAGCCGGGCTTCATGTTCCGGCCCGGCGGGCTGACCGAGGAGCCCCGCCCCAACGGCAAGGTCATGGAGGTCACCGGCGAGATCGTCTCGTCCGAGCACGTGGCGCTGCCGAAGATCCAGCTCGAGGCCGCCCCGCAGCCGGAGGAGAACGCGCCGCCGTCGTGGCCCGACGCCGCCGCGGGGTCCGGTACCGAGGCGCCGCGCAAGACGATGCGGTCCGACCGGGTGTCGGCGGTCGACGCCACGACCGAGCTGCCGATATTCCGCGAGGTCGAGTCGGCCTGGTTCAAGGCGGTCACGCCTGCTCCGAAGCCGGTCGAGGAGCCCTCCGCGAGGGTGGCGGACGAGCCCGGGCCGCGGTACGGTGATGGCTCAAGTGCGAGCGGATCACCCGCTTCGGCTTGGGACGACTCCTCCCAGTCTCCGCAGCCCACGGAAGGCGCGACCATGCACAGCCCGCCCCCGAGCGCCGAGCCGCCCGAGCCGGCTAGCCGGCCCGGCCCCGAACGGCGGCGCCTGCAGACCGATGAATCCGAATCAGACTCGTCATATGCCTGGCGCACCGCCGCCGACGACGGCTGGAGCCGGGTCAACGACGCCTTCGCCGAGCCGGCAGATGAAACCACCTCGGCGGGGCTCCCCAAACGCCGCCCCATGGAACGCCTCGTTCCGGGCGGTGTTGAGGAGACGCAGGAGACCGTCAGCGCGCAGAAGCGCAACCCCGAAGGCATTCGGGGACTGCTGTCGGCCTATCACCGCGGGGTGCAGCGAGGACGTGGCAATGATGGGAACTGACTCGCTGAGCTACACGGTAGACGCTAAGGAGCGCATACGATGAGCACTGGTGGAACGACAGTCCAGGACTTGGGCTGGCTGCTGGCGGGATTCGCCGAACGCGTGCCGGGAGTGGCGCACGCCGTAGCGGTCAGCGCCGACGGCCTGCTGATGGCGTCGTCGCGGGACCTGCCCAGGGACCGCGCCGACCAGCTTTCGGCCGTCACTTCGGGCCTGGTGAGCCTTACCCAGGGGGCGTCGCGCTGCTTCGAAGGCGGTGCGGTATTGCAGACGGTCGTCGAGATGGACCACGGCTTCCTGTTCCTGATGTCCATCAGCGACGGATCGTCGTTCGCCGTCCTGGCCTCCAAGAATTGCGACGTGGGCCAGGTCGGTTACGAGATGGCGTTGCTGGTGGACCGGGTCGGCCAGGCCCTCACCCCGTCGGCGCGGAGCTGACGGGCCCTCCGGTCCGCGGCCCAGGTCGGCAGGGTGTGCGACCAATGGCGGTTTGTCTCTTGGGACACCGGCACGGTAGGCTCCACTCGATGCGGTTAACAGGCGCGAGTGGGACAAACTGAAGAGTTACCCCTCCGTCGTCTCCCCAGACGACGGGACCACTGTCGCCCCAGGCGGTGGTTACGGAAAACTGACATGACTGCTCGTCGTTCCGGGTTGTGGGACCTGGACGGCGGCGGTTGGAGGTAGAAATGGTCCTCGGTGGAGATGAGCCGACAGGCTCACTCGTCAGGCCGTATGCGGTCACGCGCGGCCGCACGCGACCCCAATTGGAGATCGCCCTCGAAGCGCTGGTCGAAGCCACCGCTCGCGGCAGGTCGGGGCAGTTCCTCGGCGGTCGCGAGCAGAAGGTGATCGTTGATCTCTGCGGCGGCCGACTGCAATCGTTGGCGGAGATCGCCGCCCGTATGGAAGTGCCTTTGGGCGTTGCTCGCGTGTTGGTGGCCGACATGGCGGCCGACGGCTTGTTGGCAGTGCACGAACCCACTGGATTCAGCGGCGACGACGGCGCCGACGAATCCGTCGGAACCGAACTCCTCGAGCGCGTTCTCAGTGGACTCAGGAGGCTTTAGACCCTAATGAACTCACCCGCAGACACCTCTCGCGTGACCTCTGCCAAGATCGTCATCGCCGGCGGCTTCGGCGTCGGCAAGACGACATTGGTCGGTTCGGTCTCCGAGATCACTCCGTTGACCACCGAGGCGATCATGACGTCGGCCTCCGAGGGCGTCGACGACAACAACCTCGTGCCCGACAAGGCGACCACGACCGTCGCCATGGATTTCGGCCGCATCAGCATCGACCAGGACCTGATCCTGTACCTGTTCGGCACCCCCGGCCAGACCCGGTTCTGGTTCATGTGGGACGAGCTGGTGCGCGGCGCGATCGGCGCGATCGTGCTGGTCGACACCCGGCGGCTGGCCGACTGCTTCTCGGTCATCGACTTCTTCGAGCACCGGAAGCTCCCGTACCTGGTGGCCGTCAACTGCTTCGACGGCAAGCAGCTCCACGAGCTCCAGGACATCCGGGACGCCCTCCAGGTCTCCCAGGATGTACCGCTGATGTACACCGATGCGCGGAACCGCGAGTCGACCAAGCAGGTGCTCATCAAGCTCGTCGAATACGTCTTGTCCATGCGGCGAACCCGCACCGTCGGCGTCGGTTAGAGCCCACATAGCGACGCCGGCCGTACCTGTCTAGGCTGACCCGAACCACCTGGACCAGAGCGAAGGGCCCGGGGCGAGAGCCCCGGGCCCTTCGCTTGCCTCAAACGACCTTCGGGATCGAGCCGGTGTTGGTGAGCGCCTCGTTCAGCAGGGGGCCCACCTGCATGGTGAACTGGCCGAGCTCGTAGCCGAGCTGCTCGCGGTCGCACTGCGACACCGCCAGCAGCGTCAGGCAGATCTGCGGCCCCACCGGGGCCGCCAGGAGGACGCCCTCGGCCATCTCGACGATGACCTGCTGGGTCGGTCCGTGGTTCATCGCCCGTCCGGCGCCCTCGCCGATCGACAGCAGCCCGGAACCGATACTGGCCAACTGGTCGGCGCGCTCCTTGGGGAGCCCGGCCGACACGGCCAGCGGCATACCGTCGACGCTCACCAGCACCGCGTGCGACAGGCCGGGGGTCCGGGCCACCAGCGACCCCAGCAGCATGCTCAGCGAGCGTTCGTAGACTCCCAGGTTGGCGCTCATCGCGCCGCCATCCTCTCATTCCGGCGCGGGGCCTGGTTGCGGCCGCCGCGGGCCTTGCCCCACCCCTTGAAGTACCCGGCGGTGTTGTACGCCAGGACCTCGGGGTCGCGGTCGATCGGTTCGTCGGAGCCGGGTACGGCGTCGGGGATGACCGAGCCCGGCACCAGGTTCGCCTGCGGCTTGCGCCGCGGGAGCCCCGCGGGGGTCGTGTCGTCCTCGGCCTCGGGCGACTCGGTGACGTGGCGGGCGGTGCGCCAGCCCTCGTCGCCGGGCACGTGCCAGCTCGCGGCGTCCGGCTCCTCGGTCTCGGGCCGCTTGAACCACGCCGACCGCGCCTGCCCGAAGATGAGCAGGCCGTCGTCGTCGCCGGCGAGGGCGGCCAGGTCTTCGAAGGTGTCCTCCTTCGGCTGCCACGGGTGGCGCCGGCCCTCGCCGCCGAGCGGGTCCTGCTGCGGCAGCCCGGCCGCCCTGTCGCGGCGGCGCCGGATGCCGCGGGTGGGGGCGTCGCCCTCGAGCGGGTCGTCGTCGGGGAGCACTTGCGTCGCTTCGAGGTCGGGGGAGACGAACGAGTGCATCTGCGAGTTCGGGTCGAGCGAGCGCAGGCTGGAGCGGTCCGGCAGGTCGCCGGGGAGCCGCATCTTCCGGTGCGGCCCGTCGCGGAGGCCGTGGCGCGGCTCTGAGGGCTCGGGAGCGGCCTGGGGCGGCCCGGCTTCGGTCCGCGGCCGGCGGGACTGCAGGAGGCCGATGAGGCCCTCCAGGGACCGGTCCCAGGCGGCGACCGCCTCGGCGGCGCCCGAGACCGACGGCGCCACCGCCGGGTCGTCGCCGCCGCCGATCTCGCGGATCGCCTCGGTCAGGGCGCCGGCCATCGCCGCGACCTGGCCCGGGTCGGCCACGGTCGCCAGGTCGGCGGCCAGGTCCTCGGTCGAGATCGAATGGATCGCGCCGGGTTGGGGCAGATGGGTCAGGATCGCGACCGCATTGGTCTCACTGGGGTCGTCCCAGGCGGCCAGGGCCGCGGGGAAGACCGCGCGCAGCAGGCAGGTGAGCGCCTCGGCCGCCTCGTGGCGGGCCCTGGAGGCGACCGCGACGGTGTCGAGGACCGGACGAAGGGCGGCGGTGTCGGGCCGCGTGACGAGCGGCTGGGCGCATTGGACCTCGCCGGTGGCCAGGCCGCGGGCGAGCGCCACCGCGTCGTCGAGGGCGTCCTTGGAACGGGCCAGCGGGCTCTCCGCCTCGACCACGAGGTGCCCGGCGGCGGCGGCGAACTCGGCGATCTGGCCGATCTCGCCGTCGACGGCGATGGAGACGGGGGAGGGGCCGGCGGTCTGGCGGGCGAGCAGACCGGCGAAGCGGACCCAGCCGCGCGGGCCGTCGGCGAAGGTGTCGGTGGCGAGCAGCCCGCCGCCGGCGGCGACGAGGGCCACCGCGCGCACGGCGTCCTGACCGGTGTCGGCCCCATGATCTGTGGTGATGCCGCAGAAGACTTGCACCCGCAGAGCTCCTCTCGTAGGGCGCGCCCGTACAGACACCAACCCTGTCAGCGTGGACTTTCGCCCCGAGCCGTTTATAGGTCCGTTACTCAGTTTTCCGCAGAATACTCTGATCCGCAAGCGGGAGGCGAGCGTGGGGTGGCACGCGAAATTGCGGCCATAGCACGCAAATCCGTCAACCCCGTCCGTCTGCGGACCGGTTCGAGTCCGGTATGGAATTACTCGGATCGAACCCCGCCGTTACCGTCCGAGAGCGGAGTCGATCTCGGGCTATTCGGTCTCGCCGTGCCATTCGGTGGATTCGGTGATCTTTCCGATCACGCCGCGCCAGGCGATGGCCGCCTGCTCGGTGCCGGTCTTGCGAAGTCGGCGTTTGGCGAACATGCCGCGAAGCCCGCCATCCACAATGGCTCGGAGTGCCTCGTCGATGTCGTCGAGGGGCGAACCCGGGGAGAGCGGGTCGATCACCGAAGAGTTGCGCAATGCGTACCCCAAGTCGCGGCCGATCTCGGCGGCCTTGATGAGCAGCTCGGGGTCCCACGATTCGTGGCCGCCGCGCAGATTCGTCGTGACCAGGTCCAATTCATAGATGTCGGCTTCGTCACATACGACGGCGTCGGCGGTCAGCCGCTTCTGCAGATCGCCGTACTCCTCGACCGCGGCCAAATCGTTGTCGTCCGATTCGCGCACATAGCGAACCAGTGACTCGGCGTCACGGAACAATTGCAACTTGCCCTTGCGGACCAGGAACACCGGAACCTCTTCGGGCTCGGCGTCGAGCACGTCGAGCTCCTCGTCGAGGAAGTCGGACTCGTCGGGCGCCTCGTTGTCCTCGTCCTCGGGGCGCTCGGCGATGTCGGGGCGCTTGGCGGCCTCCGCCTTCTCGGCGGCCTCGGCCGCCCCCGGAAGCGTGTCCGACATGCGGTACGCGCGAAGGGTGTAACCCGAGTCCTTGCCCAAGTGGATCTCGACCGGTTCGATCCCGGTCTCGTCCCAGAGCTTTTCGGAATCGGCTGCCATGTCGCGGTCCTTCCGTAGTCGTCAGATGTGGATCAGCCTACGACCCGACCGCCGCCCGCGAACCGGCCGGTGGGCCTCCCGTGGGGACCGGCGCGTCAGTATCCGCCGCCGACGCCCGCGGCCATCCCCGCCGGGTGCCACACGGTCTTGTACTCGATCCACTGCCGCAGCAGGTCGAGGGGGCCGCCGCTCCCGCCGGGGCGGCGCACCACCTTGAGCGTCCCCGCCGCCTCGGCCTCCAGCTCGGCCGCCAGGTCGGCGTCCTCGACGCCGCAGAGGTCCAGCCCGTTGAGGTCGGCGTGGCTCGCCAGCCACGGCGCCAACTCGGCGACCTTGCCGCTCAGCACGTTCACCACCCCGCCGGGCAGGTCCGAGGTCGCCAGCACCTCGCCGAAGCTCAGCGCCGGCAGCGGGCGGGTCCCGCTCGCGACCACCACGACCGCGTTGCCGGTGGCGATCGCCGGAGCGAGGGCCTCGACCAGGCCCACCAGCGGATCGTCCTGCGGCGCCACGACGCCGACCACGCCGAGCGGCTCGGGCTTGGAATGGTTGAAGTACGGCCCCGAGACCGGGTTCGCCCCGCCCAGGACCGAGGCGACCTTGTCGGTCCAGCCCGCATAGTGGACCAGCCGGTCGATCGCCTCCTCCACCGTCCCGAGCGTCTCCCGCGCCTCGGCACCGGCGGCCTCGGCCAGCTCCGCGGCGAACTGCCCGGACCGGCCCTCCAGCATCTCGGCGGCCCGGTACAGGATCTGCCCGCGCAGGTAGGCGTTCTGCGCCGCCCACGGCCCCTGCGCCTTCCGGGCCGCCGCGACCGCGTCGCGGACGTCCTTGCGGGAGGCCAGGGCCGCGTTCGCCAACTCGGTTCCGTCCGGAGTGGTCACCGGATAGCTCCTCCCGGATTCCGACCGCGGGAACTTCCCGCCCACGTACAGCTTGTAGGTCTTCTTGACGCGCAGTCGCTCAGACATCGAGGTAGGCCTCCAGCCCCTGGCGGCCGCCTTCGCGGCCGTAACCGGACTCCTTCACGCCGCCGAACGGGCTGGCGGCGTCGAACCGGTTGAACGTGTTGGCCCACACCACGCCCGCGCGCAGCCGCTCGGCCGTCCACAGGATCTGCGAGCCCTTGTCGGTCCACACCCCGGCCGACAGCCCGTACGGGGTGTTGTTGGCCTTCTTGATCGCCTCGTCCGGGGTCCGGAAGGTCAGCACGCTCAGCACCGGCCCGAAGATCTCCTCGCGGGCCACCCGCATCGACTGCTGCACCCCGGTGAACACCGTGGGCCGGAACCAGTAACCGGTCTCCGGCAGCTCGCAGGCCGGCTGCCACGGCTCGGCGCCCTCGGCGCCGCCGGCCTCGGTCAGCTCCCTGATGCGCTCGAGCTGCTCGGCGGAGTTGACGGCCCCGACGTCGGTGTTCTTGTCGAGCGGGTCGCCCACCCGCAGCGTCGAAACCCGGTCCTTGAGCTTCGCCAGGACCTCCTCGGCGACCGACTCCTGCACCAGCAGGCGCGATCCGGCGCAGCACACGTGCCCCTGGTTGAAGAAGATCCCGTTCACGATCCCCTCGACCGCCTGGTCCAGGGGCGCGTCGTCGTAGACGATGTTGGCGGCCTTGCCGCCCAGCTCCAAGGTGACCCGCTTGCGCGACCCGGCCACCGCCTTGGCGATCCGGCGGCCGACGGCCGTCGAACCGGTGAAGGCCACCTTGTCCACCGGGCTCTCGACGAGGGCCGCCCCGGTCGCGCCGGCCCCGGGCAGGATGTTCACCACGCCGGGCGGCAGGCCCGCCTCGGCGCACAGCTCGGCGAACATCAGCGCCGTCAGCGGCGTCGTCTCGGCCGGCTTGAGCACCGCCGTGTTGCCGCAGGCCAGTGCCGGAGCGATCTTCCAGGCCAGCATTAGCAGCGGGAAGTTCCACGGGATCACCTGGCCGACCACGCCCAGCGGCCGCGGGCCGGGGCCCAGCCCGGCGTACTCGAGCTTGTCGGCCCAGCCGGCGTGGTAGAAGAAGTGCTGCGCGGCCGTCGGCACGTCGAAGTCGCGGGTCTCCTTGATCGGCTTGCCGTTGTCGATCGACTCGGCGACGGCGAACTCCCGGGACCGCTCCTGGAGCAGGCGCGCGATCCGGAACAGGTACTTGCCGCGCTCGGTCCCGCTCATCGGCCCCCACACCGTGCGGTGGGCCCGCCTCGCCGCCCCGACCGCCGCGGCGACGTCGGCCTCCCCGGCCTCGGCGACGCTGAACAGCACCTGCTCGTTCGCGGGGTTGATCGATTTGAAGGTCGCCCCGTTCTCGGCGTCGACGAACTCGCCGTCGATGAACAGCCCGTAGTGCTCCCTGATGTCGGGGCGGTGCGACTCGGGCGCCGGCGCGTACTCGAACATGATTCAGTCCACCGTGACGTAGTCGGGTCCGGAATAGTGGCCGGTCGTGAGCTTCTGGCGCTGCATGAGCAGGTCGTTGAGCAGGCTCGAGGCGCCGAAGCGGAACCAGTGTGGCGAGAGCCAGTCCTCGCCGAGGACCTCGTTGACCGAAACGAGGTACTTGACGGCGTCCTTGGTGGTGCGGATGCCGCCGGCGGGCTTGACGCCCACCTGGACCCCGGTGGCGGCGCGGAAGTCGCGGACGGCCTGCATCATCAGCAGCGTCACCGGGAGGGTCGCGTTGACCCCGACCTTGCCGGTGGAGGTCTTGATGAAGTCGGCGCCGGCGTGCATGGCCAGGAAGGAGGCCCGCCGGACGTTGTCGTAGGTGACCAGCTCGCCGGTCTCCAGGATGACCTTCAGCCGCGCCTCGCCGCAGGCGGCTTTGACCGCCCGGATCTCGTGGAAGACCCGCTCCAGGTCCCCCGAGAGGAACTGGCCGCGGTTGATGACCATGTCGACCTCGTCGGCCCCCTCGCGGACGGCGGCCTCGGTGTCGGCCAGCCGCACCTCGAGGGGCACCTGCCCGGCGGGGAAGCCGGTCGCCACCGACGCCACCTTCACCGGCGAACCGGACAGCGCCTCGGAGGCGACGCCCGCCATCGCCGGGTAGACGCAGACCGCCGCGACCGGCGGGGCCTCGAGGTCGGGGCGGACGGCCTTGGCGCAGAGGTTCCGGACCTTGCCGGGGGTGTCGGCCCCCTCCAGGGTGGTCAGGTCGATCATCCCGACGGCGGTGTCGATGGCCCACGCCTTCGAGTCCTTCTTGATGGAGCGGCTGCCCAGGTCCGCGGCGCGCGCCTCCAGGCCGACCGCGTCGACCCCCGGCAGCGACCGCACGAGGGAGGCGGCCTCGGCACCGCTCAGAATAGATCCCATGATCCGATGATATCCGTCCTCGAGAATCGTGTCGCCCTCACGTGCCGACCAGCTCAGACTAGCGCGGCGAGTAGGCCGTTAAGGTGGGGAACCGTGGATGTACAGATCGTCGATCACCCGCTCGCCGCCGAACGGCTGACCGCCATGCGAGACGAGCGGACCGACTCCCCCCGGTTCAGAGCCGCCCTGCACGAGCTCACCACCATGCTCGTCTACGAGGCCACCAGAGACCTGGCCGTCACCGAGTACGACATCGCCACCCCCGTCGCCCCGGCGAAGGGCCACCGGCTGGCGAACCCGCCGGTCCTGGTCCCGGTGCTGCGCGCCGGACTCGGCATGGCCGACGCCGCGCTCGCGATGATCCCGGACGCCACGATGGGCTTCGTGGGCCTGGCCCGGGACGAGGAGACCCACGAGCCGTACGCCTACATGGAGTCCCTGCCCGACGACCTGTCCGACCGTCACGTAGTCGTCCTCGACCCCATGGTCGCCACCGGCGGATCGCTCCTGCGCTGCTGCGAGATGATCGCCTCGCGCGGCTGCGGGCACATCTCCCTGGTCTGCGCCCTGGCCGCGCCCGACGGCATCGAGAAGCTCCGCGCCTCCGGGCTCGGCCTGGCGATGACGACCGCCGCGGTGGATCCGCAGTTGAACACCAAGGCCTACATCGTCCCCGGCCTCGGCGACGCCGGCGACCGCCAGTTCGGCGCCTACCGCCGCTTCTGACCGGCCCCGTCCCAGGGGAGCTCAGGCGACCGGTGGCTCGATCACGTCCACGCCGGGAAGGCCCCCGAAGTCGGCGGGCCACGGGTCCTCGATCGCCACCGGGCCGTTCAACTGGTCATGCACCTCTTGCAGTGCGTCGGCGAACTCCTCGTTCCGTCTCCGGGACGCGTAGGCGTCGATGATCGCACCGCCGTTGGCGCGGTGCGGCGGCGAGGTCATCGCCATCTGTTCGCCTCCCCGTATGAGCTCGAATACGGACCCGTGCCTTGATTCATCCAAGATCACCGAGAATCTCTTGGTGGACGCGGTGGGGCCGGACGCGCTCAGCGCCCGGCCCCACCGGATCGAGGTCGTTCAGATGAAGACGTCTTCGCTGGACTCAGCCCTGATCGCGTCGAGATGCCAGGCGCGGAGCTGTTCGAGGTCCTCGGTGGACTCGACCCGTTCGCGCTGAACGGCCGAGACTTCAATCGAACGCGCGGCGAGGACCTCGAGCAGCATCCTCCGGGTCGCTCTGAGTTCCCCTTCCTCCCGGAGACTGTCGGTCCAGGCCGAGTGGTATTCGAACTTGGTCGTCGCCATGATCGCCTCCAAGACTTTCGCGGAATCGTAGTCGCGGTCGCTGATCACGACCATCGCGGCAGCGGCTCAGTTCTCCACCCCGAGGGTCTGGGCGACCTCGGCCCGCAGGGCGGTGATGCTCGCCCGGGCCCGTTCGCGGGCGGCGTCCAGGTCGTTCCCGGCCTCCTCCCTGACCTCCAGGTAGGCCTTGAGCTTCGGTTCGGTGCCCGAAGGCCGCGCGACCACCCGGGCGTTGGCGGACTCGACGATCACCACGTCGGCGTCCGGCAGGCGGTCCTCGTAGACGGCCACCGGTTCGTCCAGGAGCGTGCTCGGCCGGTGGGACCGCAGCCGCTTCATGCACGCCTCGATCTCGCTCAGGTCCTCGACGCGGATCGACAACTGCCCGGTCTCGTAGACGCCGAACTCCTCGGCCAGCTCGTCCAGGCGGTCGTCCAGCGTCGCGAACTTCGCGGCCTGGCCCGCCGCGATCTCGGCGATCACGAGCGCGGCCGATATCCCGTCCTTGTCGCGCAGGAACTCCGGGGCCACGCAGTAGCCGAGGGCCTCCTCGAACGCGAACGCCAGGTCGGCGCCGGCGCGGGCCAGCCACTTGAAGCCGGTCAGGGTCTCCTCGTATCCGAATCCGCGGGCCCGGCACATGGCCTTGAGCATGGTCGTCGACACGATCGTGGTCGCGTAGGTCCCCCTGCGGCCCTTGCGCATCCAGTGGTCGGCCAGTAGGACGCCGACCTCGTTGCCGGTCAACTGCCGCCAGGACCCGTCGGCGGTCGGCACCGCCGCCGAGCATCGGTCGGCGTCGGGGTCCAGTGCCAGGGCCACGTCCGCGCCCTCCTCGGCCGCCAGGGCCTTGAGCCGGTCGATCGCCCCGGGCTCCTCCGGGTTGGGGGAGGCCACCGTCGGGAAGTCCGGGTCCGGGTCGGCCTGCTCGGTCACGAGCGTCGGCTTGCCGAATCCCGCCAGCTCCATCGCCCTCGCCAGAGTCGCGCCGCCGACCCCGTGCATCGGGGTCGCCACCGATCCCAGCCGCTTCGGATCGTCGGGGTCGACCACGGAGGTGACCGCCGCCAGGTATTCGTCCACGATCGACTCGTCGACGGTCTCGCCCTCGTCGCCCAGCGGGATCTCCGAGAGCGGGCCGAGGCCGGCGATCGCCCGCTCGATCTCGGTGTCCGCCGGCGGGACGATCTGGGCGCCCGCCCCCAGCTCGCCGCCGAGCCCGCGGCCCAGGTAGACCTTGTAGCCGTTGTCCTGCGGCGGATTGTGGCTCGCGGTCACCTGCACGGCCGCGGCGCCCTCGAGCCTGGTCACGGCGAAGGCCGTGATCGGCGTCGGCAGCGGGCCGGGCATGACCAGCGCCCGGCGGCCGGCGCCGGTGACCACGCGCGCGGTCTCGGCCGCGAAGTCCCGGCTGCCGTGCCTCGCGTCGTAGCCGATCACGACCGGGCCCTCGGCCTCCTTGGCGCCCAGCCAGTCCACCAGGCCCGCCGCCGCGGCCCGCACCACGGCGCGGTTCATCCCGTTCGGCCCGGCCCGGAGCGGGCCGCGCAGCCCGGCGGTGCCGAACCGCAGGCGCCCGGCGAAGCGGTCGGCCAGTTCCCCGGCCGAGTCCGGTAGCCGGTCGAGCAGGCTGTAGAGCTCGTCCCGACTCGACTTGTCGGGATCGTCGGTGATCCAGGTGAGCGCCTCGGCGCGCAACGCATCGAGGCCGTTGGTCACGTCTGCAGTGTGCGAGGACTCCATGCCGAAATCCTCGCACACCCGGACCCGGAGGGACGGGTGTTGCGGACGGTGCGCCGTCAGCCTGTTCGGAACGTGCGCAGGGCCTCGTCGAAGACCTCCTGCGACAGGTCCCAGGCGTCGGCGGGGCCGGTCACGAACACCGCGTGGGAGGTGCCGTCGCCGGCGTCGACGATCGCCCAGATCGAGTGGCGCTCGGCCCCGTCGCTGTTGTTCACGCCGGTGTACTCGAGCACCGCTCCGCTCATGCCGCCGAACTCGATCGGCTCCAGGCGCTGCTGCTCGAGATCGCTCATCTCGCCCGGCAGCCCGTCGTAGTACTCGCTCAGGTACTGCTCCGGATCCGGCAGCCCCCGGTCGGAGCCGCCGTAGAACCGCATCCAGTGCGACTCGTCCTCGGGGTTGAACAGGGTCGCGAAGTCCTGGTCGGCGAGCCCTTCGCCCCAAGTGGACGGATAGTCGGCGCTGAATCCGTCGCCCTCGAAAACGGCGGTCTCGAAGCTCGGCTCGACCGGTTCCTCGTCTTCGCCCTCGTCCTCGCCCTGGTCCTCGGGCGGCGGCTCGCTCGCGGTCGGCTCGCCCGCGGTGGGCGGGGCGTCGGCCGGCCCGCCGTCGTCGCCGGCGAACTGCCACTGGTACACCACGTAGCCCAGTCCGAGGACGACCAGCAGAATCACCGCGGCGACCGCCGCGTTCCGGCCGGCGTTCGACTTCGGCTCCGGCTCGGGTTCGCGCGGCGGCGCCCGGCGCGGCGACGGGACCTCCCGGTGGGCGTCGGTCGGCGGACGCGGCTCGGACACGTGCGGCGGCGGCGAACCGGACGGCGGCGCGCCGGGCCCGGCCAGCGGCCCGGACACCAGCGCGGCCAGCTCCTGGCGCACCTGCTCGAGCGTGTACCGCTGGTGGGGGTCCTTGGCGAGCATGCCGCCCAGCAGTGGCGTCAGCGGTCCGGCGTTCCGGGGGCTCTCGGGCGGCTCCTGCACGACCGCGCGCATGGTCGAGACCGCTTCGCCGCGGTCGAACGGCGGCCGCCCCTCCAGGGCCGCGTAGAGGGTCACTCCGAGGCTGAACACGTCGCTGGCCGGCTCGGCCGGGTGCCCCACGGCCCGCTCCGGAGCGATGTAGTGGGCGCTGCCGAGGACCTTGCCGGGGGTGGTCCCGCCGGAGGCCTGGTTCATCTGCGCGGCGCCGAAGTCCGAGAGTACGCACCGGCCGTCGGTGGAGATGAGTACGTTGCCGGGCTTGACGTCCCGGTGGATGATGCCGGCCTCGTGCGCGGCCTGGAGCGCCCCGACCAGCGCCAGTCCGATCTTGGCGCCCACGCGCGGCGGCAGCGGTCCGTCCGAGGTGAGGATGTCGGCCAGGCTTCGGGCCTGGAGCAGCTCCATCACGATCCAAGGCAGCGTGCCGTGCTCGATCACGTCGAACACGCGGATCACCGACGGGTGCGACAGGCCAGCGGCGATCTGCGCCTCGCGCCGGGACCGCTCGATGAGCTGGACGCGTTCGCCCGGCGGCAGGTCGGGCGGCAGGAAGACCTCCTTGAGCGCCACCTCGCGGCGCAGCACGGTGTCGTTGGCGCGCCACACCGACCCGTTGCCGCCCTTGCCGACCAGGTCGATAAGCTGGTAGCGCTCCCCGACCACGTCGCCGGGGGCGGCGTAGTTCCCGCCGCCGGTGTTGTAGCCGAAGGACGTCTGCCGCTGCGCGCCGTAATCGTCGCCGACGGCGAAGCTCTGCCCGTATCCTCCGAAGTTGCCGTACGACCCGGAGCTGCCGCCGTACCGGTCCTGACCGTAGGCGCCCGAGCCGCCGTAGGGCTGCGAGCTGGAGGGGTGGGGATCGTATCCGGTCACGCCCGGTGACCCGTACGATGAGACTCCGTACGCCCCAGAGGGATCGCTGGGGTGCCGTTGGGAGGGCACGGTCCCGGAGCGGGGGTCCTCATAGGCACCTTGACCGCCGCGTCCGTAGTCAGGTGAATACGTCATCCGGCAACTCCTCGCGAGGGATCCTCACCAGTGTGCCGTGTCGCGACCACCGTCCGCACGTCAGGGTACATTTCCGGCTTCCTGGTCCCGCCGAGGCCAGCCCTCTCCTCGGCGGCGTTCAATGGCTAGGATCGCAGTCATGGAGCCCTCATCGCAAGGCCGCGGCGGGATCGAGATCCGGCCCGTCTACGGCCCCGACGACCGCGCCGGGGACCTCCCGGAGCGGCTCGGAGAACCCGGGTCGTTCCCCTACACGCGCGGCATCCACCCGAGCATGTACACCTCCCGCCCCTGGACGATGCGCCAGTACGCGGGATTCGCCAGCGCGGCCGAGTCGAACCGCCGCTACCGCGACCTACTCCGGAACGGCACCACCGGGCTCTCGGTCGCCTTCGACCTGCCCACGCAGATGGGCTACGACTCCGACGCCCCCGAGGCGGCCGGCGAGGTCGGCAAGGTCGGGGTGGCCATCGACTCCCTCGACGACATGCGGGCCCTGTTCGACGGCATCCCGCTCGACGAGGTCTCGACCTCGATGACCATCAACGCGCCCGCGGCGGTCCTCCTGCTGCTCTACCAGCTCGTCGCCGAGGAGCAGGGCGCCGACCCGGCGCGGCTGCGAGGCACGGTCCAGAACGACGTGCTCAAGGAGTACATCGCCCGCGGCACCTACATCTTCCCGCCGGCGCCGAGCCTGCGGCTGGTCAGCGACACCTTCGCCTACTGCGCGGAGAGCCTGCCGAGCTGGAACACCATCTCGATCTCCGGCTACCACATGGCCGAGGCCGGTGCGACCGCCGCCCAGGAGCTGGCCTTCACCCTCGCCGACGGCATCGAGTACGTCAACTGCGCCCTCGACGCCGGCCTCGACGTCGACGCCTTCGCCCCGCGCCTGTCGTTCTTCTTCGTGGCCCGGTCCTCGGTCCTCACCGAGGTCGCCAAGTTCCGCGCCGCCCGGCGCCTGTGGGCCCACATCATGCGCGACCGGTTCGGCGCCACCGAGCCGCGCTCGATGAAGCTGCGCTTCCACACCCAGACCGCCGGGGTCGAGCTGACCGCCCAGCAGCCCGAGGTCAACATGGCGCGCGTGACCGTCCAGGCGCTCGCCGCGGTCATGGGCGGCACCCAGTCGCTGCACACCAACTCCTACGACGAGGCCATCGCGCTGCCCACCGACAAGTCGGCCCGCCTGGCGCTGCGCACCCAGCAGGTCATCGCCGCCGAGACCGACCTGACCGACACCGTCGACCCCTTCGCCGGGTCGTACGCGGTGGAGGCGCTCACCGACCGCGTCGAGGAGGAGGCCCGCGCCCTCATCGACGCCGTGTTCGCCCACGGATCGGCCGTTTCCGCGATCGAAGCCGGCTTCCAGAAGGGCGAGATCGAGCGCAGCGCCTACGCCACGGCCAAGCGCATCGACGCCGGCGAGCAGCTCGTGGTCGGGGTCAACGCCTACACCGGCGACGGCGAGGACGCCCCCTACCAGCCGCTCAAGGTCGACCCGGCGATCGAGGCCGCGCAGGTCGAACGGCTGCGCGAGTGCCGCTCCGCGCGCGACGGAGAGGACGTGCGGTCGGCGCTGTCGCGATTGCGGACGGTGGCGGCCGGTACCGGAAATGTGCTGTATCCGTTGAAGGACGCGCTCGCCGCGGGCGCCACGGTGGGTGAGGTGTGCGGGACGCTCGCCGAAGAATGGGGCCGATACGTTCCCGCCGACGGTTTGTAGTCCCATTGTCACCGAATGGCGAAAGCGCACATCGTGTGTGTTCCGGAGATCGAAATCACGTGTAGAACTTGCGTGCAGGCGCGTCGAAAGCCTCCGGCGCGTCCATCCTCTGTCTGAAAACTCGGATCAGGGCCGTAACTTTTGATTCCGGTAAGCGTTATGCACCATGACGGCGCCACCGGAGGCGGGATCGGACGGCGGGTGCGCAACCTCGCGCCCTTCGGCCGACCACGCTGAGTGGCTGGGTCGATTCTCGGCTCGGAAGCGTCGCCACGAGCGCGTTTCGATTGTGCGGCAAGCGTAGCCGCTGGCTAACCCGGAGCAGCCGGCAGTGTCGCTCAACCCGGCGTCCGCCGCGACGGAGAGCGATCGGGTTTAAGCTTGCTCAATCGGTCTCTTATCGGCGCTGATTCATTGAAGCGATTTGAGAGGCGCGAAGGAATGCACACGCTCACTGCGGAGAATGTCGACGAAATGGGAACCGCCGCGAAGTCCACTGAGGCCCAGCTATCCGACGCCTCGGCGCCAGAGCCCCGCCTCCTGGTGCCGGCTGCGTTCCCCTCGATCGGCGCTTCACCGGAAACCACCGCATCGGAGCCTTCCGCCATGTCCATATCTCTGCCAGAGTTCCTCGACGCGTGGCTCGACGAGCATTTCGACGAAGTCGTCGCCACCCGCCGCCACATCCACGCCAACCCGCGGCTGTCGCGCCGGGAGCACGACACCGCCGAGTTCGTGGCCGAGCAGCTCCGACAGGCCGGTCTCAAACCGCAGTTCATTCCCGACGGTACCGGTCTGACCTGCGACATCGGTGACGGCGACCGGGTGATCGCCATCCGGGCCGACATGGACGCCCTGCCGATCCACGACCCCAAGGACGTCCCGTACCGGTCCACGGTCGAGGGGGTGTGCCACGCCTGCGGCCACGACGCCCACACCGCGATCGTCATCGGCGTCGGCCGCGTGCTCGCCGAACTGGCCGCCGTCGGCGAACTCCCGGGCCGCTTCCGCCTGGTCTTCCAGCCCTCGGAGGAGCAGTTCCCCTCCGGGGCGCCCACCATGATCCGGCACGGGGCGCTCACCGACGTGGCGGCGATCTTCGCCTTCCACTGCGACGCGCAGTTCCCGGCCGGCCAGATCGGCATCCGCAACGGGGCCCTGACCGCCGCCTGCGACGTCATGGAGATCAAGATGCGCGGCCGCGGCGGCCACACCTCCCGGCCCCACCTGACCACCGACATCATCAACGCGATGGGCCGCATCATCGTCGACGTGCCCTCGCTGGTCGGCCGCCGTCTCGACCCGCGCCAGGCGGTCGCGATCGTGTTCGGGGCCGTCCAGGCCGGCGAGGCCGCCAACGCCATCCCCGAGGAGGCGGTCGCCCGCGCCACCGTCCGCATGCAGGGCCGGGAGACCTGGCAGCAGGTGCCCGACCTGGTCAAGGAGGTCACGCACTCGGTCGCCCGCTCGGCGGGCGTCGAGGTCGAGATCGACTACCGCCGCGGCGTGCCGCCGGTCGTGAACGACCGGGCCGCCTCGGCGATGTTCGCCGGCGCCACCGCCGCCGCCCTCGGCGAGCAGGCCGTGGCCGAGGCCCCGATGTCGATGGGCGGGGAGGACTTCGCCTACTACCTCGAACAGGTCCCGGGCGCCCTGGCGCGCCTGGGCATCGGCTGGCCCGGCGCCGCCTCCGACATCCACCAGGCCAACTTCGACATCGACGAGGCCGCGCTGGGACACGGTGTGCGGGTCATGGTCCACACCGCCCTGGCCGCGGCCGCCGGTCTCTCGCTCTGATCGGCGCGAGGCGGCCTCGCCCGGAGTTGCCGAACACCGCCTAATCCGCGGTCGGGCGCTTCCGCAGGTCCTCCACGTAGTCCTCGGGTGCGCCCGCGGCCTCCGCGGCGTGGACGATCTCGTCCAGGTACCACTGGCTCGGCAGGCCGCCCTCGAAGCCTTCGAAGATGTACATCCACACCGGCCGGTTGGCCTCCAGGGTCGCCGCGATCGCGTGCATCCGGCGATAGAGGCCGGAGTTGCAGCCCTCGAGTTCGTCGAGCACCGCCTTGTCGGCCGGGTCGAGGTCGTACAGGGCGGCGAACACCCGGTCCCCGGGCGACTCCACGACCGTGGCCACCGCCGACTCCCAGCCGAGGTCCTCGCCGGCGAACGTCAGTCGCCAGCCTTCGAGCCACCCGGTCGCGACCAGCGGCGATCGCGGACTCATCGCCCGCATCCGGGCGGGGTCCAGGTTCGATCCATACGCGGCATAGAGATGCACGCCTCGACGATACCCTTGAACCCGCCCGCACTAAAGCATCCCAGACATCGAAAGGCGCAATCGTGGCTCGAGTAGCGATCATCGGCGGCGGACCGGCAGGATACGAGGCGGCGCTCGTCGCCGCGCAGTTGGGCGCCGAGGTGACCCTCGTCGAGGCCACCGGCGCCGGCGGTGCCTGCGTCCTGGCCGACTGCGTGCCGTCCAAGACCTTCATCGCCGCCTCCAACGTCCTCACCGAGATCCACGAATCCACCTCGATGGGCGTGGGGGCGGTGGACACCACCATCGACGCCAAGGCCGTCAACGCCCGGGTGCGCCGCCTGGCCGGCCAGCAGTCCGGCGACATCGCCGGCAAGCTCGCCGCCGCCGGCGTCGAGGTCGTCCACGGCCGCGGCACTCTCCTGGACAACCAGATCAACTACGTCCACCGCATCCGCATCGCGCCGGTCGACGGCGAGCCGTTCGACCTCGACTGCGATGTCGTCCTCGTCGCCACCGGCGCCACGCCCCGCACGCTCCCCTCCGCGCCGACCGACGGCGAGCGCATCCTCTCCTGGCGGCAGCTCTACGACCTCGACGAACTGCCCGAACACCTGGTCGTGGTCGGCTCCGGCGTCACCGGCGCCGAGTTCGCCTCCGCCTACCTCGCCATGGGCAGCCGCGTCACCCTCATCTCCTCGCGCGACCGCGTCATGCCCCACGAGGACGCCGAGGCCGCCGAGACGGTCGGCAAGGTCTTCGAACAGCGCGGCATGGACATCCGGAACCACTCCCGCGCCGCCGCGGCCCGCCGCGTCGGCGACGGCGTCGAGGTCGAACTCGACGACGGCACCGTCGTCGAGGGCAGCCACGTCCTCATCTGCGTCGGCTCCACCCCCAACTCCGACGACCTCGGCCTGCACTCCTACGGCGTCAAGCTCGACGAGCGCGGCAACCTCCCGGTCGACAAGGTCTCCCGCACCAACGTGCCCGGCGTCTACGCCGCCGGCGACGTCACCGGCGTCCACGCCCTCGCCTCGGTCGCGGCCATGCAGGGCCGCATCGCGATCTGGCACGCCCTCGGCGAGGCCGTCCGGCCGCTCAAGCTCGCCAACGTCGCCGCGAACGTGTTCACCGACCCCGAACTGGCCTCGGTCGGCGTATCCCAGTCCGAGGTCGACTCCGGCAGGGTCGACTGCCGGTCGGTGATGCTGCCGTTCACCTCGAACCCCCGCGCCAAGATGGTCGACCGCACCGAGGGCTTCGTGAAGATGTTCGCCCGCAGCGCCTCCGGCATCGTCGCCGGCGGCGTCGTGGTCGGCTCCCGCGCCTCCGAGCTCATCACCCCGATCGCACTCGCCGTGGAGCAGCGCCTGACCGTCGAGCAGTTGGCCCGCACCCTGACGATCTACCCGTCCCAGTCGGGCTCGATCACCGAGGCCGCCCGCCAGCTCATGCAGTACTGACCGAAAGCCCCGCGTTTCCGCCGCGCGGCCCGACCTCTGAGACCCGAGGCGGCCGGCGGCTCACCAGCCGCTCGGGGCCGGTGCGCCCTCGCTGTAGCCGGCGGCCGACTGGACGCCCACCGCGGCGCGCTCGTGGAACTCGGCCAGATCGGTCGCGCCCGCGTAGGTGCAGGCCGAGCGGACCCCGGCCACGATCGAGTCGACCAGGTCCTCCACGCCGGGCCGCCGCCGGTCCAGGTACATCCGCCCCGAGGAGATGCCCTCCTCGAACAGGGCCTTGCGAGCCTGCTCGAATCCCGACTCGGCGGTGGTGCGGGCCTTGACCGCCCGCGAGGAGGCCATGCCGAAGCTCTCCTTGTACGGCCGGCCCTCGGCGTCGTAGTGCATGTCGCCGGGGGACTCGTGCGTCCCGGCGAACCAGGACCCGATCATGACGTTCGACGCCCCGGCCGCGAGCGCGAGCGCCACGTCCCGCGGGTGCCGGATGCCGCCGTCGGCCCACACGTGCCTGCCGTGGCGCCGCGCGGTCGCGGCGCATTCGAGCACGGCCGAGAACTGCGGCCGGCCCACGCCGGTCATCATGCGGGTGGTGCACATGGCGCCGGGCCCGACGCCGACCTTGACGATGTCGGCGCCCGCCTCGATCATGTCCGTGGTGCCCTCGGCGGTCACCACGTTCCCGGCCGCGATCGGCAGGTCGCCGGCGGCGTCGCGGGCGAGCTTGAGCGCCGAGAGCATCTTCTCCTGGTGGCCGTGGGCGGTGTCGACCACGATCAGGTCGGCGCCGGCCTCGACCAGGGAGGCGGTCTTGCCGGCCACGTCGCCGTTGATGCCGATCGCCGCCGCGACCCGCAGGCGGCCCCGCTCGTCGGTGTTCGGCGTGTAGAGGGTGTTGCGCAGCGCCCCCGCCTTGGTGAGCACCCCGCGGAGGCGCCCGTCCTCGTCGAGGACCGGCGCGAGTTTGACGTTGGCGCCGTCGAGCACGTCGAACGCCTCGGCGTCGCCGAGCCCGGCCGGCAGCGTCACCAGGCGGTCGGAGGCGACCTGCTCGAGCTGGGTGAACCGGTCGACGCCGCGGCAGTCGGCCTCGGTGACCACGCCGAGCGGCCGGTTCTCACCGTCGACGACGATCACCGCGCCGTGGGCCCGCTTGCCGAACAGCGCGATCGCCTCGGCGACGGTGGCGTGCGGCGGCAGCGTCAGCGCGGTGTCGCACTCCAGGGGGCGAGACTTGACCTTGTCGACGACGTCGGCGACGACGCCGACGGGGATGTCCTGGGGGACGACCGTCAGGCCGCCGCGCCTGGCGAGGGTCTCGGCCATGCGGCGGCCGGACACGGCGGTCATGTTCGCCGCGATGATCGGGACGGTGTTGCCGGTGGCGTCGGCGGTCGACAGGTCCACGTCGAGCCGCGAGACCACCGCCGACCGGTTGGGGACCATGAAGACGTCGGAGTACGTCAAGTCGTTCCGGGGCTGTTCGTCTATGAAGCGCATGGTTGAGTCCCCTCAGGCGTTCCGGCATCGTCGCCGGCGGCCGCGGTGTTCGCGATACTGCGCACAGCGGCCTCCATTATCGCTCGTGAACCCTGGGAACGTAAGTCCGAGATCTGACAAATCGGGGCCCCGGCCGAGACCACGTCGCCGATGGCGACCTCCAGGCCGGAGACGATCCCGGACTTGTGGGCCTCGATCGGCTGCTCCATCTTCATCGCCTCCAGGACCACGACGGTGTCGCCCTTGACCACCGAATCACCGTCGGCGACGGCGGCCTTGACGATCGTGCCCTGCATCGGCGACGTCAGCGCGTCGCCGCCGGCGGCCGCTCCGGATTCGGAGCGCTTCTTCGGACCCCGCTTGCGCGGCTTGTTCGAGCTCGCCGGGCTCAGCAGGCCGGCCGGGATGCTCACCTCCAGGCGCTTGCCGCCGACCTCGACGACCATGCTGGTGCGCTCCTCGCCGGGCTCGCCGACCGCGGGAGCCGCGTCGTAGGGCTGCAGGGGGTTGTCCCACTCGGTCTCGATCCAGCGGGTGTGGACCGAGAAGTCCCCGGCGAAGGCCGGGTCGTCGAGCACCGCGAGGTGGAACGGCAGCACCGTGGCCAGGCCCTCGACCTCCATCTCGGCCAGCGCCCGCCGCGAGCGCCGGATGGCCTCGTCGCGGGTGGCGCCGGTGACGATGATCTTGGCCAGCAGGGAGTCGAAGTTCCCGTCGATGAGGGTGCCGGCCTCGATGCCGGTGTCGACGCGCACGCCCGGACCCGAGGGCAGTTTGAGCGTGGTGACCGTCCCCGGCGCCGGCAGGAAACCGCGGCCGGGGTCCTCGCCGTTGATGCGGAACTCGATGGAGTGGCCGCGCGGGGCCGGGTCCTCGGTCAGGTCCAGCTCCTCGCCCGAGGCGATCCGGAACTGCTCGCGCACCAGGTCGATCCCGCTGGTCTCCTCCGAGACGGGGTGCTCGACCTGGAGCCGGGTGTTGACCTCCAGGAAGGAGATGGTGCCGTCGGTGCCGACCAGGAATTCCACGGTCCCGGCGCCGTGGTAGTCGGCCTCCTTGCAGATCGCCTTGGCGGCGCTGTGGATCGTGGCGCGCTGCTCGTCGGTCAGGAACGGCGCCGGAGCCTCCTCGACCAGCTTCTGGTGGCGCCGCTGCAGCGAGCAGTCGCGGGTGCCGATCACGGCCACGTTCCCGTGGGTGTCGGCCAGGACCTGCGCCTCGACGTGGCGGGGCCGGTCGAGGTAGCGCTCGACGAAGCACTCGCCGCGTCCGAAGGAGGCTTCGGCCTCGCGGACGGCGGAGTCGAACAGGTCGGGGATCTCCTCGCGCTCGCGCGCCACCTTGAGGCCGCGGCCGCCGCCGCCGAAGGCGGCCTTGATGGCCACCGGCATGCCGTGGTCGTCGGCGAAGGCGAGGATCTCCTCGGCGTCCTTGACCGGCTCCTTGGTGCCCGGCACCAGCGGCACTCCGGCCCGGATGGCCAGGTGCCGGGCGGTGACCTTGTCGCCGAGGTCGCGGATGGACTGCGGGGTGGGGCCGATCCAGGTGATACCGGCGTCGAGGACCGCCTGGGCGAATTCGGCGTTCTCCGAGAGGAAGCCGTAGCCGGGGTGGACGGCGTCGGCCTCGCTGCGTTCGGCGATGCGGATGAGCTTGTCGATCCGCAGGTAGGTGTCGGCGGCACTGGTGCCGTCGAGGGCGAATGCCTCGTCGGCCAGGAGGGTGTGGGGGGCATCGCGGTCGCCGTCGGCGTAGACGGCGACGGACTCGAAGCCGGCGTCCCGGCAGGCCCGGATGACTCTCACCGCTATCTCGCCGCGGTTGGCGATCAATACCTTGCGCACGTTCCGCAGTGTAATGGTCCGGGCTGCGAGCGCGGTCCGACGGCGAACCGTGATGGAACGTCAAAGGCCCTTAAACCGGGCAGATTTTAGAGAACGTCGACAATTCTCTTTGTGGATTTTTTGAGGTGATCTGCCGAACGTTCGTTGGGGAGCGGTTCAGTCCATCGCCCGGTGCCACTGCTCGACCACTTCGTGGTGGCACCCGTCGCGGATCGATTCGCGCCAGGCCGCGGCCTGCTCGGGGCCGATCTCGCCGCCCAGGTCCAGCTCCCCGGCCTCGATGCGCCCGGCGGTCGACTCGCACCACTCGGCGTCGGCCAGCCACAGGTCGATCTGCCTCCGGAGCAGCGCGCGCACGTGGGCGGGCATGTAGAGCTGCTCCCGGCCGGTCGTGAACCGGTCGGTAGAGGACGCCAGCAGCGCGGTGCAGGCGTCGATGCGCCGGTAGAGCGTATCGGCCCGCTGCCGCAGCAGCGCGGTGTTCTCGGCGCGGCCGAGCACGTTGGCGAACGACCAGGCGGTGTGGAACGGGTCGTCGATCGGCGCCGCCTCCCAGAGTTTCTCGCGCAGCAGCCGCTGGAATTCGGCCTCGCCCTCCACGGTGATCCGGTAGGAGGTCCGGGCCGGGCGGTCGTCGACCGACTCGGTGGAGTCGACCTCGATCAGTCCGTCGCCGGTCAGTTTCTTGAGCGCGTGGTAGACCGAGCCGGCGCCGACCTCGGAGACCCCCGGCATCCGCCAGGAGTCGATCTCGCGGCGGACCAGGTAGCCGTGGACCGGGCCGAGCCACCGGACCAGGCCGAGGACGAGAAGTCGGGTGCTCCACATGCCCGCCATAGTATAGCGTTGACTATCGATTCCTCGGCACGGGATACCTGGTTGCAGCCGCTTTCCCGGCATGTTTATAGTCAATCTTTAACAACACCCTCAGCGAAACCACCGGAAACCCACCCGAGAGGCACCGATGCTCATAGAGACCAAGGGGCTGAGGAAGACCTTCAAGTCCCGCGGGAAGGAGGTCGAGGCCGTCCGCGGCGTCGACCTTTCCGTGCAGGAGGGGGAGATCTTCGGCCTCCTCGGCCCCAACGGGGCCGGCAAGACCACCGCGATGCGCATGCTCTCGACCCTCATCGAGCCCACCGACGGACGCGCCGCCGTGTGCGGGCACGACCTGGCCAAGGACCAGGCCGCCGTCCGGCGCGACATCGGCTACGTCGGCCAGGAGGGCGGCACCTGGGGCGAGGTCACCGCCCGCGAGGAGCTGATCATGCAGGGACGCCTCTACGGCATGTCCAAGCGGGACTCCGCCGCGCGCGCCGGGACCGTCCTGCGGGCCTTCCAGCTCACCGACTTCGCCGACCGCAACATCAAGACCTACTCGGGGGGCCAGAAGCGCCGCCTCGACATCGCCCTGGGCGTGATGCACGAGCCGCGGCTCCTGTTCCTCGACGAGCCCACCACCGGTCTCGACCCGCAGTCGCGGGCCCACATGTGGGACGAGGTCCGCGCCCTGCGCGAGCGGGGCACCGCGATCTTCCTGACCACCCACTACCTCGACGAGGCCGACGCCCTGTGCGATCGGCTCGCCATCATCGACCACGGCGAGATCGTCACCGAGGGCACCCCGATCGAGCTCAAGAAGGAGGTGGCCGGCGACGTGGTCGGCATCGGCGTCAACGGGCGGGCCGAGGAGGCCCGGGCCGTGCTCGAAGGCCGCGGGTCCGTCCGCGAGATCGAGGCCGGCGAGCCCGACCCCGCCACCGGCGTCGCCGAGCTCCGCCTCTATGTGGACGACGGCTCCGCGGCCCTGCCCGAGCTGCTCCGCGCCCTCGACGGCGCCGACATCGCCGCCGCGTCCATCGAGCTGCACCGGCCCAGCCTGGACGACGTGTTCCTGAAGCAGACCGGCCGCTCGCTGCGAGAGGAGTCCTGACCGTGAAAGCCCTCCGCGACACCTGGCTCGTCTACTCCAGGGCCATGAAGCTCAACCTGAAGCAGCCGGTCTGGCTCGTGGTCATGCTCGTCCAGCCGCTGTACTTCCTCATCTTCTTCGCCCCGCTGCTGAACTCCTTCGACGACGTGCGAGGCGGCGCGATGCCCGGCTTCGAGAACGGCGCGATGGAGACCTTCGTGCCCGGCCTGATCATCATGATGGCCCTGTTCGGGTCCACCTTCGTCGGCTTCGGCCTCATCGCCGAGCTGCGCCAGGGCGTCATCGAACGCATGCGGGTCACCCCGGTCAGCCGCGTCGCGCTCCTGATCGGACGGACACTGTCGACTGTGACGACCACGATCTTCCAGGCGCTCATCCTGGTCCTGCTGGCCTCGCCGATCGGCGGCCTGACCATCTACTGGCCCGGCGTGTTCCTGATGTTCGGCATCATCGTCCTGACCTCCTTCATGCTCGGCGCGCTCTCCTACGGCGTGGCGATCGTGCTCAAGAGCGAGGACACCCTCGCGCCGGTGCTCAACACCGTGGTCCAGCCGGTCATGCTCCTGTCGGGCATCATGCTGCCGATGGCCCTGGCCCCGACCTGGCTCCAGACCGTCGCCGACTTCAACCCGTTCTACTACGCGGTCGAGGCCGCCCGGTCCCTGTTCGCCGGGGACCTCGACAGCGACTTCATCTGGCAGGCGGCGGCCTTCATCGGCGGCCTGGCGCTCCTCCTGGTGTGGTGGGCCGGCCGCAAATTCGCCCGCGCCGTCGCGTAGCGACGGCGCCGAACCGGGAAACCGGGGGCCGCGACACCGCCCCGCGGCCCCCGCCGCATCAGAGCGTCTCGACGCCCGCGGCCCCCCGCAGCGAGCCCCTGGTGTCGAGCACCGGGACCCCCGCCGGGAGCGAGTCGGGGGTGTACTCGCGGTGACCGGTGAGCAGGACCACCAGGTCGGCCTTGGCCGCGTTCGGCTCGAGGACCCGCTCGATCTCCCGGCCGCGCACGGACCAGGCGGCCACGTGCGGGTCGTGGTAGACCACTTCGGCGCCTGCGTCGATGAGCTTCTTCGCCACCGGCTCGGCCGGCGACTCGCGCTGGTCGGCGATGTCGGGCTTGTAGGTGACGCCCAGCAGCAGCACCCGCGCCCGCGACAGCGCCAGGCCGTGCGCGTTGAGCCGCGCCATCGCCCGGTTCACCACGTACTCGGGCATCCGGTTGTTGATCTCCTGGGCCAGTTCGACGAAGCGGAACGGGTAGCCGAGGGTGCGGACCTTGTACGACAGGTAGTTGGGGTCGATCGGGATGCAGTGCCCGCCGACGCCGGGGCCGGGGTAGAACGCCTGGTATCCGAACGGCTTGGTCCCCGCCAGGCCGATCGCGTCCCACAGGTCGATCCCGAGCTCGCGGCAGAACACCGCCATCTCGTTGACCAGCGCGATGTTCACGTGCCGGTAGGTGTTCTCCAGCAGCTTCGCCATCTCGGCCTCGCGCGTGCCCGCCGCTTCGACGACGGTTTCGATGAATTTGCTGTAGAAGGCCGCGGCGGTCGCGGTGCACTCGGGGGTGAGGCCGCCGACGACCTTGGGGGTGTTGACGATGCCGTACACGGGGTTGCCCGGGTCGACCCGCTCGGGTGAGAAGGCCAGGTGGAAGTCCTTCCCGGCGGTCAGGCCCGACTCCTCCAGGATCGGCCGCACCACCTCGTCGGTGGTGCCCGGATAGGTGGTCGACTCCAGCACCACCAGGGTCCCGGGACGCAGGTGCTCGGCGACCGAGCGCGCCGCGGAGGTGACCGCGGTCAGATCCGGCCCGCCGGTGTCGGACAGCGGGGTCGGCACGCAGATGACGACGGCCGCCGCCCGGGACTGCACCGAGGCGTCGGTGGTGGCGCGGTACCCCTGCTCGAGCATGGCCGCGAGCTCGTCGTCGGAGATGTCGTCGATGTGGCTGGTGCCGGAGTTCAATGCGTCGACGACCGGCTGGGAGCGGTCGAGGCCGGCCACGCCGAGGCCCTCGCCGGCCGCGGCCTGGGCCAGCGGCAGACCGACGTAGCCCTGCCCGACCACGACCAGATCGAACGGCGTACCGCTCGCGATATCCTTGGGTGCCACAGTGGATTCCTTTTCGCTGCTGTGGGGGTGTTGACTAGGTGATGATTCCGAGATTAGCAACGGCGAAAGGCGGATTTCCGGCCAGGGCGACGGGGGATGGATGTTTGACTTCGGTTCACACTTCGTCCATCTGTTGGAAACTATACAGACAAATGTCCAAACAATTCACTTGCTGGACCACAAGAGTTCACCCGCCTTACGTTTCCGCCGGCGCGTCGCGGTCGATCGCTACGCGGCTTGCGAAGTCCCCCTTCCACGTGCAGGAATACGGCTCGACAAAAATGATCCCGGCCGCATTCGATGTACTCCTGGCCGGGCATTCGCGGGCTAATATCGGGGCATGCCTTCATTGAGCATCGTCATCCCCGTCCACCGGGCCGAGGATTACCTCGCGGGGTGCCTCGACACCATCGTCGGTGGCGGCGGAGACCGGCTCGAAGTCGTCGTCGCCGACGACTGCTCTCCCGACGGCTCGCGCGGCATCGCCGAGCGCTACGCGGAGGCCGATCCGCGCGTCCGCGTCGTATCGACACCCGAGAACGCCGGATCGGGCCCCGCCCGCAACTTCGGCCTCACCCACGCCACCGGGGACTACGTGTGGTTCGTCGACGCCGACGACGAGCTGGAGCCCGGCGCCGTCGACCGGGTGATCGCCGCCGTCTCCGACTCCGAGGCGCGCCCCGACGTCGTGCTCGTCCAGCACCGGAAGATCCGCGAAACCGGCGCGGTCGAGCCCGGCGAGCTGGTCGACCTCGCCCGGGACTGCCCGGCCGATCCCGGCGACTTCACGCTCGAGCAGTGGCCCCGGATCGTCGACTACACCCACACCCCCTGGACCAAGGTCTCCCGCAGGGAGTTCCTGACCTCGATCGACCTCGAATTCCCGTCCGGCTGGTACACCGACATCCCGTGGACCTACGGCCTGTTCCGCCGCGCCAAGCGCATGGCCGTGGTCACCGAGTGCTGCTACCGCTGGATCCAGCGCGCCGGGTCCTCCATCACCCGCACCCGCGACGACCGCCACTTCGACGTGTTCACCCAGTGGCGGCGCACCTGGGAGGACCTCGAGCCGGTGGCCGACCCCGGCGTCCGCACCGCGCTGTTCGACCACATGGTCCGGCACCTGCTGCTGGTCATCGGGAACACCGAACGGGTCGACCCCAAGCTGCGACGCGAGTTCTTCGACCGCACCTCCGAGCTGTTCGGGCGCTACCACCCCGGTCAGGACGCCTGGCGCCCCTCCGGCGGTGTCGACGGACTCAAGCAGCGCCTGCTGGCCGCCCGCGCCTACCGCAGCTACGAGCTGTTCCGCCTGGGCTGGCGGTTCGGGCGGTTCCTGCGAGCCCCGCTGGCCGGGCGCCGGGCCCGCGCGGCTTCAGCCGGCGAGCCGCCGCAGGGCGCCCCGCGCCCGCCCGAGCAGCCCCTTCGGGGCCGTTCGGCGCGGGCCGGCCGCTCCTGATCGCTCCCGCTGCCCGGTGAGGGCCTCCACCGGCGGCCCCTCGGTGACCCGCTCCGAACCCCACACCCGGGCGATGTCGGCCCCCAGGTGGTCGGCCCTGGCCCGGGCGGCGGTCCGCTCCAGCCGCGCCGTGCCGACGGGCAGCTCGACCTCGAGTTCGCCGAGCATCCGGTCGTTCGCGTAACCCACCAGCGTCGCTATCGCGTCCCGGCTCGGCTTGGCCCCGGGCGGCAGCCGGATCCGGTATGGCACCGACTGGTCGCGCCGCGCCTGCTCGTCCAGCAGCACCCGCGGCTCGCCCCGGAAGGACTCGGCCAGCAGCCGCAGCCGGAGATAGGGGTCGTCCAGCGGCCGGTACCGCTCCGGCGGCGGCTCGGGCCAGTCGCCCAGCAGCGTCACCCGCACGTCCGGGACCGTTCCGCGCAGCAGGCGGTCGGTGCAGGTTTCGGCGCCGTCGGCGGCGTCGATGAACACGTCCGCCAGCGGCGTCGCCCACGAGCGCGCGGCCCGCGGCCGCTTGAGGTCGAGCTCGGGTACCCGGTTGGCGATGAACGGCCGGCGGTAGCGCTTGGCGAGGTCCCCGCGCGCGGTGATCTGCCGCGGCCCCAGGTGCCACGACGAGGAGTCGAGGTCGGGCACGAACGCCGCCCCCGCCTGGTGGAGCCGGTAGCCGAAGATCGTGTCCGAGCCGAGGAGCACGTCCGCGTCCATGCCGCCGGAGGCCTTGTACAGCGCCCTGGGCACCGAGAACGTGGCCCCGACCATCACCCGGAAGGCCCGGTGGTCGGCTTGCTTGAGCCCGTCGGTGCGGTCGATGATCGACTCGATCCACTGCGGCTCGGACGACTCGGCGTCGAACAGCTCGCCCGCCCGCCCGGCCCGCACCGCCTCGTGCACGGCCTCCGGGGCCAGGTCGCCGTCCGCCCAGTCGACGAAGCGCTTGTGGCCGAGGACGGCCAGGTAGTCGGCGGCGTGGTGCCAGCGCATCTGGGCCTCGATGTGGTCGCCGAAGGCCAGCATGTCCGAGTCCAGCCGCATCACGACCTCGCCCTCGCTGCGCTCGACGCCCGAGTTCGTGGCGTGCGCCGAGGCCCAGCCGCCCGGCAGCGGCGCCACGATCCTGGCGTGCCGGGGCCGCAGCTCCGGCAGACGCAGGGCCGGATCGGAGCCGTCGTCGACGACGACGACCTCCGTCAGCTCACCGGGGTAGGTCTGCGCCGCAAGCGCGGCGAGCACGACCGCGAGCCGCTCCTGGCCGCCGTGAGCCGGGATGACGACGCTGACGCTCAGCCGCGGCGTCCACGCCCCGACCGGCCGCGACAGCTCGCCGTAGTCGTTGCGGCGGATCGTGGGACTGGCCATGACGGTCTCCAATCGCTTCAGGCGGGGCGTTTGAACAGCGTGCGCAGCCGGGCGCGCCGGCGGGCGCTGAGGAACCTGCGCGCCAGGCGCCGGGGGAGGCTCGCCGGCGGCGGGGTGAAGGCGGTGTTCCCCGGTTCGCGCGCCGCCAGGCCCCGGTGGTTCGCGACCCCCCAGATGCCGGCGACGATCCGGTCGAGGTCGGCCTCGCCGCCGGCGATGTGGCGGGCGCGGGCGAAGGCCGCGGTGCGTTCCAGGCGCGCCGGCGGGGCGCCGGGCAGCGCGGCCAGCACCAGGCCGGCGTCCTCGCGGTGGGCGGTGCCGAGGATCTTCGACATGGCGTTCTCGCGCAGCGGCGCCGGCGCCGGCAGCAGCAGCCGGTAGGGCACGGCCGGGTCGGCCGGGGGAGCCTCGGAGGCGATGCGGACCCGCGACTCGGCGTCGTACATCTCCTCTATCAGGCGGGCCTGGGCGCCCTCGCCGGAGAGGATCGCCTCGCGGTCGTGGCGCGGCCGGTCCTGCCCGGTGACCAGGGTGATGCGCACGTCGCCGTCCGGCCCGGCCAGGATCGGGGCCACGGCGGCGTCGACGTCGGCGACGTCGGCCGCGGCGACGTCGATGACCACGTCGACGTGCGGGACGAGCCAGCCGCGGGTGGGGGCGCTGCGGCGCATGCCGTGCAGCGGCACCCGCTGGGCGATGTAGGGGAGGCGCTGCTCCCGGCCCTCGGCCTCCTTCGCCTGCATCTGCGGGATGCCCAGGTGCCAGGCCGAGGAGGTCGTCTCGGGCACGAACACCGCTCCGGCCTGGGCCAGCCGGTAGGCGAACTCGGTGTCGCTGCCCAGGCGCAGCCCCGCGTCGAGGCCGCCGGCGGTCTTGAACAGGTCGCGGTGCAGCGAGCCGGTGGCCCCGATGAACACCCGGTAGTTCCCCGGGTGGTGCACGGTCAGCCCGTCGGTGTCGGCGATGACGTGCTCGATCCACTGCGGTCGGGAGCGCTCGCGTTCGAACAGGGACCAGCCTTCGCCGGAGACGACCTTCTCGTAGACCTGCTCGGGGGTCAGATCGCCGTCCGCCCAGTCGACGAAGCGCTTGTGGCCGAGGACGGCCAGGTAGTCGGCGGCGTGGTGCCAGCGCATCTGGGCCTCGATGTGGTCGCGCCAGGCGACCATGTCGGAGTCCAGCCGCAGGATGACCTCGCCCTCGCTGTGGGCGACGCCGGTGTTGACCGCGTGCGCCGATCCCCACGACTCCTTGTCGGCGACGACCAGTCGGGTCCGTTCGGGGCGCAGCTCGGGCAGGCGCAGCGGGGGCGCGGAGTTGTCGTCGACGACTACGGTCTCGGTCAGTTCGGCCGGATAGGTCTGGGCGGCGAGCGCGGCCAGGACCAGATCGAGCTTCTCTTGGGAGCCGTAGGCCGGTATGACCACGCTCACCGCCAGATTCGGCCGCCAGTCCGTGGTATTCGGCGGCCGCAGCGCCCTATAGTCATTCCGGACGATGCGCGGGTGTCTCGGGGAGTCGTTCATTTCAAGCTCACGATATCCTGTTCCCAACCGCGATCAATGACCGGATGCCGAGTTAAGCGGTTGTTTACTCGAAAGCGGAATTCTGTTTGAATTCAATTAACGAGCGTGGCGGACAGGGTCTCGACGATCAGGGCGAATTGGATTTGGAGACTGCAGCCTTCATGGACGTGAACGACGCGACCGAGCGATTCCCGGCGCGATTGATCGACGATTACCTGGTGCGGACCGAAACGCGCCGACCGGGGACCCTGAGCGCCACCGCACTGCGCACCCGGTCACCGAGCGCCCGCCATCTGCTCGCCCGCGGCGCCACCCGCGATCTGACGCTTCCGGAGCTGCTCCAGGCCGCCCGCCGCGGCGACGCCGGCACCGCCCGGGTGGAGGGCCGCGGACTGTGCGAGCTGGCACGCGTCGTCGGCCTCCAGTTCGGCGGCGAAGCCGACCGCCGCGACGCCCTCGCCCTCTACGACCTGGCCCTCGAACTCGCCGGGCCCAAGCACATCGGCCCCCGCCACCAGGCCGTCCACGCGCAGTTGGCGCTCTCACTCGACGAGGCCGACCGCGCCGCCGCCCTGCTGCGCCGCTACCGCCGCCGGATGCCGCCGCTCGAACGCGGCGCCCTCGAGGCCGACCTGGCCCACCCCGACCGCGGCGGCGACGAGCGCGCCTGGATCAAGCGACTCGGCCGCCTCTGCGGCCACCCCGGACTGCGGCTCGACCCCGACCGCGACCTGCCCCGGTTCGACCGGCTGCGCGCCGACGCGCCCCGCACGATCGCCGACGGCCCCAAGATCACCGTCGTCACCTCCTGCTTCCGGCCCGACCAGGGCCTGGTCACGGCCGTCTCCTCCCTCTTGGCCGGCACCTGGCGGCACCTCGAGGTGCTGGTGGTCGACGACGCCTCCGGCCCCGAGTACGCGCCGGTGCTCGACCGGGTCGAAGCGCTCGACGACCGCGTCCGGGTCATCCGCAAGTCCGTCAACGCCGGCACCTTCGCGGCCCGCAATACCGCCTACGCCGAGGCCACCGGCGACTTCATCACCGGCCTGGACTCCGACGACTGGGCCGCCCCCGCGCGGCTCGAGCACTCGGTCGCCCCGCTCCTGGCCGACCCCGAGCTGATGCTGACCTACTCCGACGCCTTCCTGTTCCTCGAGGACCTCACCGTCACCCGGCCCGGCCGCGTCCTCACCACCCCCTCGACCGCCTCGATGATGATCCGCCGCCGACCCGTCCTCGACCGCATCGGCTACCTCGACGAGATCCGCAAGGGCGCCGACACCGAATACCTCCAGCGGGCCGCGGCCGCGTTCGGCAGGGACCGCGTCCTGCGGATGCAGGGCACCTGCGACACCCTCATGCGGCAGGCGCCCGGCTCGCTCTCCCGCGAGGAGTTCGGCCCCGGCTGGAAGCACCCGTCCCGCCGCGCCTACCAGTCGGCCTACCCGCCGTGGCACCGGAGGGTCGCCGCCGGCAAGGCCGACCCGCGCCTGCCGGCCGGCGGCGCCGACCCCCGCCCGTTCTGGGCGCCCCGGCAGGACCGGACCCCGGCCCGCCGCCGCTTCGACGTCGTGTTCACCCTCGACTGGCGGCCGTTCGGCGGTCCCCAGAAGTCCACCATCGAGGAGATCAGGGCCCTCAAGGCCGACGGGCTCGACCTGGCGGTCATGCACCTGGAGTCCTGGCGGCACATGACCACCGACGACCGCGTCCTCTGCGAACCGGTCCAGCGGCTCATCAACGACGGCGTCGTCGACCACGTCCTGCCCACCGAGGAGGTCGACTGCGACCTGCTGGTCCTGCGCTACCCGCCGATCCTCCAGTACCGCACCGGCGAGCGGCTCGCTGTCCGCCCCCGGCGCATGATCGTCCTGGCCAACCAGGCCCCCGCCGAACGCGACGGCTCCGACCTGCGCTACCTGCCCGACGCCTGCCACGCCAACGCCGCCGAGATGTTCGGCGTCGAACCGCTCTGGGTCCCCC
Source organism: Glycomyces xiaoerkulensis (assembly GCF_002798405.1). Taxonomy (GTDB): domain Bacteria; phylum Actinomycetota; class Actinomycetes; order Mycobacteriales; family Micromonosporaceae; genus Glycomyces; species Glycomyces xiaoerkulensis. The sequence goes on along the minus strand of NZ_PGGV01000037.1, from coordinate 76,291 downwards.
AGGGGCCCCAGGTCCGCGAGGCCCTCGCCGACTTCACCGCCACCGCGCCCCTGGCCGGATTCGACATGCCCGGCATCCTCGACGAGGCCCACATCGCGCCGCCGCGCCGCGGCTTCCGCTCACTCCTGCCGGTGGTCGGCCGCCACTCCCGCGACGACCTCACCAAGTGGCCGGTGGCCGAGGACCTGTTCAAGGTCTACCCCGGCGACGGCCGCTGGGACGTGCGCATCATGGGCGGGGTCAAGTCCGTCCGCCGCCTCACCGGCGAGGAGGCCCCCGCCGAATGGACCTGCTACAACTACAACGAGACCGACGTCGACTCGTTCCTCTACCAGCTCGACTTCTGGATCTACTTCCCCCATCCCCGGCAGTACGAGGCGTTCGGGCGCGCCGTGCTCGAAGCCCTCGCCTCCGGGTGCGCGGTGGTCCTGCCGCCGCGGTTCGAACCGACCTTCGGCGACGCCGCCCTGTACTGTGAACCGGCGGAAGTGGTCGACCTGGTCGACGCCCACTACGCCGACCCCGAGCGATTCGCCGCCCGCAGCGCCCTCGCCCAGCAGCGGGTCAGGGAGCGCTTCAGCCACGACTCCTACCGCAAACTCGTAACGGGCCTGCTGTCCGATTCCATCACCGCCTGAAGGACCGCACGTGAAGTCAATCCTGAGAGCCGCCTACAACCGCCTGGGACGCCCCCCGCTGCGCCGCGTCGCCGCCGCACTCGGCCTGCTCGCCGCGGCGGCGCTGGTCGCCGTCGCCTTCCTCGGCGACCAGCGATTGGTCTCGGCGCTGGCGCTGCTGATGAGCCTGGCCACCCTCGGCGGCCTGGCGCTGGTGTGGAACGACGGACGCAAGGCCCGCGCCGAGGTCCGCGCCTCTGCCGAGCGCTCCGAGGTCACCTTCCGCCGGATCCTGGCCGCCATCGAGGTCGAGCGCCTGGCCTCCGAGCGGCGCTACCGAGAACAGAACCGCCGATAACGGGCGCCGCGCACCACCGGGCTCGGCCGGAATCGCTCTACCAGCCTCGGGCGGTAGTATTGGCGCGCCGTATCAACCACCTGTTCTGGGAGGGCCGACCCGATGGAGGAGCCGATCATCCAGGCTCGGAACCTCGGCATACGCTTCGCCAAGGGCAAGCAGCGCAAGGGCCGGGTCAAGGACCTGTTCGTCCGTCGCTCCGCCAACAAGCAGGGTGCCGCGAGCGACGACTTCTGGCCGCTGCGGCACGTCGACTTCGACATCTTCCCGGGCGATTCGGTCGGCGTCATCGGGCGCAACGGCACCGGCAAGTCCACCCTGCTGCGCCTGATCACCGGCGTCCTGATCCCCGATGAGGGCTACGTCCGCCGCGAAGGCCGCGTCGCCCCGCTCATCGCCCTGTCGGCCGGCTTCTCCGGCGACCTGACCGGCCGCGAGAACGTCAACCTCGTCGGCGCCCTCCACGGCATGACCAACAAGGAGATCAGGTCCAAGTTCGACGAGATCGTCGACTTCTCCGAACTCGAGGAGTTCATCGACACGCCCGTCAAGCACTACTCCTCGGGCATGAAGGTCCGGCTCGGCTTCGGCGTCATCACCCAGCTCCCGCACCCGATCCTGCTGGTCGACGAGGCCCTCGCCGTCGGCGACAAGGCATTCAAGAAGAAGTGCCAGGGCGTCATCCGCCGCCTGCTCGACGAGGGCCGCACCCTGGTGTTCGTCTCCCACTCCGAAGGCGAACTCAAGAAGTACTGCCGACGCGGCCTCTTCCTCGACGCCGGCCGCGTCGTCACCGACGGCACCGTCCAGGAGGCCCTCGACTCCTACAAGGAGGCCGAGGAGGCCGAGGCCAAGCGCAAGGCCGAGAAGCAGAAGGCCAAGGAGGCCGCCAAGCGGCCCGCAGAGGCGGTTTCGTGAGCCGAGCCGTCATCCTCCCTGCGGACGGCGGCACGATCGAACCGACGACCAGCGACACCACGGTCCTCGACCGGCTCATCGGGCAGTTCCGCGAGGCCGGCTGCGACGACGTCACCGTACTGACCCGCCCCGGGACCGATCTCACCGTCAAGGCCGACCAGATCGAATCGGCCGACGCCGCGGCCGACGTCGAACACCTCCGCCGCCTCGCCTACGACACCCCCGGCGCCGTCTTCCTCGCCTACGCCGACCTCGTGGCCTCGCAGACCACCGTCGCCACCGTCCTGGCCGACTCCTCCCGCCGCTCCGGCGTCCTGGTCGGCGCCGACGACCCCGCCGCCGCCCCGGTCGGCGTCGAACGCGGCCTGGTCACCGGCCCCGGACCCGGACCGGCCCGCCTCGGCGGCCTCGCCAAGATCTCGGCCGCCCACCTGGCCCGCCTGCGCCGCCACTGGCCCACCGAGCCGCAGGGCGACGCCTTCGAGACCGTGCTCGCCTCCCTCCAGGCCCGCGCCGTCCCGGTGACCGCCTACCGCACCGCCGGCCTGGCCCACCGGCGCGCCCGGACGGCCGAGGACGCCGAACGCACCATCGCCGAGTTCGAGGCGGTCGACCTCGACCGCTGGCGGATGCGCAACGCCGTCAAGCGCGACGACGACCTCTTCGCCACCTACTGCGTCTCCTCCTGGTCGCCGAAGCTGGTCCGCCCGGCGGCCGCGCTCGGCCTCAGCCCCACCACGATCACCTGGATCTCCATAGCCTTCGCCGGGGCCGCCGCCGCCATCTTCGCCACCGGTTCCTCCGAGCCGATGTTCGGCGCCGCCGGCCCCACCGTGCCGTGGTGGTACCTCCTGGCCGCCGCGCTGATGTACTTCAGCTTCGTCCTCGACTGCGTCGACGGCCAGCTCGCCCGCTACACCCAGAACTTCTCGGCCTTCGGCGGCTGGCTCGACATGATGGCCGACCGCGGCAAGGAGTACGCCATCTACGCCGGCCTCGCCGCCGGAGCCGCCCTCGACAACCCCTCCACCGCGGCCTGGGGCCTGGCCATCGCGGCCATGACCGTCCAGACCGTGCGCCACACCGCCGACACCTGGTACGCCGTCCTGCTCGACACCGCCGTCATCCGCCAGGCCCGGCAGCGCGAGACCGCCCCGCCGGCCGGCCGCGCCGCCCACCTCGGCCGGCGCCTCGGCTCCGCCTCCGAACAGGTCATGGGCGCCCACCGGTCGTTCCTGTACTGGGCCAAACGCACCGTCGTCGCCGGCGTCGGCGACCGCTGGATCGTTCTGGCGGCCACCGCGGTCGCCTTCGGCCCCCGCCTCGCACTCACCGTGCTCCTGGCCTGGCAGCTCCTCGCCCTCGTCTACACCGGCGCCGGCCGGACGCTGCGCACCTTCGCGGCCCGCACCGCCGCCCTGCGCCGACCCGACCGGGCCGCCCACCGCGACGACGGCCCACTGGCGCGCCTCATGCCGGCGAACCGGAACCGCCTCAGCCACGTCCCGATCGTCGCGACCGCGCTCGCCGTCGCCGCCGCGTTCCTCGCCGTGTGGCAGGCCGCCACCGGTGCCACCGCGATCTCACTGGCGGTCGCTCTCGCCGCGATCGGCATCGGCCTGGCCGCGGCCCGCAGCGACCACGACGGGATCTTCGACTGGCTCGTCCCGGCCGGGCTCCGCGCGGTCGAACTCGGCGTCATCACCGCCGCCGGCCTCACCGCCGAGGTCGCCTGGCCGGTCCTGTTCGCGCTGCTGGCCGTCGTCGCCCTCTACTTCTACGATCTGGCCGCAGGCCTCGACAAGGCCGCCTCCCCGGTCGAGCGCCGCGACCTCGCTCTCGGCTGGCCCGCGCGCGGACTGATCGCCGTCGCCGCCGCGGCCGCGTCCCTCCCGACGGGGCCGTTCCTGGCCACGGCGGTGTTCGCCGGCCTCGCCGCCTACGTGGCGGCCACCTTCATCGGCGCGATCCTGGTGGGCGCCCGACGCGCCGCGACCGCCTGAATCCCACGGCCGCCGACTCCCGGCGGACTCGAACGGGTTACTGATGCCAACAGGCGGGCGCGCGTGGGCCATTGGAACTAAGGTGTACCTGTGCGCAAGAACCGGCTACTGCGTCTGGTGCTCGCCGCGGCCTTCGTCGTCGCGGCGGGTGTTTTCGTCTTCCCAACGCCCAGCGCCGAGCCGGAACGCGTCGAATGGACGCTGGCGGACGAGACCAACCCCCTCGTCCCGCCCGAATCGCCGAGCCCCGGCCAGGAGGGCGGCGGCGCGTCCGATCCGGACGGCGACGGGAACGGCGGCGAGGGCGATCCGTCCGATCCGGACTCCGAGGGCGCCGGTGAGGCCGGAGAGCCGGAGGTCGAAGGGCCGGGCGCCGACGGCGACACCGACGACGCCGCCGGCGGGATGCTCGGACTGTCGGTCCCGGCCCAGACCGGACTGTCGGTCGGCGTGATCGCCCTGGCGTTCCTGGCGCTGCTGCCGGGCCGCCGCATGCCCGAGCGCCTGCGGTGAGCGACTTCGCCGGTTCCCGGACCGGGTGGCGGCCGACCGCGCGTCGGATCTACGGTTCAGTCGTGAGATTGATCGTCGGCATGACCGGGGCGACCGGGGCCGTGTTCGGGGTCCGGATGCTGCAGGCGCTGCGCGAGATCGACGGGGTCGAGACGCACCTGGTGATCAGCAAGTGGGCGCGGACCACCGTCAAGCTGGAGACCGGGTGCACCGTCGCCGAGGTGGCCGCGCTGGCCGATCACAGCTACGGCCCCACCGAGCAGGCCGCGCCGATCTCGTCGGGGTCGTTCCGCACCGATGGGATGGTGATCGCGCCGTGCAGCATGAAGACCGCGGCCGGCATCCGCACCGGCTATACCGAGGGCCTGATCGGCCGGGCCGCCGACGTGGTGCTGAAGGAGCGGCGCAAGCTGGTGCTGGTGGCGCGCGAGAGTCCGCTGTCGGAGATCCACCTGGAGAACCTGCTGGCGCTCTCGCGGATGGGCGCGGTGGTGATGCCGCCGGTGCCGGCGTTCTACAACCACCCCGAGACCGTCGACGACCTGGTCGACCACGTGGTGGTGCGGGTGCTCGACCAGTTCGGCCTGCCCAGCCCGAAGGCGCGCCGCTGGTCCGGGCTAGGTTCAGAGGGTCCCCATCCCTCCGACCCCTAGGAATCGAGGCGCGATGGACACGCTGATGTGGGAGGCCAAGGCCCGCGACGGGCTCGGCCCGGAGCTGCTGCGATGGGTGCTGACCGCGGGGGTGGCCGACTTGGGCGAGTCGCTGCGGACCGAGGTGTTCACCGCCTCGGACCGGATCGTGGTGATCGTGGTGGGCCACTCCGCGCCGAGGTCCCTCCCGGAGCCCCCGGACGACCTGATCGAACGCCCGCCGCACGCCTGGCCGTTCACCAGGATCACTTCGAACGCCCGCCAGCCGAGCCTGTGAGCCGCGGCGGACTCGACGTCAGCGGCCGATGCCGCGGTAGCTCCAGCCGTGGGCCCGCCACTCGTCGGGGTCGTAGGCGTTCATGCCGTCCAGCAGGCGCCGCTGGGCGACCTGCTGGCCCAGGGCCTCGGGGTCGAGGGTGCGGAACTCCTCCCACGGCACCATCGCGCACACCGCGTCGGCCTCGGCCACGGCCTCGGCCAGGGTCTTGACGTAGGTCAGCTCCGGGGCCTCGGCCTTGGCGTTGTCGATGCCCTCGGGGTCGTAGACGACCACCTCGGCGCGGGCCTGGCGGAGCTTGCGCGCGATCGCCAGGGCGGGGGAGTCGCGGATGTCGTCGGTGTCGGGCTTGAAGGTCGCCCCCAGGTAGGCGACGCGCACGCCCTCCAGGTTGGGCCCGGCCGGGCCCGACGGGCGGTCGACCAGTTCGGCGATCGCCCGCACGGTGTGGACGCGGCGCCGGCTGTTGATGTGGTCGACCTCGCCGAGGAACCGGAAGGACTCGCCGACGCCGAGCTCCCCGGCGCGGGTGACCAGCGCCCGCAGGTCCTTGGGCAGGCACCCGCCGCCGAAGCCGATGCCGGCGCGCAGGAACTTGTTGCCGATGCGCGCGTCGTAGCCGATCGCGCGCGCCAGGTCGGTGATGTCGCCGCCGGTGGTCTCGCAGAGGTCGGCCATGGCGTTGATGAAGGAGATCTTGGTCGACAGGTACGCGTTCGCCGCGACCTTGACCAGCTCGGCCGTGGACAGGTCGGTCTCGACGATCGGTACCTCGCGGTCCTCGACCGCGGCCAGCTCGAGGATGCCCTTGTGCACGTCCCGGAGCAGCTTGGAGGCCCACTCGCTCTGGGCGGCGTAGACGATGCGGTTGGGCCGGAGCACGTCGTGCATCGCGTTGGACTCCTGCAGGAACTCCGGCGACCAGCCGACCTCGACGCCGAGTTCGGCGGGGGCGTGGCGGTCGATGATCTGCTGGACCCAGGTGGCGGTGCCGACCGGCACGGTCGACTTGCCGACGACGAGGCATTTGCGGTTGAGGTGCCGGGACAGTTCGGTGACGGCGGCCTCGATGTAGGACAGGTCGGCGCCGTGGTCGCCGGGCCGCTGCGGGGTGCCCACGCAGATGAAGTGGACGTCGGCGAAGTCGGCGACGGCCTGGACGTCGGTGGTGAACCGCAGGCGCCCGGAGTCGAGGTTCTTCTTCAGCAGCTCCGGCAGCCCGGGTTCGTGGAACGGGACCGTCCCGGCCGAGAACGCCTCGATCTTGGCCTCGTCGACGTCGTAGCCGACCACTTCGTAGCCGAGTTCGGCGAAGCAGATCGCGTACGTGGCGCCGAGGTAGCCGCAGCCCAGGAACGAGATGCGGGGCCGGGTGGTGGTGTTCTGCGGGGTCTCCGGGGACTGCGTCGCGTTTCCCATCTGATGCGTGCCCTGTCTGTGCTCGTCGTCGGTGTCCGGGGCCGGTTTGCAAGCTGGCCGCCGAACCGGTCCGATTCGCGGCGCTCCGCGGCTTGCGCCATCGTATATTCAGCTTCACGCATGAACTACCGACAACGTTGCGGGAAAGTCGCGGAGAATTCCGGGTGTTCCGTGTCACCGCCCACCCGGGCGGTGGGTTACACTCTGCCTATCTTACTCTCGAGTAACAAACGGGGGCCGCCGATGGCCCCGCCCAGCGCCCTCCCGGCCGCTCGCTTCGCTCGCGTCCCGAGAAGGAGTAAACCCTATGAGCAACGGCTTCAGCCCCTACCAGATGCCAGCAGAATACTCCGAAATCCGGAACGCCGCCCGCGACGTGTGCGACTCGGGAGTCGCGCCTCACGCCGCCGAAGCCGACGCCACAGCGACGTTCCCGGCCGCCTCGTACGAGGCGCTGCGCTCGGCCGACCTCCACGCCCCCCACATCCCGACCGAATACGGCGGGGCCGGCATCGACGCGCTCGGCACCGCCATCGTGATCGAGGAGGTCGCCCGCGCCTGCGCCTCCTCGTCGCTGATCCCGGCGGTCAACAAGCTGGGCACCGTGCCCCTGCTCCTGGACGCCTCCGAGGACCTGAAGCAGCGGTACCTGCCGCCGGTGGCCACCGGCGAGGCGATGTTCTCCTACTGCCTGTCCGAGCCCGAGGCCGGCTCGGACGCCGCCTCCATGAAGACCCGCGCCGTCCGCGACGGCGACGCCTGGGTCCTCGACGGGGTCAAGCGCTGGATCACCAACGCGGGCGTCAGCGAGTACTACACCGTCTTCGCCGTCACCGACCCCGAGGCCGGCTCCCGCGGCATCTCGGCGTTCCTGGTCGAGAAGGGCGACCGGGGCGTCTCGTTCGGCAAACCGGAGAAGAAGCTCGGCATCAAGGGCTCGCCCACCGCCGAGGTGTACTTCGACTCGGTCCGCATCCCCGCCGACCGCCTCATCGGCACCGAAGGCCAGGGCTTCTCCCTGGCGATGCGCACCCTCGACCACACCCGCGTCACCATCGCCGCCCAGGCCCTCGGCATCGCCCAGGGCGCGCTGGACTTCGCCGTCGGCTACGCCGCCGAGCGCGAGCAGTTCGGCAGGCCCATCTCGGGGTTCCAGGCGATCCAGTTCATGCTGGCCGACGCCGCCATGAAGGTCACCGCCTCCCGAGAGATGACCTACGCCGCGGCCGCCAAGTCCGAACGCGTCGACCCCGACCTGACCTACTTCGGCGCCGCCGCCAAGTGCTACGCCTCCGACGCCGCCATGGAGATCACCACCGACATGGTCCAGGTCCTCGGCGGCTACGGCTACACCCAGGACTTCCCGGTGGAACGCATGATGCGCGACGCCAAGATCACCCAGATCTACGAGGGAACGAACCAGGTCCAGCGGATCGTCATGGCCCGCGAACTCATGAAGGGCGTCCTGAACAGGTAATTCGGGCTAGCCGTCGATTTCGCCGCACGGAAGGGCGAGGCAGGACTCACCGTGAGTTCCGCCTCGGTCCTGCCGGACGGGGGATGGTCGGTCGCCGGACCGATCGGGATCGGTTTTCTTCAGCACAAGTGGTATCCCGGAGTCGCACCCGCTCGTTAGGGTAGTTGTAATGATTCCACAATCCCCTTGGTAGTGGCTGGAGGTGCTGAACGGTGGCCACCATCGTCGACGTTGCGGCCTACATTCTGCAGCACGCAGGCCCCATGACGTCAATGAAACTGCAGAAACTCTGCTACTACTCCTACGGTTACCACCTCGCTTGGGAAGACCGCAGACTCTTCGACGAGCACTTCGAAGCATGGGCCAACGGCCCGGTCTCGCCCCAGTTGTACGCGAAACATCGCGGCCGGTTCGAGCTCTCCAGCGAAGACGTCCCCTGCAACCCCGACGCCCTCGACCACGGTGAACGCGAATCGATCAACCTTGTCCTCCAGGGCCTCGAGACGTTCACTGCGCACGAGCTGTCGGCGATGACTCATCGCGAACCGCCGTGGAAGGAGGCCCGTAGGCGCTCAGGTGCCGAGCCCTTGGAGCGGTCGAACGAACGTCTCCGTGATGACGAGATCGCCGAGTTCTTCATCGACTTGACCACCCGTGACTCCGAGGACGAGTAAGTTCTCAGTGAGTCGAAAGCAAAAACCCAACCGCAAGCCCCCGACCAAGGAGGCGCCGAAGCGGCTGGCGCGGCTCGGGCTCGACGATCAGACCCAGATCTGGAGGCTCCGTACCAATGGACCTGGGAGGCTGTACGGCTACCGGGTCGGGTGCGTGTTCCACCTGGTGTTCTGGGACCCGCGACACGAGATCTGGCCGTCGCAGAGGTGAGCGAGCTCGGATGGCGTGTCCTTCCCGCGGATCGATAGCCCGCTGCAGCTCGACCGAGTGCCACTACGGCCGACGTGCCGTCACCGCTCCAGGTAGGCGGCGAGGTTCGCGAGGGAGGACGCCAGTCCGGCGGCGTGGTCCTCGGCCGAGATCCCCGTCGGCACGTCGGCGGCGGTGATCTCGACTCGTGATCCCGCAGCGCTCGGGGTGACGCTCCACGTCATGGTCATGGTCCCGGCGAAGGCCGGGTCGTCGGATACGAACTCGATCGCCTGCACGACACGCTGACCGGGGGCGAACTCCACGAACCGGGCCTCGACGATGTCGGAGTCGGCGGTGGCCTTGCCCGGGGACGCGGAGCCGTCGGCGTAAGTGAGCACCAGGCGGTACGATCCGCCGGGGCGGGCGTCGAACCGTTCGAACCTGCCGGTCATGCCCTCGGGCGGCAGCCACGCGAGCAGTGCCTCAGGCTCAACGAGCGCCGCATACGTCCGCTCGGTGGATGCCGCGATGTTCCGGGAGGCCCGGTCGATTCGTGCCATGAGCGCAATCTAGCACCGGCGGCCGACGTGACGGGCCGTTGGAGATCGCGCGTCTCTCCAAGCCGCGTCTTTCGCCCGGCTGCTCCGCATTTGCGGGCGCCTCATATCCTCCCACCGATGAGCCAGCAGCGATCCCTCTGCCGGGTCCGCGTCCTCGGGGCGGCCGTCCTGGCGGCCCCGGCCGTCTTCCTGGCCGGGTGCGTGAACGAGGTCAAGCCCAAGTCCGAGGCGATCGACGACGTGATCGTCCTCGGCGACCGGGCCGCCGAGGAGCTCGAGGGCACCGGCATCGGAGCGGTCGATTTCCTCGACGCCGTCGACGAAGCGTGCGAGACCGACGAGGACGAGCCGGCCATGTACCGGATGGTCGCCCGCTACACCGTCGACATAGAACCGGTCGCCTCGGTGAGCACCATGCGCACCATCCGGAACCATTGGGTCGACGAACTGGGCTACCAGGAACTCGACGACGGAATCTACTGGGGACGAAGCGGGTACGCGGTCGTGCGGGCCGGCCGCGGCGACGTGGTCTACAGCGCCACCCGCCACCCCGACCACGGCACCGTCACCATCAGCGTCGACTCCGGATGCATCGAGGACCCCGACCCCGAGGATCGGTTCGATCCGGTCGCACCGGCCGCTAGCTGAGCTCGGCCAGGCTCACCGCGAAGCGGCCCGCCTCATCGGTCCACCAGCGCCGCAGCGCGAAGCCGGCCCGCTCCAGCTCGGCCGCCACGCCCTCGCGGCGGAACTTGGTCGAGGTCTCGGTCAGCAGGTCCTCGCCGTCGTCGAAGCGGACCTCCAGATCGAGCGAGGCGATCCGCACCGACTGCGCCCCGTCGGAGCGCAGCCGCATCTCGATCCACTCGCGCCGCGCGTCCCACCGGGCGACGTGCGAGAACCGCTCCGGATCGAAGTCCGCCCCCAGCCGCCGGTTGAGGACCCGCAGCATGTTCTTGTTGAACGCCGCGGTCACCCCCTGGGCGTCGTCGTAGGCCGCCACCAGCGTCCGCTCGTCCTTGACCAGGTCGGTGCCCACCAGCAGCGAGTCGCCCGGTTCCAGGAGCCCGGGGAGCCCGGCCAGGAACCGTTCGCGTCGGCCCGGCGTGAGGTTGCCGATCGTGCCGCCGAGGAACGCCAGCAGCCGCGGCCCCGGCGAGCGCGGGAGTTTCAACTCGTGCTGGAAGTCGCCGACGACCGCGTGGACGGTCAGGTCCGGGTGGGCGCGCACGAGCCCGGCGGCCGCGTCCTCGAGCGCGGTCCGGCTCACGTCCACCGGGATGTAGACGTCCGGCTCCAGCGCCTCGAGGAGGATCCGGGTCTTCTCCGACGAGCCCGAACCCAGCTCGATCAGGCTCGCGGCGCCGGTCGCCGCGGCGATCTCGCCGGAGCGGGCGGTGAGGATCTCGCGCTCGGCGCGGGTCGGGTAGTACTCCGGCAGGCGCGTGATCCGCTCGAACAGGCGGCTGCCCGCGGCGTCGTAGAACCACTTGGGCTGCACGGACTTCGGTCGGCCGGTCAGGCCCGCCCGGACGTCGGACCGCAACTGGTGGTCGAGGTAGTCCTCGGGCAGCAGTGCCTCGATGCTGAATCGGTCGCCCATGCGTCGCTCCTATGCCGCCCGGTCGGTCTCGATCGGCAGCGGCCGCACCTCCGCCTCGGCGGCGGTGGCCAGGATCAGATGGTATTGCGGCACCTCGCGCCAGTCGTCGTCGCCGTCGGTCGGCTCCGAGGCCACCCATACGCGGCCCTCGCCGCGCCGGTACACGAGGCTGTCGCCCCATCGGGTCGCGACGATCGAGTCCGGGCCCACCGCCAGCAGGTTCATCCGCGCTTCCGGCCGGACCGCGGCGATCCGCGCGACCACCGCCGCCACGGCGTCGCCGACGGCCCGCCCGTCCGCCAGGCGCGCGCCGACCATCGCCGCCATCAGGGCCGAGTCGGACAGCGCCTCCAGGCCGGGCGGCAGCGAGCGCCCGAGCCCGGTGTCGATCTGCTCGGGCAGGTCCCGCCAGTCCTCGACCGAGCCGTTGTGGCTGAACAGGATCCCGCCGGCGTCGAACGGGGCGGCGGCGGCCTCGCCGAGCGCCGAACCGGTCGAGGCGTCCCGTACCGCACCCACGACCGCGCCGCTGCTCAGGTTCCGGGCCAGGTCCTCCAGGTTCGGGTCGGCCCAGACGGGGACCGCCCGCCGGTACCGGGCCGGTCTCCGGTCGCCGGTCCACCAGCCGAGGCCGAATCCGTCGGCGTTGACCCGCCCGTGCTCTTGGCGGCGCGGCGCGAACGACTGCTCGACCAGCCCGTGCTGCGGGTCGAGCAGCAGTTCGGCGAGGGTGCGCGGCGGACCCAGGTAGGCCAGGTGGCGGCACATCAGGTCGCGTCGCGGACGGTCCGGAAGCCGCTGAAGATCTGCCGCCGGGCCGGGAAGTCCCAGTTGCGGAACGTCGCCCGGCACGCGTCCGGGTGGGTGCCGAACGAGCCGCCCCGCAGCACCTTGTACCGCCCGTTGAAGAACACCGCCGAGTATTCCGGGCTCGGGAACGGCCGGAAGCCGGGGTATCCGCCGAAGTCGCTGGTGGTCCACTCCCACACGTCGCCGAGCATCTGCCGTGCCCCGCACGGCGCCTCGCCGCCCGGATACGACCCGGCCGGGGCCGGTTCGAGGTGCGACTGGCCGAGATTGGCCCGGTCGGTGCCGGCGGCGTCGCCGCCCCACGGGTTCCGCCGCGTTTCGCCGGTCGCGCCGTCCCAGCGGGCGGCCTTCTCCCATTCGGCCTCGGTCGGCAGCCGCCGCCCCGCCCATCGGGCGTAGGCGTCGGCCTCGTACCAGCTCACGTGCACCACCGGCGTCTCGGCCGGGACCGGTTCGGTGCGGCCGAAGCGGCGGCGCGTCCAGCGGCCGTCCTCGCGGTGCCAGAACAGCGGCGCGTGCAGGCGCGACTCCAGCCGCAGCCGCCAGCCGTCGGGGGACCACCAGCGCGGGTCGTCGTAGCCGCCGTCGTCGATGAACGCCTGGAAGTCGCCGCACGTGACCGGCGCGGCGTCGATCCGGAACGGTGCGACCTCCACCCAGTGCTCGGGGCCCTCGTTGTCGAGCGCCCACTGGTCGGTCGAGGTCCCCATCGAGAACGCCCCGCCCGGGACCGGGACCTCGGTCGGCGGGCCGGGTCCGGCGGCCTCCGGCCGGGGCGCGTCGAGGACCGCCTCGCCGCGGCGCATCTGGTGGGTGATCAGCATCGTCTCGTCGTGCTGCTGCTCGTGCTGGGCGACGAACGCGAGCAGTTCGCGTGTGGCCGCCTCGTCGAGGTCGGCGTCGGCGAGCGCGTCGGCGGCCTGGGCGCGCACCTCGGCGATGTACCGGCGTGCCTCCCGCGGCTCCAGCAGCGGGAGCCGGGGCCGTTCGGGGCGCGGGTGCTCGAGCGCGTCGTAGATCCCGTCGAGGTCGGGCCGGATCGGCTCGCGCCCGCCGATCTGTCGCACCAGATGGATCTCTTCGACGTTGCCGACGTGGGCCAGGTCCCACACCATCGGCGACATCAGCGGCGAGTGCTGGGCGACCAGTTCGGCGTCGGAGAGGCAGTCGGTGAGCGCGAGGCTGCGCCGCCGGGCGGCGTCGAGGGCGCCCAGGACGCGGGCCCGGAACGCCTGCCGGTCGACTCCCGCGGTGGTGGCTTGGGACTGTGTCATGACCGCACCTCCAGATCGGCTGTCACGGGCGGGCTCGGATCGGCCGCGAGCCGGTCGTCGGCCGGGCAGCGGCCGGGTTCGATGTATCGGCGGCCGTATTCGGCGACCGCGTCCCGCGCCCGGTCGGGCGCGTCGCCGCGTTGCAGGGCCGCGCTCGCGGCGGCGAAGCACGCCCGCGCCGCCTCGCGCAGGGCCGGGTCGGCGAGCCCGATGCGCGCGGCGCGCAGCCACAGCGTCCACGAAGGCCGGTCCCGTCCGCGGGTGAGCGGTTCGGTGGCCTCCCATGCCGCGGCCGTGGCGTCGGGGTCGTCGAACAGCATCGTGGCCACCGCGAGCGGGACGATCCAGTCGTCGCCCTCCTGGGCGTCGACCATCCGCAGTTCCAGCCAGCCGCGCGGCCGCACCGGAGGGAACAGGGTGCTCAGGTGGTAGATCAGGTCGTCGACGGTGGGTTCGCGTTCGGTGCAGCGGCCTCGCAGCCACCGCCGGAAGGTCAGCCCGTGCGGCGCCGACCAGTCGGCCGGCGGCTCGCGCCTGAGGCACAGCAGGCGCGCGTCCAGCGCGTACCTCGCCCAGGCCCGTCGGGGGTCGTCATCGCCGTCGACCGCTCTGGTCCGGCCGGGGTCGAGCCTGGCCCAGCTCGCCTGCCTGGTGGACTTCCAGCCTGTCGGGCGCCCGTCCAGCAGCGGCGAGTTCGCGAACGCGGCGGTCAGGACCGGCCCGAGACGGTGCGCCAGCGCCCAGCGGCGCCGGTAGCCGAACCGGCCGGTCTCCTCGCCGGCGTCGAGGTTGATCTGGATCGACGCGGTGGAGCACATGATCCGCATCCCGGACCGGTTGCCGTCGAAGTAGGCCGCCATCGCCCGGTAGCGCGGCCGGTCGACCACCAGGAGCGGTTCGCGGCCGGCGTCCAGGGCGTCGCCGTCGGCGGCCAGGCCGCGCCGCGCCAGCGCCGACCGCACGAGCGCCAGATCGGTCTCGACGCCGCCGATGCAGGCGGCCAGGCCTTCGGCGGGGCGGGAGCTGAGCTCGACCTGCCCGCCGGGCTCGCGGGTGACCTTCCCGCCTCCGGGCAGCGTCCCGGCCGCCTCCAGTGGGCCGATCGCCCGGTCCGAGCGTGGCCCGGCGATGGGCCGGCCCGGGTCGGCCGCGTCGCGGACGAGCCATTCGAGCTCGACGCCGACGCGGTGCGGCGGGCCGGCGGTGAAGCTCCGCTCACCGGTCAGGTCCGCGGCCTCGGCCTCCGACAGGCGATGGTCCATTTCAATCGGTGTCGAGCGCCGAGACGGCCAGGTGGAAGCCCTCGGCGAAGGTCGGGAACTGGGCCACCTGGTCCCGCAGCACGTCCAGGTGGATGCCGGCGCGGACGGCCTGCGCGGCCAGGTGCATCCATTCGGACGCCATCGGGGCGACCGCCCAGGCGCCGACCAGCACCTTCCGGTCGGCGTCGGCCAACAGTCCGAGCGTCCCCGACGGCTCCTTCTCGAGCGTCCAGGGCCGCGCCAGCGCCGCGGTCAGGTCGAGTTCGGTCGCGGCCGTCCGGATGCCCCGCTCCCGCGCCTGGTGGCCGGTGAGGCCGACCGCGGCGACCTCGGGGTCGGTGAACACCACGCGGGGGACGCCGTCGTATCGGGCCGGGTGCGGGTGCCCCAGGATCGCGTCGGCGACCACGCGTCCCTGGTACTTGGCGACGTGCGTGAACGGCATGACGCCGGTGACGTCGCCGACGGCCCACACGCCCTCGGCGGCGCGGCAGAACCCGTCGACCTCGATCCGGTGCCCCTCGGACAGGTCCAGGCCGACCGACTCCAGCCCGAGCCCGGTGGTGCGCGGGCGCCGGCCGGTCGCGGCGACGATGGCGTCGCAGGTGACGGTGATGCCGTCGTCGAGGCTGACCACGCGCTCGGCTCCGCCGTTCTCGACGCATTTGACCTGCGTCTTGGTGTGGGCCTGGATGCCCTCGGCGGCGAAGTGCTCCTCGACCAGTTCGCTGACGCGCGGCTCCTCGCGCACGATGAGCCCTTCGGCCAGTTCGATGATGGTGACCTCGCTGCCGAAGCGGCGCATGAACTGGGCGATCTCGCAGCCGACCGGGCCGCCGCCGAGGATGGCGACCCGGTCGGGCATCTGCGAGGTGCCGGTGGCCCTGCGGTTGGTCCACACTTCGGTGTCCTCGAGGCCGCGGATCGGCGGGATCACCGGTTCGGAGCCGGTGGCGACGACGATGTGGTCGCAGTGCAGGACGCGGTCGCCGACGGTGACCTCGCCGGGCCCGGTGACGCGGGCCTCTCCGCGCACCACGGTGACCCCCTGGTCCTCGTAGGCTTCGCGCTGCCGGTGGTCGTCGAGGCCGCGGGTCATGGCGTCGCGCCAGTCGGCCGCCTCGTACCAGGCGGCGCCGCCGGACCGCACGCCGGGAGTGCGCCGGGCCTGGTCGAGGACCTCCCCGGAGCGCAGCAGCGTCTTGGACGGGATGCACGCCCAGTAGGCGCATTCGCCGCCGATGAGCTCCCGCTCGACCGCGGCGACGCGCTTGCCGGCCTCCCGCAGCCGCCCGGTGACGACCTCGCCGCCGGGCCCCATGCCGATCACGACCGCGTCGAAGTGTTCGCTCAAGAACCTCACCCGCCCGGATTGGAAAGCCAGTGTCCGTGCAGGTACCCACTGTGGCGGGCCGGTAATCGCGGGACCGGTCAGGTCCCGGCTTCGGCCCGCTCCCGGTCCGCGCTCCGGGTGCGCCCCCCGCCGACCAGGACCGCGACCCAGGCCCCGGCCAGGGCCAGGTAGAGGGCGGTGACGACCGGCCACGGCGTGCCGAGCACCCCCAGGAACGTCCGGAGGTTCAGCGCGATGACGACCATCCCGATGGTGGTGCCGAGTTTGACGGTGGGGATCTTGCGGGTCAGCCAGGCCGCGCCCGGGGCGGCGATCATGCCGCCGACGGCCATGCCGGCCACCAGCGGCCACACGAGCTGGAGGCCGTCGGCCAGGGTGATCGAGAAGCCGAGCACGGTCGCGGTCGCGGCGAAGAACTCCGCGGTCGAGACCGACCCGACGACCTTGTGCGGAGGCAGGCGCGAGGTGGTGAGCATGACCGGCATGGTCACCGGCCCCCAGCCGCCCCCGCCGACGGCGTTGAGGAATCCCGCGACCAGCCCGGTGGGCCCGGCGAATCCGGTGCGGGCCCGCCGGCCCGACTCGGCGTGGTCGATGGTGCGGCCCTTGGCGAACCGCCAGACGATGACGACCCCGAGCCCGACGAGGATGGTGCTGGTGACCGGCGTCGCCGCGTCCAGGGACGCCAGCGAGGTCAGGGCCCAGGCTCCGGCGAAGCCGCCGATCGCGCCGGGGACGCCGAGTTTGAGCACCGTAGGCCAGTGGAGATTGCCCATCCGCCAGTGCGAGTAGCCGCTGACCAGGTCCGAGGCGGCGGTGGCGACGTTGACCGACGCCGAGGCGACCGCCGGCAGGATGCCCAGGCCCAGCAGGAAGGTCATGGTGATGGTGCCGAACCCCATGCCGAGGCTGCCGTTCACCAACTGCGCGACGAATCCGGCCAGCCCGGCCAGGACGGCGGTGGTCAGCATCGGGGGCTCCCTCGGTCTGCGGCTTCAGGCCCATACTCCACTTAACTGCTAGGACTTGTCAAGTATATTCCAGTGGGCGGGACGGAGGCGCGTGCCACGCGACCAGGGGCCGGGTGAGCGCTCCATGACCGGAGTCATAGCGTCATGGAGTAGTCCAATTGCAGAGGAGCAACGATGGGTAAGAAAGTCACGGTCGTAGGCGCCGGATTCTACGGCTCCACCACCGCTCAGCGCCTGGCCGAGTACGACGTGTTCGACGAGGTCGTCCTCACCGACATCGTCGAGGGCAAGCCCGAGGGCCTGGCGCTGGACATGAACCAGTCCCGCTCCATCGAGGGCTTCGAGACCACGGTCGTGGGCACCACCACCGACAACGAGGGGAACGGCTACGAGCCGACCGCGAACTCCGACATCGTCATCATCACCGCCGGCCTGCCGCGCAAGCCCGGCATGAGCCGCATGGACCTGCTCGAGGTCAACGCCAAGATCGTCCGCGGCGTCACCGAGAACCTGGTGGCGAAGTCCCCGAACGCCGTCATCATCGTCGTCTCCAACCCGCTCGACGAGATGACCGCGCTCGCCCAGCTCGCCTCCGACTTCCCCAAGAACCGCGTCCTGGGCCAGGCCGGCATGCTCGACACGGCCCGCTTCACCAACTTCGTCGCCGAAGAGCTCGACGTCCCGGTCGGGTCGGTCAAGACCCTCACCCTCGGCTCCCACGGCGACACCATGGTGCCGGTGCCCAGCCAGTCCGCCGTCGACGGCAAGCCCCTGGCCGACCTGCTCCCGGCCGAGAGGATCGAGGAGCTGGTCACCAGGACCCGCAAGGGCGGCGCCGAGATCGTCGCCCTGCTCAAGACCGGCTCGGCCTACTACGCCCCGTCGGCCGCCGCCGCCCGCATGGCCAAGGCCGTCGCGGAGGACTCCGGCGCGGTCATGCCCGTCTGCGCCTGGGTCGACGGGCAGTACGGCATCGACGGCGTCTACCTGGGAGTCAACGCCCGCGTCGGCGCCGAAGGGGTCACCGAGGTCGTCGAGACCCCGCTGACCGACACCGAGCTGGCCAACCTCAAGGAGGCCGCCGAGGCCGTCCGCGCCAAGCAGGCCGACGTAGCCGGACTCTAGGCGCGACCAATAGGGCCGCCGAATATATTCCGGGTCGCCGATCCGTATCGGATTGGCCTCGAATCCAGATGTCGCTAGGCTTACGGCCGTGATCGTCGTTGCCCAACGCCATACCCGAGCCCCCTCGAGCGCGTGGAAGCCGTTCGTGCCGAAGCGCCCGCGCTCGTGGGGGCTCGAGATCGCCATGAGCGCGGCGTTCGCCCTCTGGTCGCTCACGCTGCTGTGGCCGAGCCCGCTGGTGGCGTTGGACATCTGGCTGCGCGACTTCTTCGGTTCCCATCGCCCCGACTGGGCCTTCATCCTGGCCGACCAGGCCAACAAACTCGGCCAGGGCGGCGCCCTCGGCGGCATCGCCCTCGGGCTCGCCGCGCTCATCGCCTGGCGGAGCCGCAACGTCAGACCGCTCCTGGCCTTTCTGGCGACCTACTGCATGACCGGCTCGGTCCTGATCGTCAAGTACGTCCTCACCCGCGTCTTCCCCTATTGGCCCGAACGCGGTGATCCGCCCTACGCCGACCTCTCGCAGGCCACGCTCCTCACCGGTCTCGAACCCTCCCATGCCTATCCGTCCGGCCACGTGCTCAACACGATCGTCTGGTACGGATTCGTCATCCTGCTCGTCGGCGCCGCCATCCGCCCCTGGCTGCGGCGCCTGATGGTGCTGGTGCCCCCGGTGGTCGTAACGTTCTCGACGACCTATCTCGGCTACCACTGGTTCAGCGACACTCCGGCCGGCATCTTCATCGGGGTGCTCATACTGAGGGTTATACGACGAACATCCTGGGGCACAATGGAACTGCCCAAATGGCTCGAACCAGAGAAACGATATCTTTAGGACATGCCCGCACAATCATCCCAAAGCCGCCCCTCGCCGGCCCTGCGCCGCCGCATCGGACTTCCCTCCGCGATCGCCATCGGGCTGGCCTCCATGCTCGGCGCCGGCGTGTTCTCCGTGTGGGGACCGGCCGCCGCAGCCGCAGGCTCCGGACCGGCCCTGCTGACCGCCCTCGCCATCGCCGGTGTCATCGCCTACTGCAACGCCCGGGCCTCGGCCCGCCTGGCCGCACTCCACCCGCAGGCCGGAGGCACCTACGTCTACGGCACCCGCCGCCTGGGCCCGGAAGCCGGCTTCGCCGCCGGGTGGGGCTTCCTGATCGGGAAGACCGCCTCCGCAGCCGCCATGGCCCTGACCCTCGGCAACTACCTCCTGCCCGACCACCCCCGGGTCCTCGGGATCGCCGCGGTGGTCGCCTTCTGCGCGATCAACCTGCTCGGCGTCAAGAAGACCGCCGTCGCCTCGGCGGTCTTCGCCACCGTGACCATCGCCGTCCTCGCCGCCGTCGTCATCGCCGGAGCCGCCGTCCCGGTCGCCGGCCGGGGCGTCGGCGACGCCGACCCGTGGGGCGTGCTCACCGCCGCGGGATTCATCTTCTTCGCCTTCGCCGGCTACGCCCGCATCGCCACCCTCGGCGAGGAGGTCAAGCGCCCCGAACGGACCATCCCGCGGGCGATCCCGATCGCCCTGGCGATCACCCTGGCGGTCTACGCGGCCGTGGCGCTCACCGCGCTCGGCGTCCTCGGCCCCGGCATGCTCGCCGGATCCGAGGCGCCCCTGGCCGACCTGGCCGCCGCCAGCGCCCCCGCGCTCGAACCGGTCGTAGCCATCGGCGCCGGTATCGCCGTCGCCGGGGTCCTGCTCAGCCTCCTGGCCGGGATCGGCCGCACCGCTCTGGCCATGGCCCGCGACCGCCGCCTGCCCGGCCCGCTCGCGGCCGTGTCCGTCCGGTTCGGCGTCCCGTGGGCGGCCGAGGTCGCCGCAGGCGTCGTCGTGCTGGTCATCGTCGCCACCTTCGACCTGGCCGGAGCGATCGGCTTCTCCAGCTTCTGCGTCCTGGTCTACTACGCGGTCACCAACGCGTCGGCGACGACGCTCGACCCCCGCGCGCCGCTGCCGTGGATCGGGCTGGCCGGCTGCCTGCTCATCGCCGCGAGCCTCCCGCTCGAGTCGGTCCTGAGCGGCCTGGCGGTCTTCGCGATCGGCGCGGTCTGGTATCTCATCGCCGGTCGTCGCGGGTAAGGCCACTGGCATTATGCCTCAGTGAGGCCCTCTCGCGAATTCGAAAAATTTGACTATCAGTATTTGATTCGAAGTTGCAAGTATCCAGGCTCTATATTATGGAGACGCAGTAATCGTGTAGCGAACTGTGGATAGATTCCGGTGTAGGTTGTATTGCAGGCTCGGGTCGAGACCACGACCGATAATCTGATCAAGAGGTGGATGATTTATGGCACGGAGAGCTATCGTTGGAATTGTATATATCGGAATGCTGTTCGCTGCAGCTGGGTGCACAGACTCCTCGACCGTGGCCGAGGAATCCTATCCTGACATGATCGCCAATGGGTTCATGCAGATCTGTCGATCCGGTGAAGAGTCCTCAGATGAGGAAATGGTCTGCGGCCTCGCGCCCATTCCTGACGCTACAGTTGAAGTGATCGCGCATGGTGAAGTCATCTGGGAAGGTGAACTCGGGAGTGATGGAACTGTCGAGGGGTCATTTGATAGCGACGCTCCTTGGCATATAGAACTTTCTGCTCCACTTCTCGAGGAAACACTTGTAAGTGAAGACTTCGATCCCACCAATTCGCAAACCCAGGAATGGTCCTCCTATTCGCCAACGCTTATCGTGCAGTCCTGATTTTTACCTCGATTCTTAGGATCTAAACCCGACGCCTCCGTCATGCCGTCCTGGCGTTATATGGCGGTCACCGTCCAGTGAGAAACCTTTGTAGACTTATGAATGTGTGTGCATGAGGCAGGGTTGAGGATAGGGTGCGATCGCGAGAGCGTTGCGAAGAGCCGGATTCGTGCCGAATTGCGCTCGAATGATGTGGCGCCTCAGCGCCTCGACCGCTCCGCACGGGCTGCTCGGAGCCGCCGGATGACCGCCGGCTGCTCGGCGGCCGCCTCCGGATGGTCGATCAGCCGCGCCAGGTGCTGGTAGTACTGCTCCGGCGTCAGCTCCAACTCGTCGGCGATCGCCTGCGTCTTGGCCCCCGAGGCCCGCCACCACTGGGACTCGAAGCCCAGGATCCGCTGCTCCAGGTTCGTCAGCTTCGGCTCCGGCTCTCGCCGTGCGCCGCCGGAGTCCGATGGTCCGCCGGCCGGCCTCGGTGCAGGCACGAACTCTTCGGCCTCCGCGCGCGTGCGCGACGGGGCCCGGGCCGGGGTGTGTCCGGGGGACATGGTCCGCTCCTAACTCGATCCAGTCAATGAGGTCCGCCACCGAATCCTTGACGTGGTTCGGGCGGAAGGGGTATTTCTCGACCGTTTCCATACTGTCAGTCACCCCCGACATGACGAGGACCGTCTCGAGCCCGGCCTCCAGGCCCGAGAGTACGTCGGTGTCCATGCGGTCGCCGATCATGACCGTCGACTCCGAGTGGGCCTCGATGCGGCGCAGGGCGTTCCGCATCATCAGCGGGTTCGGCTTGCCCACGAAGTACGGATCGGCGCCGGTCGCCTCCGAGATCATCGCCGCCACCGCCCCGGCCGCCGGAAGGATGCCCTCCAGGCTGGGGCCGGTCGCGTCCGGGTTGGTGCAGATGAACCTGGACCCGGCCTTGATCAGCCGCACCGCCGTGGTGATCGCCCCGAAGTCGTAGCGGCGCGTCTCCCCGAGCACCACGTAATCGGGCTTGGTGTCGGTCAGCACGTAGTCGATCTCGTGCAGGGCCGTGGTCAGGCCCGCCTCGCCGATCACGTACGCCGACCCCTCGGGCCGCTGCGACTGCAGGAAGTCGGCGGTCGCCATCGCCGAGGTGTAGATCGACCCGGCCGGTACGGTCAGCCCCGAGTTCTTCAGGCGCATATGCAGATCGCGCGGCGTGTAGATCGAGTTGTTGGTGAGCACGAGGAACCGTTTCCCCGCCGATTGCAGCTTCTCGATCAGCTTGTTGGCCCCGGGCACGGGGACCCCCTCGTGGACGAGCACGCCGTCCATGTCCGAGAGCCAGCTATCGAACGGTCCAGGTGTATCCATGCACAACATCTTGCCATCGCAGGATCGGTTCGGCGAAACGCGTGCGTAGAGTGGGGACCGTGGAGACGGCACTGACCGCCGCGCTCGTCATCGCCTGCGGGGCGCTGGCGGGCGTTTTCGGATACTGGACCATCAGAACCGGGAGGAATCGATGAGCGAGAACGAGGTGCCTCCGGAGTTCGCCTCGACGTACGAGAAGGTCGACCCCTACCCGTTCGAGGAGACGCACGACCTCCGGGAGGGTCCGAGCCTGCACGACGACCTGCTGCCGCTGCTGCCGCTGGTGGGGCGCTGGCGCGGGCGCGGGCAGGGCGGATACCCGGGCACCGAGGACTTCATGTACGCCCAGGAGCTCACCTTCGCGCACGACGGGCGCCCGTTCCTGCATTACACGGCGCGGTCGTGGATCATCGACGCCGACGGCAAGGCGGTGCGCCCGGCGGCGCAGGAGACCGGCTGGTGGCGCGTCATCGGCGGTGACGACCCGAAGAAGCCGGAGGTGGAGGTGCTCCTGGCCCACCCGACCGGAATCCTCGACCTGTACTACGGGCACGTCGACGGCGTGCAGATCGAGCTGGCGACCGACGCGGTGGTCCGCAGCCCGAAGGCCAAGGAGGTCACGGCCGCCAAGCGCCTGTACGGGCTCGTGGAGGGCGCGCTGATGTACGCGGTGGAGATGGCCGCCGAGGGCAACCCCCTGACCCCGCACCTGTCGGCCCGCCTCGACCGCATCGCAGGTTAGGCGTCATTACGTTCGACCTGCCTGAACACACGGCAAGATCAGCGGCAGGGCCGGGGTCCCCTGGGTACCGGAATCCGGCAGCCGCAGCTCGAACCGAACGAGACCGGGCCTCGGCGGCCGGGGACCCACGGCCACCAGGCCGCTTAGTGGCGCTTGGAATCTTTCATCCTGCGTTGACGGTCTTGAGATTCGATCACCCGGATCAGGCGCTCCCGGTCGGCGCGCTCGCAGCCCCATCCCAGGTGTACGAACTTGGCTTTGCCGTCGAGGCCGATTCGTCGGATTCTGCCGTTATCCACATAGAGCCGCTCGCCGTTCTGGGCGCCGAACGTCCATCGGACACGGCGGGTACCGCCCCAGTAAACGAACACGGTCTTTGCCCTGACGTCGTAGGAACAGTAGGGCTTTCGCGCGAGCCAGAGCGAAGCGACGATGGCCGCCACGCCGCCGAAGAGGAAGTGCAGATCCCACCATTGTGCGGCGAAACCGACCGAGCCGACCGCGATCAGCACTCCGCCGCCGACGAGATTTACCACACGAGCAGCGTTTCCGTAGCGGACCTCGATGATTCTCGAATTCATTTGTGCTCCGGGGGTTTTCAGGGGCTCGGGCTCGCGTCACCGTAGCAGATTGCCTGGTCCGGCAGGGTTCAGAAGTCGCCGGGCCAGAGGTCGTCCTCTTCGCTCTTCGCCGGTTCGGGCCGCGGGTCGTGGACGGTCACCGCCGCGTTCTCGTCCTCGGCGGCCAGGACCACCCCCAGGGTCGCCACGGCGTCGGCCTTGTCCAGCGGTTCGTTCCCGTTGCCGCACTTGGGGGACTGGATGCAGCTCGGGCAGCCGGTCCTGCAGTCGCAGGAGGCGATCGCGTCCCTGGTCGCCCCGAGCCAGTCGGTCCACTTCCGGAAGGCCTGCTCGGCGAAACCGGCCCCTCCCGGGTGGCCGTCGTAGACGAACACCGTCGGCAGCTCGGTGTCCGGGTGCGCCGCGGTCGACAGGCCGCCGATGTCCCACCGGTCGCACGTGGCCACCAGCGGCAGCAGCCCGATCGAGGCGTGCTCGGCCGCGTGCAGCGCTCCGGGCAGGTCCTTCACGCCTCCGAGTGCCTCGGGCTCGACCGTCCACCAGACCGCGACCGTTCGCAGGGTCTGCGGCGGCAGGTCGAGCATCTGGGTGTCGATCACCTCGCCCGAGGGGATCCGCCGCTTCTGATAGGAGATCACGGCCGAGGTCACCTCCACCTCGCCCAGGCACAGCGCCACCTCGCCCAGATCGAGGCTCTCCCTGGTGCCCAGGATCTCCAGGTGCGTGATCTCCTGCGGGCTGGTCGTCCACGGCGGCTTGGCGGCGTGGACCAGCGCCAGGCCGTCGTCGAGGTCGAGGTCGTCGACCAGGTAGGTCTCGCCCTGGTGCAGGTAGACCGCCCCGCGGTGCACCAGGCGGTGGGCCGCCGCCGCGTCGACCGTGCCGACGAGTCGGCCGGTGCTCGTCTCGGCGATGTCGACCGCCATCGGCCCCGACCCCCGCAGGGACACCTCCGGGCGCTCCGATCCCACCCAGTAGTAGCGGCCGCCCGGCCGCCTCCGCAGGAGCCTCCGCTCGCACAGGTCGTCGGCGACCTCCCGGCTGCCGGGGATCGACCGGAAGTCGGCCTCGCGCAGCGGCAGCTCCTCGGCGGCCAGGCACAGGTGACCGGCCAGCACGTACGGGTTCGACGGGTCGCAGACGCTCGCCTCGACCGGCCGGTCGAAGACCGCCTCCGGGTGGTGCACCAGGAATGTGTCGAGCGGGTCGTCCTTGGCGAGCATGATCGCCAGCGCCTCGTCCCGGCCGCGCCCGGCCCGCCCGATCTGCTGCCAGAACGAGGCCAGCCTCCCGGGGTAGCCGCACAGCAGCACCGCGTCCAGGCCGGTGACGTCGATGCCGAGTTCGAGCGCGTTGGTGGTCGCCACGCCCAGCAGTCGGCCCTCGCGCAGGTCGGCCTCCAGGTCGCGGCGGTGCTCGCGCAGGTATCCGGCCCGGTAGGCGGCGATGCGGTCGGCGGCCGGATCTGCGCCGAGCCTGGCCTTGGCGTCGGCGGCGATGATCTCGGCTCCGCGCCGGGAGGGCACGAACGCCAGGGTCCTCAACCCGAGCCGGGTCAGGGCCGCGAGCATCCGCGCCGTCTCGCTCAGCGTGGACGCCTTCTGCGGCTCGCCTTCGATCTCGATCGTCTCGGGCTCCCACAGCGCCACGCTCGCTCCCGGTGAGGGCGAGGCGTCGGCGGTCACCGCCTCGGCGGGGCGCCCGGTCAGGGTCGACAGCGATGCGGCCGGGTCGGCGGCGGTGGCCGAGGCGGCGATCACGGTGGGTTCGGCGCCGTAGTGGGCGGCCAGCCGCAGCAGCCGCCGCAGGGTGAGCGCCACGTGGGCGCCGAACACGCCCCGGTAGATGTGGCATTCGTCGACCACCACGTATTTCAGGTTCTTGAGCAGCGATCGCCACCTGCGGTGCCGGGGGAGCACGGAGTGGTGCAGCAGGTCGGGGTTGGACAGCACCAGGTTCGCGAACCGCTGGGCCCACCGGCGGTGCTCGTACGGGGTGTCGCCGTCGACGATGGCCGGCAGCAGCCCGGGGGCGTCGAATTCGGCGACGGCGCGGGCCTGGTCGGCCGCGAGCGCCTTCGTCGGTGCCAGGTAGAGGGTCCGCCCGTCCCCTTCGGCGGCGGCCTCGGTCAGGACCGGCAGCAGGTAGGCGAGGCTCTTGCCGGAGGCGGTGCCGGTCGCGACCACCACGTCGCGGCCGGCGAACGCGTGCGTGGCGGCCTCGGCCTGGTGCGGCCACAGGCGGAGGATCCCCTGCTCGGCCAGGGCCTCGCGCACCCGGTCGGGCACCCATTCGGGCCACTCGCAGCGCTGGGCCGCGCGAGGGGACAGGCGCCGCAGGTGGCGCAGCCCTTCGTGGTCGGCGCCGAGTGCGCTGATGAGTCGGTCGGAGGACACGGTGGCAATGATGCCGCACCGGGCCGACACCGAGAGCTGTGCTCCCGATACGCTCCCATCGGGAACGCAGTACGCTTATGCGCTAGAACACACCGAACGCTTTGGAGAGTGCGCGTGAGGGGAACATCCAGTGACGGAGCGCCCGAGCCCGAGCTGGGACTCGAGCTGACCCAGGTCGGTGCCTACGCCGTCGTCGCGGTCACCGGCGAGATCGACATGTACACGGTGCAGAAGCTCCGCGAGGCGGTGCGGCAGCTCATCGCCGAGGGCAAGACCCGGGTGGCGATCGATCTGACTCCGACCGACTTCTGCGACTCCTCCGGCCTGGGCCTGCTCATCGGGGCCCGGCGCCGCCTGGCCGACGCCGGGGGAGCGCTGGTGGTCGTCTGCGGCAACCCGCGCATCCGGAAGCTTCTGGACATGACCGGACTGGACAAGGTGCTCGATGTCCGGGAAGCGGTGCCCAGCGAGTGAGCGCCTCCAAACACGACCAGCGCGGGGAGCCGGCGGCCGTGCGGTTCGCGTTCACCCCCGCCGCCGCGTACGTGCGGGCCGCCCGGCTGGTGGCCGCCGACGTCGCCTCGCACGCCGGGGTCGCGACGGGTCTGCTGGACGAGGTGCGCCAGGCCGTCGGCGAGGCCTGTACGCGAGCGATTCTCAGGCATCGTGACTGCGGGCTCGACGACCTCGTGCGCGTAGAATTTTCGATCGGTGATCGTTTCATTGCAAAAATCACCGATAACGCGCAAGATCTGCGCGCGGATTCCGAGGGCGACCACGCCTCCTCCCCCCATCGGAACGAGGCGCGATCGAATGATCATGAAGCGATCGAGGAGGACACCCTCTCCGAGGAGATCACCCTCATCGTCCTCGGCGGACTGGTAGAAGACCTGGTCGTGACCGGTCCCGACCGCGAACACGGCACCACCGTCACCATGAGCTGGCCCCTGCCCGGCCGCTCCCCGTCGGCCGATCACTGACCCCCTGCGGCCGTCCTCCACCCCGCGCGACCGATCCCGCGCCCAAAGAACGCACGTCGTTACACTCCGCACGTTATGCCGACCGCGCCGCAAGGCCCGGAATCCACGCCGCCCGCCCGCCGCGAGCGGCGTTTCTCGGACCTTCGCACGTAGCCGCACCCGAACCGGCAGACCATTTCGATGAATCGCACGCGCGCACCGCGCGACAGTTCTATGGAGGAACGACATGCACACGTTGCTCGCCAACGGCGACGGGGACGTAGGCCAACTCACCGGCTCGAACGTGAGCCTGGTGGTCCTGGCCGCCGTGCTCGCGCTCATCGCGCTGGGCGGCGCCGCCGCGCTCGTCAAGAACATCCTCGGCGCCGGGACCGGCACCGACAAGATGCGCGAGATCGCCGGCGCGGTACAGGAAGGCGCCTCCGCCTACCTGCGGCGCCAGTTCCGCACCCTGAGCATCTTCGTGGTCGCGGCCGTGGTCCTGCTGTACCTGCTGCCGGTCGGTGACGCGGGCACCGACGTCCGCATCGGACGCAGCCTGTTCTTCGTCGTCGGCGCCGCGTTCAGCGCCTTCATCGGCTGGGCCGGCATGAACCTGGCCACCCGCGCCAACCTGCGCGTGGCCGCCTCCGCCCGCGAGGGCAAGGCCACCGGCGCCATGCACCTGGCCTTCCGCACCGGCGGCGTGGTTGGATTCCTCACCGTCGGCCTCGGCCTGCTCGGCGCCGCGATCGTCGTGTTCGCCTACCGCGGCGACGCCCCCATCGTCCTCGAAGGCTTCGGCTTCGGCGCCGCCCTGCTGGCGATGTTCATGCGCGTCGGCGGCGGCATCTTCACCAAGGCCGCCGACGTCGGCGCCGACCTGGTCGGCAAGGTCGAACAGGGCATCCCCGAGGACGACCCCCGCAACGCCGCCGTCATCGCCGACAACGTCGGCGACAACGTGGGCGACTGCGCCGGCATGGCCGCCGACCTGTTCGAGTCCTACGCGGTCGTCCTGGTCGCCAGCCTCATCCTCGGCCGCGCCGCCTTCGGCGAGACCGGCCTGATCCTGCCGCTCCTGGTCGCCTCCGTCGGCATCGTCTGCGCCATCGTCGGGGTCATCATCACCCGCATGCGCGCCGGAGACGCCTCCGGCCTCACCGCCATCAACCGCGCCTTCTACCTCTCGGCCGCGCTCGCGGCGGCACTGACCGCGGTCGCCGTGCTCCTGTACGTCCCGGCCGACTGGGCCGGACTCGGCTCCGGCGTCGACGCCGAAGGCATCCCGGTCAACCCGCAGGCCCTGGCCATCATCGCCGTGGTCATCGGCATCGCCCTGGCGGCCGCGATCATGACCCTCACCGGCTACTTCACCGACACCCGCTACAAGCCCACCAAGACCGTCTCGGCCTCCACCCGCACCGGCGCGGCCACCAACATCCTCTCCGGGTTCTCGCTCGGCCTGGAGTCGGCGGTCTACTCCGCGATGCTCATCGGCGGCGCGGTCATGGGCGCCTACCTGCTCGGCGGCGGCGAACTCCTGGTGAGCCTGTTCGCGGTCGCGCTGGCCGGCTGCGGCCTGCTGACCACGGTCGGCGTCATCGTCGCGATGGACACCTTCGGCCCGATCAGCGACAACGCCCAGGGCATCGCCGAGATGAGCGGCGACGTCGACGAGGAGGCCGCCCAGACCCTGACCGACCTGGACGCGGTCGGCAACACCACCAAGGCCATCACCAAGGGCATCGCGATCGCCACCGCCGTGCTGGCGGCGACGGCCCTGTTCGGGTCCTACACCGACGCGGTCGCCTCCGAGGGCCTGGCCGGCGGCGCACTGTTCGAGGCGCTCAGCATCGCCGACCCGGCCAACATCGTCGGCTTCATCCTCGGCGCCTCGGTGGTCTTCCTGTTCTCCGGGCTCGCGATCAACGCCGTCGCCCGCTCCGCCGGCGCGGTGGTCGACGAGGTCCGCGACCAGTTCGCCCGCTTCCCGGGCATCATGACCGGCGAGCAGCGCCCCCAGTACGGCCGCGTGGTCGACATCTGCACCCGCGACGCCCAGCGCGAACTGGCCACGCCCGGCCTGCTGGCCGTCCTGGCGCCGGTGGCGGTCGGCTTCGGCCTCGGGGTGGGGCCGCTCGCGGCCTACCTGGCCGGCGCCATCGCCTGCGGCGTGCTCATGGCGATCCTGCTGGCGAACTCGGGCGGCGCCTGGGACAACGCCAAGAAGGACGTCGAGGACGGCAACCACGGCGGCAAGGGCTCGGAGGCCCACGCCGCCGCGGTCATCGGCGACACGGTCGGCGACCCGTTCAAGGACACCGCCGGTCCGGCGATCAACCCGCTGCTGAAGGTCATGAACCTCGTCAGCCTCATCATCGCCCCGGCGGTCGTGGTCGCCACCGTCGGCGACGACGCCAACGTCGGGATGCGCTGGTCGATCGCCGGCGGCGCCGTGGTGATCCTGGTGGCGGTCATCCTCATCTCCAAGCGTCGCTCCGCGGTGGTGGAGTCGGGGGAAGGCCGGAGCCCGGAGCCGCGTGAGGCCGTCAAGGTCGGCTAGCGGTCCGGGTTGGACGCAAGCGCGCCCCGGCCCGAGCGGCCGGGGCGCGCCCATACTCGGAGGGCGCCCGGTCGATGCGTGAGCTAACGTAACGAATCGAGTGCAGTTTCCGGTACAGCAACGAGTGGAGTAGTGGGATCCGTGGCCGACCTCAAGCGCCTGGTCATCGTCGAGTCGCCGGCGAAGGCCAAGACGATCTCGTCTTACCTCGGCCCCGGCTACATCGTCGACTCCTCCCTCGGGCACATCCGCGACCTGCCGCGCAGCGCCAAGGAGATCCCCAAGCAGTACAAGGACAAGCAGTGGTCGCGCCTGGGGGTCGACGTCGAGAACGACTTCGCGCCGCTCTACATCGTCAACCCCGACCGCAAGGACCACGTCAAGAAACTCAAGGCCTACCTGGCCGAGGCCGACGAGCTCTACCTCGCCACCGATGAGGACCGCGAGGGCGAGGCGATCGCCTGGCACCTGATGGAGGCGCTCAAGCCGAAGATCCCGGTCAAGCGCATGGTCTTCCACGAGATCACCCCGCAGGCCATCGCCGACGCCGTGGCCAATCCGCGCGAGCTCAACCAGGACCTGGTCGACGCCCAGGAAGCGCGCCGCATCCTCGACCGGCTCTACGGCTACGAGGTCTCCCCGGTGCTGTGGAAGAAGGTCATGCCGCGCCTGTCGGCAGGGCGCGTCCAGTCGGTCTCCACCCGCATCGTCGTCGAGCGCGAGCGGGCCCGCATGGCGTTCCGCTCGGCCGACTACTGGGACATCACCGCCCGCCTGGCCACCGACGAGGACCAGGTGTTCAAGGCCAACCTGGCGGCCGTCGACGGCGACCGGGTCGCCGGCGGCAAGGACTTCGACGCCGCCACCGGCAAGGTCAAGGGCAACGTCGTCCACCTCGACGAGGCCGGCGCGCGCGGCCTGGCCGAGCGCCTGCGGGGGCGGGACTTCACCGTCCTCAAGGTCGACAAGAAGCCCTACCGCCGCCGCCCGTACGCCCCGTTCATCACCTCCACCCTGCAGCAGGAGGCCAGCCGGAAGCTCCGCCTGTCGAGCTCCCAGACCATGCGCGTGGCGCAGCGGCTGTACGAGAACGGCCACATCACCTATATGCGGACCGACTCGACCAACCTCTCCGAGACCGCCGTCAGCGCCGCCCGCTCCCAGGCCGCGCACCTGTACGGCGGCAAGTACGTCTCGCCCGAGCCGCGCCGCTACTCCCGGAAGGTCAAGAACGCCCAGGAGGCGCACGAGGCGATCCGCCCGGCCGGCGACGAATTCAGGACCCCCGACCAGCTCAAGGGCCGGCTCAGCGTCGAGGAGCACCGCCTCTACGAGCTGATCTGGCGGCGCACCCTCGCCAGCCAGATGGTGGACGCCACCGGGAACTCGACCTCGGTGCGTTCGCGCGCGACCTCCACCGCCGGGGAGGAGGCCGATTTCACCGCCACCGGCAAGTCCATCACCAACCCGGGCTTCCTGCTCGCCTACGTCGAGTCGATCGAGGAAGGCGACGCCGACGACGCCGAGAAGCGCCTGCCCGAGCTGGCCGAGCGCCAGCACCTCAGCGAGCGCGGCCTGGACGCGGCCGGGCACACCACCCAGCCGCCCGCCCGCTACACCGAGGCCAGCCTGGTCAAGGCCCTCGAGGAACGCGGCATCGGCCGCCCCTCCACGTACGCCTCGATCATGCAGACCATCACCGACCGCGGCTACGTGTTCAAACGCGGCCAGGCGATGATCCCCTCCTTCCTGGCCTTCGCGGTGGTCGGCCTGATGGAGCGGCACTTCCCGCGGCTGGTCGACTACGACTTCACCGCCGGGATGGAGAACGAGCTCGACGAGATCGCCGCCGGCGACGAGCAGCGGCTGGACTTCCTGCGCGCCTTCTACTTCGGCGGCGCCGACCAGGAGGGCACCGTCGCCGCCTCCGGAGGGCTGCGGCTCCTGGTCGAGCAGGAGCTGGGCCGCATCGACGCCCGCGGGGTCAACTCGATCCCGCTCTACACCGACGAGGCCGGCCGCAAGGTCGTGGTCCGCGTGGGCCGCTACGGCCCCTACCTGGAGCGGACCAGCCCCGAGCAGGCCGAGGCCGGCGAGACCGGCGAGCGCACCTCGGTCCCGGAGTCGCTGGCTCCCGACGAGCTGACCCCGGCGAAGGTCGAGGAGCTCTACGAGCTGAGCGCCGGCGAGGGCGAACTGGGCACCCACCCGGAGACCGGCGAGCCGGTCCTCGCCAAGACCGGCCGCTACGGGCCCTACGTCACCTCCGGCGAGAAGTCGTCGTCGCTGCTGACCGGCCAGAAGCTCGCCGACCTGACCCTCGAAGACGCGCTCAAGCTGCTGACGCTGCCGCGACTGGTCGGGGTCGACGACGACGGCGAGGAGGTCCGCACCGGCCTGGGCCCGCACGGGCCGTACGTGGTCAAGAAGCGCGACTACCGGTCGTTGGAGAACGAGGACCAGTTGTTCACGCTCACCCTCGAGGAGGCCAAGAAGCTGCTGGCCCAGCCCAAGACCCGCGGGCGGCGGCGCGCGCAGGCCACGCTCAAGGAACTGGGCGCCGACCCGGTCACCGCCAAGGAGGTGACCCTCAAGGACGGCCGGTTCGGTCCGTACGTCACCGACGGGGAGACCAACGCGAGCATCCGCAAGACCGACACGGTCGAGGCGATGACGATCGACCGCGCCGCCGAGCTGCTGGCTGAGCGCCGCGAGAAGATCGCGGCCGGCGGCGGCAAGAGGCCCGCGAAGAAGGCCGCCAAAAAGACGGCCAAGAAGGCCGCCGCGAAGAAAACCGCCAAGAAGGCCGCGAAGAAGACCGCGAAGAAAGCGGCGAAGAAGTCCACCGCCAAGAAGGCCGCGAAGAAGACGGCCAAGAAGACCGCCAGGAAGCGCACCTCAGGGTAGGCCCGCCGCGCGCCCCGGCGGCTGTGGCCGATCCGACAGCTCCACCCGGTTTGGGAAGCGGCAATCCTGGATTCCCTGTGCCGTAAGGGGGACGGCGATCGAACTCGGTTCCGAAGCCGAGACGGCCGGCGGTCCCGTCGGAGCGGCCGAGCACCGCGGGTCGACGGCCCGCGCCGGACGGCGGCCGTCCACCCGGGAAGTCGAAAATCCGTTTCAAGCTGGGGCTGCGAGTTCATGCGCATCACATTTCTCGTTCGCAACATCTGGGGCATCGGCGGCACCATCAGGACGACGCTGAACACGGCGGAAGCCCTGGCCGACCGCGGACATCAGGTCACGATCGCCTCCTGCGTCCGCACCAAGGAGCGACCCGACTTCGCAATCGACCCCCGGCTGGAGATCGTCACCCTCTGGGACCGGCGCCGGCCCGAGAACGGCGGCGAGTGGCCCTCGCCGGCCGACCGGATCAACCGGCGGCTCCCCTCGTACCTGGACGCCGACAACGTGAACAACATGGACGAGTCCTCGCGGCTGCTCGACCGGCGCGTCAAGGGCTACCTCCGGCACGTCGACACCGACGTCCTGGTCAGCACCCACGTCAGCCTCAACCTCTACCTCGCCCGCTGGGGCAGGTCCGACACCGCCAAGGTCGCCCAAGAGCACCTCTTCCTCGACCACTACCGGCCCGCCGTCCGAGACCGCATCGTCGGGAACTACGGACGGCTCGATTCGATCGTCACCACCACCGAGGCCGACGCCGAGGCCTACCGCCGCGCCCTCCCCGAGCACGCCGGCAAAGCCGAATGCATCCCCAACTCCATCCCGCCCAACCCGAACCCGCCGTCCGACCTGACCGAACCGGTCATCATGACCGCCGGGCGCCTCACCGGCATGAAGGGCTTCGACCGCCTCATCGAGGCATTCGGCCGGATCGCCGACCGCTTCCCCGAATGGAAGGTCCGCATCTACGGGCGCGGGCGCGACCGCCGGAAGCTCCAGCGGATCATCGCCGAACACGGCCTGGACTCCCGAGTCGAACTCATGGGCGCGGTCACGCCGCTGGAAGCCGAATGGCGCCGGGCCTCCATCGCCGCAGTCCCCTCCCGGTTCGAACCGTTCGGCCTGGTCATCGTCGAAGCCATGGCCGCCGGACTGCCGGTCGTGTGCACCGGCGTCAAGCACGGCCCGCGCGAGATCGTCGACAACGAGGTCAACGGCCTGCTGGTCAAACCCAAGAACCTCAACGCGCTCGCCGACGCGCTGGCCCGGCTCATGGGCGACCCGGAGCTGCGCCACAAGCTCGCCGAGGCCGGCCGGTACACGGCCCGGCACTTCGAACCGAGCGCGATGGTGGGCCGCCACGAGCGCCTGTTCGAGTGCCTGCTCGCAGCAGATGCAGACGTTTCCGCTTCAGGTGAACTCCGGGCATTTCGTTGATATCGTGAAGAAAAATCAGGAATGAACAGACCAATCCGGTAGTTGCGAAAGCCCTCCGAATGCGAACCGTTCGGCCCGCCCCGGTCCGACCGATCTCGATAAGGAGTCGCAGCCGAACATGAAGAGTGTTCTGATGTCCTGGACCTCCAGGCTCAACCTGATCGCACTGGCCGCCGTCGCAGCAGCGGTGACCGTGTCATCCCCCCTGCCTGCCTTCCTGGCGGCCGCAACCGTGTTCGTCGTCGTCGCCTGGCATGATCGACGCGCAATCGCTACCAGGCGAATCGCCCGCATTCTCGGCGCCCTCGCGGTCCTCATCGCCGCCTGGCGCGACTCCGGACTCGACCGCTGGCCGCTGCTGGCCGCCGGCGGCATGCTCGTCCTGTACTTCACCTACACCGACATCGTCAAGCGTGCACTCGATATCTACCACCTCACCACGCGACACCTCGATGTGCACCGGACGAGGCGGGAGCAACTGTCCGCTCCGGCGTCCATTGCTTTCGCGGTCAACGGCCTCTGCCTCGGATTCGTGTTCGCCGCGGTCGTCGGCACTTGGCCCTGGGCCGCCGGGATCGACGTCGTGGCCCTGGTCGCGACGGTCGCCGTCCTTGGCTGGACCGCGTCGGTCGTGCTGTCCAACGCGATCCGACGCCGTGCCGAGTCGCACCCGGTCGACACCGCCGTCGCCGAGGCCGTCGCCGACCTGGCGCCCCGCTTCGTCGTCCATTTCGCAGGTGCGCCCCGCTCCGAATACCAGATTCGCATGTGGCTGCCCTACTTCGACCTCGTCGGCGACCCCTACCTGGTGATCGTCCGCGACCGGTACCTGCTCAGGCGTGTCGCCTCGGCGACCGAGGCCCCGATCGTGCTCGTTTCCGACCAGTCGGTGCTCGACCGCCTCTTGCCTGAGAGCGTCGGCGCCTGCTTCTACTCCAACCACGCGGTCAAGAATGTCCAGATGATCAAGCTGAGCGAGTACATGCACGTCCAGCTCATGCACGGCGACTCCGACAAGGCCATCAGCCGCAGTCCCGTCTCGCTCATGTACGACCGGGTCTTCGTCGCCGGACGGGCCGGCGTCGACCGCTACCACCGCAACGGCGTCGACCTCCCCGAGTACAAATTCCGTCTCATCGGCCGCCCCCAACTCCACGGCATCAGCGTCGGGCCCCGCGAACGCGACGCCGACGAGCCGCCTACGGTCTTGTACACGCCCACCTGGGCGGGCTTGCACAGCGACACCGACTATTCGTCCCTGCCCGAAGGCCGAACGATCGTCGAGGCCCTGCTACGCCGCGGCGTGCGAGTCATCTTCAGGGCCCACCCGTACACGGCCACCAGCAAGGCCTACCTCGAACTGGCCGACCGCATCCGCGAACTGCTCGCCGAGGATGCCGCACGAACCGGGCGCGACCACTGGTGGGGCCGGAGGGCCGACGCCGAGTCGACGCTCACCGACTGCATCAACGCCGCCGACGCCGCCGTATCCGACATCAGCGGCACCGCCTCCGACTGGCTCTACTGCGGGCGGCCGCTCGCGATGACCGATCCGCGCGGCTTCCGGGACCGCTACGTCGACCAGTTCCCGCTGGCGCGGGCCGCCTATCTCCTCGAACCCGACGCGGGCAACCTTGAGCAGGTCCTCGACCGGATCCTCGTCGACGACCCCCTCCAGGCGGTCCGGGCCGAAGTTCGCGAGTATTATCTCGGCGACATCGCCCCTGAGGACCTCATCGACGTCTTCCGGGACGAGGTCAGGGCCACCTACCTGGAAGAGGCCGCCGACTCGGCGTTCGCGTCGGGCTGACCTCCGAGAGGCGAGGGCCAGAGCCCCGCGCCTGGCCATATATAGCCAATGTGGATCAGGAGGTCGTGGCCGCTCGGTGGACCTGTCGTTATCTTGGTCGCCTCGTGTTCAACTGGGTAAACTCAGAGGATATTCGCCGATCAACCACTTGAGGTGTAAACGTGACCACGAACATCGTCATTCTGGCCGCGGGAGTGGGATCGCGTCTTGGAAAACCGCACCCGAAGCCGCTCACCCCGCTCGACACCGGTGAGACGATCCTGGGGCGGTCGCTGCGCCTGCTTACCTCGCGCTTCAACCTTCATTCCATCCACCTGGTGGTCGGGTACAAGAAGGAGATGATCATGGAGGAGGTGCCCGACGTCGGCTTCATCTACAACCAGGCGTACGGGGACACCAACACCTCGAAGAGCCTCCTGAAGGCCCTGAGGATAACGGGACCGGGAGGCCTCCTCTGGCTCAACGGGGACGTGGTCTTCGATCCGCAGGTGCTCGATGCGCTGCTGCCCCACATCGCGATGGACAAGTCATTCATCTCGGTCAATACCGCGCGGGTCTCCGATGAAGAGGTCAAGTACACCCTCGCCGCGGACGGCTACATCAGCCGCCTCTCCAAGGAGATCGCCGACGGAGCCCTCGGAGAGGCGGTGGGGATCAACTACGTCTCGTCCCTCGACCGCACGCCGCTGGCCAACCGGCTCGAAGGGGTCGGCGAACAGGACTACTTCGAGGCGGGCATCGAGGCCGCCATCGACAAGGACGGCCTGCGCTTCGAGGCGGTCGACATATCCTCGCACAACGTCGTCGAAGTCGATTTCGACTATGACCTGGCAGACGCGAACCGGCGGTTCAAATGAGGACTCGGACGCGATTGTTGCTCGCAAGTTTGCTCTCGGCGGTCGACGCGTTCGCAGGCGCTAGCATGCTGGGATGAACAACGGTGATTCTGGCAAGTCCGAGGGTGTCGGTCTGCTCGGGCTCGAGCCGGGGGCGGTGCTTCTGCACATAGGCCCCACCAAGACCGGCACCACCGCGATTCAGCACGCGCTCCATAACGCCCGCGGCGAACTGGCCGGGCACGGAGTGTTCCTGCCCGCGAGAACCCGGCATCCGATGAACGTGTTCGGCGTGGCCGCCGGAAGACGCCCGCAGGCGGGAGACCCGGAGCGACTTCTCTCCAAGTGGCAGGAGATCTCGGCGGCCACATGTGCGGCCTCCGACAGGATCTCGGTCCTCAGCGGCGAACTCTTCGGGGATGCCGACGACGAGTTCGCGCGGAGGCTCGTCGACGACCTCGGCGGCGCCGAGCGAGTCCATGTACTGATCACATGCCGTTCCCTGCCGGGACTGTTGGCTTCCCAGTGGCAGCAGTACGTCCAGAATGGCGTCCGGAACTCATACGACGACTGGCTTACCGGCATGCTCCGAGAAATACCTTACGACAAGCCGACGCCGTCGTTCTGGCGCCGTCACCGGTACGATCGGCTGGCGTCCCGCTGGAGTGAGGTGGTGGGTGCCGATCGAGTATCTGTTCTAGTCGTGGACAACTCCCAGCCCGAGGGGCTGCCGAAGGACTTCGAATCGCTGTTGGGACTCCCTGAAGGGGTGCTCGAAGTGAGTCAAGACTCCGGCAACCGATCGTTGACCTGGGGTGAGATCGAGGCGGTTCGGCAGTTGTACATCATCGCGAAGGATCCAAAGATCGCGGGACGCACAAAGGTCGACACCAATATTCTGCGCCACAAAATCATCCCGAGATTTCAGCGGGCGCACCGGCCGGGCGCGGACGAGCCTCGAATCGTGACCCCGGACTGGGCGTTGGACGAAGCGGCCGCTGTCGGCGAGGAGATCGCCGCCGGGCTCACCGAATCGGGACTCCGTGTCATCGGCGACCCCGCCTTGCTTTCCCGGCGGCCGAGTCGCCCACAGACTGAGCGGCCGGAACGGCCCATGGTCAGCTCCGAGGCGGTGGCGAAGCTCATGTTCGAGTCGCTGGTCGAAGCGACCGACCGTCCGCGACGGCGGCCGCGGCCGACGATTCCAAAGCAGAGCCCTCCACCCGTCGAAGACAAAGTCGAGCGGCGCTTTGAACGGCTCGTCAAGCGCTTTCTCGGGAGATTCGCCTCGAAAGCGTAGTTCCTTGGACCTGGGAGTAGGGGCCGATGTGCGCGTGATCTTCCGGGCTCATTCGCGAGCGGTCTCTATCAATGCCTATCAGGAAGCGGGCGCTGTGATCCGAGCAATGATCGCCGCCGAAGTCGGTCGCTGGGGTTCCGTGTGACGGGACTGAAGCGACGCTCACCGACTGCATCAACGTCTCAGACGCCGCCGTTTTCGACATAGTGGTACTGTCTCGGACAGAATCTACTATGGATGGACGTTGGTGATTGCCGACATTGCGGACTCAGGGAGCGGCAAATCCGACCACGATGGGGGCCGCCCGTGACTACGACATGACCGGGTCGTCGTCCGGTACTCGAGTTGCTCGAGCGTTTGCGATGGCGTCGTTGAGGCCGCGATCGTGGCACTGAGCAGCGGCCACGGCCCTGGGGACCGACTATGGTCCCTGTTAGGCTCCACGATGTGAAGAAGATCCTGATCAGGGCCGCTAAACATCCCTTCGACGCCGCCTCCGCGGCGGCGACTCTGAAGCAGAACACCATCGCCACCAACGTCGGCAACCTGATCTTCAGCAACGCGGTCTTCAAGCACCTCAAGACGGCCGACACCGAGGTCGAGGTGAACGGACCCAGGCTCAACGGCGACCCCGCGGATGCCGAGGCGATCAACGAGCGCTATGACGCGTTCGCAATCCCGCTGGCGAACGCCTTCAGGCCGAGTTTCATGCGGCATCTCGACACGCTCACGCGCTTGGTGGAGCGGCTCGACATCCCCGTCGTGGTCGTCGGAGTCGGGGCCCAGACCGACGTCCACTACGACCTCGACGCCGTGAGTGGTCTCAACGAGCAGGTGCGCCGCTTCATAACCGCGGTCCTCGACCGTTCGGCCTCGATCGGTGTACGCGGCGAGTTCACCGCCGACTACCTTCGCCGACTCGGCTTTAACGACGTCGAGGTCATCGGCTGCCCGTCGATGTACACACACGGCCCCGGCTTCCGCATTCCCGGACCGACCGGCACGCTCGATCCAGAGACTTCAGTCGCGCTCTCCTACACCCCGTGGGCCGACGACGAAGGGACTGCCGCGGCGCTCGTCGAGTCGGCACTTCGCGAACATAGCCGGGTCACCTACTTCCCGCAGGAGTCCAAGGATCTGTCGCTGCTGTACTGGGGCGACACCTCGCAGCTCACCGGCACTTCGGCCGAAGCCCCGGTCCACCTGACACACCCGCTGATGCGACCCGGCAGGACCGTCTTCCCACTCGACCCGCGAACCTGGATCCGCGAGCTGGCCGAACACGACTTCGCCTTCGGCACCCGACTCCACGGCAATGTCGCGGCCCTCCTCGCCGGGGTTCCTGCGATGCTGCTCGCCCACGACTCCCGCACGCTCGAGCTCGCCCGGTACCTGGGCCTCCCCCACCGCAGACTGAGCGAAGTCGAGGGTGGTACCACCGTGGCCGACCTCTACGAACAGGTCGACACCGGTGATTTCAACCGAGGCTATGACAAGCGGTTCGAAGCATACTCTGCGTTCCTGTCGAAGAACGGCCTTGACAACTGCTTCGCGCACGGTGACGGGGGCGCCGCCTTCGAGGCCGAGATGGCGCGCACGGTCTTCCCACCTCCGGTGCGCCCATGGGCCGAATCGGCCGACCCCGAGACCGCTACCCGCATAGCCTGGCTCAAGGAACGCGTCGACAACGCAGGACAACGCACAGGTAAACTCTCGGGACGCCTCAACGCCATGGAGATTGCCCAGGCCGACAACACTCGGCGACTCCTTGACGTCGAGGACCGTCTCGAGGACATGACCAAGCGCGTCGCGCGACTCGAGCGAGCCTGGCCGCAGCGGCTCGCCAAGCGCGTACGCCGAATCTTGCGCCGACGTCAACGACCGAACAAGGAGCGCTCATGAAACGGATCCTGATTCGGGCGGCGAAGCACCCCTTCGAGCCCGTTTCGGCGCTGGGTACGATCAAGCGCAGAACCATTGCCACCAACGTCGGCAACCTTCTGTTCAGCGACGCGGTCTTCAAGCACCTGACCACCCCCGAAGTCGAGGTGCACATCAACGGCCCCCAGCTCAACGGTGATCCGCGCGACGCCGAACGCATCAACGAGGAGTACGACGCCTTCGTCGTCCCGCTCGCCAATGCCTTCCGCCCGTCCTTCAAGGGACCGCTCTCGCAGATGACCAAGTTGATCAAGCGGCTGCGCATTCCGGTCGTCGTTCCTGGCGTCGGCGCCCAGACCGGGCTCGCCGGCGACCTCGAGCGGCTCAAAGCGGTCGAGGAAGAGGTCATCGAGTTCGTCCGCGCCGTGCTCG
The DNA here is from genome assembly GCF_002798405.1 of Glycomyces xiaoerkulensis. Classification (GTDB taxonomy): domain Bacteria; phylum Actinomycetota; class Actinomycetes; order Mycobacteriales; family Micromonosporaceae; genus Glycomyces; species Glycomyces xiaoerkulensis. The sequence goes on along the minus strand of NZ_PGGV01000037.1, from coordinate 36,343 downwards.
ACCGCTCTGCGACCATGGGCGTGCGCGGAGAGCTGACCGCCGATTATCTCGCCTCCCTCGGCTTCAAAGACCATGTGGAGGTCATCGGCTGCCCGGCGATGTTCGCCCACGGAAAGGGCTTTCGCATCGAGAAGAAGGTCGACAAGCTCACCGCCGATTCATCCGTCGCCCTGTCCTACTCGCCGGCTTCGCGAGGTCTCGGCGCGTTCCAAGAGCTTGTCGAGTCGATGCTGTCCGAGTACTCAGACCTCACCTACTTCCCCCAGAACGACGTCGATCTGGAGATGCTGTACTGGGGCGACACTTCTCGCCAGTCGGACTTGGCCACGTCCGGCACGGCCCGCAACCTGGCCGACCCGATTCTGCGCGGCACACGTGCGGTATTCCCTATCGATCCGCGGCCGTGGATGGACGACCTCGCCGAACGGGACTTCGCGATCGGCACCCGTATCCACGGCAATATGGCCGCGATCCTGGCGGGGACCCCGGCCTACGTAATGGCGCACGACTCGCGCACCTTGGAACTGGCGCGATACCTTGGTATCCCGCACCGCGACCTCAGCAAGCTCGAAGCCGGCGCGACCGCGGCCGACCTCTACGAGGAGCTCGACTTCAGCGGATTCAACGCGGGTTACTACGAGCGCTACGAGCGCTACATCGCCTTCCTGACCGCGAACGGGTTGGACAACTGCTTCGACCACGGCGACGGCGGCGCCGGGTTCGAGCGTCGCAAGCGCGAGACCAACTTCCCGCGTCTCGTCGAGTCCTGGGCCGACACCGTAGACGAGGGGATCGCCGAGCGGATCGCGTGGCTCAACGAACGGGTCAGCGCCACCGAGAAGCTTGAGAAGCGGGTCGCCGAACTCGAGGCGACCGTCAAACGTCAGGGAAACAGAAGGGCCGACGCCTCCTTGCGGCAGCAGGTCGCCCGCCGTATGAAGCGGATCAAGCGCCGCCTGCGCTGAGGGTCAGGCTTCGAGCGATTCACGGACGGCTCTCACGAACCGGTCGAGGGCGTCGGCGGCGTCGCCTTCCCCGAGGAAGTACCGGCGGGTCGCCTCCCGCTCCCCGGCGCGGCTGTCGGTCTTCAGCAGCTCGTCGAATACGGTGTCGAGTCCGGTGGCTTCCACGCTGATGTGGTAGGCCCCGCGGGCGATCCAGAACTGCTCGGCGAAGGCTTCCTCACCAAGACCTCCCATGTCGCAGATCGCGAACGGCCTGTTCGAGTACAGCCAATCGACTGCGGCGCCGCTGACGTCGGTGACGGCTATGTCGGCGGCGTTGATGCAGTCGGCCAGGTCGACGTCGTCGATGGCCGGACCCCACTGATGCTTGCGGCCGGTGCGCTGTCGGTCTGAGCGAAGCAGCTCCTCGACCTCGGCCAAATGGCGCGCCGAAGCCGCGTTGCGGCGGGTGTAGGGGTGCGGACGCAGCCACAATGTCACCTCCCTGCGCAGCGCCTCGGCGACGATGTGCTTGCCGATGACCAGCGAGGAGTAGTCGAACTCACCGGTGAGCCCGGCCCAGGTGGGTGCGTAGAGCATGGTGACCGTTTCCGACTCGTCGGTTTGGCGGGCGCCGACCTCGACGGAAGCGAGTTGGGGTCGACCGACGATGCGGAACTTGTGGTCGGGGATGTCGACGCCGCGCGCGCGGTACCGGTCGACAGCAGCCTGCCCGGCGACGAAGATCTGGTCGTAGATCGCGGTCACCCGATTGAAACTGGAGGCCTTGTCGGACTCGCCGTGGAACAGCTGCACGTGGGTCAGATCTCCGAAGCGCAGCAGTTGCGTGTTCAGGGCGGCGTTGTTGACGTAGTACACGGCCCTGACGCTGTCGACGAGCATCTGCTCCAACGCGGCGATGGTGGGCGCCAGCACGATCGGCCTATCGGTGTGGTCGCGGAGGTCGTCCAGGTGCTCCCGTTCGCGGCAGACGATGAGGTAGGGCTCTCCGACACGATCGAGGTGTGGCAGCCACATGCGCAGTTGATAGGCGGAGTTCGACGGCCCGGAGAAGTGGACGATGAACCGCGGCCCGAGCGTGGCCAACGCCTCCCGGACGGCGCCGTCGCCGGGGTGGGCTGAACTGCGCCGCTCTCGCCAGGCCGCCGCCGTCCCGGCGGCGAGTGCGACCGTGAGGGCTGCCGTGCATGCGGCCGAGATCCACATCGGTGCCTGTACGGAGGTCAGGATCGCGGCGGTCGCGGCCGCGCCGAAGACCACGGTGGTGGCGGTGACGGCACGGCGCACCGGGGCCGGGCTGAAGCTCCGACCGGCGCGTCCGCGGCGTACCGAGAGGTTGGCAGATTCGAGGTGACCGGTGGCGACGGCGGCAGTAAGGAGTCGTTCGACACCGATGATGAGTGCCAGCCCGCCACCGCCGATCGCGGTCGCCCAGCTCGCGTCGGGGACCTGCCCGGACGCGCCGACACTGAGGGCGCCTACGGCGAGGATGCGGCCGATCTGGTCCTCGGGCTGAATCTGCGCACGGCGTCGTCCCAGTATGAGCGCAAGGGCTGCGGCGGCGCAGACCAGGCCGAGCCAGCCTGGCGCGCCGACGATGAACGCGGCGAGTGCTGCCGCGCCGATCGGCACCGGAGCGGCCGTGGAGATCGGATTCGAGGTGAGCAGCCGACTCAGGCGTTTCATCTGGACACGGACTCCTCGGCCGCGAGTTGTTGTTTTCGGTTGCGGGCCTCTGCCTGCTCGGCGAGGTCGCGGACGGCCGCGGCGAACCGTTCCTGTGAGGGCGGCACGTCGGGGCCCAGGAGATACCGTTTGAGCGCGTCGCGGTCCTCGCGCAGCGGGTCGGCTTCGTGATCGCGCACTGCCGCTAGCAGCGATTCGAGACCTCCGCCGTCCCGGTCGAGGATGAACGCGGCCCGGGCGGCTGTGTTGTCGCGCTTGAAGACCGCCTCGCCGAGCCCGGCCGAGTCGGCGATGGCGTAGGGCTTTCCGCTGGCGATGAAGTCCGTTACGACGCTGGAGACGTCCGCGATCAGCGCGTGCGCCTGGTTGAAGCAGTCGTAGACAGTCGGTTCGGCGCCGGTGATCACCACGTGGCCGCCGGTCGGACGGGAGGACCAGAAGTCCGCGTCGCGTTTCGCGGCGGCCCGCCGGTTGGCTTCGACTTCGGCCGTCGAAGTCATGTCGTCGCGTGAGAAGGCGGCGTCGACGCGGCTTGCCTGCGACTGGGCGGCCTGGGCCCGCCTCACTCCGGTCGAGTCCGTGTCGGCACCGGACTCGTGGCCCCGCCGGCGGTTGGCTGCCTCGATCATCTCGACGATGCGGTCGTTGGCGGTCCTGGCGGCCTTCGAGCGGATACCGGTGAACGGGTGGGGTTTGTAGACCAGTCGAATCGGCGGATCGGTCCGGAGGAGTGCGGCTACGATCGCCTCGCCGACCTCGACGAGGCTCGTATTGCCCGGTTCGTCGGTCCAGCCCTCCCAGGTGGGCGCGTAAAGGATGGTGGGAATCTCCGCGTCCGGAGCCGCGGTCCGGATGGAGTGAAGCTGTGGACGTCCGACCGACACGATGGCGTCGTCGCGGACGCCGACGTCGGCGCGTTCCCATCGTTCCCGGCCCGCTTCGCCCGCGGTCCAGAGCTGGTCGTATGCCTTGCCGAACGGATTGACGCTGGCCACCTTGTCGCTGTCGCCGTGCCCGAGGAAAACGTGCTTCATGGTCGGCACCCGCAGCAGGTGCAGATTCTTGCCGACGTGCGCTGGATACATGGCGACTCGGACGGTGGACAGGTCCATATTCATCAGATGGACGGCGCTGGGCACACAGACTACCGGCAGGCTGGTGTGCTGGAGACCCGGAAAGGTGTGCTGCTCCCGCATGATCACCAGGGGCCGCTCGCCGTCGAGACGCTCCAAAGGCTCCAGCCACATGTTGAGCTGGTAGGTCGACTCCTTGGAACCGGAGAAGTAGAGAATGGTCGTCGGCGCGTATTCACGAAGCCACCTGTCGAACCAGTCCAGTGTCCGCTCCTCCTTGGGCACCCATTTGGATGGCCGTAGCCACAGGCTCGTGACCAGGACATAGCCGACGGCCAGGATCATGGTCGCCACAGTACCGGCGACGCCGAAGGAGGCCCTCCCGGTGGCCGCGGTCGCGAGCAGCCCTGCGATGAGCGGCAGGTCCATATGGAGGATTTTGTCGCCGGCCCGGTTGAGTAGCACGGCGGGCGGGGCGTCGCTGATCTTCATTCCTGACAGGTCGATGTTCTTCGTCGAGATCGGTAGTCGTCGGGTCTTGCGCACGACCGCGACTAGACCGCCGTGCACGGCTTGGAGGCCGTAGAACGCGACGCTCGCGACCGCCGCGAGGACGACTGGCCCGAAACCGATTTCTCCGGTGGCAGCGAGTCTCGCCAGGAGGCTGATCACCAGCAACTGACGGACCGCCACTCGGTTCGAGACACCGAACCGGAATTGCCGCAGGTGGCCGGCGACGCTGCTCTGCCCTCGCAGCAGGGACAGGTCGACGACCAGGCTTACGGCGACTGCTCCGATGAAGACCGGGGCCGACGGGATTATCGCAGCGACCAGCATCACCGGGTAACACGTGATGAGCAGCAGCGTGAGCGCCATGTCCCAGGTGCCGATGCCGCTGAGGAAACGGCTGGTGCGCGTCGCATCGGACATGTTCTCGAGTCTCGCTTTCCGGAGGCGGGATCGGTTGGAGTAACGGGCCGTCTTCAGCCCTCGAATCCGGTGTCGAGGATCCGGGCGATCGCCTGTTCGAAGTTGTCGGATCGATCGGCCGTGGCCGTCGGGTCTTCGCGCCGCACATCGATCACCGCACCGTTGAGGCTTGACAGGAGCACGTCCAGCGAGGTCCTGGCGACTTCGGCGGAGTCCAGAAGGGTCTCAGGGTCCTCCCGGCCGAATGCGTTGGTGCGCATCGGGGTAGCGGTGCGTTCGGGATTGATGCAGTTCACCTGGATGCCGTCGTCGCTCCATTCGTCGGACAGCGCCTGCGTCAGGTTGACCAAGGCGGCCTTGGTGGAGGAGTAGAGACTGTAATTGGCTCGCCCGCGCGTATAGCTGGAGGAGGTGTAGTAAAGCAATTGCCCCTGGGTCTCGGCGAGGTACGGGAAGGCTTCGCGTGCGATCTGCACGGGGGCGAGGTAGTTGACCTGAAAGGTCTTCTCGAGGTCCTCGGTGCCGGTCTCATTCAGTCGTCCGACCTGCAGAACACCGGCGGTATTGACCACGTAGTCGATTCGGCCGGTCTCCTGGTGGGCCTTCTTCAGGGCCGCGGCGATGTCATCGGGGTTCTCGACGTGCGTGCCGGTGGTCGAGCGGGCGAAGCGGTACACGTCGGCGCCGTAGGATTCGGCCAGTTCGGCCAGATCCCCGCCGATGCCGTACGAACCGCCGAAGACCACCAGGGTCTTGCCGGCCAGACGAGTCCGGTAGTCCTCGTCAGTGGACGGCGGCACCGCGGTCGACGCCAATTGGAACAGCTTGTCCGCGATGTAGAGGTCGACCGGCTGGGTCACCTTGAGGTTCCACTCGTCGCCGGTGACGACGTGGACCGGAACGCTGGGCAGGTACTTCAGCACGACCGAGCAGTCGTCGGTGGCCTTGAAGTTGGGGTCTCGGTCCGCTTCCCGGTAGGCGGCGCGGATCGTGGCGAGTTTGAACGCCTGGGGCGTCTGTCCGCGCCGCAGGCGTGCCCGGTCGGGGACGTCGGTGATGAACTCACCGTCCTTGCCGTGCGTACGCGTGACGATGACGGTATCTGAGGAGGGAATGGCCACGTCGACGGCGTCGTAGCGCTCGAGGGCGGCCACGGTCTCGGAGATGACGCGGCCGGAGATGAGCGGTCGCACCGCGTCGTGGAAGATCAGGCGCCGGTCATGGCTGGAGCCCGGGCGGTCCTCGAGGTAGGCGACGGCCGCCTTGGTGCTGTCCGACCGGGTGCCGCCGCCGGGGATAACGTCGACGACCTTGGTGAGACGGGCCTTCTCGACCACGGCCCGGACGTCGTCGATGTATCCGGGGGCCATGAGCACGAGGATGTCGTCGATCTCGTCGGCCAACTGAAAGGCTTCGAGCGTGTGCTGGATCACGGGCTTGCCTGCGATCTTGATGAGCTGCTTGGGGATGCTCAGGCCGACGCGTTGACCAGTGCCTCCCGCGAGGACCACTGCGGTGACACCCGGCCGCTGTCCCTGCCCACGGTCCGACAATGCACTTCCTCCTCATGTTCATTGCTCCGGTTGTGATGGAGCTTCGACGCCGTTGCAGAACGCGGTCGCCCCATATCAACACCCGCTGCCGGGACGGTGATGGCGACTGGGGGGACGCTGTAGGGGCGGTCGAACGGCAGGTGGCCGAACGGCTCGACTCGTGCGTGGATCTTAACATTGCGCCTATTGCCGTATTCCTGGAAGCTACCTGCTATTCACCTGGTTATCCAGGGGTGGCGAATGGATCCCTCATATGTCGCGAGCGAACTCACTGGAGAAACGGCACTCAGCGCCGCTTGGGGTCGGGGAGGCTCTCGCGGTTCGCCTCCGTGGCCGGGTGCGGCGCGACCTGGCCGCGCTCGGCCCGCACCGCGCACAGCTCGGCCAGCCTGTCGTAGGCGGCCTTGCCCAGCAGCTCGGTCAGCTCGGACTCGTAGGAGACGTAGACGGGGTCGGCGGCGGTGTGCGCCAGCGGCGAGCCGGTGCACCACCAGTCGAAGTCGTGGCCGCCGGGCCCCCACGAGGCCCGGTCGAACTCGGTGATGAGCGTGACCTCCACGGCGGTGCCGTCGGCGCGCTGCTCGGACTTGAAGTCCCGCTTGACCGGCAACTGCCAGCACACCTCGGGCTTGTACTCCATCGGGTGGACCCCGTCGCGCAGCGCCTGCTGGTGCAGCGCGCAGCCGCTGCCGGTGGCGAAGCCGTCCCGGTTGTGGAAGACGCAGGCGCCGTCGACCACGGCGGTCTTCTTCGCCGGCTCCTCCTCGCCGTCGTCGTTCTCCAGGGTGTCGTCGACGATCGTCTCCCGCCAGGGCCGGTGGAGCTGCCAGGTCTCGGGCGTCAGCTTGCGGGATGCGGCCCGCACCCGCTTGATGTCGTCGGAGTCGGTGTAGAACGCCCCGTGCAGGCAGCACCCGTCGGCCGGGCGATTGTGGTCGATCCCGGGACAGCCGCCGACCTCCGGACTCTTGCCGAAGATGCACCCCCACCGCGACAGCAGCCAGGTCAGATCCGCTCGGACCAGCGTCCCCGGGTCGTCGGGGTCGTAGAACTCGACCCACTCCCGGTCGAAGTTCGGCTCCACCTCGTCGGTCATCCGTCCACCGTACCCGCGGCGGCGCTGTGTCAATCCCGACGCGCGGCGCGGCGTACCCTGGTGTCGTGACCCAGTCCGTCCCGGTCCTGCTCTCGACCACCTCCGTGTACCCCGAACCCACCGCGGTGGGATTCGAACTGGCGGCCGATCTCGGCTACGACGGCGTCGAGCTGATGGTCTTCACCGACCGCATATCGCAGGACCCCGCGGCGGCCGCGAGCCTCTCGCGCCACTACGGGGTCAGGATCGGCGCCGTCCACGCCCCGTGCCTCCTGGTCACCCAGCGGGTGTGGAGCCCCGATCCCTGGACGCGGCTGCGCCGCTCGGTCCAGGCCGCCGATCACCTGGGCGCGCCGGTCGTGGTCATCCATCCGCCGTTCTCCTGGCAGCGCGACTACGCCCGCAAGTTCTCCGCCGTGCTCGCCAGCCTCGAGGCCCGCTACCCGAGGGTGGCCATCGCCGTGGAGAACATGTTCCCGCTCAAGGTCGGCCGCCGGAAGCTGGTGCCCTACAGCCCGCACTGGGACCCGACCCGCCACGGCTACGGGGCCTACACCCTGGACCTGTCCCACTGCGCCGCCGCGGGGGCCGACGCGCTGGCCATGGCCGAGCGGATGGGGGAGGGCCTGCGCCACGTCCATCTGTGCGACGGCACCGCTCCCGGTTCGGACTCCCACATGGTGCCCGGCCGCGGCACCCAGCCGTGCGCGGAGCTGCTCGGCAAGCTCGCCGCCTCCGGCTGGAGCGGCACCGTCACCGTCGAGGTCTCCACGCGCAAGTCCGGCAACCGCACCCGCCGGTCGGCGGACCTGGCCGAGTCGCTCCGCTTCGCCCGCGAGGGGTTCGACGCCTGAGCGGCCCTTCCCCTCAGTCGCCACTTCCCAGGAATCAACTGGCGATAACCTTTGAAACAGTTGTCACAAGCGGCTCAAGCGCTTTCTTTTTAATGTCTCGATCCACGCGTTATGTCACCGTGACCGGATATTGAACCGCGGGAGGCTACGCTGCAAACATGCTGCGTTCAGTCATACTCGCCGCCGCCCGGTCATCGAAGATCGAGCAGCTCGTAGGTACCGCCCCGGTCAGCCGGTCGCTCGTGCGCCGCTACGTCGCCGGGGAGGCCACCGCCGACGCGGTCGCGGCGGCCCGCGCCCTGGCCTCCGACGGACTGCTCGCCACGCTCGACTACCTGGGCGAGGACACGGTCGTCGTCGATCAGGCCGACGCCACCCGGGACGAGTACCTCGACCTGCTGGCCGCCCTCCGGGCCGACGGCCTGTCGGAGACCACCGAGGTCAGCGTCAAACTCTCGGCCCTGGGCCAGCGGATCGACCCCGAACTGGCCTACGACCGCGCCCGCGCGATCTGCGCGGCCGCCGGCGAGTCGGGGACCACGGTCACCATCGACATGGAGGACCACACCGTCACCGATTCGACCCTGGAGATCGTCGAGCGCCTCCGCGGGGACTTCCCCGACACCGGGGCGGTGCTGCAGGCCTACCTGCGCCGCACCGAGGACGACTGCAAGGCCCTGGCCGGGCCCGGTTCGCGCATCCGCCTGTGCAAGGGCGCCTACAAGGAGCCCGAGCCGGTCGCCTATCAGCGCAAGCTCGACGTCGACCGCTCGTACGTGCGCTGCGTCAACGCCCTGATGGCAGGCGAGGGCTACCCGATGCTGGCCACGCACGACCCGCGCCTGGTCGAGATCGCCGTCGACCGCGCCCGCTGGTTCGACCGGGAGCCGGGCGACTTCGAGTTCCAGATGCTGTACGGCATCCGCCCGCTCGAGCAGCTCCGCCTGGCGGCCGAGGGCCACCGGATGCGCGTCTACGTGCCCTACGGTGATCAGTGGTACGGCTACCTGATGCGCCGCATGGCCGAGCGGCCCGCCAACGTGGCGGTGTTCGCCCGGTCACTGTGGAGCAGGTCCTGACGCCTGCGCGCGTCCGAGGGGCCGGTGACGCGGTTATCCGCCCCAGGTCGCGAGTCGCGAGGTTGGCGTTCAACGATTACAGTTGCGAGGGTGACTCAAGCCCCTGAGGACTTTCCCCCGGAGCCGTCTGCGCACCGGCCCGGTGCGGAGGCGGACCCGGCGCCCCGCGTGCCCGGACAGCGGCCCCGGCCCGAGCCCTCGGAAGCCCCCGGCCCGCCGGTCCGGATGGCCCCGCCGCCGAACCCGTACCGGCCCGGCCCCTACGTCCCGTACGCGCCGCGCCCGCAGCGCCGGCGCTCCCGGTGGGGGACCATCCTCATGGTGCTGGTCCTGACCGCCGCGGCGGTCGCGGGCGGCGGCGTGGCCAACGGCTGGCGGCCGGCGGCGCCGTCGGCCGAGACCGGCACCATCTCCGGCGCCCCGGTCATGCCCGGCGAGGGCCTCCTGCCCAGCCCCGGACCCGACGCGCCCGAGCACGAGGTCCTGGCCTACCTGCGCGAGCAGACGCAACTGGTGCTCGACGCCCACGCCGAGTCGCTGTTGGACGGCAGCCTGGAGGGCTGGCTGGCGGCGTTCGAGCCGACCCTGCACGAGGAGATGACCGGCCGCTACGAGTCGCTGCGGGCGATGCAGGTCAGCCGCTTCGACTACAAGATCGCCACCGGGCCGATCGAGAACGACTCCGGCGCGGTGCCGCTGTACGAGCTCACCGTCGTGGTCACCCACTGCTTCGTCGAACCGGCCGCCGAATGCGATCCGGCCGATGTGGTCTTCGACACCACCTGGCGGGCCGGCGACGACAGCCTGGTCATGGTCGAGACCGGCACGTCCGAGGGCATGGAGGGACCGCACCCGTGGGAGGTGGAGGACCTGGCCGCCGTCGTGGGCGACCGCACCGTCGTGGCCGCCCCGCTGGACATGAGCGACCGGCTCGACGACGCCCTGGAGGTCGCCGAGGACGCGGCCGCCAACGCCGACGAGTGGGCACTGTGGGAGGAGCCCGACCGCTACGTCGTCTACATCGCCACCAACGACCACTTCGACGAGTGGTTCGGCGGGATGTTCGACGGCGACGACGTGGTCGGGTTCGCGCTGCCGCTGGAGGGCACCGTCGGCGACGAGCGGCGGCCGTCGACGTACGCCACGGTCATGAACGTCGACCGCACCGGCTGGGGCTACGACCTGACCAGCGTCATCCGGCACGAGCTGGGCCATGCGGTCACCCTCTGGGGAGCGCAGTCGGAGAACTACTCCAACGACACCTGGTGGATGGTCGAGGGCATCGCCGAGTACATCGACCACGGCGACAAGCCGCTCGACGACTACGACCGCTCATGGGATCTGGAGAACCACGTCGCCGACGGCGGCTGCGCCGACGAGCTCGTTCCGCCCGAGGAGGACGACGACACCACCGCCGGGTCCGGAAAGTACGGGTGCGCCTTTCTCGCCGTCCACTACATGATCGACACTTACGGGTTGGAATCGTTCTCGGAGTGGTTCGGCCTCACCGCCCGAGACGGCGAGCCGGTGGCGAGGGCGGCTGACGACGTATACGGGGAGAACTACGCCGACATAATGGCGGAGATTACGTCTTTCATCGCCCAGACCGCCTTAGACCGGCTGTTGCCGGGTGGGGCGGACTGCCGTAACATGAGCAACATCCCAATCGAAAGACATCAACGTCACGGACAGTGACGACCGAGCTGTTTCGGTTCATATGGGCATTCGCGTCCACCGCACCTCCTAACACATCACACAACCCCACGTCCTCGAAAAAGCCCTCGACAGAACGGTGAGACCATGAGCGAACCCGGGGACCTCCTCGATGAGGTCAAATTCTTGACGGTGACGGAAGTGGCCGACCTGATGCGCGTGTCGAAGATGACCGTGTACCGGCTCGTCCACAGCGGTGACATCGCGGCCGTGCGGGTGGGGCGCTCGTTCCGCGTTCCCGAGAGCGCTGTCAAGACCTACCTTTCCGAGGCGCTCCAGAACGAGGAGTAGCCCCGCATCCCGGCCGCAGGCCCCGTCGCGCGTGAGCTGTGACGGGGCCTGCGCTTTCGCAATCCCGGCATCGGAGCGCGCCCGAGTCCGCGTTAGGCTTGTCGCGCTCTGAATCATCGAAGTTCTACCGGTAAGGAAGCTCTATGGGCTCGGTCATCAAGAAGCGACGCAAGCGCATGGCCAAGAAGAAGCACCGCAAGCTGCTGCGCAAGACCCGTGTGCAGCGTCGCAAGCTCGGCAAATAGTAGGAGCCGAGCCGACCGGCTCTCGAGTCCCTCCTAGTAGGCTGGAGTCATGCCAGAGATCGAAGCCGCCTTTGTGTTCGAGATCCGCGCCGTCGTGTGGATGGTCATCGGCTACGGGGCCGCACTGCTGTCGCTGATCGCGTCGGTCCACTGCGCGGTGCAGAAGCCCGAGGCGTTCAACGCCATCGGCACCCTCACCAAAGGCACCTGGCTCGGCCTGCTGGTCATCAGCTTCGGCCTGGCGCTGATCTTCGGCGGCTTCGGCCGCCTCGGCCTGTTCGGGCTCATCGCCCTCTGCGCCGCGCTCGTGTACCTGCTCGATGTCAGGAACGGCATCAAGGACATCGGCGGCAGCGTGTACTAACGCCCCACGCCGCGGGCGATCTCGCGCAGGCGCGCCACCCGCTGCTCGGTCGGCGGGTGGGTCGAGAACAGGCCCGACAGGCCGCCGCGCAGCGGCGACTCGATCATGAGGTGCGCCTCCGAGGCCAGGGGGCTGTCCGACCGCGCCGGCATCGCGTCGACGCCCCGGGAGATCTTCTGCAGCGCGCTCGCCAGCGCCAGCGGATCCCCGGTCAGGCGCGCGCCGTCGGCGTCGGCCTCGTACTCCCGCGACCGGCTCACCGCCATGCGGATCAGCCCGGCCGCGAGCGGCCCCAGCAGCATCGTCAGCAGCAGCACCAGCGGGTTGGGCCCGTTGCGGCCGCCGCCGAAGAACGGCAGGAACCAGGCCAGGTTCGCCAGCGCGGTGATGATGCCCGCCAGCGCCCCGGCGACCGAGGAGATGAGGATGTCGCGGTTGTAGACGTGCGACAGCTCGTGCCCGATGACCGCGCGCAGCTCGGCGGGGGTGAGGATCCGCATGATCCCGTCGGTGACCGCCACGGCGGCGTTCTCGGGGTTGCGGCCGGTCGCGAACGCGTTGGGCTGCATGGTCGGGGCGACGTAGAGCCGCGGCATCGGCTTCCCGGCCCGCTGCGACAGTTCCCGGACGGTCGCGTACAACTGCGGCGCCTGGGCCTCGTTGACGGGGCGGGCTTGCATGGACCGCAGTGCGAGCTTGTCGGAGTTGAAGTAGGCGTAGGCGTTCATGCCGACCGCGAAGACGGCGGCGATGACGATGCCGGTCGATCCGGCCCAGGCGTAGCCGATCGCGATGACCAGTGCCGAGAGCGCGCCGAGCAGAACCGCGGTCTTGAGGCCGTTCCGGTGCTTCATCGTGAGTCAGTCTCCCGTTTTTAGTGGGCGCAACGCGCTGATACCCACCAGTATTCCGCGCTCAACTGGGCTGCTACCGGGAAAGCGACGTGAATTCGAGCACGAGTTGCGGCGCGAGGCTGACCGCGGCCAGCGCTGCGCCCGCCGCCAGCACCGCCAGGCCGAAGCGGCGCCGGGAGACCGCGCCCCGCCCGAGCAGCACGGTGCGGGCCAGCCTCAGGTAGTAGGCGAGGCCGACCACCGCCCCGGCGACCACGACCACGGCCAGCCACACCGCCGCGGAGGCGAGCCATTCGAGGACGGCGACCTTCGCGAAGGTCCCGGCCAGGGCCGGCGGCAACCCGGCTAGGCCGATCACGGCGATGAGGAAGACGGTGGCGGCGCCGGGCGCGGTCCGCCACAGCCCGCCGAGGTCGGCGATCGCGCCGCCGTCGCGCTCGCGGACGGCGGTGAGCGAGGCGAACGCCCCGGCCTCCAGGAGCACGAAGAACACCGCGTAGGCGAGCGCTGCCGAGGCCGCCCCGGCCGCGTCGTCGCGCCCGGCGGCGGCGCTCAGGGCGCCGAGCGGGGCGAGGAGGTACCCGGCGTGTGCGATGCCGGACCAGGCCAGGAGCCCGACGGTGCGGCGCTGGGCGAGCGCGCCGAGGTTGCCGACCGCGATGGAGGCGACCGCGAGGACGGCCAGGACGATCCCGGCCGCGGCCCCGGCGCCCTCGGCGAGGCCGAAGTGGACGACCCAGATGACGGCGACCGCGCCGCCGAGCTTGGAGGCACTGGCCAGGTAGGCGGCGATCGGGAGCGGGGCGCGTTCGAGGACGAGCGGCGCCCAGGCGTGGAGGGGGGCGGCGGCGAGTTTGAATCCGAGGCCGCCGAGCAGGAGCGCCGTCCCGGCCGCGGCGAGCCCGGGGTGGCCGTCGGCGAGCGCGCCGAGCCCGGCGAGGTGGACCGACCCGGAGGCGGCGTACAGCAGGGCCGCGCCCATGAGGGCGGTGGCCGAGGAGGCGATGGAGGCGATCAGGAACGTCACGCCGGCTTCGGCGCCGGTGCGTCCGGGCTTGGCGACCAGCACGTACAGCGGCACGGTGAGGGTCTCGACGGCGACGAGGAGGGTGATGAGGTCGCGGCCGGCGGCCAGCGTGATGCCGCCGGCGGCCGAGACGGCCAGCAGGAAGCAGTACTCGGCCGACCGCCGTCCGCTGACGGCGGCGACCAGGACGGTGAGCCCGGCGAACAGGGCCGCCAGGCCCATGGCGGCGTCGTCGGCGACGAAGGAGTGCCGTTCACCGACCGCGAAGGTCGCTCGGGTGGGGCCGGCCAGCAGCCAGAGCGCCGCGGCGCCGGAGGCGCTCAGCCCGGCCGTGAGCACCGCTCGGGCGGCGCGCCCGGCGAACAGCGCGACCGCGGCGGTCGCGGCCGCCAGGTAGAGCGGCAGCAGCGCGGCGTGGTCGATCGTCTGTGCCGCCATTTACAGCACCCCCGTCGCCAGCAGGTCGAGCAGCGGCCCCGGCGCCAGGCCGAGCGCGAGCACTGCGGCCGCCAGCGGCGACCAGACGGCCAGTTCGCCGGCGGTGGCGCCGGGGATGCCCTCGACGGCCGCGGCCTGCGGTCCGTGGCTGACGTGTTTAAGCATCCGCAGCAGGTAGGCGGCGGTCAGGAACGCGCCGAGCGCGGCGATGGCGGCGAGCGCGATCCAGGCGCCACCGCGGTCGGCGGCGGCGTAGACGGTGAACGCCTCGCCCCAGAACCCGGCCAGCCCCGGCAGTCCGAGCGAGGCGAGGGCGGCGAAGCCGAGCATTCCGGCCAGCGCGGGGGCAGCGGTGCGGAGCCCGCCGAGTTCGGCCAGTTGCCCGGTGCGGGTGCGGGTTTTGAGCGCGCCGGCGAGGAAGAACAGCAGCGGGGTGATCAGTCCGTGCGCGAGGTTGGCGAACAGCGCCGCCCTGACGCCGGCCTCGGTGCCGGTGGCGAAGGCGAGGACCACGAACCCCATGTGCGCCACCGAGGAGTAGGCGATGAGCCGCTTGATCTCGGGTTGGGCCAGGCAGACCAGTCCGGCGACGATGATGCCGACCGCGGCGAGCGCGGCGATGACGGGCGCGGCCTCGGCGGCGCCGTCGGGGGCGATGCCGCCGGCGACGCGGATGAGGCCGTAGGTGCCGAGCTTGAGCAGCACTCCGGCGAGCAGCACCGAGCCGACCGTGGGCGCGGCGGTGTGGGCGTCGGGCAGCCAGGAGTGGAGCGGCCACAGCGGCGCCTTGACGGCGAAGCCGATGGCCAGCAGGACGAACACGGCCAGCGACACCGGTTCGCTCACGCCGCCGGCGGCGATGACGTCGCCGAGTCCGGCGGTGCCGGTGTCGGCGACGGCGGCGAACAGGCCGGTCGCCATCAGCAGGGACCCGGCGACGGTGAACAGCGCGAACTTGCCCGCCGCGTGCCGCCTGGTCGCCTCGTCGCCGTAGCGGTGGATCACCGCCCACATCGGCAGCAGGACCGCCTCGAAGGCGATGAAGAACAGCACCAGGTTGTCGGCCAGGAACACCGCCGTCGAGGCCCCTTGGACGGCCAGCAGCAGGGCGGTGAGCACCGGCGAGCCGGTCCGGGCATTGTGGAGGCAGCACAGGAGGCCCAGGAGGGCCGTCAGGAGTGCCAGCGGCCAGGAGACGCCGTCGACCGCGAGCGCGAAGTCGAGCCGGATGAGCGGCGCCCACGCGAACTCGACCGCGTGCCACCACCGCTCGTCCCGGCCGGCCGGCAGCACCGCGACCGCGACCAGGGCCAGTGCCGCGGCGGCGACGCCGATGCCGCTGCGCCGCAGCCACCACGTGAGCGCCGCCCCGGCGAAGGGCAGCGCGACGGCGGCGATGAGGATCAGGCCCACAGGTTCACCCCGATCGCGACGACGGCGAGCAGGAGCGTCCCGGCGATGCTGAGCCGCAGGTAGGTGACCAGCCCGCCGCGGTGTCCGGTCGCGGTCCGGCGGGCGGCGAGGACGGCCGCGCGCGCCGTGCCTTCGACGGCGGCGCGGTCGACCAGCCGCTCGTCGAGCAGCCGGGCCGCGCCGGTGGCGGCCTGCGCGGTCCGCCGGGCCGCGGCGGTGGCGAACGCGTCGCCGCCGAGCCCGGCGGCGAATGCGTGCTTTGTGGAGCCGAGGAGGCGGTCGGGGTCGCGGGCGCGGTCGCGCCACCAGGAGTCGCCGACCACGTAGAGCCCGGCGACGGTCGCCATCAGCATCAGCGCCATCAGATCGAGGTGCAGTTCGGGGACGTGCAGCGGCCCGGTGAAGTAGACCGCGCCGATCGTGGCGGTCCCGGCCAGCAGGGTCCACAGTGCTGCCGCTTCGGGGCGGGGCGCGGTCCGCCGCTCCTTCGGCCCGCCGCGCCAGAACAGCAGCAGCCACAGCCGGCCCGCGTAGGCGGCGGTGAGGATGCTCGCGACCACCCCGGCCCAGAACACCACCACGCCCGCGCTCGTCCCGGCCTCATAGGCGGCCCCGAGGACCGCCTCCTTGGAGAAGAACCCGCCCAGCGGCGGCAGGCCCACCATCGAGGCGAGGCCGACCGTCATCGACCAGAACACCAGCGGCGAGGCCGACGGCCTGATCCGGGTCGTGCTCAGCGCCCCGTCGGTGGCGGCCAGCGCGATCACGACCCCGGCGGCCAGGAACAGCAGCGCCTTGAACGCGGCGTGCGACAGCAGGTGGAACAGGGCCGTGTCTCCGGCGGCGACCGCGACGGCGGCGAACATGAACCCGACCTGGCTGACCGTCGACCACGCCAGGACGCCCTTGACGTCGGCGGCGGCGAATGCGCACAGCCCCGCCCCGACCATCGTCACCGCCGCGACCACGGCCACGACCGGCAGCAGCTCGGACGGCCAGACCGGCAGCAGCCGGGTCAGCACGTACGCCCCGGCCGCGACCATGGTGGCGGCGTGGATGAGCGCGCTGACCGGCGTCGGCCCGGCCATCGCCGGCGGCAGCCAGACCTGCAGCGGGAACTGCGCCGACTTGCCGATGCAGCCGAACAGGATCAGCAGCATCGACGCCGCCGCGACACCCGGGCCGACCTCGCCGAGCTCGCCGATGCGGAACGTCCCGGCCGCCGCGCCCAGCAGCATCACCCCGACCACGAAGCCGACGTCGCCGAACCGCGTCACCAGGAACGCCTT
This sequence comes from Glycomyces xiaoerkulensis, assembly GCF_002798405.1. Classification (GTDB taxonomy): domain Bacteria; phylum Actinomycetota; class Actinomycetes; order Mycobacteriales; family Micromonosporaceae; genus Glycomyces; species Glycomyces xiaoerkulensis. The sequence goes on along the minus strand of NZ_PGGV01000037.1, from coordinate 19,473 downwards.
CGCGGCCGCCCCCGGGGCCGACGGCAGCTTCGCGTAGTGGGCGATGAGCAGATACGAGCACGCCCCCATCACCTCCCACCCGATGAGCAGGAACACCAGGTCGTCGGCGGCGACCACCAGCAGCATCGCGGCGCAGAACAGGTTCACCTGCGCCGCGAACGGCACGTAGCGCGGATCGTCGCGCAGATAGGCGACCGAGTACAACTGCACCAGCGTCGACACCAGGGCGGTCGCCACGGCCACCGCCCCGGCGGCCGGCGGCACCTCCAGCGCGGCCTCGACCCGCACCGACCCGAAGTCGGCGATCGTGTAGGACACCGCCGGACCGGTGAACGCCGCGACCACCGCGCAGACCAGCGCCCCGGCCGGGGCGCCCACCGCCGCCCAGACCGCGAGTTCGCGCCGCCGGACGGCCAGACCGGCCAGTCCGGCCGCCGCGGGCAGCGCGACCAGCGCCCAGGCGAAGGCCCCCATAATCGCCGACCCGTCCGTTCTTCCCCGAGGTCCTCGGGCAGACCGTCGGTGTCGATCGTCGCCCGCGAACGCCACAGGTTCAGCACCAGCGCCAGCCCGACCCCGACCTCGGCGGCGGCGATCACCACGATGAACAGCGCGAAACTCTGCCCGGTGTAGGCGTCCTGGACCGCATCGGTGGTGGCCAGCACCAGGTGGACGCCGCCGAGCATCAACTCGGCCGCGGCCAACTGCATCACGGCGTTGCGTCTGGTGAGCACCCCGTACAGCCCGATGGCGAACAGCCCCACGGCGACGAGGTAGCCGATCACTGGATGCACGGGTCCTCCAGAGCGACGGCTAGATCGGTCGTACGGGGGCACATTGCCTCATCTTGGCCCACCGACCCCCCTGAAGTCCAGCGTCGAGACCGTGTCGATACAACTTCGTCGATCCCCGTGATCACCCGGCGGCGCAGGGACTTCGGGCCCGGGCCGTGGGGCGCCGCCCGTCAGGGCGCGGCGTACACGCGACTGCACCGCTCGCCGCAGTGGCCGCTCGTTCCCCGGCCGGGGAAGGGGGCGGCGATGGTGACGGTGATCGTTCCGTCCGCGGCGTTCGAGACTGTGACCCATACGTCGGAGCTGTAGCTGAAGGAGTCGCGGTCGTATTCGGTCAGCGTCAGATGCTCGTCAAGGTCGATCGTGGCGGCGGCGAGTTCGGTTCCGTCCGCGGCGTCGTAGGCGACCAGTTCCCGCGTCGTCGCATCGCCGATGTCGCGGCGCAGCGCGTAGACGCGGCCGTCGACCAGCCACGGACGCCCCTGGGCCATCCAGGTCCCGTCGGTGGCGACCGACCACAGTTCACTGTTGTCGGCGACATCCCAGGCCATGTAAGCGATATCGCCTTCCTCGGTGGCGTCCGGACTGTCGGCGACCAGCAGCTCCCCGTCGCCGTCGTGGTACGAGGCGAAGGCATCACCGGCCGGCGGCACCGTGGCGACCCGTTCACCCGAGTCGGCCGAGTAGACAACGGTCTCGCCGAACAGGTCGGAGACCCCGAACCGACCCTCGCCGAACCGCACCAGGTAGGTCACGTCCCCCGAGTCGACGCCGGTCGGCTCGCCGTCCGGACCGACGAGGGTCACCCGGTCGCCGTCGTTTCCGCAGCCCCGCTTCACCACGATCGCGCCGCCGGTCGCCAAGGCCCTGTTCAAGCCGCAGTCCCCGGGTAGGGAGGTCGACCACGCCCGCTCGCCGTCCGAGGCCCGGAAGCCGGTCACGTTCGATTCGCCGACGACCGCGACGGTCTCGTCGGTCGCCCGGAGGTATCGGACCCCGTCGGTGTCGTCCGACTCGGCATGCCATGTCGGCTCGGCGGTCCTCGGATCGAATCGAACCAGCAGGCCATCGCTCCACAGCGCGTAGACCTGGCCGTCCGCCACGGTCAACCGGGACAGATCGGCGCTCTCCCGCCGGTAGCTCCAGTACTCTTCGCCGGTGCGCAGATCGAAGGCGGCGACGCCGAGGTCCTCGGTGTAGTCGTCCTGATCGAAGTCGACCCTTTCGACGCGGAGGCCGTCGACGATGCGGGGATCGTTCGCGAGTGCGACCACGTTCGACAGGTCTTCCGGTGCCGTACTGCCGAGGGCCTCCGGGTAAGCGCTGTTCGGTCCTTCGATCTGCTCGTCGTAACCGAGACGGTCGGCCACCAGGTACACGCCGCCGGCCACGACTACGGCGGCGACAACGCCCATGACGATGAGGCGATTTCGCTTCCACCGGCCCATGTTCCGGTCACCCTTCCAGCATTCCCGAGGCGTCGTCGCGGCCCCGACCGCTCGATGCCAACGCCATGAGCTGCACGGCCGCCGCGACGGCGGCACCGACGAGCCACCGGGAGCCATAGTCGGAGAGCACCGACCAGGCCACATCCGCGAGCGAAAGCACCGGCACCAGGGCCGATACGGCGGCCAGGGAGAGCAGCCATGCGATCAGGACTCGTTTCACGGTCACGAGCCGAGGCTAACGCTACCCCGCCATACCGATGCTCCGAAGAAACCGGAGATCGGGCGCCGGTCGATGTCGAAAACCGCGGCCCGGCTCCGTCACAGGAGTGTCGGCGGCAAGAGCCGCCGCCCGAGAACGGAGGATGGAACCATGGCCAAATACCTGTTGCTCAAGCACTACCGCGGCGGCCCGCAGCCGCACCCGAACGCCGAGACCCAGATGGACCAGTGGACCCCCGAGGAGATCTCGGCCCACATCGAGTTCATGGGCAAAGTCGCCGACGACCTGCGCGAACGCGGCGAGTTCGTGGACGGGCAGGCGCTCGCCCCCGAAGGCGAGTTCGTCCGCTACGACGGCGAGGGCAGGCCGCCGGTCACCGACGGCCCGTTCGCCGAGTCCAAAGACCTCATCGCCGGGTGGATGGTCATCGACGTCGACTCCAAGGAGCGGGCCTACGAGGCCGCCGCGTACCTGTCGTCGGCCCCCGGCAAGGACGGCAAGCCGCTGCACGAGTGGCTCGAGGTCCGGCCGTTCATGGGCGAGCCGCCGGTCGTCGAGTGACCCGGCCGAAATGATCGACGAGCATCTGCTGCGGGATCTCACCCCGCGAGCCCTGGGCGTCCTCGTCCGGCGCGGAGCCGACTTCGCCTCGGCCGAGGACGCCGTCCAGGACGCGCTCGCCGAGGCCGTCCGCCGCCCGCCCGCCGAGGCACCCGACGAGCCCCAGGCTTGGCTGGTCACCGTGGCCTGGCGCAAGTTCCTGGACGCCCGGCGCTCGTCGTCGGCCCGCGCCCTCCGCGAGGTCGCCGTGACCCGCGAGCCGCCGCCGGGCCCTGCCGAGCAGGCCGACGACACGCTGCTGCTGCTGAGCCGCTGCTGCCATCCGGCACTGACACCGGCATCGGCCATCGCACTGACCCTGCGCGCGGTCGGGGGCCTGACGACCGCCCAGATCGCGCGCGCGTTCCTGGTGCCGGAGGCGACGATGGCGCAGCGGATCTCCCGCGCCAAGCGGACCCTGGCAGGGGAGCGGTTCGCCCGGCCCGGCGACGTGCGCGCCGTCCTGCGGGTGCTGTATCTGATGTTCGACCACGGGTTCGCCGGTGCGACCGGCCGCGGCCGGAACGTCGGCGACGCCGACCTGGCCGCCGAGGCGATCCGCTTGACGCGGCAGTTGGCCGCCTCGGTGCCGCACGACCCGGAAGCCGCGGGTCTGCTGGCGCTGATGCTGCTGCACCACGCCCGCCGCGCGGCCCGGTTCGACGCCGCGGGCGACCTGGTGGCGCTGGCGGATCAGGACCGGTCCCGGTGGGACGAGGCGATGATCGCCGAAGGCGTCGACCTGCTGCAGCACGCGCTCGCGCGCGATCGACTCGGCGAGTACCAGGCGCAGGCCGCGATCGCCGCGCTGCATGACGATGCGGCCTCGGCCGATCAGACCGACTGGCCGCAGATACTGGAGTGGTACGACGAGCTCGTGCGGCTCGTCCCGGACAATCCCGTGGTGGTGCTCAACCGCGCGGTCGCGGTCGGACACGTCGACGGACCGCTCGCCGGGCTGCGGCTGGTCGAGGAGCTGGATCCCGGCCTGCCGCGCCGGGACGCGGTGGCCGCCTACCTGCACGAGCGGGCCGGGGACCGCGCCGAGGCGGCGCGCCTGTACGCGGCGGCGGCCCGGGACGCGCCCAGCACGGCCGAGCGGACGCACCTGCTCAAGCAAGCGGCCCGGTTGAACCGGAACCGCGGCGGGCAATAGTGGACGGTCGTAGGGGCCGACCGATCGCGAGGATCGGCCGGCCCCGTTCCTTCCCTCGGCCCAGGGGACTCTGTGCGGGGACCTTCCGAGGGAAGCCGGTCGGGCGCGGCGGCCTTGCGGGAGGCCTGGGGACGTGTCACTTCGAGGCCGCCGCGCCCGAGTCTGGAGGTCATCGCCGGTATCGCCAGGTCCGGTAGAGGGCGATGACGCTTTGGCGCAACTGTTCACGCGACTCGGGCGTCGGGAAGCGCCAGCGTTGCTTGTCGATCAGGTGCAGGTTCGGGCTGTCGGTCTCGATGCCGGCGACGACGCCGAGATACTGCGCCACCTCTCCGGGCGCGATCCGGAGGCAGAGCACGGAGCCCCAGTCGGGGTCGAAGAGGCAGCGGAGTCGGATCGGGCCGACCACGGTGATGCCGACTTCGAGTTCCTCGGGTTGCGGCGGCTGGTGCACGGCCGCGCTCGGATAGTGCATTGGATACTCCATTTCGGAATGTCGGATATCCGATTATTGAACGCCCGGGGGTCGCATGCAATGCGGGAGGCCGCGAGCCCCCGGGCGTCTTACCCACCTCCCGCGAGCATCCGGATTGCTCGCGGTGATGACCAACTTAGGTGGTGTTTTCGCAGCTCACAAGAGGAAACTTGTGCAACCCGCGTTACCGGACGAATGGCCGACCACGAAGATTTCGCCCCCGTTCGTTCCCGGTGCGGCGTACCCGATTCGACATTACCGGGATTCGCTATCGAATAGGACTGTGCGATAGTGATGGAACGGATCAGTCGGTTCCTATGCCGGGGGGCACGGATGGCAGAACAGGACATGGGTTGGTGGTTCCTCAAAACTGTCGCGAGGAAGGCTCGCAATGCTTCGGGGAAGTCGCAACGCGAGGTGGGCGACGAGATCTACCGCTCGGACGACACCATCAGAGGCTGGGAGAAAGGCAAGACCGACATCCCGCTCCAATCGATCGAACCGCTCGCCAAGGCGTGCGGCATGAGCGACGAGCTCACGAAGTACATGACGGTCGTGGCCGAGGCCCGGAAGCAGGGTCTTCCGATCGAGGCTGACATGCGCTACAACGTGCTGTTCATAACCCTTGCGGAGGAATATTCACCGTTCATCTTCAAGTGGGATGCCCTGCTCATCCCCGGACCGCTTCAGCAGGAGTCGTATCACTACAGAGTGGTTCGCATGGCGGAGAATGCCGCCGACGAGGCCCTGGATCGAGGATGGGCTTCCAAGACCGAACGTCGCGAGATCCTTGAATCTCGTACGGACGGCCCGCTCGTCCAGTTTCTCATCGGCGAGGCAGCGTTGCTGCTTCTGAAGGAAGTCTCCGAGGAGCTGTGCCAGGAGCAGCTTGCCCACCTCAAGGAATATGGCACGCGCTCTGGATGGGAGGTTCGCATCCTCCGGGAACCTGTGCCTGCACGGAATAGTGCCTTCAGCATCTACAATAGCGGTGGAAGCGGGCTGGCCTGTCCGGATTTCGTCTATACAGAGGGGCATGATCGGAGCTGGTGCATCGATGACCCCTCCAGGGTCACGGGTTACGATGATTTCCGCGAGCAGAAGTGGAAGACCGCGACCCGAATTGAGGACTACCAGCTATGACGACCGACGTGACCGCGTGGCGCAAGAGTACCCGCAGCGGCGCCGACAACAACACTGACTGCGTCGAGGTCCGTCGAACATGGCGTAAGAGCACCCGCAGCGGGGCGGACAACAACTCAAGCTGCGTCGAGGTCTCCGCTTGCTCCGACGCCGGCTTCCACCTCCGTGACTCGAAGCTCGACACCGCCTCCCCGGTCTTCGACCTGACCCCGAGCGACCTTGCCGCCCTCCTCAAGGCCACCGGCTAGTCTCACCGCTGCTCGTTAAGGCGGGCTATGGCGTTCGCCTCGGATCGAGGCCGGACTACCGGCGCAGGGTGATCGCGGCACTACCGGTGAGACAACCCGGATCAATCGGCGTTCCTGTCCGGGACGGAGGCGCGGGCGGCGTCCTCATCTTCGTCCGGGCCGTTGTACAGGTCGACGAACAGACGTATGCCGCGGGATCCGAGGGCTTCGAGGGTGTCGGCCTCGATCGTCGCTCCTTCGTTCCAGCGGTGCATGAACCATCCGCAGAAGAGGTCCAGATCGAACCTCGCGCCGAGATCGGACCACACCGCCATGTCATCGGTGAGGCGGCCGAGCAACTCCTCGACCTGCGCATCGAGGTCGGCGGGCGGGGTGTCGGCGGCTGCCAAGGACCAGAGCCCGAACCTTCTGATCCTGGTCGGCCCCTGCTCGGAGTGGATCTTGTCTCCGCGCGCGAAGCTGCGTGTCGGGTCGGACCCCAGGCGAGTCGTGATCTCGGCGGGCGACAGGTCATCGCCCACGATCCGAAGCGACGCACGGGCCCGGTCCAGTTCCACCATGTCGATTCCCCGGCGCTCAGCGCGACTCGACCGAAGGCACCTCGACGCGGGTCACCTTGAGCCCCCACTGATCGACGGGCCTTTCGAGCTCGGCCGCGATGCGGTCTCCGATCGCCGCGCGTCCGGCGACGGCCTCCTTCAGGTCCATTGAACCCACGACGTAGCGAAGCGCGGCGACGGCCTGCCGTTCTAGGCCGGTCGCGAAGTCCTCAATGCCGTAGACCGCGTCCGACGGTCGGTCGATGAAGAAGTGCGCGACGAGCTCGACCGCGACGGTGCGACCGTCGGCGGTGGCGACTTCCTCTGTGAGGGTGGAGACCTGCTCGCGAAGGTCGACTCTGGTGCCGACCCTGTCGATGAAGGGCGCGATGAACCCCACGCCGGGTTCGAGCGTCCGGCGGTACCGACCGAGCCGTTCGATGACGAAGTTCCGCTGGTTCGGAACGATCGTGACCGACCGTGCGAACAGGACGACCAGTACGATCGCGAGAACGACCGCGAATACCACGATTGATTCCATGCCCGGCAGCCTCCAGTCGTTCTCCATGGCTCCCTTGGCTTTCTACCAGGTCCTTTCGGACGACACTGCGTGAGGCTCAGCCTCGTCCCGCGCTTGGCGATCCCGCGTTGGCGCTCTGGTCGATTCCGTGCAGGAGTTGTGGACCGTGTCCCATTCGGCCACGGCCGCGTCGAGGTCGCCCTCGGCGCCGATCCGCTCCAGGAACGCCGGGAACTGCTCCTCGGCCCGCTCCAGCCAGATCGTCATCGAAGGTCGTCCGCGCAGAAGGCGTCGATGTTCGCGGTGACGGTGTCGACGTAGGCGCGGCACACCTCCAGCCGCTCGCCCTCGGGCCAGTCGCGGTCGTGTTCGGCACGGTAGCGCCCGCCGTCCGGCGAATCGTTCGGGCTATGCCGGGCCGGTCGTCGAGCGCCGCGGTGTCGCCCCCGGGGTCGGACCGGCCAGACTCGGCCGCTGCGCTCGACGAGCGGTCGCACCCACAGGCTGCATGGGGCACCCGGTCCCGACTCGCTGTTCGAGCTCGGCGCGGAGCGAGGTCAGTTGGGCCATGCGCCGGTCGATGACCTCGATCTTCTCCTCGAACAGGGCCGACAGCTCCGCCGCCGAGTCCGGCGCGTCGTGTAGCTGCCGGCCGTGTTCGGCGATCTCGGCGAGGGTGAAGCCGAGGCGCTGGGCGGTGCGGACGTAGTCGAGCCACGGGAGGGTCTCGGGCGGGAAGTCACGGTAGCCGTTGGGCAGGCGGCGGGACTCAACCAGACCGATCTTCTCGTAGAACCGAACGGCGTCCTTGGTCAGGCCGGCCCGCTCGGCCAGCTCCCCGATGCGCATGCGCAGCACCTCCGATTCGCGACTTGACGTTGGAGTGTACTCCACTGTTTACGGTGAGGCGTCCGCGCAACACAGCGAACAGGAGTACCTTCATGAACAGCAGCCTCACCGTCACCCGTCCCGCCTATATCCGGCTCGTCCGCGCGAGCGCCTGGTACGACCTGGCGATCACGACGGGATTCGCCACCCCGTGGACGTTCGCCCTGGTGCATGAGGTGTTGTCGTCGATGAGCGAGGGGCTCGGCCTGGGGGCCATGCCGCCGCTCAACCCGATGACGACCCTCTATGCGACGCTCATGGGTTCGGTGGTCGTCGTCTGGTCCCTGCTGCGGATCGTTCGGACGCAGCGCGTCCACGGCCTGTTCGACGGCGTCACCCGCATGCTGTTCACCGCATGGATGGCCTATGCGCTGGTGCAAGGCGCACCCCAGATTGTCTGGGGATTCCTGGTGGTCGAGGTGGCCTGGGGAGTCCTCCAGCTCGCGCCGTGGCTTCGCGCCCGAATCGCGGCCGGTGAATCGGCCTGACCGAGAACCGGCTGGGCTCGCCACCGCGTGGCGAGCCCAGCTTTCCCGCGAGCGAAGGCGCGGGCGGCGATCGTCGGTCGTCCGACGCCGGGGCTCCCGACCCATTGCCTTCGGAGTGTCCACATGCTATCTTGGGAGCGCTTCTACCACAGTGTCGACGATGGTCAGCCCTTCGCGGACGGCCCGGACCGAGTGTGCCGTCCGCCCCGATCCCCGCCGTCGTCCCTGACCCCGAGGGAACCGAGCATGACTACGAACGCTTCGACCGACACCCCCGCCACCGAGGTTCCGGCCCCGCACGCCGACACCCGACCGCCGCGCACCCTCGCGGTCGTCCGGATCGTCCTGGGCTGGATCTTCCTGTGGGCCTTCCTCGACAAGACCTTCGGCCTCGGCTACGACACCGCCGCGGACCGCGGGTGGATCGACGGCGGCAGCCCGACCGCCGGCTTCTTCTCCGAGGACGTCGGCGGCATGTACAGCGGCGTGGCGGGGCAGGCATGGGCCGACTGGCTGTTCATGGGAGCCCAGGCCGGGCTCGGCCTTGCCCTCGTGCTCGGCGTGTGCCTGCGCCCGGCGGCGATCGGCGGCGCGGCACTCATGATCGCCATGTGGATCTCGATGCTCCCGCTCGAGACCAATCCGATCGTCGATCCCCATTTCGTCTACGCGACGATGATGATCGCCTTCATCTTCACCGACGCCGGCGACCGCTGGGGCCTGGGCCGCCACTGGGGGAGGCTCGGCTTCGTCCAGCGCCTGCCGATCCTGCGCTAACAACGGGCGGAACCGAACGCGACGCCCGGCCCGCGGCGCTCACGTCGATGCGGGCCGGGCCTCCTGGTCGCGATCGGGCGAGGAGTTGTGGACCGTGTCCCATTCGGCCACGGCCGCGTCGAGGTCGCCCTCGGCGCCGATCCGCTCCAGGAACGCCGGGAACTGCTCCTCGGCCCGCTCCAGCCAGATCGTCATCGAAGGTCGGTCCGCGCAGAAGGCGTCGATGTTCGCGGTGACGGTGTCCACGTAGGCGCGGCACACCTCCAGCCGCTCGCCCTCGGGCCAGTCGCGCTTGCGCTGGACGATGCCGTGCGCGAAGGCCCTGATCATCGAGGCGCGGTTCGGGTTGTCCCACCGCCGCAGGTAGCTCTGCGCGACCGCCTCCGGGTCGCGCCGCAGGTGCACGTACAGCGTCCGGTCGTCATCGAACCGCTCAGCTAGCGGTCCGAAGAACCAGCTCAGCCGGTTGTCCACCTCGATGTGCCGGTCGGGGTAGTCGAACCGGGCCGGACCCGACTTCCGCGACAGCGACTCATGGGCGGCGGTCCAGTTCGTCAGATGGCCGCAGGCGGCGGCGAAGGTGACCGAACCGCAGCGGCCGGTGGACAGCACGAACACACGCATTCCCCGACCCTAGACCACCGCCCCGCGGGGTGATTCCGCTTGCGAGGTGCCATCACCGATGCATTGGAGTCGTTTGTGTACTTCTGGTCCGCAATTTGTTTCTGAGGCCGACGATGCCCGGAAGCTTCGATTCATCGGAGGCTATGTCGTTGCGCGGCAAACGTTCCGGTATTCGCCGGTAGTCGATCGGTTTTGCAATCTCGTGCCGGTCTGAAGGTATCCGGAATCGTTGGACCCCATTTGCGTCCTTTGGCTGATAATTTGGTTTCCGGTCAAACATTCATGTCCCACAAGATCATCCCCCCAGACCCCCGATCGGACTGTGATCATGAACGCGACTCGTCGACGGCTGCTCACCCTGTCCACCCCGGCCGTACTGGTACTGGCCTCCCTCGCCCATCCCGGCCATTCCCAGGCCCAGGAGACCGATCCCGCCGAGGAACCGGCCGCCGAGGACGTCACCACCCAGGACTCCCCGGTCCTTCCGCAGCAATTGGAGGACCTCCCCGAACTCGACCTCCCGGACGAGCAGATCGCCGTCGACCGCGAGCCGAACCGCGCCACCGAGCAGATCCCCCCGCTCGACCCCCTCGCGCCCGCCACCGGATCGCCCTCGGTGGCGATGGAGGACGTCGACCCCGAGCCGCCGGTCGAACCGGCCGCGCTCGACCTGCCCACCGCGCCCGCGCAGGACCTGGTCGACGCCACCGCCGCCGACGCCGTCGACACCCTCGACGCCGCCGGTCGGCTCAACGACGACGGCACCCCCGATCTCGACGCCGGAGACCTGCAACCCCAGGTGTCCTCGGCCCAGGTCGTCGACGACACCGTCCCGGCCACACCCGAAGGGCTGCTCGACGCGCTCCTGGCGGGCGACCTCCCGCCCGACCTGGGCGTCGACCCGCTCGCCCTGCTGGAGGAACTCCCCGACGGGATCCCCCGCATCACCTACCGGGTCTGCTCCGAATCGGAGACCAAGGAGGTCTCCTGCTCGGTGACGCTGCCGCTCGGAGTGCCCGCCATCGTGGACGCCACCGGGGACGGCACCCCCGACGTCCTGGCCGACCTGCTCCCCGCCGCGGCCCTCGACGACGTCGTACCCGCCGCCCAAGAGGTCCTCGACCTCCAGGAACTGCTCGAGGAGACCGAGTCGACCCTCGAGAACCTGCTCGAACTCATGGAGGACCCGCTCTGGCTCCTAGCGAACCCCTGGGCGGTCGTCGAGGCCGCGAACCTCGAGAACCAGATCGAGACCCTCACCGCCACCCTGGCCGACAAGACCGCCGCGCTCCTCGACATCATCCACGTCGGACTCGCAATGCTCGAGGTCCGGCTGCCCACCAGCGAACTCCACGGCGAAGACCTCCCGGCCCACGTCTGGGCCGTCTACGACATCCCCGGCGCCAACCGGCTCTCGGTCGGATACGACGGCCACACCCGCGGCGACTCCCTCTCCACCGCCACCCTCGGCGTGTTCACCTTCGCCCCCTTCAGCACCATCGCCGGTGAATACGACATCGAAGCGACCCTGGTGAACGCCGGATCGGGCGACTCCATGGCCGTCACCGCCGGCCTCGCGGGCGTGGCCGACACCGACGAGGGCGAAGCGGTCGACCCGACCGTCGCCAGCGCCCGATTCTCCCCGGTGCCGACCGTCTTCAAAGTAGAGGCCGAGATCAGACCCTCCACCGAGGAGTCCGACCAGGTGGCGCGCGTCGACGCCGGCAGCGACGTCCCGACGCATCTGGACGCCGTCATCCTGTCCAACGACCGCACCGGCCCGGACCCGGTCGACCGCTTCGTGCAGGCCGGCGTGGACCAGGTGCCGACGGACGTCTCCGCCCTCCTGACCTGGACCGACACCGGCGACCACGCCGAACTCGACTATCAGGCGTCCTCGCAGATCGGCGGCCTGCTGTTCGCCGACTTCACCTACGCCGGGGGCACCGACCTGATCCAGGCCACGCAGGCCCGCGCCGCCGACCTGCCCGCCACCGTCGAAGCCGGTCTGACCACCGCCGACAGCGGGCGGATCACACTCGACTACCTCGCCGACAGCCGCCTGACCTCGCTGGAGGTCGCCTACTTCGACCTGGCCGGCGAGATCGTGCTTCGCGGGTCACTGACCGACCTGCCGACGTCGATGCAGCTCTACTCCGACACCGACGCCGGACGGGTCAGGTTCGAAGGCGCCGAAGCGCTCGGCCGGGCCGCGGTGGACGCCTCGCTCGGACTGGCCGAATACCCGCCCGCCGAAGGCGACCACGCCACCGTGGTGACCTCCGGGACCGACATCGGCGTCAGCGCCCAGGTGTCGGGCATGCAACTGGTCGACGCCCACTTCGACGACCACCCCCGCCTGACGACGGTCTTCGACCCCGGCGGACAGCCGTTCCACGCCGAAGGCGACCTCGACGGAGTCCACAAGGCCCGCGCCGAGGTCTCCAACCTGCCCGCCGAGGCCGAACTGGAGGTCGACACCGCCGCGCAGCAGGTGCGGTACGAGGCGAGCGACGTCATCGACCTGGCCCGATTCGACTACACCAACACCGAGACCGGCCCGACCGTCCTGGCCGCCGTCCACGAAGTGCCCGAATCGGTCGCCCTCGACTACGAGACGGGCGACGTCTCCCGCCTGCTCTACGACGCCTCCGGCGCGGTCCCGCAGGTGGACTTCTTCGCCTCCTTCGACCACATCGAACAGCTCGATCCGACCGGCCACGAGTACCTGTCGGCGCGGATCGAAGAACTGCCGGCGACGATCGACGTGGCCATCGACTTCCCCGCCCGCCGCCTGGAAGGCGCCCTCTCCTCCGAACTGGGCGGCATCGACGTGGTCGCCCGATTCGGGCTCGAGGACCGGGTGTGGACCGGCATGGCCGCCCTGACCGGCGTCCCCACCCGGTTCGACGCCGACTGGGACGGCGGCGGCATCCGGGCCCGGGGCCTGACCGGCGCGATCGACACGATCGACCTGGCGGCCGCCAACCACCCCGACGCGACCGCCCCGGTCGGCCTGCGGCTCGCCGCCCACTACCGGGAGACGACCGGCGACATCGACGCCGCCGTCTCGACCCGCGACCTGTCCCATGTCGAATACGCCGACGACGGTGAGTCGCAGTCGTTCCGGCTCGACACCGACACCGGCGGCGACCCGGTGTTCGTCGACATCGACGCCCTCCTGGCCGACCCGGACGACGCCACCGTCGACGACCTGCGACTGGCGCTGCTGGGCCGCGTCGACGACCTCCCCTCGACCCTGAACGTCGAATTCACCGGCGACCGCCTCAGCTACACCGCCGACCGGAACGTGGGGCTGGAGCTGGAAGCGCGGCTCGGCAAGCTCGCCGCGCTCGACGGACTCGCGGCGCCCCTGTACGACAACGGCATCGGCGCCGTCGCCCGCACCTGCGAGACCGGGACCGGATGCGCCGAGGACGAAACGCCGTTCTGCCCCGACACCGGGTGCCTGGGCGTGGTGGCGACGGTCAACCTGCCGGGCCTGCCGACCGAGGCCGCCGTCGACCTCGACTCCCGCACCGTCGAACTCACCGGCTACGAGCCCCCGGCCGCCGACCTGCAGGCGTACGTCAGGCTGATCGGCCTCCTCGACGACCTGCCCGACCTGAGCGCCGAGGCCACCCTGTCCGACCTGCCGCCGTCGCTGGACTTCGCCGTCGGACCGATCACGTTCGGCGACGGCGAGATCGACCTCGCCTACAGCTCCTCTGAGCCCCTGGGCGACCTGACGCTGGAGGCCAACGCCGACACCGTCCACCCGGACTTCCCCCACCTGCGGGCGCTGGCGAGCCTGACCGGACTGCCGCAGACGTTCGACCTGTCGGCCGACCTCGCGGCCCGCACCGAGGTCGCGATGGACAACGCCGACCCGGTCGATCGGCTCGCGCTCACCGTCACCGGCGCCGACGAGGGCTACCTCGACGGCGCGCTGGACGACATACCCGCGCAGGTGAACGTCGTGGTCGACACCCCGGCCTCGCAGGTCACCGGACAGATGTCGGCGCCGCTGGGCGGCATCGAACTGCTCGCCGCCAACATCCCGTTCGAGGGCGACCGGTGGGGCGCCTGGCTCGGCATCACCGGCGTACCGGCCGGATTCGAAGTCGGATGGGGCGGCGGAGGCTTCCGGTTCGAGACCACCGGCGGACCCTTGGCCGAGGCCGCCGCGGCGGTCGCCAACCACCCCGACGCCGTCGCGCCCACCGGCTCGCACTTCGCCGCGAACTACCGCGAATCCACCGGCGATCTGGATGCCAGCGCCTCGGTGTCGGACCTGACCCGGGCCGCCTACACCACCGAGGGCGACGACCAGTCCTTCGACCTCGACATGGCCTCCCAGAAGATCGCGCTGGACGCCGACGCGGTGTTCGCCGCCGACGGCGTCGACGACACCCGCCTGGCGCTGATCGGCACCCTGGTGACGCCGGACGGGCTGGACGTGGTCGTCGAGGACGGCGTGATCGCCGTCCAGACCCGGGGAGCCAACCTCGCCGCCGAGCTCCAGGCGTGGGCCGGCAAGGTCGAGGCCCTCGAAGGCCTGGGCACGCCGATCTTCGACAACGGGATCGCCGCCAGGGCGGCGGGCTGCCAGCCCGGTGAGGGCTGCTCGACCGACACGTTCCCCGCCTTCTGCGAGGTCTTCGACGAGTGCTTCGGCGCGGCCGCTTCGGTGAATCTGCCGGGCCTGCCGGACGAGCTGACCGTCGACACCGCGAACCAGCAGGTGAACCTCGGGGGCCTGGAATCGCCGGGGAACAAGCTGGAGCTGTTCGTCGAACTCGACGGCGTCCTTAGCGACCTGCCGTCGACGGCCGGGCTGCTCACGCTCGAGGAGCTGCCGGACACGCTGGATCTGACGGTGGGGCCGTTCCAGTTCGGCGGCGACGGCTGCCGGAACGGCTCGGGGGAGCAGCGGGACATGTGCCTGGCGTACGAGGCCTCGGAGACGGTCGGTACCTTGACCGCGCAGATGCAGGCCGAAACCGCCGACTACGGTGATTGGCTCGGGAGCATCGACCTCGATCCGGTCCCCAGGTCGCTCGAGGTCACCGGCGTGTTCGGAGAGGAGAGCGAGGTGACGACCGTGCTGAGCGAGGGCCTCGACGATCTGACCGTGCGCGCGATGGCCGAGGGGCTGACCGGGCTCCCCGAAGGCGATGGCTCGGCCCTGGCCCGGTTGGAGCAGGTGCCCGCCGACGAGATGAGCTTCACCGTCCGGGGCTTCGGCGAGGAGGCGATGGGGGTTCCGACCGTCGTCTACCGGGCCGCGGAGTCCACCCTCGACGGTCTGTTCGAGGTCGAGGCGGACCTCGTCGCGGCCTTCCCCATCGGCGATGAGGCGATCCCCTTGGCGGGCAATGCGGTCGCCGAGTTCGAGAACCTCGGAGCCACCACGGGCGTGTCGATCCTCCAGAGCTCGGCCGTGGCGATGGAGTCGCAGCCCGGGACCGAGAGCATCACCCTGGGGGCGCGGATCAGCAGCAGCTACGACAGGCAGGAGATCGACCGCGAGGTCTTCTCGTTCGAATGCCTCGACATCGGGCTGGCCAGCGGCCGGGTGACCGGGCACTACGCCGTCCCGGAGTTCGAGGTCGACGATCTCGAGCTGACCGTCAGCGGCCTCGAAACGCTCAACCTGCTCCCGAGCCAGAACGTCACCTATCTGGCGACCGGTCTGACGGGCACGTACGACCGGATCGCCATCGACATCGGCGGCCTTACGGTCGAGCCGGACATCGATCTCGACTTCGATGTGGAAGCGGTGGGGGTCAACGTGTTCCATCAGGACTTCACGCTCGACTCCGGCGACGCGGTCGACGGGATCAACTTCCACGTCTCCAAGAACGGCGAGTGGAACCACGCCGGCACGCTGGAGCTCGACGTGCCGGGCGTCGGACCGGTGCCGGTGCCGGTCTACACCGATCCGGGCAAGACCCACACCGGTGTCAACCACATCGAGATCGACGGCGACGACGGCGAGCAGGTGCTCAACTACCTCGATCTGGAGCCGTTCCCGATCGACGTCTCGGAGGACTTCCAGTCGGTGATGATCCACCTGCTGACCATGTTCGTGCTCAACCCGTTCGGTGCCTCCGACGAGGACGGGGCGGAGCCGGACGATCCCGAGGACCCGGACGACGACGGGATCTGCTCGTGATGGGCGCCAGGCGGCTCTGCGCCGCGGCGCTGCTGGCGGCCCTGCCCCTGGCGGGCTGCGGGATCGCCGGCGACGGGCAGGGCTCCGGCTGCGTCGACACCGAGCTGGAGGCGCGGGACGTGGCGGTGGGGGAGGAGACGGAGCCGTTCACGCTGACCGGTGTCCTCACCGCCGGCGGCGAGCCGGTCGAAGGCGCGGAGCTGGGCTTCTTCATGCACCGCGAGGAGGAGGACGGCCACGTGAAGGTGACCACCGCCGGTTCGGGTGTCACCGACGCCGAGGGCCGGGCCGAGCGCTCCTATGAAGGCGGCCCGCGCGATATCGGGGCGTTCAGCACCGAGGAGGTCGTGGGCTACTCGGTCGAGTACCGCCAGGTCGACCTCATCGACGAGGTCCGCTACTGCGATGCCCGCAGCGGACGGGTCGAACTCGAAGTCCCGTGCGCCGGGTTCGGATGCGAGTTCGGAGAGGGATGAGCGAACGCCGGGGCCGAGCCGGACTCCTCGGCGCCGCTCGACTCCGGTGACGGCTGCGGCACCGGTCCGATGGAGACGCGCACGATGCGGTGTGCCGCGCCTGCGGCGGCGGAGGCGCGTGTCCGGTGCCGTCCACATTCGGGAGAGCGGTCTCTCGTCATGATCGTCGTGGCTGGTCAGGCGGTTCGCATTGGCGGAAGCGGGGATTCAAGAATTTCTATCTAGAAACTTTACAAATAATAAATATCCTTCTAGCCTGAGACGGTGGCCACACCCCCAAGTCACCGAAACTCCTTTCGCCCACACGGCGAGAAAGGCGTGAACATGAGACACCGCAGCGGCATCGCGGTCGGGACCGCGTTGCTCACCGGAGTCGGAGCGCTCATCCTCAGCGCCCAGATTCCCTCGGTCGCAGAAGAACCCGACACCTCCCAGTCCGACGCCGCGCTCATCGAAGCCATGGAGCGCGATCTCGGGCTCACCACCGAAGAGGTCCACGACCGGCTCGCCGCCGAGGACCTGGCCCTCGAAATCGAAGCCGAGGCCGCCGAATCGCTCGGCGCCTCCTACGCCGGTACCTGGGTGACCGACGACGGCGTCGTCGTCGCCACCGCCGGCCCGACCACCCTCGCCACCTCCGAAGTCGACACCGTGGCGGTCGAGCACTCGGCCGCCGAACTCGACGCCTACGCGGCCGACTTCGCCGCGGCGGCCAACTCGCTCAACGCGAACGACGAGATCCACAGTTGGTACGTTGACCTGCCCCGCAACGCGGTGGCGATCGCCGCCGCAGACCGGGCGTCGGCCGACCGCGTCGCCGCCGCGGCCGGACTCGAACCCGACTCCTACCGCGTTTCGGTCGAGCCCGAGGCCCCGGCGCCGCTCCAGCAGGACATCCGCGGCGGCGACGCCTACAACATCGCCGGCGCCTCCCGCTGCTCGGTCGGCTTCGCCGCCACCCACCCGACCTACGGCGAGGGCTTCCTCACCGCCGGCCACTGCGACATCGGCGACGGCTCCATCACCGGCGGCACCGGCGTGGGCGGCCAGTTCCGCGCCTCGCGGTTCCCCGGCGAGGACTGGGCCTGGGTCCAGGCCGGCTCCGGCTGGCGGACTGCCCCGGTCGTCAACCGCTACGGCGGCGCCGACGTCGAAGTCGACGACGGCGACGAGGCCGCGATCGGCGCCTCGGTGTGCCGGTCCGGCTCCACCACCGGCTGGCACTGCGGCGTCATCGAAGCAAAGGGCGTCTCGGTGAACTATCCGGAAGGGTCCGTGACGGGCATGACCCGCACGACCGTGTGCGCCGAACCCGGCGACTCGGGCGGCTCCTACATCTCCGGCAACAGCGCCCAGGGCATCACCTCCGGCGGCTCGGGCACCTGCCCCAGCGGCTGGACGGTGTTCGAACCGCTCAACCGCGCCCTCCAGCGCACCGGCGCCACTCTCACCACCACCGGCGGACAGCCGCCGACCGGGTTCGACCTGTCCCTGTCGCCGACCTCCCGCACCATCGAGGCCGGCGAGAGCACCTCGGTCACGGTGAACACCGAGACGACCTCCGGCAGCCCCCAGTCGGTCTCGCTGTCCGCGTCCGGTGCGCCCTCCGGCGTCACCGTCTCGCTCAGCCCGACTCAAGTGACCACCGGCGAATCGGCGACGCTCACCGTCGACACCGCCGCCTCGGCCACCGCCGGCACCCACGCCATCACCGTCACCGCCCAAGGCGGCGACACCCGAACCGCGACGCTGACGCTGACGATCGGCGACGACGGCGGCGGGGGAGAGACCACCTGGGAGCCCGGCACGGCCTACAGCGTCGGCGACCGGGTCGTCTACGGCGGCGTCGGGTACGTCTGCCGCATCGCCCACACCTCGCAGTCCGACTGGACGCCGGACGCCACTCCTGCGCTCTGGAGTCGCCTGTGAGGTGAGCCGCTCCCTAGCGGGGCCGGTGCGCCGAGTCGGCCTCCGGCCCCGCGCCGTAGATGTCGGCGGGGGCGACCAGGGCCAGATGCTCGTCGCGTTCGGCGTGTTCCCGCAAGCGTTCGGTGAAGCCGCTGCGGGAGAACAGATACCGGCGGGGCGACTCCACGCGGCGTTCAATGTGCGGCGTCAGGCGGTCGAGCAGGTTGAGCTCGTCGAAGTCGACCGGACTGCCGGTCCACTTGCACATGCCCACGACGGCGGCGCGGCCTTCGTGGTCGACGCCGACGACGTCGATCTCGCGCATCTCGACGCGGCGGCCCTGGCCGGTCGGCACCTTCCCCCACCAGCGGCCGACCTTGTACAGGTCGGTTTCGCGGCGATGGGCGAATTCCTGGCAGATCTCCTCCCAGGACTCCGAGACGAAGTGGTCGAACTGCGGCAGCACCGACTTCGCCAGATAGTTCCGCGCGAGCTCGTCGGTGCCGAGGCGGCCGCTGCTCGGGTCGACGAACCGGAAATGGAAGCGCATGAACTGGTCGGCGATGCGGTAGGCGGTCTTCTTCGAACCGACCGGAGCGGTGATGGGCTTCATCTCCGTCACCAGCCCCAGGCGTTCGAGCACCCGCAGCGCCTTCGTGATGCCGGAGGGCTTGAGCCCGGTTCGGTCCGAGATCGTCGAGTTCCGGTTGTGGCCGTGGGCTATCGCCTTGAGAATCGCGATGTAGTGCGCCGGGTTCGGCAGCGACTGCCTCAGTAGGAGCTCCCCCTCGTTCCGGAGGAAACCGGTGGGCCGGAGCACCTCATCGAGCAGGTGCTCCGAGATCGGTGCGTCGTCGCTGAAGCGGTCGAGTTGACTTCCTCCCCGGCCTGAAGGCCGGGGGTTCCTACCACCCGCGAGGCTGCGGGTCTCGGTGGGTTCCCGCTTCGACCCGCTGTGCCCGGCCTCCCGGGTCTTATCAGCGGTCCACGG